>DATJVD010000019.1:0-221704 GCA_035501955.1 Steroidobacteraceae bacterium
CCTAGGGCAATGAGCCAAAAGATCGTCGCCGCTGCAGCCACGAAGCGACGCCGATCCCCAGACCGAGCGCCGCACCGGCGGACGCAAGGACGAGTGGTGCCCCTGAGCCGACGCTCGCTTTGAGCCAGGGCAGCGCGAACGTTGCGACAGCGCCGGCAGCGAAGGCGCCACCGATCATCGTCCCGAGGGTGGCACGGCGTATGCGCACGTAGCTCGTCTCGAACTCTGCCAAGCGCTCGCGTTGTTCGCGCTCGAGTTGCGTACGTTGGTCGGACAGCTTCGTGTCCGCGGCACGAACGAGCGCGGCCTCGAGATGGCTGCGAAACTGCGCGGGCAACTGCGGCCGCTCGATCGCACGCGTCAGTGCCGCATCGATCGCACGCTCCAATTCCTCGTTCAGCTTTTTCGGCGGCATCATGACGCCGCCTCCAGCCAATGTCTCGGATCGTCCAGCCCGCGCCGCCGCAGCTGCTCGGCGAGTGCCGCCCGCGCGCGAAACAGTTGTGTCTTCACCGTGCCTTCGGGACAGCCGAGCATGAGCGCGACCTCACCCAAGGAACGTTCTTCGAAATAGTACAGCAGCAGCGTGCGCCGAAGCCGCTCCGGCAGCAGATCGACGAGCTCGCGAAGCAGGGCGCCCACGTCGTCCGTCGGTTGCGCATCGGGCGCCTGCAGCGACCCGACCTGCGTCTCGACATCCTCGTCACTCAGCGATTCCATGGTCCGACGCCGCTCGAGTGCCGTCAGGCAACGGTTGCGTGTGATCGCATAGATCCAGCTCGACAGCGATGCCCGTCCATCATAGCTCTCGAGTGACTTCCACACCCGCACGAGGCTCTCCTGGGCCGCGTCCTGCGCCTGCGCATGCTCGCGCAGCAATGCGTGACACAGCCGATAGACCTTTGCGTCGTAGCGCCGCACCAATTCGGCGAACGCCCGATCGCGGTGCCCCGCGCGGAGCAGGTCGGCGATGTCGGAGTCGCGGCTCGCGGCATCAGCTGACGCAGTCTGCTGCATGGAGCACCCCTCGATCCTTATACCCCGGCCCCCCGGAATCGGTTTCATTCACACCATATCGAATGAGGAGACTTTACCCGTCACGGAGAAACCGACTTGCCGGGCCGCGGGTATCAAGCTCGTCGTCCATTCACTGAGGATCGCTCACATGTCCGACTCTACCGATGTCATTGCGGTTCTGATCCCCGTCATTGCAATCATCACGGGGGTGGGTATCGGAATGCTCAGCATCTATCTCGATGCGCGCAGGAAGCGCGAGATGTTCCAGCTCTATCACGCGGAGCGCATGGCTGCGATCGAGAAGGGCATCGAGCTGCCGCCGCTGCCCGAGCAATTCTTTCTCGATTCCCGCAAGCGCGAGTCGAGTCCGGTCCGCCAGCGACGCATGGGGCTGGTCCTGCTGTTCATCGGCATTGCCGTCACCATCGCCTTGTGGCAGACGGTGCACCAGCAATTCTGGTGGGGTCTGGTTCCCGTCGCGATCGGTCTTGCCTTCCTTATATCCAGCCAACTGGAGCGGAGGGAGGCCGCCAAGGCGCCCGGCGATAAGGATTCTGACTTGCCGGCTCCGCGCTGATCGCCGACGACCCTGCGCAAAGACTCCAAGGACAGGACCGGACTCAGGTCTGGAATGAATGGCCATGAGCATACCATCCGTGTTGCGTAGTCTCGCTCTGTGTGCAGCGATTGGCGCGAGCTCTGCCCTCGCTGCATGTCAGGGACCGCCGGCGTCACCCGTCCGGATCACGGTATCGCTCGGCGGCCTGAGCTTTTCCTGGCCCAAGGATGTGCAATCTGTCGAGCGCTTACTCCTGCGCACGTTGGACGAGCTGTGCGTACCGGTGCGTCTGCTGGAGATGGCAGAATATGCGACGTGCCGGGATTGCGTGACCATGGCTCTGGACGGTGGCACGCCTACAGCGACCGAACCGCAGGAGAGACCGACATGTCAGACCGAGACGATGCACCGCAGCGTTCATTGAGCAAAACTGGCCGCGCACGACGCCGCTTCCTCGAGAGCGGTGCGCTCGCGGCAGTGGCAGGCTCGGCGGCTCTGATGCGTGCGCGGCCGACTGCTGCCGCCTCGCAATCGCCGGCGACGCCGGATCAGTGCCCGGCCGTCCCGACTCCCATGAAGGAGGTCGCGGGCAAGGTCGCATTCATCACGGGTGGAGACAGCGGGATCGGGCTGGGCGTTGCGCGCGCGTTCACGGATGCCGGCATGAAGGTCGTGATCACCTACCGAAGCAAGGAGCATCTCGATGAGGCAATGAAGTATCTCGCGGGCGCGACTGACCGGGTGCACGCGATCAGCGCGGACGTGACGGATCGTAAGGCGATGGAACAGGCCGCCGCCGAGACCACACGCGTATTTGATAAGGTCCACGTGCTCGTCAATAACGCGGGCGTCGGTGTCTTCGGCGGCCTGAGCACGGCGACCTACGATGATTGGGACTGGGGAATGGGCGTCAACGTCACCGGGGTGTTCAACGGCATCCGCAATTTCCTGCCACTGATCAAGGCCCACGGGGAGGGCGGACAAGTCGTCGCCACCTCATCTCTTGCGGGCGTCATAGCGCATGGGTCCGCGGGCGTCTACACGGCATCCAAGTTCGCTGTCGTCGGGATGATGGAGGCGCTGCGCAACGAGCTCGCTGACAGCAACATCGGCGTATCCGTGTTCTGCCCCGGTCTGGTGAACACCAATATCGGCAACTCCAATCGCAACAGACCCGCCAACATGGCCGACAGCGGCTTCAAGCCCGATCCGAAGATGATGGCGCGCATGGCCGAGAGGATGAAGCAGATGCGCGGCCCGCCCCCGGGCATGGACGCGCTCGAAGCCGGTCAGCGAGTATTGACGGGCGTGCGCAACAACGATCTGTACATCCTCACCACGCCGGAGTTCGAGCCCGAGATTCAGGCACGCGGGGACGCCATCGTCGCCTCGCTGCCCACCGATGTGAAACCGCCGGAAGCGCGGGTCTCGCTCGGACGCATGATCGTCGGCAAGACGGTCTACGCTACAGTGCGTGACCGCAAGCGCTGTGAGCGTGCTCGCACGCGGACGGCCTGAACGCTTCCGTGCCGCTCCGGTCGACCGGTCCGATCAGTTCGCGTGCAAGAGTTGCGCCGCCTCTTGCGTCAGGGGCTGATCGGGACCGAGTCCGTTGGTGAGCGAGCGCACGGCGCGCTCGAGCAGCGGTCGCACATCGGCTGAGGGATTCTGCGCACGCTCGCTCTTCGCAAGCAGCAGCAGCACTTCACCCACATCGGCACTCGTGTCCGGACCCCGCGCGATGGCCTCGTCGATCACCAGGGCTGCGTGCGCATAGTTCTGTGCATCTTGTGGACGGCCAGCCTGCAGCGCGGCGCTTGCTGCAACCGCAAGCGCAGTATCTGCTTCCAGCGTGCGTCGGCCCGATGGCAGCTGGGTGCGCGCCACCGCGGACGCGGCATTCCGCAGCGCATCCGCAGGCTTGCCAAGTTGGAGCTCGAGCCGTGCTCGTGATACATCCAACCACGTGAGCAAACGCGGATTCGGGGCCGAGAATCCCGCGATCGCAGCCGCCGCGGCGTCCAGTTCGCGTTGGGCATCGTTGAGCCGTCCACCACCTAGGCAGGCAGTGAACATCACGCGCTCTGCGTTCGCCAGCCAGAACATGTTGTTCACCAGCTTCGCGCGCTCAGCCGCGCTTCGAGCGAGATTGAGCGCCTCGTCATTTCGGCCCAGCCTGGTCAGTGTGCTGGCCTTGTTGGTAACGAGACTCAACGGCAGTTCGTTGGGGGCGTAATGCACTGCATCGCGACGAGCGGCCTCATCATAGAGTTCCAACGCGCGCCGCGGTTCACCCATCGAATAGAGCACCGCGCCCTCATTTTGCAAGGCGATGATGCGGGCGGTCGTACCCCCGCGCCCGAAGCGCTCGTGAGTCGCGCCGATGAGCTGGGCCATCGCGAGCGCCTCTGGCAGGCGACCCGCCTCGTTGTAAATGCCTCCGAGGTCGTTGAGAACCGAAGTGTAGCTTGCAGTGTAAGTCTGCGCCGATTGCTCGAGTAGGTGACGTGCCCGATCGAGTTGCACTTCCGCGTCGGCGAGTCTGCCGCGCTGAACAGAAAACTCCGCGGCGGCCCGCAAGCATTCGACTTGGAGAGCGACACTCGGCTGCGACAGGTGCGCGGACAATTGCTGTGCCTCCGCGAGTCGCTTTGGAACGTTGGCCGTGATGTTCGATCGAGCCTCCGCGCGGGCTGCGTTGCACTGGCTCAGGGCCATCAATTCGGGGTCTCGTGCACGCTTGCCGATCAGGTAAGCTCGTTGATCCAGCGCGATACCATCGGCGTCGTCCCCACTGCCATACTGGTCCGCAAGCTGTATGAGCATGCGACCGGCAAAACTCGGTTCGCCGGCGTACTCGGACTCGAGCATGCGCACACCCAGATCCAGCCGTTCCTTCGTCGAGAGCGCCGGGCGCCCTGGACCCCCCTCGGAGAGCAACAGCGCATTGAGGAATTCGTTGACTGATTCGGCCCGCCGCTGCTGAAAGCGCGCATCATCGCGCTGCACTCGCGCCTCAATCATCTCGAAGGACGTGACTACTGTTGCTGCAATCAGAATCACGGCCGCGAGAGCCGCGGCGGCAACGCTCGTCCTGTGACGACGCACGAACTTGCGCACCCGGTACGCCATGCTGTCCGGAGCCGCGCTCACGGCCTCGTTGGCGAGAAAGCGTCGCAGGTCCTCCGCGAATCCATCGACGCTCGCATAGCGATCCTGGGGCTGCGGACGCAGTGCCTTCGCTAGAATGTTGTCGAGATCGCCGCGCAGCTCGCGGTTCCAGGTCGAGGCGCGGGGTGGTTCGGATTCAAGCGCAGTGCGCAGACCGAGCGCGCTCTTGCCCGTTGCCGCTGCGAAAGGGTGTTGGCCGGCGAGCACCAAATAGAGCGTCATCCCGAGCGCGTACACGTCCGTCACCGTGGTGACGGCCTCACCGAGCAACTGCTCCGGGGCTGCGAATTCGGGAGTCAGGACGCGACTCTCGGCGCGCGGCTCATCCAGCACATCAGCGCTTGCGACGAGCATCTTGGCAACGCCGAAGTCCAATAGTTTGACCGTGCCATCTCGTGTCACGAAGATGTTGGCCGGCTTGATATCGCGGTGAACCACGAGCTGCCGGTGCGCGTGGGCTACCGCGGCCAGCACGTCGAGAAACAGCCGCACACGAGCACGCACGTCCAAGTGATGCTCATTGCAGTACGCATCGATCGGACTGCCCTCGATGTACTCGAGGATCAGATAAGGCTGCGTGCCCTCGAGAACACCGGCGTCGATCAGCCGCGCGATGTGCGGATGATCAAGCCGCCCGAGCAGCCGACCCTCGTTGAGGAAGCGCTGCGCACCTGCTTTTCCTAGCCACGCGAGGTAAGGGAGCTTCACTGCGACGGAGCCTTCGAAGCGACCATCAGCCCGCCGCGCACGCCATACGCTGCCCATGCCACCGTGTCCGATCTCGGCTTCGATGACGTAGGGACCGACGGGTCGGCCGACCAGAGACGCTGCGGCTGTGCCGGCTACACCGAGCGGTATAGCGCCAGCGAGAAACTCGGCGAACTCAGGTTGCGTGCGTGCGTGCAGCAGTCGGCCAACGTGCGTTGCCGTGACGGGATCCTCACGGCTGAGCTCCGCAAGGTAGGCGGCCCAGTCAGGTTCGGGCAGCTCCAGCACCTGATCGAGGTGCTGGATCACCCGTTTCCATCGCTCCTGATCGAGGCCCGACATCGACCTTCACCTACGGCCCGAGAAGATGCGGGAGGAGGGCGGGGGGAGGTATCGAATTCGGGCCTAGCGAAAAGTGGCACATAGATTTTCCCTTACGCACTCTAAGGGCACATAGGGTTACCACAATCCCAACGCCCGTCGCGAGATCAATCGCCCCCTGCGCTCGGCACGGACGTCCGCGCCTGACGTCAACCTCGTAGTTAAGGTGCTTTGCAGATGAAGTTCGCCGCATCGTCGGTACTGCCGGCGCCCTTGTACGTGGCGACCTGCGGGTATGGACACAAAGGACGGGTCCGATCGACCTGGCCAGCGCGCATGCGGGAGGCGACCATACGGTCCGGTGGCTTTCTCTGCTCCACCCACTGCTCCAGTGCCGACACTGCATCGAAGCGATCCGCACCGTCGCCGCCGCGACAGTGGTCCATGCCGGGCACCATGAAGAGCCGATACGTGTCTGCCGCCGCGTGCTCGCCGCCACTGGCACGGACGACGCTGTGGTAGTAGTTGATGCTGTTGAGCGGCGATATTCCCGGATCAGCCCAGCCGTGATACTGGATGAGCTTGCCGCCTCGCGCGAAGAATGCGTGCAGGTTCGGACTGATCGCATTGGCGATCGAGGCTTCACCCTCGTTGGCACGCGTCACGTCCCTGTCGAAGTCGAGCGTGCGATAGTCCCAGGTAGGATCTTTGAAAACGACGTAGCGGAATATCCCCGTGATCAAAGCCGAGGGTTGCGGCTTGACCGGACCGACGCCCCTGGCCCAACCCGCTTCGGATCCCGGCATGAGACCGGGGTACAGCACGTGGTGGGTGCGTGGATTCGTGAGCGGGCTATAGATGGTACGGACCGTCGCAATCTGCTCCTTCGTCAGACAGGTCGCATCATCCCTATCGCCCTTGCAGGCGAGAACCTGCGGATCAAATTTGCAGCGCTGCGGGTCCTCGAGCACACCATCTGCGACGCCGTCGCCGGCGTCGCAAGCCTTCAGCACCGCGGCGTGCAACACCGGGAGCTTGGCCGGCGGGACGTAGCTGGCCGCGTCCCGGTGCAACGCCTGAGCGGTCCAGACCGTCGCCGCCGACAAGTTCGTCATGTAATTGGCCGGCGCTCCGGCGATGATCCCGTCGAAGTCGCCGGGATAGCGCTGCGCCTCCATGAGACCCTGTCGACCTCCCGTGGAGCAGCCGCTCCAGTAGGCGAGCTTCGCAGGGCCAGCGTAGTACGCCTTGACGATCGCCTTCGACTGCACAGTCATCTCATGGACCGCTCGGTACGCGAAATCAATCCACTTCTCGGGATGACCCAGAGCAAAACTGGCGTCGTCGGCTCCTCCGTCGTGTCCCGTGTCCGTCGATGCGGTCGCATAGCCGCGGGAGAGCGGCTCGATCATTTCGGGATACCAGATCTCGCCCGAGTAGCCGCCGTTTCCGACCGCAAGGAACTTCCCGTTCCAGCCCTCGACAGGCATCCACAGCTCGAAGCGGATCACTGAATCGGCTACCGGCCGCGCCTCTGCAATAATGCGGCAGAAAGCCGGCAGGCCGCGGTATGACGGTTGCGCACCGGGCGGCGCAAGGGAGAACGGCTTCTCGGGACTGAAGCTGCCCGCTGGGATCGAGCGCGCGAGGGTGACCGTCGCGTGGGGTAGCACGAGCTTTGCGAGATCCGCGCAACTGCCAGCCGCGAAGACGACTTTCGACACGAAAAGCGCGAGCAGGATCGACAAGGTCCGGCGCATGAATCCGCTCCCTCCGCGACGAGTCGCAGCGTACTTTAGCCAACCCCAGGGACGGGCAGACGCATAAAATATCACGCAACCGTAATCAGTCGCGGCACGCGCCCCAGGCCCGGCCCGGCCCGGCCCGGCAGCGTCCCGAGTCGGGACGTTGCCTGTGACCACAGATGAGCGCGCCGTCCGCAGGAGCCCGCCATGAACAGCAACGCATCGTTTCTTCACGCGCGGCACTTGAGTCCGCTGCGCCATAGCAGCGAGGCGCGCTCCAGGGAGGAGCTGGTCAGGGAACAGCTGGAGCACTTTGGAATTCGGGCCGACTCAGCGCACGGCGCCGCGCTCGCGCAGCTCGTCGCCAGCCTAGGTGCCGCCGCGGGCGCGAGCCACGAAGTGTGGCGTTTGACGAACGAGGTGCTCGCGAGTCTCGATCGGACCGATCGCATCGCCTGGTTCAACGCCAAGCGCTTCGCATGCTTTCAGCTGGCGAAGATTCTCGACACGCTGCAGAACCCCTTGCGCGCGACTTATCAGTCGCTGATGGATCACACCAGCACCGTCGGGCTCAAGGGTCCCTATCCGCTCTTCGACAACGTGACGGCGCTTTTCAGCGCCACACCGGTCATTACGCGCACCGCGACCTATGTGTATGCCTGCACCGAGTGGGTCGAGGACGCGTTTCAGGGCAAGGAGTTCCTGCACGAGATCTACTCGCGCCTGCTGAACCCCACATCCATCTGTCTCGCCAACCACATCGTCGATCTCGAGGCCGGGCCGGAAGCTCCCGAGTACTTCGCCTGGAACTTCAACTCGGGCATGGCCGCCATCGATGCGACGCTCGCCAATCTGATCGGCAACGAGGACGTCGTGCTCGCGAGCCGCAATGTTTACGGCGGCACGCATCAGCTGCTGCATGACTGGTACGGCAAGCGCAGCAACCTCAACGTGGCCGTCGAGTGGTTCGACGGCGAGCGTGAGGAGGACTTTGCCAGGCAGCTTCGCGAGGTCGAGTCGAAATACGCCGAGCGGATCGCTCGGGGGCGGCAGGTGTTCGTATACGTCGAGTCCCCGTGCAACCCTCACGGCTACGTGCTCGATGTGCCCGGCATCTGCCGCACGGCGCACGCACAAGGGCTGACGGTCATCTGCGATGCGACCATCGCGACGCCTTATCTGCAGCCCACGCTGCGCCGCGCGGACAAGCGCGAGCGGCCGGACTTCGTCGTTCACTCCTACACCAAGGACCTGTGCGGCTCGGGAAACACGACGGCGGGCGTCGTCATCGGGCGCGCCGAGCGCATGTTTCTGCCGAAGGGCACCTCGGTGCGCGCCACCGGCCACGATGGCCGCGAGCGCGAATGCCGCTGGGACGAGACCATGTTCTGGAACGTTTACTACGTGAAAGGTGCGTTCCTGGACTCGGACAAGGCCTTCGAGGTGCTAAGCGGCATGCGTACCGCGGAGCTGCGGCTGCTGGCCAAGTGCATCAATACGATCGTGCTCGCGCGCTGTCTCGCTCTCAATCCCATGATCAACGTGCACTGCTCGGCAGTGGAGGGCAACCGCAATGCGGAGCTGCGCGCGCGGTGCATGCGGCTCGGCCTTCCGGCACCTTTGTTCACGATCGACTTCGAGGGCACGGCCTCGCACCCGCAGAGACTGGGTCGCGACCGGCTCAAGCGCTTTCTCGATAGCCTCGAGCCTGCCTTCGGGCTGCAGGTGAGTCTCGGACTCGTGAACACCGTCATTCTGTGCCCGGCACTCACGAGCCATTCCGAGCTCAGCGAGCAGGCGCTCGTCGAGGCAGGAATCTCGCTGAGCACGGTGCGCGTCTCGGTAGGGGACGAGGATCCACGTTATCTGCTCGAGCACCTGGGGCGTGCTGCGGAGCTCGCCTTTGGCGACGTGGCGCCGGAGTTCGTGGCCGCGTTCCCGCGTGCCGAGCGTATCAGCGCGATCTACGAGGAGGTGTACCTCGACGTGCATCGCCGCTGGATCCGCGACAAGCGTCCGGCGTGAGAGGGCGGCGCCGCGCTTACGACGCCGCGCTTACGGCGCCGCGCTTACGGCGCCGCGCTCACGACGCCGAGCTCATGGAGACTCGGGCGCTGCGCCGCCCTGCGCCGCGAAGAGCCTGCGCACGGTGTCCATAGTGTCCGCGTCCGCTGCACGCTTGTCGTCACGAAAGCGCCTCACACGCGCGAGGCGCAGCGCTAGGCCGCCGGGATAGCGGCGACTCGCCTGCAGATCATTGAAGGCGATCTCCACCACCAGCTCCGGACGTACGTAAACGGTCCAGCGGTCGTGGTGCGTCTCTCGCGCCAGCAACGCCTGCGTCTGCCACTCGAGCATGGCATCGGTGAGACCTTTGAAGGTCTTGCCGAGCATGACATAGGTGCCGCTCGTCGGATCCAGGGCCCCAAGATGCAGGTTCGAGAGCTTGCCGGTGCGGCGGCCGTGACCCCATTCTGCCGCCAGTATCACCAGGTCGAGCGTATGCGCGCGTTTGATCTTCAGCCAGCTCGCGCCGCGGTTGCCCGCCTCGTAAGCTGCGTCGAGCGACTTGGCCATGAGCCCTTCGTGTCCGGCCGCAAGCGCCGCCTCGTAGAAAGCGCGCGCTTCCGCCACATCGGAGGTGATCAAACGGGGCACCTGGAAAGCGGCCGGGACGGCCTCCGCGAGTGCCTCGAAGCGCGCACGTGTCGGTCGGTCCGCGATGCTTTGATCGTCGGTGCGCAGACAGTCGAAGAAGAAAGCTCTGATCGGCAGCTCGGCACGCGCCGCTGCGACGTTGAGCTTGCGCCCGAAGCGACGCATCGTGATCTGGAATGGATGCGGTCGCTCCGCCGCATCGAAGGCGATCGCTTCGCCGTCGAGCACGAGTGTGTCGCGGGGAAGAGTGCGCGCGACCTCCACGATTTCGGGCACCGCCGCAGTGACTTCGTTCAGTGCGCGCGTGTAGATGCGTACCTCGGCGGCGCGCTTGTGCACCTGAATGCGCGCGCCGTCCATCTTCCACTCGAATACCACCGGGCCTGAAAGCTCCTTTAACGCTTCGGCAACGTCAGTGGCCGTCTGCGCGAGCATGGGTGCCACGGGCGAGAAGAGCTCCAGCTGAAATCGGTCGAGCGCGGCGGCGCCCTCGAGCAAGGCGGCGCGGGCCACGGCACCCAGGCTCTTCGCGTACATCGCGGCGCGGCGCACGCTTGCGACGGACAGCTCGGAGGCTGCAGCGATGGCATCCACCATGACTCCCGCCAGAGCACCCTGCCGCAACTCGCCGACTAGTAGGCGCAACAGGAACTTCTGCTCGGTGCGGGTCGCAAGCGAGAACAGCTCGTGGAGCGCGGCGCCTCGCGCTGCGCTCGAACCTGCACCCCGAATGTGCGCGAGCGTCTCGATGCGACCGTCGACCTGCGTGACGGTCAGCTGCGCCTCGTTCGCGGCCGTGACAGACGCGGCGGACTGCAGGCTCGCGTAGCCGAGTCCGATGCGTCCCTGGGGCAGCTCGCCGGACAGATAAAGCACCGCGGTCTCGATCTCTTCAGGCTGTAGTTGGCGCAGCACGGACGCCAGCTCGCGCACCTTGATCAGGCGAGCGGCCGTGGCACCCACGCGCTGCGAGGCGTCGGCAAGCTGGGCGAGCAGCGTCACCGAGTGATTGTAGATCGGAAGCCGCCCGACACAGCGCTCAGCACGCCTGCGATGCCCCCGCGCAGTGACGACGCAGCGCGCAATCCGGAGTATCCTTCCGCTGCCTGGGCAGAAGAACCAAGGACCCAGTGCACCGACCACATGGGCCACCTGAGGGGACATGCATGACTCACGAGCAGTACGAGCGCGAGCTCAGCACGAAGACGCCGAACGATACCTCGCGGCGCGAGTTCGTAACCCTGTCGGCGGCCGCCGGCATTGCCGCGGCGGCCACGTCCACCGAGGCGGCAGAGATGCAGATCGTGGAGAAGGACGTCGAGATCAAGACGTCCGACGGCACCTGTGATGCCGCTTTCATACATCCGGCAACGGGCTCCCATCCGGGCGTTTTGATCTGGACAGACATTTTCGGTCTGCGTCCGGCCATGCGCGACATCGGCAAGCGCATCGCCCAGGATGGCTATTCAGTGCTGGTGCCGAACCCCTTCTATCGTACGCAGAAGGCACCCGTGGTGGAGGATGCGACCAAGTTCGATTTTCAGAACCAGGCCGACCGCGCCAAGATGGGTACCTGGACCGGTCCGTTGCAGGCGCCCGGCGCGGTGGAACGAGATGCCGAAGCCTACATCTCATTTCTCGACGCGCAGCGTCAGGTCAACAAGAAGAGAAAAATTGGCACGCAGGGCTATTGCATGGGTGGACCGCTCGTCGTGAGGACCGCGGCAAAGGCGCCGGATCGAGTCGGTGCCGGCGCTTCTTTCCACGGTGGAGGGCTGGTGACCGATAAGCCCGACAGCCCGCATCTGCTCGCGCCGAAGATCAAAGCGCACATGTACTTCGCCATTGCCGCAAACGACGACATGCGCCAGCCGGATGCGAAGGACAAACTACGCGAGGCCTTTGGCGATAAAGCCGAGGTCGAGGTGTATCCGGGCACACTGCACGGCTGGTGCGTGCCCGACATGCCCCTGCAGAACGGCAAGCCGATCTATAACAAGCCCGACGCCGAGCGTGCGTGGGAGAAGCTGGTCGCGCTCTACAAGTCCATGCTCGTCTGAGCCCGCCGCGCGCCGCGATGACTGAGCTGCGCGCGCGTGCCGCGGGCTGCGCGATCGCTGCTGTCGCGCTGCTCGGGACCCATGCCACGGCCGTGGCGCAGTCTGCCCCGCCGCAGCTGTCGACGTGCGACACGGCGGCGCAGGCGCCGTTCTGCGCGGCGGTGCCGGGCGTGCGCGCGGAGGGCTGGTTGCCGCAGAGCCGCTCCGAAGTCATGGCGCAGCATGGCATGGTGGTCACGAGTCAGCCGCTCGCGGCGCAGGCAGGCTTACAAGTCCTCAGGCGCGGCGGCAACGCGATCGATGCAGCGGTCGCAACCGCAGCCGCTCTCAACGTGACCGAACCGATGATGACCGGCATCGGCGGTGATCTCTTCGCGATGATCTATGTGGCCAAGGAGCACAAGCTCTACGTGCTCAATGCGAGCGGCACCGCACCGAGCGGCGCGACGCTCGCGCACTTCGAGTCACTCGGGTATCGGCGCGATCCTGAGAACTGGGGACCGGGGTCGGGCATGCCCACGTACGGCATCCTGCCGGTCACGGTGCCTGGCGCCGTGTGGGGTTGGAGCGAGGTGCTCAAACGCTTCGGCAAGCTCACCTTCAAAGAAGTCCTGGCGCCCGCCATCGACTATGCGACGCACGGATTTCCCGTCTCGGAGCGCATTGCCCATGACTGGCAGCTGCCGAACGCGCTGCCGCTGCGCGGCTGCTGCCAGCAGCCCGATCCCGATTCGCTCAAGGTTTGGTACCTCGCCGGCAAGCCGCCCACGCCCGGGCAAATCTTCCGCAATCCCGATCTGGCGCACACGTTCTGGCTGCTGCAGCAAGGGGGCCGCGACGTGTTCTACAAGGGTGAGATCGCGAGAGCGATCGTCGCCAAGTCGAGCGCCCTTGGCGGCACCATGACGAACGCCGATCTCGCCAACTACCACGGCGAGTGGGTCGAACCAGCCAGTCTTGCCTATCACGGCTTCGAGGTGCTCGAGTTGCCCCCGCCCTCACAGGCGTGGGCCGCGGAGGAGATCCTCAGCATCCTGCAGACTTGCTTGCCCAAGTGGACGCCTCGGCAGACGCTTGCGTCCCTGGGGCCGACCAACCCCCGCTACTGGCACGTGCTGGTCGAAGCGAAGAAACTCGCTTACGCCGATCTATTTGCCTACAACGCCGATCCTAATTTTTCACACGTACCGTACGAGCGGCTCATCTCGAGCGCACATGCCGCCTCGTTATGCGGCAAGGTCGATCTGCAGCACGCCTCCGTGCCGGCGCGCACCGGCATCGCGGACGCAATCGGAGACACCATCGTCCTCTCGACCGCAGATCGCGAGGGCAACATGGTTTCATGGGTCAACAGCAACTATTCGGAATTCGGTTCCGGGATCACCGTTCCTGGCTATGGCTTCATCCTGCATGACCGCGGCGCGCTCTTTTCGCTCGATGGGCACAGCCCCAATGCCATCGCGCCCGGCAAGCGCCCCTTCAACACGCTCTCCGCCGGCTTCGTATTCCGCGACGAGCAGCCCGTGATGACCGTGACTCTGATGGGCGGTGACATGCAGGCACAGGGCCACGCGCAGCTGCTCGTGGACATTCTCGATCTCGGCGCGAATCTGCAGGCGGCCGCCGACATGGCACGCTTTCGCCACAGCCAGATCCGCAACTCGCTGCATCTCGAATCGCCTCTGTTCGATCTGGTGGGGCGGCAGCTTGCCGCACTCGGTCACAACGTGCGGGCAGCCAACGGCGCGGAAATGGGCGGCGTGCAGGTGATCCTGTTTACCCCGAATGCGAACCAACGCGATGCGAGCCGGTCTGACTCGCCGGATGCGCTTGTGAATGGCTTCTATCGCGGTGGCTCCGATCGTCGCAAGGACGGTCAGGCCGTGGGTTGGTAAGCGTGATCAGCGCGCACGCGCGCTCGAATCGAGGCAGCATCATGAAGAGCTTTGTCTGTGCCGCAGCTCTGGCTGCGGCGAGCGTTGCCGTCGGCGCAGCCTCCCAGGCGTCTGCGCTGCCACCTGCCGGACCGAAGCCCCCAGCGGCGAACCAGAAGCTCGCCCACGACATCCTCAGAGATATCGTCGCCATCCACTCCGTACACGACGTGGGGACCAAGGGGGTCGCGGACGTGATGGTGCGCTATCTCAGGGCAGGAGGATTCACGGGGAGCGAGCTGCAAGTGCTGCCCGAGGAGAAGTACCCCAATCAGGTGAACGTGGTCGTGCGCCTCAGAGGCAAGGGTCAAGGCAAACCGATTCTTTGGATCGGGCACATGGACATCGTGGAGGCGAAGGCAGCCGATTGGTCCGTGCCGCCGTTTCAGTTGACCGAGAAGGACGGCTACTTCTACGGTCGCGGTACCACCGATATGAAGGACGAGGACGCCGCCGTCGCCGCCGCACTCATTCGCTTGAAACAGGAGCGCTTCGTTCCCGACCGCGACATCATCGTCGCCTTCACCGCCGACGAGGAGGTGGGTCAAGAGCAGAACGGAGTCTGGTATCTGGTGCGCGAACACCGACCGCTCATCGATGCCGCGATGGTGATCAATCCCGATGGCGGCTCCGGCGATATCTCCAATGGCAGGCGCCTCGACTTCGGAGTGGAGACCTCACAGAAGACTTACGTCACCTTCACAGTCGAGACCACCAACAAGGGCGGACATTCCTCGGAGCCGCGTCCGGACAACGCCATCTACGAGCTCGCCAACGGGCTCGTGCGACTCTCGCACTACGAGTTTCCGTACAAGACCAACGCGACGACACGTGACTTCTTCGCCAAGCTGGCGCTGATGCAGACCGGTACGCTGCGTACCGACATGCAGGCGCTCTCCGCGGCGCAGATCGATGTTGCCGCCGCGCGCCGTGTGGCGCAGGATCCAGCTTTCAATGCCATGCTGCATTCGACATGCGTCGCGACGATGCTGGCGGGTGGTCATCAGGAGAACGCGCTCGCGCAGCGGGCGACGGCGACGGTTCAGTGCCGCATCATGCCGGATGAGACGCCCGAGAGCACGAAAGCGGCGCTCGAGAAAGCGATCGGCGATCCGGGCATCAAGGTGGCACAGCTCGGCCTCGTGGTGAAAGCCGGCGAATCGCCGCTCGATCAAAATCTCATGACGTCGGTGCAGCAGGTGGTGCAGTCGATGTGGCCAGGCGTTGCCGTGATCCCGCAGATGTCGCCGGGCGCGAGCGACTCGATCTTCACGCGTCAGGTCGGCATTCCGAGCTACGGAATCGGCGGCGGCTGGAACGACATTCACGATCTGCGCATGCACGGGCGCGACGAGCGTCACGAGATCGGTGACTTCTACTCCAGCGTCGAGTTCACCTATCGTCTGATGAAGCAGCTCAGCCGCGCGCAGTAGTTACACGGCGCGCCGCTGCGCGCTCGCCGAACCGCTTCGCAAACTCCTTCGCTGTTACCGGCGTGTTACCGGCGCCGGGCGATCCTGTGCGCGCTCGATCCGACGGCTCGAGCGGTTCTCTGAAACAGATCGCCTCATCAACACAACTTTGGGAGATTGCATCAATGACTACGAAACTCGTTACGACCTCGATCACGACGACCGTGCGCTTCGCGGCCCTTGCATGGCTATTGCTTGCGGCGGCCGTGCATGCCAACGAGCCGAGCCGTAAGCTCACGCTTTCGGTTTATCTTGACACGGCCGGTGCCGACAGCGTGCTTGCGGGCAAGTATGATGTTGCCATCAAGCAGCTGGGCAGTCACGGCGCGTCCTTCCAGCGCGACCAGATCGCGGCGAGCACCAATCTGTGCGTCGCCCTGATCATGTCGCGGCAGTGGGACCAGGCGCGTTCCACATGCGACGAAGCGGTAAACGACGCCCGGTTCAATACGGCGGACAACACGCTCGGCGCGCGTCAGGAACAGCAGAAGGAGATGGCTATTGCCTACTCCAACCGTGCTGTGCTCGAGTACCTGACGGACAAGCCTCAGAATGCCACGCGCGATGTGGAGCGAGCGCATAGCCTCGCACCTTCCACGGAGTTCGTGTCGCAGAACTGGGTCGCGCTCAACGGCAAACCGCAGAGCGTTTCCTCACCGGAGATCGCTTCTGTCAACTGACAAAGCACCGGGGACGGCACGGCATCGAGTGCCTACCGTCTCCGGACTTTTTTATGGAGCGCGCGGCGCGGGTGTACCGGGAGGGCGAGGAATCCGCACGGCGGCCGCCAGTCGCCCGAGCTGCTGCATGGCAGGCTCCGCCTTGCCAGCCGTCGCACCGATCGATGGATCGTTAGAGGCCGGGATCAACACGGCCATATTGCCCACACCGTAGGCCGCGAAGAAGGCTTCACGTCCCGGTACCGAAACCATGTAGAGATCGCGGTCGGGCAGATGGCGCGCCTTGGCGTAGCGGGCACGCACCTGCACCAAGCGGTCCGCGACGGCCGTGTTCGAATATCCACCGCGCGTCCAGCGTCCACGCCGCAGCAGCACGGTGAAGGAGTCGACGACGGCGCCGTTCGCGAGGACAGGGAAGAGCACTGCGGAGGTCGTTTGTGTGAGCAGCACCTTGGGATCGCCACCTGTGGCACGCAGCTCATCCAAGCCTACGCCGACGACGGCGAACGGCGTCCCGAGCGAGAGCCGGCCGCCCGATCTGTGCTCTCGGTGCAGCAGGTCCAGAACGCGCTCGCCTTCCTTGCGGGCATTGCGCAGCGCCGGCGCGAACGGCTCGCTCGCTGGGCGTGCCGCCGCCGGAGTTCCGGGCGTCGGCGGAGCCGGGCGCATCAACGACTCAATCTGCAGGTTGCCGGGCGGGTTGGGTTGCTCGATGCGAGCCAGGTCGTACTGATCGAGGAGGTGGTCGGCCGCAACGCCCTCGTCGGCGTCGGGGTCGGCGTAGACGCTGAAATCGATCTGACTCTCGTGCTCACTCTTGAGCTGCTTTGCAGTCATACCGAGAGTGCTGAGAGCGAGCGCCCCGCAGGCCGGCACGCTCTTCGGGAGCTCATCGGGGATCGGCAACGGATCCCAGATGGTCAGCTTCTCACCCGAGTCATCCGAATAGCCAATGGCGATCAGCTGGTGCAAGCCGCCGGAGGGATACTTCCATACAAACAGAAAGGGACGGCCGGCTTGCAGCTGTTGCACCGCCTCAGTCCAGGCGAGACCCATGGAATTGGTGTTGGTCTGATACGTGAGCCCGGGAAGTATGGGAATGCCGCTCTGATTGCAGGCCTGAATGTTGGTGGCGCAGGCGCTCAACAGGCTCTGCAACTGCATGGCTTTTGTCGAGCCGGAAGGCGCGGCGAGCCACGACGGCAGAGTCGCTGAGGTGATTCCGAGCTTGCCGTACGCGGCTTCGGTGGACTGACTGGTCCCGATCGGCGCCGTCGTCCCACACGATGGAAAGAAACTATTGACCGCAATGGTGTCGACGGCTGCCCAGCAGAGCTGCGAGGCGTATTGTGGCTCAAGATCGCCGATGGGCAGCAACACGGTGGTGGCGGGGCTCTGGCGCGCGGCGGTCAGGGCGAACAGGAGCACGCAGCTGCGGCCGATGCTCCGGGCGGGTGCGCTTCTCATGGCGACCTCGAACGAATTGCAACAAGAATGTAACCGATGCGCGGGATGTCGCAGCGCGACAGCGCGCAAGCTCGGCCAGTGTGCGCTGAAATCCTGCAACTCTCCAGCCGCACTTGATTGATGCACACGTGGCGCCGGCGCACGGCGTGGCGTAGAGTCAGTGCATCGGGAGGCCAGTCATGGCAAAGAAGAAAGCGCGCAAGAGCACTAAGACGAAGAAGAAGACGGCGAAGAAGGGCTCCGCGAGCGGCAGCGTGCAAACCCAGTTTATGAAGGATTTCGTCAGCACTCTATTGGGTAAGCCGGACAACTGGAGCTGGCCGACGCCGGGCGAGTCGCAGGACAACATCATCGCCGATTTCGGCATTTTCACGAACACGCTGCTGAGCGCTGCACTCACACTGACGACACCGGCGAGTGGCGGCACGCAATCCTTGAGCGACCGTATCGCTGCGTTTCTGACCGCACAGCAGTGGCCGGTGAACACTCCGATTCCGAAGCCCTGGGACCAGATCCAGCCCACAGTGCGCCTGATCGAGATATCGGTGATCATCGATCACGTGCTCGAAGCTCTCAATGCCTACACCAATCCGGGTTCGCGTGGCGGCCCTGGCGGTGGTTGGCCGCCGCACAACCCGTAGAGCCTGGCGCGCGCCGAGACTTACGGCGACAGACCGGCGGAGAGTTGCGAGCCGAGCTTGCTGCGCTCGCTCTCATTGTCTTGGCGGACGCGCTCGATGAGGCCGGCGAAATCTGCTCGCGAGCGCAGCAAAGAGAAGTAGGGCTCGTGCTCGGCGAACCAAACATCACGCCATCCTTGGCTTGCGGCGCGCTGCAGCGCTTGCATTGCACCCTCGGGATCGCCGCGCAGCGCAGCAGCTTGCGCCTGTAATTCGTAGACGCCGTGACGGCGCATTCCGCCAGCGATCAATCGCTCGAGGAGCGCGTCGAGTTTCGCCAGCGACTTGTTCGCCTCCGCGGCATCCCCGGTCAGCTTCTGGGTGGCGGCTGCGATCAGCAGATAGGACTCGCCCTGGCGCGCCAGCCACGGACTGGCGAGATCGTCCGGACGCAGATCGGGAGAGGCAAGGGCGCGGTCGGCAAAGCCACGAGCGGCGCGCGGATCGCCCGCGATCAACTCCGCGTCCGCCAATTCAAACAGCAGCGCCGGGTCACCCGTGCTGGTCAGGCCGCTCGATGCGAGCCACTCGCGCATGGCGGCCGGGCCGCTGAGCGCGTATGCGGTGATCAGACCCACCGATGTGAGCCGATCGTTGGGAGCCGCGTCTCCAGCGACTGCCCAGGCCTTGTCGAAGCACTCCCGCGCACGGTCGATGAGACTCAAACTCATGAACCAGCGGGCACGCTCGGCATAGACCTCTTGAACGTCGGGACTACGTGCAAGCGCGGCGGCGTTCCACTTCAGAGCCTCGCCGGTGCGTCCGCGCGCTTCCTCGAACTGGCTCGACGCACTGTAGACCCAAGCTGCTCCGGGACCGAGCTCGCGGGCTCGCTCGCACGCAGCGGAGGCGCCATCGAACCTCCCAAGGTCGGAGAGCGCGATGCAGCGCTGTGCCTGCACGTTGTAATCGAGCGGGTCCAGCTCCGCGGCGCGACTGAAGCTCTCGAGGGCCTGCTGCGGTTCGCCGTTGACCAGATAGTGGAAGCCGAGCTCGGATGCGGCGTCGCTCAAGTTCGGGTTCAGGCTCGTTGCGTAGCGCAGGTCGCGCAACGCCGCATCGTTCTGCAACAGCTCGGTTTCGAGCGCCGCGCGCACCACGTAGAGTTCGGGCAGTCGCGGTGCGCTGCGCTGGGCTTGCGCGAGCAGGGGCTCCGCCTGCTGTGCGATCTCGGCGATTCGACTGTCGCTGAAATAACGCCGGTTCAGATAGGCATGCGCGAGACCTACCTGCGCCAGCGCGAAATCCGGATCGGCGACCAGCGCCTCTTTGTAAAGCTCGATCGCGCGCTCGTTGTCCTGCTTCGTCTGCTGCTGCTGGTGATGGCGCGCGACGAGATACAGCGAATATGCACGCGCGCTGGTGCTGCGCCGATCGGCGAAATTGGCGCGCGTCGCATCCGTGAGGCGCAACTCCAGGTTGTTCGCGACCGCGTGCGCTACTTGCTCCTGCACATCCAGCGCATCCGTCACGGGTGCGTCGTAGGAGCTCGACCAGACGTTGTAGCCGTCGCGCGTGGCGACGAGCTGTATGGTCACGCGCAGCACGTTGCCGGAGCGTCGCAGCGAGCCTTCGAGGACGTGCGTCGTTCCCAGCACACGCCCGATTTCGCGCGCGTCCGTGGGCTTGTTACGGAATGCGGAGGCGGAGCTGCGCGCAACCACACGCAAGGTCGGGATCTGGGCGAGCCAGTTGGACAGCTCCTCGGTGAAACCATCACAGAACGGCTGCTGGGACTTGCCAGCGGTCATGTCGACTAGAGGGAGCACGGCAATCGAGGGTGCCGCCGCGACGCTCGTCGGCCGCCACCAGAGGAATGCTGCGACGCCGAGCCCGATGAGGAGCGCTCCGACACCGAGCGAAGGCATCCAGCGAGCGATCGGCCGGCGCCTTGGGCTCTGTGCCGCTGGAACTCCGGTCGTCGCATCGGCATCTGCATTCGCGGCGCCGCGTACGCGCGAGGCTGGCTCGCTCGACGGCAGCGCGGTGGCCGGGGCGATGAGTCGGTAGCCCTTGCGCGCGATGGTCTCGATGTAGCTCGGCGGAGTGCTCGTGTCACCGAGTACCTTGCGCAACTGCGAGACGGACTGATAAACGGATGCGGGTCCGACGATCACGCCCGCCCACACCTCGGCGAGCAGCTGCTCCTGGCTCACTACCTTGCCCGAGGCTTCCGCCAGGCACAGCAACAGCCGCATCATGCGCGGCTCGATTTTCTGACATTCGCTGCCGCGAGTGAGCGTGTCGGCGCTCGGATCTGCTATCCACGTGCCGATCTGCCAGGCGCCAGGACGGGCTTGCGCCGACATCGCGATCTCCGTGAGTGGGAGGCAGTATAGTGTGCTCTCTCCCGCCGCCGCGCGTCGGCCGGATGCCGCAGCAGCAGGAGCTCCCGCGTCTTCCATCGGGCAAGCCGCTCAGATCCCGACGCCGACTGCGCCCATATCGCCGACTGTCGCCACCCCCGCCCAGCTCGTCGAGCGCTCCTCCTGCCCTGAAGAGCCGGTCCAGAGTCTGCGGGTTACGCGTGCGACCGCCTGCTCCAGTCGTGCCCGTGTCCCGAGCGCCCATGCGCTCTCGTCGTCGGCCAGAAACGGGCCCCGGTAGAGCGCGAGTGCGCTGACCAGCTCCGCACGGTTGCGTACGGCGCTCAGGGCCTGTTCGAACTTCCAGGCATCGACGCAACAGACCGTGGGGTCGATGCGCAGCCGGCCGGCACCGAAGTGGATCGCGTGGCGGTGCACCAACAGGCGTCGCAGGCGGTGCAACGTCGTGATCAGCGCTCGATAGGCATCGAAGCCCTCGGCCTCGGGCCACAGCTGATCCGCAAGCGCACCGACGCTGCTACCACGGGGGCCGGCGGCGATGAGCGCGGCGAGCAGCTCGAGCGGCCGGCGAGGGCCGCGGCCCTCGAATTGCAGCAGCACGCCGTTGATCAGCAAGTCAAAGCGGCCGAGCGTGAAGATGTGCACGGGTAGGTGAGGTGATGAGTCGGTCGTCAATTCTGACCGGGGAAGCCATTGCATGAGGGTGCTCCGTTAGTTGGTGGACGGCTGCCGTTCTAGGCGGTCGCCACGCAGGAGGTCCTCAGCGGCTTCGAAAGCTTTTCTTAGTCTTTTCTCATCACCGCAGTATCAAGGGCTTACGCGTGTCCTGCCGGGCATCGGATACTCAATATTCGAACTGATAGGACAATCCGATACTGTCACCGGGGTCGTTTTCGGGTGTCGTGCCCTGCGTTGCAGTGCCATTTCCGAGCCGCGTCTGCAGCTTCAGTCCCTTGGTCAGGTCTACGTCCACCTCGACTTGCGTGAAACCGTTGGTGCCCTGTCGGCCACCGACGAACACCCGATTGCTGACGTAACGGCCGGCCGTGATGGTGGCGCCGGAGTTGTTTTGCGAGCTGCTGGTCGAATTGCCATTGGTGCCTCCGGTCACGGAGAGCCGATCGAGGCCGAGAGACTTCTGAAGCTTCGCGAGCGGGTTGAGGCCGTTGCCGCCGACGCCTCCCAGGGTGGCCAGGGCGGCACCGATCTGCGCCACTTGCAGGGCGCTCAGCTGTGAGGCGCTCTGGCCGAACAGCAGCCGCGCGAGAATCTCATCCTGCGGCAGCTGCGGCGTGCTGCTGAGCTCGAACTGCGGTGCGTCGGCGAGTCCCGTGATGTGCAGCGTTACGGTGGAATCGGCCACCGTGCTTTGCGCCGTGAAGTCCAGTGTCGGATCGATCCTATTCTTGAGGCCCGCCCCATTGAAGCTCACGCGGCCATTAGTGAAGGTGAGCTGGCTGCTACCCAGAGTGAACTGGCCGCGGACCATTTCGAAGCCGCCGTTGACGCGCGGCTCGGCAGTCGTCCCGCGCAGGCGGAGCTCTCCACCGAGCTCGGCCGAGAGACCACGCCCCTGCACAAATATCTGGCGGGGTGCATCCAGGGTGAGACTCAGTCCGATCAGCAGGCGCTGTTCGGGTGGTGTCGGTGGCGCCTGACCGGGGCGACGCACGTCGAGTACCGCCACGTTCGGGGGAAGGCTGTTGGGAATGCCGATGTCCGCGCGGTTGAGATGAATCTTGCCTGCAACATCAAGGCGCTCGCGCAGGGTGCCCTTCACGGTGATGTCGGCGTCGAGGTTGGCCGTGAGGATGTCGCTCGTGATCGGCTGTGCGTTCTTGGCTGTGAGGTGCAGGTCGAGCGGCAGCTTCGGCTCCGCGATGCCGATCGTGCCGGTAAGGCTCAGCTGCCCCGGAGCGGCGCGCGCGGTGAAGCTCGTGATGCGCAGCCCACCGTTAGCGCCCACCATGTGCGCCGAGATATCGGCCAGATGAATGCCCTGCGTGTAGTCACGCAGATCCCCGTTGGATAGTTGCACGGTGCCCGCAATCTGTGGTGCCGTAGCCGGGCCCTCGACGGTCGCTTCGACCTTGAGCATCCCCGTCGCCCGCTCACCGTTGGCCTCCAACAACGGATTCGCGAGTCCGAGGTCCAGGTCGCCCGCCAGCTTCAGATTCATTGCTGCGCCCGCCGCGAGCGGCACGCGGCCGCGCAGCGTGAGCGTCGACGTGCGGCCCGCATTGAGGTGCGCATCCAGCTCGGCCGTGGTGCCCATGAGCTCCGCCGTCGCCTTGAGATCGACAGCCGATAGATCGCGCGCCGCACTATTCGCCAGGCGTAGGCCATCGGCAGCTACGGTCAATTTTCCGACCGGAGCCGACACGCTGCCATGCACTTGCGCATCGGCGTTCAGCGAGCCGCTGGCGAGCACGTTCGGAAGGAACGCATTGAGCAGCGAGGCATCGATATGCTGCAGCGAGGCACGTGCATCGAGTTTCGGGAACAAGCGACCCTCGAGCTCGAGAACGGCTTCCTGCATTCCGAGGCGCATGTGGCTGATCGACAATCCATCGGCCAGGGAGAGCGTGGCCGGAGACAACAGTCGCAGCGACTGATCCCGGTACTTCGCCTCTGCGTCCTTGAGCCACAGCCGGCGCGCGGGAAGGTCTGCGGTGCCCGAGGTCGTCAAGTTCGCGGGCGCTCCGTGCAGCTCCGGCATCTGCAACGCGAGTTGGACGTGCAGCGCGGACAGCGATCCATTGCCGCTCAGCTCGCCGCTCGCCGCCAGGTCACCGGCCACGACCTGCCGCGCATCGACGTGTAATTGCGCAAGGCTCTGAGTGCCACTCGATCGCAGCTCCAAGTCTCCCGCCACACTGCCTTTGAGGTGCGTGCCGAGGAGCGGCTCGAGGTCGGCGAGTTGGTCGACACCCATGCGAAGTACGCCGCGTCCCTGCTTGAGGTTGGCAGCCGCGGTCACGTCTCCTTCGGCATGCACACTCTTCCAGCGCGTGCGTTGGATCACGACGTGGAACCCATTGTTCGGGCCGCGCTCGAATGAGCCTTGGAGCTGCAGAGGCGCGCCGGCGAGATCGCCCTGCACTTGTAGCGCTGCGCTGGGGGTCGTCGGCAGGTTGCGAAACTTGAGATTGGCGGTCAGCGCGCCGCCCGGTGCCCCGCGGACCGCCAGCGTCGATGAAGCCTGAATCTCACCCGCGAGAGATTTGGGCGGTCCATCTAGCCGGGCATTGAGCTTCAGCGAGCCAGCAAGGATCGGGGCCATGAGCGACAGATCCTGGAGCGCAAGCTCGCCCCGAGCATGGAGCGCCCGGATGGGGCCACCGGCGGCATTTACCGCCGCTCGATCCGCGGTGCCGCTCGCCGACAGTGTCAGAGAGGCTCCGGTGAGCAGCAGCCGCTGCACTTCCAGTTTTCGGTCAGTCAGGTTAGCCGTGAGCCGCAGGCGAGTCGCGCCGCGCAGCACGGCCGGTGCACCGTCTGTGAGCTGGGCGTTGGCGTCCACGCTCACGCGCGTGACGTCGGCCGCGCGCTCCGCCTCACCTTTTATGACGGCGGTGCCGCCCAGGCTCTGTTTGACGACTGCCGCGAGGGGGGCAAGATCGGCAAGCCCCAGCTCGAATGTCGCGCGGAGCTTGCCGGCGGTGAGCGCGTGCGCTTGCAAACTGAACAACCGGTGGCTGATTTGCAGCTGCAAAGGTCGCGCGGCGTCTTTCAGGAGTAAGGTGGCGTCGATGCGCAGGGGAGAGCCCTGGAGCAGTTGCGGCGCGGGTCCGGGCAGCACCACGCCGTCGGCCGTAGCGCGCACACCGAGAGTCCCATCGCCGGCCGTCAGGCTCGCATCGAGCGCGGCGAGCTGCGTGCTGCCCGCAAACTGCAGCTGCTCGATCTGCAGCCGTCCGTTGGCCTGTGGCGCTTTGAGCGTGCCGTGCCAGTGACCTTCCAGGTCGACTCGCTGCCAGGAGAGCTGCGGGTGCGGCATCATCGCCGGTGCGTGGAGACTGACATCCAGGTCGGCGGCCGGCTGGACGAGGTTGACCGTACCGCGGGCTCGCCCCCGCAGATCTCCCGCGCGCGCATCGAGAGTGATGCTCTCCGCGTCGCGTGGACCGGTGAGCACCGCCGTGACTGACAGCGCCCCCAATCCGGGCACCTGCAGCAGATGTTCGAGCGGACCCTCGGCCGGCTCTTCGAGCTTCAGTCGAGCATCGGTGCGTGACGGGTCAAAATGCAGCTGCAGCTCGTAATCCCCGGTCCCGTCGGTGCGGCGCGCGACGAGCTGTGCGCTCGCATCCTCGAGCGACGCCAAGTGCGCACTCGCGTGGACCGTGAGCAGGGTGCGTGTTCCCGCGAGTTCCGGCCCGAGCTCGAGTGCGCTGATCGAGAGCTGCCGGACATCGATGTGTGGCAGGCTGAGCTTGTGACCGCTGCTCGCGGAGCCGCTGCTAAGCGGCAGACGCTCGACGTCGAGCCGCGCGATGCGCAGACTGTCGACCTGCACATGCCTTACGACGAGCGCGAGCGGCGACCAGCGCAACGAGATGTGCTCGATGCTCATCCATACGCCGCGGTCATCGGCAAGTTGCAGTCGCTCGAGATCGATCGCGGTAGGAAATGTTCCGGTAATGCCCGCGATGCGCACGTGGCCTGACGTCAAGCGCTGAGTCCAGTGCTCGATGAGCGAGCGGCCGCCTGCAGTGTTGCCTGCGACGAGGACGGCCGCAACGAGCACGACGACGAGCGCGAGCAGGCTTCCTGCAGTCCAAGCGAGAATGCGCGCCAGGCGCCGCATCAGAACGCCTGCCCCAGACCGATGTAGATCTCGAAGCGATCGTCGTTGGCATTGCGCTTGGTCGGAAAGGCGACATCGAGGCGCACTGGGCCGATCGGGGTGTAGTAGCGCAGACCGGTGCCGACGCCGACGCGATAGACGCCGCTGGTGGGATCCAGACTGTTGCTGACCTGACCTACGTCTGCGAACAGCGCAGCACCGAAGTTGGTGAGGAAGCGCTGGCGAAACTCGGCGCTCGCCGCGGTCATCGCCGTGCCACCGATCGGATTGCCATCCTTGAACTGCGGACCGACCGACTGATAGCGATAGCCACGCACCGTACCGCTGCCGCCCGCGTAGAAGCGCTGATCCGGTGGCAGCTCGATCGTGGACGCGCCCTGCGCGAAGCCACCCAGGGCGCGCAGCGCCAGCACGCTGCGCCCCACATCTGCGCCGAAAAGCCGGCTCAAATCGATGTAGCTGGCGATGCTCGCTTGTGTGATGAGGAAGGTCTCATCGCGCGTGCCGAAGGACAAGGTAGGCGAGATCGTTGTGGATGCGCGAAAGCCATGCGTGGGGTCATCCAGGGGCGACGCGAGGTTCGTCGTGTCGTAGGTTGCACCGAGCGGTATGCTGACCAGAGTGTAGTCATTGGTGACCTTCTCGCAGGGCGGGTTGCCCTCACCGGGCACGTTGTCGAGGCAGGTGGTCAGGTCCTCCTGCGCGATCGTCTCGTGCGTGAGCGTCACCCCCACAGTGGCACGCCAGACGCTCGACAGCTTGCGGCTCAAGCTCACCCCAGCGGTCTCGGCAGTCTGGTCGTAGGCGTCGAGATACTGCTTCAAGGCGCCGAGCGAGAACTGCAGCGATTGATCGCGGTGTCCAAAATCCGGAATGGTGTAGCGAGCGCTCGTGTCGTAACCGAGCGAGGTGCTGGCGCTGCCGCCCACGTTGATTACCGTCGCGGACAGCGTGAGCTGCTCTGCATTGCCGAACACGTTGCGATCGGACCAGCTGACGCCGCCGCTCGCGCCGAGATCACTCGAGTACGCCGCGTTCACAGTGACCGCATGGCGCGGGCGCTCGCGCAGTCGAAAGGTGACAGGGACCCGCCCCTCGGCATCCGCAGCGTTGCCGAGCTGTGCGCTGACAGTTGCGAACACGCCGAGATCGAGCAAGTCCTTGCGCGCCGCTTCGACCTTGGAGGCGTCATAGGGCTCGCCCGTGTGCAGCAGTAGTCGTCGGCGAACCAGTGACTCGTGCACGCGCTTCAACCCTGTGATGCGAATCTCACCGACGCGCACGCTCGGCCCCGTCGTTACGTGAAAGCTCAGATTGAGCACTTTCTGCTCCGGGTCCAAGTAGGCGATGGGTTGATCGACTTTGGCGAATGCATAGCCCTGGTTCTCGAGCTGCGTCAGCATGCGCGCACCGCCTGCGAGGACCTCGGAGGCGACGGCAGGTGCGCCCGGCGTCAGCCCCAGCTTGCTGCGCACGTCATCGGGCAGCGTGCCCTCGACGTCGATGCGCCCCAGGTGATAGATGGGTCCCAGGACGAAGCTGATGCGGCAGTGCGCCTCGCTGCCCTTTGGCATCGCGATCAGCTTGTCGCTGAGATCGGGCGCGTTGAGCGGCAGAGCATCGATCGTGATCGTGACCGCACCCTGATAATAGCCGAAGCTTTCGAGCACGGTCTGCAGACGATTGATGTCGCCGCGCGCCCGGGCGATCAAGCCGAAGGGCCCGACGGGTGCGGAGCTGTGCAGTGCCTGCAGCTGCGACGTTGCCTTGAGGGTCGCATCCAGCCCATCGCTGCCGGTCGAGTCCAGCTTCACGTCGTAGGACTGCGGGTCAGCGGCGTATGCGCGCGATGCCACGGCGAGTACGCATGCGAGGAGCAGTAGAGCGCAGCGAGGACCCGACTGCATGGCGGCAGTGTTGGCGTATCCCTTGGGCACGGCGAGCGTCGTCGAGCGCTCGCTACTTCAGCCAACGCGGGAAGGTCGCAGAGGTTACGCGGCGCCGCTCCGCGGCGCGATCCGGGAGGGCGGGCTGGAAGGGCAGAAAGAGCATACCGGCGCGTATATTACTGCGCTCGTCCCGGGGGTTGCAGAGGCTGAGGGGTTGCACAGGATCGGCAGAATGCGATCATGTGCTGCGAGGCAAGAACCACTTGTATGAGTATACTTTTGCGCATCAATGCGGCGCTTGGCGCGGCCTTCGTGCTCGCCCTGCTCGCCTCCGGCCTCGTGTGTAAGCTGACCCTCGAGTCGAACGCCCGACGCGAGGTGCTCGCCGAGGCCGCCCTGATGATGGATAGCGCCATCGCGATGCGCGCTTATACCGCGAACCAGATCGAACCGCTGCTCGTTGAGCACCTGAAGAACGAATTCCTGCCGCAGAGCGTTCCCTTCTACGCTGCTACGCAGAACTTCCTCAAGCTGCGCGAGCGCCATCCGCAATACAGCTACAAAGAGGCGACCCTCAATCCGACCAATCCACGCGATCGGGCGACCGACTGGGAGTCCGACATCATCCAGCGCTTCAGGAACGACCCCACGGCCCAGCAGGTGGTGGGCGAGCGCGAAACCCCGATGGGACCGTCTCTGTATCTCGCGCGCCCGATCCGGGCCGAGGCGAAATGCCTCACCTGTCATGGCCTGGCGGCCCAGGCGCCACGCACGGAGATCGCGAGCTACGGCAGTGACAACGGCTTTGGCTGGCACGAGCACGAAGTCGTCGGGGCGAGTGTCGTGTCGGTGCCGCTCTCGAGTGCCCAAGCCTCGAGCGACAGGACCTGGCGCACCGTGATGGGCTCGCTCGCCGTGCTCTTCCTCGGGCTGTTCGTATTGACCAATGTGGTGCTGTATCTGATGGTCTTGCGACCGCTGCAGCGCGTGACCGCCATCGCCGATCGGCTGAGCGTCGGCGACTCATCCGCGCCGGAGTTCCCGGCCGTCGGGAGTGGCGAGATCCAACAACTCGTGCTCGCCTTCGTTCGCATGCGCAAGAGCCTCGCAAAGGCGATGCAGCTGCTCGAGCCCTGAAACTCCGTGCCGCACGACATCTTCGTCAGCTACTCCCAGCCCGATCGCGAGTGCGCGCTCGAGATCGTCACGCGCGTCGAGGGATGCGGCTTGAGCTGCTGGGTGGCGCCGCGCGATATCTCGCCCGCGGCGGACTGGGCCGCGGAGATCATCGATGCCATCTCGAACGCGCGGCTCATGGTGCTCATTTTCTCGGCGAGCAGCAACGATTCTCCGCAGGTGCGTCGCGAGGTAGAACGCGCCGTTCACAGGCAGCTCAGAATCCTCACCTTCCGGATCGAGAATGTGCTGCCTTCCAAAAGCCTCGAGTATTTCCTGAGCTCGCAGCACTGGTTGAACGCATTTCCGCCGCCGCGCGAGACGCACTACGAAAGGCTCTGTAGCCATCTGCGCACCGCGCTCGCGACCGCGCCGGCGGTCGCATCCAGCGCGGTCGCATCCAGCGCGGCCGCGTCGATGAGCGCTCGCAAAGAAGGCACCGCAGCCGCGGCGGTCTTTGCCCCCCCGTTGCTCAGGAGCCTCGAGATCGAGCTCGCCGCATGCATCGGCCCGATCGCCCGACACCTGGTCACGCGCGCGGCAGCGCGTGCCGCAAGCGCCGAGGAGCTGCAGACGCGTCTCATGGCGGAGCTCGACTCGGAGCGCGACCGAGTTCGCTTTCTCGAGGCGTGCCGGCGTTTGCGGCAGTCGCGCGAGTGAGCCTGTCACGGGGAGGCGGGCGCGAGAGCGAGCACGCTGCCAGAGCCGCGGGGTACAGGACCCTCGGGCTTGCTCGCCTTGCGATCTTAGCGTGGGCCGCTTGCTGCGGCCCGGCGCGCGCTGCAAGCCCGCATGCCTCGCTCGAGCCGCCGTCGGCGGCCCGCTTCGCGCGTCTTGCTCTCGACTGTCTGCATCGGGAGTACCCGAACAAGATCGCGCACACGATGGAGAGCGATGCTGATGCGCGTTCTCCGCGACAGCTGACGCCCGCATTCTACGGTTGCTATGACTGGCACTCCGACGTGCATGGGCACTGGCTGCTCGCGCGTCTCATTCGTCTGTTTCCGGATGCGGCGTTCGCAGCGGAGGCCCGCGCCGCGCTCGCGCGCAGCCTCACCGTCCAGAACATCGCGGGCGAAGTTGCCTACTTACAGCGCGATGATCGTGCGTCCTTCGAGCGTCCTTACGGCCTTGCATGGCTCCTGCGGCTCTGCGCCGAGCTGCGCAGCTGGAACGATCCGCAGGCGGCACAGCTAGCCCGCAATCTGCAGCCGCTCGAGAGCCTGGTCGCTGCGCATTTGAAGGCGTGGCTGAGCAAGCTTCACTATCCGATTCGCTCGGGCGAACACGATCAGACGGCGTTCGCGTTCGGTCTCATCTGGGACTGGGCCGGCGTCGCCGGGGATGAGGACATGCGCACGCGGCTCGCAGATGCCGCGCGGCGCTTCTATCTCGCCGATCGGCGATGTCCGCTCAACTACGAGCCCTCCGGCGAGGACTTCCTCTCGCCCTGCCTCGCCGAGGCTGATTTCATGCGCCGCATACTCGATCGGCGCCGCTTCGCGGGATGGCTGAGCGGCTTCCTGCCCGTGCTGAGGGCGGGCGCGCCGGCGGCCTGGCTGGCGCCGGGCATCGTCACCGATCGCGCCGATCCGCGGCTCGCGCATATCGATGGGCTGAATCTGAGCAGGGCCTGGATGCTCGAGGGAATGGCGCACGGCCTCGATGTGCACGATCCACGGGTGCCCGTGCTCCTGGATGCGGCCGCTCGTCACCGCCGCGCGGCCCTACCTGCGGTGACCGGCGAGCACTACGAGGGAGCGCACTGGCTAGGTACGTTCGCGGTGTACCTCACGAGTGAGGCCGGCTTGGGCACGAGCGCGCAAAGCCCGGTGCGCCCTGCGCCCTGAGTCGTTCCGACCGGTCGGCCCGCGCTATATGCGCCCGAGCAGCAGCAGGATGATCACAATGAGCAGAACGAGTCCGAGCAGGCCGCTGGGGTAATAGCCCCAGGCCGTGCTGTACGGCCAGGTCGGGAGAGCGCCGAGCAGCAAGAGCACCAGAATGACGATGAGGACGATTCTGAGCATCGGAAACCCCGGGTGTGGCCCAGCCTTAACCGTACAATGTGCGAGGCGCGCGCCGAGTTCCAAACGCGCGTGCCGATGACGGTAAGCTCGCGCGCGTGAACGCACTCCTGGCCCAGCAGGCACGATCCTGGCGGCGCATTCGAGCGCATGGACCCCAGAGCCGGGAGCATCTGTCGTCGCGCGCGACTTACGTGCTCGCCGATGCCACCGCCTGGCTCGGGGAGCTACCGGCGCACTCTCTGCATGCCGTGGTCACCGACCCTCCCTACGGCCTGATCGAGTACGACGCGTCCAATCAGGACAAGCTGCGGGCCGGTCGCGGAGGTGTGTGGCGCATTCCGCCTTCTTTCGATGGCGCGCAGCGCCGTCCGCTGCCGCGCTTCACGGTGCTGTCCGCCGAGCAGCTCGGTATGCTGCAGGGCTTCTTCGCGAGCCTGGCGCAGGCCCTGATGCGCGTCCTCGTGCCCGGCGGGCACATCTTCATCGCCTCCAATCCGCTGCTCTCGAGCATGACATTTCATGCCCTGCAAGATGCCGGGCTGGAGAAGCGCGGCGAGCTCATCCGTCTGGTGCAGACGCTGCGTGGAGGTGACCGCCCGAAGGGCGCCGAAGCGGAGTTCCCTCAGGTCTCAATGATGCCGCGCTCCTGCTGGGAGCCGTGGGGTATCTTCCGCAAGCCGCTCGAGGGTACCGCGGCCCAGAACCTGCGCCGCTGGGGGGTTGGTGGTCTGCGCCGCATCTCAGGCCACGAGCCGTTCAGGGATGTGATCGCCTGCGCTCCGGCACGTGGGGCAGAGAAGGCGCTCGCGCCGCATCCCTCGCTAAAACCGCAGCGTTTCCTGCGCCAGATCGTGCGTGCGGCCCTGCCGCTCGGGATCGGCATCGTCTACGATCCGTTCGCGGGCAGCGGCTCGACGCTCGCCGCGGCGGAGGTGCTTGGCTATCGCTCGATCGGCACCGAGCGCGATCGCAGATACTTTGCCATGGGCTGCAAGGCCTTTCGCCGTCTGACCCAGCTCGCCTGAATCAGCCGTTCGTGGATGCGGCGCTGAGACGCGGCGCGCGATACACGCGTCGCAGTGTCGGCGCGCGTGACGATGGTACTATCGGCGCCCATGAAAATACTGATCGCTCTCCTCGTGCTTCTCGCGCTCGGCGCGGGTGTCAGCTGGTATGCAGCCGGGCGCGCGCCCGGGCCGGTCGTCGCGCTCGCCGCGCCCCAAAAAGCGATCGGCCAATCCAGCGAGCTTACCGTGCTGGTCGATACCCCCGCTGGCAAGCTGAAGAGTCTCGACGTTGCGCTCGAGCAGGGTTCCACTCACGTCCCGGTATTCAGCCTTGCCGGCACGGGAGCTGCCCAGCTCGTCCAGGATGGCGCGCACCGCGTGCGTCTGTCCCGCGCGATTGGGAAGCGCGAGATTCCTCAGCTCATCGCCGGACAGGCGCGCATCACCGTCACGGCCTCGAGATCCGTGCTGTTCGGACTGCGTGAGGTCGCGACGACCGTGAGCCGCGACCTCGAAGTGCGCCTCACACCCCCGACGGTCGCGGCACTGTCGAGCTTTCAGTACGTCAACCAGGGTGGCTCGGAGATGATCGTCTATCGAGTGTCGCCCGCCGACGTCACCTCGGGCGTTCGCGTAGGGGACCACGAATATCCGGGATTTCCCGCAGCCGGAGCTCACATCGCCGCCGCTGATCCCGGACTGCGCGTCGCGTTCTTCGCGCTGCTGTGGAATCAGGACTCGAGCACACCGATCAGCCTGTACGCGCGCGATGATGTGGGCAACGAGGCTCACGCGACCTTCGACTACCGGGTTTTCCCGAAGTCCTTCCGCGAGAGCCGCATTCCGATCGATGATCACTTTCTGGCCAAGGTGGTGCCGCCGATTCTCGCGAACTCACCCGAGCTGAAGGTAGCCGATCCCTCGGATCTGCTCGCTGCCTTCCTGCGCATCAACGGCGAGCTGCGCCGCGAGAACGGCGCGACCATTGCGGCTCTCGCACACGAGACGGAACCGCAGATTCTTTGGCAGGGGCCGTTCAGGCAGCTCGTCAACACCGCTGTCGAGGCGGGCTTCGCCGATCAGCGCGCATACGTGTACAAGGGCCAGGTTGTCGACCATCAGGTGCATCTCGGGTTCGATCTCGCCTCGGTATCGGGCGCTCCCGTGCTCGCGGCCAATCGCGGCAAAGTGGTTCACGCCGGCTGGCTCGGCATCTATGGCAACTGCGTCATTCTCGACCACGGCATGGGCGTGCAGTCGCTCTATGCGCACCTCTCGGCCATCGAGGTGAAGGTGGGCGACATGGTGAGCGAGAATCAGCCCCTGGGTCGCACGGGGTCCACCGGCCTCGCCGGTGGTGATCACCTGCACTTCACGATGCTGCTTGGCGGCAACGCGGTCACGCCGATCGACTGGTGGAGCGCGAAGTGGGTCGCTGATCGAATCGATCGCAAGCTACATGATGCCGGTGCAACGCCGGACTCCGCGGCTCCTGTGCAGGCGGCCGGCTCGGTCACCCCGCCACGGGCGGCGACTCCCGCAAGGCACCGCCACCGGGCACACGCCGCGGCTTCTCGGCAGGCCTCGCGCTGAACTTCCGCCGCGCGATGGACTCGGCCGGCGATGGACTCCGGCCGCGCGCAGCCGTGGCCGCTCACACGAGCATGCCCACCACGGCGGCGGTGCTGCAGTTGGCGATCATCCCACCCACGAGCGCACGCAGGCCGAGCTTGCTGATCTCTGCGCGGCGCGTGGGCGCCATGGTCGCAAGTCCGGCGACCAGGATCGCCACGCTGCCGAAATTGGCGAAGCCGCACAACGCGTAGGTCGTGAGCAGGCGGCCGCGCTCGCTCAGCAATGAGGGTTGCAGGGCGGCGAGATCGCGATAGGCAATGAGCTCGTTGAGCACGGTCTTGGTGCCGAGAAGCGCGCCCATGACCGGAGCCTCATGCCAGGGAACGCCCATGAGCCAGGCGATCGGCGCAAACATCCAGCCGCCCACCCGCTCGAGGCTCAGCGCGCTGCCGCCGGGCCCGGGCAACAGGGCGAGCAGGCCGTCCACGAGATACACGAGCGCCACGAACACGATCAGTATCGCGACGACGTTCAGGAACAGCTCGAGCCCCTGGCGCGTCCCCTGCATGAGCGCCTCGATCGATCCATGCACGTGCTCATCGTGCGCGAGCTCGCCCGGCGTGGGCGTGCCGGTCTCCGGCACCATCATGCGTGCGATCACGATCGAGGAGGGTACCGTGATCAACGTGGCCACCAGCAGGTGACCTGCGGCGTTGGGAACGGTGTGCGCCAGCATGCTGGCGTAGAGCACGAGCACCGTTCCTGCGACACCGCCGAGCCCCACCGTCATTACGATGAAGAGCTCACTGCGCGTGAGACGCGCGATATAGGGTCGGATGAGAATGGCCGACTCCACCATGCCGAGAAATATGTTCGTCGCCGAGGACACCGACACCGCGCCACCGATCCCCAAGCTCTTCTCGAACACCCAGGCGAAGCCACGCACGATGGCGGGCAGCACGCGCCAGTAGATGAGCAGGGAGGCCACCGCACTCATGATGATGAGCAGCGGCAGGATGCGGAACGCGAGCGCGACGCTCGTGCCCGGACGAGTTTCCTGGTAGGGCAACGGCCCGCCACCCAGGAATCCGAACACGAAGGAGCTGCCGGCCTCGCTCGCGTGCTGGATCCCGACCACGACCGTATTCACGCCCGCGAATACCGCCCCCGAGATCGGCAGTTTGAGGAACAGCGCGGCGAGGCCGATCTGAACGAGCGTCCCGATCACGACGAAGCGCCAGGAGATGAGGCGGCGCCGCTCGCTCAGCAGCCAGACGAGCAGCCTCAGGACGATCACGCCCAATGCACTTTGCAGCTGCAGCGGCATATCCGTTCTTATGTTGGCTAGTGGGCACCATCGTGAGCGTGAGCCGCGCGGCACGCAAGGGCAGGGGAATCATATCTCCATGGAACGGCCGCGCGGGCTTGGCGTTTTGTACTGGCACACACCCGAAGGAGGAAGTCCATGCGCATCAACCCGGCTGCCATTGCCGCGCTCGTTGTGCTTTCGACGGGCGCCACGCTCGCTTGCGCCGATACCGCATCCGAGACGGACAAGTTGAAAGCAGCAGTCACGCCTGGCGAGTTCGTGCTCACGGGAACCGACGTGAAGACGATCAACGACAGCAGCTCGCCACGCCAGTACCGCGTATGCCTGAAGAAGGAAGAGGGCGAGGCGGATATGAAGATCAGCTACGATGACAATCAGACACGCGTCAAGCTCGGCGACTGCAAGACAGTCGTCGGCAAGAAGATAGAAGCGACGCCGACTTCATCGCTCGGGTCCAACGAGCGCATCGTCGGGACCTATCACCACGTGAAGAGCAAGACGGCCAGCGCCGACGATACCGAGAGCTCGAGCAGCCGCTAGCGGTTTTGCTTGAATAGATTGCGGGGGCGTCCGCCCGGGACGCCCCCGCGGATCGCGGACCGCCATGCGGTCCACCTGCCCCCATGCCTATACTCTGTGCGGCTGCGGCACGCGCAGCCGCACGCGGGGGGCAAGCTTCGATGCGATCGACTGGTTTCGTGCTCGTCTTCTTGATTGCGCTCGGTGCGCCGATACTGTCGCGCGGCGCCAGCACCCCTGCGGCGCCTTCAGGCGAGGAGGTCTTCAGGCGCGTCTGTGCCGCCTGTCACAAGGGACTTGCGCAAGCGGAGGGCGTCGCAACCGCGGACACCCGGCCGGGTCTCACGGTGCATGCCGTGCCGCGGGAGATGCTCAGGCAATACCCACCCGCAGCGATTCTGAACGCGCTGACCAACGGCAAGATGCAGGCCCAAGGGGCGCTGCTCAGCGTCAGCGAGCGACGAGCGGTTGCCGAATTCGCAAGCGGTCGCAGCCTCGATGCAAAGCCAGTGGATCCCTCACAGGAAGCCGGACATGCCTGCCGCAATGCCGCTCCCATGTCCGACGCAGCGAGCGGTCCGAGCTGGAACGGCTGGGGTAACGGGACCTCGAACACACGCTTTCAACCGCGTTCCGCGGGCGGACTCGCGGCGGAGGATCTGCCGCACCTGAAGCTCAAGTGGGCATTCGGATTCGTGAACGTGGCTTCGGTCCGGGCGCAGCCGGCCGTGGTAAGCGGGCGGCTATTTGTTGCGAGCGAGAACGGGCAGGTTCATGCCCTCAACGCGCGGACCGGCTGCACCATCTGGACCTTCAAAGCACAGGCCGGGGTTGCCGCGGCACTCTCGGTTGCGCCGTACCACCGTGCGGACGGCGGGGATGGTTACGCGCTCTACTTCGGCGACCGCAAGGCGAACGCCTACGCCGTGGATGCCGAGAGCGGCCAGCAGATCTGGACACGCAAGATCGATGAGCATCCGTCAGCGTCGATTACCGGTTCGCCCACCGTGTATGGCGGCCGCGTCTTCGTCCCGATTCAGGGGATCGCCGAGGAGGGTCGCGGGGGGCATGGCAACTATTCCTGCTGCACGTTCCGCGGCAGTGTCTCCGCGCTCGACGCCAGCACCGGCGCGCTGCTGTGGAAGACGTACACGATCGCCGAGAGCCGGCCGCGAGCCAAGACCGCCAACGGTGTGCAAACCTACGGTCCGGCAGGTGGTGGCATCTGGTCTGCGCCCACGATCGACACCCGGCGCAAGCTGATCTACATCGCGACGGGGAACGGCTACGCGGAGCCGGCGCAGCCCACGACCGACGCCGTGATGGCCCTCGATATCGACTCGGGCGCCGTGCGGTGGGTGCAGCAGATGTTGCAAGGGGATATCTGGGCCATGGGCTGCGATGCCCACAACCACGAGAACCCGCAGTGTCCCGCGACTCTCGGACCGGACTACGACTTTTCCGCCTCTCCGGTCCTCACGCGTGTGGCCGGGCGGGAACTGCTCGTCATCCCACAGAAGTCCGGCATCGCATTCGGACTGGATCCCGCGCAGCAGGGCAAGATCGTCTGGCAGTATCGCTTCGGCCAGGGAAGCGGATTGGGTGGTGAGTGGGGTGCTGCGATAGAAGGTGATCGCGCCTATATCGGTGTGGGTGATGTGCTCACGCACTCGCCGGGGGGGGTCCACGCCGTCCGGATCGCGGATGGCAAGGGCATCTGGCGGATGCCGCCACCCCGCGGCCTGTGCGGGAGCGCGCTCGGCTGCAACGTGGGGCAGGGCGCCGCGATCACGGCAATTCCCGGTGCCGTGCTCAGCGGTTCGCTCGACGGCGGCTTGCGTGCCTATTCCGCACGTGATGGCGCGCTCATCTGGACCTACGACACCAATCGACCCTTCGAGACGGTCAACGGAGTCAAGGCGCACGGCGGCAGCATCGATGGGCCTGGCCCCGTGGTCGCGGGCGGCATGCTGTATGTGAACTCGGGTATCGGCAGCTTCGTCGGACAGCCGGGCAATGTATTGCTCGCCTTCGGCCTCGACTGAAAAGGCGCGCGGCCTCCCCCGCGTTGCGAGGGGAGGCCGCCTTACTCAGCGACTGGCTCTGAACGGTCAGCCCATCTGCACGGGCACGAAGATGCGCGCGTCTCCGTGCTGCACGAGCAGCGCGATCACGTCCTTGTGCTTGCGTACGACGTTGCGCAGCTGGTTGACGTTGTCGAGCGGCGTGCCATCGGCGGAGAGCACGATGTCACCCGGCTCTATGCCCGCATCGGCGGCGGGGCCCGATGACTGCTCCACGAGCAGACCCGCCGGCACGCCCGCCTGCGAACGCTCCTCGGGGGTTAATGGCCGCACCGCTAGACCGAGCTTGCCGTGCTCGTCACCTGCGGCACTGGCGAGCACTCCGTTGTTGCCCGCAGCGGCGTTGCCGAGCGTCGCTTTGACGGTCATCGCCTTGCCATCGCGCCAGATGTCGAGAGTCGCCGTCTCACCGGGCTGCGACATACCGACCTGTGCGGAGAGCGATCCCGCATCCATGACTGACGTGCCATTGAACTTGAGGATCACATCGCCCGGCTTGATGCCCGCGTGCGCCGCGGAACTGTCGGGATCGACCCGCGACACGAGCGCACCTTCCGGCTCATTGAGCTTGAATGATCCTGCGAGTGCGGCGTTAACCGGTTGGACGGTCACGCCTAGTCGCGCGTGCTCGACCTTGCCGCCCTTCACGATCTGCTGCTCCACATGCTCGGCCACATCGATCGGGATGGCGAACGAGACACCCTGATAGCCACCCGTGTTGCTATAGATCTGTGAATTGATACCGACCACCTGGCCCCGTGCATCGAACAGCGGCCCACCCGAGTTGCCCGGGTTCACCGCCACGTCGGTCTGAATGAACGGCACGTAGGAGTTGTCGGGCAGTGAGCGACCCTTGGCGCTCACGATGCCGGCCGTCGCGCTCTCCTCGAGTCCGTAGGGCGCTCCGATAGCGAGCACGTAGTCACCGACCTGCAGCTGATGGGAGTCTCCCAAGCGCACGGTCGGCAGGTTGTGCGCGTCGATTTTCAGCACGGCGACGTCGGTCGCCGCATCGAGGCCCAGCACCTTGGCGCGGTACTCGTGATGATCCGCAAGCGTCACGGTCACGTGCTGTGCATCGCGCACGACATGCGCGTTCGTGAGGATCACGCCGTCCGAGCGCACGACGAAACCCGAGCCGAGACCGTGCACCGGAACGTTGTTCTTGGGCACCGGGATCTCGCGGAAGAACTTGAAGAACGGATCGTTGCCGAACGGAGAATCGAAGGGCGAGCCCTGACTCTGGTCGCCGCCGATGTGCTCTACGCTGTCGACCGTGACGCCGACCACGGCCGCGCGGTTTGCGGCCACGATGGCCCTGTAGTTGGGTGCCTGTCCGAGAGGGACGGGTGCGGCCTGGGTCGCCGCGGGTACATCCGCCGAGGCGACGCCCGAGTGCATGAAACTAGGTGTCATCCACCCCGCCGCGGCGCCACAGGCCAGCAGCCCGCTTGCCGAGAGGATGGCAGTGGTACGTCTGATTTGCATCGCATGTCTCCATTGCTCCGCGCGTCGGAGCACGCCCTGCAGCATCACCCCGCCGGCTTAAGCCAACCTTAATGCGCTTGGATCTCGAGCCCGGAGGCTGCCGCCGGCGCTGCAGGCAACGATATGTGAACGCTGAGACCGTGGGGATCGGCCTCGCCGAGGGTGATGGCAGCGCCGTGCCGCTCTGCGATGGTCTTCACGATGGCGAGACCCAATCCCGTGCCGCCGGCGCCGGCGTCGGCTCGCCTGTAGAAGCGATCAAACACCCGCTCCCGTTCGGCCGCAGGAATTCCCGGGCCGGTGTCCTCGATGCTGAGACAGGCGCGCTCTGCGGACCCGGTTCCCTGCGTGGTCACGCGCACGCGCACCTTGCCGTCGCGCGGTGTATAGCGCACCGCATTGTCTACGAGATTGCGCACCAGGATGCGCAGCGCCTCGGCATCACCCCGCACCCACACGGGCGCTGCGAGCTCGACACTCAGCGCGATGCCTCTTTCACTGGCGAGCGGCTGCACGTCGGCAACTCCCTCCCGTACGCTCGGCTCCAGCGGTAGCGGCGACAGCGGTGCGGGTGTGCCTTCCGGCTCGTTGCGGGCGAGCGTGAGCAGCTGTGCGACCAGATGGATCGCGCGCTCGATGGCGCGGCCGAGCCGCGCGCGCGCTTCGGCGCGCGCAGGCTCATCCGGGGCACGGTCGAGGAGCTGAATCTGCAGTGACAGCGCCGTAAGCGGCGAGCGCAGCTCGTGAGCCGCATCGGCCACGAATGCACGCTGCTTGCTGAACGCCGCGCCGAGCCGTGCGAGCAGCCTGTTCAGCTCCTCGATGAGCGGCACGGCTTCCGAGGGCAGCTCCGGTGCCTCGATCGGCTTCAGGCTGTGCACGTCGCGCTGTTGCACCTCCCGCGCCAGGCGCGCAAGCGGTGCGAGCCCACTGCTGACGATCCATACGACGGCCGCCGCGAGCAGCAGCAACAGCAGCACCAGCGGAGCGAGCACACGCAGCGCCGCTGCGCCGGCGAGCTGCTCGCGCACGCTCCAGGGCTGCGCCACCTGGATCACGCCGACCTCGGTCTCCAGGCTGTACACGCGCCAGCGCTCACCCTGCAGAGTCATGTTCTCGTATCCCAGCGTGGCGTGATTGAGGAACGGCAGGCCCGGGCGCGACATGTACGTGCGCGTGCCGAAGGGGTTCCAGATCTGAATCACGTAGTCACCGCCGCCCGGATGCGATGGCAGCACCACACCTGCGCCGATCGCCGCCTGATCGCGCAGCGACAGCGCCATCTGGCGCAGTTGATAGTCGAACAATGCCGAAGTCTCCGCGAGCATGCGGCGGTAAGTGATGATTCCGGCAAGGAGCGCCATGACCGCCACGAGCGTGAGCAGTCCGAGCAGCAGGCGCGCACGGATCGATGACTTCATGCCTTGGGCACGAAGTAGCCCACCCCACGCTGTGTCCGGATCGCATCGCTGCCGAGCTTGCGTCTCAGGGAATGAATGTACACTTCCACCGCGTTGCTCTCGATCTCGCCCCCCCAACCGTACAGGCGATCCTCAAGCTGGGTGCGGGAAAGGATGGCGCCGGGACGCTGTAGAAGCGCCTCGAGCACGGCATATTCGCGCGCCGACAGCGCGATCGGCTGCCCCGCGAGGTAAACCTCGCGCGTGATTGTGTTGAGACGGATGGCGGCGTGCTCGATGACCGGCGCGCCCCGGCCCGCGCCGCGGCGAATCACGGAGCGCATGCGCGCGGCGAGCTCATCGAGATCGAAAGGCTTGATCAGGTAATCGTCGGCGCCCGCGTCGAGGCCAGCGACGCGACTCTGCACATCGTCGCGCGCCGTGATGATGATGACCGGCGTCGTATCGCGCCGGCTGCGCAGCTCCTTCAAGACCTCGAGCCCGTCGCGGCGGGGCAGCCCGAGATCGAGCAGCAAAATGTCGAAGGTCGCGCTGCGCAGTGCCGTGGCGGCGTTGCCGCCGTCGGCGACGTGATCGACGGTATAACCGTCCTGCCGCAGAGCGGTTCGCACGGCCTCCGCGATCATCTGATCATCCTCGACCAGCAGGACGCGCATCGGCGCAAGTCTGGCCGAGAACCGCCGCGCCGATCAATGCCGGATGGCATTAGCGCCGCCGGGCGCGCACCCCCCGCTGCGCGAGTGTGGACGGGGTCGTCCGCTCAGGCGCGTGTGCTGAGGATATTGCCCGCGGCCGCGCGGCCGGGGAGATCGCGGCCAAAGGCGTTCAGGAAATTGCCGAGCGTCGCCCCGCTGCCCGTCGCGCCCGAGGCAGCGATTAGCTTGTTGAAACTCGTCTGTAGCGCCGCAAGGCTCGAGCTGCCCGCGCCGGAGGCCGGCGCTGCGCCATTGCCAGCGCTCGGCCCGGCCGAGAGCTGCTGCATCAGATTCTGGAGCTCCTGATCGACGCCTCCGTGGTGGTGATGAGCCTTGATGCCGGATGTGCCCGTCGCGCCCTTGACCGATGTCTCGTTGCCCGTCGTGTTCACATTCTGCTGCTGAAGTGCCGCGAACAGCCTCTGCAGGAAGTCCTGGAGGGCCTGATTGGATTGCTGTTGCGAGGTGGAACCGGAGCTCGATCCGGAGCTGCTCGGAGCCGTGCTCGGAAGGCCGGGAACGCCGATCTGCGCCAGCGCCTGCAGGGCCGCGCTGGAGAGGCTGCCGCCGGGTGCGGAGGAAGAGGAAACCCCGGTTGCAGCCGTCGCTGGCGTGCTCGCGCTCTGGTTGGGCCGGGAGAGAGGATTGAGCTGTGAGAGCAGGCCCTTCAGCTCGAAGATGTTGCCGATGAACATGGTCCAAACGTCCTGTGCGCGAGAAGAGTCACGAATCTCAAGCAAGATCCCGGCCAAGCCGGCGCGAAGTTCTGTGCACCAATTGGCAGAATCGAGGCGACGCTGGTTGAGGAACTATGGCGCGAGGGCTGCTTGCGACGCCTTAGGAGACGCCCGGGACGTTCCCGCGCTGGCAGCGGACGCTCACGCATCCGTGAGCGGCAACATGCCGCCGCTGCCTGTGCAGCGGCTTGCCGCTCAGCGGTCAGTCACTGAATCGCGCCCAGGAAATCGCGCTTCCCGACTTCGACTCCATTCTTGCGCAACAAAGCGTAGGTCATGGTGACGTGAAAGTAGAGATTGGGCAGGACGAAAGTCGTCAGATAGTTGATCCCTTTGAACTTCAACGTCGTCTGCGGAAACTGCAGGACGATATCACGCGTCTCCGCTCCCTGGAGCTGTTCTGGCTTGATGCTCTTGATGAAGTCCAGCGTCTTGGCCACACGCGCCTTGAGCTCTGCGAGCGTGGACTCCGTGTCCTCGTGCTTCGGGATGTCGATACCGGCCAGACGGGCCGCGGCGCCCTTCGCGGTATCGCAGGCGATCTGTATCTGGGATGACAGCGGCAGCATGTCCACGATGAGGCGTGCCTGAGGGAACGCCTTGGGGTCGATTTTCTTCGCCTCAGCGTGGCTCGCCGCCTTGTCGAGAATAGCGGAGAGATTGCTCAGAGCGAGCGTGAAAACTGGAATGGACACTTCATACATGGAGACGGGCATGCTGCACCTCCGAAAGCGGAAGTGAAGTCTATCACGGCGTTCCAGGGTTTCGACGCTGGCACCTTGGTCCCATTGCGTCGCGTATGCGTCGACAGCGACGCGATGATCGGCGCAGCAATCGATAGGATAAAGTCTAACGCGTGATCGCGATGCTGGCCTGTTCGGCCCAGAAGACTGCATCCACATAGGCCGCGCGAATCAGATCGGCCGTGAGAGCGCCGTACGCCGCGCGATCCCACAAGGCGCGCTCGTAGGCGCGCGCACAACGCAGCGCGGCACCCGCGGCACCTTCCTCGGCGATGAGCGCACGCTTCGCAGCCTCAGTGAGCGGCAGCTCCTCGAGCACTTCCGCCATGGGAATGCCGGTCAATACGTCGAGCAGCGAGAACAGACCCGTGATGAAGTGAATACCGATGTCCTGCGTTCCGGCGGCGCGCGCCAACTGCTCGCACATGCGCGCACGCACGAGTGCCGTGATGAACAGGTTCGCGGGCCGGTTCTCGAACCCCTGCAGGGCAACCAGCGTGCATAGCTGACGTAGGTTATCGAGCCCGAGGATCACGATCGCGTGGCGGATCGACTCGACCTTGCGCGGCAGATTGTAGAAGCTCGAGTTGATCGAGCGCAGCACCCGATAGGAGATGGACAGGTCCTGCGCGACCATGCGCTCGACCTCGTCCACCGAATAATTCTCATCCTGCAGTGCTGCGATCAGCCGCACGAGCGCCAGCCGGTTCGAGGGCACGCGCTGCGCGATGAAGGTCTCGGGACGCTGCAGAAAATCGCCCTGGAAGCCCTCGAAGCCGAGCTCCACGCACTGATCGAACTGCTCGACCGTGGACACATCTTCGGCGATGAGCTGCAAACCGCGGCGCACCAAGCCCGGCGCGATTTGCGCGAGGCTGGCGCGTGACTCGCGTGACACATCGATCTTGACGAAATCCGCGAGCTCGAGCAGCTGCGGATTGTTGATGCGCGGCGAATAGCCGTCGAGCGCAATGCGGTGCCCGCGCACGCGCAATGCCCTGATACCGGCCAGCAGCTCCGCATCCGCGGGAATGTCCTCCACGACCTCGATCACCACGCGCTCGGGTTGTACCGAAAGCGCCGTCTCTCCGGTGAGCAGCTCGCGCGGGTAATGGATGTGCACCGGTACGCCGCCCGCGAGCCGGTCGAGTCCTATCTCGAGCGCCGCATCGGCAACCACACGCAGCGTCGCCTCGCGCGCATCGCGCGCGGCTGGCCGCGCAGCGGGCTCTGCATCCCGGTACAGAAGCTCATACGCGCTGACCGTAAGTGCGGCCCCGTAGATCGGCTGGCGCGCCACCAGCGCGAAACCGTTGGCGGCGGGGCGCTCGCGCGCGGCCCTGGGCGTCGCATCGAGCCGTCGGCCCTGTGTTGTGCTGTTCATCGGATTTGCGATCGGCACCGAAGCTGGAGGGTAGCGCGCGGGCAGGTCAGCCGCGGTGCGCGGGCGCACACCTCGCGGGTACTCTGCGCCCGCGACCCGCGAAAAATCGGCCGGCCCGGCTTCACATAACGCGGGCCGGGCCGGTGCGGTCAGAATGCGAAGCTCAGCGTGGCGAAGTTCTGTCCACGGTTCGGAAGTTTGACCCAGGCATTCGACCAGTGACGGATGCTGAACTCGAGCAGCTCACCGCGCCGCCCGAGGTTGAAACGCATGCCGACCTGATACGCGAAGTTCCAGTGTGTGGCCTCGATGTAGTCGGTCTTGCTCCTGTAGGCGGCCCCGAAGCCCAGAAATACCTTGCCCCAATCCGGATTCCACACGTTCCAGCGGTGCGCACCTGAGAATCCCCAGTAGGGGTGGGCATCGAGCGTCGCGAAGGGCAAGCTTGCTTCTGCAAACCTTTGCGAGGTCGCGAAGCGGAACGCACCGAGCTCCCAGCGGCCGTCCGCGAAGTCGAGCATGATCGGAAGCACGAAACCCCCGGTCGCGTCAAAGGGGTGAAACGTCGCGCCGACGCCGACGAGTAAGTTGCATTGTTGACAGGGCGACCATGGAAACTCGGTTCCGTTGGCGCATGCGGTCCGCGCAGCCCCCCAGGCCAAAAGGCTCAGCACGAGCGCGAGCGGCCGAATCCCTCCGCGCAACACAAGCGCGCCGCCGGGCGCGGGGCTGGCCGCGGTGAGATGCATGCAGCATGAACTCGCGAGGAGGAGGCAAGCAATATAACTCTACGGCACGCTTCCTGCTCACGGGGCGGGGTCGCGCAGAGCTATCGCAGAGCAAAGGAGAGGCTCATGTTGAATGGATTGAGAGTCGCGATTCTGGTCGCCGAAGGCTTCGAGCAGGCTGAGCTGGTGGAGCCCAGAAAGGCGCTCGATGCTCAAGGAGCACGCACAAAGATCGTGTCACCAGCCAAGGGCCACGTGCAAGGCTGGAAGCACTTCGAGAAGGCCGATACGCTGCCCGTGGACGTGGCGCTTGCCGATGCCGATGCGGAGGACTTCGACGCTCTGCTGCTGCCCGGAGGTGTCGCAAATCCCGATCAGCTGCGTACCCAGCCGGCAGCGGTGCGGTTCGTGCGGGAATTCTTCGATGCGGGCAAGCCGGTCGCCGTCATTTGCCATGGTCCGTGGACGCTGATCGAGGCCGACGTGGTGAGCGGTCGCACCGTCACCTCGTGGCCCTCGCTCAGGACGGATCTCATCAATGCCGGAGCGAAGTGGGTCGATCAGGAAGTCGCGGTGGATGGCAACCTGGTCTCCAGCCGCAAGCCGGACGATATCCCGGCATTCAACCGCAGGATGATCGAGACATTCGCTGCAGCCCGCCAGGGACGGCCGGCGGGAAGCGCCGCAAGATCCTCGAGCGAGCGCTTGCGCCATTGAGACCAGCGGGGCCGGCCGCGCTCTGCGGCCGGCCCTTGCTTGCGGATTCGAGCTGCGGCCGGCGTGCCGCGCGTCCTTCTGGCGCTGCGGTAGGGCTTTCTTTATTCTTTCAAGCCCTGCCGCCGCCGAGACCGCCGATGGCCACGCCTCCGAACGCTGCCGCGCCGCTGTTCTCGCGAGGCTATCGGGCATGGCTGCTGGCGATGCTCGTCCTGACCAACGGGCTCAATCTGGCCGACCGGCTCGGATTGGCCGCCTCCGCGCAAGCCATCAAGCTCGACCTCAAGTTCACCGATTCCAAGCTCGGCATCCTGCAAGGGCTCGGCTTTGCGATCTTCTATACCTTGATGGGGCTGCCCATCGCGCGCCTCGCTGAGCACCTGAGTCGTGCTCGGATCATCGCGGCTTGCCTCGCACTCTTCGGAACGATGTCCGCTCTGTGCAGTACCGCGCACAGCTTCACGCGACTGTTGCTGTTTCGTGTCGGCGTTGGCGTGGGTGACGCCGGCTTCGGGCCGCCCGTCTCCTCGCTGGTGGCCGATCACTATCCATTGAACAGACGCGCCTCCGTCATGGCCATCGTCTGGCTCGGCGCGCCGCTCGGCGTCGTGATCGGATCGGCCGGAGCGGGATGGCTCACCGAGCATGTGAGCTGGCGCGCGACGTTCATCGTCATCGGCTCACTCGCCGTGCTGGTCGCGCTCCTCGCATTTCTCACGCTGCGCGAACCCCCGCGCGGGCTGTCCGATCCGGCCGCTGCATTGCAGGGGCCGCCGCCTGCGATGAGCGCGGTGGTGCGCTTCCTGTTCGCAAAGCGCTCCATGTGCCACATCCTGTTCGGCTGCGCGCTCGCGGCCACCGCCATGAACGGCATCGGACAGTTCATCAATCCTTTCATGGCGCGCAACTATCATCTCGGGCCCGCGCAGGCGGGGGCGCTGCTCGCACTGATCGCCGGCGGCTCCATGGCCTCCGGATTGCTGCTCGGCGGTTTCGGCACGGATTGGGCCGGTCGTTTCGACAAGCGCTGGTACGTGTGGGGCCCCGCACTCGGACTGGTGCTGTCCGCGCCGCTGTTTCTGCTCGGCTTCAACGAGCCGCGCATCACCTCCTCGGTCGCGCTGCTGATCGCAGCGCACGTTTGCATGTTTCTCTATTACACGCCGACGATCGCCATGGCGCAGAACATGGTCGGGGCGAACATGCGCGCGACCTCCCAGTTCTTCGTGTCCCTCGTGCTCGGACTGGTGGGCATCGGACTCGGTCCCACGCTCGTGGGATTGCTGAGCGATCGTTTCGCGGCACGCTCGTTCGCGCTCGGGACGTTCGCCGCTGCCTGCCCGGGTGGACGCGCACCCGCTGGCTCCGGCGGCGCGCTCGCGGAGGCGTGCCGCAACGCCTCCGCGATCGGCCTGCGCCATGCATTGATGGTGATCACACTGCTGTGTGTGTGGGCGGCGCTGCATTACCTGCTGGCGGCGCGCAGCTTGCGGCGTGATCTGGAAACACGATTTGAGGCGGCCGCAGTCGCGCCAGGTCCCGCTGTTGCCACGTCAACTGGCCGAGTATGATGCGGGTAGCGCCCCCCGTTCGCAGGGGAAAGGTATGGGCACAATGCGCATGATGAGTACATTACGGGCACCGGCTACGCGGTCCACAGATGTACGGCGCGCGCTCGCAGCAGTGGTGCGGGCGGCGCTGTTTTGCGTGGTGGCGCTCGCCGCCGCAATGCCGGCACCGGCGCACCATTCGTTCGCGATGTTTGATCACGATCATCAGGTCAAGCTGAGCGGAACGGTGAAGCAGTTTCAATGGACCAATCCTCACGTCTACATCGAGATGCAGGCGGCGGATGCGAACGGCGCCGTCAAGCATTACACGATCGAGTGCGCGAGTCCCGGGATCCTCGATCGTGTGGGCTGGAAGTTCAACATGATCAAGCCCGGGGACAAGATCACCGCAATCATCGCCCCGTTACGTACGGGCGAGCCCGGTGGCCTGCTCAAACAGGTGACGCTCGCCGACGGTCGCAAGTTTGACAACGGCGCTCCGGCCGGCAAGGCGAGCATACAGTGAGCCCTGCCGCGGCCGTCATGCGGCTCGTGGCGCGTGTGGCCGTGGTGGCGCTGCTCGGCTGCGCGGCATTTGCGGACGAGTCGGCACAGCACGCAGCGCCGGTGGCGCACCACAAGCTCACCGGCACGTGGGACCGCTATGCGGGCGCGGGCGCAACCCCGGGCGATGCGCAGCTGGACCCGAGGTACACCTCGGCACCGCGGGTGTCGCCCCCGCCGCTGAAACCGCAATACCTCTCCGAGTGGCAGTCACGGCAGAAGGCGGCTCACGAGGCCGACCTGCGCGGTCAGCCGCTGTACACCGGTTACGTGCAGTGTCTGCCCGATGGCATGCCGGCCATGATGATGGCGATGTTCCCGATGGAAGTGCTGCAGACGCCGGGACAGATCACCATCATTCAGGAAGCGTACAACCAGGTCCGTCGCATCTACCTGGACCAGCAACAAGTGCCGGTCGCGGATGCCGAGCCGGGTTACTGGGGCCACTCGGTGGGTCACTGGGAGGGCGATACCCTCGTCGTGAACACTGTCGGGATCAAGCAGAACGTGCGCTTTCGCGACGTGCCGCACAGCGATCAGATGCAGATCGATGAGCGCATCAAGCTGCTGTCGCCCGATGTATTCGAGGATCGCATCACGGTGCTCGATCCCGAGTATCTGACGCAGCCTTGGGCCTTCACCTGGCAGTACAAGCGCCGGCCGGGCTACAAGATGCTGGAATACGTGTGCGAGGCGAATCGCGAATACCAGGATCCGCAAACGGGCGGCACGCGCATGCACCTGGGCGGACCGAAACAGCCGGCGCCGGCGCACTGAGCCACAGGCGCCGCCAAACCCACCGGCTGCTTGCGCGATCATATGCTCTAGAGATTATAGAGCTAGATATAATATCACATGATATGATATCGTACGACTTCCGGCGCTTCCCCGTGCCGGCTCGAGAGGTCGTATGGATCGCTTTCGCAATTTCGGGTTTCTGCTCAAGGATGTAGCCCGCCTCTACGTCAAGCGCTTCGAGGAACGGGCGCAGGGTCTGTCCTTGACGCTACCGCAGTGCAAGGCGCTCGCCTTCCTGGCAAAGAACGAGGGCATCACCCAGAAGCGCCTGGCGGAGAGCATCGAGGTCGATCCCATGACCCTCGTTCGCATCCTTGACCGCATGGAGGCCGACGGCTGGGTGGAGCGGCGCTCCGATCCCGGCGACCGTCGCGCTCGTTCGCTGTGGGTGACCGAGAAGTCGAAGCCGGTCATCGATCACATCTGGCACCTCGCCGCGGAAACGCGCGCCGAGGCCTTCGAAGGACTGAGCACCGAAGCACGCATCGCGCTCATCGAGCTGCTCGAGCGGGTGCACGGCAATCTGTCGCAGCTCGCACCGCTTGCCGTCGAAGAGCTGCACTCCGGTCCGCCTGCCGCTGCGCGCCGCGCGGTGAGGTCCGCGCGATGAACGCCGCTGTCAAAGGCCGCGCCTCCGAGCTGCTCGCCGATGATGTGAGCCCGCGCGAGGTGCAGGACGGCGCCACGCTGGACGGCGACCGTGTGCGTAAGAAGCCACTCAAGGAGCGGCTGCGCCTGCCGCTGATGCTCATCGTGCCGGTCATCGTCGTGGCGGGCGGCGCGTACTACTTTCTGACCGCAGGTCGCTATCAATCGACTGATGATGCGTACGTGAGAGCCGCGCAGGTTTCGGTGAGCTCCAACGTCTCGGGACGCGTGAGTGAGGTCGACGTGCACGACAACCAGCAAGTGCATCGCGGCGAGACGCTCTTCCGCATCGACGAGCGACCGTTTCGCATCGCCGTGGAGGAGGCGCAGGCGCGGCTCGCGGGTGCGCGCCTGCAGATCGAGGCCATGAAGGCCACCTATCGGCAGCGACAGGCAGATATGAAATCCGCGCAGAGCGCGCTCGAGTATCAGCAGCGTGAGTATGAGCGCCAGACGCGCCTCGCCGCGAGCGGCATCACCTCCCAGTCGCAGGTGGAGCGGATGCTGATGGCGCGCAACGAGGCGACGCAGAACGTGGCTGCGGTCCAGCAGCAGATCACTGCGACCTTGGCTAACCTCGGCGGCGATCCGAACATTCCGGTGGACCATCATCCAACCGTGCAGCAGGCGCAGGCCGAGCTGGACCGTGCGCTGCTCAATCTCTCATACACGCTCATCAGCGCGCCGATCGACGGTGTGGTGACGCGCGTCGAGCAGCTGCAGGCGGGCGATTACATCAATGCCGCAACTCCGGCCTTCGTGCTGGTGTCGAGCCATGACGTATGGATCGAGGCGAACTTCAAGGAAGTGCAGCTCGCGCACATGCGCACCGGCCAGTCGGCGCGCGTCGTTATCGACGCCTATGCAGGCCGCTCTTTTCGCGCGCACGTCGCGAGCGTGAGTCCGGGAACGGGTTCGGAGTTCTCGCTGCTGCCGCCGGAGAACGCGACCGGCAACTGGGTGAAGGTGGTACAGCGGCTTCCAGTGCGTCTGCAGCTCGAAGGCTCATTGCCACCAATGCGCTCGGGACTCAGCGCTTCCGTAACGGTCGACACCGAGTATCGCCACAGCTGGTTCGGCGCGAGCCGCGAGGGCGGGGCCGCAGCCTCCGCGGGTCCGTGAGAGGCACCCCCCACCGCGGCCTCATCACCGTCGCGGTGATGCTGGCCTCGGTGCTGCAGGCGCTCGATACCACCATCGCCAACGTCGCGCTGCCGCACATTCGCGGCAGCCTGTCGGCGACGCTCGAGCAGATGGGATGGGTGCTCACCTCCTACATCGTCGCCTCCGCCATCATGACGCCGCTGTCGGGCTGGCTGGCCACGCGCGTCGGTCGCAAGAAGGTGCTGGTCGTCTCGGTCGCGGGATTCACGATCGCCTCCGCCCTGTGCGGCATGGCGCAGTCGCTGTCGCAGCTCGTGCTGTTCCGGCTGCTGCAGGGCCTATGCGGGGCCGCTCTCGTGCCGCTCTCCCAAGCGGTGCTGCTCGACATCAATCCGCCCGAGCGGCACGGCCGGGCCACCGCCATCTGGGCCATGGGCGTTCTGGTCGGTCCCATCATCGGACCTACGCTCGGCGGCTGGCTCACGGACAATTACACCTGGCGCTGGGTGTTCTACATCAACGTCCCCTTCGGAATCCTGTCCGCTCTCGGCGTGTCGAGCTTCCTGCACGAGACGCAGTCGCGGCGCACGCCCTTCGACTTCTTCGGCTTCGCGACGCTGAGCCTCTTCATCGGCCTGCTGCAGATCATGCTCGACCGTGGACCTCTCAGGGACTGGTTCGGCTCGACGGAGATCTGGCTGGAAGCGCTCGGCGCTGCGCTCGCGCTCTATCTGTTCCTCGTGCATACGCTCACCGCGCGTCATCCCTTCGTGAGCCTGGCCCTGTTTCGAGACCGCAATTTCACCCTCGGCAGTCTCTACATCTTCATCATTGGTGTCGTGCTGTTCGGCTGCCTCGCGCTACTGCCGCCGCTGTTACAGGATCTGATGGGCTATCCGGTGACCACGACGGGGTTCGTCACGGCGCCGCGCGGGGTGGGTGCCTTCCTCACCATGGCGCTCGTCGCGCGTCTCATGGGCCGCGTCGATGCGCGCCTGCTCATCGGCGGCGGGCTGTGCGCCACGGCGCTCTCGTTATGGATGATGTGCGGCTTCTCGCCGCAGATGGATGCGCGCCTGGTCATCTGGAGCGGGTTTTTGCAGGGCATCGGCACCGGCCTCGCGTACGTTCCGCTCGCCGCGGTGGCTTTCGCAACGCTTGGGCCCCAGTACCGCTACGAGGGCACGGCCATGTTCAATCTGTTGCGCAACGTTGGCAGCAGCATCGGCATCGGTGTCATGCAGGCGCTGCTCACACGCAACACCCAGATCATGCACTCGAGCCTCGCGGCGCACGTCTCCGCCTTCGGTGCGCGTGTGCTGCCGCCCTATGATCTAGCGACGAGCCATGGCCTCGCAGCGCTCAATGCCGCCGTGACGCGGCAGGCGCAGATGATCGCCTACAACGACGATTTCAAGCTGCTGCTGCTTCTCAGCCTCGCGATGCTGCCGCTCGTTCTCATGCTGCGTTCGGGAAGCTCCCGGCCTGCGGACGCGACGCTGGTCGCCGAGTAGGGAGCGCAGCCGTGCTAAACGTGAGAACACTCATTGCGGGACTGACTCTGGCGCTCAGCGCCTGCACTCTGGGACCCACGTTCAAGCGTCCGGAGCCACCGGCCACGAAGGCGTACCTTGCCCCCGGCGAGCAGCCGGGGGCGCCGTCGGCCACCCCCGGCTCCCCGAGCCCGGGCGAGTTCCAGCAGCACATCGTGCGCGGAGCGGCGGTGGGTGCCGACTGGTGGACTGTCTTTGACTCGCCCGCGCTGAGCGAGCTCGTGGCCATGGCCGTCGCCAACAATCAGACGCTCGCATCCGCGCGCGCTTCCCTCGGGCAGGCTCAGGAGCTTGCCGGTGCCGCCGCGGGCGCGCGCTATCCGCAGGTGAGTCTCAACGCCGGAGCTGGCAATCAGCAGTACGGCGCGCAGTTTCTCGGCACCTTCTCGGTACCGGCTTTCAGCTACGTAGCGGTGGGTGCCGCCGTGAGCTATACGCTCGATTTCACAGGTGGCATCGCGCGCACCATCGAGGAGCAGCGGGCGCTCGCGCAATATCAGCAGAGCGAGACGCAGGCCGTATATCTCACCCTCACGGGTAACGTCGTGATGCAGGCGATCACCGTTGCATCCACCCGGGGGCAGATTCACGCGGTCGATGACCTCATCGCGCAGGATCGCGACAACCTCAAGCTCGTGCAGACTGAATTCGACAACGGCTCGGCCTCGAAAGTGGACGTGCTCACCGCGCAGAGCCAGCTCGCAAGCGATCAAACCTTGCTGCCTCCGCTGCGCCAGCAGCTCGCCGTTGCGCGCCACGCGCTCGCGCTGCTCGTGGGCCGCACGCCCGCGGAGTGGACAGCGCCCGATTTCGAGCTCACATCGCTCAAGCTGCCCCGAGATCTGCCGCTGAGTCTGCCCTCGGAGCTCGTCAGGCACCGGCCTGACATTCTCGCAGCCGAGGCGCAGCTGCACGCCGCAACGGCGGCCGTCGGCGTGGCGACCGCCAATCTCTACCCGCAGATCACGCTATCGGCCACTCTAGGACAGCAGGCGCTCGCCAACGAAGCCGATCAGCTATTCAACAGCGCGAACACTGCGTGGACCCTGATCTCCGGCATCACGGCGCCCGTGTTCAAGGGCGGCACGCTGCGCGCCGAGCGGCGCGCAGCGGTCGATGCCCTGCGCGCGAGCTCGGCAAACTATAAACAGACCGTGCTCGTATCCTTCGTTCAGGTCGCCGACCTTCTGGATGCGCTCGATCACGATGCGGAGCTGCTCGCCGCACAGTCGAGCGCTCTCGGCACGGCACGCAGCAACACAGAGCTTGCGCGCGAGAGCTATCGCGTCGGCTACACCGGCCTGCTGCAAGTGGTGGATGCGCAGCGCCTGCTGCTCACGGCACAACTCGGTCTGCTGCGCGCAGAGGCTCAGCAGTACGTGGACACCGTGCAGTTGTATCTGGCTCTCGGGGGCGGCGAGCTGCACTAGCGCGAACGACTCACCTCGGCAGCTCCTCGGGGGGCGCTTCCGCGCGCGTCGGCTGCGCCGCCCCGCGTGCTCGGGCGATGCGCATGGAGGGCAGACCGCTGCGGCGCCGCTCCCGTTGCAGCGAGCGCGCCTTCACGAACAAGGCAACCGCGATCCAGGCGAACAGAACCGCAACCGGCAGGGCAGCGGCGAGTGGCCAGAGCACGGCGACGACGGCAATCGCGAGCGCGACGAGGCCGACGATCGCCACCAACCGCGCCTCGGCGGAGGCGAGCACGCGCTGGTCGGTCAAAGCCGCGCCGACCGCACGGCCGATGCGCAGGGCGCCCGCCGCGGCACGCGAGGCGCTGCCGGTGGGGCCGTGGGTGGCCGGGCGCGGGCGGCGCAACCGCATACGTTGCGACAACGCGCCTACCATGCGGCGCCGCCTGCGACGCAGGACGATCTCCGTGGCCTGCGTAAGATCCGCCAGATACATCTGCTGCATCTGCGCGGCGAATTCCGTGTTCTCCACCAGCGCGTCGAGCTCGTAATTGCCGATCCAGCTCGCGATATTGAGATTGCTCGAGCCCACGCGCGCCCAGCGTCCGTCGGCCACCGCCGTCTTCGCGTGCAGCATCGAGCCCTTCCACTCAAACACCCGCACGCCCGCTTCCAGCAACGGTCGATACCCGGCCTCCGACAAGGGCCTGAGCACGGGCACGTCGCTCGCGCCGGGCACGAGGAGGCGCACGTCAACGCCATCGAGCGCCGCAGAGCGCAGCGCCTGAACATAGGGAGGAATACCGGCGAAGTAGGCATCCGTCAGCCACAGCGTGCGCCGCGCGGCCGCCGCGATCAGATGGTCCAGCCGCAGCACCGCGAGCATGCCCGGTGCGCTGGCCACCACTCGCAGGGAGACATCGCCCGCCGGCTCGATCGAGGCCCGGGCGCTGAGATCCTGCTCGGGGAGGGGCGCACCCGTCGCTGCCCACACCTGCGCGAAGGCACGCTCGATGTCGTAAAGCGCCGGGCCGCGGATCTGCACTCCGGTATCCCGCCACGGCGCTATCCCCCGGGCTGCATCCCCGACCCACATGCGTCCGACGCACAATCCGGTCACGAAGCCGACACGACCGTCCACCGCCAGCATCTTGCGGTGATCGCGATGCAGCCACCCGAAGGGTCCGGTGAGGCGCGGCGGATTGAACACGCGCAGCTCCACTCCGGCCTCCCGCAGCGTCCGCCAGAAGCGCCGCGATGTGCGCGGCACCGACCCGAGCCAGTCGTAGATGACCCGCACCCGCACGCCGGCACTGGCCTTGGCCGCCAGCGCTTTGGAGAAGCGCACGCCGACCGCGTCCTCGCAGAACATATAGTTCTCGAAGAGGACTGACCGCTCGGCGGCATCGATGGCGTCCAACCACGCGGGATAGTTCTCATTCGCATCCTTGAGAAGCCGGACGCTGTTGCCGGCGACGAGCGAGGCGCCGGCAGCACGTGTGAAGGCCTGATCGAGAAGATCAGTCTGCATCGACCGAAAGGCTCCCGAAGGTGGACGCTCAATATAAACCGGCGGCTGCTGGACTTGCGCAATGCGGCGGTGCATATTTCATGCCGACAGCGGATGGGGTCTCCGTCTGTCAGGACGATGCACATGCCAGAGCGTTCGGATGCCGAGATGGGCCGGCTTCGCACCCGCGCCCGCGAGCGTATCCAAGAGGGAAAGCTTCCGCGTACGAAGCCGGTCCGCACTTGGGGCGGGCTCGGCACCGGTCTGCCGTGCGATCTGTGCGAGCTGCCAATTCAGAGCAACGAGCCGGAGTTCGAGCTGCAACTCGACGTGTCGGCACCCGGGGACGCCGTGCGCTTTCACCGTGAGTGCCATGCAATCTGGGAGAGCGTGCGCGCTGAGAGCGCCCCGGATGCCGCGGAGCAGTGGACCAGCGTCAGCCGGGCTCTGCCGGCACTGGGCGAGCTCGTCGAAGGGCGCGTGAGTCTGAGCGACAGCCGTTCGCTCGTTCTCACGCTGAAGTGGATGCGCGATAGTGAAACGGGCGCGCTGCTCTGGGTCAATGCGACCACGATGGCGCCCTTGCCCGAAGGCTGGCTGCCTAGCGCCTGGCGACATTACGTTGCCGGGCAGACGCAATCGCAGCCCGAGGCTGCCGATGCCGCAACAGTGCAGCAGACTTCCATCCCGAAGCGCGCCTGAGCCGCGAGTCTAGAGGTGTCCCCGCCCGTGCGGGACGCCCAGATCGAGTAGCGGCCCGAGCGGTACGATCCCCGTCGGATTGATGTTGCGGTGACTGCCGTAGTAGTGCGCCTTGTAGGCGTCGATGTCGACGGTTGCCGCGATTTCGGGCATCTGATACAGCTCGCGCGTGTAGGCCCACAGATTCGGGTGCTCGTACACGTGTCTCAGGTTGCATTTGAAATGCCCATAGTAGACGGCATCAAAGCGCACGAGGGTCGGGAACAGCCGCCAATCGGCCTCGGTGAGCCGCCCGCCGAGCAGATAGCGGCGGGTGCCGAGCAACGACTCGAGATCGGCGAGCGTTGCAAACAGCGTGCGCACCGCGCTCTCGTACGGCTCCTGCCGGGTGGCGAAGCCGGCGCGGTACACTCCATTGTTCACCGTCTCATAGATGCGCGCATTGAGCGCGTCGATCTGCGCCGCGAGCTCGGCCGGGTAATAATCGGTGCGGTCGGGTGTGAAAGCGTTGAACTGCGCGTTGAGCATCCGCAGGATGTCGGATGACTCGTTGTTGACGATGGTCCCGCGCTGCTTGTCCCAGAGCACGGGCACGGTAGCTCGGCCCGTATAGCGCGCATTCGCGCGCAGATAGAGCTCGTAAACGCGGCGCGCTCCCGTGAGCGGATCGGGCTCCCGAAACGTCCAGCCGTCCTCCAGCATCTCCGGCTCGACGCTGCTCATCGACACCACTCCCTGCAGCTGCTTGAGCGCGCGGAAGATCATCGTGCGGTGGCACCAGGGACAGGAGCGCGCGACATACAGGTGATAACGTCCCCGCGCCGCAGGCCAGCCGGAGCGCCCGTCGGCTGTGATCTGCTCGCGGAAGCTGCTGGTCTTGCGCACGAACTCGCCCGTGGCACGCTCCGCCCAGCTCGTCTCGCTGCGCCATTCACCATCGATCAGCACGCCCATGGCGGCCCTCCTGCCTGTGGCCTGCGCGGTAACACCCACCGATGATGGCGGCACTCCACATGCCTGTCACGCATCGCCCCGGATGACTGGCTGTTCGCGCCGTGGTATTCAATGCGACCCGGCCTCGAAGCGGAGACTTCCGTGGACAACTCAGTTCCGATGCAGCGCCGAGCCTTCCTCAGGACCACCGGCATGCTGAGCGGTGTGCTGGCCGCCGCGAGCCCCTGGGCGCTCATGGCGCCAACGCGCGTCTGGGCCGTCGAGCTGCGTGCCTTGAGCAGCGCCGAAGGAGCCGCGCTCATGGCCATGACACGCACGATCGCGCCCCACGACAAGCTCGAGGACGCGGCCTATGCGCTCGTGGTGCAGTCGATCGATGCGGACGCCGCGCACGACCCCGCAACGCTTGGCATGCTGAAGGAAGGCATCCGCCGTCTGGGTCCTGCCTTCGCATCGGCTCCGGAGCGGCAGCGCGTGCAGGCGCTGCAGGCGCTCGAGTCTTCGCCCTTCTTCCAAAGCGTGCGCGTCAAGACGCTCGGCACGCTGTACGCAACGCCGCTTGCGTATGCGTACTTCGGCTATCAAGGCGAAGCCTTCTCGAAAGGGGGCTACCTGTTCCGCGGCTTCAACGATCTGCATTGGCTGCCCGATGTCCCGCTGGCCGACAGCGGACCGGCGCCCGAACAAACGTCCAGCTGAGCCGCGCCCGGCGCGGAGAGGTCTGTCTCGATGGCTCATATTGCAAACGACGATGGCTCGGCCGTCGTCATCATCGGCTCGGGCGCGGGCGGTGGTACGCTCGCACACGAGCTCACACGCCGCGGCATCAAGGTAGTGCTGCTGGAGGCGGGTAAGCGCCAGTCGCTGCAATCCTTCTCACAGGTTCCCGGCGAGGCCTTCGCACAGCTCACATGGCTCGACCCGCGAACGCAGTCCGGCAACTGGACGGTGGCGCAGGATTACCCCACGTTGCCGTCGTGGACTTGCAAGACCCTGGGCGGTACCACAGTGCACTGGACAGGCGCCACGCCACGCATGCGGCCCTGGGAAGTCAAGCCGCGCACGACGTACGGTGCGCTGCCCGACACCTCATTGATCGATTGGCCGATTGACTACGAGGAGCTCAAGGCCTACTACCAGCTCGCGGAGCGTCGCATGGTCGTCACGCGCCGCAACGGCGTTCCCGGCCTGCCGGCCTCCAACAACTTCAAGGTGATGTACGCCGGTGCGCGCAAGCTCGGCTACAAGCGCGTGCACACCAACTACATGGCCATCAACTCACGCCCGGCCGACGAGCGCGCGTTCTGCATTCAGCAGGGCTTTTGCGTGCAGGGCTGCAAGACGGGCGCCAAGTGGAGCACGTTGTATACGGAGATTCCGCGCGCCGAGGCGACCGGCAATCTCGATCTGCGCATCGAGAGCATGGCGACGCGCATCGAGCACGGTGCCGTCGGACGCGTGAATGCTGTCGTGTACCGTGACGCCAAGGGCACGGAGCAGCGCCAGCAAGCGCGTGTCGTCTGCGTTGCCTGCAATTCCGTGGAGACGGCGCGCCTGCTGCTGCTGTCCGAATCGGCGCACTTCCCGCACGGACTCGCCAACTCCTCAGACCAGGTCGGTCGCAACTTCTGCCATCACGTCGGCGGCTTCGTGTGGGGCTTCTTCGACAAGCCCGTCTACTCGTGGCGCGGCGCGACACTCGCCGGCATAGTCGAGGACGAGATGATCAACGAGCCGCGTCGCGGCTTCGTCGGCGGCTATCACCTGGAGCTGATCACTCTCGACCTGCCGACGTTTCCGCTGGTGGGTCTGCCCTACGGGTGGGGCCGAGGCTTCGCCGCGATCATCGAGGACTATCGCAACATGGCCGGGACCTTCGTCTGCGGTGAGGACATGCCGCGCGCGACAAACCGCGTCACGCTCGATCCCAAGGTGAAGGATGCGTTCGGCTTGCCCGTCGCGCACATTCACGTCGACGATCATCCGAACGATGTCGCCATGCGCTCCCACGCGCAGTCGCAGGCGAGCAAGATGTACGAGGCGATCGGCGCCCGCCGCATCGTGCGCTCGCGCGCCACGCCGGCCACGCACAATATGGGAACGGCCCGCATGAGCGCCGATCCGGAGCACGGAGTGACGAACGCCTACGGGCAGAGTCACGACATCAAGAATCTGTTCGTCTCCGACGGGAGTCAGTTCTGCTCGCCCGGCTCGGCGAACCCGACCTTGACGATCGTGGCACTCACCCTGCGCCAGAGTGAGTACATCGCCAAGCAGATGAGCGCACACGCTATCTAGGCGCGCCGACACTGAGGGGGCCGACTTGTCGATGCGTTGCGGGAGGGTCGTGCTCGCGTTGGCCGTGGGGCTCAGTAGCGTGGGCGGCGTGCGCGCGGCAGAGAATGGCCCCAATGCGCGCTTCGCGGATGAGACTGAAGCTGTCGAGCATGTGCTCGCCCTCGCCGATGAGCGCCTGGCGCTCATGCCGGCCGTGGCGGCGTGGAAGTGGCGCCACGATGCTCCCGTGAGCGATCCCGCTCGCGAGCGTGCCGTCATCGACAACGCTGCGAGTGCGGCCGCCCGGCTCGGACTTGCCGCCGAACCCGTGCAACGGGTGTTCGAGGTGCAGATGTCGACCGCGCGCGCCGTGGAGGAGGAGCTCCAGCGCAGATGGCGCGCACGCGGCTTCGACTTTGCCCAGCCGATCCCGAGCCTGCAGAACGAGCTGCGACCCCGTCTCGATCGCATCACGCAACAGATGCTACGTGCGCTCTATGGCGCCGCGCCCGCCTGCACCCGCGCGGACTTCGTGGCGCGCTTCGCGGCATCCGCCGCATCCGCGCTGCACAGCGCCGGCTGGTCGCAACAGACGCGGCAGCAGTTACTCGAGGCACTCGGCTCGATACGCCTCGCGCCGGCGCCGACGCTCGCGCGCATCCAGGCCGCGGGCGTGCTGCGCATCGGCACCACGGGAGACTATGCGCCCTTCAGCGTGGATTCAGCGGCGGGTCTCACGGGAGTCGACATCGAGCTTGCGCGCCGACTCGCTCAACAATTGCATGTGATGCCGCTCTTCGTGCGCACCTCATGGCCGGCGCTGCTGTCCGATTTCGATCGCGGTGCGTTCGATGTCGCGCTGAGCGGCATCTCTTCCACGCCGGCGCGTGCGGCCGTCGCGGCGCTTTCCGACCCCTACCTGTGGAGTGGCAAGACCCTGATCGCACGCTGCACGGATGTGCGCCGCTTCTCGAGCCTTGCGGCGCTCGATCATCCGCAGGTGCGGGTGATCGTCAATCCAGGGGGCACGAACGAAAGCTACGTGCGCAACCATCTCAAACATGCGAGCGTGCGGGTCTATGCGGACAATCGCAGCATCTTCGATGAGATCCGCGCGGCACGCGCCGACGTCATGATCACTGACGATGCTGAAGTGGAGCTGCAGGTGCACGCGCACCCCGATCTGTGCAGGCCGCTCGCTGGCACGCTGACGCACGATGCCAAGGTGGTTCTCATGGCTCGCGATGCCGCGCTCGTGGGTGCCGTGAACGCGTGGTTGCGCGCCGAGCTGCGTGCCGGAGTTCCTAGCCGGTTGCTGCGCCAGATGCAGCAGCGGCCATGTTCACGAGGATCTTCGTGCCCTCCTGGCGATGCAGACGCTCGAAGCCCTGCTCAATGAGCCCCTCGAGCGCAATCGACTCCACCCAGCCGGCCTGCGGGTAGGCGCCCGCGGCCATCTCTGCGATCACGGATGGGAATGCGTTGCATGAGAGCGCGACGCCCGTGATGCGCGCCTCGGACATCAGAATGTCCATCGGTGCGATCTCGAGCGCTCGTGTATGAATCGCCACGACGACGACCGTGCCGTCGACCGCAGTGCCGCCCAATGCAGCCTGGAATGCCTTGGGCACGCCCGCGGCATCGACGGAGGCGTCGGCACCCTCCCCACCGGTCAGCTCCTTGATGGCCGCGACAACGTTGCAGCTCGTCGGGTCGAGCACGCAATCTACCCCCAGGGTGGAGAGCACGGCGCGGCGCGCTGGCGACGGATCGGACATGATGACCCGCACGCCACGGCGGCGCAGGGTGAAGTACACCCCGATGCCGATCGGACCGGCACCGTGAATCACGGCGGTATCGCCCGGCGCCACTGCACTGCGCTCTGCGGTGCGCCATGCGATCGCCATCGGCTCGATGAGCGCACCCTGCACACCGCTCATCCCCTCGGGCAAACGGTGCGCCATGGAGCGGCGCACGACGGTGTAATCCGAGAGACCACCGCCAGAGCGGTTGTAGCCGTGAAAGGCGAGCAGGCCACAGTGGTTGTAGCGACCCGACAGGCACTGGAGGCAGCCGCCGCACGTCTGCACCGGCTCCACGGCCACCAGATCGCCGATCGACAGATCCTTCACGCCGGTGCCGAGCTCGACCACTTCACCGCTCAACTCATGGCCGAGAATGACGGGATTCTTGACCCCCGTAAGGGGATGCGGCGTGTTGCGCGTTGTGATCGGGCCCTCGTAGTACTCGTGCAGGTCGCTGCCGCAGATGCCGTTGTAGAGCACGCGCAACTTGACTTCGCCGAGGCCAGGATTGGGCTCGGGCACCTGCTCCAGTCGCAGGTCTCGTCGCCCATGGTAAACGGCTGCGCGCATTTGCAAACAGCCTAAGAGGCTGCTGGGAGTGTGAAAAAACGCCTCAATATGCCGCAGCGTGGCGATTCCCGGCAAGCACCGGCCGGCGGCCCGGCAGGGTGGCGGGGCGAGCGGAGGCGCCCGGTGGCCGCCGGCACTAGGAACATCGCTTGCTCAGACCATAAGCGAGGACCCGCAGTGACCCGGAACATGGACTCGCATCCCTCGCAACAGAAGCGTATTCCCGAGGACCTCGCCAGATATCTCAACGAGCTGCGTCTGCGCGTGCATCGCTATCGCCGCTACGGATTGCTCCCGGACGGTCGCAACACGCTGCGGCTGAAGGCGCGCCGCGGCTCGGGCCTCACCTGTCTCGTGTGCGGCGAGCCCGTGCTGCCGAGCGAGCCGGAGATCATCATCGAGTACGAGCCCGATCCGGAGCTGCTAACGGAGGGCCCAACGTATCGATTGCATCACCTGTGTCATGTGATCTGGTTGACCGAGAGCAGGCCCTACAGGCGGGTGCGCAGCAGAAAGTGACACTCGCGCAGCCGCGGACGTCACTCGTGCGACTCGGCGCCGGCGGCCACCCAGGCGAGGTCGCGGTTCGAGACCGAGGCGAGATCGAACTTCTGCGCCGCTGCGTGCATGCGCGTCAGCGCCTGTGCGATCGGCATGGCCGGCGTGGTGACGCCTTTCTTCGCCTTGTGAAAGCGCACGGGATTGATGCGGGCAACGAGGTAGTTGCGCAGATACGGTGAGCGAAAGCCGCGAGCCTGCAATGCCTCAACGAGCTGCTTGACGCGCGCATCGATGGCGCGCAGTCGCGCGGCATACCCCTGGCGCTCGCGCAAGCTAACGGCGAGCGGGCGCTCGCTGAAGCGATCGACCTTCTTGAGAAAGGCGCTGTAGGCGCCGCCGCCGAAGCGCGGTAACTCCTCGTACACGAGACCCAGCGTCAGCAGCTCTGGCGCCTCGAACTCCGCGGCGTGGGCGGATTCGCGCGTGCTCGGGTCGCGTTTGGCGAGGTTATGGGCCATGCGCACCACTTCCAGGCTCTTGTCCTTGAGGTTGTGAGCCTTCTCGGTATTGAGCGCGAGGATGCGGTAGGCGAGGGCTTCATCGGCCGCTACGAGGGCGGCGATCTGCCTGAGTCCGAGAAACTTCGCCGCGGCAAGACGATGACGGCCATTCGGCGTCCACAACCCGCCGTCCTGACCGCGCACCACGATCAGCGGATCGAGGAAGGCTCCGGCTTCATCCATCTTCTCGGCCAATCGCCGTGCGTGGGTGGGTGATAGATCGCGCTGGAAGGGCGTGGGCTGCACCGCACCGAGCGGCAGCGAGGCGAGGAGCAGCGGGCGCCCGTTCAAAGGCTCTCGGTAAGCCCCGACGGGCACCCCCCCGAGCGAACGGACATGCGCCGCGAGCTCCTGGATCGCAGGGTCCTCCAGGGCGAGTGCTACCTCAGCGGCACCGATACCCCGCGCTTGCGCGCGCGGCGCGAGCTTGCCGCGCTTGACGGCCTTGCGAACCTTGGGCGTCCTGGCAGACGGGCGCGGCGAGCTGCGAGCAACCATGCGGTCAGATATAGCACAACCTCAGCGCGCCAAGCCCATCCATTGCTCGAGCGGCTCGACGCGATTGCGGCTGACGGACAGGCGCGCGCCGCTGCGCAGCTGCACGGCGTAGTCACCGCCCGGCTCGCGCAGCAAGGAGTCGATGCGATCGAGACGCACGATGACGGAGCGGTGGATGCGGAAGAATTGCTGGGGGTCCAGACGTTCTTCCAGCGTCTGCATGCGCTCGCGGATGATGTACGTTTTGTCGGCGACGTGGATCTCCGCATAGGGTCCGCTTGCGGTGATGTATTCGATCGTCTGCACGGGCACCACGCGCACCTGACCGCGCATCTCGACGGCGATGCGCTCAAGATACGCAGGGCGCGCCGGCGCGGCGGAAGCGGCTGCGACCGACGCTTGCTCTTCGCGCGTCAGCACGGCGCGCAGCTGCTCCGAAAGCCGGCCCAGATCGGCAAGCTCGATCATGCGCCGCGCACGCCGGAAGGCCTGCTCGAAGCGCTCGTCGTCGAAGGGCTTCACGAGATAGTCGATCGCGGCGAGCTCGAAGGCATCGAGCGCGTAGCGGTCGTAGGCTGTGACGAAGATGGTGGCCGGCATATGGTCGGGCCCGACCTCGCGCAGCACATCGAGTCCCGTGCACCCGGGCATCTGCACATCGAGGAATACGAGGTCCGGCTTGAGCGAGGCGATCGCCTCGATCGCGGCGTGGCCGTTATCGGCCGTGCCGACGATCTCGACTGCCTCCTCGCGGCGTAGCAAGTCCTCCAGGCGCTGGCGGGCGAGCGCCTCGTCATCCACGATGAGCACGCGAAGCGGTCGCGCGGCCGGCACCTGCGGCTCCTAGGCCTCGACGGCCATGGCCGAGGTGCGCAGGTCGGCGTGTGTGTGGTAGGGCAGGGACACTTCGGCCACGAGTCCGCCGTCGGCGCCGGGACGCAGCGCGAGATGCTGGTCGGGCCCGTAGAGCTGCATCAGACGCAAGCGCGTATTGCGGAGCCCGACCCCTTCGGTCGCGGGAGGCCGTCCACTCGCCAGCCCCGGTCCGTTGTCGCGCACGCTGAGCAGTACGCGCTCCGCCGCGCGTTGCGCTCTGATCTCGATGTGACCGGCACCCACCAGCTTGCTGACGCCGTGCTTCACCGCGTTCTCCACCAGAGGTTGCAGAATGAGATTGGGCACCAGCGCCTCGCGCACGTCGGGCGCGATGTGCATTTGCACCTGCAGATGGCCCTGGAATCTGATCTGCATCACCTCGAGATAGCGCTCGATGAAGGCGAGCTCGCGCTGCAATGGCACCTCCGGCTCGTCGGCCTCGTCCAGGGTCGTGCGCAGCAGCTCGCTCAAGCGCGCGACCATGCGGCGCACGCCGCGCGGATCACGCTCGACCAGAGCGGAGACCGCGTGCAGCGTGTTGAAGAGAAAATGCGGATTGAGCTGCGTGCGCAGCGCAGCCAGACGCGCGTCCGCGAGCTGTGCAGCTAGCTGCGCCGCCTGCGCTTTGAGGTTCACCGTCTCTTCACGTCGCACGCGATAGCGCAGGAAGTAGTTGCGTGCGAAGCCGGCCGCGAGCACCGCCACGTAGACGATGAACTCGTTCATGAACCACAGGCGGCGCAGCCGTGCGACGGCCTCGAGCTCCGGAGACAGCGGCGCCGGAGCATAGAAGAGCTGCGAGCGCAGGTAACTCGTCACCATGTCGACACCGATGGCGAGCACCAATCCCAGGACGACGAACATGATCCGCGACGGCCAGCCGGAGCGCTCCATGGTGTAGCGGCCCGCGAGCCTCAGGATCGGCAGGGTCAGCAGAGCCCACAGGTAGGAGTTGGCGAACGCGATGAGGACCGGTGCGCCGGGCACCACGGGCTGCCACGGACCCCGCGCACGTGGCTCGATCAAAGAATTTGCCGAAGTCAGCACGGCAATCAACGTCCAGAACCCGAGGACGAGCAGCACCTCCGTGCGGGTGAACGGCGCGCGCTCGGGATAGGCGTCGCTGGCAGGGGAGGCCGCTGGGGGGGTGTGCTCGATCACGAGATAAGCATAGGCGTGCGTAGCCCTGCCCTGCAAAGCCGGCGTTCCGAGCGGCTACGCCGACGGCACGAGATGCCGCGGCTGCGTGATGACGGGTTGTATCACCCGCGTCAGTCGCCGGCGGGTACCGCCTTCGGCGTCACACCGGCGGGATCGTAGACGCGGGTTACCTCGAGCTTGGGAACCCGCCCCTCCTGATCGACACGGATGGTCTGTATGAGCTGCCCGCCCTTGTCCGAGAGCGAGTACGTCGCGCGTGCGTGCGGACCTACCTGCGGGCGGATCTCGATCACGTACTGCTTCCCCTTCCAACCCGAGATCTGATCGGCGACGCCGCCGGGCACCGACACCACGCTCTTTTCTCCAGGCGTATAAGCATGCGTCGTGTCTCCGTTTGAGATGACGAACGCGCTCGCGCTCTGCTGAATCTGCAGCCAATCGCCGCCCCGCAGCAGCTCCGATTGCAACGACAGATCGACGGGATACGGTTCGCTCGGCTGCAGCTCGGAAAGAATGTCCGCGCCACCATTGTGCCCGCCGTGCTGTCGAGACTGTCCCTGCTGCATCACGGATGTATTCTCGCTGTCCGGATGGCGCATGGCATGAGCACGCAATTGCTGCAGCGCCTGATGGGCATCGGTGCTGTGTGCAGGATCGAGCTTCCAGCTGCCGGCGAGGCTATAGCCCGGAGGTGGACTCTCTGCAAGGCGCGAGCTCACACATCCCATGAGCGCGGTGGCGAGCAGCCCAGCGGCCAGCGCTCTGGCGCGCCGCCCATCCACTGCCGACGACCTCGTTGCGCGCGCGGGCGATGACATCGAGCGTGATTTTACCCTCTGTGCGGCTCTCGATGCCGCTCCGATGCGCGCCCTTTCGCGATGCTGTCACGAGGAGCGGTTGGCGCGGGGCAGCAACCAACGCTCGATGCCGTCAAAGCTCCACTGGACCAGCAGGGCGAGCAGTGCCGCGGGCACCGCCCCCTCGAGGATCATGCCCACGTCGTTGAGCCGGATGCCGGTCAGGATGGGCTGCCCGTACCCGCCCGCGCCGATCAGCGCACCAAGGGTGGCCGTGCCGATGTTGATCACGGCCGCGGTTTTGATGCCGGCGAGCACCGGACGCGTTGCGAGCGGCAGTTCGATGAGACGTAATCGGGCCCAGCTGTCGAGACCGAGCGCAATGGCCGACTCGTTGAGAGGACGGGGGATGTCGAGCAACCCGGTACAGGTATTGCGGATGATCGGCAGCAGGCTATAGAGAAAGAGCGCGACAGCCGCCGGCGTGAAGCCGATGCCGAGCAGAGGGATCATGAAGACGAGCAGCGCCAGGGACGGTACCGTCTGCACGATACCGGCCACACCGAGCACCAGCCGACCGAAGCGCTGGCGCCGCGCGGCCACAATGCCGAGCGGCAGCCCGAGCAGGACGGCTGCCGCGAGCGAGGCGCCGCTCAGCAGCAGATGCTCGGCAGTAAACTGGGCGATCTCGGTGACTCGCGACGGGCGCGCGGCCGCGGTGCGCTCGCCGAACAGCCGATCCACGAAGGCGTGCGCGACCTCCGTCTCGGAGCGGCCATCAAGCGTTACGGCCGCATTCATGCGACTCATCTGCTCCGTGCTGATGCGCCCGCCGAGTCGTGCGAGCACCGCACGCGCACGGGCCGGCAGGGCCGCGCGCGTGAGCAGCACGGCATCGTAGCCGGGAAAGAAGTGCCGATCGTCGGCCAGCACGCGCAACCGATAGCGCGTGATCTCGGGATCGGTGGAGTAGAAGTCCGTCACATCGAGGTCGCCACTCAGGACGGCCCGGTATGCGAGCTGATGATCCAGCCCGCGCACATTGCTCTGGGGCAGTCCATAGAAGCGTTTGAGGGCGGGCCAGCCATCGGCACGATTCATGAATTCATTCGAGAAGCCGAGGCGCACCTGCGGGCGCGTACGCAGGTCGCTGATGCCATTGAGTCCCGTGCTGGCAGCGAAGTTGTCACGCGTGCCGAGCACGTAGGTGTCCGAGAAGCCGAGCGACACCGCGATGTCCACGCCGAGGGCGCGCAACTGCGCCGCGCGCGCGGCTTCGTCCTGCACAGGGCGCAGCAGCTCCTGATACAACGTGCCGGTGTACTCGGCATAGACATCGACTTGCCCGTGGCGCAGCGCATCAAACACCACGCGCGTGCCGCCGAGCTCGCGGCGATGCACGGCAGGTACACCGGATCGCTCGAGCGTTTGTTTGATGATCTCGCCCAGGATCACCGACTCGGTGAAGACCTTGGAGCCGACGACGACCGGTGCGTCGCTCGCGGCGCGCGGCGTCGGTCCCGCAAGCAGTGCCCCCGCGACCAGCGTCGCGATCGCGAGCGCTCGCACGCGAGCCGCGACTGTCACGACTGCAGTGCACCGCGCGCCGCGAGGATTTCGCGCGCCCCACGCTGAGCTTCCACGAAATCCCGCACGAACGGCGCGGCAGGCTGCTCGATGAGATCGGCGAGCGAGCCCTGCTGCACGATGCGACCGCCGCGCAGCAGCACCAGCGAATCCGCGAACAGCCCCGCCTCCGCGATATCGTGGGTGACGAGCACGACCGTGCGGCCGAGCCGCGAAAAGAGCTCGACCAGGTCCTGCTGCAGGTCGCGCCGGATCATGGGGTCGAGCGCGCCGAGCGGCTCATCGAGCAGCAGTATCTGCGGATCGAGCATGAGTGCACGCATCAGGCTTACGCGCTGCCGCTGTCCACCCGAGAGCTCATCAGGCAACCGGCTGCTCGCGCTCGAGGGCAGCTTCACGAGCTCGCGCAGCTCGCGGTAGCGCTGCTCGATGCGCGCAGGATCCCAGTGCAAGTACTGGGCTGCCAAGATGACGTTCGAACGCACATCGAGATGCGGGAACAGCCCTCCCTCCTGAATGACATAGCCGATGCGCCGCCGCCACTCGATGATGTTCCTCGCGTCGACGTGCTCATCGTCGATGCTGACGGCGCCGGAGTCGGGCCACACGAGACCCACGGCGAGGCGCAGCAGCGTCGACTTGCCGCAGCCACTTGGACCGAGCAGCGCGGTCGTGCGGTGGCTTGCGCAGGTCAGCGTGACGGAGTCGAGAGCGAGAATCGTGCCGAAGCGCTTGGTGACGCCTTCATATACGAGCATGTGCGTCGAACCACGGTCGTCCGTCCGTGAGCATTAGAGGACTATGACACAGGATGAGCATGCGCAGAGCGGATCTGGCAGCGTCAAGCGTATCTGTCCTGCGCCTCCGGCCGCGCTGACGCGCCGGATGCGCTTCTCAGGCCGGCGGCTCCCCGATTGCCTGAGACTGAGCATCCCTCTGCTTACGCTCATGAACCTCCTCACGATCCACGACGATGTGACGTGGGGCATCGATGCCGAAGCGTACTTTGTTGCCTTCCACGCCCAATACCGTGATCGTGACTTGATCACCGACGCGGATGGTCTCCTGGGGACGGCGAGTTAGGATGAGCATGTCGTCACGGCCCTTATTTTCCGTTATTGAGGCAGGCGCGCGAGCCTTTGGTTAGCTTGACTATAGTCGGTGAAACACCTGCCAGGCAAGCCGCGAGCGGACGTTGAAAGGGTGCAAAGAACGCAACCGCTTCAACTTGCGCCGGTGGACGGGGTCGCACGGCCCGGAGTGCCGTCCTGCTCCGCAGGCCGTACGCGCACGGCGGGCGATTCAGAGCCACGAAACCAAATGAGCGCCTCCCCGGAGACGAGCGGGCCCGCCGGGGTTTGCGGCGGCCCCTGACCGACACATACCGCGAATTCGCGCAGCAGCTCGGCCGGCGCGCTGTCCACTGCGATGGCTGCGGTCACCTCGGCGAGCGCCTCGCGTGCCATGAGCCCCGGTCGGGCGGTGATCTGCAGCACGCTCGCCAGAGCCTCGCCCCCGGTGCGCTCGCTGCCCTGCGCGGGCAGCAGATGATGCGCGCCGTTCAAGATGAGCCAGTGCGGGCGCGCGTTGCGCGCGCGCAGCTCCGCGAGCCGTGGCACGAAGCTCTGAAAGCGCGCGGCGCGCTCTGGCGGCGTGAGGGCGGCCAGATCGACGACCGCACTCTCGTCGGGCTTGTGCACCAGCTGTACGATCTCATCGATGCTCGGCGCCCGGTCGCTCGCACCGAGCCTCACGGCGCCGGGCGCCGCCGTGAAGGTGCCCTCGGCATCGAGGATCAAATAGCTGTAACCGCGCTCTGCCAGACGCGCGACGAATGCCGCGGCGAAGTCGCTCTTGGCGCTTCCCGCAGCGCCCACCAGCAGCAGATTCGTCCCATAGGGCGGCACGCGGACTTCGAGATCGTGCTCGTCGCGCCCGAGCAGGATGTGATGACGCACGAGTCGCGGCTCGCAGGCGCGCAGATCGTTCTCGAGCAGCTCTGCGATGAGCTCGCTGACGCCGGCGCCGTGATCCCCCGCGGTGACGTAGTCAGCCCGCTCCTGCAGGGTCGGCAGAGCGTTGGCAACCGCGACCGCGCATTCGCAGAGGTTGAGGAAGGCGTGGTCGTTCTCCGCATCGCCGACGCCAACTGCGTTGTGCGCGGAGAGTCCCATGGTCGCAAGCGCCTGCGCGAGACCGGTGGCCTTGTTGACTCCGGCGGGCAGGACCATCACGGCATCCTTGTTGAAGATGACCTGCAGCTCGAGGCCCAGGTCGCGGATCGTTTCGAGCACGCGTGCCTCGTGCGGTCGCCAAGTCGCAACGATCACGCGCCCGACCGACACGGGCACGCCCCGCTCGCGCAGCGCCGCAGCGAAGCGCGGCGGCGGGGGATCGGCCAGCAAGCGCAGCTTGCGGCTGTCCGGTCTGTAGAGGAGTGCGCCGTTTTCCGCGACGACGTGGGAGAACAGATCCAGTCGCGGGCACACCTGCTCGAGATCGGCCAGCTCGCGGCCTGTGACGAGCACCGGGACACGGCCCGATGCTCTCAGACGTTCGAGCGCTGCGAGCGTGGTCGCGGAGACCTGTCCGTCCTGTGCGAGCGTGCCGTCGTAATCGCAGCACAAAGCAAGATAACGCATGCGCACCCGTGCCCTGAGAGCATCAGGTCCACCTGAGCAATTTCCATTCCGGCGCGGACGCGGTGCCGGGCGCATGGCGCGCCGCGCGCTCCATCACCGGCGCCCGCCCCACCGGCGAGCGCTCCGCCGGCGAGCGCCTATTCGCGTGGCGAGCGTTTCCGCAGGCCCTTGAGCTCGACGACCACGCGCTTGCTGCGCCACTGATCGCTCGCGTTGCCCAGGTACCAACCGCCGAGCGCACCTAGCAGCACCACCAGCGCAGTGACCATGTGGTCGGCGCCGAAGTAGGTGGTCATGAGATGCGGCAGGGACGTAGTCAATGCAATCAAGTTCATGATCGACTCGGATCCGAGGACCCCCCGGTTTTTCCCGGGACGGAACATAACAGCAGCGCCGTATGCGTGGGGAGTCGTGAAATCGCGACGTTGCGTCGATTGAGAACCGGTCGACAAAAAATGGGCGAAGGGCTCTGCCCAAGGTCGCGCTGCGCCTGCTTCAGCGCAGGGAGACGACGAGCTTCGCCGAATGGCTGCGCCAGTTGATGGGGATGACGAAGGCGCGCGCGCCCGGCACGCGCGGTAGTTCGCTGCGCTCGCCGGCGAGCACGCTGGGCACGGAGATCACGAAGTCGTTGCCGAAGTCGCGGCGTGCATTTCCGGAGATGGTATTGGCGACCTCACCGACCAGATCGCGCATGTTCTCGTGGCTGAAGTCGTTCTCCTGCATCTTCATGAGCAGCACGGTCAACATCGCCTTGGGCGCGGTGAAGTACACGATGCCCTCGCGCCGTCCGCTCACACTGATCACGCCGGTGTATTCATGGATCGCGGGTGCGCCGTCGGTCACTAGGTAGGGGGAGCCCACGGTAGCGGGCTGCTGTGCGGCCACCTCGAAGTAGGTGGTCGTACCCTCCACGAAAGTCTTGAGCTCTTTCTCCTGTAGCATGGGGTGGTTCTGATCCGGTCGGGCGCTGGCTAGCCGTCCCGCATGAGCTCGGCGATCGCCTCATTGAGCTGGCGATCGGTGAAGGGTTTGTTGAGGAAGCCGTTCGCGCCTTTCTCCATCGCATCCACGGCGGTCGCCTTGTCGGCGAGCGCCGAGATCACGAGGATGCGCACGGCCGGCTTCAGCTGCACCATCCTCTCGATGCACTCGATGCCGTCCATCTGCGGCATGGTCAGGTCCATGGTGACGAGGTCGGGATCAGTTTTCTGGAAGAGCTCGAGCGCCTCGACACCGTTGGCCGCTGATCCCACGACCTCCAGCTCCTCGAATTGCTGCGACCGCTCGATGCGCCGGCGCATGATGTTGGAATCATCGACGATGAGCAGACGCAGCTGGCGCGCTGCGCCCGTTGCCGCTGCCTCCGTGACTCCGCTCATCGGTGCCGCACTCCCTGCCGTGATGGCGCTCTGCCGGGCTTCATGCCACGGCCGTATCGGCCGCGGCGGACAACGGCAGTGTGATCTTGAAACGCGTGAACTTGCCGGGGTTCGTCGTGACGCCGATCCGGCCTCCGAGCGTGTAGATATTGCGGGCCACCACGTCCATGCCCACGCCGCGGCCGGCATCCATGGACACCTCGTCCTGGGTGGAGAAGCCGGGGCGGAAGATGAGCGCCATCGCGGCGCGATTGTCCATCGCGTCCGCTTCCTCCTGTGTCACGAGCTGCTTGCGCACCGCAGCTGCCTTCAAGTGCTCGGGCGAGATGCCGCCGCCATCATCCTCGAACAGCAGTTCGTAGCAATCCGCGCGCTTGCGGAACTCGACGCGCACGCTCCCCGTCTCGTCCTTGGTCTGGCCGCGACGCACATCGATGGTCTCGATGCCGTGCACGGCGGAGTTGCGCAGCATCTGCACCAGGATGTCCTTGACGGTGGCGCGATAGACCGCGGGAATGTCGCTCAGGCCATTCAGGTCGAGGCGAAAGCGCTTGCGATGATCGCCAGCCAGACGCTCCGCCATCGAGTTCAGGATGTGCGCGAGATCATCGGTGATGCGCGGTGCGGCCGGCTCGGCACCCGCGGCCCCTCCGGGCTGTGAGTCGCGCAGCGAGCTGAAACGCAGGGCTAGCTCGCGCACCGTCTTCAAGTGCGCCATGAGCTCGTCGAGCTTGACGACGAGCGGCAGGAAGTCGTTGCCCGACAGGCTGGGGCGCTTCTTGAGCTCGCTCACCGCATCCTCGAGCGCGTGTACGCGCTGGGCGACGGTGACGAGATTGATCGCGGAAGCCTCGCCCTTGATGGAGTGTAGCTCACGCAGCATGCCGTCGAGTTTCTTGCGGAAGTCCGCATCCGAGCGCGCGGGCTCCTTCAGAATCGCGTTGATGAGCTGCAGCCCGGTCTCCGTGGCATCGAGGAACGAGCCGAGCTGCACCGGATCGATGTGCATGACTCCCATGATCATGTCGACCTGGGCGTTGGCGTTCTGCTGTGACTCCTGCAGCTCGCGCGCGAGCAGCACGCTCGAGGTGATGTCGGTGACGCTGACCAGCACGTGTTTGACGCCCTTCGGCCCCATCACGCGGTGGAAGTCGAACTGCAGGTAGCGCGTGTCCTGGCCGCCGTGGCCGTTGTCCACGTGCACCTCGAGCTGCCCGAGCGGGTTGATGCTCTTCATCAGGTTCTCGTGCGCACGCTCGCCCCACAGCAGCTTGATGTACTTCATCGCCGTCTGCAGCGTCGCCGGCGTCACCAGCCCTTGCAGTAGCTCCTCGAAATCAAGGCCTGCGAAGTTGCGCTTGCCGAAGAGTCGCGTCAGCGCGTCCGACCACACGGCACCCATGCGGTAATCGGCATCGAGCAGGAAAAAGCCTTCCTTCACCGTCTTGAGGATGTCGCGCGTCTGCTCCTCGGCGGCGCGCGCAGCGCGTTCCTGCCGGGCACGTGCCACCTGTAGATAGGCCGCCACCACGGCCAGCGCGAGCGCGGCGAGCACACCGCCGGAGAGCATCAGCCGCAGCCGGCTCGCCTTGGCCGATGCCTCGCTCTGCAGGCGCGTTGCGAGGGCGCCGAGCAGCGTGCTCAGGCGCTCGGAGTTGTCGTGGGCGAAGAGCTGTGCGCGCTTGACGTTGGCGTAGTGCTCGCGGCCGAGCTTGGAGAGCGCACTGCCGGACGCGTCCGTGTCGACGTACGGCTGGCCGGAGAATCCGGTGACGGGATCGAGCACCGGGGCATACTCAGCCCACAGCTGCTCGGCCTGCGCAAGTTCGCTGGTGGTGCCGAGATCGGCATGCTCGAGCCGCTGCAGATCGCGTCCGAAGGCCTCCGCCGTGGCGTGCAGGTCGGCGAGTGCCTGTCCCTGATAGGCGCGCTCCTCGAGGCGGTCGCGCAGTGCGTTGAGCTCCTGACCGAGAATGGCGGGATAGGCGGCGAGGCCGCTCGCCGTCTCGAGTGCCGATACGTCACGCGTTACCTGAGTCGCGAGCCGCGAGCCCAGCAGCAGGATTACGCCCATGATGATGGCGAGCACGGCTCCTGCACCGACCGTGACGATCTGGCCGCGGCGCTCGACTGCGAACACGTTCATCGTGGGCTCCGGATTTGATAGGGGTTATTTCGGCAGCTCGAAGCGAATGACCGTGCGCGTGGGAACTGCGGTGGGGACCTTGTTGATCACGAGCGGCTCGAAGCGCCAGCGGGTGATGGCCGTCAGCGCGGCTCGGTCGAACACGTGGGGCGGGTTTGATTCGATCACATGCGCATCGCGCGGCTGACCGTTCACGTCCACGGTGAACTCCACCGTGACCGACCCCTGCAGATGTTTTTCAATCGCCTGGTCCGGATATTCGGGGGCAAAGTAGCGCGTGCGCTTGGGCCTGTAGCCCGCCGGGACCTGCGCTCCTACGGTCGCTGCCCCTGCCTTGCCCGCCCCCATCTGCTGCACGGCCTGGAGTGTCTGCGGATCGGCTCCCCAGTGCTTTGCGAGTGCGAGGTCGGCATCGGCCTGCGCGCTCTGACCCGCGCCGGCCGCGACGATCGCCCGCTCCACCAAGTGCGTGGCGAGATCGTGAGAGAGCGGGCTCACGACCGCGTTATCGCCGTAGCCGTCCGCGAGTTGCGACAAATAGAACGAGGCGCTGTCCTGGGACGGCTCCGCGAGATGACCCTCGCGTATGCGATCGTGCACCAGCTGCACGAGCCGCTCGGATTCGGCGGCTTGGGCGTGCTGGCGTGCGGCCGTGAGATCACGCTGATAGCTTGCAAGATCCGCCGCGCTCATGCCGGTCGCGCGTGCTTCGGTGACCCAGCGCTCGGCATCGCTCGTGTGACCGCCGAGCGCCGCCTCGCGCGCGCGCCGCAGGTAAGCAGCGACCAGGTCATGGGCGGCGTTGCGCACCTCCGGACTCGCGGCGCCCGCCTGCCCCTTGAGCTGCTCAAAATAGAACTTGGCACTGTCGTTCTCGGGCTCGAGCAGATGGTTGTCATGGATGCGCATTGCGATGAGGTCGGCAACGCGCTTGAGGCGCGCATCGTCCTGATGCCGCGCCAGCTCCGCACGCCATTTCGCGAGCTGCTCGCCGGGCACCGTGCCCAACTGCATCGCCTGGTGGGTGATCGCCGTGGCGCGCTCGAGATTGCCCTCCGCCAGCGCCGTGTTGAACTGTGCCTGCAGCAAACGTGTCTCGAGCGGGGGGATGCGCGCATCCTTCGGCGCGGCGATCTTCCACGCCGCGAGGGCGCTTGCGGCATCATCGTAGTGCTCGCTCGCGAGCGAGTCCTCGAGGCGCGTGGCAAGCAGAGCGGCCAGTCGCGTCATGCCATCGCGCGCCTCGCCATTGTCGACATCGGCTCCGAGCACAGAGCGGTAATAGAGGAGTGCGTTGTCGCTGGCAGGCTCGGTGTAACGATGCTCGCGCATGGCAGCGCGCGCCTTTTCCAGCAGATCATCCACGTTGCCCTTGACGAGCGCGGCTGGCGCAGCCGGCGCGGGCGTGCTGGGAGCGGCGGCGGGGACCGTGCTCTGCGCCTCGCTCGCGGTGCTCTGCGCTGCGGTTGCCTTCGGGGCCTGCTTGCTCGAAGTGCCATGCGTCAAGAAATACAACGCGCCGGCGGCGAGCGCGACGGCGACCGCGGCGCCAACAAAGGCGAGCTTGCTCTTGTACCAGCTCGCGCCAGACTCGCCGAACGGCGATGTGGTGCCGAGAGAGATGGGCTCCGGAGTCAGCGGCGGGCGCGGGGCCTCGAAGCGGATCTCTCCCGCATGCTCGGCGCGCTGCGCGCCGCGTGCGCCACCGCGTTTGGCAGCTGCCTCGGCGAGCGCGCCGTCGAACACGGCAGTGGTCTTGCGCTTGTCCACAGGGATCGGCAGGACCGCGAAGATGTTGGAGCCCTTGAGCGCGCTCGCGACGGATTTCTCGTTCTCCAGTGGCGCGAATACGAGCACCGGTGCGCTCGGCGCTTGCGAGTGGGCACAATCCACATCGGCACGCAAATCGGAGGCATCGCGCGCGTCGATGACGAGCAACGTGAGCCGGCGCGATCCGGCTGCGTGGTCGAGAGCAGCGGCGAGTGAATCGACCGGGTGCACGGTCACGGTGCCGCCGAGCGCCTCGCCGAGCTCGAGAAGAAAATCATCGCGGATGGTTACGGCGATGACTTCGCCGCTGGGCCTGGTCGCGTTTGTAGTGGATGCGCCGGTGGCGCCCGCTTCCACGGACCGGGGTGCACTCGAGGCTGGACTTGCCACAGTGGAGTCTCCGTCTGCCAGGCGGCCGGCAGGCACGCTCCAAGGAAACCGGAAGAGCCGGCCCGCCTGCACCAGCGTGTCGCGAGCATAGTTCCCGCTTCAGCAGTCGCATTGCGGCAGTTCACATTAACGGAATATCGGTTTCGTAAGCCGGTGAGCAGACTCGGAAAATCAGCACGAGCGCGCGGTTTTGCCGTCCCGCGACAACCTTGCGGCGGCCCCGGGGAGGGCGGCGACCCAGCGCCGGGACGTGCGGCGACCCATCGTTAGGGCCTTGGCAGCGCACGCCGCGCGCGGCTGCTATCGACGTGCGGCAGAAGGGAACGTCCTTTGCTCAGCTTCGTCCATGGACGTGCGACGTCAGGCCTCCGATGAGCTGAACCGGCTCGCAGCACTGATCGCAGCAGTCGAAGTGGCCATGCTCACCACAGTCGAGCCGGATCGGACACTGCGCAGCCGTCCGCTGCGCACGCTGCAGATGGATGCGGACGGTGCCCTGTGGTTCATGACGACAATTTCCTCACCGAAGATCGGTGAGATCGACGAGCACAGGCGCGTGAGCCTGAGTTACTCCCGCCCCGCACGCGAGACCTACGTCTCGGTCTCCGGCGTCACGCAGATTCTGCGCGACGCGGACAAGGCTCATGAGCTCTGGACGCCTGCGCTGCGCACCTGGCTGCCGAACGGAGTCGACGATCCAGAGGTAGTGCTGCTCAAAGTAACGGTCGAGGAGGCCGAGTACTGGGACTCTAATCGCAACCGACTGCTGCCGCTCACCGGTGCTGAGGAAGCGCCGGAACATCGCACGATCAAGCTTGCAACGCGCTCGAGCTGAGAGCCGCGCGTTCGCGCGCGCTGCGTGCGCAGCGCCGCGGGCACGCGCGCCGATAGCGTAGCGCAAGGCAGCGGCAACGGCACACTTGATCTGCCGGCCAAAGCGGTTGACTATCGGACTACGCGCTGGATCGTGGGGGTCGCGCCGCGTGCCGGCCGTTCACCAGCGCAAGCGCACGGAAGTGGAGCGAAGCCTGCAAATCGACATACGCTTGGCGGGAACTCCTTCTTGACGAGTGTGTCAGTGCATATCCGCCTTGCAACTCGCCCGAGCATGCGCACGTCCGCGTGTATCCCAGTCACACACAGCGTGAATGCGCGCAACCGTCGAGATGGGAATGCAATTTGCTTTGACAAGGTGAACAATTTGTTGTTGTGATCGTCTTAACGTAAAGGATCTCGCGGGAGTAGAGGACCATCACATTCCGTGCGACAGGTTGGATTTAAGTTAAGGTCAACGCTCGAAGCGCCTGGGCCGCTCTCGAGATAGTCAATCAGGCGCCGGAGGGAAGGCCGATGCATCCGTACCGCTCAAATGGAGATCCTACGGTCCATTCCGAGGATTTCCTCGAGTCGTTGAGTTCGTTTAGCCGCCTGCACCGCGCGCAGCGCTGGGAAGGCACCTTCGGGGACTTCCTGAAGACGGTTCTACCCGCAAGCCCCGCCGCCCTGGCGCGGACGAGCCACCAGTACATCTGGGATATGCTGCGCTGGCACGGACGCAACGGCAGTACCGAGAACGGCGAGAACGCCAAAGCGCGGGAGCTTTTCCGCCGCGAGCTGTACGGCATCGACGAGCCCCTCTCGCGCGTAGTCGACTATTTCAAGGCAGCCGCGGCCGGCTCGGATGTGGGCCGCCGCCTCATGCTGCTGCTCGGACCGCCTTCTGGCGGCAAGTCGACCTTGGCAATTCTCCTCAAGCGTGGGCTTGAGGAGTACAGCCGCACGGATGATGGCGCACTCTACGCGATCAAGGGCTCACCGCTGCGCGAGAACCCGTTGAACCTCGTGCCGGCGAGCCTCAGGCCCGAATTTCGCGAACGCTACGGAGTCGAGGTTCAAGGTGAGCTGTCGCCATGGGCTCGCGACCGTGTCGAGCGCGAGTACGAAGGTGACTTCGTGCGCGTGCCGGTGGAGCGCATCTTCCTGTCGGAGGCCTCGCGCGCGGGCATCGGCACCTACGCTCCACACGATCCCACCACCGCGGATATCGCGGACCTGGTCGGGTCCGTCGACCTCGCGAAAGTGGCCCAGATCGGTGACGAGGGTGATCCGCGCGCGTGGTCCTGGTCAGGCGCCGTGTATGCCGCGAGCCGCGGCGTGCTCGAGATGATCGAGATCCTCAAGGTCAAGCGCGAATTCCTCTATCTGCTCCTGACCATGACGCAGGAGAAGAACGTCAAGGTCTCCCGTTTCCCGCTCATCTATCTCGATGAGACCATCCTCGCGCACACCAACCTCGCCGAGTTCCACAAGTTCCTGCAGGAGAAGGAGAACGAGGCGCTGCTGGATCGCATGGTCATCATCAAGGTCCCGTACGCGCTCTCGTACCAGGACGAGGCGCGCATCTACCAGAAGCTCGTCTCCGGGGCGCCTGCTTTCCGCGATGTGCACCTCGATCCGCATGTGCTGGACCTGGCCGCCGTGTTCGCCATTCTCACGCGGCTCATGAAGCCGGAGCGCGAAGGGCTGGATCTGCAGAAGAAGCTGCGCCTGTACGCGGGCGAGGCCGTGGAAGGCGTGCCGGAGAGCGAAGCAACTCGGCTCAAGGCTGAAACCCCCGATGAAGGGCTCACCGGTGTCAGCCCGCGGTTCGTGATCAATGCGATCTCGAACGCCATCACGCGCGGCAATACACACAGTCTCACCAGCATGGAGCTGCTGCTCGCGCTCAAGGATGGCATCGACAGCGATGCACGCATCGATGCGAAGCAAAAGAAGGCCTGGGTGGATCATCTGGTCACCGCACGCAAGGAGTTCTACAACCGCTGGGTGAAAGAGGACGTTCACCGTGCCATGTTTGCCTCGTTCGAGGATGAGGCCCAGCAACTGCTCGAGAAGTATCTCGACGAGGTCGAGGCCTCTCTGGATCACCGTCAAGTCACCGACCCGATCACCGGCGAGACGCGCCCGGCTGATGAGCGCTTCCTGCGCTCGGTTGAGGAGAAGATCAAGGTGTCCGATTCCGGCAAGCTCTCGTTCCGTCAGGAGGTGGTGCGCAAGGCCATGGTGGCCTTCAAGGCCGGCGAGAAGTTCAAGCTCGCAAGCCATGCACGCATGCGCGAGGCCATCGAGCAGTATCTGTTCGAAGAGCGGCGCGACGTGCTGCGCCTCGTGACCTCCACGGCGCGCCCCGACGAGGATGCTCGGCAGAAGATCTCGGTCGTGCAGGAGCGGCTCGTCAAAGAGTACGGCTATGATGAGCACAGCGCCAAGGAAGCACTGAGCTACGTGACCACGCTCTTGGCCCAGGAGTAGCTCACACACATCGCAACGAGGATGCCAGCGCCATGAGCGAGAGCAGCGAAGAGTCGGCCGGACTGGGTGCAAAGTGGTACGACTTGTTCTCGCGGGGGGCGCGCGACTGGTTGCGTCACGACGAGAAGGTGCGCGAGTCCGTGCGCGAGCACCTGCCGCAGATCATCTCGGGCGGCGAAGTGATCAACGATAGTACTCGCACCGTGCGCGTCCCCGTGCGCATGCTCGAGCATTACCATTTCCGGCTACGGCGTCCGGGCGAGTCACAAGGCGTCGGGCAGGGCAAGGCCAAGCCTGGTGACGTGCTCGCCGATGCGAACTCGAGCCCGGGCTCGCGTGACAAGGGACCGGGCGGCCAGGAGCAGGGTGAGATCCAGCTGCTGCTCGAGATCAAGATCGACGACATCGTCGATTGGCTCTGGGAGGAGATGCAGCTGCCGAACCTCAAGTCGCGCATCGGTCCATCCGAGCATACCGACTGGACGCGCGAAGGTTGGGACCGGCGCGGAGCGCGCTCGCGTCTCGATCGGCGCCGCTCCTTCAAGGAGCTCGTCAAGCGCCGCGGCGCACCCGGCGCTACGCCCACCTTCACCGATGACGACTTGCGCTACCGCCAGCTGGCTCGGCGGCGACAACCCGCCATCCACGCGGTCGTGTTCTTCATGCTGGACGTCTCGGGCAGCATGTCCGACCGCGACCGCAAGCTCGCCAAGACTTTCTTCTTCTGGGTCGTACAGGGCCTGCGCCGCGAGTACCGCTCGCTCGAGACCGTTTTCGTCGCACACACGACCGAAGCGTGGGAATTCAACGAGCCGGATTTCTTTCAAGTGACCGGCACCGGTGGCACCGTCGCATCGACCGGTCTCAACAAAGTGCGCGAGATCATCACGGCGCGCTTCAATCCGGCGCGCCATAACATCTACCTCTTCTACGCGTCCGACGGCGATAACTCCGTCGGCGATCATGCCGAAGCCCACACGGCCCTGAGCGACATCGTGCAGAAGGCCTGCTATTCCGGCTACGTGGAAGTCGCCTCGGGGCTGTCGCGCCAGCTGGCGACGGAGACCGGACGGCTGTTCGCGGAGGTCGCCGCGCAGGGTCACCCGGCAGGCAGCTACGTGGTGAACGACTTCGATGACGTGTGGGGCGCCGTGCGGCACTTCTTCACCGCAGAGCAGAAGGCACTCGAGGGTGAGACATGAGTGAGGGCGAGTGGCAGGCCTACGTTCGCCGTCTCGAGGAGCTGGCGAATCGCTGCGGACTGTCCTTCGATCCGGTCGAGTTCGAGGCCGTACCAGATAGCTTCATGATGGAGATCGCGGTCTACGGGCTGCCGGTGCGCATGCCGCATTGGTCGTTCGGCGTGCGCTACATCTATCAGCTCATTCAGCGCCACATGGGCAACTCGCGGATCTTCGAAGTGGTATTTCCCGGCAATCCGGGCCACGCCTACCTCGCCGCGAGCAACGGCCTGGCCGAGAACATCCTGGTTACCGCCCACGTGCTGGGACATGCGGATTTCTCGCACAACAACATGCTCTTCCGGCGCTGTCAGCAGCAAGTGAGCGAGCATATCGTCGAGCACGCGGCGAGCCATGCGCGACAGATTCAGCAGGCCATCGAGCAATACGGCATGCAGCGCGTCGAGGGCGTTCTCGATGCGGCACTGGCTCTCGAGCAGCACATCGACGTCGATCAGCGACTGCGGCGCGACCACTATCCGGAGTATCAGGCGGATCCGAAGACGCTGGTCGATGACGAGTTCCGCCGCCGTTTCGCCGCGCTGGATCCGGCCGCCGCCGGTGTCTTCGAGACGCGCAAGCGCGCGCCGATCCCGCCGCATCCCGAGCGCGATCTGCTGTGGTTCATCGCGACCTATGCGCCGGAGATGGAGAGCTGGGAGCGCGACATCTTCCTCGCAGTGCGCGAGGAGTCCTTCTATTTCTACCCGGTCTTCGCCACGCAGATCATGAACGAAGGCTGGGCCTCATACTGGCACGCGCGCCTGTTGCGCGAGGCCGACTTCGTGCCACAACAGGCCTACCTCGATGCCATCAAGTGCCACTCGGACGTGGTGCGCCCGGTCGCGGCAAACCAGCAGGTGGCGCTCGCGATCAATCCCTACCACATCGGCTTCTCCATGTGGGAGAAGGTCATCGAGCGCGAGGGCCTCGAGGCCGCGCGCCAGATCATGCAGCAGGACGATGACTTCGGCTTCGTGCGCAACCACCTCACGCGCGAGCTCGCCGAGGAGCTGGGGTTGTTTCGCTTCAGCGCGCGCAACGACGGTCAGATCAAGGTGCTCGAGAACGACCTGTCCGCCCTGCAGGAGACGCTGCTGGCGTCCAAGTACAATTTCGGCGCGCCGAGCGTCGCAGTGGCTCACGTGCGCACCGACGGCACGCTCGAGCTGCACCACGATCACGTCACGGACGGCCGTGGCATGGATCTGGAGAGGGCACGCAAGGTGCTGGATTACGTGCGGCGGGTGTGGCGTAGGCCCGTGATGATACGAACGGCCGACCAGAACGGCGCGTCGCTGGAGCTCACTGCCTCCTGAGGCCTAGCGATCTTTGCGAGCCCGCTCCGCCTCCGGTGGCTCTGGCGGTACGCTGCTCGCACAGTCTTCCTCATGCTGCGAGGTGACGATCGAGACGGGATCGCTCGCCGGGAAGCTGTCGGCGAGAGCCTCATCCAGCAACCGCTGCACCCTTTCGGCCTTGGCCGCCCGATCCTGTTCCTGTTCCTCATCGTGCTCGCGCTCACGGCCGGCTGTCGCCTTGCGATCTTCGGTTTTGCCCATGGCTTCTCCTGCCACCCGCGGCGCGCAAGGCTTGCGAGCCCGCGGTGCGGTCTGACCTGCTCAGAATGTTACTCCTCAACCGGGCACGAGGTTCTCGTCGAACATGATCTCATCGGGCCGCAGAGCTGTCGTGCGCTGCGCGCAAGCGACGGGTCGCGGGGGCGCATCGTGCGCTGGGGAGCCCGGCGGATCATGCTCAGGCTCACTTCCAGGTTGCGGCGCGCCGGGCTGCGGGCGCGATGGCTCGGGTGCCGGGGGCGGATCGTGCGTGGGCTCCGGGGGCGAGGTGTGAGACGCGGGATCCATGGGGCAGGAACGCGCTGCTGCGACAGGCAGTTCCGCTCGGGGCGCTTATCGTAGGCGGCGCCGATTACGTAAAACCGCAGGGCGCTTGCGGCGCCATGAAGGGGCGGGTGCTCGAGCGCCTCTGGAAGCAATTGTGCCGACAGGAGTAGGCTCATGGACAAACGCGTTGCCGGCGGGAGCAAATTCGATGAGCTATACGACGCAAGGCATTCGCAACATCGCACTCGCCGGACAGTCCGGCAGCGGTAAGACGTTGCTGCTCGAGGCGCTGCTATTGCAGGCAGGCGCCATTCGCGCCAAGGGCAGCTTGCCGCGCGGCACCACGGTCTCCGATTTCGATCCACAGGAGCGGCGGCTGCAGCATTCGCTCGATGCGGCCGTGACCAGTCTCGACTCCGGCGACGTGCACGTGAATCTGCTCGACACGCCGGGCTATCCGGATTTCCTCGGCCGCACGCTCTCGGTACTGGAGGCGGTCGAGTCCGTGGCCATGTTGGTGAGCGCAACTGCGGGCATCGATTCGACGACGCACCGGCTGATGGAATTCGCGCGCGAGCGCGGGCTGTGTCGTCTCGTGATCGTCAACAAGATCGATGCCAGCGAGGCGAATCCACAGGCACTGCTTGCGCAGTTGCGCGAGGCTTTCGGCGCCGAATGTCTGCCGCTCAATCTGCCGGCAAACGGCGGTCGCGCCGTGGTCGATTGCTTCTTCAAGCCGCACGGCGTCACGGACGCGCAGGCCGATTTCTCCTCCGTCGAAGTCGCTCACACTCAGATCATCGATCAGGTGGTCGAGGTGGACGAGGAATTGATGGCGCTGTACCTGGATCAGGGCGAGGAGCTCTCGCCGGAGCAGCTGCACGACCCTTTTGAGAAGGCCCTCCGCGAGGGCCACTTGATTCCGGTGTGCTTCACCTCGGCGGAGACCGGCGCCGGCATCGCCGAATTGCTGGACGTGCTGGTGCGCCTGATGCCGAACCCGACCGAGGGCAATCCGCCGCCCTTCCTCAAGGGTCCACTCGATGACGCCGAGCGGGTCCAGGTGACCGCAGATGCCTCGAAGCACGTGATCGCGCACGTGTTCAAGATCAGTATCGATCCGTACGTCGGCAAGCTCGGTATCTTCCGCGTGCACCAGGGCACGGTGCGCCAGGGAAGCCAGCTGTTCGTGGGCGATGGACGTAAGCCCTTCAAAGTCGCCCACCTGTACCGCCTCATGGGCAAGGACTCCATCGAGATTCCGCAAGCCATCCCGGGTGACATCTGTGCGGTTGCCAAGGTCGACGAGCTGCACCTGGATGCCGTGCTGCACGATTCGCACGACGAGGACAACTATCACTTGAAGTCCGTGCGCTTTCCGCCGCCGATGCTCGGTATCGCGATCGAGCCGGAGCGCCGCGGGGATGAGCAGCGGCTCGCCGATACACTGCACAAGCTGCTCGCGGAAGACCCGTGCGTGCGCGTCGAGAACCATGCCTCGCTCAACGAGACGGTCCTCTACGGAATGGGTGAGTTTCATCTGCGTGTGCTGCTCGAGCGCATGACGGAGCGCTACGGGGTGCACGTCAAGACCCATCCGCCGAGCATTCCTTATCGCGAGACGATCGTGCGTCCGGCGGAGGGTCACTGCCGGCACAAGAAGCAAACGGGGGGCGCGGGTCAGTTCGGCGAGGTGTACCTGCGCATCGAAGCCCTCGAGCGCGGCTCGGGCTTCGAGTTCGTCGATGACGTGGTCGGAGGAGCAATCCCGGGCCAGTACATTCCTGCCGTGGAGAAGGGCGTGCGCCAGGTGCTTACCGAGGGAGCCATCGCAGGTTTCCCCATACAAGACGTGCGCGTCACGGTGTATGACGGCAAGCATCACTCGGTAGATTCGAAAGAGGTCGCGTTCGTGGCTGCCGGCCGCAAGGCTTTCATCGACGCGCTGCAAAAGGCGAATCCCATCGTGCTCGAGCCTGTCGTGCGTATCGAGATCTCGGCGCCGACGGATGCCATCGGGGATATCACCGGTGATCTGGCGACCAAGCGTGCGCGCATCAGCGGTAATCAGACCTTGCCCGGCCGCTACGCGCAGGTGAGCGCGCTCGTGCCGCTTGCCGAGCTGAACGAGTACCAGTCACGGCTGAAATCGCTGACGGGCGGCGAGGGGTCCTACACCATGGATCTGAGCCACTACGAGCCGGTGCCGCCGCGCAAGCAGCAGGAGCTGATGCAGGCGTGGCGACCGCGTAAGGAAGAGGAGTGAGTCCGCGGCTGCGTGGCTCTTAGCAAGGCGCGCTAATGCTCGAGCGCAGGCTGCCAGCCCTTGCGGCCTGCTCTCCAGAACGCGAAAGCCAGAAAATCCGTGTACAACGATTCGTATTGAAGTCGCGTCGCACCGACCCCGTGTCCGTTATCCAGATCGACGCGCAGCAGAACCGAGTTTCCCAATGCCTGCAAACGCGCAGCCAGCTTCGCTGGTTGCCAGGCAGCGACGCGCGGGTCGTTCAGGCCCATCCCGATCAGGAATGGGGGATAGCTGATTCCGGACTTGATGTGATGATAGGTATCCATTGCCAACAGGTTGCGAAACCCGGCTTGCGTCTTGACCGACCCGAACTCCTGGGTCTCCAGGGAACCTTCCGGCATGTTCTCTATGCGTAGCATGTTGGCCGGCGGCACGTTGGCGATTACCCCGGCGAACAGTTCGGGATGCTCAGTGGCAGCTCGACCGACAGCAATGCCCCCTCCCGAGCCGCCATAAAGAATCAGCTGGCGAGGGGTTGTCACTCGGCGCCCGAGCAGCTCTCTGGCGCATGCGCTGAGGTCCTCCCAGGTGTTGTGTTTGTTGGCATCCTTGCCGCCCAAACGCCATGCTTCGCCGAGCTCTCCGCCGCCGCGCACATGACAGATCGCGAACGCGCCGCCTTCGTTCAGGAACTGCACCATCGGCGGCGAGAATGCCGGCAACATGGAAATGCCGTAAGAGCCGTAGGCGCGCAGAATCGACGGGCGTTGGGTTGCAGGGCCGGCTGGCATCATCACAGTCAAGGGCACCTCAACACCATCCAAAGCGGGTGCAGCGATGTCCATGACTCTAGCCGCGCCAATCGCGACGCGAGGTGCGGGGATCAGGCGCAGATTCGTGGTTTCGTTCCGAGCGCTGCGGTACTCGTAGAACTGTTCAGGGATATTCCAGCTCTCCAGTGCAAACACGATGCCCGCACGAGCATCGCTCGTGTAAGCCTCCGTTATCTGGCCGCGTTCCGGGAGCTGGATCTCACGAACCTTGCCTGTAGGGTCAAGCAGCAGCAGCTGCGAGTAGATACCGCCGCGCGCAACTACATAAAGCCCATCGGCTGCCGCATGAATGGAATCGATGACACGCGCGGGTGATGCCTCGAGAAGCGTGCGCGCGTGCGCGAGTGAGCCACTTGCAGGAAGCTCCAGGACCTTGAAGTTTGGCGCCCCGCGGGCCGAGAGCAGGAAGAGCTCGGAGCCCCGAGCGCTGAAGGCGGTGATGCCGGCGTCATGGGGGACGAGCAGGCGCCACGCCTTGGCGTCCGCAATCTGCTCCTTGGGCGCCGCGTAGATGGCAATGTTTGGATCCGCGCCGTCCTGCAGTCTGAGGTATGCGAGCTGTGAGGTACCAGGAATGACAAACTGCGGCGTGTCCGTTCTCGATGTTGGAGCGAACAGGGGCCGGCCGAGCACCGTCCGCGGCGCCGTGCTCAGGTCCCACGCATCTACGGTACTGTCGCGATATTTCTCGAGCGGTGTATCTGTGGGCTGAAGCGGCTTCAGACGATTCAGGTAGAGCATCGAGCCATCACTGCTCCATGCATTGAAACCAAACTCGTCCCGGTCGATCGGACCTGCCAGCTCGCTGCCCGTCGCTGAATCGTAAACGCTCAACACGGCATCCTCCGAGCCGCTTTTCGAGATGCCCACGGCGACCCGCGATCCATCCGGAGACGCCAAGAAGTAATTGATCGCGTACGGCGTGTGGCCATGTGCCGCGCGTAGCGCGCGAATGTCTACGAGCGTGCGAACGCGTTCCCCCTCGCGCACGACCAGATCGAAGTCATCTGCCCCCGCAGCTCTGAAGAGGTAGAACAACTTTGCGCCCGCAACCTGAATGTCGCGTGCCGCAGCGAATTGTCCATCGAAGCTCCGCAGGCGTCTTTGCAGACCGGCCCTGCCGGGAATCGCGTCGAGGACCGCGCGTGCGTACACGCCCTCAGCCTTGATCCAATCGGTTGTCTGCGCGCCGAGCTGCTCGAAACCTCGGTAATCATCGACTACGTGGACGCCGTAGGTGGTCTCCGGGACGGGAGACGGGTGGGGGACGAGAGGTGGCTTTACGGCTTGTGCGTTCGTTAGCCGGGCGGCACCGAGACATATTCCGCAACAGGAGCGAACGTCGATTCACCAGCCCTAAGCCCAGCTTGCGAAGTTCAGTACTAGGCTAACCCAAAGTGCCGTCCGGCTCGCGCGGCGGGGTTTGCCGCGGAGCACAAGTCAACGGTGACTGCATGCCTGTCTGTTGCGCGCGCTCTCGAATGTGGAGTTGTGGCGGGTGCGTTTGCGGAGGGTCCGGTAATGTGCTCAGATAAGGTGCATGCGTGCCGCGCTGCCGATCGCTCTGGTGCAGTGCATGCTGCTCGGGGGTATGACTCCCGCAGATGAGCCCTCGCCAGCTGCACCCCACGCAGTTCCCGCGTTACCGTCGGAGGCCGCAACCACGTTGGGCAGCCGTCTACCCTCGAAGGAGCCTCTGGATCCGACGGATCTGTTGTTTGCGGCGCCGACCCGCATCGATCGCATCGGCCGCATTATCGCTCCGGTGATGATCAATGGCCGCGGCCCCTTCCGCTTCATCGTCGATACGGGGGCCAATTATTCGACGATCTCCCCTCAGCTCGCGGCCGCTCTGGGACTCAAACAGACGGCAGAATCGACGATCCTCGTGAACGGCGTAACCGGTACCGCGCAAGTACCTTCCGTGCCGATTAGCAGGCTGCAGGTCGGCGATCTGATAGTCGAGAACACGCAGCTGCCAGTCGTGTGGGCGCCTCTCATGGAAGGTGCGGACGGTATTCTTGGCGCGGCCGGCCTCACGGAGGGACGGCTGCTCGTAGACTTTGCGCATAACCGCGTCGTGCTCTCGCGCGCGCGCGAGGCGCGCGCGCCAGGGTATTTCGCGCGCTTGCCGGGGATGCGCCTGAGCGGCGGCCTCGTGAGCGTCGAAGCTCACGTCGGCGGCGTGCGTGTCGATGCGATCATCGATACTGGCTCCGAGCGGACTTTGGGCAACATCGCACTCCAGAAGGCGCTCTTTTCGCGCCGTAGCGATCGGAACGGCGCCAAATCAACCAAGGTCTACGGTGCAACGACCCATGTGGTCTCAGGCGAGCTGGATGTTGCGCCGACGATCGATTTCGGCACGGTGCAGATCGCGAAAGTGACGCTGGTATTTGGCGACCTGCACATCTTTCAAGTGTGGGGTCTCACCGATCGACCCGCGCTGATCGTCGGCATGGACGTGCTGGGAACCGTAGCCGGGCTCGGGATCGATTTTCACCACGCCGAGGTTTATCTCGACGCCGTCTATAGCGTCTCCGGATGCCGCCACACTTCTGTATCCGCCTTTGCTTGCGGCTAGTCGAGCGCGGCTCGTTCCCCCAAGCGCCGTCGTTGCGCAGGGGCCACCAACCGAGGCGGTTGACCCACGCCGACGAGTCGTACAGGATGTAAACGATCGGCGCGGAGCCGCGTTTGGGCCATGCGTGGAGGTAACCTCGTATGTTCCGGAAAATAGTCTTTAGCGTCGCGTTGGGCCTGTGGGTCGCCGGGTGCGCGCACACTCCCTCTGCTCCCTCCCACGAGACTGCTAGCGCCAAATCGGCTACACCCGTGGGATGCGCGCCTGAGACCGCCACCAGGCTGCCGCAGCGGCCATCTCAATGCGCGGCTGGTTTTGGTCATAGCTGGACGCAAGACGATCTAAAGAGAGTTGGAACCATCGATGTGGCTTCGGGGCTCCAACTGATCGATCCAACCGTTCAAGCCCACCACTAGCCGTCTGCTCTCGGCAAAAGCATTTCCAGTATAGTGCCTGGCACTCGGGCGCTGACGGCGCGCCTGCCTGTTCGACTACGCTGGCCCAGGGAATCACTAGGCCTGAGGAGTTCCAATGCGCTTGGTAGCGATGTTGCCAGCCCTTTTTGCACTGTCCCTTGCAGCGGCGGACGAGCCCGCCTCCCCCGCATCGACGGCGGCGCAGAGCAGCAGCGCCCCCGCAGCGGAGTCCAGTGCGCCGGCCGCTAGCAGCGCAGGGGCCGCGAGCAATGCGGCGCCCGCGAGCAGCGCACTCTCCGCGAACCATCAGCCGGCCGCGACCAACGACAAGGCCCAGGCCTTGGCTGTCGACGACAAGCGGCTAATATCGGAAGGCTACAAGATGACCTATATCAACGGACAGAAGGTCTTCTGCCGCAGAGAGCCGGTGCTGGGCTCGAACATCGAGCGAAAGGTGTGCGGCACGGCCGATCAGCTCGCGCAGTCGCGCCAGGATTCCCGCGACCTGGTCGATCGCATGCAGCGCAACCAGCTGAACCCCGCCGGCCACTGATTGCCCTCGAAGCACAGGTCGCGGCTGCTGGACTGACTGAGCATGGCCGACGAGGCACAGCTCCGCTCGTTGATGACGGCAGCAGAGCAAGCGCTTCAGCAAGGCCGGCGCGATGAGGGCATGACCCTCGTGGCGCGGGCGCGATCCGCCGCTCCCAACAACCCGGATGTGTTGGCCGCAGCCGGCATCTTGACACTCCGGTCGGGCGATGCGGCTCAGGCGCAGGCACTCATTCAACAAGCCATTGAGCTTGATCCGAATAATCCGCGTCACCGGGTCAATCTCGCCATGGCGCTGCGCGCGGTGCGGGACGACGATAGAGAGCTGCAGACGCTCCAGGAGGCTCTGCGCCTCGATCCCTATTTCTTCACGGCGAATCTGCAGAGGGGCTCGCTGCTCGAGCTGCAGGGAAAGCACAGGCAGGCCGCTCGTGCCTATCACGCTGCGCTCAGCAGCGTGCGCCCGGGAATGGCCCTTCCCGCGGCTTTGCGTCCCGCATTGGAACATGCCCAGGAAGTGGTGCAGGCCCATTTTCGCGAGCTCGAGGAGCGGCTGAACCTGCGCATGGCACCCGTACGCCAGCGCCACGCTGCTGAGCCACAGGATCGAGTCGACGACTGTCTGGCGGAATTCCTCGGTCGTAAGCGCATCTATTACTCACAGCCGACGGTGACCCACTTCCCGCGGCTGGCCGCGATTTCCTTCTTCGATCGCCGGATTTTTCCGTGGATTGCAGCCGTCGAAGCGGCCACCGACGATATTCGTCAGGAGCTGCTGCAGGTACTGGAGGCCTGCCGCGACGACTTCATGCCTTATGTAAGTCATGCCCCGGGAACGCCGCTCAATCAGTGGAAGGATCTCAACAATTCTCGTGGCTGGACTGCGCTCTTTCTGCACCAGGACGGCCAGCCGCGGCCAGACATTCTCGAGCGCTGTCCGCATACCGTTGCAGCTCTCGCGCATGCACCGCAGCCCGACATTTCTGCACGTGCGCCCACAGCATTCTTCTCGCGCTTGGCACCCCGGACGCGCATCCCTCCGCACACAGGTGCAACCAACACGCGCCTGATCGTCCATGTGCCTCTGATCATCCCTCCGGGGTGTGGCTTTCGAGTCGGCGCCGAAGTTCGTGAGTGGCAGCCCGGCACGGCGCTGATCTTCGACGACACCATCGAGCATGAAGCCTGGAATGACAGCGATCAGGAGCGCGTGATACTGATCTTCGATATCTGGAATCCCCTGCTGAGCGCGGCGGAGCGCGATCTCATGACCGTCGCGGCCGCCGGAATCGCCGAATTCTTCGACGCGTCCTGACCGGTGCCTTGCGGCTCGCTCTACGAGGGCTTCACGTCGAAGGCGATGGTCAGACGCGGCGCTTCGCCATAGATCGCGGTGGTTCCGTGCCACATATAGGACGGAAACAGCACCAGCCGCCCGGGCCGAGGCTGCACGAAGCGCTCCGGGCCCGTGCCCGGCACTGCGTAGCGCGGTTCGCCGAACTTGATCCAACCCTGGCGGGCTTGCGCATCGGCTGACTCGGCCGGAACGTCGACGTAGTAGGCCGAGCTGAGCCAGCCGTCCGGATGAAAATGATTGACGTGATAGCCCTGGCTATGGAGCCGTACGGACCATGCGCCCGTGAACCGGAACTTCTCCGCATTTTTCATCGCGAGCGGATGCTCAGCATCGACGGGGAGCGAGCGACGGTACTGCGCGATCGGCTCCGCAAATGCCGCGAGAATAGCCTGGATCGCGGGATCAGGATCGCTCAGGAGGCTGCGGGCGGTCTGCGTTCCGTTACGCAACGTTTGATCGAGCGGATGCGAGCGGAACTGGTGCCGCTTCGTAAGTGCTGCGAGCAGGGCGGCGTTCAACTCTTCCATGGAGGACCAGCCGGCGGGCGGCTGCACCTCGTACACCTGCACCAAGCGCTCGTAGTCGCAGAGATACCGATAGCGATCCGGATCGAGCAGTCGCGCGGCGGTGGCCTCGTATGCCACCCATGCCTGGGAGTCCGGCGCGAGGGTGCGGCGCGTCCTGATGAAAGGCATGGCATCCGCGGCTCGCCCGCGTGACAGCAGGATGCTCACGAGTATCTCGAGCACAACGCCGTCGGCGGGAGCAGCAGTGGCCGCTTGCGTCGCAAACGTCTCTGCTTCCGTGAGCCTGCCCGCTTCCTGCAGCACCGCCGCGAGCGTCGAACGCACTGAGGGACCGCCGAGCTCGCGCACCACGAGATCCTGTAGCACGGCTTCAGCGCCCGACAGATTTCCCGCTCGCCACAGCACCTCGGCGAACAGACGCCGCAAGTTGACCGCGTCCGGATTCGCAGCTGCAGCATCTGCCATCGACCGTGCGAACTTGGGGTCACCGAGCATGTAACGCACACGCGCTAGCTGCAGCTGTCCCTCGGTATTCGCGGGTTGCAGAATGACCGCGCGATCAAATTCCCGCTCCGCACCCGCAACGTCATTCAATTCCAGGAGGGCGCGGCCGCGGTTAAAGGCGAGCTCATAAGTATCTCGGCCCAGCCCACTCGCCTTGTCGAGCGCAGCCAGCGCTGCGTCCGGCTGCTCCATCCGTGACAACACAGCGCCGAGGTTGTGGTGCGCGACCTCGTTCTCCGGGTCGAGAACGATTGCCTGCCGGTAGGCTGCCTCGCTCTCCGGCAGACGTTGCAAGCTGGAGAGAGTGATGCCGAGGAGCACCCAAGCCTCGGCATCGGCCTCGTCGGTAGCGATCAGTTGCCGGCAGAGCGCCTCGGCGTCCCCCGACCGTCCCACGTCATTCAGCGTCAGCGCGAGAGACCGCTGGGCGGCGCGGTGGCCGGGCGCGAGCTCAAGCGCGCGTCGATAGAACTGCTCAGCTTGGCCGTATTTCTTCCGGCGGCGCAGCAGATTGGCGAGGTTCGTCTGGAACTCGGCACGCCCAGGGTCCAGCTGCACGCTCAAGCGCAGCCATTGCTCCCCTTGCTGCCAGTCTCCCGTTTCCTTGATGGCGAGACCGAGCAAATGCGTCGCGAGGGCATTCGCGCGGTCCCGCGCCACGACCGCAGCGCAGATCGCTGCACAGTCGGCGAACTTTCCCTGGCTTAGCGCACGCGCTGCCTGTTCCAGCTCCGGTTGAGTATTCATCGGCGCATTATCGCCCACGAGTCGAGTCGGGAGGTCTTGTGGTAATCGTACAACAATGGGCTTCGTGCCACAGTGTGTGTGGACCGACCGCTTCGTGTGCACCGCGCCTGCGCCGCTCGCTCGTCACACATTCTACGGTTTGCTCCCAGTGGCGAGTCCATTCATCCCTGAGGCTGGCGGGCCGCGGATGCCGCTCAGCCGCGGTTGTCGTGCACAACCATCTGTATCCTTTTTGCCAAACGAAGCTTTTCTTGCAGAAATACACTGTGTATCCTTGCGCCCTATCTGCAGAGCCCCTGCGCCCCTTTGAGCCGTGCACGGCTGGGGCGTGGCTTTGCAACCCATAACTTTTCGGGGAGTACCTTAATGGCTAATCAGGACGTTTTGCGTCGAGCAGTGCGCTATGCGCTGTTGGCCAACGCGACTGCGGCCGCCGCCATTCCAGCAGCGTTTGCGGCAGATGCCGATCAAGCGACCCCGGCTCCGGCCGCTCCAGCGGCCGCGGCCGAACCGGCAGCAGTTTCTGAAGTGGTCGTCACCGGCTCGCGCATCTCGGCGCCGGGATTGACCTCAGTAAGTCCCGTGACCACGGTCTCGGCGGCTGAAATCAAGTCGCAGGGCACGACTCGTATCGAAGACTTGTTGAATACGCTGCCACAGGTCATGGCCGATCAAAGCTCGGGCGTGTCGAACGGCGCGACAGGCGAAGCCACCGTCAATCTGCGCGGATTGGGTGTGCAGCGCACGCTGGTGCTGATCAACGGCCGCCGCCTGATGCCTGGTGACCCCGCACCTCCGCAACTCAACGGCGTTTCAGCGCCCGACCTCAACAACATTCCTGCCGCGCTCGTCGAGCGGGTCGACGTGTTGACCGGTGGCGCCTCTTCGACCTACGGAGCCGATGCCGTCGCAGGCGTCGTGAACTTCGTGATGAATGATCACTTCGAGGGAGTGAAGATCGACGCCAACATCTCGGCGTACCAGCACGACCAGCACTCGTGGCTGGCCCAAACCGTCGCCGACGCACCCTATCCTCTGCCTCCCTCGAGCGTCATGGACGGTGAGGGCAGGGACATGACCCTGGTCTTTGGCAGGAACCTGGCCGATAACTCGGGTAACTTCACAGGCTACGTCGGCTACCGCAAGGTCAGCGCGGTGCTGGAGTCAGCCCGCGATTTCAGCTCGTGCCAACCGTCGCTCGCCCCCGGCACTCCCACCGGATGGGCTTGCACCGGCTCGAGCACTGCGGCGACCGGCCGCATCATTCCGCTGAACGGCAACGGGGATTTCACCGTCTCGTCGACCCCTGGCGTCGGATTCCGCGACTTCATGAACAGTGACAAATACAACTTTGCTCCGAGCAACTATCTCCAGCGGCCGGACGAGCGCTGGACCGCGGGAAACTTTTTCCACATGGACCTCACGGAGAAGCTGCGGCTGTACGAAGAGTTCATGTTCATGGATGACGACTCGATCTCGCAGATTGCTCCGGGCGGCGCCTTCTTCGGGCAGGGCACGGCCGTAGACGCGGCGACTGGCATACCGAATGGCGCCATGCAGACCAATTGCAACAACCCGCTGCTCGTCGGCAACGAGCTGGCGGCTCTGTGCAACGGATCGACAGCGGGCACCTCTCAGTTCCTGCTCGGTCGCCGTGACGTGGAAGGGGGCGACCGTATCAACGACCTCTCCCACACGGCATTCCGCGCCGTCGTGGGCATCAAAGGCGAGCTGTCCGATGCGTGGACGTACGACACGTACTTCCAGGAAGGCCGTACGGAATACTCGAGTTTCACCAGTGGTAACTTCTCCAAGACCAACCTGACAAACGCACTCAACGTAGTCACTGGCCCGAACGGACCGGTCTGCTCCGTCAGCGCCCCGGGATGCGTTCCCTACAATATCTGGAGTCCAGGTGGGGTGAGTCAGGCCGCGTTGGCCTATGTCGCCATTCCGACGATTCTGACGGGCAATACAGAGGAGCGTATCTGGGACGGTAACGTCACCGGTGACCTCGGCAAGTACGGGCTCAAGTTTCCTGGCGCCGACTCTGGGCTGCTGCTGAACCTCGGTGCTCAATGGCGCTCTGAGCATGCGACGTTGCACCCGGACGCGCCGGATCAGAATTTCGATATCTCCGGCAACGGCAGTCCCGTAGAGCCTTTGGATGCAGGCTTCACGGTCTGGGAGGGATACCTGGAAGCGGGTATGCCCATCCTGACGGACAAGCCGTTCGCCAAGGAGCTGTCGTGGGAGGTCGGGTATCGCTACTCGAGTTACAACATCGGATTCGACACCAATACCTACAAGTTCGGCCTCACCTGGGCGCCGTCCTCAGACATCCGTATCCGTGGCAGCTACCAGCGCGCGGTGCGCGCGCCGAATCTGCAAGAGCTGTTCACGCAGAAGCTGATCGCGCTCGAGGGCTCGTATGATCCCTGCGCGGGATCGACGACGGGTTTCCCGACCGCGACAGCGGCGCAGTGCTTGCTCACCGGCGTGTCGGGTGCGCAGTACGGACATCTCATTCCGAACTCGGCCGGGCAGTATCAGGGATTGATTGGCGGCAACCCCACCTTGCAGCCGGAGCAGTCCGATACCACGACGTTCGGTTTCGTCGTTACGCCCAGCTTCGCTCCGAACATGTCCCTGGAGCTGGACTACTTCAACATACGGATCAAGAACGTCATCAGCTCTTACGGCTTTCCGCTGCAGTTGAACGAGTGTCTGGATACTGGCAATCCGTTCTTCTGCGCCAACGTTCACCGCGACGTGCTTGGCTCGCTCTGGATCGCCCCGACAGGTTACGTCAACGATCCGACGTTGAATCTCGGCGCTTTGCAGGCAAGGGGAGTCGATGTAACCGCCAATTACAGGCTGGATATGAACACTCTCGGAAGGTTGACCTTCCGTCTGTATGGCGCCTATACAGCCCAGTTCATCACCGAGCCCGGTGGTCAGCTCGGCGAGCAGAGCTACGATTGCGCGGGCTATTTCGGCAACACCTGCGGAGCCCCGGCGCCGAAATGGAAGCACAAGTTCCTGATCACCTACGATACGCCGCTCACCGGACTGGAGTTCGGCGTGCAATGGCGCTACATCGGCCAGGTCTCGCAGGATGTTTATAGCCCGAACCCACTGTTGAGTTCTCCGGGGACGAACGTGCCTCCGCAGACGATTGCGGGCTACAACTACATCGACTTGAACGCCGCTTTCGTCTTCAACAAGAACGTCAGTATTCGCGTTGGCTGCAACAACGTCGCCGACAAGGACCCACCGGTCACCTCGGTTGCGTACTACTCCTCAGCGTTCGTCAATGGCAACACCTATGCCAATGTCTACGACTCGCTCGGGCGCTACCTGTTCGCGAACCTGACCTTGCAATTCTGATTTAGCGCAACGCTACTCGATACCAGCGGGCCCTCACGGGCCCGCTTTTTTTTTGGCGGGTATACTTTGCGAGGTGGAACCTCTCCTATCGCCTGGCTATGTGCAGCTCGATGCGGAGCTGCGCTCGGCCGAGGCGCTTTCTGGCGCCCAGCGACTCGCCGCGCTCCAGGCTCTCGAGCCTCACTATCCGCGATCGGGACGGCTGCAGCAGGCGCTGGCGCAAACGCACCTAACTCTGGGGCAGGAGTCACAAGCCCTGAGCGCCTACCGCAGAGCGGTGCAGCGTAATGATGCACTCGCGGAAAGCTGGACAGGGCTCGCCAGGCTGTGCCGCGGCCGCGGCGAGCTCTCCGAGGCCGAGGAAGCCGCTCGCTGCGCTTTCCGCCTGACGCAGCTGCCTGCACAGGTGGTGAGCGCGTCGTCGCTGCTCAACGAGGGCGAGCTCGGTGCTGCGGAGCAAACTGTTCGTGACTATCTGCAGCGCCACGGCGCGCACGTGGATGCGATGCGCATCCTTGCGCAGATCAGCATCCGGCTGAACGTGCTGGACGATGCCGAGATTCTGCTGGAGAACGTCGTCGCGATGCGGCCGGAGTATGCCGCTGCTCGCTTCGAGTATGCGTCTGTGCTCGCCCAACGACGCCGTTACGAGCTCGCGTTGCCGCAGATACTGCAACTGCTGCGTCAGGACTCACGCAATCCGCTCTATCGCAAGCTGCACGCGCTCATCTGCGATGGGCTAGGTCGCGCGGACGAGGCCTTGCAGATCTACGCGGGTCTGTTGCAGGAACGGCCCCGAGACACGGAGCTCGCCGTCTCGATGGCACAGATCTTAAGGACGCGCGGCGCGGGCGATGAGGCCGTGCGGCTGCTGCAACCCGCGCTCCGCGCGCCCGCGTCCCGCGGTGCGGTCGCCCTTGCGCTGTCGAACATCAGAACGTACCGCTTCGATGACGAGGAGATCGCACAGCTGCGGCACGCCGCGGCGGCCGAAGCGACCAGCCTCGCCGACCGCTACCAGCTGTGCTTCGCGCTGGGCAAGGCGCTCGAGGAGCGCGCACAGTACGAAGAATCGTTTGCGTACTACGCGCGCGGCAACGCCCTCAAACGCTCCGAGATCAAGGTCAACCCGGAGATCCTCATTCAAACCATGCGCCGGCAGCCGCTCGTCTGCACGCGCGAGTTCTTCGCCGCGCGCCGCGGACTCGGATGCCAGCGAGCGGATCCCATCTTCATCGTCGGCATGCCGCGCGCCGGCTCGACATTGCTCGAGCAGATTCTGGCGTCGCATTCACAGGTCGACGGCACGCAGGAGCTGCCCGACATTCCGCGGCTCGTACATCAGTTTCGGGATCGGGACCCCGCAGCGCCGCATCGCTACCCGGCCGTCCTCGCGGAGCTCACGGCCGAGCAGCTGCGTCGCCTGGGTGAGGAGTACCTCGAGGATACGCATGTGCATCGCAAGGGCGCGCCATTCTTCATCGACAAGCTGCCCAACAATTTTCGCGACATCGGCTTCATTCAGCTAATTCTGCCGAACGCGCACATCATCGACGCACGTCGCGGGGCGATGGCCTGCTGTTTTGGCAACTTCAAGCAACTCTTTGCCTACGGCATGGAGTTCAAGTACAGCTTCCCGGAGCTTGCGCGCTACTACTGCCACTACGTGGCACTGATGGAGCACTGGGACGCGGTGCTGCCGGGCAAGGTCCTGCGCGTGCACTATGAGGATGTGGTCGAGGACCTCGAAGCAAGCGTGCGCCGCATGCTCGAGTTCCTCGGCTTGCCGTTCGAGTCCGCGTGTCTCAAGTTCCACGAGACGACTCGCCCCGTGCGCACCGTGAGCTCGGATCAGGTGCGTCGGCCGATCAGTCGCGAAGGACTCACACAGTGGCGGCACTTCGAGCCATGGCTCGGGCCGTTGCAGGAGGCATTGCGGCGCGAAGCAGGCGCGCTGGGGCTAATGGGTCCGCGTCACGCGGGTGCTCATGTGAGCATTGACTGACATGAAGTACGAGCCCAACAATGCTTTGGTGATACGCACCGTATCGCCGGGCTTGACACTGAAGTTGGGGTCCGCCTCTACCTGTCGCCACACTTGCCCATTCTCCAGAGTAAACAAACCGCGTCCCGTCGAGTTGGCCGATACCTCCTGAACCTTCGCCGTCAGCTCCTTGAGATCCGGGGCGCTCGGCGGACTCTGCCGCTGCAAGATCTGTCCTGACGTGAGCCCGACCCTCTGTTCAGGCGTCAGCTGCGTTGCCGCTGCGGCGGGCACCGTTGCTGCTGCGGCGGGCGCCGCGAGGGACGCTGGCGGCGGACTCGTGGCTTGCGCCCGCTGCTTCTGCGGCGCGGACTCGCGGTCGAAACATGCGAGGCGTTGCTTGTCATCGCTGATCTGCGGACACGATTCAATACCCGCAGGCGAGGGCGCAGCTGCCCATGCGTTCGCGAGGACGAGCGCTCCACATAGCAGTCTGGCTTTGCGCATCGGTGGCACTGCCGCGATCCTCGTCATTCGCAGGGCGGATCCGTTTCGCTCGGTACGTTCGGTGGCGCTGAGCGCAGCGCGCGCATACTCTAGCCTCAATGAGCAACGGGAACCAGATACTGCTTCAGGCACGGGCTCTCGAGCAGCAAGGCCGGCTTGCGGAGGCGATCGAGGGCTATCGCCAATTCCTCGCCGTCGAGCCTCGCAACAGCGATGCGCTGCATCTGCTGGGCATCGCGCTTGGCAGAGCCAACCGTAGCGCCGAAGCGCTCAACGCGCTCTCGGAGGCGGCGGGGCTGCAACCCGGAAATCCATATTTGCAAACAAACCTCGGCAACGCGCTGAATGCGGCCGGACGACACTCCGAAGCTCTGGCCTCTTATGGGCGCGCCGTGGCCTTGCAGCCCGAATTCGCGGCGGCTCACCACGGTCGCGGCATGACACTGTTGCGTCTCCGCCAGACGGCGGAGGCGGTGCAGGCGCTCAAGCATGCTGTGCGGCTGCAGCCCGACAGCGCCAATTTCAACAACGATCTCGGCATTGCACTCGAGCGCTTAGGCCGCAACGAGGACGCGCTCTCGCATATTGAGCGCGCGACGCAGCTGAACCCAAGGTATGTGGAGGCGCATCACAACCGCGGGTTGCTAGAAGCCGCTCTCGGACGGCATTTGCAAGCCCTGGAGAGTCTCGACCGAGCCCTCGCCTTGCGACCGGATGGCGCCGCGATCCATGCCAATCGGGGGAACGTGCTGGCTGACCTTGGGCGCAGCGAAGAAGCGCTTGCGAGTTATGACAGGGCGCTTGCCCTGCAACGGCGTGACCCCATCGCGCTCTGCAAGCGCGGGAGGCTGCTGATGAGACTGCAGCGGCCGGCGGATGCGCTCGCGGATTTCGTGGCTGCACTTGCCCTCGCGCCTGAGGATCCGGAGGCACAATTCCTTCAGGGCGCGGCACTGGTTCTGCTGGAACGACACCAGGAAGCATTGCAGAGCTTCAATCGGGTGCTCGAACTCAACCCCCGCTCCGCGGAGGCGCTCAACAATCGCGGTGTCACCTTGATGCAGCTCGGCCGGCCCGAGGAGGCGCATGCGAGCTTCGCGAGCGCTATTGCGCTGGCTCCGAGCTACATGGACTCCTATACCAACGCGGCCAACACATTGGCGACGCTGCAGCGCCATGCCGAGGCTCTGCGTTACTTCGATCGCGCCTTGATGCTCAGACCCGAGGATAGCCAGCTGCAGTGGGGCAAGGCGCGTGCGCTCTTGAGCATTGGCAACTTCCGTGAGGCGTGGCCGTTGCACGAGTCGCGTTTGCAGCTCGCGCATCTGCGCCCACTGCAGCGGCACACGGAGTTGCCGCGTTGGCTGCGCGGGCAGTCGATCGAGGGCAAGACGCTGCTCGTGCACGCAGAGCAGGGCCTGGGTGATACGGTACAGTTTTGCCGTTACCTGCCCGCGCTCGAAGCACGCGGAGCCACGGTGATCTTCGAGGTACAACCGGCGCTGCAGAGGCTGTTGGGCTCGTTGCAGGCGCGGGCGCAGATCCTGCCCTTCGACGCGTCGTTGCCGCAATTTGATCTGTGCACGCCTCTCTTGAGCTTACCGTGGCTCATGGATACCGAACTGGAGAGCATCCCTCGCGGCATACCCTATTTGAGTGCGCAGTCTGCTGCGGTCGCAGCCTGGAAGACGCGACTGGCTGCGCTTGCAGGCCTCAAGGTGGGGATTGCCTGGCAGGGAAACATCGAAACGGAGAAGCAGGGCGGCTTCATTGGACGCTCTTTCGGACTCGCGGTCGCGGCGCCGCTCGCCGCGCTGTCGGGAGTCACGCTGATCTCCCTGCAAAAGGGCGCGGGATCCGAGCAGCGCGCTCAGGTGGCGTTCGGCTCGAAGGTGCGCGAGCTGACGGATCCCCACGAAATGGGCGCGAGCGAGCTGCTGGACACGGCGGCGCTCATGAGCGCGCTCGATCTGATCATCACCTCGGACACTCTGACGGCGCATCTCGCTGGAGCGCTCGGCATTCCCGTGTGGGTGGTCTTGAGCGCATTTCCTGACTGGCGCTGGCTCACGCAGCGCGAGGACAGCCCGTGGTATCCCACCATGCGATTGTTTCGTCGGCGTGCGGACGCAGGCTGGTCGGAGGTGTTCGAGCGGGTGGCCCGCGAGCTCAATGCATTGAGCGCGGCGCGCGCGTCGTCAGCGTGACCACATCCGCTGCAGATTGGCGATGACGTACTCGAGCTGGATCTGGTTGTGCCAATCCATTTTCAGTCCCTCGAGCGCACGGACTTCCCTCAGCGTGTAGAGCAGATCGCGCTGCATCTGGTCCGGAATCTGACTCTCGATGAAGGTGATGATCACGAGCCGCTCGCCGGAGGTGACCGGCGTCACTTCGTGCACGGTGGTGGACGGATAGAACACCGCGGAGCCCGGTTTGCCCGCGATGCGTACCGTCTCGGTGCCGAGGTGGATGAGCAGCTCGCCGCCCACATACTCGTCCGGTGCGGAGATGAATATCGTGCACGACACGTCAGAGCGCAGCGGCTGTGGCCCGATCGGCAAGAAGGCCGCATCCGTGTGGGCGCCGTATTTCATTCCGACGCGGTAGCTGCACAGGCTGGGCATGGCCATCCGCTGCGGAAAGACAAAATTCTTGGCGGGCTCGCAGCGCTGCAGCGCGGTCATGGCGAGCTGCGCTGCCTTCTGCGCTGGCGGATCGCCGGTGTCCGCAATCAGATTGACTTTCGTCGTGTTGTGCGGATTCGAGCGCCTGCCATCAACGAAACGTGCCTGCCGCGCAAGGCCCGCGATCGATTGCACTTCCTCCGCCGATAGCAAGTCGTCTATGACAATGAACATGCTGCGGACTCAGCCGGCTTTGGCAGCCGCCTTTCCCGTCGACGATTCCCACTGAACGTGGTCGCCGACCTTCAGATTGAGGTGCGCCGCCTCGCCCCCCTTGAGCTCCACGACCGCCTCGGCAACGCCCGGCGCGCCGATCGTCGTCTCGTCGAAGGGTCGGGCGCGCTCTGCGATCTTCGTAATGCGCCCGTCCGGGCCGATGAACACGATGTCGAGCTCGATGTAGGTGTTCTTCATCCAGATACCGGTGCAGCAGTGCGTGAAGAGCATGCCCTCATCGGCCGGCAGATCCCGCACGAACATCAAGCCTTGCTCCTGACGCGGCGGCGTATCGGCGACCCACACCGTGAAGGTGTGGACGGCGGAGCCGCTTTTGATCGTCAGCATCGTGCGCGGATAGGTCGCGAGGTCCTGCGGTGCGGCCTGCGGTAAGGCCTGCTCCTGCGCGCGGGTGGCGCCCGCGCAGAAGGTACCAACTCCCGCCAACAAGAGCACCGCGGACAGAGCTGACGGAATGCGAGGGTGGGGCATAGATGAGCTCATGAGATCACAGTTGTGCTCGGTGCGGCGGCTCCGATGCGTCCTGTGGCGTAAATAGAATCCGGCCGGCGAAGTCGAAGCGACTAACGACGATGCGCTCGCTGCCGGTCAGTGCGCTTGCGGGCTCCGTGCAGAAACCGCGCGCGACCACGCGATAGCTGCGATTCGCACCGCCGAGCTCTCCGAAGCGCTCCTGCCGCAGCTCATCGATCGTGCACTTGTCATCGCCGCGCGTGGAGAAGAGGCGCTGCTCGCCCTCGAGGATCAGCGTGACGTTAGTCGGCAATGCCCGGCCCCCGCGGCCCTCGCCCGAGTCGGCAACGCCGAATACCAGACGCATGCGGCGTCCGTCTTTGCGCGGCGGTCCGGCGAAGCTCAAGCGGATGCCGTTGCCGCCCGGGCGCGCACCGCCCTCACACTCGAGGTCGGCGTTGTGCCAATCGATATCCAGATCCAAGGCGCCGCGGATGCGGGCGCGCAAGTAACCGTTGCCGCTTGGCAGACACCCGCGAGCGGGCGCCGAGCTCGGCTTTGCGGTGTGCGCGAGCTCCGCCGCTTGCGGCGCAGCGCTCAGAGCGAAAACACTGAGGAGCAGGCACGCCTGCAGGAGACAGGCCGGTATGAAGAGCGCGTGACTGCCGAGGGGGCTACCGTGACTGCGCAGCTGAGGGATGATCATTGGGCGCGAGTCTACCGTGCTGCCGCAGGAGCGCGCGGCCCCACGCGTCACAGCAGTCCTGACGCACTGCACAATCGCTAAGGTGATGCTAGACTGCCGCGCCCCTCGAAGCTAATTAAAAAATAGGCGATGCGAAACGCGTTGTTGGAAGTAACGCCGGCCATCCCGGCCTCGCTTGCGCGCTTGCCGGAGCTGGCCTCGAACCTGTTCTTCAGCTGGCATCGTCCCATCCGAGCTCTATTTGAGGACCTCGATGTGGCCTTGTGGGAGCAGTCCCGAGGCAACCCGCGGCTGATGCTGCGGTGTATCGCGCAGGAACGCCTGGAGCGGGCCGCGGCAGATCCAGCGTATCTCGCGCGCTATGGCGATGCGCTGCGGACCTTCGATGCCTATGTCGGTGCCACACCGCCCGATGCCAGTGCCCCGCTCATCGCGTACTTCTGCGCCGAGTATGGCTTCCACGAGAGCTTTCCGATCTATTCAGGCGGCCTTGGTGTGCTGGCGGGCGATTACTGCAAGGCGAACAGCGACGACGGCATGAGCTTCGTCGCCGTGGGCCTGCTCTATGGGCAGGGCTACTTCACCCAGACGGTCGACAGCGACGGCTTGCAGCACGCGGAGTACGTCGAGCACGATCCAAGCGAGCTGCCCGTGGACCCGGTGCGCACGCACTCCGGCGAGCGCTTGATGGTCGGTGCGCGCATTGCCGGGCGCGAAGTCGTCGCCCGCCTGTGGCGCGCCCAGGCAGGCCGCGTGGCCGTGTATCTGCTGGACACGAACTGCCCGGAGAATGCGCCTTCGGACAGGGATATCACGCATCGCCTGTACGGGGGCGATGAGTCCACGCGCATTCGGCAGGAGATGATCCTCGGCATCGGCGGACGCCGCGCCCTGCGTGCGCTGGGCCTGCTGCCTGCGGTCTGCCACCTCAACGAAGGTCATGCCGCGTTCCTGATCCTGGAGCTGCTGCGCGAGCACATTGCGCTCGGCCTCACGCTGCCGGCTGCTCAGGAGGCCGTAGCCGCGCAGTGCGTCTTCACGACGCACACCCCCGTCGCGGCCGGACACGATGCCTTCAGTCACGATCTGGTCATCGCGCATTTCGGTGACTTCGCGCGCGAGATGGGCCTGCCGATCGAGCGTCTGCTCGAGCTCGGGCGTTCGCCGAACGTTCCCGGCCTCTTCAACATGACGCGTCTCGCGCTGAACGGAGCGCGGCGCGTGAACGGTGTCAGCCGCGTGCACGGCATGGTGACCGCGCGCCTGTGCGCCGATCAGTGGCCCGAGATACGACCGGAGGAAAATCCGGTCGGCTACGTCACGAACGGCGTGCACGTGCCCACCTTCCTGCATCAGAGCTGGGCGGCGCTCTTCGACGAGCGCCTGGCGCGTGACTGGCGCGAGCATCTCGACGAGCGCGATTTCTGGGGCCGCCTGGAGCAGGTTCCCAACGACATCTACTGGAGCACCTCTCAGGAGGTGAAGTCGCGGATGCTCGCGGGCGTGCGTGAGCGGCTGCGTCACCATTACTTGCGCAAGGCGCTGAGTCCGGCGCAGTGGCGCCACGTGACGCGCTTCCTCGATCCCGAGGAGCCGAATATTCTCACCGTCGGCTTCGCGCGCCGCTTTGCGACCTACAAGCGCGCTGCACTGCTGCTGCGTGATCGGCAGCGTCTCGCACGCCTGGTGAACCGCTCCGAGCGGCCGGTGGTGTTTGTGTTTGCCGGCAAGGCGCATCCGGCTGACGAGCCGGGCAAGCAGGTGCTGCGGGATATTCATCAGCTCATGCTGCTGCCGGAATTCGCGGGCCGCGTCATCTTCCTCGAGGACTACGACATACAGCTAGCCCGCTGGCTGGTGAGCGGCGTCGACGTGTGGCTCAATCATCCAGTCGCACCGCTCGAGGCAAGTGGCACGTCCGGCATGAAGGCCGCCATCAACGGGCGGCTCAACGTGAGTGTGCTCGATGGCTGGTGGGCCGAGGGCTGGGCCGAGGACAACGGCTGGGGCATCCCGCCTGCGGTCGTGCACGATCCCGAACGGCGCGATGCGCTCGAAGCCGCGTTGCTGTTCGATGCGCTGGAGGAGGAGGTGGTACCGCTGTACTACGCACGCGGCGATGCGGGCTTCTCGCCCGAATGGGTGAGGCGCAGCAAGCGGGCGATGGAGACGGTCATCCCACAGTTCAGCACGCGCCGCATGCTCCAGGACTATGCTGCAGGCCTCTATTACCCCGCGGCGCATCAGTACCGAAGCCTTGCCGAGCGGGAGTTCGCCGGAGCACGCGCGCTCGCCGAGTGGAAGCAGCGCGTACGGCTTGCGTGGAGCAAAGTCGACCTGCGACTCGTATCGGACATGCCCGGCGAGCTACCGCGGGGCCGGCGGCTCGTAATGAAAGTCATGGCCTCGCTCGCGGGCCTGTCTCCCGCCGACGTACGCGTCGAGTTCGTGGCGCGCCGCCGCCTGCCCGCGACGAGCTTCGAGCCGCCGCCCCTCTCCTCGTATCGTGGGACGACGCACGAGGGCCTGTGGACGCAGGCACTGATACCTACAGGAGAGCCGGCGCCAGACGGCGCCGCCGTGTTCGCGCTCGATGCCGTGCCACCCATCTGCGGGCAATTCGCCACCGAGGTGCGCATCTATCCGTTCCACGAGCTGCTCGCGCAGCCCTACGAGCTCGGGCTCATGAAGTGGCTGTAGCGCGTGCTCGTCCGTTCACGCCCGGCGGGTGAGCGGGCGCATCATTTTGGGTATCGTAGCTGCCGCATGCCCCGACTTCCCGCGCGCGCCTCCTCAGGACGATACGTCAGCCGCCTGACGAGCGGCACGCTTGCCGTGGTGATGGCCGGCGGCCGCGGCGAGCGCCTCAAGGATCTGACGGAGCACCGCTGCAAGCCTGCGACCCCGTTCGGGGGCAAGTTCCGCATCATCGACTTCGTGCTCTCAAACTGTGTCAACTCCGGCATCCGTCAGATCTCGATACTGACGCAGTACAAGGCGCAGTCGCTGATCCAGCACGTGCATCAGGGCTGGAGCTACCTGCGCGGGGAGTTCGGCGAGTTCGTCGAAGTGGTGCCCGCGCAGCAGCAGACGGGCGAGCACTGGTATCGCGGCACCGCCGATGCGCTCTATCAGAATCTCGACCTGATCCTCTCGCACCGGCCCAAGCACGTGCTCGTGCTCGCGGGCGATCACATCTACAAGATGGACTATGGTCCGATGATCGCCTATCACGTGGAGAAGGGCGCCGACATCACCGTCGGGGTCGTCGTGCTCCCCGTGAGGGAGTCGCGCAGCTTCGGAGTGCTCACCGCGACCGAGTGGAATCGCGTGACGAAATTCTCCGAGAAGCCCGCCGCGCCGGACACGCTACCGAATCGTCCGGATGCAATACTCGCCTCGATGGGGATCTACGTCTTCAACACACGGCTGCTCGAGAAGGTGCTGGGCGAGGACGCCGCGGATGCAAGCTCGGCGCACGACTTCGGCAAGAACGTGATTCCACAGGCAATCGGCGCGCGTCAGGTGTTCGCCTATCCGTTCCAGGACGTGAAGACACGCGCCCAGAGCTACTGGCGCGACGTGGGAACGATCGACGCGTACTACGATGCGAACGTCGAGCTCGTGCACGTCAATCCGGAGCTCAATATCTACGATCGTGAATGGCCGATCTGGACCTATCAGGTGCACTCGCCGCCCGCGAAGTTCGTCCTCGACGAAGACGGGCGGCGCGGCATGGCCGTCAACTCCATGGTCTCGGGCGGCTGCATCATCTCGGGCGCCGTGGTGCGCGGCTCGCTGCTGTTCTCCGACGTACGCGTCGATGAGCGCTCGCTGGTCGAGGCCGCGGTGATTCTTCCGCACGCCGAGATCGGTAAGGACTGTCACGTGAGCCGTGCCATCATCGACGAGGGATGCCAGATTCCCGATGGCACGCGCATCGGTGTCGATCGCGAAGCGGATGCGCGGCGCTTTCTCGTCACCGATAACGGAGTCGTGCTGGTCACCGCGGACATGCTGCGGCGCCCGGTTCCCGAGTGATGCAGGTATGAGCATTGCGGCGCGGCTCCCCGTGGTGCTGCTGTGGCACATGCACCAGCCGCAGTATCGCGACGCCGTGAGCGGCGAGTACGTGTTGCCGTGGACGTACTTGCACGCCATCAAGGACTACACGGACATGGCCGCGCATCTGGAGGCGAATCCGCGCGCTCGCGCGGTGGTCAATTTCACGCCGATCCTGCTCGAGCAGCTCGACGAACTCGCGCAGCGCGTGGCGCGGCATCTCACGGACGGCAGCCCGCTGCCCGACCCTGTGCTTGCGTTGCTCGGTCCGGCGCCCTTGCCGCAAGGCGGATCCGAGCGCCTGCGGATGCTCAAGGCATGCCTGCGCGCGCAGCGCAAGCAGATGATCGAGCGCTTCGGACCGTACCTCGAGCTGGCCACCCTGGCGGAAACGCTTGCGACGCCCGAGCGCGCGGTGTACGCCGCCGACCAGCTGATCTACGACCTCGCCGTTTGGTACCACGTCGCCTGGATGGGTGAGACCGTGCGCCGCTCGGACGCACACGTGGCGGCACTCACGGAACAGGGGCGCGGCTTTCGTCCCGAGCAGCGCCGCCAGTTACTGGTCTTGATCGGGGAGTTGCTGCACGGGGTCATTCCCCGCTTTCGGCGCCTCGCCTCCGAAGGGCGCTGCGAGCTCTCCGTCTCACCCTACAGCCATCCCATCCTGCCGCTGCTGCTCGATTTCCGCGCAGTGCGCGAGGCGACTCCCGCCGCGCCCATGCCGCAGCATGCGGCGTACGCGGGCGGCGCTGAGCGCGCTGCTTGGCACGTGACGGAGTCCATACGTGTGTTCACACGCTACTTCGGCATGCGCCCGCAGGGCTGCTGGCCCTCCGAGGGCGCTATCAGCGATACGGCTCTCGAGCTTCTCGACCGCCATGGATTTCGCTGGGCAGCTTCGAGCGGCAGCGTGCTGCGTACGAGTCTCGTCACAAGGCAAGCGGACCCCGACTCTGCCGCGAGCTACGATCGTGCCTACTCTCAGCCGGGGCGCTCGCTGCGCTGCTATTTTCGCGACGATCGACTGTCCGATCTCATCGGCTTCACGTACGCGACCTGGCGCGGCGACGATGCGGCGCACAACCTGGTGCACGAGCTCGCCGAGCGCGCGCGCGGCTACGCGGGCGACCCGGATCATGTCCTGCTCATCGCGTTGGACGGCGAGAATGCGTGGGAGCACTATCCGTTCAACGGATATTATTTTCTCAGCACACTTTACAACGCGCTCGCCGAGCATCCGCTGCTCGAGCTCACGACGCTCTCGGAATGTCTGGCGCGGAGCCTGCCGCGTCCACTGCAGCACGTGGTTGCCGGCAGCTGGGTTCATGGGACGCTCGCCACGTGGATGGGCGATGCGGCCAAGAATGCTGCATGGGATCTGCTCTGCGATGCCAAGCGCGCACTGGATGAGGAGCTCGCGAGCGGAGCGCTGCAGGGAGAGCGGCGAGCCGCTGCCGAGCATCAGCTCGCGCTCTGCGAGAGCTCGGACTGGTTCTGGTGGTTCGGTGATTACAACCCGGCCGATGCCGTGAGCCAGTTCGACGAGCTCTATCGGCGGCAGCTCGCGAGTGTGTATCGGCTGCTCGGTCGCGCCGCCCCGCAGGCGCTCTCGCATCCGATCTCGAGCGGCGGCGGTGAGATGGAGCACGGCGGCGTCATGCGGCGTGCGGTCGCAACATGAGTCGCGCGGCCGTACGCAGCCGAGCGAGCGGGGCGCGCAGGCGAGCCCGTCATCTCTACTATCGGGCGCGGCTCAATCGCCTGCTGGGGCGGACGCGGCGCGCAGCGGAGCTGTGCCAGCACGCGCTCACGCACTGCGATTATGGTCGGGCATACCGCCTGCTGGCGGAGCTCGAGCTGCCCGGAGCGGATTATCTGCGCGTGCTCTCACGGGTGCACGAGCACGTGAGGCCTGCAACCTACGTGGAGATCGGCGTCGCCAAAGGAGACTCGTTGCGCCTGCTGCACAAGGACACCACGGCGATCGGCATCGATCCACAGCCGCGTCTGGCGCGCGCGCCAGGTCCGCGCCAGAAGGTGCTCGCCAAGACGAGCGATGAGTACTTCGCCAAGCACGATGTAATCGCGGAGCTCGGCGGGCAGCGCGTGCGCATGGCCTTCATCGACGGCATGCATCACTTCGAGTTCGCGCTGCGCGATTTCATCAATCTCGAGCCGCTGTGCGCCCCGGACTCACTCATCTTCGTGCACGACTGCTATCCGCTCGATGAGCGCAGCGCGACACGCGAGCAGCACACGGCCTTCTGGAGCGGGGATGTGTGGCGCTTGATCGTGCTGCTGAAGAAGCATCGGCCCGATCTCGCCATCCATACGATCGCGACTGCGCCGACGGGCCTCGGCCTGATCACGCATCTCGACCCCAGCTCGCGTACGCTGCGGCAAAACCTGCCCGCGCTGATCGCGGAGGGCTTGTCGATCAGCTTCGACAGCATTGCCGGCCGCAAAGCCGAGGCGCTCAATCTGTTCCCCAACGCCTGGGATCGATTGCGCGGGCTGCTGTCATGAAGCTCGACGTCCGTCGCGAGCAGCTGCCGGAAAGCCAGCAGCGCCCGGCACGTGCTGTCCCGGTCGCCGCGCCGCTGCGGCCCTATTTGTTGTTTGTCCGTGCGGGGGCCGATTCGCTGCATCGCCGGCTAATCGCCGAGGACCCTGATCGCAACTGGGACTGCTGCGTGAGCTGGTATGCGCCGCCGGTGGCCGAGCGGATCGCCGAATACTACAGCGAAGGCGGTTTCAACAAGCTCGAGGGCTTTCTCGAGTTCTGGAAGAAGCGCCCGCTGCCGTGGAGCTACCGCTACATCTGGATCATCGACGATGACGTGTATGTGCGCCCCGGCGCGGTCTCGCGCTTCTTCGAGCTGTGTGAGCGCCACGGAACCTATCTGGCGCAGCCGGCGTTGCGCTGGCTCACCCATACGACGCTCAATGTGCTGGTGCGCAATCCTGCCTGCCTGCTGCGCCGCGTGAGCTTCGTGGAGGTGATGGCGCCCTGCTTCTCGCATGCGGCGCTCGAGGAGCTGATCCACACCTTCGGCATGACCAAGAGCACCTGGGGCACTGACTGGGCGTGGGCCTGTCTCTCTCAGGGCAAACATGCGCTCTACGTCGTGGATGCGATCGCGATGGAGCACACGCGCACGGGTGACGGGCGCCCGGGGCCGTTCTATCGCAAGCTCCACGAAGCGGGGATCGATCCCGCCGAGGAGCTGCGCCAGGTGCGCGAGATGTTCCCCGACTTCATCGGTCCGAAGACGCTCGACGCGGGGCACGTCTTCAAGCCGGACATCCCACCGCGTCTTGCTCCGTGGCTGCTGCGCGCCTTCGAGCGCTCGAAGTGGATCGTGCGCCTGCGCAAGCAGGTATTGCGGCAGTGGCGGCACGCGCGCGCGCGGCTCGAGGATCGGGTGCACGGCGCGCAGTAGTGGTCCCAGGAATGCTCCCCGTGCTGAACCGACGGCGCGCCGGCGCGCTGCTGCACATGACTAGCTTGCAGGCCGCGCTGGGCGCTGCGGGCCGCAACTTCGTCGATTGGTTGGCCGAGGCGGGATTCTCGGTGTGGCAGTTTCTGCCGGTGGGTCCGACGGGACCGAGCGGCTCTCCCTACTGGGTGCGCTCGGACTCGGCCGGCAACGTCGCGCTCATCGATCCGCATGAGCAGCCGCCGGCCGACACGCCGGAGTATCAGGCTTTTCTGGCAGCCTCGCAGGATTGGCTCGAGGACTATGCCTGCTTCGAGGTGCTTTCCAGCTTGCACGCCGGGTCTCCCTGGTGGAGCTGGGCAGAGGGGTATCGCGACCGGCAGCCCGCCGCGCTCGCGCAGCTGCGGCGCGAGCAGGCCGCCGCGCTCGATGAGGTGAAGCGCGGGCAGTTCGTCTTCGCATGGCAGTGGCAGCGTCTGCACAGCCATGCGCGTGCGCGCGGTGTGCTGTTGTTTGGCGATCTGCCCTTCTACGTGGCTCCGGATTCCGTGGAGACGTGGGCGCACCGTGAGCAGTTTCAGCTGGATAAGTCCGGTCGGGCGCTCGCCGTGGCCGGAGTGCCGCCCGACTACTTCTCCGACCATGGACAGCTCTGGGGCAATCCGCTCTACGAATGGGATGTGATGGTCGAGGACCGCTTTTCATTCTGGCGCACGCGCATCGGACGGCTGCTCGCGCGCGTGGACCTGTTGCGACTCGATCATTTCCGCGCGCTCGCCGCCCACTGGGCCGTGCCGGCGAGCGCGCCCGACGCACGCAGTGGTAGCTGGCGCCGCACTCCGGGACGCGCCTTGCTGAGCGTCCTCAACGAGGAGTTCACCGGGCTGCCGCTCGTTGCCGAGGACCTCGGCATCATCACACCCGATGTAGTCGATCTGCGGCGCGGCTTCGAGTTGCCGGGCATGCGCGTGCTGCAGTTCGCTTTCGACGGCGACGGGCTCAACCAGCATCTGCCGCACATGCACGAGCGCGATTGTGTCGTCTACACCGGCACCCACGACAATGACACTACGCTCGGCTGGTACACGAGCCTTGATGCCGAGAGCGCCCGACGCGTCGACTTCATGCTGCAGCTCACCCCTGGGGCAATGCCCGAGGCGCTGATCCGCGCCACGCTCGGCTCCGTCGGTACGCTGGCAGTGCTGCCAGTGCAGGACGTGCTCGGACTCGGTTCGCAGGCGCGCTTCAATACACCCGCCACCACTCAGGGCAACTGGGGATGGCGGCTGGCACCGGGTGCACTCACGGCTGAGCTCGCGGCCCACTATCTACGCATGAACCGCGCGTACGGCCGTTGCTGACGAGGCCTCGAGAAGCAACGGCAGCTTCGCCTCAGATGGGCGGGCGCTCCGGTTCGCACTCAGAGGGGCGCTCCGGTTCGCAGCAAGCGATCGTACAGCCGCTCGTACTCCGCTCCCTGGTGCTCCCAGGAGAAATCCTGCGCCATTCCGTTGCGCATCATGCGCAGCCAATGCGCGCGGAACCCGTACAGATCCAGCGCCGCCTGCAGCGCTTGCGTGAGTGCCGCGGGGCTGAACTCATCGAACAGAATTCCCGTTCCGGTGCCGCTCGCCGGATCGTAACGCACGACCGAGTCCGCAAGGCCGCCCGTGCGGCGCACGATCGGCACCGTTCCGTAGCGCAGGCTGTACATCTGATTGAGACCGCACGGCTCGTACTGAGAGGGCATCACGAAGAGATCGCTCGCAGCCTCGATCCAGTGCGCCAGCTCCTCGTGGTAGCCCCGATGAAAGGCCAGTTGGCGCGGAAAGCGCTGCATGAGGCCTTGCAGTGCTCGTTCGTAGGGCTCGTCGCCGCTGCCGAGGACCGCACACACGAGCGTACCGCTCGTCAGCATGGTCGGTAGCGACTCGAGCAGCAGATCGATTCCCTTTTGCGCCGCCAAGCGGCTCACGACGCCCGCGAGCGCCACTCGCGGTCCCCCGCCGAGCCCGAAACGCTGCAGAAAGTTGCTCTTGAGCTCGCTCTTTCCAGCGAGCTTGCGCGCGTCGTAGTGCTTGGGCAGGTACGGGTCACGGCGCGGATCCCATTCCTCGTAGTTCACGCCATTCAGGATGCCGAGCACCGCATCACCCCGCGCGCGCAGTACGTGCTCGAGCCCCATGCCGTATTCGGGCGTGCGAATCTCCCGAGCGTACGTCGGGCTCACCGTCGTCACGGCATCTGCGTACATCACGCCGTGCTTGAGGGAGTTGATGACGCCGCTGCGCAAATCATCCTGGTGCAGCAGATGACTCGACCATCCGAGTGCCAGGTCCGCCGCGGCGGCACTGCTGAAGACTCCCTGGTAGCCGATGTTGTGAATCGTGAGCACCGAGCGACTCGCCTGGAAGACCCGATCCCAGCTGTACAACGTCTTCAGGAACAGGGGTGCGAAGGCGGCATGCCAGTCGTGGCAATGCACGATGGCGGGACTCCAGCCGAGGTGCTGACAGCACTCGAGCGCGGCGCGCGTGAGCGCGAGAAAGCGCAGATGCTCGTCGGGGTCGAAGGTATACAGCCGCGGACGGGCGTAGAGCGCCGGACAATCGATGAGATAAACCTGCAGCTGTGTTCCGGGCAGCTGTGCGCTCACCACGGAGTAGCGGTAGCTGTGCGGCCCGAGCGTCAGCGGCAGGTTTTGCAGGGTATCGATCGGAATGGCGTTGCAGCGCTTGAGATCGATGCTCGAGTAAAGCGGCATGAAGAGCCGTACGTCGTGCCCGGCACTGTGCAGGTAGATCGAGAGCGCGGCGGTCACATCGGCGAGTCCGCCCGTCTTTGCAAGCGGAGCGACCTCGGAAGCGATGGAGCAGATCCGTATCGGCATGCCTTGTTCTTGGTGTCGGGGGCCCCACACCCTACGCTGCGGTCGAGCCCAACGGGCAGCGCTCGGCCCGGAGCAGGCTAGACTGCGCCTCGGGGGCGGAAGGTACCGTGATGCGCCGCATACTCATAGCGCTGACCGTTCTGGCGCTGATTGCCGTCTCGGCCGGCATCGGCGTCTTCGTCGCGAGCTGTCCGCCGTGCAGCCAGAGTCTGGTGCGACATTGATGGGCGCACCGCCGTCGTCGCCTGGCACACATGCGTAATTCCGCTGCAGAGCCTGCTGCGCCGCCGCAGAAGGTCCTCTTGACACCGACGTGTCAACGCCACACTCGATATTTAAGTGATTGATTTATAACTATAAATAACTGATGAAGCCGGTGCACAGCCGGGCAGCTGGTAAACTATACCCGCTCTCCTCGTTACCCCGGCCCGAGCCGCAGGCAATCGATTCCGCAGGCGCTCGGCGTCCCACTTCGAGACACTGTGTTGGCGAGGATGACCACTCGGTAGTACAGAATCATGTCAGCCTCTCCATACAAGCAGCTCGAGCAAGAGTTCCGTCGCCTGCACGCCTTCCGCGGTGCGCTGTCCCTGTTGCGCTGGGACGCCGCGGTGATGATGCCGCGGGGCAGCGCCGACGTGCGCGGCGAGCAGCTCGCCGCGCTCGAGACCGAATACCACGCCCTGCTCACCTCGCCGCGCATTACGCGCCTCCTCGATCGCGCACAGGCGAACACGCAGGGACTCGCCGACTGGCAGGTGGCCAATCTGCGGGAGATGCGCCGTCAGCGCGATCACGCCATCGCGACGCCCGTGACGCTCATCTCGCGTCTCGCACGCGCCACATCGCGCGCCGAGGTGCAGTGGCTCGAGGCGCGCCAGCAGGGCCGCTTCGAGCTCTTTGCGCCCCACCTCGAGGAGGTGGTGAATCTGGTGCGTGACAAGGCCTCGCTGCTCGGCCAGGCCTTGAACCTTGCGCCCTACGATGCGCTCGTCGATGAGTTCAGTCCCGGCATCACCACGATCGACATCGAGGCGATTTTCAAGGCGCTCTCGCGCCGGCTGCCGTCACTCATCCGGGAAGTAATTGCGCTGCAGGACACCCGGGTGATCAAGCCCATTACCGGACAATTTCCGGCGGGCAAGCAGCGGGCGCTGGCGGTGGAGATCATGAAGGCCATCGGCTTTCCGTTCGAGCGCGGCCGTCTGGATGAGAGCGAGCATCCCTTCACGGAAGGCGTTCCGGGCGATATCCGCATCACGACGCGCTTCGACCCATCCGATCTGTTCTCCGGCTTGCTGGGCGCGCTCCACGAGACCGGACATGCGATGTACGACCTCGGCCTGCCCCAGGAGTGGCGTGATCAGCCGGTGGGGCGCGATCGTGGCATGGCCCTCGAGGAGAGCCAGTCGCTGCTGCTCGAGATGCTCGTGTGCCGCAGCCGTCCTTTCGTGCGCTATCTGACTCCGCTCATCGAGAGACACTTTGGCGTGGCAGGCCCCGAGTGGGACATCGAGAATGTCTACTCGCATCTCACACACGTGCGCCGCGGGCTCATCCGTGTCGACGCCGACGAGCTCACGTATCCGCTGCACGTGATGTTGCGCTATGAGCTCGAGAAGAAGCTCTTGAACGGCGAGCTCGCGGTGCGCGAGCTGCCTGCCGCCTGGAATGCCGGCATGGAGCAACGTCTCGGCATCCGGCCGGCCAACGATGCCGAGGGCTGCCTGCAGGACATTCACTGGGCGGTGGGATCGTTCGGCTACTTTCCTTCCTATGCGCTCGGTGCCGTCATCGCGGTGCAGCTCTATGAAAGCTTGCGCAACGATGTGAGGGATCTCGATGGACAGATCGCCTACGGCGAGTTCGATGGCCTGTTCGCCTGGCTGCGTGAGCACGTGCATTCCGTGGGAGCACGGGTGTCGGTGCACGAGCTGTTGAAGGATGCGACGGGGAAGACGCTGTCGTCGGTTCCCTTCCTGCGTTACCTCGAGGGCAAGTATCTGGAGGGCGCCGCGAGCATCGCGGCCGCCTGAAGTCGCGGCCCCGCGCCGGAAATGACCGCGTCCGCATTGCCGCTCGCGCCCTCGCGCACCGCCAAGCGCCTGCAGGCGCATCTGCGCAGCCTGGTCGGCAAGGCCATCAACGACTACCGCATGATCAACGCGGGCGATCGCGTCATGGTGTGCCTGTCCGGCGGCAAGGACTCCCACACGCTGCTGGACATTCTGCTGTCCCTGCAGCGGGGTGCGCCGGTGGACTTCTCCCTCGTTGCGGTGAATCTCGATCAGAAGCAGCCCGGGTTCCCAGCGCACGTGCTGCCCGAATATCTGAGCGCGCTCGGCGTGCCCTACCACATCATCGAGCAGGACACCTACAGCGTCGTCAAGCGCGTCGTGCCGGAGGGCAAGACCATGTGCGGGCTGTGCTCGCGACTGCGCCGTGGCGCGCTGTACCGATTCGCCGCGGAACATGGCATCACCAAGATCGCGCTCGGACACCACCGCGACGACATCGTCGAGACCTTCTTTCTCAACCTCTTTTTCGGCGGCCGCCTGAAGGCGATGGCGCCGAAGCTGCTCTCCGATGATCGCCGCCACATCGTCATCCGTCCGCTTGCCTACGTCGCCGAGCGTGATATCGCGCGCTACGCGCGCAGCCGCGCATTTCCGCTCATTCCCTGCAGCCTGTGCGGCTCGCAGGAGAATCTGCAGCGCGCAGCGGTGAAGCGGCTGCTTGCGCAGTGGAGCCGCGAGTATCCGCGCCGCACGGAGACGATCTTTGCAGCGCTGCGCAACGTTGAGCCCGAGCACCTCGCGGATGTGGAGCTGCACGATTTTGCCGCGCTCGACCGCTACCGCGCAGCGGTCGTGCCAGCGAACCCGCGCGAGGTCGCAGAAATCGACCCGCTCGGATGAGCGCGGCGCGCCGATCGAAGCAGCGATCCGCCCCGAAAGGGACCGGCTCGGAGAAGAAGGGCGACCAGCCACCGCTGCCGAACAGCTACTGGGTACTGCCCGGGCAGCTGCTCGCCGGCGAATACCCGGCTGCCGTCGATCTGGAGGCGGCGCGCGAGCGCATCGGCTGCCTGCTGCGTGCCGGCATCGACTGCTTCGTCAATCTGACGATGCCCGACGAGGTCGCTCCCTACGCGGATCTGCTGCCCGCCGGTGTGCGCTACCACGAGCATCCCATTCAGGATCACGGCCTGCCGGAGCAGCCCGAGCAGATGCGGGAGCTGCTCGGCCGCATCGACAGCGCACTGCGCGCCGGCCGCCGCGTGTACGTGCACTGCCGCGCGGGGATCGGACGCACGGGCACGGTGATCGGCTGCCTACTCGTCGAGCGCGGTCGCAGCGGGGATGCAGCTCTCGAGGAGCTCAATCGAGTGTGGCAGAAGTGCGCGCGCGCTCGCACCTGGCAGCAGGTTCCCGAGACCGAGGATCAGGTGGGCTACGTGCGTCAGTGGGAGCCGCCGCCTGCCCCGAGCGCACCCGCTGAGGTTGTCACCGCGGCTGAGACCCCGCTGGCGGTCGAGGTGGCCGTGGTCGAGGTTTCGGTTCCGGCTGCCGCGCCCGGTGCGGATTCGCTCGTCGATGGGGCCGCGCTCGGGGCGCTCGGCACGGTGCGCGAGAGGTTTCTAGGTGCCCTCGTGGGCCTCGCGACCGGCGATGCGCTGGCCGCTGCCACACAGCATCGCCGTCCGGGCACGTTCAAGCCCGTCGCCGACCTCCTTGGTGGGGGCGCCTACGAGGTGCCCCGAGGCGCATGGACCGACGACACGGCCATGGCGCTCTGTCTCGCCGATAGTCTGACCGCCTGCAAGGGATTCGATGCCCGGGACCAGGTCGCGCGTTACACGCGCTGGCAACAGCAGGGCTACCTGTCGGCCACCGGGCAATGCATCGGCATCACGGCGAGCACTGCACGCGCGCTCGCTGCGGGGAACTGGCGGCGACAAGCCTTCCCCGGCTCTCACGACCCCAAGCAGCGCGACCCCGAGCCGCTCGCGCGCCTCGCGCCCGCCGTCATGTACTGCCTGGCCTCGGTCGATCAGGCGGTGCGCCTTGCAGGAGACACCGCACGCATCACCTGCCAGTCCCCGGTGGTCGTGGAGGCGTGCCGCGTGTTCGCCGCGATGCTGCATGCGGCCCTGAGCGGGCTGTCCAAGGAGGAGGTGCTCGCGCCCCCGCGAGGGCTCACGGAGTTGCGCGGCATCGGGCTGCGTCCCCGGATCCGCTCGCTGCTGCGCGGTCGCTACCGCGGCAAGAAACCGGACCAGGTCCGTGCGCAAGGCGGCATCCTCGAGATCCTGGAGGCGGTGCTGTGGGCGTTCGAGCGCAGCCGCGACTTCCGCGAGGGTGCGCTGCTCGCGGTCAACCTGGGGGAGAACTCCGATCTGGTGGGTGCTGCCTACGGGCAGCTGGCCGGGGCCTATTATGGCGTCGAGGCAATCCCACCCAAGTGGCGCAACAGCTTGATGCGGCTGGACGTGATCGAGTCGCTCGCAGATGAGCTGCTGACGCAGGCGCTCGTCGGCATGAGCGAGACGCCCAGCTGAGCTGCGGCGCGCACGCACTCCCATGGCTGAAGCTGTAGTAAGCTCCCGAGCGAGCCGCGTGGCGCGTGCGCCCGCGAGCTCGACTCCCTCAAGGTTGACTCCTGACAACAGATGTCTGCGGTGCGGCAAGTGCAGCGGCCTGCGTGGGCGCGGCTCTCGGATGAGGAGCTGCTCGCCGTGCGCCTGTGTGATCTCGGTCTGACGATCGAGAGCTCGCATCTGATGCGTTACGTCAGGCGACTCTATGCGGAGCTCGGCCGCCGGGAGATTCGCTTCCAACCCCACCTCTGGCTCGCCGAGGAATGGTTCTCTCCCGATGGCGTGCCGGGCATAGCCGTACCCTTCTATCTCGCACACCCGCGGCTCGAGCGGCTGGAACGGCGCATCATGCGCGAGGTCGAGGGCGGCAATGCACGCTGGTTGATGCGCATCCTGCGCCACGAAGCGGGTCACGCGCTGGACAACGCCTACCGGCTGCGCCGCCGGCGGCGCTGGCGCGAGGTCTTCGGCTCCGCCTCGCGTCCCTATCCGCATCGGTATCGCGCGCGCCCCGGCAGCCGGCGCTACGTGCACCATCTGGGCGAGTGGTACGCGCAGGCCCATCCGACTGAGGACTTCGCCGAGACGTTCGCGGTGTGGCTCAAGCCGCACTCGGACTGGCGCCGGACCTACGCCGCGTGGCCCGCTCTGCACAAGTTGAGTCTGGTCGATGAGCTGATGGAAAGCGTGCGCGGCAGGCGCGCACCCGTGCGCAATCGTCGCCGCGTCGATCCCATCGACTGTGACACGCGCACACTTGCCGACTACTACCGGCGCAAGCTGGCGCACATTCGTCACTATCGGCGCGGTCTCGCCGAGGAGCTGCTCCGGAAGGGGTTCACTGCGCAACCGACCCGCCCGGGCGCGGCGCGTGCAGCCACTCTGCTGCGCGCCCGCAAGTCGCAGCTGGTCGAAGCGGTGTCGCGCGAGCTCGGCATCGAGCGCTATAGTGTGTACCAGATTTTGCGCATGCTCATCGAACGCTGCGATGCTTTGAAGCTGTACATGCGGAGCGACCGCCGCACCGCGCTACGCCACGCCCGCTGGATGCTCGCACGGCTGGCCCGCCTCTACGATCAGGGTGAGACGCCGCACCTCGCCCTATGAAGAAGCAGCGTGCGCTCGTCGTCGTGCACGCGAGCCTCGTGCCGCCGGACAGCCTGGAGGGCCACGACGAGAAGGAAATCGACGAGTGGCGCACCGAATATGACGTGATCTCCACGCTCAAGGGCAACGGCCACGATGTGCGCTGCCTCGGCGTGCTCGACAGTCTCACCGAGCTGCGCACGGCCATCGCGGAGTGGCGTCCCGACGTGGTCTTCAACCTGCTGGAGGAATTCGACGGCATCGTCACCTATGATCAGCACGTCGTGGCCTTCCTCGAGCTGCTGCGCCAGCCGTACACCGGCTGCAATCCGCGCGGGCTGCTGCTCTCGCGCGACAAGTCCCTCTGCAAGCAGCTACTCACTTTTCACCGTATCCCGACGCCGCAGTTCACCGTGTTCCGCCGCGGCACACGCTTGCATATCCCGCGGCGGCTGAAGTTCCCGCTGTTCGTCAAGTCTACCGTCGAGGATGCTTCCCTGGGCATCGCACAGGCGTCGGTCGTCGAGGACGGCGCGCGCCTCAAGGAGCGCATCGAGTTCGTCCACGAGCAAGTGAAGTCCGACGCGCTCGTCGAGGAGTTCATCGAGGGGCGCGAGCTGTACGTCGGAGTGCTCGGCAACGAGCGCCTGACGAGGCTGCCGGTGTGGGAGATGGTCTTCGGCTCGATGCCGGAGACGCTCGCTGCGATCGCGACCCGTAAGGTGAAGTGGGACAAGCGCTATCAGCAGCGCTACGGCATCACGACCCGCGCCGCGGCGGATCTGCCGCCGGCGGCACTCGCGCAGCTCGATCGGCTGTCGCGCCGCATTTATCGCGCGCTGGGGCTCTCCGGCTATGCGCGCATGGATTTTCGTTGCACGCCGGCCGGCAATCTGTACGTTCTGGAGGCGAATGCAAATCCCAATCTCGAGGCGGCGGAGGATTTCGCCGAGTCGGCGCGCGCCGCGGGCGTCGATTACTCCGAGCTGCTGGAGAGGCTCATCACGCTCGGGCTTTCCTATCGGGCGGAGTGGCGCTCGACATATGGGTAAAGGGGGAACGGTGGCCGAAGCGAACGCACGAAAGCACAGAATTGAGCGCGTAGCTGCCGAGCGCGGCGCGACCGCCTGGCCGGGTGCGCGGCGCACGCTCGCCGCCGTGGCCGGAGTCGCGACTGCCATCCTCTGCGCCTGCACCAGCGAACAGACGCGCAAGGAAGCGGAGCTCACGCAGATCGAGCAGTGGCTGCCCGGACGCTACGACAATCACGCTCAGCTCGAGGAGGCACGCGCGGCAGGACACGCCGCACCGCCATCACTCACGCTGATCATCGAGCCCGCGGACGCGCTGCTGCTCGGCCGGCACGTGTTCTTTGCCGAGGAGGCTGCCGACCAGGGTGAGCGGCACAGCATCGGGCAGCGGCTCATCTCCTTCGAGGTCATCGAGGCTAAGATCATAGCCACGGTGTGGGTGCTGAACGATCCGCGGCGCTGGCGCGAGGCGAGCGAGAATCCCGAGCTGTTCACCTCGCTGCAGCCTCCCGACGTGCGTCAAGTGCGTGGTTGCAACCTCACATGGAAGAAGGAGGCCGAGAAGTTCACGGGCGCCACCGATCAGCTCAAGTGCCGCACCCCGTCCTTTGGACCGGGCAGCGCAAGCTTCGTGGAGACACACATGGAGCTCACCTCGGATGATCTCTCTATCGACGATCGCCACGTCGATGGCCATGGGACGCTGCTCGATGCGAGTGGGGCCCCGACGCTCATCCAGTTCAGACACACCGGCGGTTGAGCGCGAACTGTGACACGACTCACGTTCTGCCCAGCAGCCATGGGACGGTAGCCATCCCTCGAACGCGCGGGCGCGTCTAATATGGTCAATCATGAAGCGTCCGTCGGAGCCGGCCACGAATCAGGCCAGCAAGCAACAGGGTGTTGCACCTCCTCCCAGCAATCCGTCGCGTGCGCACGCGCCTGCGACGCAGCCCCGCGCGGGCGAGCGAGCGCCGCGGGAGCCTTCGCCCGCTGCATCGCCGCAGGATGCGCGCTCGGGGAGCATCACGCACGATGCCCGCGGCAACGCGATCTGGAAGTGGGCGGTATCCGTGGGAACACAGGCCATCGAGAGCACCTCGCGTCTGCTGAAGCGTCTGGAGGTTCCCGAGCTCTCGGTCGAGGAAAAGCCCAAGGGCCTGGAACTCGAGAAGAGCGATCCGGGTGGGGGCTACGACCCTTACAACCAGCGCAAGAACACGCGCTAGGCGAACGCTATTTGAGATGGCGGTCGAGCCAGGCGAGCACGGTGTCGTACCACTGGATGGAATTCGCGGGCTTGAGCACCCAGTGGTTCTCATCCGGGAAGTAGAGCAGTCGGCTCTCTATGCCACGCCGCTGCAGCGCCGTGAACGTGGCCAACCCCTGCGAGAGTGGCACGCGGAAATCGAGACCGCCGTGGATGACGAGCATCGGCGTGCGCCATGCAGTCACGTAGTCCGCCGGGTTGAAGGCTTCGTAGTTCTGCGGCTTCTGGAAGTAGGGGCCACCGTTCTCCCACTCGGGAAACCACAGCTCGTCGGTCGAGTAGTACATGCTGCGCTGATCGAATAGTCCGTCGTGATCGACCAGGCAGCGGAATCGATCCGGCCAGCGTCCGGCAATCCAGTTGATCATGTAGCCGCCGTAGGAAGCGCCGAGCGCGCAGACACGTTGCCCCTCGATCCAGGGGTAGCGCGCCAGTGCCGCGACGAGCCCCTTCTGCAGATCCTCGAGCGGCTTGCCGCCCCAGTCTCCGCTGATGGAGTCTGTGAACGCCTGTCCGTAGCCGCTCGACCCGTGGAAATCGATCATGAGGACGGCATAGCCGGCTCCGGCGAACACCTGCGGATTCCAGCGGTAGCTCCACTCGTTAGCCATGCTCGACTGCGGCCCACCGTGAATGATGAATGCGAGCGGGTAGCGCTGGCCGGCCACGTAAGGGACCGGCTTGACGAGGTAGGCGTGGACCATCTCGCCGCGCCAGCCCGCGAAGCTGAATTGCTCGAAATCGCCGAACGTGCGTGCGGCGAGCAGCGCTGCGTTCACGGAGGTGAGCCGGCGCGCGCTGCCGCCGCGCAGCGCGACGGAATATAGATCCGGCGGCGCTGCAAGGGATGCATGCGCGAACAGCACGGCGCCGCTGCTCGCCGCGAACTCCGTTACCTGTCCCTGCCCGACGATCTGCCGTCGCGCGCCACTCTCCGGATCCACGGTATACAGCGACTGTTGGCCTACATCATCGACGAGCGCGAGCAGCAGGCGGCCGTCGGGCGTCGCGCCCAGCACCTTCACCGAGCGGTCCCAGTCCTTGGTGAGATGACGCAACGCGCCGCTGCGCGCATCGCGAATGACGATGTGGAAGCGGTCCGACTCGAACCCGGCACGCTCCTGTGCGAGGTAGGCGAGGGCACCGTTGGCGAGGAACTTGGGATTGGTATCCGCGGCCGGATTATCGCCGGTGATATTCCGCGGCGCTCCGGAACCATCCGCCGGCGTTTCAAACAGCTCGAAATTCGTCGACCAGGCTTCCGAGGCACCTCCAAGCCGCGCGCTGAAGACCAGCATGCGCCCGTCCGGGCTGAAGTCGAAATCGACGGAACTCCCGAAGGGCTTCGAGGGCACGTCGGCATCGAGCTTTGCGGAGACGTCCACCGGCGGCTCAGCGGTGCCATCGGCGCGGATGCGCGCGGTGAAGAGATGCGAGCGGGTGCCATTGCTCCAGCTGTCCCAGTGCCGCACGAACAGCCGCTCGTACAGCCGCCCCGACGGCTTGCCGGTGCCGCGAGCGGCGAGCCTGTCGTGCGTGCAGGTGAGGTCAGCACACTCCGGCAGCACCTCCATGGTGAGCGCGATGCGATCGCCGCGCGGTGACACTGCGAGCGCTCCGACATCGAGCGGATAGCTCGTGACCTGCTGCGCCTCGCCGCCATTCAGCGACAGGCGCCATACCTGCGGCGAGCCCGAGCGCGCCGAGAGAAAGTAGAGCGTGCGAGCGTCGGGCGCCCAGCGGGGACTCGAGTCGTTGGCGGGATTGTTGGTGAGCCGGCGCGCCTCGGCGCCCGGCGCCGTTAGATCGATCATCCAAAGATCGGTCTGGCCGCGGTTTGCCTCCATGTCCGTCTCGCGCACCGTGTAGACGACGTAGCGTCCGTCCGGCGAGACGACCGGCTCGCTCAGACGTTTGATGCGCACCAGATCCTGCACCGTGAACGGCCCGGCATCGGCCAGCGCGCGCGCCGCCGCCGAGAGGAGGACGAGCGTGAGCACCGCAAGCCGTGTCGCGCCGCGCGTTTCAATCATGGCGGGTCCTCATGGCTTCTGCAGGCAGTATAGCCGCGCTGCCGTGCCGACCGGCGCGCCTGTTAGCACTGTATTGCCGAGGCTGCTAACCCGGGCGGTTACCTGGGTGTTACCTGGATCACGGAAGATTCAGCCCCACGGTAGTGAACTTTGGGTGCTCGCGGCCGTTGTATTTATGCAGAAGGGAGGTCTTTGCCGAGCTGGTGCGCTTATGTTGGACAGTGACTCAAAACACGTCGTTGCGGTTGCCAACTTGCAGGAGTACTTCCGCGACAATTTCCACAGTGCGCTCGAGCGTCAGCACCTCGAGGTGGAGGACCATACCGAGCACTACGTGGTCAATCTGCTGACGCTGTTCGCCCGCGCGGACGCGCTGTACGAGCAGACACCGGCCGGCCCGCGGCTGCAACCGCTGGTCGTCATGATGACGCGCGCGCTCGAGGCGCCCTCCACTGGCGATCGCAATCGCGGCCTGCAGAGGCTCGGCGATGTGTCGTTGTTCATTGCCGGCTTCTTTGCGCGCAGCTTCGCGCGCAAGTTGATCGACGTCGATTATCACGTCGCGATGGGCGGCGGCGCCTATCGCGCGCTCGCCGACGGCCTCGGCCGCGGGCGCGGTCGCGCGCTCGCCCAGGTCTTCGCCGAGCTCGCCGAGAAGTTTCAGCCGCTGGTGGACGCGCTCAACGATGTGAGCGAGACCTCCTACCGGCACACGGACCAGGACATCCTGCGCCTGTACGAGATCTGGCTGAAGACGGGCAGCCAGCGCTCCTACGCGATCCTGCGCCGCCTGGGTGTCGATCCGACCCCGGCGGCACGCACCGCCCAGTAGGTCGGCTTCCTTGGTACTGCGGCAGATCCAAGAGCTGATCGGCGGCATCTACGACGTGAGCATCGCTCACGACGTGTACGATTTCCTGGTGACGGATCGGCAACGCTTGCCGTCGGCGGCGCGTGCCGATGCGAGCGACGAGCAGTTGATCGTCGCAACCGACGCGCACGATAGCGTCCGCGTATCACTGTATCTGGATCCGGCACTGCTCGAGCGGCTGCAGCGCATGGATCCGATCCGTGCGCTGCACGCCGGCAACCTCGCCGACTATTGGACGGCGCTCGAAGGCGTGAGTCACTTCGTGTACTTCGCCTGGAACGCCGCTCATGACAAATCGGTATCCTTGCTCGAGCTCGAGCTGCAAGCCGAGATCGACAAGTACATCGCCAGCTACTGGGTGCTCAGGCAGCAGTTCCCGGAGCGCTTTCCGGCCGAGCTGCTACGGTTGCTGTTCGAGAGGACGCGCATCGAGCCGACGCTCGCGCAGGGCCGCGAAGAGATCTATCGGCGCGCCAGCCTCTACGCGCAGAAGTTCTGCGGGCGCATCGAGCGCGCGCTGCGCACGCGACGCATGGACATCGAGCAGCTGGTGATGGCGGAGCTGCGGCGCTTTTATCGCCTGACCGACGCGCGCAAGCGCGCGCACATCGAGCGCAACGACTGAGGCGGGCGCCGCCTCAATCCTCATCGCTGCGGCGCTTGCGCTGCTCCAGGTCGCGCATCTGTTTGATCCACTCCGAGAGCCGGCGCAGATCACGTTTCCCGGCGCGCTGCTCGGGTTTGCCATGGTAAAGCGGATCACGCGGCACCTTGGGTATGCGCTCGTAGGGGTTGTAGCCGCCTTCGGGCTTCTTGGCGGGATCGCTTTCCTCGACGCTCAGCGTCGGCCGCTCGTGATCGTCGGGCGCACGCACCCACTCGACGGTGGCGTTGCCACGGTCGTCGCGCACGACTTTACCGACACGGCGCCGCTCGGCCTCCGCAGACGAATCGTGCGGGTCGGCCCTGTCAACGGGCTTTCCTTTACGGTCCTGCATTGAAATAAGTCGTATCCGCACCGGCCCCATCCGGCATGCTGAAAGTACCGGCAGCGCGCCGCAATGGCTGCGCGCCGCGTCACGGTTCGCTTCCGCGACGCGCTTCACAGACTCAGCTCTTGCCGAGCAGATGCGCTGCGCGCAGCAGTCCGATGGCGGTCTTCGCGTCGCGGATCTCTCCATCCAGCGCACGCTCGCACGCCTTACCGAGACGCACCCAGTGTACCGCAAATACTTCGCTCGTCTCCGGCCGCGCTTGCGCCGGGATTAAGTCGCGAGCGACAAACAAATGCAGCACCTCGCCGAAGACGCCGGGCGAGCTGAGGCACGTGCCGAGGCTCGTCCAGCTGCGTGCCTCGATGCCCGCTTCCTCCGCGAGCTCGCGCTGCGCGGTTGCAAGTGGCGGCTCGTGCGGCTCGAGCTTGCCCGCGGGCAGCTCCCAGAGCCAGCCATCCGCCACATAGCGGTATTGATGCAGCAGGCACACCCTGTCCTCGCCGTCGAGCGCCACGACCGCCGCACCCCCCGGATGATGGACGACCTCCAGTTCGACGAGCGCGCCATTCGGCAGGCGCACTTCGTCCAAGGTCACGTGGATCACCCGGCCCTGAAACATGAGTCTGCTGCTTGCGCTCATGCACGACAGCGTAAATGTCCCGCAGCGCTTTGCACAGCAACCGGCCTAAACTCGCCTCATGAGCGTCGTACGCCTGCTGCTCGTCACGGGACTTCCAGCCACCGGTAAGACCACGCTCGCCCGCTTGCTTGCGCAGCGCTTCGCCGTGCCGCTCATTGCCAAGGACACCGTGAAGGAGCCGCTGCTCGATGTGCTCGGCGCGAGCGATGCGGCAACTGCCCGCAGACTGAGTGATGCGAGCTTCGCCGTGCTGTTCGCGCTCGCGCGCGAGCAGCTGCGCGCGGGCTGCAGCGTGCTCCTCGAAGGTAACTTTCGCCCCACCGAGCATGCTCTCGCGCTGGGTGCTTTGGCGGCGGCACCCCCGGCGGGCGCGGCCGCACGCTGCGCGCAGGTGCTGTGCACCCTGGAGGAGTCCGTGCGCCGCCAGCGCCTCGCGCTGCGCGCTCATGACGAGACGCGCCATCGAGGGCATCGTGATGCTGACGGGCTCGGTGCAGCGGTGCCGCAGTCCGAATTCGTGGCTCTGCCGGGCGAGCGTTTCATCCACGCGGGCGATACGGCGCAGGAGACGCAGCGGCTTGTCGCGGTGCTCGAGCGGTGGTGGTCGCTGCGCTGAGCGCGTCAAGGCGGCCACCTTGCGGGCGGCCGCCCTTCGAGCCGAGCAAGTGTGCTCCCGTCGATACTGCAGCCGGCGCGGTGTGAACAGAATCGATAGCCGCCGATTGTGCTCAGCTCGTATAGTTCGTGCGCATGTCGACTGCGTCACATCTCGAGAGGCTCAATCCCGCTCAGCGCAAGGCCGTCACCTACGGGGAGGCCATGGCGGAGAAGGGCTGGACGTCCGGCCCGTTGCTGATCATCGCCGGTGCGGGAACGGGCAAAACGGACACGCTCGCCCACCGTGTTGCGCATCTCGCGCTGCACGGCGTGGATCCCGGACGCATTCTGCTCTTGACCTTCACACGGCGCGCCGCCATGGAGATGCGGCGCCGTGCGCGGGAGATCGTCAAGAGCGCACTCAACGAGACGCTCGGGGGCCTGAGTCAATCGCTCTCGCAGCGGCTCGCGTGGGCGGGAACGTTTCACTCGATAGCGAATCGGCTGCTGCGCCATTACGCGCGCCATCTGCGCCTCGATCAGCAGTTCAGCGTCATGGACCGCAGCGACGCGGCCGATCTCATGGATACGGTACGCCAGGAGCTCGGACTTGCCTCGAAGGAGACGCGCTTTCCGCGCAAGGATACCTGCCTCGCGATCTATTCCTATCGTGTCAATACCCAGAGTCCGCTCAAGGAGACATTAGAGCGGCAGTATCCGTGGTGCGCGCAGTGGGAAGCCGATCTCACGCGGTTGTACCGCGCCTATGTCGAGCGCAAGCAGCGGTGCAGCATTCTGGACTACGACGATCTGCTGCTCTATTGGCACGCGATGATGAGCGAGGCGAAGCTCGCGCAGCACGTCGGCGAGCATTTCGATCACGTGCTCGTGGATGAGTACCAGGACACCAACCGCCTGCAGGCGGAGATCCTGCATGCCTTGAAGCCCGACGGCTCGGGTCTCACGGTCGTCGGCGACGATGCGCAGGCCATCTACTCCTTTCGCGCGGCGGCGGTGGAGAACATTCTCGGCTTCCCCGATCGCTTCAAGCCGCGTGCCGAGATCGTGGCGCTGGCGCAGAACTATCGCTCGACGCAGCCGGTGCTCGACTCGGCGAACGCGCTCATGGCTGATGCGCCCAAGGCGCATCGCAAGCACCTGCTTTCCTCACGCGGCGCCGGTCCACGCCCGCGCCTCGTCACCGTCGATGATCTGCAGGCGCAGGCCGAGCTCATCTGCTCCGAGACGCTCAAGCGGCGCGAGGCGAACGTGCAGCTCAAGCGCCAGGCGGTGCTGTTTCGCAGCAGCAGCCATAGCGACGTACTCGAAGTGGAGCTCGCGCGCCACAAGATTCCCTTCGTGAAGTACGGTGGGCTCAAGTTCCTCGAGGCCTCGCACGTGAAGGATCTGCTCGGTGTGCTGCGCTGGGCCGACAATCCGCGCAACACCCCTGCCGCGTTTCGCACCCTGCAGCTGCTGCCGGGCATGGGCCCGGTCAACGCCCGCAAGGCGATCGACCATCTCGTCGCGCAGCAGCATTCATTCGAGGCACTGAAGAGCCATACGCCGCCGCAAGCGAGCGCCGTCGACTGGCGCAGGCTCACCGAGCTCATGCTCGCCCTCACCGAGCGCGAGCGCCAATGGCCGGGTCAGGTGCATCTGGTACGCGAGTGGTATCGCCCGCATCTGGAGCGCATCTACGAGCACTTCCACACGCGCGTCGGGGATCTCGATCAACTCGACGTGCTCTCCGGGCAGTACGCCTCGCGTGAGCGCTTCCTCACCGAACTCACCCTCGATCCGCCCGAGGCCACTGGGGACCTGGCGGGCCGACCCGTCCTCGACGAGGATTACCTCGTGCTCTCGACGATCCATTCGGCCAAGGGTATGGAGTGGGACACGGTCTACCTCCTCAATGTCGTCGACGGCAGCTTTCCGTCGGAGTTCGCGGCCGGCAAGCCCGAGCTCATCGAGGAGGAGCGGCGCCTGCTGTACGTGGCGATGACGCGCGCGCAGAACGATCTGCTGCTGATCGCACCTTTGAAGTTTCATCTGACGAGCCAGTCGCGTCAGTCCGACGCGCATGTGTACGGCGGCCGCAGCCGCTTCTTCACCGAAAAGATGCTCAAGACCTTCGATGAATCGCGGCAGCGCGGCGCGCGCCTCGGCGAGGCCACATTGCAGGATGCGACCGAGTCGAGCGTCGATGTCGGCGCCCGGCTCAAAGAGATGTGGTGAGGGAAGTTGTGAGTTGTGAGTTGTGAGTCATGAGTTGTGAGTTAGGAGTTGTGAGTTAGGAGCGAACTCAAAACTCATAACTCAAAACTCATAACTCATAACTCATAACTCTCACTGCTTCACGAACTTCAAGGTAAAGCGATCGCTCTCGCCGATGGCAAGGTACTTGTCGCGATCCTTGGCGCCGAGCCTGAACGTCGGCGGCAGCGTCCAGACGCCCTGCTCGTAGTCCTTCGTGTCCTTCGGATTCGCGTTGATCTCGGACTTCGCCGCCAGCTTGAAGCCCGCCGCCTCGATAATGCTGATGGCGTAGTCCTCATTGACGTAGCCGCTCCTCGCGCGCGGGTCCTGCGCAGTGCTCGGGTTGCCGCGATGGTCGACGATGCCGAGCACGCCGCCCGGCCGCAGCGCGGCGTAGAACGCGGCGAGCGCCTGCGGGGCCCAATCCCCGGCCATCCAGTTGTGCAGGTTGCGGAACGTGACGACCATGTCCAGCGTTCCGGCAGGCGCAATGGTGCTGACCTCCTTGCCTAGGGTCGTGATCTCTGCGCCGCTGTAGAGATCGGGGCGTGCTGTGAGCTTGTCGCGAAATTCCTGGAGCTGCTTGGCGAGGAACGTGCTGCGCGGGTCCGGGGCAATCATCACCGCGTAATACTTGCCATGCGCATTGACGAGCGGTGCGATGACTTCCGTGTACCAGCCCCCCTCGGGCCAGATCTCGGCGACGCGCATCTCCGGACGGATGCCGAAGAACAGCAAGGTCTGCTGCGGATGGCGGTAGACATCGCGCGCGCGATTGGCGTCCGAACGCTGTGTACCGGCCAGAATGCGCTCGAGCTCCGCGGCGGTCGCCTGCTCGGCAGGATCGACGCGTAGTGCGACGGACTGCTGAGCATGGGAGTCCTGCGGCGCGGTCTGGCGGGTGCCGGGGCTCGGTGTGCAGCCCGCGGCGAGCAGCAGCATCGCGCTGCACAATGCTGCGGGCAGCCACGTGCCTGCCGACACGCGCCCATCACGGATCGCAGCGGATCGCTGCGGATGCCAGGTGGGGCGCGGCCGCGGCAACCCGTCCGTCGGCCTGAGATTCGAGCGACGAGCCTTCAGCGGCGGTACGGCCCACTCCCCTGACGCGGGCGCTGTGGACGCTCCTGCGCTTCGTTGACGCGCAGGGGGCGGCCGTTCAATTGATGGCCGTTCAACGCCTGAATTGCGCTTTGGGCTTCATTTTGCGACATATCGACGAAACCGAAGCCGCGCGGCTTGCCGGTCTCTCTGTCATTGATTAATTTGACCGACTCCACCTTGCCGTGGCGCTCGAAAAGAGCGCGCACATCCTGCTCGGTGGCATTGAAGGGCAGATTGCCCACATAGATCGTCGTCATCCAATCATCTCACTAAAAATGCGGACAGCGGCGAGCCGCACGAGTCGGTCGCATGTACCGCGTGAACGAGACTCAAACAGGTCAGGGCTTCAAGGCACACGATCGGCAGTTTTTCAGTCAATGCGCAGTGCTTGGGGCCGGCGGCCTGCACCCGCGTCCGTGCACCGGCGAATGGCTTCGTGAACCCCGGGGAATAGGGGCGCAACAGGAAGGGTGAGACCTCAACACACTCACAAAGCCCATTGGACGGCGCAGCTACAGACGCCGCAGGGATGCTACTCCCGGCCTCTGAGGGAAGCAAACAGGCGGGTGCAGGCGGCGCGATTGAGGGGCCCCAACGCCGCCATCGCGCTCTGGTCCCGTGCGTGGCGCTGGCCCGACCCCGCGGCCGACCTTGCCAACGCGCCGCGAATCTGTTTGGAATAAGTTTAATGGAAGCGTTCTGGGTCTCGGCCGCCGTCGTTGCGCTCGCAGAGTTTGGCGACAAGACGCAATTTCTGGCGCTGGCCCTCGCCGCGCGCTTCCGCAGGCCCGTACCTATCCTGCTCGGCATCGCGGTCGCAACACTTGCCAACCATACCCTGGCGGCCGGTCTGGGCGCATGGATAGCCGCTGCGCTAGGGCCCCATCGCCTGCGATTGATTCTTGGGGTCGCGTTCGTAGCCATGGCGATCTGGACACTCTGGCCGGACAAGCCCCTCGAGCAGCGCGCCGAGCGCGGCGGCTTGGGTGTGTTCGGTACCAGCCTCATCGCCTTCTTCCTTGTGGAGATGGGCGACAAGACGCAGATCGCCACGGTCGCACTGGCCGCCAAATTTGGCGCGCTGGGGACGGTCGTCGCGGGTACGACCGTGGGACTGCTGGCCGCGGACGTGCCAGCGGTACTGCTCGGTGAGGTGGCTGCGCGGAGACTGCCGCTGCGCCTGTTGCGCACCGGAGCCGCGGCGATCTTCCTGGTGCTCGGGGTGCTGGTGCTGGTCGGCGTGGGCTACGCGCCCGGCGGCTCGAGGTAGGCGTAGCCGTTGAGCTCGCCCTCGTAGAAGCGTTTGAGAGCCTGGCTCTCGGCGACTGTCATGCGACCGTCACGAATGGCGCGCTCGCAGTCGCGCGCGAGGGCAGGGTAGAGCTCGGCGACGTCGTACTCCATGTACTCGAGCACGCGGTTGGCGGTGTCGCCTTTCACGATCTCCTCGATCCACCACCCGCCTTCCTCGAGCAAACGGATGTGCACGACGTGAGTGTCGCCGAACAGGTTGTGCAGGTCGCCGAGCGTCTCCTGATAGGCGCCGACCAGGAACGCGGCGAGATAGTACTCCTCGCCTGCCTTGAGTTCGTGCAGCTCGAGCGCGCGCTTCACGTCGCGCTGACTGACGAAGCGGTCGATGCGGCCGTCGGAGTCGCAGGTGATATCGGCGAGCACGCCCGTGCGCGTGGGGCGCTCCTGGAGGCGATGGATCGGCATGATCGGAAAGAGCTGCTCGATGGCCCAGCTGTCGGGCAGCGACTGGAACACGGAGAAATTGCAGAAATAGGTGTCGGAGAGTATCGCCTCGAGATCCTCGAGCTCCTCGGGCACGCGCGGCAGCCTACGGCAGGCATCGCGGATCTTCGCGCACGTCGCCCAGTAGAGCCGCTCGGCAAGGCCGCGAAATTCCAGCGACAGCAGCCCTAGGTTGAACATCTGCAGCGCTTGCTCGCGCGCCGTGAGCGCATCGTGATAGCACTCGACCAGCCGTCGCTCGCTGACCGAGCGGTAGGCCTCGAACAGATCCTCCACGGGCTGCGGCACCTCGTCCTCTCCGTCGTAATCCTCCGCTGCCCGCCCAGTCACGCGGAACTTGTCCAGCGCCGAGTATCCGAGAGCATTGAAGATGAGCACGCTGTGATAGGCGGCGATCGCCCGTCCTGACTCGCTCACGATCATCGGGTGCGGAATGTCGCGCGCGTTACACACGCTCGCGACGCGGTACACGACATCGCTCGCGTACTCGTTGAGCGTGTAGTTCATCGACGAGGAGAAGTTGGTGCCGCTGCCGTCGTAGTCGACTCCGAGGCCGCCGCCCACGTCGATGTACTGCAGTCCCGCGCCCATGAGCTTCAGCTCCGCATACACGTGCGCGAGCTCGTTGATGGCGTCCTTCACGCGGCGGATGTCCTGCAGCTGGCTGCCCGGATGGCAGTGCACGAGCTGCAGGCAGTCGAGCATGTCGCGGGATTTGAGAACGTTGAAGAGCTCGAGGATCTCGGTGATGAACAAGCCGAACTTGGATTTCTCGCCCGCCGACTCCCGCCAGCGCCCGGAGCCCTCACTCGAGAGCTTGACCCGCACCCCCATGCGCGGGCGCACCTGGTAGGCCGCGGCGTGCTTGAGGATGAGATCGAGCTCCTCGTAGTTCTCGACGACCGGCACGATGGTGCGGCCCAGCTTCGTCGCAAGCGTCACTGCCTCGATGTAGCTGTCGTCCTTGAAGCCGTTGCAGACGATGAGCCGCTCGGGAGCATTCTCCGTCATCGCCATGACGGCGAGCAGCTCCGGCTTGGAGCCCACTTCGAGGCCGAAGCCGAACTCCTTGCCGTAGCGGTAGACCTCCTCGACCACGAGACGCTGCTGGTTGACCTTGATCGGGAACACCGCGGCGTAGCGATTGTGATAATCGTTTTCCGCGATGGCCTGGGCGAACGCCGCGTGCAGATGACTCAGCCGGTGGGCGAGGATGTCCGAGAAGCGCACCACCACCGGTGTCGTCAGATCACGGGCTTTCAAACCCTCGACCACCTCGAAGAGATCGATCTCCTTGCCCGGCTGAGTGTCGGGGCGCACGACCACGTGACCGGACGCGCTCACGGAAAAGTAGCCCTTGCCCCAGGCATTGACCTGATAGAGCTCGCTCGAGTCATCGATGCCCCAGGGCTGTGCAGCGTTGAGCTTGCGATTGGCGCCGTTTACTGCGCTCTTTGGATCTGCGGCCACGGCTCGTTGAGCTCCACACTGGGCATCGCGCGGAAGATATCAAAAAAAGAAAGCACTCGTGTGAGCGCGCCGTCACGCTCGCCCCGCAGGCGCGTGCGGCGACCCGCTTGCGCGCGGAGGCGAGCGGTGCCGCGTGTCACGCTCGCGCTACCGGGCGCGCAGGATCGCGTATCCATTCGCTCCACGAGCCCGCGTACAGTCGCGCCCCCGGCATGCCGGCCAGCTCCAGGGCGAGGAGGTTGTGGCATGCCGTCACTCCCGAGCCGCACATTGAGACGACCGAGGCGGCGGGCGCGTTCGCGAGCGTGGCACGCCAGCGTCGGGCGAGCTCAGCGGCGCTGAGGAAGCGACCCTGTGCATCCAGGTTGAGCGTGAAGGGATGATTGCGTGCGCCCGGTATGTGACCCGCAACCGGGTCGAGCGTCTCGTTGCGGCCCGCGAAGCGATCGGCCGCGCGTGCATCCACGAGCGTGATGTCGGCCTGCGCGAGGTGCCGTTGCAGCTCGTCAGTGGCGACCGGGGCCCCGCCGCCGCTCGGGCGCGAGCTGAAATGCCGAGGCTGACGCTCCTGGGTGGCCGACGACAGCGGGAGATCGGCTTCCAGCCACGCTGCAAATCCTCCGTTCAGCACCGCGACCCCCGGATGGCCCATCCAGCGCAGCATCCACCACAGCCGCGATGCAACAGCGCCATTGCCCTGGTCGTAGGCGATGACCTGGACAGTGCGGTCCACGCCCCAGCGACTCAGCGTGCCAGCGAACCGCTCCGGATCGGGCAGTGGATGTCTGCCGCTCGCAGCTGTCACCGGACCCGAGAGCTCACGGTCGAGGTGCGCGAACAGCGCTCCCGGGACATGACTTGCGGCGTACCACAGCGCGCCCTGATCCGGGCGCGCAAGCTCGTGGCGACAATCGATGACCGCCGCATCGGCGGCGCCAATGAGCTGTGCGAGCTCCGCGGGCTCGATGAGGGTCGTGTAGCGAGCAGTGCTCATGGCGCGAGGCGGGCTGGGCGAGGTCCTCTTCGTGAGGCGATACCGCTACAATCGTCTGAGCGGCACACAGTGACGAAGTATATGGCGATCGACCTCTACTGGGGCAGCGGCAGCCCCTACTCCTGGCGCGTGCTCCTCGCGCTCGAGTACAAACGGCTGGCCTACGTGAGCCACCTGCTGCAGTTCTCCAAGCAGGAGCACAAGTCACCGCAGATTCTCGCGCTCAACTTCCGCGGTCGCGTGCCAATCCTCAAGGACGGCTCGTACGTCGTGTTCGAGTCGCTTGCCGTGCTCTACTACCTCGATCTCAAGTACCCGGATCCGCCGATCTTCGGCCGCACGCCGGAGGAGGCGGGCGTGATCATGAGGGTCATCTGCGAGTACCAGTCTTACGCGGAAGAGCATCTCATGAAGCTCGTGCGCGCGTTTTTCGTGCCGCAGCCGGAGGCGCAGCACCGCGCCGACGAGCTCGCCGGCGCCATGCATGTCGTCGCGAGCGAGGCGCGCTCGATCGAGGCGCGGCTGGCGAAGTCGGACTGGGTGGTCGGGGAGAGCTTCTCGGCTGCAGACATCGTGATCTTCCCCGGCCTGCAGCTGCTGCTGCGCGCGCTCGGCAAGCCTCAGGCGCGGGAGCTCTCGGCACGCTTCCTGCCGCTGGCGGTCAACTATCCGGCGCTCGAACGCTGGATCGCGCGCGTCGAGGCACTGCCGGGCTACGATCGCACCTACCCCCCTCATTGGCGCTGACATTCGCATCATGCCAAACGACAAGGTCTACATTGATTTCCCTGGCCGCATGCTCCTCATCGGCTGCGGCAGCATTGGCCAGGGAGTCCTGCCGCTGATCCTGCGCCACATCGGCATCACGCCGGACCGGATTACGATCGTCACCGCGGACGATGCGGGACGGCAGGAGGCGGAGAAATACGGCATCAAGTTCGTCAAGGAGCCGCTCACGCGCGAGAACTTCCGCCGTGTGCTCACTCCGCTCCTCGGCCGCGGTGACTTCGTGCTCAACGTGTCGGTGGAAGTCTCCAGTATCGCGCTCATCAAGTTCTGCTGGGAGAAGGGCGCGATGTACCTGGACACCTGCATCGAGCCCTGGCCGGGCGGCTATACCGATCCGACGGTGCCGGCGGGCCGGCGCACCAACTACGCACTGCGCGAGGAGGCCCTTGCGCTGCGTCCCGGCAACGCACGCGCGCCCACCGCGGTGCTGACGCACGGCGCGAATCCGGGCCTGGTCTCGCATTTCGTCAAGCAGGCGCTGCTCAACATCGCCGCCGACACGGGCGTCGAGGCGGGCATTCCCGGCTCGCGCGCCGAATGGGGCAGGCTCGCGCAGCGGCTCGGTGTGAAGACCATCCACATCGCCGAGCGGGACACCCAGGTGTCGAGCGTTGCGAAAGAGCGTGATGAGTTCGTCAACACCTGGTCCGTCGATGGCTTCGTGAGCGAGGGGTCACAGCCCTGCGAGCTCGGCTGGGGCAGCCACGAGCGCAACTTTCCGCGCGACGGCAAGCGGCACGATTTCGGCTGCCTGTGTGCCATCTACATCACGCAACCCGGCGCGGCCACGCGTGTGCGGACCTGGACGCCGCTTGCGGGCAACTTTCACGGTTACTGCATCACCCACGGTGAGTCGATCTCCATCTCCGACTATCTGACCGTGCGCGACGGTGCCCAGGTGGTGTATCGGCCCACCGTCCACTACGCCTATCACCCCTGCGATGCCGCGGTGCTGTCAGTGCACGAGCTCGCCGGCCGCAATTTCATCCTGCAGGACGAGAAGCGCATCATCATGGATGACATCGTCAAGGGGATCGACGAGCTCGGTGTGCTGCTCGCCGGTCACAAGCGCAATGCGTACTGGTACGGCTCGCAGCTCTCGATCGAGCAGTCACGCCAGCTGGTGCCTTTCAACAATGCCACCAGCCTGCAGGTCACGGCGGCGTGTCTGGCCGGCATGATATGGGCCATGGAGAATCCGAACTGCGGCATCGTCGAGCCCGACGAGATGGACTTCCGGCGCTGCCTCGAGATCTGCATGCCCTATCTTGGCCCGGTCGTGGGCCAGTACACGGACTGGACTCCGCTGCACGAGCGCGAGCTGCTGTTCGCCGAAGACATCGACAAGAGCGATCCCTGGCAGTTCAAGAACGTGCGTGTGATCTGGTAGCGGCGCGCACGCAGCTGCTCACCGCTCGCTCTGCTGCGACTCGTAGCCGATCTCGATGATGGTGTAGATGCGTGCGCCGCCGGGGAGCTCGACCGTCACCTCATCGTCGAGGCCCCGTCGCAGCAGCGCGCGCCCGAGCGGTGAGTCCATGCTGATATAACCGCGCGCCGTGTCGATCTCGTCGGGCCCGACGATGCGATAGCGCACCGTGACGCCGTCGTCGCGCTCGAGGGCTACCCAGGCGCCGAAGTAGACGCGCCGCGCGTCACGCGGCGGCTGCTCGACGATCACCATTCCCTCGAGCCGCTTGCGTAAGAAGCGCACGCGGCGGTCGATCTCCCGCAGGCGGCGCTTGCCGTAGGTGTACTCGGCGTTCTCCGAGCGATCGCCCTGCGCCGCGGCCGCGGCCACCGCACTGGTCACCTGCGGACGCTCGATGCGCCAGAGCTGCTCGAGCTCGCCGCGCAAGCGGCGCGCCCCCTCGGGTGTGATGTATTTGGAGCCGGGCTGCGCCGGCTGGCGAAAACGTCCCATACCAAACGACGTTATGTCGAAGACGCGTTAACAAAAGCGGGATGATCTGTGGAGCGTTTCACGGCCATCGCGACCCGAGCCCACTACCCTTCGGATCATGGCCGCCAAGTACTACACGCACTTCGTCACTGCAAGTGTACCGACGCAGCGCGCGCTCGGCGGCGACAGCGAGTGGAGCGGCGTGGTGGAGCTGCGCAGGCCGCTCGAGCAGACTGGCGGCGCGCGCGAGCTGCGCTCGCTGCTCGCACAGAGTTTCGACATCGCGAGCGAGGACATTCGCATTCTGCACTGGGCCCGGCTGCACTGAGCAACGCACGCCTCGCGCACCCCATCCCCTAGCGGACTTCCTTCCCTTCATCGAAAGTCCGCATTCTTGCCCCAGGCCTATCGCCTGGGGTTTTTTTTTGCCCTCCGCTTGAACTCCCGTGAGCTCAGCCGCTATAAACGTACGCCCCAACCGGAGAATATCCAATGCGTACGAGGGCGTTTCCCCTGGCGGTGGCTGCGGCGCTTGTGCTCACGGGATGCGGCTATAACCGGCTCAACCAGCAGGACGAGCAGGTCAAGGCCGCCTGGTCCGAGGTCGTCAACCAGTATCAGCGCCGCGCCGACCTGGTGCCAAATCTGGTCAACACGGTGAAGGGCTTTGCGGCTCAGGAGCAGAAGGTCCTGATCGGTGTGACCGAGGCGCGCGCCAAGGTGGGCTCCATCCAGCTGACGCCGCAGCTCATCAACGACCCCCAAGCCTTTGCACGCTTCCAGGCGGCCCAGGGCGAGCTCACCCAGGCACTGAAGAGCCTGCTGGTCGTCTCGGAGCGCTATCCGGACTTGAAGTCCGACCAGAACTTCCGCGACCTGCAGGCGCAGCTCGAGGGGACGGAGAATCGCATTGCGGTCGCGCGCAACCGCTACATCGACGCGGTGCGCGAGTACAACGTCACCGTGCGCTCCTTCCCCACGAATCTCACGGCGAAGTGGTTCGATTTCGCGCCCAAGCCGAATTTCACGGTCGCCAACGAGGCGCAGATCTCCACGGCCCCAACTGTCGATTTCAGCAAGTGAGCTGAACGCCGCGGTGCGTTTGCACTTCCACGCGTGGCTCGCTGCGGCGCTGCTCCTCGGCGCGGCCGGCGTCGCGTCCGCCCAGGCTCTGCAAGCCATTCCGCCGCTCACGGCACGCGTCACGGATCTCACCGGTTCGCTGAGTCCTGCGCAGCGGCAGAGTCTCGAGGCGAAGCTCGCAGCGTTCGAAGCGCACAAAGGAGCGCAGCTCGCAGTGCTGATCGTCCCGACGACGCAGCCGGAGGCGATCGAGCAATATTCCATCCGTGTGGTCGAGCGCTGGAAGCTCGGTCGGCGCAAAGTCGATGACGGCGCGCTGCTCATCATCGCCAAGGCCGACCGGCAACTGCGCATCGAGGTGGGATACGGCCTCGAGGGGGTGCTCACGGATGCCACCTCGAATCGCATCATCGACGAGATCATCGTGCCGCACTTTCGCAAGGGGGATTTCTACGGCGGCATCGACGCTGGGCTCGACCGGATGATGGCGGTGATCGAGGGGGAATCCCTGCCGCCGGCGCCCAGCGCGGCACGCGACGCGGGCCGCGTCATGCCTTCCTTGCCGCTGCTCTTCGGCGCCGCCTTCATCGGCTCGATGGTGCTCTGTGGACTCTTCGGGCGCGCGCTCGGCTCGGTGCTCACCGGCGGGGGCGTCGGGGTACTCGTGTGGCTGCTGAGCGGGCTGGTCGCCGCGTCCGTGCTCGCCGGCGGTCTGGCGTTCATGTTCGCTCTGTTCAGTCATCTATCCGGAGGCTCTCGCTGGTCGAACGGCCCGCGCGCCGGGGGCATGGGCGGGTGGGGCGGCCTTGGCGGTGGAGGCTTCGGCGGCGGTTTTGGCGGCGGCTTCGGCGGAGGTGGGTTCAGTGGCGGTGGCGGCGGTTTCGGTGGTGGCGGCGCCTCGGGGCGCTGGTAGCACCGTGAGACTGCCGCGCACGCTTCGGCACCTGCTCGCCACGCGCTTCGCGGCGCGGCGGCGGTTTCCGCCCGCGCTGCTCAACGACATTGAGAGCACGACCCGTGAAGCCGAGGCACAACATGCAGGCGAGATTCGTTTTGCGGTGGAGTCGGCGCTCGACCTGCCGCACCTCTGGCGCGGCACCACGCCGCGCGCGCGCGCCCTGCAGGTGTTCTCCCAGCTCGGCGTGTGGGACACGGCCGCCAACAACGGCGTGCTGGTGTACGTGCTGCTCGCTGACAAGGTCGTCGAGATCGTTGCCGACCGGGGCATTGCCGCGCGCGTCGCGCAGGATGAATGGGACCGTATCTGCCGCGAGATGGAGCAGCACTATGCCGCCGCACGATTTCGCGAAGGCTCGCTCGCTGGAATCCGCCGCATCGGCGGGCTGCTCGCGCGGCACTTTCCCGGCGCAGCCGCCGGGCCGGACGCGCTTCCGGACCGGCCCGTGCTTATGTAGTCGGCGTGCGACGGTAACACTTTGATAATGCACGATGTCATAATTGCAGCGATGAGGTTCCGCTCAATTGCTCGTGCCGCGCTTGCGGCATCGGTCGCCGCATCACTCGCGGCGTGCTCGCTCTTCGGCCCGATGTGGTCGTCGCACACGAAGCCACCCCCGCCGGCGGCCCCGGCGCCGCCGGCTCCGGCGCTTGCGGCTCCGGTTGCAACCTACAAGTTCGAGATCGATGAGGATCACGACGATGTCGTAGGTGTGGTGCAGATGACCACGGCGACCAAGGAGGACACGCTGACGGACATCGCCCGACGCTTCAACGTCGGGTACGAAGAGATCGTGCGTGCCAATCCAGGCATCGATGTCTGGCTGCCCGGTGCCGGGCGGCAGATCGTCCTGCCGACGCAGTTCGTGCTACCGGACGCCCCCCACGAGGGGGTCGTGATCAACATCGCAGCCATGCGGCTGTATTACTTTCCGCCGCGCGAGCGCGAGGAGCAGCAGCTCGTCTACACCTTCCCGATCGGCATCGGCAAGGTGGGCTGGAAGACCCCCGAGGGCGTGACCAAGATCGTGCGGCGGCAGAAGGACCCCACCTGGCGGCCGCCGGTATCAGTGATCAAGGAGCACCACGAGAACGGTGACGAGCTGGCCACGTTGATCGGTCCGGGACCGGACAATCCGCTCGGAAGGCACGCGTTCTATCTCGCCTGGCCCGGCTACCTGATCCACGGCACCAACAAGCCCGCCGGTGTCGGGCTGCGCTCGAGCCACGGCTGCATCCGGCTGTATCCCGAGGATATAGCATTCCTCTTCGATACCGTTCCGCTTGGTACCCCCGTGCGCGTGGTCAACCAGCCTTTCGTGTTCGGCTGGCATGAGGGTCAGCTCTACATGCAGGCCTTCGGCTCGCTGGAGGACGATCGGCGCGACTGGGACAAGGCGCGTCAGAAGCTGCTCTCCAAGTCGCTGAGCACACACGATCGCAAAGAGCTCAAGCAACTTGACGAGCAGGTGAACTGGGAACTCGCGCTGTCACTGGCGCACGATCCCCGCGGCATCCCCGTGTCCGTGACCGCTGCGGATGGGAGCGTCGAGCAGGCGCTCGCGAGCGCCCTGGTGGTCGAGAATCGGGTGCCTGACGGGGCGACCTGGGACGGCAAGACCGATCTCCCCATGGACGACAAGACCTTCCAGCAGATGCTCTCGGAGAGCGAGCCCTCCTCGCACGAAGCGACGAGCACCCGCAAGTCGGGTACGTGACGCAGGGCGCGCCGCTCTCGGAATGGCTCGAGCTCATGCTCGCCGAGGTCGCTCGCAAGCGTGAGGAACTGGAGCGCGCCCGCGCGGAACAGCGCACGCGCGAGCACGAGGCGGCTGCGGCTCGAGACGCGGCATCGGCCCGCACCGAGCTGACGTGATCGAGGGCGGCGCGTTTGTCCTCCCCCCCGCGGCCGCGCCCGAGCAGAGCGCATCCCAAGCGATCAAACGCTGTCCCACCGGGGTCACGGCTTTCGTGGGCCGCACTCTCAAGGGCCCCATCAACACCCCGGTGCAGATCTCCGCGTTCGCCGAGTTCCAGCAATGCTTCGGCGGGCTCTGGCAGCCATCCACGCTCTCCTACGCCCTCGAGCAGTACTTCGAGAGCGGTGGGCGTCGCGCGCTCGTCGTGCGCGTCGCCAACGGGGCTCGGCCACCCACCTTGGCGCTGCCTGCGGGCGCCGCCGCGCTCGTGCTGAGCGGCGTGAACCCAGGCTCGCGTGAATATCTGCGCGCTTCGGTCGATTACGACGGCATCGAGGACGCCGAGGCGGATCGCTTCAACCTGGTCGTGCAGCGGGTGCGCATGCCCGGCTCGGAGCTCATAGAGGACCAGGAAATCTTTCGCCGCGTCTGCATCGACGAGGGCTCTGCACGCTGCGTTAGCGATGTGCTGCTGCAGTCACGGCTGGTACGCGTCCTCGGTCGCCTGCCTGCCGCCCGGCCGGAGCGCACGGCGAGTGGCCCGGGCGGCGCAGCAGTCGGTTACGTCAGCTCCAACCACGACGGCGACGATGGCGCGCCCCTGAGTGACTACGATGTCATCGGCTCGAGCGCAGAGGGCACCGGCCTCAATGCGCTGAGATCCGCCGCAGCCTTCGATCTCATGTGCATTCCGCCCCTCACTCGCGAGAGCGATCTGGGACTCTCCACGCTGCTCGTCGCGGCACGACTCTGTCGCGAGCGTCAGGCGCTGCTGATCGTCGATCCGCCGGGAGAGTGGACCACGCCGGAGTCGGCCCTCGCAGGACTGCGCAGCTGGCCGTTTCGCAGTGAGAATGCGGCAATGTTCTTCCCACGCGTCATCGGCTTCGATCGGCTGCGCAGCCGACCCGAGACCTTCGGCTCGAATGCGGCGGCGGCGGGGATGATCGCTCGCGGCGATGAGTCGTGTCCGGTGTGGGCGCCGGCCGAAGCGGAGGAGACGATACTGCGGCCCGGCCTGCGCCCTGCAATCGCGGTGTCCGAGGCCGAGCGCAGCAGGCTCGCGCACGCCGGAATCAACACCCTGCAGGCGGTGCGCTCGAGCAGCCGCCTGCGCCCGCCGGCGTGCACCCTTGCGGGCGGCGCGGCCGGCTCGCCCGACTGGAAGTACCTCGCCGCGCGGCGCTTCGCGCTGTTCGTGCTGGCGAGCATCGAGCGCGGCACGCGCTGGCTCGAGAGCGTCCCCAACGTTCCAGACACGTGGGCCCGGGCGCAGAGCCAGATCGAGCGCTTTCTCGATGAGCTCGATCGGGAAGGCGCCTTCGCCGGCGGCCGCCCGCAGGACAGCTACTTCGTCATCTGCGATGAGCGCGTGAATCGCCGCGAGACCGTCGCCGAGGGCAAGCTCAATCTGCTGTTTGGATTTGCGCTGACGCGGGCCGCCGATTTTCACGCGTGGCTCATCACCCGCCAACAGGGCCGTGCCAGTACCCGCAGTATCGCCGTCAATCGGCTGGCTACCTCGCAGGATCTGGTCGAGGGCGAGATCGAGGCATCGATCGCGCGGGGTTTTGAGGCGGGTACGATTCAGCCGCCGCGCGCGCCGTAGCCACCGCCTCCTGGAGTCAGGATCTCGAGCTCGTCTCCCGAGTCCAGCACGAACCGCGCAGTGGCTTCGAGCTCTTCCACGGCTCCGGAACGGCGCAGCACGCGCGCGGCACCGGGCAGCGCGCACGAGCCCCCCGCAAGGCCGAACGGCGCCACACGATGCCGGTTGCCCAGCAGTGCCCCGGAGACCGGCGCGCGAAACTGCAAGCGTCGCTCGATTCCGTCGCCCCCGCGGTGCAGGCCGGTCCCGCCGGAGCCACGGCGGATGCGAAAAGCGCGTACGAGCACCGGGAACTTTGCCTCGAGAATCTCCGGATCGGTGAGCCGCGAGTTGGTCATGTGGGTCTGTATCGCGTCACAGCCGTCGAAGTGCGGCCCGGCGCCCGAGCCGCCGGCGATGGTCTCGTAGTACTGCAGATGCGCATTGCCGAAGGTCAGGTTGTTCATCGTGCCGCACGCGGCCGCCAGCACGCCGAGCGCGCCATAGAGCGTATCGACGATGCATTGCGATGTCTCGACGTTGCCGGCCGCGACCGCTGCGGGCGCGGCAGGGTCGAGCATCGAGCCGGCCGGGATGACGATGTCGAGCGGCTCGAGGCAGCCCTGATTGAGCGGTATCGAGCGCTCGACGAGGGTGCGAAAAACGTACAGCACTGCAGCGATGCACACGGCCCGCGGCGCATTGAAGTTGTGCGCTCCGGCGCGCGAGGTGCCGCCGAAGTCGATACGCGCACGGCGCGTGGCGCGGTCGATGTCGATGCGCACGGCGATCACCTGGCCGCCATCCATCTCGTAGCGGAATGCACCCGCATGCAATCGCTCGAGCGCATTGCGCACGCTGGTGGCTGCGTTTGCCTGCACATCGCGCATGGCAGCGCGCACTTCCTGCAGACCATGCACCTGCACGGCGCGTGCGAGCTCGCTCCCACCGCGTGCATTCGCCGCGAGCTGTGCCCGCAGATCCGCCACGTTCTGATCGGGATTGCGTGCGGGGTAGGGGCCCGACGCGAGCAACGCGCGCAGCTCGCGCTCACGCAGATGGCCACGCTCGAGCAAGCGGAAATCCTCGACCAGCACGCCCTCCTGCTCGATCCGCGCGCTCCCGGAAGGCATCGAGCCCGGGCTGATTCCGCCGATGTCCGCGTGATGACCGCGGGAGGCGACGAAGAAGTCGGGTGACTGCGGATCTCCATCGATTGAGACGGGCGAGACGACGGTCATGTCGGGCAGATGAGTGCCGCCGTGATAAGGACTGTTGAGCAGCCACGCATCTCCGGTGCGCATTTGCCCACGGTGCGCAGCGATGACCGCACGCACGCTCGCACCCATCGAGCCCAGGTGCACGGGCATGTGCGGAGCATTGGCGACCAGGCCTCCGGATGCGTCAAAGAGCGCGCAGGAGTAATCCAGGCGCTCCTTGATGTTGACGGACTGCGCGGTCTGGCGCAGCACCTCGCCCATCTGCTCGGCGATGTGCATGAACAGGTTGTTGAATATCTCGATACGGGCGGGACTCAACTCCGCGGTCCGGCTCGCGGCCGCGCGGCTCGCGGCGTCGCTTGCCGCGAGGTCCTCGGCGAGGATCTCACCACCGGGCAGTCGGCGGGCCTTCCATCCCGCTTCGAGCACGAGGGTCGAGTGTGGCTCGACGATCAGGGCCGGGCCGCTGATCTCGGCCGTGAGCTCGCGGCTTGCAATCAGAGGCACCTCGGTCCAGCCGCCGAACCAGACTCGTACGGTGCGCGGCAGCGCGGCTTGGCGCGCGTCGGGCATGCGCAGCTGCTCCACTTCGATCGAAGCGTAACGCGCCTCGACGGCCAGACTCTCGATGATCACCCCGATTCCGGAAGGAGCGAAGCCAAAGCGCTGGCGGTGGGCCGAGGCGAACGCCGCTTCCACTGCGCTCAGGGGCCCTTCCGGCACGCTCAGCGCCGTTTCGCTGTCACCCGCGCGCAGCTCGAGCACGCGCGTGAGGGTGGTCTTCGCTTCTGGCTCGGCACCCGCCGCGAGCGCCGCGCGCGCTTGCTCGCCAAGCTCATCGAGCAGCGCACGCGCGCTGGCGAGTCCTGTGGCATCGAGCGGCATCCGCAGGCTGGTGCGCAGCAGGGTCGAGCGATCGGCGACCCCGATTCCGTAGGCGGAGAGCACGCTCGCGAGCGGGTGCATCAGGATGCGACGCATGCCCGAGGCGCGCGCCACGCGACAGGCATGCTGTCCGGCTGCTCCCCCGAAGCACATGAGCGTGAATTCGGCGGGCTCGACGCCTCGGTGCACGGAGACGCGGCGGATCGCATTGGCCATCGAGGCGACCGCGACTTCGAGATAGGACTCAGCGAGCACCTCGCTCGGCGGCGGGCTCCCCGCACTCACCTCGGCGGCGAGTGCCGCGAACCGACGTACGACGATGTCGCGGTCGATGCAGCTGTCGCCGCGCGCGCCGAAGCAGCGCGGCAGGGTATCCGGACGCAATCTGCCGAGCAGCACCTGCACATCGGTGAGCGTCAAGGGTCCGCCACGCCCGTAGCATGCGGGCCCGGGATCGGCGCCGGCTGAATCCGGGCCTACGCTCGCGCGCTCATCTTTGAAACGCAGGATCGAGCCGCCGCCGGCTGCGATGGTGTGCACGTCGAGCATCGAGGTCTGTACGCGTACGCCGGCGATGTGGTGCTCGAAGCGGCGTGGTAGCGCACCGTCGAGCAGCGACACGTCGGTCGACGTACCTCCCATGTCGAAGCTGATGAGGCGCGTGATTCCCACACGACCGGCGGCGTGGGCCGCGCCGATCAGTCCTCCTGCCGGCCCTGAGAGCAGACTGGAGGCCGCATGGAAGCTCGCCGGCGCCGTGAGCCCGCCGTGACTCTGCATGAGCTCGAGGCGGGCCTGCGGATCGAGCGCCGCAAGCTCGTGCGCCAGCCGTGCCACGTAGTGCCCGAGTTTCGCTGCGAGGTAGGCATCGAGCACCGTCGTCTCGCACCGTGGCACATAGCGCACGAGGGGTGAGACCTGGTGCGACACGGACACCTGCTCGAAGCCCACCGCGCGCGCGAGCGCGGCCGCCTCACGCTCGTGCTTCGGGTGGCGCCAGCCGTGCAGAAAGACGACGGCCGCGGCACGCAAGCCCCGCGCGTGCGCGCGCTCGAGCGCGCCACGCAGAGCTGCCCGGTCGAGCGGCTCGAGGATCGCGCCGCTCGCATCGATGCGCTCGTGGGCCTCGATCACCTCCGCGTACAGGTGCTGCGGGCGCACGATGTGCCGCGCGAAGATGTCCGGCCGGCTCTGATCGCCGATTGCGATGCCGTCGGCGAAGCCGCTCGAGGTGACCAGCAGTACCGGCTCGCCGGTGCGTTCCAGCAGCGCATTGGTCGCGACCGTGGTGCCGACCTTGAGCGCGGTGATGCGTGGCGGCGCTCTCGCAGCGCGCGGGCTCGCCTGCTCGCCAGCCGCAGATGTGTCGGCAGCCAGCAGCGACTGAATGGCAGCGAGCCCGGGATCGGCCGCTCCGGGGCTCGCCGAGAGCACCTTGCGCACGTGCAGCGTACGGTCGGGCGCGACGCCGATCACATCGGTGAACGTGCCGCCGCGATCTATCCAGAATTCCCAGCCGCGCTGCATCCCGTGCATGATGCGTCAGCACCGCGCGACCGGGAAGCAGCCCGTATCGCATGCGCACCGGCAGGCCCGGTAAGATACGCACAGGCCCAGGCATACGCACGACCACGCAGCGAACCAACGAGACCATCGTGCCCACCCGCTACGTCGTTTTCTCTCACGGCCAGGAAGGCGGTCCCTGGGGCCGCAAGATCACGGCGCTCGCCGACACGGCGCGCAGCGAGGGCTATCAACCCGAGTCGGTCGACTACCGTGGCATCGACTCGGCGCGCGACCGCATCGCACACCTCATGGAGTTCTGCCAGGATCTGCAGGGTGATCTGGTGCTCGTGGGCTCGAGTCTCGGGGGCTACGTGTCCGTGGCAGCAGCTTCCCTGCTGCACGCGCGCGGGGTGTTCCTGCTCGCACCGGCAATCTTCGCCGAGGGCCTGCCGGAGCTGCGCAAGGGTCAACTGGACTGCCCCACGATGGTGGTGCACGGCTGGCGCGACGAGGTCGTGCCCTTTGAGCAGAGCGTGCGCTTCGCTCAGCTCTATGGCGCCTCCCTGCATCTGCTCGCCGGCGATCACCGCCTGCACAGTGAGCTGCGCCTGATCCGTTATCTTTTCGAATACTTCCTGATCGCGCTCGATCTGCCCGCCTCCGCGTAGCGCGCCATGGCCTGGTTGCTGCGACGAATCTTGGCGCTGTGGGTGCGCTTCACCGTGCTGCCCGAGGACGCGGCGCTACGCCTGCAAAACACGCCCCATGCGGTCTGCTATGTGCTCGAGCATCACAGTGTCACCGACCTCGCGGTGCTGCAGAACGCATGCGTGAAACTGAAGCTGCCGCGACCGCGCAAGAAGCTGCTGGCAGCGGCCAAGGATCTGTTGGCGGCCGCCAAGGACCTGCGCTCCTGCTTTTATCTCAGCCGCCCGCTCGGCGTCTGGGACGAGAGGCTCGACCGCCGGCCGCCGCCCGCCCTGACGCAGATCGTGGAGCTGCTGCGCGCGCATCCGGAGCTCGATGTCGATCTGGTGCCGGTAGCGGTTTACTGGGGCCGAGCTCCACAGCGCGAGGCCTCCTGGTTTCGCTTGATGCTGGTCGAGGATTGGGCGCTCACGAGTCGTCTGCGCAAGTTCTTTCAGGTTCTCTTCAATGGCCGTAACACTCTGCTGGAGATCGACGACGCGATCTCCCTGCGCCGTCTGCTCGGCGAGGGGGTCACGTCCAATGCGCGCCGGGTGACGCGCGCGCTGCGCCTGCGCTATCGCACACTGCGCGCCGCGCGCATCGGACCGGACCTGTCGCACCGGCGCACGATCGTGGCCGAGATCCTCGGCACGCAGGCGGTGCGTGCCGCCGTCGCGCAAGAGGCGCGCGAGAAGAAGCTCACGCGCCATGCGGCGCTCCTCGAAGCGCAGCGGCTGGCCGAAGAGATCGCCGCGAACTATTCGCACGCCTTCGTGCGCTTCATGGAGCACCTGCTCACCTGGCTGTGGAACCGGCTCTACAGCGGCGTCGTGTTCGAGCACGGGGCAACGCTCGATGAGGTCGCCGAGGGTCACGAGATCATCTACGTTCCGTGTCACAGGAGCCACATGGACTACCTGCTCCTGTCATACGTCATCTACCGCCACGGACACGCCATCCCGCACATAGCCGCCGGCATCAATCTCAACCTGCCGATCGTGGGGCGCCTGCTGCGCAAGGGCGGTGCGTTCTTCATCCGCAGGAGCCTGCGCAGCTCGCTCTATGCGATCGTGTTCATGAACTACCTGGCGGCCATCATGGCGCGTGGGCATGCGATCGAGTACTTCATCGAGGGCGGGCGCAGCCGCACCGGGCGGCTGCTGCAGCCAAAGACGGGCATGCTGTCGATGACCGTGCGCAGCTTCCTGCGCGCTCCCGCACGTCCCGTGGCCTTCGTGCCGGTCTATTTCGGCTACGAGCACATCGTGGAGGGGCCGACGTATATCGGAGAGCTCTCCGGAACGCCCAAGCAGAAGGAAAGCATCCTCGGCCTGTTGCGCACGCTGCCGCGTCTGAGGAAGCGCTTCGGCAAAGTGCACGTGAATATCGGCGAGCCCGTGCTGCTCGGCGAGCTCTTGGACGCCTGCGACCCCGAATGGCGCGCCCACGTGGGGCAGGAGGAGGGGAAGCTGCCGTGGATCAATACGGCCGTCGATGAGCTGGCGGCGATCATCATGCGCAACATCAACTCCGCGGCGGCGGTCACACCGATCAACCTGCTCGCGGTGGCGCTGCTCGCCTCACCGCGCCATACGCTGGTAGAGCCGGACCTATTGCGCCAGCTGCAGCTGTACCTGGCACTGCTCGCTGATCGTCCGTATGGAGCGCGTGTCACGGTCACGCAGCTCTCGAGCGAGGCCATCGTCGCCTACGGCGAGGCGATGCAGGTGGTGAGCCGTCGCAAGCACCCGCTCGGAGATCTGGTGCAGATGAGCGATGCTGCGGCGGCGCTTGCAGCCTACTACCGTAACAATGTGCTGCACCTCTTCGCCGTGCCCTCGCTCGTCGCCTGCGCGTTTCTCGCCAACTCCGTCATGCGTCGCGAGGACATCCACAGGCTCGCCGCGCGCATCTATCCGTACATCGCCTCGGAGCTGTTCCTGCGCTGGCGCGAGGCTGAGATCGGCGCCGTGGTCGATGACGTGCTGGGCTCCTTCGAGCGTCATGGCCTGCTCAACAGCGCGGCCGGCGGGGGTGAGTGGCGCCGTCCGGCCCCCACCTCTGCCGAAGCCATGCAGCTGTCGCTGCTCGCGCAGGCGACTCTGCAGACGATCGAGCGCTATTACCTGACCATCTCGCTGCTGCTCAAGGCGGGCAGCGGCGAGATCACCCAATCGACACTCGAGAAACGCTGTCAGCTGATGGCGGAGCGCATGAGTCTCGTGTATGGATTCGATTCCCCGGAGTTCTTCGACAGGTCGCTGTTCGAGAACTTCATCGATCTGCTGCGCAACCGGGGTGTGGTGCGCACGGGCGCCGCGGGCACGCTCGAGTTCGACGAAGTGCTGATGCGGGTCGCGGCCGATGCGCAGCTGGTACTCAACGAGGAGATCCGCCACAGCATCCTGCAGGTCACGCACGCATAGCGGGCGCTGCCTCCGCGCCCGTACCCGCTGCTCTGCCCGGCGCGTGCGCCCTATTGTTCTTGCCGGGTCGCGCGGTGCATCCTTAGCCGAGTCGAGTCAGGACAGGGGACAACCATGTTGGAGCTCTACCACGCCGAGCCCGCGGCCAATTCGCTGAAGTCGCTCATCGCGCTCAAGGAGAAGGGCGTGCCGTTCACGAGCCACTACCTCAATCTGCACGAGTTCGAGCAGCACGAGCCCTGGTTCGTGAAAATCAATCCCAACGGGCAGGTGCCCGCTCTGGTGCACGACGGCAAGGTGATCAGCGAATCGACGGTCATCAACGAGTACGTCGATGAGACCTGCGAGGGACCTGCGCTGCGACCGAGCGATCCGTACTGGCGGGCGCGGATGCGCGTCTGGACCAAGTTCGTCGACGAGTATTTCTGTCCGGCGCTGAGCTTCATCGCCTGGCATCACATGATCCGCAACATCACGGACAAGCTTACGCCCGAGGAATTCGAGGCGAAGCTCACCCGCATCCCGCTCAAGGAGCAGCAGGACAAGTGGCGCACGTCCGCGCGCCAGGGATACACCGCGGAGCAGCTCGATACCTGGCGCCGCCAGGTGCGCACGTCGATCGAGCGCATGGAGAAGCAGCTCGCCGAGACGCAATGGCTCGCAGGGGCGCAGTTCTCGCTTGCGGACGTGAGCTGCTTTGCCATGGCGGCCGGCATGCCGCAGATGTCTGCCAAGCTGGTGAATGACAAGGACACGCCGCACTTCATGGCCTGGCATGCGCGCATGTCGGCGCGGCCCGGGGTGCAGGCGGCGCTTTCCATGCCCAACCGCGTGCGCGCCACCATGGAGGCGGGACGCAGCGGCATGGCCTCGATGCTCACCTAGAGCCGCAGCTCCACCTACCTGGGAGACAGGCAGCGATGCGCGATGTGCAGGGCAAGGTCGCCTTCATCACCGGCGGCGCGAGCGGGATCGGTCTGGGCATGGCAAAGGTCTTCGTTCAGTCCGGCATGAAGGTCGTCATCGCCGATATCCGCGCCGATCACATCGATGCGGCACTCGGCTACTTCGCGGCGCGGGATCAGAGCAAGAGTGTGCATGCGCTGCGGCTCGATGTGACCGACCGCGCCGCCTATGCGCAGGCAGCCGACGAATCGGAGCGCGTCTTCGGCAAGGTCCACGTGCTTTGCAATAACGCGGGCTTGGGCATCACGGGACCCATCAAGAATGCGACCTACGACGACTGGGACTGGCTCACCGGCGTGATGCTCGGTGGCGTGATCAATGGAGTGCAGAGTTTTCTACCGCGCATCCGTGCGCACGGCGAGGGCGGGCACATCGTCAACACGGCCTCCATGTCGGGTGTGTTCGCGAGCGGCGACGCCGGCATCTATATCACGCTGAAGTTTGCTGTCGTCGGCATGGCCGAGGCGCTGCGCTGGGAGCTGATGAGCGAGAACATCGGTGTCTCCGCGTTCCTGCCGGGTGGGGTGCGCACCAACATATTCTGGAGCCATCAGCTGCGCCCGCAGCGCTACACGACCGGCTACGCGGAGCAGGACAAGCGTCGCGAGGAGTTCGGCGAGCGACTGCGGCAGGGGCCGCCGGAGGGCGGCGGCATCACCATGGAGCCGGTCGAGGTCGGTGAGCGCGTCCTGCGCGGCATTCTGCGCAACGATCTGTACATCATCACGCATCCCGAATTCCGCGAAGGCATCCAGGCGCGTAGCGACGCGCTCCTGCGAGCGATCCCCGATGAGCCGCTGAACGAGGAGCGACTCGAGCTGCTGCGCACATGGGGCACATTGCTGCACAACCCGATCTATGCGGAGCAGACCACGCCCAAGGATCGTCCCCCGCGCAGCGGCGCCGGCTAAGCTCACGCGCGCCGCGTAGCGCGGTCCCCGAATCGACGCACCGTTTGCGGCCGTGCAGTGCCCGCAGACCCTTGTGGCCCGTGCGCCACTGTTGACTGGTCAACGTCGGGCTCCTTTCTCTGTTGCAGCCACGAGAGCTTCGGCTCTAATATCGTCACAAACGTTACCAATCGCATCGCGTCCATATCCAAGGGGAGGGATCATGGTCGTTCAGTGCATCGGTCGCTGTTTTCCCAGCCTTTTCATCCGCACCGTCGTGCGAGCAGTGGGGGTGGTTCTCGCGCTCGCTCTGCTGACCACGAGGCCCGTGCCGCTCCTCGCCCAGGAGGCCAGCCCGGCTGCGGCATCCGCGCAGAACACGGCGGCGCCGACTGCGGCGCAAACCGGCAAAAATCCGCGGGAGTTGCAGGAAGTGGTCGTGACGGCGCAGTTCAAGAAAGAGTCGGTACAAACGACGCCGATCTCGATCACCGTCATCAACGCCGAGCAGCTCGCCCAGCAGGGCGCGCAGAACATCATGGATATCGCGCAGCAGACGCCGAACGTCACCATGCGCCAGGCCTCGACGGGGGAGGGCCGCTCGAATCAGGCTTTCATTCGCGGTATCGGGCAGGGGGACTTCCTCTTCACCTACTCGCCACGCATCGCCTTCTACGTCGACGACGTCTACTTCTCGACGGTCCAGGGCTCGATCTTCGATCTGATGGACGTGAGCAACGTGCAGGTGCTGCGAGGGCCGCAGGGTACGCTCTTCGGCCGCAACGCGGCCGGTGGTGCGATTCTGCTGAACTCCCAGGATCCGAAGGGCGACGACAGCGGCTATATCTCCATGTCGGGAGGTAGCGATCGCTACTATGCGGTGCGCGGAGCGTTCGATGAGTCGCTGGTCCCCGATCGGCTGATGATTCGGGTGTCCGCGGGCTGGCACAAGCAGGACGGCTGGGTGCGGCTGGTCAACTTCAAGTGCGCGAACCCCAGCGTGGCCGGGTTGCTTCCCGGGATCACAGGCGAGAACGATGTCTCGAATACCTCGGGGTCATGCGATGTCGGCACTCTCGGCGGCACCAACGTGTTCAGTGGTCGCATCAAGCTGCGCTGGATAATCACCGAGAAGTTCGAGAACATGGTGAATCTCGACTACACGGACGACAACTCGCAGACCTCGGCCGATTCCCTGACTGCTCCGCCGTGGTACACGAGCGTAAATCCTTCCACGGGCGCCAACAGCAACGTGCCGCCCGCGCTCACGGGCAACGGCTTCGCCAACTGGTTCAACTCGATCGGCGGACCGGCGTACATGATGCCGCTCGGTGGCGGCACCGTGCCCTGCTTCAAGGCGGCGCCAGGTCCACCCGGGACCCCGCCGATCGCGAGCCCGTGCTCCCTGCCGAGCCAGGCGCTGCAGACCGCGCTGTATCCCAACAACCCGTACGTGAGCTATGCCGACATGGGCAACCCGGGCTTGGGCCGCCCGCCCAATCCCGCCACCGGCGATCCGGGCGCACAGCTCTACGATCCGCCGATAAGCACCCTGCGCCAGTGGGGCGCGTCGGATGTTCTCCAGGGCAATGTGTGGGACGGCATCAACCTCAAGCTGATCACGGCTTATCGCGAGTATCAGGGCCAGTTCGGCGCCAGCCAGGCCTCGATGCCGGTTCCGGTCCAGGAAGCGTTCCAGGGGGTGACGCATCATCAGTTCAGCGCGGAGCTGCACCTCACCGGCACCGCTTTCAACAATCTGCTCGACTGGGCGCTCGGTGGTTTTTACCTGGATACTCACGAGCGCAATTACGGACGCGTGCAGTTCGAGGGCTTCGCGGTGGCGGGCATGCCGTTCGTACAGGATTTCCAGATCAATGATCCCGCCGGCGTGCAGAACACCTCGGAGTTTCTGCACACCATCTGGCATCTCACCGACAAGCTCGATCTGGAGGCTGGAATCCGCCACAGCCACGAGATTCTCGACTACGGCTTCTATCGCAACTATTACTACTTCTTCGGTATCCCGACCTCTTTCGCGGACTTCCAGCAGGCCACCTCGGTGGACACCAACCGCAACAATCCGCGTGTCTCGATCAACTACAAGCTCACACCCGATCTGAGTCTCTATGCCGCGTACGCCACGGGCTTCACGGCAGGCGCAATCAACGGGCGGCCGTTCGTCAAGAGCGACGTGTTCGGCTTTGGTCCTGAGGACGTCAAGTCCTTCGAGGTGGGTGCCAAGACCGAGTGGATGGATCACCGTCTGCGCGTCAACGGCGACGTGTTCTACATGGAGTACAACAACATTCAGACTACGCTGTTCGGCTGTCCCACCTGCCGCAGCACCTCGCCGTTCTACGTGGACAACGGCGGCGATGCGCGCATCAAGGGCGTCGAGCTCGAAGCGCAGGCCCGGCCGGTCGACGGCCTGTTGCTGACAGCCGCCTTCGGCTACGCGGATTTCTACTACGTCACCATCAATCCGCAGGCCAATCCGACCAACGATCCGCTCGGCTTGACGCTCAACAGCCCGAATTTCGGCGTACCCACCGAGGAGATCAGCGGCAGCGCCCAGTACAGCATCCACCTCGGTGACGCCGGGACGCTCACGCCGCATCTGGACTTCCATTACCAGTCAGCGAGCTATTTCGACACCGCTCGGCTCAATCCGTATACCCAGCAGGACGCGTACGCGATCTTCAACGCAGCGCTCACCTGGATGCCACAGTCGGCGAAGTGGCAGGTGATGCTCAATGTCACCAACCTCACCAACAAGCTCTACTATTATTCGAAGATCGACACGCGCAACTCGTTCGGCTATGCGAGCGGTGCGGTGGGACAACCGCTCGAGTGGTACGCGACGTTTCAGAAGAGCTTCTGAACGGGCGCGGCGGCGCGGCTCGCCACGTGGAGTGAACCGTGCGCGACGTGCAAGGAAAAGTCGCCTTCATCACCGGGGGTGCCAGCGGCATCGGTCTGGGCATGGCGCGGGTTTTCTTGTGCAACGGCATGCAGGTCGTGATCGCGGATCTGCTGGCGCGGCACCTCGAGGAGGCGGCGGCCGAATTCGCCTCCGACCCCTCCGTGCACCTGATCCAGCTCGACGTGGCGGATCGGGGCGCGATGGCACGCGCGGCCGAGGAGACGCTGCGCAAGTTCGGCAAGGTCCACGTTCTCTGCAACAATGTGGGTGTGAGTCAGCGCAAGCCGATCGACGAGGCGACGTACGAGGACTGGGACTACGTCGTGGGAGTCAACCTCGGCGGCACCATCAATGGCCTCGTGACCTTCCTGCCGCGGATCAAGGCGCACGGCGAAGGGGGCCACGTCATCAACACCTCGTCGATGGCGGGCATGATTCCGGTGCCGGGGTTTGCCGGCATCTATGCCGCCACCAAGTTCGCGATTCGTGGCCTCACGGACTCACTGCGTCTCGCGCTCGGCCCGCACCGCATCGGTGCGTCCGTCCTCTGCCCCGGTCTGACGCGCACGCGCGCGATCACCGCCGGCGACGTCTACCGCAACGCGCATTCGGCCCATGCACAGCCGAGCGAGTCCCGCGATCCCATCGTCCACGGTATGGATCCGACCGAAGTCGGCGAGCGCGTGCTGCATGCGATTCTGCACAACGAGCCGTACATCTTTCCGCACGGCGAATTCACGCAGGAGGTGCGCGAGCACTTCGATGAGATGCTGGCCGCGTTTCCCCGCGATCAGCAGGCCGATCCGGGGCGCCTGGAAACTGAGCGGCGGCGCGCGGCGCTGACCGCGCAGGCCAAAGCCGCCGCGGCCGCCATCGACGATTGACGGTATGTACCGTTCACTGGTTACGTCGATCGCCCTGTTTGTGCTGGCATGCATCCCAGTCGACACGCGCGCCGCACCCCCTCAACCAGAACCGCAATCGACTTCGACGACGGCCGCCATCAACCCCGACGGTTTGAATACAGATCGATTGCCGGAGGTCTCCATCGAGGCGCGTAGAAAGGGCCTCGAGAACGAAGTACATGCATTTGTCGGCACGCTCACCCGCAGTAGTCGATTCTCCGCAGAGTCGGTCCCACGGTGGTCGTCGGAGCCGCTGTGCTTCCTGGTGGCTGGACTGCCGCGGGATCGCGCTGAGTTCGTCACCGTGCGGCTGGCGCAGCTCGCGGCTTCTGTCGGCGCTCCATTGCGCAAGGCCGGATGCGCGCGCGCCGCCGCAAATTTCTACGTCGTATTCACTCCCGATCCCGATCTGACGCTGAGATACTTGCACCGTCGTCCGACACTACTGTTTCACAGTGACGCGAATCCGACACAGATCGGGCAATTCTTGAGCCCTGCGAAAGCGGAGGTGGTACGTGTCTGGCACAACGCCGACCTCCTGGGACGTGACGGTGTACCCATGCCACCCGGGGGTGCTCCGGCTTGCGCGGCCTTGCCTGGAGCATGGGTCAATTGCGATCCCGGCGCGTCGCGCGTCGTCTTGGCCGCCGTGCTAGCTTTCACGCAGACCGTCATCGTCGTCGACTCGAGGCGACTTCAGGGCATCCCACTCGGACAGATCACAGATTACGTTGCCATGGCTGGACTGATCGACGTCGATCCCAAAGCCAACTTGGGCGATGCTCCGTCGATCTTGCGTCTGTTCACGCTTGCGCCGAACGAGCGTCCCGCGGGGCTTACAAAATGGGATCGCGCCTTCCTGAGGGCTCTCTACCACACGGACCAGCGCAGCCCATTACAACGCGCGCAAATCGTGGCCAAGATGGTTGACGACATCGCGCGCTAGAACGCCGGGACGAACAACGTCGCGGCCGCCAGTCGCTGCCTCAGGGCGCTCACGCCTCGAGCATCTTGAGCCGCGCCACCTCGCGTCCGTAAGGCCGCATGCCGAGCCAGGCGATGAAGAGCGACAGCGGATTGAAGATCACCGTCGGCCAGAAGATGCTCCAGCGGATCTGGGACTCATCGTGCAGCACGAAATCGGTGATGAGGCCGGTGACAATGGGAGCGAGCGCCACGCCGACGACGCTGTACAGGAAAATATAGAGCGCCGTGACTTTGCCGCGCAGCTCGGCGGGCGTCACGATCTGCAAGGCCGCATTTTGCGAGGGTGCGCCCATGCCGATGCCGAGATACGCGAGCGCCTGCAGCCCGAACGCGAGCCAGGGCGTGGGCATCAGCACGTAGAACAGCCCGGGGAGCGCGATCAGCCGCGCGATCACCAGCACCCGCACGGCGGCATCGTCGCGGCGCTTGCGCATGAGCCGCTCGGCGAGCATCACCCCCAGTACCAGACCAAGCGGCATGATCAGCAATTGCTGAGCGCTTTGCAGCAGGGCGAGCTTTGCAGGGCCCCAGCCGAAGGTGCGCTGATAGAAGATGGGAACCCACTGGAGGGCGCCGATCTGGAAGGCGCCCGCGGCCAGACAGCCGAACATCGGGGCGAAGACGCTCCAATGCAGCGACATGTAGCGGAACGCATCGCCGAAGTCCCTGATCCAGGCGAGCGGGCTGAAGCGCGCCCCGGGTGACTGTCGCAGCAACGTCGGCTGCGTGATCTGATGGGGAATGGTATGGCGCGCGGGCTCCGGGACGGTGCTAAGGATGAGGACGGCGATCAAGGTGCTTGGCAGACCAATGAGAAGGAAAATGAGCTGCCAGCCGTGAATCACCCCGAAGAAGACCGGAATCGGCTGCATCGCCAGGAACAGGTACAAGAGCCAGGCGCCGATCGCCGTCGCGAGAGCCGGTCCGAGAACCGAGCCCAGCTGCAGGAAAGCGATAGCACGCGGCATGCGCTCCCGCGGGAACAGATCTCCGACGATCGAGTACGAGGTCGGCCCGTTCACCCCCTCACCGGCGCCGACGAGGAATCGGGCGGTAAACAGCTGCATGAAGTTCTGTGCGACCCCGCACAGCGCGGTGCCGATGTTCCAGGTCGCGATGCCGAGCGCGAGAATCCAGCGGCGGCTGTGCCGATCAATGAACCAGGCGATCGGCAGCCCGACGAGCGTATAGAAGAACCCGAACGAGGCGCCGAACAGCAGCCCGAGGTTGGTATCCGAGAGGTGCAGATCCGCCTTGATGCGTGCGGCGAGGTACGGAACGATGCCGACGTCGAGCTGGTTTGAGGTGAGGCACAGGATCAGCACGAACAGCGTGTAGTACGCGGTCCGGGTGCTCGGCCAGGGTGTTGCGGCAGTCGCGGCAGTCGTAGGCATCTCGGGAGCGCTCTGCCCGTCGCCCGCCGCCTCGCGATGCGCTTCCTTGCCGACGGATACGCCCGGCGTATCGGCCAGAGTCTTGCTCACTGCGCAACTCCTTCCCCAAGGGGCGTGCGGCGCTCATCGTCGGCGAGGCGCCGAAGTTACCATGCGCTCGCAGGGCCGAGCTAGCCGAAGTACCCGAAGCCGCGCGCCATGAGCGCTGCCGCCAGCAGAATGATGATGATGCCCGCGAGCTCGGCCATGAGGCAGATCCGTACGGCGAGCGCCTGCTGCGCTGTGACCTGCGGTGCCACCCCGCTCGCAAGCGTCTTGCGCCACGACAGAAACACTAGGGTCGGATAGATGGAGATCAGGCCGACGATCGCGAACGTCGACAGCTTGGTGATGAACCAGGCATCGGCAAAGTAATAGGACGCACCCTTTTCGAAGTAGAACACCCGCAGCAGACCCACCACCACGAGCACCGTGGCGGAGATACCGTAATACAGGTCGATGCGCCGCAGCTTGCGCGCCAGCTCGAGCGGCAGGACGGGAGCGAACAGCGCGTGCTCGGTGACCAGGGTGGCCACGACCGTGAACGCAGCCAGGTGGTGCAGGAAGGCAAAGATCGCGGACCACACGCGCATCGGCTACTCCTCCCAATGAACGCGTCCGCGCAGCTGTCTGCGGCGGGCGGCGTGTGCCTTGCGCGCGAGGCGTTGCTCGCGCGAGGCCCGCGTCGGACGTGTGGGGCGGCGCTCCTTGGGCGCGACCAGCGCCCGCTCGATGAGTGCGCGCAGCCGCTCGAGCGCCTCGCTGCGATTGCGCTCCTGCGTGCGGTGGTTGCGCGCGACGATGAGGATCGCGCCATCCTCGGTGAGACGGCGGCCGGCGAGGGCGCGCAGCCGCTGCTTCACCGCGACGTCGAGCGCGGCCGTCGCAGCCAGATCAAAGCGCAGCTGTACGGCACTGGCCACCTTGTTGACGTTCTGTCCTCCGGGCCCTGAGGCGCGTACGAACGCAACCGCCAGGTCGCGGTCGGGAATGACGAGCTCATCTGATATGGCCAGTGGCATCTGAGATCACCAGGGGCAGCGGTGCGGTGTCTGTCACCGCCGAGGGACGCACCTCACTCTGATTCGTCGCGCTCCGCCAGCATGGCGCGCATGCGGCGCGGCACGCGGGGGTCGAGCATGCGGATCTCGCGCTGGGCCACCGCCATCGTGATGCCGTGCTCGCGGAACAGCTTCCAAATCGCGCGATTCACGTCGGAGCGCACGTTGTTCACCCCATTCATGGGGTCGGCGATCCAGAAGCGCACCTCGACCCGCACCCCGTAGTCCTCGAACGCCATCAGCCTGCTGACCGGGTGGGGCTCGCGCAGGATGCGGGGATGGTCGCGGGCCGCGTCGAGCAGCACGCGCAGCGCGACCTCCGGATCGTCGTCGTAGCTCACGACGACGGGCAGGCGGATGCGCACGCGCTGGTCGGAGTAGCTCCAATTGATGACGGAGTTGGTGATGAGGTTCTGGTTCGGCACCAGGGTCTCGACACCATCGCGATCGCGCACCACCACGTAGCGTCCGCGCAGCTCCTGCACCCAACCGAAGTTCTCCGTGCTCGTGCCCGTGTGTCCCGTGAAGCTGATGACATCGCCGGGCTTGATCGACTTATCCATCAGCAGCACGAAACCGCTCACGAAGTTGCCGGCGATGGTCTGCAGGCCGAAGCCCAGGCCGAGACCGATGGCGCCCGTCAGCACGTTGAGCGTGGTGACATCGACGCCCGCGGCATTGATACCGAGCAGTACCCCGATGCCGACCAAGAGAAAGTAGCTGAACTTGGAGATGCCGATGCGTGTCGAGAGCGCGATCGCATCGAGCCGCATGAGGCGCCGCTCGAAGGTGCGCGCGATGAGGGTCGTGACCACCACGAACACGGTCACGACCACGATGCCCTTGAGCAGCTCCCAGAGCGTGAACACGTTCCGGCCGGGAATCAGATTGATCTTCTCGAGAGTGTTCTGGACCTTGTCGAACCAGCCCAAGAGCTCGAAGCCGATCATCACCCAGACGATGAAGGCTATGCGGTTTTCCCAGGCGTCGAACCAGGTCTCGCGCCCGAGCAGCAGGCGCAATCCGTATGCGCCGAGCCGCACCAGCAGCAAGGCTGCCGCCAGCTGCAGGGCGGTATCGATCATCGCGGTCCGTCCCACGAGGCTGCCGAGCAGCGCGCGGATCGTGAGCAGCAGAATGAGCGCGAAGAAGATCGGGGCGACGATCACGGTGCCCTCGAGCACCTGCCTCTGCCAGAGGCCGTGCTCGCCAGGCTCGTGGCGGCGCCACCAGCTCCTGAGCCGCTGGCCGGCGGCGAGCGCGAGCAGCACCGCCATCACGAGTGCGATGCCCTGCGTCAGAACTTCCGGTGAGGTGAGCTGTACGAAGAAGTTCTTGAAGGCGCTGTCGCTGCTCATGGCTAGACGCGGATCCGGCCGGGCCCTAACGGCATTTGCGATGCGCGCCGCTGATCATTGATCGGCGGACTCCGTCACGCGTTCAGATCGGGAATGAGCTGGCTCTCCATCCGCGTGATTTGGTCCTTGAGCATCAGCTTGCGCTTCTTGAGGCGTTTGAGTTGCAGCTCGTCCACATGGATGTCCAGCGACAGCCGTGCGATCACCTCGTCGAGATCGCGGTGCTCAATGCGCAGCTGTCGTAATTTCTCTAGATTGCGAAACAGCTCGCGATCGACGTTGTCTTCGATCTCCGCCATGGCTGGGAGGGTGGGGTCACCCGCGCGGATGTGCAATCCTGCGCCTAGCTTAGCGGAGCGGCGGGAGGGACGCCACGGCGGCCGCGCATCTGCAGGTAGCTCTGCCCACGGGGATGGCGCAGCTCAGCCCCCGGCGTGACCGCCACTGTGGCTGTCGCGGCGCGCGCCACGACCGCCGCGGCCGCGCCCCTTCGTGCGTCCTCTGCGGGCGCCCGGCGGCCGCCGGCCCGCGCCGCCCGGCTCGCGCTCGTGAGCTGAAGCGCCGGGCTCGACCGAGGTGCTGAGCAACTCGGGCGCGATGGGCGCGGATGGGATCTTGTGGCCCAGGTACTGCTCGATCTCCGGCAGCGAGAGCGCGGATTCCTCGCAGGCGAAGCTGATCGCATCGCCCTCCGCTCCGGCGCGCGCGGTGCGGCCGATGCGGTGCACGTAGTCCGCCGGGTCCTGCGGCAGGTCGAAGTTGAACACGTGGCTCACGTCGGGGATGTGCAGACCTCGGGAAGCCACGTCGGTCGCGATCAGCACCGCCAGATCGCCGTTGTGAAACGCGCGCATGATCTGCAGGCGCTTGCGCTGTGGCACATCGCCGGAGATCGCCTGCGCGTGCACGCCGTTGGCCCGCAGCGTGCCCTCGAGCCGTTCCGCGGTGCGCTTGGTGTTCACGAAGATCATCGTGCGGCGCGCCTCGTTACGGCGCAGCAGCCCGACGAGCAGCGGCAGCTTCTCTTCGGTCGCCGGGTAGTAGATGAGCTGGCGCACCTCGTCCACGGTGCGCTTGTCGGGCTCGATGCGCACCAGCTCCGGGTTGTTCATGTGCTCGTAGGCCAGCTCGAGCACCCGATAGGACAGCGTGGCCGAGAACAGCATCGAGAGCCGCCGCTCCGGCGGTGGCAGCCGCCGCATGATGTAGCGCACGTCGGCGATGAAACCCAGGTCGAACATGCGGTCGGCCTCATCCAGCACCATTACCTGGGCGTGGCGCATGTCGAAGACGCGCTGTTTGAAGTAGTCGATCACGCGCCCGGGCGTGCCGATGAGCACGTCCGTGCCTTGCGCGATCTGGCGGCGCTGCTTGTCGTAATCGGTGCCCCCGTAGACGACCGTATGGACGAGTCCGGTGTAGCGTCCGAGGAGCTCCGCGTCCCGATGAATCTGCACGGCGAGCTCACGGGTCGGGGCGATCACCAGCGCGCGTATCGAGGTGGCGGAGCGGTGGGTCGATGCGGGCCGCGTGAGCAGTGCTTGATAGAGCGCGATGAGGTACGCGGCGGTCTTGCCCGTGCCGGTCTGAGCCTGTCCCGCGACGTCCCTCCCGGCAAGCGCAATCGGCAAGGTCTGCGCCTGGATCGGCGTGCATTGGGTGAACCCTGCTGCGCGAATGCCTTGCATGAGCCCAGGCTCGAGCCTCAGGGAGTCGAAGCTCACGGAACTGGGACGCTCGTCACTCATCGAGGGGTGATTCTGGTCGTATGTGCCATACTGGGCCCTTGAAAAGCGAGCCGAGAAGCGCTACAAAGGGATTCAAGACAGCGGGCCCTATGCACGACGTGCGCAGGGAACGCACCTGCCAATCAAGATTTCCCTATAGGCTAATCGGTACTCACCTAAGACGTAGTGTAACCGTTTGACGGGTGTTTCTGGCACGGCTTTCGCCGCTCCGCCCGCTTTCCAAGGCTCAGCGCCTTCAATTCCTTAGTCAACAACTTGCTCTTTCTCCCTACTGGAGGTTCGACCGCGTGAGTAGTCCGCACATCGTGCATACCACCGATGCCACCTTTAATCAGGACGTTCTGAAGTCCGACAAGCCCGTACTCCTCGACTTCTGGGCCGAGTGGTGTGGCCCCTGCAAGATGATCGCCCCGATCCTCGATGAGCTCGCCAGCGAGTATCACGAGCGGGTGAAGATCGCCAAGCTGAACATCGACGAGAATCCGCAGACTCCGCCCAAGTTCGGCATTCGCGGCATTCCCACGCTGATCCTCTTCAAGAACGGCGCAGTGGAAGCACAGAAAGTCGGGGCGCTGTCCAAATCGCAGCTCTCTGCATTCCTGGAAAGCAACCTGGATCCCATCGCACCGTCGGCCACCCGGGGGACAGCGCGGTGAGAGGCTACCTCGGCAATCAGGGCCGCAATCGGCCCAAGGGTCCGCGCCACGGCAACCGGGACGGCAACCGCGGCAACGGTCGACCGGCCGACGAGATGATGAACGACGTCGACGTCTTCGACGGCGGCGACGATGCGGAGGTCATCAGTCCGGCAGAGCTGACACAGTCGCGCAGCTCGATGAATCTCACCGAGCTCAAGCAGAAGCCGATCAACGAGCTGGTGAAGCTGGCCGAGTCGATGGGCCTGGAGAACATGGCCCGCTCGCGCAAGCAGGACATCATCTTCTCCATTCTCAAGGCGCACGCGCGCAACGGCGAGAACATCTACGGTGACGGCGTGCTCGAGATCCTGCAGGACGGCTTCGGCTTCCTGCGCTCCGCCGACAGCTCCTACCTGGCCGGTCCGGACGACATCTATGTGAGCCCGAGCCAGATCCGGCGCTTCAATCTGCGCACCGGCGACACGATATCCGGGCTCATTCGTCCGCCGAAGGACGGCGAGCGCTACTTCGCCTTGCTGAAGGTGGGCGAGATCAATTTCGACTCACCCGACAGCTCGCGCAACAAAGTTCTGTTCGAGAACCTGACGCCGCTGCATCCGACCAAGCGCCTCAAGCTCGAACGCGGCAACGGCTCCACGGAGGACCTCACCGCGCGCACGATCGACCTGGTCGCGCCCATCGGCAAGGGCCAGCGCGGCCTCATCGTCTCCCCGCCGAAGGCCGGCAAGACGATGCTGCTGCAGAACATCGCGACCTCGATCACCGCGAATCATCCCGAGGTGTATCTCATCGTGCTGCTCATCGATGAGCGGCCGGAAGAGGTCACCGAGATGCAGCGCACGGTGAAGGGTGAGGTGGTCTCGAGCACCTTCGACGAGCCCGCCGCCCGGCACGTACAGGTTGCGGAGATGGTGATTGAGAAGGCGAAGCGCCTGGTCGAGCACAAGAAGGACGTGGTCATCCTGCTCGACTCCATCACGCGTCTGGCGCGCGCCTACAACACAGTGGTGCCCTCCTCCGGCAAGGTGTTGACCGGCGGCGTGGACGCCAACGCCCTGCAGAGACCCAAGCGCTTCTTCGGCGCGGCCCGCAACATCGAGGAAGGCGGCAGTCTCACGATTCTCGCCACGGCGCTCATCGACACCGGCTCCAAGATGGACGATGTGATCTACGAGGAGTTCAAGGGCACCGGCAACAGCGAGATCCACCTCGACCGGCGCATCTCCGAGAAGCGCGTGTTTCCGGCCGTGAACATCAATCGCTCCGGTACGCGCAAGGAGGAGCTCATCACCGATCAGGGTGAGCTCGCCAAGATGTGGATCCTGCGCAAGCTGCTACACCCCATGGATGAGCTTGCCGCGATCGAGTTCCTGCTCGACAAGATGAAGGACACCAAGTCGAACTCGGAATTCTTCGAGGCGATGAAGCGTTAGGCTGTAGTGGACGAGGATCACGCGCCCCGCGCTGCGCTGCGCGGCTAAAGCGCGCAGCCTTCATTCACGGGACTGTGACCTGTCTCTCGCGCGCGGCACCTTGCCGTGTAAGAAGATGCCTGCCGCCATAAGGCGTCCTCGCCGGAGATTGGATCGCACAATGCAGCAAGTCCGGACGCTGCCTCCGTGGCGCGCAAGCCTCGCGGTGGGTGTACTGCTCGCCACCTCGTCGCTCGCCGCGCCGCTCGCTGCGGCCGCCGACGGCTACGTGCCTCAGGAGGGTGAGGGCACCAACCCGATCACCGATCGCTTCTATCTGCGCGCGACGTTCTGGCGAGCCTCGGTCCGCACTCAGCTGCGCATCGATCCCACGGGCAATCCCTACGGCGGCACCTCGCTCTCGGGCGAGAACGATCTCGGCTTGCCGGAACGGGACAATCAGGGACGGGTAGAGCTCATGTTCCGCCTGCGCGAGCGCAACCGCTTTCGCGTGGACTACCTCCTCGAGGATCGCTCGGGCCAGGTGACCCTGCCGCGGACCGTCGTTTTCGGCGACCAGACTTTTCCGCCGGGCACCACCGTGCAGAGCACGCTCAACTGGCGCATGATGGGCTTCACGTACACGCACGCGTTCCTGCAGACGGAGCACTTCGAGCTCGGCGCGGGCCTCGGCGTGCACCTGATCGACGCGGACGCGATCGCTCAGACTCCCGATCTTCTGCAACGGCACGAGACCTCCGTCGCCGGCGCGTGGCCGACGCTCGCCGTGGACGGCATCTGGAACATTTCGCGGCGCTTTGCGCTCACGGCACGCGGCCAGTATCTCGGCACGGACGTCAACAAGTTCTCCGGCTCGCTCGCCGACTATCACGGCGATGTGCAGTACCGCTGGAAGAGGAACTTCGCCGTCGGCCTCGGCTACTCCTACATCCGCGCGAGCTACGAGTCGCAGTCGAACGGCACACCGGGCAGGCTCGTGCTCGCCTTGAGCGGGCCCGAGATGTTCGTGCGCATCAGCTTCTGATCAGCTGCGGCCGCGCTCGCGCGCGATTGCGCGGTGACCGATATCGCGACGGTAGTGCATGCCCTGCCAGTGGATTGCTTCTACGAGCGCGTACGCTTCGCGCTGCGCACCGGCGACGCTGGTACCGAGTCCCACGACGGTGAGCACACGGCCGCCGTTCGTGTACACCTCGCCGTGCTTCAGCAGCGTCGCGGAGTGGAACACCTTCCCGGGCAGCTGCGCAGCGCGCTCGAGGCCCGTGATGCGATCACCGCGCCGCGAGCTCTCTGGATAGCCTGCAGCAGCCAGCACCACACCGAGAGCGGCGCGCGCGTCCCACTCTGCCGCCACGTCGCTGATCCTGCCGGCGAGTGCCGCATCGCATAGCACAGTGAGATCCGAGTTCAGGCGCGCGAGCAGCGGCTGCGCTTCGGGATCCCCCAGCCGGCAGTTGAACTCGACGACGTTGGGTGTTCCGTCCGGGGCGATCATCAGTCCGGCATACAGAAAGCCGGTGAACGGCGTGCCCTCGGCCGCGAGACCCTCGAGGGTCGGTGAGATGACCTCACGCATGACGCGCGCGTGGACTTCGGGCGTGACGATGGGTGCGGGCGAATAGGCGCCCATGCCGCCCGTGTTGGGACCGCGGTCACCGTCGTCGCGACGCTTATGGTCCTGCGAGGTCGCAAGCGGCAGCGCGTTGCGGCCGTCGGCCAGCACGATGAAGCTCGCTTCCTCGCCCGGCAGGAATTCCTCGACAACCACCTGCGCCCCCGCCGCGCCGAACTGTCCGGCGAACATCGCCTCGATGGCTGCGAGCGCCGCCTCGTGGGACTCGAGTATCACGACGCCCTTACCGGCGGCGAGGCCGCTCGCCTTCACGACGATGGGCAGCCGCTGCGCGCGCACGTACTGCGCATCAAAATCGGCACGCGTGAAGGTCGCGAAGCCCGCGGTGGGGATGGCGTGCCGCTGCAGAAACTGCTTGGTGAAGGCCTTGGAGCCCTCCAGCTGCGCGGCGGCCCGGCTCGGCCCCAGGCACCGCAGCCCGCGCGCTTGAAACTCATCGACGATCCCTGCGACGAGCGGCGCTTCGGGTCCGACGATCGTCAGGGCGACGGCCTCGGACGCGGCCCGGGCCGCGAGCCCGGACAGATCTTCGATGCTCCACTCGACGTTGCGCACGCGCGCTTCGCGTGCGGTGCCGGCATTGCCGGGTGCGACCAGAACTTCGCTGACGCGCGGCGAGGCGGCGCATTTCCACGCGAGCGCGTGCTCGCGGCCGCCTGAGCCCACGATCAGAATCTTCATGACGGCACGCTAGTGACGAAAGTGGCGCATGCCGGTGAACACCATCGCCATCGCGTGCTCGTTCGCCGCGGCGATGACCTCTGCGTCGCGCTGGGATCCTCCCGGCTGGATGACTGCGCGGATGCCGTATTCGGCGGCCACGTCGATGCCATCACGAAACGGAAAGAAAGCATCCGATGCCATGACGGCTCCCGCGGTCGCGAGCTTTTCGGCTGCCGCCTTCATCGCGGCGATGCGGCACGAGTACACGCGGCTCATCTGGCCCGCGCCGACGCCGACGGTCGCCTGGCGGCGGGCGTAGACGATGGCGTTGGATTTCACGAACTTGCACACGCGCCAGGCGAACACGAGATCGGTGAGCTCCTCGGGAGAGGGAGCGCGCTGCGTGACGAGCTTGAGCTCGCCGGTCGCGACGGCGCCCGTATCGCGTGTCTGCGCGAGCAGCCCGCCGGTCACACTGCGATATTCGAGCTCCGCCGTCGGCGCGTTGCGCAAGTCACCGAGTTGCATGACACGGATATTCGGCCGCGCCGCGAGCACTCCTGCCGCCTCCGGCGTGACGCTGGGCGCGGCGATCACCTCGGCGAACTGCCGCTCGATCACCGCTGCCGCGGTGTGCGCATCGAGCTCGCGATTGAACGCGATGATGCCGCCGAACGCGGACGTGGGATCGGTGCGATAAGCGGCATCGTACGCGGGCAGCGCTGCCTCCGCGACCGCGACCCCACAGGGATTCGCGTGCTTGACGATCGCGCAGGCCGGCGCGTCGAATTGCCGCACGCACTCAATTGCCGTGTCGGCGTCGGCGATGTTATTGAATGAGAGCTCCCGGCCCTGCAGCAGCCGCGCCGTGGCGATGCTCACGCCGCGCAGCGTCGGATCGCGGTAGAAGGCCGCCTGCTGATGCGGATTCTCCCCATAGCGCAACGCTTGAACTCTCTCGAATACCAGCGGCAGTGTGGCCGGGAAACGTTCCGCGGAAGCGTGATGGCGCGCGGCAAGAAAGCTCGCAACCATCGCATCGTAGCGTGCCGTGTGCGCGAAGGCCTTGGCCGCGAGTCGCGAGCGCGTCGTAAGTGTGGTGGCGCCAGAGCGCGCACGCAGCTCCTCGAGCAACACGGGATAGTCTTGAGGATCGACGACCACGGCGACGAACTCATGATTCTTGGCCGCGGCGCGCAGCATCGCAGGGCCGCCGATATCGATGTGCTCGACTGCTTCGGCATAGCGGCAGTCGGGCCGCGCCACGGTTTCCGCGAAGGGATAGAGGTTCACGACCAGCAGATCGATGGGCTCGATGCCGTGCAGCGCCATGGCGGCATCATCCGTGCCGCGCCGGCCGAGCAGACCACCGTGAATGCGCGGATGCAGGGTCTTGACCCGACCATCCATGATCTCGGGGAAGCCGGTGTAGGCCGACACCTCGCGTACCGCGATTGCCTGCTCCCGGAGCAAGCGAGCCGTGCCGCCCGTCGATAGAATCTCGACGCTGTGCCGTGAGAGCTCCCGCGCGAGTTCGACGATGCCACTCTTGTCCGAGACGGACAGAAGCGCGCGCCGTACCGAAGTCAACATGGGAGCGGCGACCGCCCGCCGTTCGGGCCTCTCAGCTCGAGAGACCCAGCAGGCGCAGCTTCTTGCGTAGCGTGCCCCGATTGATGCCGAGGATGCCCGCGGCGCGCACCTGATTGCCTTCGGTGTAATCCAGCACGGCCTTGAACAGTGGCTCCTCGACCTCGCGCAGGACGAGATCGTAGAGATGTGCGGGACGATGTCCGTTGAGGCTCGTGAAGTAATCGTTCAGTGCGCGCTCGGTATGTGTGCGCAGCGGCAGCTCCTTGCCGTTGGATCTCGCCACGAAGTCTCTGCGAGCTCGTGGATTTCTTTTTGCAATCATGTGAGGCTCCCCGGACGCGTCACCGCCCCGTCGACCCACTCGCCAAAACGATGCTTCGTCAACGCAAGTCCACGACTGTAGCCCTCGCCATGGAGACCGGGCGAGTGCGAGACGGCCGAACCTCTCGCGGTTTCGATCGAAATGCTCGCGTGCGACGCCACGAGCCTCGACTCCCCCCACGCAAGGCGAACATGGTTATAAGGTGCGGCGGGATAATAGCACGCACTCGCCGCGAGGCGAGCGCTGTGAATTCCTCCAGCGTGCTAAGCCCGGCAGTTGACAAGAGAAAAAATTGCGCGTGCTACTTCGCGAAGTTCGCGTCGTTTGCGCAGGACACGCGACCCGTGGCATCCGCGAGGCACGCGTCGATCTCAAAGCCGACGACCGTGGGTCCGGGATCGACGAAGGCAATCTCTGCGTCGACTCGCTGGCCGGGGCCGAGAGAGGCGTGCGTCGCGAGTGGCTTGGATGTGTAGGCGGCCGGCGGCACATCGCGTGCCGCGACACGATTACCGAAGCGATCCTGCACGGTCACGCGCAGCAGCGGCAGCGGCTGCACGCGCGCCGCGGTGTTCTTGATGCTCGCGCGCACCGTGAGTTCGCCCGAGATGGCCGGGCCCGCGACGGCACCCAGCTGGTGCACTTCGTAAGCCGCGACGTCCCAGTGCGGAACGAGCGGCATGCCGAATGCGCCATAGACGGCGCCGAGCGGTGCGCGCAACCAGTCGAGCTCTGCGAGCTCGCTGCGGTAGTGATGCACGACCTGCACGACGAGCAACAACGCGAGCGCGGCGCTGCCCACCTGCAGCAGTCGCTTGATGTGCGCAGCCATGGGCACACCAGCGAGACCGGCAGCGGGGGACGACTCGCCTCCGGGGGAAATCGCCGCGTTCGCCGCCAGCACCGCGTCTATCAGCTCGGCATCGGCACGCCGGGTACGTGCGCGCGCTTTCTCCGTCGGCAGACGCGCCCGACCTGCCGTGGCAGTCTGCTCGCTCGCGCCGGATTGCTCCTGTGCCGTGGACGCATCGAGAGGACGCGCTGCGGGACTCGCCGGCCCGCCGCGGGCGGGAGCGCCGCTCGGGCTCGGCGCTGGCGCGGCTGGTGCATTCGCCGGCGACGCGCGCGGGACTGCCCGCGCAACATTTGCGCCGCCACCCGCTGAAGCCGAGCCCGCAGGTAGAGGGCGCGGCCCTGACACCGGGCGCGACCCCGCAGGCACTGCCGCCTGCGCGCGCCCGGCCGCAGCGCTGGCAGCGGGAGCTGCGCTCATTCGCGGAGCCACTCGCGCAGGCCCCGCCGGCGCGCCTGCGGCGCGCGCGGCTTGGCTTGCTGCCTGCATGTTTGATGCGCGCGCCGGCGCGGCCGGGGCCTGGGCCTCCTTCGCCTGTGCCGACTGCGCTGATTGTGTCGTCTGCGCTGATTGTGTCGTCTGCGTCGCCTGTGGTGTCTGCGACGCTTTTGGTGTCTGCGCCGCTTGTGCCGCGTGCGGTGAGAGGGCGGCCGCACTGGTCACTCGCGCCGTGCGCTGCGTCCCGCCGACGGCGACTGATGCGGTACGCGCCGGCCCTGCCGCTACATTTGCCGGACCGGGCGCGGCGCGCGCTGCCGGTTTGGAGCCGCTGGGCGGCATGGCGGCCGCGCGCGGGGCGGTTGCTGATGCGTTCGCCGGAGTTGCCGCAGGTCGCGACGCAGCGGTGGCCGTGTTCGTCGCGCCGGGACTCGCTGCACGCGGAGACTCGCTCGCGGGTGCTGCAATCGGTCGTGTGGGCGCCGGCAGCTCGAACTCGATGGGACTTGCATCTCGGGCGTGGTTGTCGGGCTCGCCAGCCTCGCCAGCCTTTTGAGCCTGGGCGGCCTCCTTGGCCGGCTCCGCTTCCACCTCCTCTGCCTCTTCTTCGTCTTCTACCTCTTCTTGCTCTTCTTTATCTTCTTCCTCTTCTTCCAGCTCCTGCGGCTCGTCCTCACTACGCAGCGTGATCGATTCGACTGTGCCGCTCGGACTATCGTCATCGGCCGTCGGCGCGATGAACACTTCGGAGACGTCCGTGGAAACGGGATCGAACTCGAGCGCTGCATCGGGAATCGAGTCCTCGCCTAACTCCTCGAGCTGCAGGTCCTCGCCGGTCTCGCCATCCGGGTCCTCGAGCTGCACGGCCTCGTCGGTAGCATCGAGCCGCAGCGCCTCGTCGGCCGCAGCGGACTCGGCAGCATCGCTCTCATCAAGCGTGATCGAAGGCTCGATGCGGGCACCACCTCGCTGTGCGAGCGCCGCCGCCTGCTGACCGTCGTTGAGTCCCGCGAGCGCGTTGAAGACACTCGAGCAGCGTCCGCAACGCACGAAGCCTTGGGCGACGCGCAGGTCCGCGGCCGTCACGACGAGCTTCAAACTGCACTTCGGGCAAACGGTGAACATGGGTGACCCGGCGTTACGCTGCGCTTATGTGACCTCCGCGATCGATCGGAGCTGGCTCGCGTACGGATACCGCAGGCCAATCAGCGTGATCCAATCATTCCGCGCTTCGAAGCGACGCATATCAAACCATGCGGCGTAGGCCCCCGCCACTGCGGATTCCTGCTCCTCGGTGACGCCTGCGAGCACGACTCGGCCGCCCGGACGCACCAGCTCCGCGAAGCGCCGCACGAGCCTGCACAGAGTACCGAATAGAATGTTCGCGAGCAGCAGATCTACCTGGGAAGAAAGCTGCGTCTCCTGCGCAACGGGAAGCACACGCCCGGTCACGCCGTTGCGCGTGGCGTTCCCGCGCGTCGCCGTCAGCGCCTGTGGATCGATATCGAAGCACTCGATGCACCGGGCACCGAGCTTGGCGGCCGCGATCGCCAGGATCCCCGATCCGCAGCCGTAGTCGATCACGCGTTCACCGCCCTCGATGTGCGCATCGAGCCAGCGTAGGCACGAAGCGGTCGTCGGATGCGTGCCGGTGCCGAATGCCAGTCCAGGATCGAGAGACACCACGACTGCCCGGGGCTCCTGCACGGTCTCATGGTGCGGACTTACCCAGAGGCGCTGTCCGAAGCGCATGGCATGAAAGTCCTTCAGCCACTCGCGCTCCCAGACACGATCCGCGAGCACCTGCGCATCGATCGACGCCGCCGGCAGCTCGAGTGCCGCTGCGATCGTGAGTGCCAGCGCGCGCGGCTCGGAGGCGGCCGGGAACAGCGCCTGCAGGCGCGTCGCCGGCCAGAGCCGCACTTCTCCGGGCGCCGGCTCGAGCACCGGATCGTCGCGCGCATCCATGAGCGTCACCGCAAGCGCGCCCAGGGCGAAGCAGGTGTCCTCGCCGGTGCGTGGATCCACGCCACCGAGCTCGAAAGTGAGTTGCACGTGAGGCACGCGCCTCCTGGATGCTCAACGCAACCCCAGACGCCGTTCGAGATAGTGAATGTCCAGACCCCCGTTGCGGAATGCCGCGTGATTGAAGATTTCCTGGTGCAGCGGAACGTTCGTCTTGATGCCCTCGATCACCATCTCCGCGAGCGCGTTCTTCATACGTGCTATGGCCGCATCGCGCGTCTCTGCGTGGGCGATGACTTTGCCGATCAGCGAGTCGTAGTTCGGCGGCACGCTGTAGCCCGAGTACACGTGGCTGTCGACGCGTATTCCCGGCCCGCCGGGGGCGTGCCACAGGCGCACCGGGCCCGGTGAGGGCATGAAGGTCTTGGCATCCTCGGCGTTGATGCGGCACTCGATGGCATGGCCACGAATCTGCACGTCACTCTGCACGTACGCAAGCTTCTCGCCCGCCGCGATGAGCAGCTGCGCCTTGACCAGATCGACCCCGGTGATCGCCTCGGTGACCGGGTGCTCCACCTGGATACGCGTGTTCATCTCGATGAAATAGAACTCCCCGTCCTGATAGAGAAACTCGAGCGTCCCGGCACTGCGGTAACCCACGGCACGACAGGCCTCCACGCAGCGCTCGCCCATCGTCTTGCGCTGCCGTGCGCTGATGCCCGGTGCCGGGGCTTCCTCGATGACTTTCTGATGGCGCCGTTGCATGGAGCAGTCGCGCTCGCCGAGGTGGATGACGTTGCCGTGTCCGTCGGCGAGCACCTGAAACTCGATGTGTCGCGGCCGCTCCAGGAACTTCTCCATGTAGACCTGGTCGTTGCCGAACGCGGCGCGGGCCTCCGCCTGTGTGATGTTGATCGCATTCAGCAACGAGGCCTCGCTGTGGACGACGCGCATGCCACGCCCGCCCCCGCCGCCGGAGGCCTTGATGATCACGGGATAGACCAGGTCGCGTGCGATCCGCAGGTTCTCCTCGGCATCCTCGGTGAGCGGGCCGTCCGAGCCTGGAACACACGGCACTCCATGCTGCTTCATGACCCGGATCGCAGAGACCTTGTCGCCCATCAGCCTGATCGTCTCGGCCCGTGGGCCGACGAACTCGAAGCCGCTCTTCTCGACGCGCTCGGCGAAATCGGCGTTCTCGGACAGGAAGCCGTAGCCCGGATGGATGGCCACGGAGTCGGTCACCTCCGCCGCGCTGATGATCGCCGGCATGTTGAGATAGCTCGAGACCGAGGGTGCCGGACCGATGCACACCGACTCGTCCGCCAGCAGCACGTGCTTCAGGCTGTAGTCGGCCGTCGAATGCACCGCCACCGTCTTGATGCCGAGCTCGCGGCAGGCACGCAGAATTCGCAGCGCGATCTCGCCACGGTTGGCGATGACGACCTTCTCCAGCATCGCGCGCCGCTATTCGATGACGAACAGCGGTTGCCCGAACTCCACCGGGTCGCCGTTCTTCGCCATGATCGAGGTTATCCTGCCGGCCTTGTCGGCCTCGATCTGATTCATCATTTTCATCGCTTCAATGATGCAGAGCACCTGCCCCACCTTGACCTCGTCCCCCATCTCCACGAACGCCTTGGCGCTCGGGGAGGCCGCGGCGTAGAAGGTTCCCACCATGGGCGCCGTGACGACATGCTCGTTGGGGCGCGGCCGCGCAGGCTCTTCCTCGCGTGCAGGCGCCGCCACCGGGGCCGCTGCCGGATGCAGATGTGCGGGGGCCGGCGCGGGCGCATGCGCGAAGCCGCCCGTCGGCAGGCGGCTGATGCGGACGGCTTCCTCGCCCTCCTTGATCTCTATTTCCGCGATCCCCGACTCCTCGAGAAGCTCTATCAGCTTCTTCACCTTACGAATATCCATGCCGTCAGTGCTCCCGTTCGCAGGTCGTTTGTTGGTTTGCGGATGCGCTAGCGCTTGCCGGCGAGATGTCTCACGGCGGCACGTACGGCGAGCTCGTAGCCGAGGGAACCGAGCCCTACGATCGAGCCGACCGCGATGTCGGAGAAATAGGATATGCGGCGGAACGGCTCCCGTGCCCCGGTGTTCGTGAGGTGCACTTCGATGAAGGGCAGGCGGACGGCAAGCAGCGCGTCGCGGAGTGCAATGCTGGTATGGGTGAGGGCGCCGGGATTCACGATCAGAAAGCCCACCCCCTCGCCGGCGGCCTTCTGGACGCGCTCGATGAGCAGATGCTCGGCGTTGCTCTGAAAACAGAGCAGCTCGTGCCCGTCCTCGAGCGCAAGGGCAGTGGCGCGCTTCTCGATCGCGGCAAGGGTATCGCTGCCGTAGAGCTCGGGCTCCCGGCTCCCCAACAGATTGAGGTTGGGCCCGTTCAAGAGCAGGAGACGCGCCATGGAGCCTCACGCAACAGCAAGCGAGGCGAATGTACCCCAAATCGCGCGAGTTTGGGTACCTTCGCGTGCGTTCAGCGCAAGTTCACGACTTGTTTGCGCGCTGTGCAGCGAGACTCTTGAGGGATTCGGCGATTTGCAGACGCGCGGTGGATAGCTCCAGCCGGCCACTATCCACATCTTCGACGCGGCCGACGATCATGCGTGCCTCATCGGGGTGCAGCTCCCCGATCTTCAGGTAGACGATCCGGCCTTGCTGGTCGGCGAACACGCTGAAGGGTAGGACCGGCTGCATGCCGAAAGCATCCACCGCCTTGAGGCCGTCCTGCTCCCCGATCAGGATCGGGTACTGGATGCCCATCTCCTGGGCGTACTTGAGGACCGCATCCCGGCTGTCGAGCGCGATACCGACCACCTCGAGACCGGCCGCCGCGTGCTGGCGCCGCAAGCCCTGCAGCAGCGGAATCTCGCGCCGGCACGGCTCACACCACGTGGCCCAGAAATTGATGAGGAGCGGGCGTCCGCTCCAGTCGCGGAGCTTGTGCGGTCGACCGCTCTGGTCAGGAAGCGTGATGTCGGGCAAGCGCTCTGGCACGGTGCCGTGGAGCTCGGCGGGAGCCTGATCCGCACCACCGCCGGCACTCGGGGCAGAGCCCGCGCCCGATGCAGGCGAGGTCGCTACGAGCGGCGGCGCCTGAGCGGAAATCGGCTTGCCGGGCAGCACACGATGCGCGAGAAATCCCCCCAGGCCAGCCACGACCACCAGGCAGACGGCAAGCGCGATGCGTGTGCCCGGGGTCAAGACGCGCTGGATCCCCCGGCGTGAAACGCGAGCTTCGCCAGCGAGGCGAAATCAGGAGCCTTCATGTATCCCACGACACGCAAGTTGCGCCGCTCCTGCCCATCCGGACCGTAGAAGGCAATCGTCGGCGGCCCGAAGATTCCGAAGTATTTGAGAAGAGCCTGATCGTCCGAGTCGTTGCGCGTCACGTCGGCGCGCAGCAGCACCGCACGCTGCAATTGAGCCTGCACCTTGGCATCAGTGAAGGTGTACTTGGCCATCTCCTTGCACGAGACGCACCAGTCGGCATAGAAATCGAGCATCACGGGACGCCCCTGCGAGTGCGCGACTGCGACCTCGTGCTCGAGATCGGCGACCGACTTGATGGTGCGGAAGTCGAGCTCGCGATGGGCGCTTGCGAGGCCGGGTACCGGCGCGAGGGGATCGGTGCCACCGAGCGCTGCACCGGTGACCAGGACGATGGCATACAGGCCCGAGAGCGCGGCGGCCGCACGCACCGGCCAGTGCGCGCCGCGCAGCCGAGGCGCGCCACCCCACAGCACGACCGCGGCTGCCAGCGCGGGCACAGCCCACAGCAGCAGCGCGATGCGATCGGGAACGATGCGCGAGAGCATCCATGCGGACACCGCCAGCATGAGTGCTCCGAACAGCCTCTTGACGATGTCCATCCAGGGCCCGGCCTTGGGCAACAGCTTTCCGGCGGATGCGCCCACCACGAGCAGTGGCGTTCCCATGCCGATACCCATCGCAAAGAGCGCGATGCCCCCGCGTACCATGTCGCCGCTCTGTCCGATGACGACGAGCGCGCCGACGAGCGCCGGCGCCACGCAGGTCGTCACGATGAGCGCCGAGAGCGCACCCATGACCCACACACCGCCCAAGCTGCCGGCCGACTGGCGATTGCTCAGGCTCGCAATGCGCGTCTGGATGGCCGCCGGCATCTGCAGTGTGAAGAGCCCGAACATAGACAACCCGAGCACGACGAACAGCGCCGCAAACAGCACCAGGATCCAGGGCTGCTGGAATAGCGCCTGCACCGACTGGCCACCGGCCGCGACGGCGATCCCCGCCGCGGTGTAAGTCATGGCCATGCCGAGTACGTACGTGAGCGACAGCACGAAGCCGCGTCCGGCCGTGACCGTATGGCCCTGCCCGACAATGATTCCCGAGACGATCGGCACCATGGGCAGCACGCAGGGCGTGAAGGCGAGAACCAGTCCGGCCGCAAAGAAGAACGCAATGATGCCGGCCAGGCTGCCGTCCCGGACGATCGACGCGTAGCGATCCTGCTCCGAGACGAAAGCGGCGGGCTTGGCGGCCCCGGCCGCTGCGCCCGCAGAGGCGCCGCCGCTTGCGAGCCCCGCGCTCGCTGCGCTACCTGCGGTGGGTGCGGCGCCGGCCGCGGGACCCGGCACCGCCGGCAGCGTGACGCTCACCAGCTTGGTGATCGGTGGGTAGCACAAGCCTGCATCGGCGCAGCCCTGATAGGTCACCTGCACGGGCAGGGTGAGCGGCACGCCGCGGCCCTCACGGATGACAGGCAGCGTCGCGATGAGCTCCCGGTGGTAGACCTGCTGCGTGCCGAAGTACTCGTCGGATTTGCTCTGCCCGGTGGGCAGGAGCAGCTGCCCGAGCTGCGCCTGGTTGCTCGTGCTCGCCACCTTCACCCGGCTGCGGTACAGGTAATAGCCGTCGGCAATTTCCCAGCTGAGACGCACCTGACTCGGGCCGCCGGGCTCGGCATGCAGCCGGAAGGCCTGATCCGGAGGCAGAAAAGCGCCTTCGTTCGAGCGAGCCTGAGCGCGGTCCAGGACCTGGTTGATGTTCGCACCCTGCGATGAAGCTGCCGCGGGGGCGGAAGCGGATGGGGCCTGCGCGAACGCGATGGGCCCCTCGCCAAAGCTCAGGGCTACGCTCAGCGCAGTGGCACCGAGAAGTACGCAGAAGCGGTTGTTCGGACTCATGCAACGCCACCGTTCATGTCGATGCGCAGGACTCGGCTGCCACCCAATCCAGGTAGGCGCTCGAGCCTGCAACGACGGGAAGGGCAATAATCTCAGGGACTTCATAGGGATGGAGTGCCTTGAGCCGCATTTCCAGTGCCGCAAAGCGACCGGTGCTCGTTTTGATGATCAGAAGCGTCTCAGGTTCGCTCTGCAAACGACCTTCCCACCGATAAGTGGAGCGTAGGCCCGGCAGGCGGCTGACACATGCCGCAAGCCGCTCTCCGACCAGTTCTCCGGCAATCCTGTCGGCCGTGGCCTCGTCCGGGCAGCTGCATAGCACCACCAGGGCGCCTGTCGGCCCGGTCACCATACGTGGCCGGTGTGTGCCCTGAGGATCAAGAAAAAGATCTTCCGCATCTTGAAATCCGAGAATCGCCGCCTATCATTAGCAGCCGTCGACATAGAGTGCTAACAGCACTTCATTTACCATAATTCCACATTCACCAGTTTCCAAGGAGCGTTAACCATGAAGATTCGTCCTCTTCATGACCGCGTCATCGTGAAGCGCCTGGACGAGGATCGTACCTCTCCGGGCGGCATCGTGATTCCCGATACGGCGGCCGAAAAGCCAGTCCAGGGGAAAATCGTCGCGGTCGGCAAAGGCAAGATTCTCGAAGACGGCACGGTCCGTCCACCCGACGTGAAGGTCGGCGACAAGATTCTGTTCGGCAAGTACAGCGGGACAGAGGTCAAGCTCGACGGGGAAGAACTTCTGGTCATGCGTGAAGAAGACGTGATGGCCGTGATTGAAGGCAAGTAAGCCCTCATATCCTAAGAGGAACCAGTATGGCTGCCAAAGAAGTACGATTTAGCGACGACTCGCGGCAACGCATGTTCAGGGGTGTCAACATCCTTGCGAATGCCGTGAAGGCGACGCTCGGCCCCAAGGGCCGCAACGCGGTGCTCGAGAAGAGCTTCGGTGCGCCGACCGTCACCAAGGACGGCGTCTCCGTTGCCAAGGAGATCGAGCTCAAGGACAAGTTCGAGAACATGGGCGCGCAGATGGTGAAGGAAGTCGCGTCCAACACCTCCGACGAGGCGGGCGATGGCACGACCACCGCGACCGTGCTCGCGCAGGCGATCATCCGCGAGGGCCTGAAGGCGGTCGCCTCGGGCCGCAACCCGATGGACATCAAGCGCGGCGTCGACAAGGCGGTCATCGTGGCCGTCGAGGAGCTGAAGAAGCTGTCGAAGCCCTGCAAGGACTCGAAGGCCATCGCCCAGGTCGGCACGATCTCCGCCAACGCCGATGAGTCGATCGGCAAGACCATTGCCGATGCGATGGAGAAGGTCGGCAAGGAAGGCGTGATCACGGTCGAGGAAGGCTCGGGACTCGACAACGAGCTCGAGGTGGTCGAGGGCATGCAGTTCGACCGCGGCTATCTCTCGCCGTATTTCATCAACAACCAGGCCAACCAGACCGCCGAGCTCGAAAAGCCGGTGATCCTGCTGGTCGACAAGAAGATCTCCAACATCCGCGAGCTGCTGCCGCTGCTCGAGGGCGTCGCCAAGTCCGGCCGACCGTTGCTCGTGGTCGCCGAGGACGTCGAGGGCGAGGCGCTCGCGACGCTCGTGGTGAACAACATTCGCGGCATCCTGAAGGTCGCTTCCGTCAAGGCGCCAGGGTTTGGCGATCGCCGCAAGGCGATGATGCAGGACATCGCCGTGCTCACCGGCGGCACCGTGATCTCCGACGAGGTCGGTCTGTCGCTCGAGAAGGCCACGCTGAATGATCTCGGCGAGGCGAAGAAGGTGGTCGTGGAGAAGGAGAACACCACGGTCATCGACGGCGCGGGCAAGCAGTCCGACATCAAGGCGCGCATCGAGTCGATCCGCCAGCAGGTCGAAGAGGCGACCTCGGACTACGACAAGGAGAAGCTGCAGGAGCGCGTTGCGAAGCTCTCCGGTGGTGTGGCCGTGATCAAGGTCGGCGCCGCCACGGAAGTGGAGATGAAGGAGAAGAAGGCACGCGTCGAGGATGCGCTGCATGCCACGCGCGCGGCCGTCGAGGAGGGCGTGGTGCCCGGCGGCGGAGTCGCTCTGATCCGTGCCCAGAAGGCACTCGACAAGCTCGAGGGTGTGAACGAGGACCAGGCGGTCGGTATCCGCATCCTGTCGCGCTCGATCGAGGAGCCGCTGCGCCAGATCGTGGAGAACGCCGGCGAGGATGCCGCCGTGATCCTCAACAGGGTCAAGGAAGGCAAGGGCAGCTACGGTTACAACGCCGCCACCGGCGAGTTCGGCGACCTGATCGACCAGGGCATCCTGGATCCGACCAAGGTCACACGCCTCGCGCTGCAGAACGCGGCGTCCGTGGCCGGCTTGCTGTTGACCACCGAGGTCATGGTTGCCGAAGCCCCGAAAGAGGAGGAGCACTCACATGCGGGTCCTCCGGGCGGCATGGGCGGCATGGATATGTAAACTCGCTCGGAAAATAAGAACCGAAACTGCGCTTGGCGTAACAAACGGTCAGCAAGCTAAACAGTTACGGTCCGGTGTCGCCGCACCTGCGGTGACACTGGATCGGAAAGTCGCGGAACAAGACCCCCCCAATCCGCGCACAATTGAAACCCCGCTTCGGCGGGGTTTTTTTGCGTCGGCGGGTGCTGGACCGGCGCCTCCCCCTGGGTTTATGGTGCTCGCAAGCCCGACACTTCGGAGATGTCGCCATGCCAATTCCTACAACACTATCGCGGCCGCTCCCGACGAACGCCCGCCGCGCGCCCGCTACGCGGGCGCCGCTGCGCGCCGCCGCCATCACGGTCCTCAGCGCGCTCGCTGCGCTTGCGGCGTCCGGCGCTTCCGGGCAGGACGAGCTCGGGTGGGCTCGTACTGCGCTCGAGCGCAACGGCACCCTCGAGTTCGTCTCCAGCGATCCGGCCGCAGGCACGCTCACCGTGCGCGTCAAGAGCACGGGCGAGCTGCGCACCGTGCGCGCCGATCAGCTGATTGCGGCGCTGCCCTCAGGAGGTCAGAAGATCAGGACAGCGGAGGCTGCCGCCGGCGCACCGCCGGGACAGGTGCTCGCGTCGGGCCCGGGCTATCGCATCACGGCCGCGAACTCCGCCGGTGGCACACCCGGTGCAACGCAGGCGGAGCTGGCGGCACGCGATCTGCCCGTAGAGCATCGTCACGATCCAATCATCTGCCAGGGAGATCGGCAGATGCGCATCGATGGCAAGAATCTCGAGTTCGACTTCGATGCCGTGGATGCCTCCGCAGGCTGCGAGGTGCTGATCACCAACTCGCGCATCGCGGCCAGGGGTGTCGGAGTCGCGATCCACTCAGCGTCCGTGCACATCGACAACAGCGTGATCGAGGGCGACACGCGCGCGGTGGATGCATCCGGGGACGCGCAGATCTATGCGCAATCATCGAGTTTCAAAGGCTTGATCCGCCGCCTCGACAGCGCAGCCTTCCACGATCTCGGCGGTAATGTGGGAGATTGAGCTTCCCGCCTCTGCATCGGCGCGCATTCGCGAGTCGCTGGATGCCGTAATCACGGGCAGCGATTTCGTCGCTCAAGCCTGCTCACGGGACCCCGAGCTGCTCGCCGAGCTGATCGCGAGCGGCGATCTCGAGACACCCGCGCCGTTGCACGCGCGCGGGCCAGCGACAGCCGCCGCCGAGGCTCACGCCGCCGATGCCGCACGGCTCGCGGCGGAGCGCATCGCGGCACGCACACCCGCATCGACTTCCGAACTGCTCGGCGAGGTCGAGCTCATGGCGGTGCTGCGCCGCTGGCGCCGGCGCGAGCTGGTGCGCATTGCCTGGCGCGATCTCGCGGGCTGGGCGTCGCTCAGCGAGACGCTGAGCGAGCTCTCGGCGTTCGCCGATGCCGCGATCGCTCTGGCGTGCCGGCACGCGCAGCGCGCACTCGCGCTGCGCTACGGAGAGCCGCGCTCGCCGAGCGGCGAGCTGCAGCCGCTGCTCGTCATCGGCATGGGCAAGCTCGGAGGTGGTGAGCTCAACTTTTCCTCCGATATCGATCTCATCTTCCTCTTCCCTGAGAACGGCGAGACCGACGGCGCTCGTCCCATTGCCAATCAGGAGTTCTTCACGCGCTTGGGACAGGCGCTCATACGGTTGCTCGAGGCGCCCACGGCCGATGGCATGGTGTTTCGCACCGACATGCGGCTGCGTCCCTTTGGCGCGAGCGGGCCTCTCGCCACGAGCTTTGCATTCCTCGAGGACTATCTGCAGCGGCATGGCCGCGAGTGGGAGCGCTACGCGTGGGTGAAAGCGCGGCCGATCACAGCGCCCGAGCGCTATGCCGAGCTCTACGCCTCCGCCGTGCGCCCCTTCGTCTACCGGCGCTATCTCGACTACGGCGTCTTTCAGAGCCTGCGCGAGATGAAGGCGCTCATCGAGCGCGAGGTCGAGCGCCGCGAGCTCGCCCACGACGTGAAGCTCGGACCCGGCGGAATTCGCGAGATCGAATTCATCGTGCAGTCCTTCCAGCTGATCCGGGGCGGGCAGGATGCGCGGCTGCAGGTTCCGGGACTGCTCACGGCCTTACCGCTGCTCGATGGCAGCAAGCTGCTGCCGACGCACGTGGTTGCCGATCTACGTGCGGCCTACGAGTTTCTGCGCCGGCTCGAGAATCGTCTGCAGATGCTCGCCGACGAGCAGACCCATCGTGTGCCGAGGGAGCTGCCCGGGCGCGCAAGGATCGCCGCGGCGCTCGGCCTGCGCGATCCCGAGGAGCTCACGAGCACGCTCGATGCGCATCGCCAGCGCGTCAGCGAGCACTTCCGCGCCGTGGTCTCCGGCGCGCAGCCTGCCGAGGCGAGCGCGCTGACGGTCGACCTCGAGAGTCTGTGGGGCACGCAAGCCGAAGCCGCAGCGCTCACCGATGATCTGCGGCGCGCCGGCTTTGCCGAGGCGCCTGAGGCGGCACGCTTGCTGCTCGAGCTGCGCGACTCCGCGCTGGTGCGCAGGCTCGATGAGCCGGGACGCCGGCGCCTGCAGAGTCTGCTGCCCGGCCTGCTGATGAGCATCGCCGCAAGCCGCGAGCCGATCGCCGTCCTGCGCCGCATCCTGCGCATTCTCGAATCGATCGGACCGCGCTCGGTGTATTTCGCGCTGCTGCACGAGCGCGCCGCCGCGCGCGCACGCCTGACGGAGCTCTGCAGCCACGGTGACTTTCTCTCCGGGCTCATTGCATCGAATCCGTTGCTGCTCGATGAGCTGCTCGACGAGCGGCTTCTATCGCATCTGCCATCGAGACAGGAGCTCGCCTCGGAGCTCGAGCTGCGCATGCAGCAGCTGCGCGCCGAGGATCCGGAGCGCCAGGTCGAGGCTCTGACGCATTTTCAGCAGGCCGCCATGTTTCGCGTCGCGGTCGCCGACCTCACCGGCAAGCTGCCCCTGATGCAGGTGAGTGATCGGCTGACGGAGATCGCAGAGCTGATCCTCGAGCGCACGATGGATCTCGGCTGGGGCCAGATCACCGCACAGTTCGGCACCCCGATGTGCGACGTGGGCGATGAGCGCCGCCCCGTGTGCATCGCGGCGGCGGGATACGGCAAGCTGGGCGGAATCGAGCTCGGCTACGCATCGGACCTCGATCTGGTGTTCCTGCACGATTCGCAGGGCGAGCGACAGGAGACCGACGCTGCGCAGCCGATCGACAATCAGCTGTTTTTCGTACGCCTCGTGCAGCGCATCGTGCATCTGCTCACGATGCACTCTGCGGCCGGTCGTCTGTACGAGGTGGATATGCGGCTGCGACCGAGCGGCAAAGGCGGTCTGCTGGTCACGAGCATCCGCGCCTTCGCCGAGTACCAGGAGCACGAGGCCTGGACATGGGAGCATCAGGCGCTGCTGCACGCACGCGCCGTCGCCGGTAGCGCTAGCCTGCGCGCCGACTTCGAGTGCTTGCGTCTGCAAGTGCTCCAGCAGCATGTACATCGCGAGAGTCTGCGCACAGACGTGCGCGCCATGCGCGAGCGCATGCGCCGCGAGCTCTCGAAGGCCGCACCGGGTCAGTTCGATATCAAGCAGGACCCGGGCGGTATCGCGGACATCGAGTTCCTCGCGCAGTTCTGGGCGCTCAACTGGGCACGCGAGTATCCGCCCGTGGCGCTCTACTCCGACACCATACGTCAGCTCGAGTCCGTGGCTTCGGCGAATCTCGTCCCTCAGCAGACCGTGGATCAGCTGACCGCGGCCTATCGGGCATACCGTGGACGTATCCACCACCTCTCGCTGCAGGGCCGGCCGGCGATCGCCGGGGACGAAGATTTCGCGACGGAGCGCGCGGCGGTTAGCACGGCGTGGGATGCCACGATGCTGGATTGACACGCACGCCGCCTGCGTATAATCGCGCCGCATGAGTCAGTCCCCCAGACCCCTCATTCCGGCCAACGCGCAGAACCACTACGAAGTGGGACCGGAAGATCTGCCGCTGGCCTGCCCGATGCCCGAGATGTATCTCTGGAACTCTCATCCGCGCGTGTATCTGCCGATCGAGGCCACGGGCTGGGCCAAGTGCCCCTACTGTGGTGCCGAGTACACGCTGCGCTCAGCAGCCGTAGAACAACCTGACTCTGCAGCTTACGTGCCGCTCGGTGACGGATCGGACCCGGGCGCGCCGTAGGGGCGGTAGGACTTCTCCTCGACGATGCGCGAGCCGAGACGCAGATTGATGCGGCGCTTGAGCGCCGCGCGCTCGTCGTTGCACCGATACACGGCGCGCGCGAGCTCGATGAAATCGCCGTCGAAGCTACCGGTGGACTCCTTGTCGCGCAGCCGGTCCTCGATGTCCCATAGCTTCTCGTTCACGCGCCCCAGTGCAGCCGCGTCTTCCGCATCGCTCTGAGAGACCGGGACCGAGTCGCGCCAGGCTGCCTCGAGCAGCGCGAGCTCGGTGCGCACGTTATCGAGCTTGGCCGGGTCAGTCATGCGCGTCGACTTGATCCGCAGAATCGTGATCTTGTCGAGCAGTTCGCCGGGAGAGACGGGTATCAGGATTTCACTCATGGCGGCGATGATAAACTCGCTGTCGTCGACCGCAGCATGCGCGGTCACGGAGAGCCTGTGAGAGCGAAGTGGCCGCTCGGCTCGGAAGTCAGGCGCAGGGTCATCGCGGGGGGCGCCATGCTATACGACGCCTCGCGGGCCGGCAATTTGTCCCTGGCCTCGTTCGATCCGGCGCAGCTGCGCGACCGGGGTGAGATCGAAGGCGAGGCACGTGGCCGCGGTGCGACTTACTTCCTGCAGTCACAAGGACGCCGCTGGGTGCTGCGACATTACCGGCGCGGCGGCCTCATCGCGCGCTTCTCGCCGGATCGCTATCTCTGGAATGGCGAAGTCACCGCGCGCCCGTTCGCCGAGTGGCAACTCACCTATCGTTTGCATCGCGCCGGACTGCCCGTGCCGGCGCCCGTCGCCGCGCGCTACGAGCAGCAGGGTCTCACCTACAGTGGCGACATCATCACCGAGCACCTGCCGGAGTCGAGCTCGCTGGCCGAGTGCCTGCGGCTCGGCGCGCTTTCATTGCTCAACTGGGTCGCGATCGGGCGCTGTGTGCGGCGCTTCCACGATCTGGGCGTATGCCATGCGGATCTCAATGCGCACAACGTGCTGCTCGGACGCGCGGACGAGGTGTTCCTGGTGGACTTCGATCGCGGCAGCCTGCGCCACCCCGGCTTCTGGTGCGACGGCAACCTGGTGCGGCTGCGACGCTCACTCGAGAAGATCACCTATGCGTTGCCCGCGGATCGTTTCACGGAGCCCGATTGGCACGGACTGCTCGACGGCTACCGCGATGCCGGTGTGCGCAATGCCGAGGCTGGCAAGGCGCACCTGCGGCTATGGAGCCGCTGACGCTTGGCGCGCCGTCTCTACAGTCTCCTCGTCTACCTGCTCACGCCGCTCTTCTGCGCATTTCTGCTCTGGCGGGGCGTGCGCGAGCGCGGCTATCTGCGCCACTTCGGCGAGCGCTTCGGACTCGGCGCTGTGCTCCTCGCGCCATCCGGCGCGCAGGGCAGCATCTGGGTCCACGCTGCCTCGGTCGGTGAGGTGCAGGCGGCAAGCCCGCTGGTCAGGGCACTGCGACGGCGCAGCGATGCACCGATCGTATTGACGACGGCGACGCCCGCGGGCGCGGCGCGGGCGCGCACGCTGCTTCACAGCGAAGCCATCGAGGTACGGCACGTCCCACTCGACCTCCCGGGCGCCGTGCGGCGCTTCTTCGCGCGCGTACACCCGCGTCTCGCGCTGATTCTCGAGACCGAGCTCTGGCCCAACCTCTTTCACGAGTGCGCGCGTCGCGGCGTGCCGGTGGTGCTGGCGAGCGCGCGCGTGTCGGAGCGCTCGGCACGCCGCTACCGCCTGGTGCGTGGCTTGCTCGAAGGCATGCTGGCCCAGGTCGCGCTGGTCGCGGCACAAAGCGCCGCAGATGCCGAGCGCTTCCGTGCCCTGGGTGCCAATGCCGCGCGCACGCATGTCATCGGCAACATCAAATTCGACTTCAGCGTTCCGGCAGAAACGGCGACCAAGGCACTGGCCCTGCGTGAGCAACACGCGCGCGATCGGGCACTGTGGGTCGCGGGCAGCACGCACCGCGGGGAGGAGCAGGCGGTGCTCGAGGCCCATGCCCGGGTGCGCGCCGTGCAGCGCGGCACGCTGCTCGTGCTCGCGCCCCGGCATCCGCAGCGCTTTGCCGAAGTCGCTGCACTGCTCGAGTTGCACAGGCTGCGGTTCGCGCGGCGCTCGCAGGGCGAGGTGTGTGGCGCCGACACGCAGGTGCTGCTCCTCGACACGCTCGGCGAGCTGCTGGATTTCTATGCCGCCAGTGACGTGGCCTTCGTCGGTGGCAGCCTGGTGGCGGTCGGCGGGCACAACCTGGTGGAGCCCGCGGCCCTCGGCAAGCCGATCCTCACCGGGCCGCACACGGCCAACAACGCCGAGATGGTGAAGCTCTTGAGCGAGCGTCAGGCGCTGCGCGTGGTGTCAGATATTCCGGCACTTGCCGCGGGCGTCACGGAGTTGCTCACAAACGCCGAGCTGCGCGCTGCGATGGGGGCGCGCGCGCGGGCCGTGGCCGAGGAGAACCGCGGTGCGCTCGCGCGCCTGCTCGCGCTCATCGAGCCGGTGGTGCAGGCGGCGGCGCCGGAGCGGGCTGCGTAGCTTGTGGCGTCGGCGGGGTGACCTGCGGAGCGGGTTGCGTCGGTGGCGGGCCCGCGGGGGGTTGGGCGGTCGGTGCGGGCGGTGAGGTTTCGGTCTGCGTGAGCCAGCCGTTGATCTCCGCGAGCGTCTTCTGATCGAGCGTGCCGGCAGCCAGCCGCAGCTGAATGATGTCCAGGAGGTAGCTGTACTTCGCGGATGCGTAGTTCGTCTGCGCCTGCACGAGGTTCTGGCGCTGCTGCACGACCTCCACTGCGGTGCGCGTGCCGACCTCATATCCCGCCTCGGTCGCAGTCATCGCGACTTGGGCGGATTCCAGTCCCTGGCGCAACGCATTCACGCGCGCCACTTCGCTGATGACACCGGAGTAAGCATCCCGTGCCGCGTGCTCCGTCTGGCGTGAGATCGTGGTGACGTGCTCCTTCGCCGCGATCCACAGGTACTGAGCCTGGCGCACTTGGGACTGCGTCCCGCCGCCGCTGAATATCGGCACGTTGATCTGTATGCCGACCTGATTGTTGATGGTCGAGCCCGGGAACCCCACGGGTCCCACGGGAGGCGGGAGCGGCAGGGTGGCGGGTCCGAACGCGACCGACTCGTCGATGCTCTGCGATTGATCCGTGCGCTGCGCCGACAGGCTGACCGTAGGCAGGTGGCCGCCGAAGGCAATCCGGACCTGATCGCGCGCGACATCGGCCGCGAGGCGGCTGGAGACGAGAGATAAATTCTGGTCCATGGAGACCGAGACCCAGCGCTCGGGGTCGGCCGGCTGCGGATTTTGCAGCGGCATGTCATCACCCGGCTTGGCGAGGCTCGGATAGTCCTCGTTGGTGATCTCGCGCAAAGCCTGCTGCTGGCTCGCGAGCTGGCGCTTGGCATCGATGACAGCCGCGGCGGCGCTATCGTGCGCGGCCTGTGCCTCCTTGGCATCCGTGATGGCGATCAGACCGACCTCGAAGCGCCGATTCGCCTGGTCGAGCTGGCGGGTGAAGGCATCGAGCGCAGCGGCTTGCGCATCGAGGTTGGCCTGGGCCGTGAGCACGTTGAAGTAGGCCTGCGCCACGCGCTGGATCAAGTTTTCCTCGGCGGCGCGATAGTCCGTTTCGGCCTGCGCCACCTTCTTGTGGGCCTGCGCCAGGGTCTGGAACTGCGACCAGGAGAAGATGCTCTGCTGCAACTGAATCTCGTAGCCGTGCGAGCTCACGTGCTCGCTGCTGTCCTGGCGAAACAGCGCCGGCGCCCCCACCCCGGTCGGTGAGGGGTATACGAAGAACTGGTCCGCATCCTCTTTCTGGCGTGTCCAGCCATAGCTGCCGTTCAGCTGCGGCAGCAGCGCCGCCCAGGCCTGAGGGTTTGCCTCGCGCGAGGCCAGTCGATTGGCGTCCGCCTCGCGAATCTGCGGGTCGTACTTGAGCGCGTCCTGATAGACCCCCAGAAGGTCTTTGCCCGCGGCCAAGCCGCTGCATGTCAGCGTCGCTAGAGCGACGGCGATCCTCATCATAACTGCCCTTTATTCAGGATCTTACAGTCCATATTGTGGTGTTATATATCACCATATCACATGCCATGCTACAGCGGCAAGCGCGAGCTGGTGATTCGCACGGCCGGGTGCGGATCAATACGGCTCGAGCGTGGGATCGACGTCCTGTCCCCAGGCGAGGATGCCCCCAGTAAGGTTTGCGACACGGTAGCCCTGAGCATCCAGATACGCCGCGACGCGCAGACTGCGCCCGCCGGAGCGGCACATCACGACTACATCGCGCTCGCGTGGAACTTCCCCAAGGCGCGCGGCGAGCTCACCCATCGGAATGTCCAGCGTTCCGCTCAGTGCCGCGATCGCGCGTTCCCATCCCTCCCGCACGTCCAGCACCAGCGGCGGATTCTCACCCGCCAGACGGGCCTGCAAATCAAGCGGTGAGATCTCGTGCACCATATGGCTAGAACGTGAACTCCTGGGCTCTTCGGGCGTTGATCATCGGGTCGATGACCGTCTCGAAGAGACTTTCGCGCACCCAACTGCCCGCCGCCACGCATCGCACCAGGAGGGCTTCCATGATGGGTGGAGCGCCTACGACGACAAACAGCCGTCCGCCTACGTTCAGCAGACGCTGCAGGCGCTCGTCGTAGGCTGGAAGCGATGCGGTGACAGCGATCGCATCGTAACCCTGCGGCTGCCCGGAGGGCGGCTCGAGCTGCACGGCATCCGTGTTCATCACCTGGGCGTTGCGCGTGCCAAGCGTGGCGAGGTTGGCACGCGCGAGCTCGGCTAGATCCGGGAACACTTCGAGCGAGGTAACGCGTGCGGAGCGCTGAGCGAGGCATGCCGTGAGAAATCCCGAGCCAGCACCGATCTCCAGGACACTGTCGTCCGCCTTGAGCTCGAGCGCCTGCAGCAGACGACCCGCGACGTTCGGGCGTAGCATGTGCTGGCCGTGCGGCAGCGGAACGTCGACGTCAGCGAAGGCCAGGTAACGGTGCTCGACCGGAACGAACATCTCGCGCGGCACCTTGCGAAAGGTGTCCAGCACGCGCTCATCGAGCACGTCCCAGGCACGAACCTGCTGCTGCACCATCTGCTCGCGGGCAAGATCAGTCATCGCGTCCCCGTCTCCATTCGACTTATTGTCGCTCCGGAGGGCAGCGGCGCAAGTTACGGGTTTTGTGCCTCCATGCCAAGCGCCCAACGGGCCGCAGCATATGGTGAAACAGGGGCGAGCGGTGGCGCAGCGTACGCTATGCTGGTGGCAATCAGCGACACCGGCGCGAGAAGACCAATGAAGGCGCGCGGTGCGGGGCACTCTCTGGGCAAGGCCGTAGGGGAAAGATGTCGATCGTAGGGCTGCTGTGCCTGGTGCTCGCGCTGGTCGCGCTGGTGCTGCTCGTGCTCCATGTGCGTCAGCGGCGAGAGTTGAAAGCGGTCGAGCAGCTGTCGCTCGAAGTGCAACGCGTCGCGATTGCCGGCGATCTCAGCGGACGCGTGCGTCCCAGAAGCAGCAGCGCCAAGCTCACGGCGCTCGCCGCCGGCGTCAATCATCTGTTGACGCGCCTCGCCGCGCTCACCGATCGCGAGCGGGAGCGCTCCGTGCCGCGGCTGTTCGTCGAGCTCGGCGATCGCATTCACGAGGGCGTCCTCGTGCACCGCGATGTCATTCTGCATGCCAACCGCCAGTTCGCGAGCTTCGTCGGCGTGGATCGTGCCGAGCTCAGCGGCCGCAAGCTCGCAGACCTCGTGCCCCCCGAATACACGGAGCTCGTGAGCGAGAACATCCGCCGGGCGCTCGCCGGTGAGCCCGCCGCTGAGCGCTATGAGATCGACATGATCGGCATGCAGGGGCAGGTGAGCCGCCTCGAGATCACCTCGGCGCTCGTGGATTACGACGGTGCTCCGGCGCTGCTCGTGACCGGCGTGGAGATCATCCCGACACAAACGGTGCAGGCGTTGCGCGCGCCAGAGTCCGATTCGGCCGCGCGCGGTGTCGCGCGCCGTGCACTCGCGCTCAACTCACTAGCCGAGGCCATCATCACGACGGACGCCGAAGGGCGCATCGAGTACATGAATCCGGCCGCGGAGACCCTCACCGGCGGCACCGATGGCCAGGCGCAGGGTCGCACGCTCGAGGATATCGTGAGCCTGGTGGACGAGACCGACCGCAGATTGCTGACCGACCCGGTGCGGCAGGCGCTCGCGAGCGGTGCGCCTGTGAATCTGGGTCGCCGGGCGCTGCTCCTGTCGCGCGTCAACGGCAGCGAACGCTCCATCGAGCTGTCGGCCTCGCCGGTGCGCAACGGGGCGAACGAGGTCACCGGCACCGTCGTGCTGCTGCATGATGTGACCGAGCTGCGCGGTCTCGCGCGCCAGATGTCGTATCAGGCCACGCACGATGCGCTCACCGGGCTCGTCAATCGGCACGAGTTCGAGCGCCGCCTCGGCGAGGCGATCGAGAGCGGCCATCGCGGCGACGGACAGCACGTGCTGTGCTACCTGGACCTCGATCGCTTCAAGGTCGTGAACGACACGAGCGGTCATCTCGCCGGCGACAGCATGCTGCGCGAGGTGGCCAAGCTGCTGCGCGATGCGGTGCGCGACAGCGATACCATCGCGCGGATTGGCGGCGACGAGTTCGGCGTGCTGCTCATCGGCTGTCCGCTCGATAAAGCGCGGCAGATCGCCGACGACGTGTGCCGGGCGGTGGGCGACTACCGCTTCATCTGGAAAGAGAAGATCTTCAACATCGGCGTGTCGGTCGGGCTCGTGGAGATCTCGCGCGAGAGCGGCTCGCTCGAAGAGCTGTTCGCGGCCGCGGACTCCGCCTGCTATGTCGCGAAGAAGCAGGGCTCCGGGCGCGTGGCGGTGTACTCGGCGCGCGACGAGGCGCTCGCGCGCCACAGCGGCGAGATTCACTGGCTGCAAAAGCTGCAGAGCGCGCTCAAGGAGAATCGCTTCCATCTCTATCACCAGCCGATCGTGGCGACCTACGGGGACGATGACCATGGACCGGCGATGGAGGTGCTGGTGCGTTTGCAGGACGAGGCCGGCAACGACGTGCCGCCCTCGGAGTTCGTCCGCGCGGCGGAGCGTTATCGGCTCATGGGACTGGTGGACCGCTGGGTGGTGCAGACGACGCTTGCAGCGCTCGGACGCGGCGCGATCTCCATCCCGCCCAAACGCAACGTCGCGATCAACATCTCCGGCCAGACGCTCGGGGACTTGCAGTTCCTGGAATTCGTGGTCGAGTGCCTCGATAGCACCGGGGTGGCGCCCTCGCAAGTGTGCTTCGAGATTACCGAGAGCGCGGTGGTCGCCAATCTGGATCACGCCCGGCGTTTCGTCGGCGTGCTGCACGGGATGGGTTGTCAGTTCGCGCTCGATGATTTCGGATCGGGCGTAGGCTCGTTCTCCAATCTCAAGAACCTGCCGATGGATTATCTGAAGATCGACGGCTCCTTCATGCGCAACCTGGCCCGCGACTCGGTCAATCAAGCGATGGTCACGGCGATGATCAAGCTCGCGCGCACGCTCAACTTCAAAGTGATCGCCGAGCAGGTAGAAGATGCCGCAGCGCTCGACACCGCACGGCGCATGGGGGTCGACTACGTGCAGGGCTACGCCATCGCTCGTCCCCAGCCGCTCTCGCTCGCGGCCTGATCCAGCCGTTACGATGTAGACGTGCGCGCTCCGCGCGCGGCGCTTGTGCGCGCTAAAGTAGGCGCGGTAACGAGCCTGAGGTGCACCGTGGGCAGTGTCGTCGGTATCGTCGCGCCGGGTAGCATGGGAGCCGCGATCGGGGCACGCCTCGTCGCAGCGGGCATCGAGGTTCTGACGCTGCTCGACGGACGCAGCGTCGCAAGTCGCGAGCGGGCGGCAGCCGCCGGCATGACCGCGGTGAGTGAGGAACGCCTGGGCGAGGCGCAGCTCCTCATGTCGATCGTGCCACCGGGCGCGGCCTTCGAGGTGGCCGAGTGCTTCGTGCAGATTGCGGCCGGCGCGCACCGCAAGCCGCTCATCGTCGACTGCAACGCGGTGAGTCCCGGTACCGCTCTGCGCATTGCGCAATGCCTGCAGGCCGCAGGGTTGCGCTTCGTGGATGCAGGGATCATCGGCGGACCGCCGCGAGCGGGCAGCGACGGTCCCAACATCTACGCGTGCGGACCCGATGCCGCACGTTTCAAATCACTGCTGGGCGCGCAGCTCGAGATCCGCGTTCTCGAAGGCCCGATCGGCGCAGCGTCAGCGTTGAAGATGTCCTACGCCGGCATCACGAAGGGTCTGGTCGCCGTCGCTACGAGCATGCTACTCGCGGCGCGCCGAGCCGGTGTGGCCGGTGCGCTCTGCGCAGAGCTCGCAGAGAGTCAGTCTAGTTTGCTCGCGGGCTTGCAGCGCTCGGTGCCCGGAATGTTTCCAAAAGCGTATCGCTGGGTTGCAGAGATGCGCGAGATCGCAGCGTTTGCGGGCGAGGACCCGGCTGCGGTCGCGATCTTCGAAGGCGCGGCGACTCTCTACGAGCGCATGGCTCGTGACGTGACCGAGGCGGGCGAGGAGTCCTCGCGCCTCGGCGAGCTCCTCAAACGCGCGAACCCGTAGTGCCGAGATCGAGTCTAGCCCGGCGGCGCGGAGCGCCGTGCTGCACCGCCCGGCTCGAACTTCAGGGCCAGGCCGTTCATGCAGTAGCGCAGGCCCGTGGGCTGCGGACCGTCGGGAAAAACGTGGCCGAGGTGGCTGCCGCAGCGGGAGCAGTGCACTTCAGTGCGCTGCATGAGATGACTGTCGTCCTCGGACGTTCCCACGGCGTGCTCGAGCGGCTTGAAAAAACTCGGCCAGCCGGAGCCGCTGTCGAACTTCGTGTCGGAGTCGAACAGGACCTGGCCGCAAGCCGCGCAGTGGAATGCCCCCGTGCGATGCTCGCGGTTGAGAGGGCTCGAGCCGGCGCGCTCGGTGCCATGTTCGCGCAGCACGTGGTACTGCTCAGGCGTGAGCTCGTGGCGCCATTCGGCCTCGGACTTTTGCAGGGGAAAGCGCTCTTCTGCACTCATGGAGGCTCCTTGGTGTGCTCCTGGCCGATCGATGCCGACACTGCAACCCACGGCTCGGCGCCAGTCAAGCGCCTGCGCCTGCTTGCCGTTGTGGCCATGCGCCGCGCATGGTATACAAACGTAAAGTGCCGGAAAAAGAGCACGGGCTCGGACACAAGGGGACGGAACACATGCAGCTTGCTCGCCTGTGGCGTGAGCATCTGGAAGCGGGTTGTCCCCGCGAGCTCACGGGAATCGTGATCGCCGGAACCGACGCGCGTGCCCTCGATGCCGAGATCACCGCATGCGTCAGCGCGCTCCTGACTCATACATTGACCGTGGACGGCCGCATCGAGCGGCGACTCGTCGAGGTCAGCCAGGATCTGTCGCGGCGCCAGGTCGCCGCCGAGCCGCCGGTGGCCCAGTACTGTGCGCGCTTGAATCAGCTGGTGAACGCCGTGCTGCTGGAGACGAAGGCCGGCCATTCCTGAAGGGTCCACGGCCGCGCCTTTCAAGCTCACGGACGCGCTCGCTGGTGACAAAACAACCAGCGCTCACTCTCACTTCAGCAGCGGCACCATCAGCAGCGCGACGATGTTGATGATCTTGATGAGCGGATTGATCGCCGGCCCGGCGGTGTCCTTGTAAGGATCACCCACCGTATCACCGGTCACCGCGGCCTTGTGGGCCTCGGAGCCCTTGCCGCCGAAGTGGCCTTCCTCGATGTATTTCTTGGCGTTGTCCCAGGCACCACCGCCGGTGCACATCGAGATCGCAACGAACAATCCGGTGACGATGGTTCCGATGAGGAGTCCGCCGAGCGCGCGAATGCCCGCGCCAGGACCCATCAGAAGATTGAGAATCACCACCAAAAGGACAGGCACCAGGATCGGCAGCAGCGACGGAATGATCATCTGTTTGATGGCCGCGCGCGTCAGCAGACCCACGGCGCGCGAATAGTCCGGCTTGGCGGTGCCTTCCATGATGCCCGCGATCGTCTTGAACTGCCGCCGCACCTCCTCGACCACGGCGCCCGCTGCGCGGCCCACCGCCTCCATTGCCATGGCACCGAAGAGGTAAGGAACGAGGCCGCCGATGAACAGCCCGATGATGACCGCCGGGTCCGACAGCGCGAAATTCGTGGACTTGCCGATCGCGGCGAGATTGTGGGTGTAGTCGGCGAACAGCACGAGTGCCGCCAGGCCGGCGGAGCCGATCGCATAGCCCTTCGTGACGGCCTTGGTGGTGTTACCTACCGCATCGAGAGGATCCGTGATGTCGCGTACCTGCTTCGGCAGACCCGCCATCTCCGCGATGCCGCCGGCGTTGTCGGTGATAGGTCCGTAGGCATCGAGCGCCACGATCATGCCGGTCATCGACAGCATCGCGGTCGCCGCGATCGCAAGGCCGTAGATCCCCGCCAAGGTGTACGCGGCCCAGATGGCGACGCATACGGCGAGGACTGGCAGCGCCGTGGATTTCATCGAGACACCGAGGCCGGCGATGATGTTCGTGGCATGCCCGGTCTGCGATGCTGCGGCGATCTTGCGCACCGGGCCGTACTCGGTCGCCGTGTAGAACTCCGTGATCATGATCATGGCCGCGGTGAGTGCGAGGCCGACCAGCGCGCACCCGAAGAGCGGCTTCACGTGACCGGGCATCAGCGTGCGGGTGATGAAGAAGAACGCGATGGCCGCGAGCACAGCTGAGACGATCACACCCTTGTAGAGCGCGTTCATGATCTTGCCGCGGCTACCCGTGCTCACGAAGAAGGTCCCGATCACGCAGGCGACGATCGAGGCCGCGCCGAGCGCAAGCGGATAGACGACGGCCGCAGTGCCGGCCTCCCGCATCATGAGCCCGCCGAGCAGCATCGTGGCGACGATCGTCACGGCATAGGTCTCGAACAGATCCGCGGCCATGCCCGCGCAGTCGCCGACGTTGTCGCCGACGTTGTCCGCGATCACCGCGGGGTTGCGCGGGTCGTCCTCGGGTATCCCCGCCTCCACCTTGCCGACGAGATCCGCGCCCACGTCCGCGCCCTTGGTGAATATGCCGCCGCCCAGGCGCGCGAAGATGGAGATGAGAGAGCCGCCGAAGGCCAGCCCCACGAGGGCGTGCAGGGCGGTGTCCTGACCCAGGCGTGGCAACAGCACCGCGTAGTACCCGGCTACCCCGAGCAGGCCGAGACCGACGACCAGCATTCCGGTGATCGACCCGCCACGGAACGCGACCGATAGCGCGGCATTCAGACCGCGGCTGGCGGCCTCCGCCGTGCGCACGTTGGCGCGCACCGAGATGTTCATCCCGATATAACCGGCGCCACCCGAGAGGATAGAGCCGATCGCAAATCCGACCGCCGTCCACCAATCGAGCGCGAAGCCGATGATCAGCAGCAGCACGATGCCCACGATCACGATCGTGGAGTACTGGCGGTTCAGGTACGCCTTGGCACCGATCTGCACCGCCGCGGCAATCTCCTGCATGCGCGCGTTGCCCGCCGGCAAGCGCAGGATTGCCGCCATCGAGAGCACACCGTAGAGCACTGCGAGGACGCCCGCGCCGATCGCGAGCCACAGCCAGGTGATGGGGTCCATCAGATTTCTCTCTTCTTCATCAATGACTTGTAATTCTTGAGGGCGGCCCGGAGGCGCCGAAAAGGCGCCGGACTATACCACATGGTCGAGCGCAGACCTTACACGGCGAACTCGCTCTTGAGCCGCTTGCGGATGCTCACGCCCTTCAGGTGCACGTAGCTCGGCAGGCCGCCGCTGTACGGGGGGTAGTCTTCGCCGGCGATGAGCGGCTCGAGATAGCGCCGGCATGGACTCGTGATGCCGAAGCCGTCCGCCGTAATGAACTCGCGCGGCATTTTCTTTTCCTGGTTCGCGACCGCCCCGAGGGGCACGTGACCGATCGCCCAGCGATAGGGCCGCGAGGACTTGCGCACGATGATCGGCATCACTGCATTGACACCTTTCACGGCGAGCTCCACCGCGGCCCGCCCGACCGCATAGGCTTGCTCGACGTCGACCCGCGATGCGATATGGCGCGCTGCGCGCTGCAGATAGTCGGCGACGGCCCAGTGATACTTGTAGCCGTGGGCCTCGCGGATCATGTTCGCCACCAGTGGACCGACACCACCAAGCTGAGTGTGCCCGAATGCATCCTTGGTGCCGGCGTCCGCGAGAAATCTGCCGTCCGGATAGGCGGCTCCCTCCGATACGACGACGACGCAGTAGCCGTACTCGGTGACGCACTGCTTCACCTTCTGCAGGAACGCCGCCTGCGCGAACGGGATCTCCGGGAACAGAATGATGTGCGGCGGCTCCTGGGCCTTGTGGCCCGCGAGCCCGCTCGCGGCGGCGATCCAGCCCGCATGCCGTCCCATCACCTCCAGCACGAACACCTTCGTCGACGTACGCGCCATCGATGCGACGTCCAAGCCCGCTTCGAGGGTGCTCACCGCGATGAACTTGGCCACGGAGCCGAAGCCCGGACAGCAGTCCGTGTGCGGCAGGTCGTTGTCGACGGTCTTCGGCACGCCGACGCAGGTGATCGGATAGCCGAGCGACTCGCTGAGCTGCGACACCTTGAGGGCCGTGTCCATGGAGTCGTTGCCACCGTTATAGAAGAAGTAGCCGATATCGTGAGCGCGAAATACCTCGATGAGGCGCTCATATTCGGCCCGGTTCTCGGCCAAGCCCTTGAGCTTGAAGCGCGCCGAGCCGAACGCTCCGGCCGGGGTGTGCTTGAGGCCACGGATCGTCGCACGACTCTCACGGCCCACGTCGATGAGATCTTCGGTGAGCGCGCCGATGATCCCATGGCGTCCTGCATAGAGCCTGCCGATGTGGCTTGCGTGTCGCGCCGCGGTCTCGATCACGCCGCACGCGGAGGCATTGATGACGGCGGAGACCCCGCCTGATTGCGCATAGAAGGCATTGCGCTTCGGGGTGCGGCGACTGGACCGGCTCTTCGAGTGGGGCATGATGTGGCGCGGGCCGAGCAGTATCTCCGGGGGACGCGAGAATAGCACTTGAATTGACCCTGCCCCCCGCGGCCGGTAACGTGGCGTGCCCGCTTCAGGGGGTTCAGGTCGGGTCGTCCCTACAACATGCGAATCATCCTCTTGGGTGCGCCGGGCTCCGGCAAGGGCACCCAATCCCAGCGCCTAGCTCAGAAACACCGCATTCCACAAATCTCCACGGGCGACCTGCTCCGCGCGGCGGTCGCCGCCGGCAGCGAGCTGGGCCGTGCTGCGAAGGCGGCCATGGATGCCGGCCAGCTGGTTTCCGACGACATCGTCCTCGGCATGATCCGCGAGCGCCTGGTCCAGCCCGATGCCGAGCGCGGGTTCATTCTGGACGGCTTTCCGCGCAACCTCGCGCAGGCGAGTGCGCTGGACGAGTTGCTGAGGCAGCTGCGCCGGCCCTTGCAGGCCGTCGTCCTCATGGAGGTCGATCCGGCCGAGCTCGTGAAGCGGATCGCGGGGCGGCGCACCTGCCGGCACTGCGGTCGCGTATTCAACGTGTTCACCTCGCCGCCACCGGCCGATGGGCGCTGCCCTGCAACAGGCGCGCCGCACGAGCTGTTTCAGCGCCCCGACGACAAGGAGGAGACCGTCGCCGAGCGCTTGAAGGTATATGCCGAGAAGACGCAGCCGCTCGTCGATCTCTACACGCGCCAAGGTCTGCTGCGCACGATCAGCGCCGAGGGCAGTGTCGAGACCGTGGGTGCGAGGCTAGAGCAGGCGCTCGCTCATCTGCAGGAGCCCGAGAGCACGACCAGCCATCGCACGGCGCACGCGGAGCGGCCGCCCGCCAACGCGCTGCGCGCACCGACCCTCGATGGCACCGAGCGGCTCGCCCCAGCCGTGCGCGCGAGCAGAGAAGCGGTAGTGCCGCGCCATGGGCGCAGGGGTCGCGTCCCGCGGCGCGCGGCGCGCAAGCGAGCGGCAGTGAGCGGAGCCTGGACGCGCGCAGCGGCCGCCGAGTCTCGCACGGGATCGCAGAGCACGGCGGGCAAGCGCGCACGCGCCGGCTCGAGCTCCCGCGGCGCGCGCCCTGCGCGAGCCACGAAGGCAAGTGCCGCTCGGGGACGGGTGGCCAAATCGAGCACCAAGCGCCGCACCCGTCGCAAGCCGTCGCGACGTTCCAGATAGCGCTCAGTGACGCCCGGCGAGATGGGCCACGATGCGCACCAGCTCGTCGGGCTCGACCGGCTTGGCCAAGTGCATCTGAAAACCCGCATCCTGTGCGCGCACGGCATCTTCGGGCCGAGCGAACGCGGTGAGTGCCGCAGCCGGCAGGACATCGGGGCCTTGGTTGAGACGTACGGTGCGGATGAGCTCGTAGCCATCGCGACCCGGCATGCCGAGGTCCGAGATGAGCACGTCGGCGTGAAAACCACTGAGCGTGGCCAGTGCCGCGTCGACGTTCGCCACCGTGACCACTGTTGCGTGGTAGCCGCCCAGCACGCGGCGCGACAGCTCCAGGGTATCCGGCTCATCGTCCACGACGAGCACACGAACGCCGTTCAGGTCGATGCCATCGTCTTCCAGAAACGCGTCGCTCGCCGCGCCCGAGGCTTCGGCTCGCGGCGCCACACGCGGCAGGCTGACGTGAAAGGTCGCTCCAAGCCCCTCACCGGCGCTCGCGGCCCACACGCGACCTCCGTGCAGCTCCACGATCTGCTTGGCGATCGCGAGACCCATGCCGAGTCCGGGGTAGTCGCGGCGATTCACCGCATCTGTCTGCGTGAACGGCTCGAACACGAGCGGCAGACGCTGCGGCGCGAGTCCGATCCCCGTGTCCTCGATGCTGACCTCCCAGTTGCAGTGTGCGTGCTCGAGCCTGGCGATAACGGTGCCGGCGCGCGGGGTGAACTTCACCGCGTTGTTCAGCAGATTCCAGATGACTTGCTGCAGCCGATGCGGATCGCCGAACACCATGCAGGCTTCCGCCGGCAGGACCTTCTGCAGCACGATGCCTTTGGCCTCGGCGGTGCCCTGCATGGTCTCCAGAGCCGCCTCGATGATCTCGCCGAGATCGGTTTCCTCGGCATCCAGGCGGATCTTGCCGCTCACCATGCCACTGAGATCAAGCAGGTCGTCGACGAGCTGCGCGAGGGCGCGCACGTTGCGCACGATCGTTTGACCTGCGCGGCGCACCTCCTCGGGTGCGAGCCGGCCCGACTCGAGCAGTCGCGACCAGCCGAGAATTGCATTGAGCGGCGCACGCAGCTCGTGCCCGAGCGTGGACAGGAATTCATCCTTCTGATGGCTGGCCTGCTCTGCCTGGACGCGCAGCGCGCTCTCCTCGGCCAGGCGCTGCTCAAGATCCTGCTCGGCTCCGCTCATGCTTCGGCCAGCCCTCTAGAGCCTGCTTGACTCGATGTCACTGGTCCGCTGCCTCCATTACAAGACCGCGATCTTACAAGGCCGCGATCAGGCGCTCGCCGATTATGGCGCGTCGCCAGCCGCGCAGCACGGACAGCTCGCGCTCTCCATCGGCAAGCTGTTCGAGATCACGACGCGTGGCGAGCACCTCCGGCTGCAATCCGAGCTCCGCTGCGATCGCCTGATGAAGCGCGCTCAGCTTTCTCACCAGCGCGTCGCGGGCGGCCCCGGGACGAACGCGGAGATTGACGCGTGGCAGCTCATCCGGCAAGCCCACAGCGCAGATTCTTTTCACGAGCTCCGCCCCGCAGTGCTTGATCACGCCCGCCGGCAAGCCGGGAATCGCGGCGAGCTCTTGCGCGGAACGCGGCGCGCGCAACACGATCTCGCGCAGCGCTGCATCGTCGAGAATCCAGCCGCGCGGACGGTTGCGCTCGATGGCCCGCTGTTCGCGCCACGCGGCGAGCTCGCGCGCCAGTCGCTGGCGCGCCGCATCGAGCGCGGCGAAGCCGCGCACGCGCCGCCACGCCTCATCGGGTCGTGCCTCATAGGTCTGGCGGTCGCTCAACGACACAAGCTCCTCTTGCAGCCAGGCGCTGCGCCCGAGCCGCTCGAGCTCGCGTGCCAGATGCGCGTGCAGTGGCAGCAGGTAGCGCACATCATCGAGCGCATAAGAGATCTGTGCGGGCGAGAGCGGTCGCGCCGACCAATCCGTGCGCGTGTGCGCCTTGCTGAGATCCTGTCCGAGCAGACGCCGGACCAGCTCTGCATAACCGATCTGCGCCGGCATGCCGACGAGCGCGGCCGCAACCTGCGTATCGAAGAGCGGGCCGACCATGCCGACGGCGGGCAGCAGCACTTCGATGTCCTGCCGCGCGGCGTGCATGACCTTGAGTGCTGGCGATGCAGCGAGCAGCGGGGCGAGCGGCGCGAGAGCGACGCCGAGCGGATCCACGCACACAGCATGCTCGGCAGCGGCGATCTGCAGCAGGCACAGCTGCGCGCGATAAGTGCTCGAGCGCAGGAACTCGGTGTCGAGGGCGAGCGCGTGTGCGCCGGAGAGGCTCTCCGCAAGGCGCGCCAGCGATTCGGTATCGGCGATGACGCTCGCAGTGACTGCAAATGGCACGATAATGGCATTATGCGAGCGAGCGGGCAGAGTCGAAAGGGATGAAAGAGCTGACACGGCTGTACGCGCAGATCGCGCTCCTGCGTCGGGGCCCGCAGGATGTCCCCGCTTCGATGCTGCTACTGGCGATCACGGTGATCGGGTACTGCATCGTCAACCTGTCGCTGAGCTGGGCATTGCCGGCACTCGAAGGTCCGTGGGTCTGGATTCTGCTTCTCGAGGTGCTGTTCACGCTCGCCTGGTACGCGGCGGTGCTGCGCGCGGCGCGCAAGAGCGAGCGCATCCTGCAGACCGTGACTGCCATCTTCGGCTACCGCGCGGTGCTCGCCCCACTGTCGATCGTGGCTGAATGGCTGGTGCGCCACTTCAGCGAAGACGAGTTGTGGCAGCTGCCGGTCTTCATCCTCTACACGGGCGTGCTCGTGTGGATGATTGCCGCGAACATTCACATCGTGCGCGCGGCGCTCGAGTGGCCCCTGCTGTCGTGCATCGGGCTCGTCGTCCTCGAGATTCTCACGGGTCAGCTGCTCGTGTTCGCGCTCATTCCGATGGCGCGTTGAGTAGCAAACGAAGGTCCTGCATGCACATTCACATCCTAGGCATCTGCGGCACGTTCATGGGCGGCATCGCGGCGCTCGCGAAACAGGCGGGACACCGCGTCACGGGCTCCGACCGCAGCGTGTATCCGCCGATGAGCACGCAGCTCGCCGCGCTCGGTATCGAGGTGGTCGAGGGCTACGAGGCGCGCCAGCTCGATGCGGCGCCGGATGTGGTCGTGGTCGGGAACGTGATGACGCGCGGCATGCCGGTGATCGAAGCGCTGCTCGACCGTGGCATCCCCTACGCTTCCGGACCCGAGTGGCTGTCACGCGAGGTGCTCAACGGTCGCTGGGTGCTCGCCGTGGCCGGCACGCACGGCAAGACCACCACGGCATCGCTGCTCGCGTGGATTCTCGAGCATGCGGGTCTGGATCCCGGCTTCCTGATCGGCGGCGTGCCCGAGAACTTCGGCACCAGCGCGCGGCTCGGCAGCTCCGGCTTCTTCGTCATCGAAGCCGACGAGTACGACACGGCCTTCTTCGACAAGCGCGCGAAGTTCGTTCACTACCGGCCGCGCACGGCCGTGCTCAATAACCTGGAATTCGACCACGCCGATATCTATGCGGATGTCGCCGCGATCCAGAGACAGTTCCATCATCTGGTGCGCATCGTCCCGGGCAGCGGTCGCATCATCTGGAACGCCGCCGACCCGCGACTCGCCGAGACGCTCGCCATGGGATGCTGGACACCGCGCGAAGGCTTCGGGCGCGCCGGCGCGCCCGAAGCGCAGTGGACGACAGCGGGCGCCGCTGAGGACTTCTCGCGCTTCGAGCTGCTCGAAGCTGGCCGCTCGCAGGGCACCGTCGCCTGGTCGCTGATCGGTGCTCACAACGCCGACAACGCGCTCGCCGCGGTCGCCGCCGCACGCCATGCGGGCGTGCCGTCCCACGCTTCGATCGCAGCGCTCAACGCGTTTCGCGGCATCGCACGCCGCATGCAGCTGCGCGGCACGGTGCAGGGCATCCGCGTCTACGACGATTTCGCGCATCACCCCACGGCGATCGAGACCACGCTCGATGGACTGCGTCATCGGGTGGGAGCGGAGCGCATCATCGCGGTGCTCGAGCCGCGCTCCAACACCATGCGCATGGGGGTGCACCGCGAGGCGCTCGCACCCTCGCTCGGCCGTGCGGATGAGGTGTGGCTCTACGCGCCCGAGGATCTCGGCTGGGATGGCGCCGAGGTCGTGAGCGCGCTCGGCTCCCGGGGCAAGGTGGCACGCCAGATTGAACAGCTGACGAGCGAGCTCGCAAAGTGCTTGCGCCCCGGGGACAACGTGCTGATCATGAGCAATGGCGGCTTCGGCGGCTTGTACGACAAGCTGCTCGCCGCCCTGCAACAGCGCTTCCAGGACGCGCGCACCACGAGCTCCCATGCCCAGCAGCAACCAGCAAGCGGCGGTCGCAGGGACCACGGCTGAGATCGCGCTCTTTCCCCTCACCGCCGTCCTGTATCCGGGCGGTCCCCTGCCGCTGCGGATCTTCGAGCCCCGCTATGTCGATATGGTCCGTCGCTGCATGCACGAGGGCCGCGCGTTCGGCGTGGTGCTGATCCTGTCGGGCGTCGAGGCCGGAGGCGAAGTCGAGAGCACCGCCGAGGTCGGTACCAGCGCGCGCATCGTCGACTTCTACCCGCTGCCGGATGGATTGCTCGGCATCTATTGCCTGGGCGAGCAAAAGTTCCGCGTGCTCAGGCGCTGGCGCGCGGACGACGGACTCAATATCGGCGCAGTTCGCTGGCTCGAGCAGGAGCCGGAGACCGAGCTGCCGGGTGAATACGGTCATCTCGGCGTTCTGATGCAGCGGCTGCTGCCGCAGCTGGGCGAGCTCTACGATGCCGTGGAGAAGCGTCCGCAGGATGCAGTGTGGATCGGCTATCGCCTCGCCGAGATTCTTCCGGTCGCTGCCCAGGACAAGCAACAGTGGCTCGAGCTCGAGGATCCGCTCGCGCGGCTTGCCGCGCTCGACCTCCTCATCCGCCGCGATTCTGCAGAGTGAGCGCGCGCGCTCGACGAGCGTAGAAGAGGTAGAGGACGAAGCCGAGGCACACAGTCCAGGCGAGCACCAGCCAGCCCACGACCCCGTCAAAGTGACTGAGCAGCGGCGCGAGCGGGCTGTGCACGTTGGCCACGGAAGTCTCGCGCACGAAAGTGATGACCCAGACCCAGGAGGCGTGCAATCCGATGCAGGCACCGATGTGGCCGGTGAGCGCGCGCACCACGCCGAGCACGATGCCGACCGCGAACAGGCACAGGAAGGCATCCGCGATCGCGAGCGGGTGCGCAAAGCTCTGCAGGGCCCCGGCGAGCATGTCGAGGCCGCTGTGCCAGGAGACCTGGGCCGCGGGGATGTGGTACTGGCCGACGAAGTGCGTGGCTGCGTAGATGACGGCGGTGAGCAGCACCGCAAGGCGCGTGCCGGATTCGCTTGCGATGGCGGAGAACATCGCACCGCGCAGAAAGGTCTCCTCGAGCAGCGCGACCGCGAAGCCGCGCAGCAGTCCGAGGGCGGCGATCCTCGCGAGCGTGGCTGGATCGAGCGTGAGGCCGCTGCGCAGCACGCGCAGATCGAGCGCCACCATGATCGCGATGACCAGCGCCATCAGAGGAGCGCCCAGCGAGAAGCCGACGAGCAGCTCGCGCAGGAAGAGGGCGCGCGGCGCGCCGTATCCCAGCGTCGCCCGGTCGGTCAGATGCAATCTGCGCGCGAGCAGCACACAGCCGAGCGCGAGCGCGAGCATGCCGATGCGGTCCGCGATGCGATGGAAAGGAAAGCTGAAATGCGGATGCAGCCACAGCCAGGCCGGATAGGTGAGCGCCGCCATCGCGGTGAGCGCCCCGAGAATCAGCACCATGAACCAACCGAATGAGCGCATGCCTGCGAAGTCCGGAAACGAATCCGCGCTATTGCATCAGATTCGCAGCTGTCGCGCCGGGCGCCGAGTGTTGCAGCATGTGCGCTCGTTCAATCCCAAGCGAGCTCGCTCGTGGAACAACTCGACGCGCGACAGGTGTTGCAGGCGCTGGTGCAGGGCTTCGATCCCCTGACCGGCGCCGAGCTGGCGGCAGGCACGGTCCTGCAGCAGCCGCAGGTGATCGGCGCGTTACTCGCGGCCATCGCGGCGCTGGAGTCATACGCGGCGCGCACGCGGCGGCGGGCCCAGCTGCCGCAGAACGTCGGCCGTCCGTGGACGGCTGGTGAGGAGCAACAGCTCGCCACGGCGTTTCGCTCCGGCGAGCCGCTCACACAGATAGCCGGGCACCACTGCCGCACGCTGGCTGCTATCGAGGCGCGACTGGAGAGGCTCGGCCTGCTGAGCGCGGAGCAGCGCGTCACGCGCAATCGGTATGTGGATGCAGGGGAACCGCACCGCTAGTCCGGCACCGCTCACGGAATCTGCCGCGCGAATCACGGAATCTGCCGCGCAAAGAGTGCGCGCCAGCGCTCGGCCACCGCGCTCAGCCGAAAGCGCGCATCGGGTCCGATGTGCGGGCGCGCACCGTTCCGCCACGCGCGTACGCGCTCGACGTACGCATCGAAGACGCCGAGTCTGTCCGCAAGAGGTGCCACGTAGCGCCGGTAGCCGCTTGGAATCGAGCGTGCCGCCCGCTCGTAGAGGCGCTGCGAGCGGGCGATGGGCAACGTCTGGCGCGGATCATCCAGTACCTCGCCCGCCGCGCCACAATCGTGCGTGAGCACCGGCGTGCCGACAGCTTTCGCTTCCGCGAGCACCAGGCCGAAGGTCTCAGGCAGGACGAAGTTGGGGTAGAAGACGCACAGTGCCGTGCGTACTTCCGCAAGGATGCGCGCCTGGGGTAGAGCGCCGAGCCACTCCACGCCGTCGATTCCACCCTCCACGCTCTGCATCCGCGCGCGGCGCAGACTCTTGTAGCCGGGACTGCCGACGCGCAGGTGCAGATCCGGCATCGAGCGGCGTGCGGCCTGAAACGCATCGAGCGCGAACGCGAGCCCTTTATTCGGCGATGAAAAGAACACGAGCTTGCCCGCATCCACCGGGGAGCCATCGGGCGCGAGGCGATCATCGACTGGGTTGTAGATGGTCACGGCTCGCACGCGTCGCCCGGCCGGCACGCGGGCCAGAACCGCCTCCACCTGCCGCCGCTGGAAATCCGACACGCACACCACCGTCACGGCGAGCTCTGCGAGCGTCGCTGCGCTTGCGGCCAGGCGCCGGCCGCGCTTGCCGCCCGGCCTCATGAGGTCGTGGACCCACAGGTACACCCGTGCGCCGGGGTAGCGGGCACTGATGGCCTGCACGGTGCGCGGGTCTCTCAGAATGACGAGGTGCTTGATACCCGCGCTGGGTGCGGGCGGCAGGAAGCGTCCATCCGGGGCGCCGCGATTATGCTGCATCACTCGGGCGCCCAATGTCTCCGCGATGCGCGCGACCGAGGCCTCGGTGCCTCCGAGCGCCTCCTCCATGAGCGTGCGCGCGCTGTACGGCTTCTGACAGTTGGGGTCGAAGAACAGTATCTCCTCGTTGACCACGTTAGACTGTGCTCAGGTATGCCGCTACGCCTGTCGGCCTGCATCATCGCTTACAACGAGGCCGACCGCATCGAGGCCTGCATTCGCTCGGTCAGCTTCTGCGATGAGATTATCGTCGTCGACTCGCACTCCACCGACAAGACGCGCGAGCTCGCGAGCACTCTCGGCGCCGCTGTCATCGAGCGTGACTGGCCAGGGTATCGGTCCCAGAAGGAGTTCGCGGTACGCAGTGCGCTGCACGACTGGGTGCTGTGCCTGGATGCCGACGAGCGGGTGAGCGAGGAGCTGGGCGCGGAGATCCGCACACTGCGTAGCGGCGGCTTCGCCGGCTACTCCGGCTGGTCCGTTCCGCGCGTCACCGATTACTTCGGCCGCTTCCTCTATCACGGCAATGCCTATCCCGATCGGCTGGTGCGCCTGTTCGACCGGCGCCGCGGCGGCTTCACGGGTTACGAGATCCATGAGAACACGCGCGTACAGGGCCCGATCGGCCATCTGCGCGGGCACCTGCTGCACTATTCCTACCGCAGCCTTACCGATCACGAGCAGCGCATGCAGCGCTATGCGCAGCTCATGGCGGAGGCGATGCATGCACAAGGCCGCCGCGGCGGACTGGTGCGCGCGCTCTTGAACTCCGCGTGGCGATTCGTGCGCGGCTATGTGCTGCGGCTCGGATTCCTGGACGGCTGGCGCGGGCTGGTCTTCGCGCTCGTCGAGGCGAGCTACGTGCGCCAGAAGTATCTGAAGCTGTTTCTGCTCGGCAAGGGTCTGAAGAGCTGAGGCGTTTTGTGAGCTGAGCCGTCTTTCGAGCTGCTGCGCGGCAGCGCGCGAGTGCACGCCCGCTCAGCGGGGCGCTGCCAGCACGGGCGCCGGCGTGAAGCCGTCGCGGCGCATGAGATCGAGCAGGCCGTCCTTGCCGACCAGATGCAGCGCGCCGACGACCACGAGATAGTCGTGATCGTCCTTGAGGAACTGCTCGATCTGCGGTAGCCAGTGACGGTTGCGCTCGCTCACCAGGGCACGATAGAGCTCGGGGAAGCTCTCGTACTCGTCACTCATCAGATCCGCGAGGCGCCGATTGTCCCCGGCACGCCAGGCGGCGAGCAGCTCGTCCGTGTCCTTTTCTGCGTCGCGCATCTCGTCCACCGTCATCTCGAGAAAGCGCCCCTGCTGCTCGTAGGAGAGCCGCTCGAGCTGACCCAGCTGCTCCTCCAGCGTCTCCAGGCCGCGCATCTCCTTGCGGTCCTGGGTGGCACGGCGCTCGAGCTGCTGCTCGACGCCCTGTTCCGGGTCGTAGCCGAGCTTCAGGTACTCGAGGTCCGCCAGCGTCAATGCCACGGCCCACGGCTCGAACTGCTGCAGCGTCTCGAGCGGCAGACCGAGGCGGCTCGCCTCGGCCGTGAGCCGCTGATAGCGCTGCTCACCGATGGCTTGCTGCAGCGTCATTTGATCCTTGAAAGTACCGTGCTCGAGCATCCAGCTCTGCAGCTGCGATTCCTCGAGCCGACTCAGGTCGATCTCCATCACGAGTGTCTTGGCAGTGGCGTAGGCGCGATCGAACGCCGCGGGCAGCTGACTGTGCCCGGGCTTCAGCAGATGGACCGATTCGGCCAGGTAGACGGTGTTGTGAGCGCCGTGAATCGCCCAGACGGGGCTTTGCGCCTGTGCGCTTACGCAGCCGAGCAGGCAGAGCGCGGCCAGCGTGCGGAGCATGTTTCGACCCATACGATTTCCGTGAGCAGGCTGCCGTCCGGCCGCAGCTCGAGCGTGCGGTACGCGGGCGGGCGCGGATCGACCGCGAAATTCTCTGCGAGCGGCAGAAACTGCGTGCAGGTGGATGGCGTCGCGAGCAAGCGCACGTTGCGCCGCAGGCCATCGAAGCTCTGATGCACGTGGCCCCAGAGCACCGCGCGCACGTTGCGATGTGCGTCGAGCACGGCGAAGAACTCGTCGGCGTTGGCAAGTCCGACGCGGTCGAGCCAATGGCTGGACATGGCCACTGGGTGGTGATGCAAGCAGACGAGCACATGGCGGCCAGCGGCACCGCGCAGGGCTTCATCGAGCTCGCCGAGCGTACGTGGGCTGAGAGCGCCACCGGCCGAGCCGGGCACCGTGCTGTCGAGGAGCACGATGCGCCAGGCGCCGCGATCCACCGCGCCGCCGATCACGAAGGGCTCGCGATTGAGCTCGCGTCGCATCGCCGCCGGCTCGTCGTGATTGCCCGGCAGGCAGTACACCGGCGTGCCGAGCTCACCGAAGGCGCGGCGGAAGGTGGCGTAGCCACTCGCATCGTCCTGCACGAGATCGCCGGTCACCAGGATGCCATCGACGGGCCACGCCCGCGCGCGGGCGTGCGCGATCGCGCGCGTCAACGCAGGATAGGTGGCGACCCCGCGCAGCGAGCCCGCCTCGTCTCCGTACAGGTGCGGATCCGTGAATTGAATCAGCCGCAGTATGCTCATGGCGTCACCGCCACCCCAGTGTTCTCTCGCACATCAGACGGACTGCGGTGACCCGATCGGAGTTCCGTCCAGTGCCGTGCCCGAACGGAGATCGTAGCAGAGGCCTTCCGGGGGCTGAGTGAACTGCATCATGAGCCTCGCGCAGGCGCGCGCACAACTTGATGCAGTACGCGTTTGTCGCGGCACATAATGCGAATACGTCTCACGAGGAACTCAGCGATGTCGACTCGATCCCTGTCTCTCACGGACGACATTTATCGGTATGTGCTCGAGCACTCAGTTCGCGAGCCGGCAGTGCTCGCGCAGCTGCGGGAGCTCACCTCCGACATGCCCAATGCAGAGATGCAGATCAGTCCCGAGCAGGGCCAGTTCATGGCCCTCCTCATACGGTTGACCGGCGCGCGGCGCTGTATCGAGCTGGGCACTTACACCGGGTACTCGAGCCTCGCCATGGCGCTCGCGCTGCCGGAAGACGGCCGTCTCATCGCGTGCGACATAAGCGACGAGTGGACGGGCGTGGCGCGCCGCTTCTGGCGCGAGGCCGGCGTCGAGTCGCGCATCGAGCTGCGTCTGCAGCCCGCTCTCAAGACGCTCGATGAGCTGCTCGCGAGCGAGGGCCCGGGTCAATTCGACTTCGCGTTCATCGACGCCGATAAGCCGAACTACATCCGCTACTACGAGAAGCTGCTGCAACTGGTGCGGCGCGGCGGATTGATCGCCGCGGACAACACCCTGTTTGTCGCGGGCGCAACGATCGTCGGCGCCGGCAGCGGCATCGCACGCACTCTGCGCGAGTTCAACGACTATGTGCACCGCGACGAGCGAGTCGATCTGGTGCTGGTACCGATCGGAGAAGGCCTGACGCTGCTGCGCATCCGATGAGCCCGCAGTGGGCACGCCACACTGCCTTGCCCACGACAGAGCTCGGGCGTTGCCGCAACCAACCGAGCTGGGCGAAAATCTTGCGAGCCTCCTCGTCAAACCGTGATGACCGGGAAAGACTCGAGCCACCGGTCACGGCCAGCCCTCAACCTTTCGTGTGGTCGCAATCATGAGCACCCGTCGCGAACTCGCCAATGCCATTCGAGCCCTTGCCATGGACGCCGTACAGAAGGCCGAATCCGGCCATGCCGGTGCGCCCATGGGCATGGCCGACATCGCCACCGTGCTGTGGCGCGACTTCCTCAAGCACAACCCCGGCAACCCTCGCTGGGTGGACCGCGACCGTTTCGTGCTCTCGAACGGCCACGCCTCGATGCTGCTCTACTCGGTGCTGTATCTCACCGGCTATCCGCTCGGCATCGAGGACATCAAGAAATTCCGCCAGCTCGGCTCCCACACGCCCGGCCATCCCGAGCACGATCCGGCGCTCGGCATCGAGACCACGACCGGTCCGCTCGGCCAAGGGCTCGGTCACGCCGTAGGCATGGCACTCGCGGAGAAGGTGCTCGCCGCGCACTTCAATCGTCCGGGGCTTGCGATCGTCGATCACTACACCTACGTCTTCTGCAGCGATGGCGATCTCATGGAAGGCATTTCGCACGAAGTGTGCTCGCTCGCCGGCACGCTCAAGCTCGGCAAGCTCATCGCCTTCTACGATGACAACGGTATTTCGATCGATGGCAAGGTCGTGGGCTGGTTCCGCGACGACACACCGAAGCGCTTCGAGTCCTACGGCTGGCATGTGATTCCGCAGGTGGACGGGGAGAATGCGGACGCCGTCGAGGCGGCGCTGCGCGCGGCCCGCGCCGAGACCGGCCGACCGAGCCTCATCTGCTGCAAGACGATCATAGGCTACGGCGCGCCGCACAAGCAGGGCACCAAGGCGGCGCACAGCGATGCCCTCGGCGTCGACGAGGTCGCGGCCGCACGCAAGGTGCTCGACTGGCCCTATCCGCCGTTCGAGATTCCGGCGGAGCTTCGGGAGCAGTGGGACCGGCGCACCCAGGGCGCAGCTGCCGAGGCGCGCTGGAACGAGCTTCTCCTACGCTACCGGAAGGAGTTCCCGGAGCTCGCGGCGCAGTTCGAGCGGCGCATGCGGGGCGATCTACCCGAGAGCTGGGGGCAGACGGTGCAGCAGGCGCTCGCCGCCGCTCGCGAGGCGAAGGCGCAGGCGACGCGCGCATCCTCACAGGCAGCGCTCGATGCGCTCGGTGCGGTGCTGCCAGAGCTCCTTGGCGGCTCGGCGGATCTCACCACTTCGAACAATACCAAGCGTAAAGATGCGCGTGAGATCACGGATACCGATGCCTCCGGCGACTACCTCCACTACGGCGTGCGCGAGTTCGGCATGACCGCGATGCTGTGCGGGATGGCGCTGCATGGCGGCTTCATCCCTTACGGCGGGACCTTCCTGGTGTTCTCGGACTACGCACGCAACGCCGTGCGTCTCTCGGCGCTCATGCGCCTGCACCTCGTGCTCGTCTACTCGCACGACTCGATCGGCCTCGGCGAGGACGGACCGACCCATCAGCCGATCGAGCAGCTGAGCTCACTGCGCGCGATGCCGGGACTCACGCTGTGGCGCCCGTGCGATGCAGCGGAGACAGTCGTCGCGTGGACCGAGGCGATTGAGCAGCGGGAAGGCCCGACTGCGCTCGTGCTCACACGCCAGGCAGTACCTCAGCAGCAGCGCACGCTCGCGCAGACGCAGGCGATACGCCGCGGCGGTTACGTGCTCATCGACTGCAACGGCACGCCCGAATGCATAGTGATCGCAACGGGTTCGGAGGTGGGCATCGCCGTGCCGGCCGTGCAGAGGCTCAACGGTGCGGGCCGGCGCATCCGCCTGGTGTCCATGCCGTGCACGGAGCGCTTCGATGCACAGGACGCCGACTATCGCGAAAGCGTGCTGCCGCGGGCCGTGCGGCGCCGCCTCGCGGTCGAGGCCGGCGCACATCAGTGCTGGTGCTGTTACGTGGGTCTGGACGGTCGCGTCCTGGGGATCGACCGCTTCGGCGCCTCGGGCAAAGGCCCCGAGGTGTTTTCACACTTCGGGTTTACAGTCGATAATGTCGCCCGTCAGATCCAGGAGCTCCTGCCAGGCTGAGCTCGGAAAGGCGAGGAAATGCCCATCAAGGTCGGAATCAACGGCTACGGCCGCATCGGTCGTAACATATTGCGCGCGCTGTACGAGGCCAAGCGCACCGCGGAGATCCAGATCGTGGCGGTCAACGATCTGGGCGACGCGCATACCAACGCGCACCTCACGCGCTTCGACACGGCACACGGCCGCTTCCCTGGTGAGGTGAAGGTCGACGGTGACTCGATGGTGGTCAATGGCGATCGCATCCGGGTGCTCGCCGAGCGGGATCCCGCCAAGCTTCCCTGGGGGAAGCTCGGCGCCGAGTTCGTGCTCGAATGCACGGGGCTGTTCACCTCCAAGGCGAAGGCCGGCACTCATCTGCAGGGCGGTGCCAAGAAGGTCGTCATCTCGGCCCCCGGGGAGAAGGATGTCGATGCGACGATCGTGTATGGAGTGAACCACGGCGTACTGAAGAGCGGCTATACCGTCATCTCCAACGCCTCGTGCACGACGAACTGCCTCGCACCTGTTGCGAAGGTGCTCCACGAGAAGGTCGGCATCAATGCCGGCGTCATGACGACGATCCATTCGTACACCAACGATCAGGTGCTCACGGATGTGTTCCACAAGGATCTGCGTCGGGCCCGCTCGGCCACGATGTCGCAGATTCCGACCAAGACGGGCGCAGCCGCGGCCGTGGGCCTCGTGCTACCCGAGCTCAATGGCAAGCTGGACGGGTTCGCCATCCGGGTTCCCACCATCAACGTCTCGCTGGTGGACCTCAGCTTCACGGCGCGCCGCGAGACCTCCGTGGAGGAGGTCAACAAGCTGTTGAAGGAGGCTTCCCAGGGCAGCATGAGCCGCATCATCGCCTACAACGACGAGCCGCTCGTGTCCGTGGATTTCAATCACGACGCCCACTCGGCGGTGTTCGACGCCACGCTGACGAAGGTCATCGGCGGCACGCTCGTCAAGGCCTGCGCCTGGTACGACAACGAGTGGGGCTTCTCCAACCGCATGCTCGACACGACGCTCGCCTGGTCGAAAGTGCCCTGAGTCGCCGCGTCGCAGGCGACGGATTGCAGGACGAGCCATGAGAAACATTCTGCGGATGACGGATCTGGATTTGCGCGGCAAACGCGTGCTGATCCGCGAGGACCTGAACGTGCCGGTGCAGGACGGTGTGGTGACGAGCGATGCGCGCATCCGCGCCGCACTGCCCACGCTGCGGCACGCGATGGAGTCCGGAGCCAGGGTATTCGTGCTCTCGCATCTGGGTCGCCCGGAGGAGGGCGTGTACGAGGAGCGCTATTCGCTAGCGCCCGTGGCACCACGACTCTCGGAGCTGCTCGGCAAGCCGGTGCCGTTGCGTAAGAACTGGCTGAGCGGCGTCGACTGTGCGCCCGGTGATGCGGTGCTGTGCGAGAACGTCCGCTTCAACAAGGGCGAGAAGAAGGACAGCGAAGAGCTCGCGAAGCGTATGGCCGCGCTCTGCGATGTGTACGTCATGGATGCGTTCGCAACGGCGCATCGTGCCGAGGCGAGCACGCACGGCGTGGCCCGTTTCGCACCGGTGGCCTGTGCCGGTCCGCTGCTCGTCGGCGAGCTCGAGGCGCTGCAGCGTGCGCTGGAGAAGCCGGCGCGCCCATTGGTCGCGATCGTCGCCGGCTCGAAGGTCTCCACCAAGCTCACGGTGCTCGAGGCACTGCTCGCCAAGGTCGACAAGCTGATCGTCGGCGGCGGCATTGCCAATACCTTCCTCGCTGCCACCGGCATCAATGTCGGCAAGTCGCTGCATGAGGCGGAGATGCTCGACATGGCGCGCAAGCTCATGAGCCAGGCGCGCGCACGGGGCGCGGAGATCCCGCTGCCGAGCGATGTCGTGGTGGCCAAGGAGCTCGCGGCGACTGCGCACGCCGACATCCGCACGATCCACGACGTGCGCGCCGACGAGATGATTCTCGACATCGGTCCGGACTCGGCCGAGCGCTTCGGCGAGTCGCTGCAGTCGGCCGGCACGATCATCTGGAACGGCCCCGTCGGGGTATTCGAGTACGACCAGTTCGGCGAGGGCACGCGCGCCATCGCCAGCGCGATCGCGCGCAGCAAGGCGTTCTCGCTCGCCGGCGGTGGCGACACGCTCGCGGCCATCGAGAAGTACGGCGTCGAGGAAGGCATCTCCTACATCTCGACCGGCGGCGGCGCGTTTCTCGAGTTCGTCGAAGGCAAGACGCTGCCTGCGGTCGCCGTTCTGGAATCGCGGACGACCGAGGCGGCCGCCTAGTGCGTGCCCGACCCGACTCGAGCGTGGACACTTCCCGGCGCACCAAGATAGTGGCGACGGCCGGTCCTGCCACCGACGACCCGAGCGTGCTGCTGCAGATGATCCAAAGCGGGGTCAATGTCGTGCGCCTCAACGCCTCGCACGGGACGCGCGCTGATCTGCGCCGGCGTCTGACACTGGTACGCGAGTCTGCACAGCGCGCGAATGTGAGCGTGGGCGTGCTGCTCGACCTCGGCGGACCAAAGATCCGTATCGAGGGCTTCGAGCAGGGCCGCGTGCAGCTGCAGGAGGGCAATGCCTTCACGCTCGATACCGCTCTCGATGCCAAGGCCGGCACCGTGGAGCGCGTCGGTGTCGCCTACAAGGATCTGCCGCGCGATGTGACCTCGGGCGACACCCTGCTGCTCTCGGACGGGCAGATCGTGCTCGACGTCGAGCGCGTGCACGGCACGTGCATCGATACCCGCGTGCGTGTCGGCGGCGAGCTCTCCGACCGCAAGGGCGTCAATCGGCAGGGCGGGGGCATCTCGGCGCCGGCGCTTGCGGACAAGGATCGCGAGGACATCCGTCTCGCGGGCGAGGAGCGTATCGATTATGTCGCAGTGTCCTTCGCTCGGGACGCGGCCGACATCGAGCAGGCGCGCACGCTGGTGCGCGCCGCCGGGGGCGATGCGTGCATCGTCGCCAAGATCGAGCGCCAGGAGGCGGTCAGCAACCTGGCCGAGATCATCGGCGCCACGGATGTGGTCATGGTGGCGCGCGGTGATCTGGCCGTGGAGATGGGCTACGCGGAGCTCACCGGACTGCAGAAGACCATCATCCATCAATCGCGTGCGAAGAACCGCGTGGTCATCACTGCGACGCAGATGATGGAGTCGATGATCCAGAGTCCGGTGCCGACCCGCGCCGAGGTGAGTGACGTCGCCAATGCCGTCATGGATGGCACGGATGCCGTCATGCTCTCGGCGGAGACCGCGACCGGCCGTTATCCCGTGAAGGCCGTGCAGGCGATGGCCCAGGTGATTGGCGGTGCCGAGAAGTATCAGCTCGCCCACAGCCGCACCCGCCATCGCGTCGACGGCTCCTTCCAGGGAACCGAGGAAGCGATTGCGATGGCCGTCATGTACACGGCCAATCACCTGAAGGTGCGCGCGATCGTCGCGCTCACCGAATCCGGCGCGACCCCGCTGTGGATGTCGCGCATCCGCTCGGACATCCCCATCTACGCGTTCACGCGTCACGAGGCGACGCGCCGCCGCGTGACCCTGTATCGCGGCGTCTATCCGGTCATCTTCGATGTGACTGGATCGCCACAGGGTGTCGCAACGCTCTACGACTCGATCTTCGCGCGCCTGCTCGAGCTATCGCTGGTGCAGCGCGGCGATCTCGTGATCCTGACCAAGGGTGAGCAGAGCGGTGTCCAGGGGGGCACCAATTCCATGCAGATCCTGAAAGTCGCGAGCGCGTGAGCGGTGGGTGAGCCGCGCTGAGCTCGCGTTCCCGATTTCCGCGGTATCTGCAACGCGCGACCCTCGGGGTGCTGCTGCTCGTTGCGGCGGCGCTCGTGACCGGCTATTTCATGCTGCGCGGCTCGCTACCGCTGCTCGATGGCGGCATTCGTCTCCACGGGCTCGTCGCACCGGTGCACATCGAGCGCGACGCGCTCGGTGTGGTCACGGTCACGGCGCACAATCGTGCCGATCTCGCCTTTGGCACGGGCTTCGCCCATGCGCAGGACCGATTTTTCCAGATGGATCTGGCGCGCCGGCTCGCCGCCGGTGAGCTGAGCGAGCTGTTCGGCGTGGCAGCGGTCGGGCAGGACCGCGAGGCGCGCTTGTTCCGTTTTCGCGTTCTTGCGCGCCTCGCGCTCGGTGCCGCGACCGCCGAGCAGAGGGCGCTTCTCGAAGCCTATGCACGCGGGGTCAATGCCGGCCTGGCGCATCTTGGGGCGCGCCCCTGGGAATACTGGGTGCTGCGCATGCAGCCAGCGGCATGGAGGCCTGAGGACAGCTTCCTGGTCGCGTACGCGATGTGGTGGGACCTGCAAGCCGGGGATTTCCGGCAAGAGATGCTCAGGCGCACGCTGGAAGAGCATCTGAGCAGAGCTGCGCTGCAGTTCCTGTACCCGGCCACGACTCAATGGGACAGTCCAAACGTGGCCGACATTCAGGCACTGCACGCAGATGACGCCCGCTATGCGGGGCTCGCAGACTTGCCGAGCGCTGCAGACCTGACCGTGCGCACTGCAGCGGTGCATGGCGCCCGTAGCGTGCGGCCGACGGGGCGGCCTGCACCCGGTGCTGCAGCGGCTCCGAGTGATGCAGGCAGTAACAACTGGGCCTTGGCAGGACGTCTCACGGCCCATGGGTCGGCGCTCGTCGCTAGCGACATGCACTTGAGCCTGCGGGTGCCGACCACCTGGTATCACGCGCGGCTGCGCATCGTGAGTGGGACGCGTGCCGCCGCCGTGGACCATGAGACGCTGCTCGATCTCAATGGCTTGACCCTGCCGGGTGCACCGCTCCTCGTTGCGGGATCGAACGGTCAGATCGCCTGGGCGTTCACCAACACCGCGGGCCACTGGCTCGATCTGCGGGAACTGAGCTGCCGCAGGCTGGGTTCGAGCGCGCTGCGCACGCCGACGGGTGACCTGCAGCTCGCGAGCGTTCCCGAGCACATTCACATTCGCGGCGCTGCGGATGTCACGCTGCACATCGAGTCGGGAGCGCCCGGAGTGCTGTTCGCGATTGAGCCGGCGGAGCAGCGGTGCTGGTTCGCGCGCTGGTTGGCGCAGCTGCCCACGGCGACCAACATGAACATGCTCGCGCTCGAGCGGGCGCGCTCTGTCGATGAAGTTCTCGAGCTCGCCCCCGAGCTGGGAATTCCGCATCAGAATATCGTCGCAGGCGATCGTGCAGGTCACATCGGCTGGGCGGTTGCGGGCCGCATCCCCGTCGCGACCTCGGATGAGGCGCGCTTCGATGGCCGCGCGGGGTGGCGCACGCGGGCGGCTGCTCCGCAGCTCTACGATCCGCCGCTCGGCCGTGTCTGGTCGGCCAATGCACGCGCGACCGACGACACTTTCGAGCTCGAGGCGATCGGTGGCGCCGATGCCGTCTATGGCGCGCACTACGCGCTCGGGGCGCGCGCGCGGCAGATTCGCGATGCGCTGCTGGCGATCACCGCGCCCGCGACTCCGCCCGACATGCTGCGCATCCAGCTCGATGATCGAGCCTTGTTCCTTGCGCGCTGGCGCGAGCTGATCCTCGAGCTCACAGACCCTGGCGCAGGGCATGCCGACCCCGCGCGCGCGGAGCTGCGCGGCTTGGTGGCCGCATGGGATGCGCACGCGGCCGTGGACTCCGTCGGTTATCGGCTGGTGCGCACCTGCCGCGATCAGATCGCAAGCGCCGTATGGCACATGATTCTCGAGGCGCAGGCCATCGAGACCGACGAGCCGCCGCCTCCGCAGTTCGAGCAGCCGTTGTGGAGCATCGTGACGTTGAAGCCCTTACATCTGCTGGCGGCGCGGTACTCGAGCTGGGAGCAGTTTCTGCTCACCGAGATCGATGCGAGCATCGGGACGCTGCGCCGCAGCTGCGGCAGCCTCGCGCGCTGCCGTTGGGGAGACGCCCATCCCGTTCACGTCCGTCACGATTTCTCGCGGGTGTTGCCAGCGCTTGCGCCGCTCATCGATATGCCGCCGATCGAGCTGCCGGGCGATCACGACATGCCGCGCGTTCAGGCGGGCGCCTTCGGCGCCTCGGAGCGTTTCGCCGTCTCGCCGGGCCACGAAGCCGAAGGCTATCTGCATCTGCCCGGCGGGCAGAGCGGGCATCCGCTCTCGCCCTACTACCGCGCCGGCTTCAGCGACTGGGCGCAGGGCCATCCGCTGCCGCTGCTGCCCGGAGCGGCGCTGCACCGCCTGCTGCTGCAACCCGTGGACGCGAAGGTGGATTGAGTCATGCGCCCGTTTGAGTCCTGGGCTACTCCACGCCAGCACCGGCCGCTCATAGGACTGGTGCTGACCGGAGGCGGAGCGCGCTCCGCCTATCAGATCGGCGTGCTGCGCGCGCTCAGCGAGCTCTTGCCGCGCGGCCGCAATCCCTTCGCCGTCATCGTGGGCACTTCGGCGGGCGCGGTGGCTGCGGGCGTGCTCGCATCACAGGCGCATCGCTGGCGCAGGGCGGTTGCCGGTCTCGAGGAGGTCTGGGCGAACTTTCACGCCTCGCAGGTGTTTCGCGTCGACACCGGACACATGCTGCGTGCGGGCCTGCATTGGAGCCTCGCGCTGCTCTCCGGAGGACTGTTGCTGACGCCGCCCAAGTCCATCCTCGACAACTCACCGCTGCGCGAGCTGCTCGCCGCGCGCTTCGTCTGGCCGGGCATTCGCACCAGTATCGAGCGTGGACACCTGCGCGCGGTAGCGCTGTGCGCGACCAGCTACGTGACCGGTCAGTCGGTCGCCTTCTACGACGGCAACGAGTCCGTGAGTGACTGGGCGCGCACGCAACGGCTCGGGCGGCGCACGCGCCTCACGCTCGACCACCTGATGGCGAGCGTCGCGATCCCGCTCCTGTTTCCGCCCATCTCGCTCGGCGGTGAGTACTTCGGCGACGGTGCCATGCGGCAGATGAGCCCGCTCAGTCCGGCGGTGCATCTCGGCGCCGACCGGCTGCTGATTCTCGGCGTGCGCTCGCGCCGCGAGGCGGGTGTCGCCCCGACGCCCGGGCCCATCGTGCTGCCCACTCCGGGCCAGATCTTCGGCTTCATGCTCGACACGCTGTTCACCGATCAGATCTATGCCGATCTCGAGCAGCTCGAGCGCCTCAACGAGCTGGTGCGTGCGGCGCCGCCGAGCGCGCGCGGCTTGCGCCACGTCGAATCGCTGATGCTCGCGCCGAGCATCGATCCGCGCGAAGTGGCCGCGCGCCATGTCGATGAGATGCCCTCCGGGCTGCGGACGCTGCTGCGAGTGATCGGCGCCCGGGATGCCGCGGGCAGCCAGCTCGCGAGCTATCTCATGTTCCAGGCAGGCTACACGCGCGAGCTGATCGAGCTCGGCTACCGTGATGCCATGGAGGCGCGCCACGCGCTCGTCGCCTTCATGAGCGGCGAGCGGCTGCCGCCCATGCTCGCAACGCCGGGGGTGGCGCAGGCGACGTGAGATAATGCGCGCCATGGAACACGCACTACCCGTCACACGCACAGAGAATTTCGCCGCCTGGTACCAAGCCGCCGTCGCTCAGGGGGATCTTGCCGAGGAGTCCGGCGTGCGCGGCTGCATGATCATTCGTCCGTGGGGCTATGGCATCTGGCAGCGCATGCAGGAGCTGCTCGACCGTCGCTTCCGCGAGAGCGGCCACGAGAACTGCTACTTCCCGCTGTTCATCCCTTTGAGCTTCATCGCCAAGGAATCGGAGCACGTGGAGGGCTTCGCCAAGGAGATGGCCGTCGTCACCCACCACCGTCTCAAAGTCATCGACGGCGCGCTGCAGCCCGATCCCGACGCGCGGCTGGAGGAGCCGCTGATCGTGCGCCCTACGTCCGAGACCGTCATCGGTGCCGCGTTCCAGCGCTGGATCCGCTCGCATCGCGATCTGCCGCTGCTCCTCAATCAGTGGGCGAACGTCGTGCGCTGGGAGATGCGGCCGCGGCTCTTCCTGCGCACGTCCGAGTTTCTCTGGCAGGAGGGGCATACGGCCCACGCCACCGCGGGCGAGGCGCTCGAGGAGACCTTGCGGATGCTGGAGATCTACCGCACGTTCGCCGAGGACAGCCTGGCCATGCCGGTGGTTGCGGGCGAAAAGCCGCCTCACGAGCGCTTTCCCGGCGCCGAGAGCACCTACGCGATCGAGGCGATGATGCAGGACGGCAAGGCGCTGCAGTCCGGCACGGCCCATTATCTGGGCACGAACTTCGCAAGCGCGCAGAACATCCGCTATCAGACCGAGCAGGGTGAGCTCGCCTACGCGCATACCACGAGCTGGGGTGTCTCGACGCGCCTCGTCGGCGGTGTCGTCATGACTCACGGCGATGATGACGGTCTGCGGCTGCCGCCGATCATCGCGCCGCGACAGATCGTGCTCGTGCCCATCCTGCGAGACCGCCCCGAGGACCAGTCGATCGTTGACTACTGCGAGAGTCTCGCCGAGCAGTTGCGCGCGACGACGGCCTTCGGCGAGCCGCTGCGCGCGCTCGCCGATCGCAAGGGCGCGCGTGCCGTCGACAAGCGCTGGTCGTGGATCAAATGCGGCGTGCCCGTGATTTGCGAGATCGGTGCGCGAGACGTGGCTGCAGGCGCGGTGACGCTGCTACGGCGCGATCAGCTGCGCAAGGCCGACCGCCTCAATTTCACGACCCTGTCCCGGGAAGCGCTGCTCTCGGGCGCGGCAACCTTGCTTGCCGACATTCAGAGCGCGCTCCACGGTGAGGCCCAGGCGCGGCTGCAGGCCAACATCCGCTCCGATATCGCGAGCCTCGATGCGCTCGAGGACTACTTCAGGGGCTCGGAGGACGAGCAGGCGTTTCGCGGCTGGGCGCTCGTGCCGTGGGCGCGCCCGGAGGGCGAGGCGCTCGCGGCGGTGGAGCAGCAGCTAAAGGCGCTGAAGCTGACGATCCGCGTCGCACCGCTCGGACAGCAGCCGCTCGCAGCTGCCCGATGCCTGTTCAGCGGCGCTCCCGCGCGCGAGATGGTGCTGGTAGGGCGGACGTACTGAGCGCGGCGGCGCGCTAGCCTGGCAGCGCTCCGTGGCGCGCGCTCACCTGCGGATAGCGGGCGGCGAAGCGTCGCGTGAGGTGATCGACGATGTACACCGAGCGATGCTGCCCACCCGTGCAGCCCACCGCCACGGTGAGATAGCCGCGCGTGCTCGCGAGATACTCAGGGACGCGCGCATCGATGAAGCGATCGATGTCCTCGATGAGCCGCGCGACGCTCGCGTGGGACTCGAGAAAACGGATCACCTCGGGATCGCGTCCCGTGAGGTTGCGCAGCGCCGGCTCCCAGTAAGGGTTCGGCAGCGCACGTGCATCGAACACGAAATCCGCATCGCCGGGAATCCCGTACTTGTACCCGAAGGACTCGAAGGTGATCGAAAGGCGCTCGACGACGCGCCGCTCCATGCGCTCGTGCACCAGCTGGCGCAGCTCGTGGATGCTCATCCGCGAGGTATCCACGATCAGATCGGCGGCGTAGGCGATCGGCTCGAGCAAGCGCCGCTCGATCGCAATGGCCTCGTGCAGGCCGAGGTGCTCGCGGCTCATCGGATGCTTGCGGCGCGTCTCGGCGAAGCGCCGCAACAGCTCCTCGTCGCTTGCGACCAGGAACAGCACCTCGCAGTGAATGCCGCTGCGCTTGAGCTCGTCGATGAGCTGCGGCACGGTGGCGACTTCGTGCGGCGTGTTGCGTGCATCGAGCCCCACGGCGGTGCGCTCGTAAGTTGCCTCCGCGCTGCGGACGGTGTGGGAGATGAACGGCTTGAGCATCGCCGCCGGCATGTTGTCGATGCAGTAGAAGCCCAGATCCTCGAGCATGTGCAGCGCCACGCTCTTGCCGGAGCCGGACAGACCACTCACCACGATGATGCGCACGGTGCAAGCCTAGTGCATTGGGAAGGGCGGCGTGCGGCGCTTTCCCGGGCGCGCGCCGCCGTCACATGCGCAGCAACCTCTGCGCCTCGCCGGCATGGTGATCGGTACGCTTCTCCTTGTGCTTGCGGACGCAGCGATCCAGCTTGTCGGTGAGCGCGTCGATGGCTGCATACATGTCGGGTTCGGTGGCGTCCGCGTGGATGTCGCAGCCGCTTGCGTGCAGCGTCGCCTCGGCCTTCTGCCTGAGCTTCTCAACGGTCAGCACACAATGCACGTCGATCAGCTGATCGAAGTGGCGCACGATGCGCTCGAGCTTCTTCTCAACGTATTCCCGCAATGCCCGAGTGACCTCGACGTGATGACCGGTGACGCTGAGCCGCATAAGCCGTCTCCTTGCTGGTTGCCGCGTGTTACATCTGTCTCAATCCCGTGCGCCTGCGCTCGTTGGAAGGGGCGATGCCCATGCTCTCCCGGTACTTGGCGACGGTGCGCCGCGCCACGGGGATTCCCTCGTCGGAGAGCAGCTCGGCAATGCGGCCGTCGCTCAAGGGGCTGTCGGTGTCTTCCTCTTTGACGAGCTTCCTGATCTTGGCGCGGATCGCCGTGGACGAGGTCCCCGAGCCGTCGGCGCCTTCGACCTGACTGGAAAAGAAATAGCGCAGCTCGAACACGCCGCGCGGTGTGTGCATGTATTTGCCGGAGGTGACGCGCGAGATCGTGGACTCGTGCATCTCGACCGCCTCCGCGATGTCCTTGAGGATCATCGGCCGCATGTGCTCCTCGCCGTGCTCGAGGAAGGCCGTCTGGCGCGCGACGATCGAGCGCGCCACTTTCATGAGCGTGTCGTTGCGGATCTCGAGGCTCTTGAGCAGCCAGCGCGCCTCCTGCAGCTGCGCGCGCATGCTCGCGTGGCTCGCGCTGCGCCCGATGAGGCTCGCGTATCCCTGGTTGAGGCGCACGCGCGGCAACATGGCGGCATTGATCTCGACCGCCCAGCCGTGATCGGTGCGGCGCACGAACACATCGGGCACCACGTACTCGGCGGAGCCGGCGCTCACCGTGGCGCCCGGTCGCGGGTGGCAGGCCCGCACGAGCAGCAGCGCCGAGGCGAGCTCTTCCTCGGTGGTCCGCAGCTCGCGTCGTAGCAGGGACAGCTCACGCTCAGCCACCAGCTCGAGGTGGTGGCGTGCGATCTCGAGGGCGATCCCGAGTCCCGGGGTCCCGGGCTCGAGCTGCCGCAGCTGCAGCTCGATGCATTCGCCCACTGAGCGCGCTGCGACACCCGGTGGATCGAGCTGCTGCACGCGCCGCAGCACACTCTCCACTTCCGCCGCTTCACATTCGACCTCGGGTCGCAGCGTGGCGACGATCTCCTCGAGGGTCTCGGTCAGATAGCCGTCGTCGCTGGTCGCATCGACGATGGTGCTTGCGATGACCAGGGAGCGGGCATCGAGCCGGACGAGCTCGAGCTGCCAGAGCAGATGCTCCTGCAGCGATTGCCCGGATGCGTCGGCGAACTCCTGCTGGCGCTCGTCCTCGTCGCTGTTCCAGACGCTCTCGGAAGGTCCGGTGCTCTGCTCGCCCCAGTGATCGTCAACGGCCTCGATATGGGTGTTGTCGGGAGGAGCAGCCGCAGTCTCGACGACGGGGGTCGCGACTTCCCCGGCTTCCTCCGCTCCATTCTGAGCCTCGGCCTCCTCGACGGGCTCGAGCATGACGTTGCTCTCGAGGAGCTGCCGGATATGCGCCTGCAGCTCGAGCGCGGGGAGCTGCAGAAGTCGGATGGCCTGCTGCAGCTGGGGGGTCATCGTCAGTTGCTGACCCAGACGCAGCTGCAGGGAAGGTTTCAGCATGTATTTTGCACGGACGGGGTGAATGAGCCTAAGCGTTTGAAAAATAAGATCTTATGGGATGGACTGCCCGTCACAGACGGAACGACTCTCCCAAGTACACCTCACGGACTTGGGGGTTGGCAAGGATTTCTTCCGAGGATCCGGAAGCGATCACACTTCCCTGGTTGACGATGTACGCCCGGCCGCAGACCCCCAGGGTCTCCCTGACGTTATGGTCGGTGATGAGCACGCCGATGCCGCGCCCCGTGAGCTCGCGGACGATGCGCTGGATATCGAGCACCGAGAGGGGATCGACGCCCGCGAAGGGCTCATCGAGCAGCATGAACCGCGGGTCGGCCGCGAGCGCGCGCGCGATCTCGACTCGCCGGCGCTCACCGCCGGAGAGCGTGAGCCCGAGCGTCTTGCGCACGTGCCCGATGCGCAGCTCCTCGAGCAGCTCCTCCAGCCGCCGCTCGCGTGCGGCCCGATCGAGATTCGCGCGGGTCTCCAGGATCGCGAGCACGTTCTCCTCGACCGAGAGCCTGCGGAACACGGAGGCTTCCTGCGGCAGGTAGCCGAGGCCGAGCTGAGCGCGGCGATGCATCGGCAGGAACGTCACGTCCCGCTCGCCGAGATGGATGCGTCCGGCCTCGCAAGGCACGAGCCCCACGATCATGTAGAAGGCCGTGGTCTTGCCCGCGCCGTTCGGCCCGAGCAGGCCGACGACCTCCCCCTCGCGAACCTCGAGCGAGAGATCCTTGACGACCTGGCGGCCCTTGTAACTCTTGGCGAGACCGTCCGCCCGCAGGAGCTCCTCGCTCACAGACCGGTTCCTGCCTTGCCCGGCGGCGTGGCTGGCGGCTTCGATGAGCTCTGGCTCGACGCCTCGCTTGCGCGCTTGCGTGCCGGCTTCGCCGCGCTCTTCGCGCTGTTCTTCGGCAACATCGTGATGTGCACCCGCTCGTCGCCCCTCGGCGCGCCTACGCCGACGAGCTGCTGTGCCTTGATGTCATAGACGAGCACGGGAGCGGTGGTCACGTTCTCGCCGTACTTGAGCCAGGCGTCCTGCGTGAGTCGCACGGTGTTCGCAGCGACGTCGTACTCGATCGACTCCGCATGCCCGCTCGCGAGCACGCCCGTCTTCGACTCGGTCTGCTCGAACTCGGCCGGCCGGCCCACGGCGAGCGCGCTTTGGATCAGGCCGTCGCGGAACTCGACGGTCGCGCTGTCCGACGTGAGGTCGCCGTGAAGCTCCGAGCGGATGTGCACGTTGCCGGTGAACACCCAGCGATTGTTCGCGAAGTTGGTCTCGGTCCCGTTCCCGACCGCACGGTTCGCGGTAACGCGGATGTCATCCTGCGTGATGGTCACGTTCTCGAGCACGACGTGCTGGTTGCGGTAGTCGACGGACAGACGGGAAGCATCGAAATAGACCGGACCGTTAGGTGTGGCGATGCGCGTCGGGCCCACTGCGTGCGTCGGGCCGGCCGCCCGAGAGACCCCGATCGAGCCGAGCGCGAGCGCGAAGCACGCAAGCTTAAGGGACATACCGGCCGTGGACATCCGACTCGATCCTCAGCTGCTCGCTGCGCAATTGCACGACCATACCGCGCCCGGCGACGCTCTGGCCGGACCACGCGAGCACGACGGGGTCGCGAGTGCTGACGATCTCGGCGCGCGTGTCCAAGTGGAGCCGCTCGCTCGAGATGGTCGCCGGCGCGGTCGAGCTGGCGAGCACGCCCGAGAGCTGCACATTGCCGCTCAAATCGACCTGCGTCGCGTCGTCGACCACTCTGCCGTGGTCTGCACGGCCGTTCCAGAGGTGCCCGGTCTCGTCGCGAAACGTGAGGTGCACATCCTCGAGATCCGAAACCTGCGAGGCTGGCTCCTGCTGGATCCGAGCGGCGCTCAACGTATACATCGGCTTGCCATCCGCGCCGGTCTGGACGAGAACCGCGCCGCGCGCCGAGTAGCCCGGGTTGGCGAGCGCGGCCGCTCCGGGGGAGGGCGTGGCGGTTGCGCCTTGCTCGGTGCGCAGCATGAGCCACGCGGCGACGAGCAGCGCGAGCACCGCCGCGATGGCGATC
>DATJVD010000020.1:0-5839 GCA_035501955.1 Steroidobacteraceae bacterium
TTAATCGGCCGGCGCCCGGGCCACGATCACCCGCGCGGGACGCAGCAGGCGTCCGTTGAGCTCATACCCGGGCTGGACCACCTTCAGGACCGAGTCCGGCTCTGCCGTGGCCGATTCCTGGGTCATCATCGCCTCGTGCCGCGCCGGGTCGAAGGGCTCGCCCGCGGGGTCGACCACGGTAACGCCGAGCTTCTCGAGTGCGCGCGAGAGCAGCTGCAGCGTCGCTTCCTGCCCGTCGCGCAGGCTCTTGGCATCGGCGCGGCCGGCGTTCTGCACTGCAAGCTCGAGGCTATCCTTCACCGGCAGAAGCTCCGCGGCGAACTTCTCGAGCCCGTAGCGGTTGGCCGCCTCGATGTCGCGCTGGGCGCGTTTACGCACGTTGTCGAGCTCGGCGGCGGCGCGCAGGTACTGCTCGTAATGGCTCTTGGCAAGCTCCTCGGCCTCGGTGAGGGCCTGCTGCAGGCGCGCGAGCTCGACCGCGGACGGGGACCCTTCGGGAAGGGCCGACTCTTCTCCAGTCGCCGCCGGTACGCCCCGGGCCGATTCGTTGGCACTCATCTTCGATGGCCTCCAAAGTCAACCCGGGAGCCAAGGCCGGCCGGCGCCGCTCGCTCGCTTCGGGCACCCCGGGGGTGGGGGTCAACGACGCGAATTCAAGGCAGCGCCGAGGAGTTTAGCCGTCATGTCGACGATCGGGATGACCCTCTCATAGGCCATGCGGGTGGGTCCAATGACCCCGAGCACCCCGACGACGGCATCGCCCTCGGCGTAGGGAGCGGTGACCACGCTGCAGTCATCGAGAATGCGGTAGCCGGACTCGTGACCGATGAAGATCTGCACCCCCTCGGCCTTGAGGCTGTGATCGAGCAGGTGCAGGAAATCGCGCTTCTCGTTGAAGGCCTCGAAGAGGCGGCGCAGCTTCTCGACACTGGTGAGCTCGGCCACACCCATGAGATTCGTCTCGCCCTTGATGACATACTCGAGCCGATCTTCGCTACCGGCCTCGAAGACCTGCTGCGCGACCGAGATCGCATCGAGCATGATCTGGTTCATGTGTGCGCGCGCCTCGGAGAGCTGACGCAGCAGCTCCTGGCGGACCTCACGCGGCGAGCGGCCGCGAAACTGCTCGTTGAGATAGTTCGAGGCGCGCTTGAGCTCATCCGCGGAGTAGTGACGCTCCAGCTGGATGATGCGGTTCTGAACCTCGCGGTCGTTGAACACGAGCACCACCAGCACCCGGTTCTCGGAAAGTCCGACGAACTCGATCTGCGTCACTGCCGCCTGGCGGGTGCGCGGCAGCGTGACGACGCCGGCGAGCTGCGTGGCCGAGGAGAGCAGCTGCGAGACCGTGGCGATGAGCTCGGTCGAGCTGTCGCGGCTCGCCTCGAACTGCCGGCGGATCTCGGCGGTCGCCGCGTCATCGAGCGGCCGCAGCTGCAGCAGCGTGTCGACGAAGAAGCGGTAGCCCTTGTCGGTCGGCACGCGCCCGGCAGAGGTGTGGGGTGAGGCCACGAAGCCGAGCTCTTCCAGATCCGCCATGACGTTGCGGATCGTTGCCGCTGACAGCTGCAGTCCCGATTCGCGCGACAGCACGCGCGAGCCGAGCGGCTGACCGTCGCGTATATAGCTCTCGATGAGCGTGCGCAGCAGCTGCTGAGCGCGCTCCCCGAGCTGCTCGTCCCGGCCTTCGTGCGCCATACAGCAGGAAAGCTAGCTTCGAGGCCGGGAGACCGTCAAGCAATGGCGCAAGACGCGTGCACAACCTAACGATATGTGACCGGCGGCATTGGCTCCCGGCGCACCCCCCATGCTACAAAGGCGCGCCCTGCGGCAAGGCGAAGTTCAATCGAGACACTGGCACATGGCTTTCCCGGTGCGTACCTGTGCGTTGGTCGGCCGATTCTCGGATCCGAGGATTGCCGAGAGCGTCGCCACGCTGCTGCCACATCTGCAGAACCGGGGTGTGCGCGTGCTGGTGAGCGATGAGGCGGAGCTGGCGCGCGACGCACCGATCATGCGCGTTCCGGAGCGCACCCTGGGCGAGCGCGCTGACCTGGTGATCGCCGTGGGGGGAGACGGCACCCTGCTCTACGCCGCGCGTCTCGTGGCCCGGCACAATGTGCCACTCGTAGGCGTCAACCGTGGCCGCCTCGGCTTCCTCACCGATGTCATGCCCCAGGATATGCTGTCCTCGGTCGACGCCGCGCTCGCCGGCGAGCTGGAGGCCGATGAGCGGCCGCTGCTCACGGCCCGCCTCCACCGGGTGGGCGCCGAGGCGGCGCAATCCTTTGCATTGAACGATGTCGTCATGCAGAAGCACGACACCGGGCGCACCCTCGACTTCGAGACGCGAATCGATGGCAACTACGTCAATACGCACGATGGCGATGGCATCATCGTCGCAAGCCCCACGGGCTCGACCGCCTACGCCCTCTCCTGCTCGGGTCCCATCATCGAGCCGCACCTTTCCGCGCTCGTGATCGTCCCCATCTGTGCGCACACACTTTCCGACCGTCCGATCGTGGTGGCGGCGCACTGCGTGATCGAGGTGGTGCTGCTCGAGCGCGTCGACACGCAGGCGAATGTCACCTGCGACGGCGCGCTGCTCGGCGCCATGACTCCGGCCGACCGTCTCGAGGTAACCACTGCGCAAGAGCGGGTGACGCTCCTGCACCCGCCCGGCCACGACTACTATCGGTTGCTGCGCTCGAAGCTCCACTGGGGCCGCGGCAGCTTCGAGCGCTGAGCATGCTGACTCACCTGCAGATCCGCGACTTCGCGATTATCGATGCGGCAGAGCTCGAGCTGCGTCCGGGCCTCACGGTACTCACCGGCGAGACCGGCGCGGGCAAGTCGATTCTCGTCGATGCTCTGCAGCTGCTCGCCGGTGGCCGCGCCGGCGCGGAAGTGGTGCGGCACGGCGCCGAGCGTGCCGAGATCGCCGCGACTTTCGAGCTGAGTCATGCGCCACGCGAGCTCAAGCAATGGCTCGAGACGCAGTCGCTAACCGGCGGTACGGAGCTCGTGGTGCGCCGTGTAATCGGCGGCGATGGCCGCTCACGCGCGTACCTCAACGGTCAATCGGTGCCGGTGCAGCTGCTGCGTGAGGCCGGCAGCATCCTCATCGATATCCACGGGCAGCACGAGTTCCAGTCGCTCACCCGCAGTGCCGCGCAGCGCGAGCTGCTCGATGGTTACGGGTCGCTCACCGCGAGCGTCGGCCAGGTCGGCATCGCACATCGGGTGTGGCTCGAGCTCCTCAACCGGACCCTCGCGCTTGAGGGTCAGGCGCGCGATCGCGACTCGAAGCTCGATCTGCTGCGCTACCAGGTGCAGGAGCTGCAGGCGTTGCAGCTGAAGCCCGGCGAAGCCGAAGCGCTTGCCGAGGAGGCGGCGCGGCTCGCGAACCGTGGGCGCCTCGCAGGCGGCGCCCAGGCATCGCTCGATGCGCTCTACGCGAATGACCAGTTGAGCGCCCACGCCATGGTGAGCCGGGCGCTCCAGTCGCTGCGCTCGCTCGCCGCGCTCGACGCCAAGCTCGCCGCGGTGCTGCCGCTGCTGGAAGAGGCCGCGGTGCAGGTACGCGAAGCCGCACGCGAGCTCGAGCGCTATGGCGAGTCTCTCGAGGTCGACAGCGCGCGGCAGGAGGAGGTGCAGCGGCGCCTCGCGGCCATCGAGGAGCTCGCGCGCAAGCACCACCTCGTCCCCGGGGAGCTGCCGGGGTACTCGGGGCGCCTCGCCGCGGATCTCGAGGCGCTCGAGCGTGCCGATACCGATCTCGCGGATTTACGGCGCGAGCTCGCGAGCGCGCTGCAAGCCTACCGCGCACAGGCGCAGCAGCTCTCGGGCAAGCGCATGGCGACCGCGCGGGTGCTCGCGCGCGACATCAGCGCGCGCATGCAGACTCTCGGCATGGCCGGCGGGCGCTTCGAAGCGGACGTGTCCCAGGATGGCAACGCCGATCCCTCGCAGCACGGTATAGACCAGATCGAGTTTCGCGTCTCCGCCAACCCGGGCTCACCGCCGCGCACGCTCGCCAAGGTGGCCTCGGGCGGAGAGCTGGCGCGGCTTTCACTCGCCGTGCAGGTCGCCTGCTCCGCGCTGGAGAGCCGCTGCATGGTGTTCGATGAAGTGGACGCCGGCATCGGCGGCGCCGTGGCGGAGATCGTCGGCCGCGAGCTGCGCGCGCTCGGCGTGCGCGGTCAGGTGTTGTGCGTCACGCACCTGCCGCAGGTCGCCTGTCAGGCGCACCATCATCTGCGCGTCAGCAAGGTGACCGACGGCCGCACGACACGCACCACAGTCGCCGAGCTCGATGGCGATGAGCGCATCGAGGAGCTCGCGCGCATGCTCGGCGGCGTCGAAATCAGCGCCAAAGCGCGCGAGCACGCCCGCGACATGCTTTCGGCTGCAACGCTCGCGGGTGGCAAAACCGCCGCCGCGGGCGTCGAGGAACCCAAGGTCGAGCCGTCTGCAGACTCAGCCGGCAAGACCGGCGACACTGTGCGCCAGCCGCGGCCGCCAGCGGCGCGCCGCCGCTGAGGGCGCTCCGGGCCCGCGATGCGACCATACCTCTGAGCGCTAGTTAACCATTTGGTTCGCTGTTGCCCAAAGTGACTCCTCGCGCGTGCGAGCTCCCGCGCGCGAGATTTCGTCGCCCGCTAGGGAATCTCTGCACAGGTGTCAGTAATTGACCGATACTGCGTGCAGGGGACAGCAACGGTAGAGGCACGATGAAGCAGACGACGTTTGCATCGCTGGCCTGGCACGGTAAGGGCAAGGTGACGCGGCGCGAGCAGTTTCTGGGGGAGATGAATGCGGTGATTCCCTGGAAGCATCTGAACAGACTGATCGAACCGCATTACCCGAAGGCTGGTAACGGTACGCAGCCGATGCCGCAGGAGCGGATGCTGCGCATCTACTTCATGCAACAGTGGTTCAACCTCTCGGACCCTGCGATGGAGGACGCGCTGTACGACTCGGAGTCGATGCGCCGCTTTGCCGGCATCGAGCTCAGTGACGATGCGATCCCCGACGAGACGACGATCCTGCGCTTTCGCCACCTGCTCGAGAAGCATGCCCTGACGCAGGCGATCTTTTCCCAGGTCCGTACCCTTCTTGAGCAGAAGCGGCTGCTGCTGAAGTCCGGGACGATTGTGGATGCGACGATTATCGAAGCACCGCCCTCGACTAAGAACGCGGACAAAGCGCGTGATCCTGAGATGCATCAGACCAAGAAGGGCAAGGACTGGCACTTTGGGATGAAAGCGCACGTCGGGACCGACCAGCGCGGCACGGTGCATAGCTTGAGCACCACTGCGGCCAACGTGGCCGACATCAATGAGCTGCCGAAGCTGCTGCATGGGCAGGAGCGGGAGGTCTTCGGAGATCAGGCCTACTGGAACGAGTTCCATCGCCAGTGTGCCAAAGGCTCCGGGATCCGCTACCGCATCAACCGGCGCGGCACCCGCAGCAAGCCCCTGAGTGAGTACCAGAAGCGCATCAACCGCATCCGCTCCAGCGCTCGAGCGCGCGGCGAGCATGCGTTTCATGTGGTCAAGCGGCTGTGGGGCTTCACCAAGGTGCGCTACCGCGGACTGGCCAAGAACACCGCGCGGCTGTTTACCGCCTTTGCACTGGCGAACCTGTACCTGCTGAGGCGCCGATTGCTCACGCCGCAGGGGACGTGTCTGTGGTGAACAGGAAAAAGGCAGAAAGAGTCCGAGATTCGAAGCCAGATCGGCCATAGACCTGCGCTTTTTCGCCTCTCCTATGATCATCGATCCGACTTCTCCTTCATCCAGCCTCCGCGTGACTACCTGCGCAGAGGTTCCCTAGC
>DATJVD010000021.1:0-202108 GCA_035501955.1 Steroidobacteraceae bacterium
CATCGAGCCGCAGCTCGGCCGACGGATTCTCGAGCTCCTTCGAATCGTCCGCGAACACCTTCCAGCGCCGGAAGGTTTCATAGTCGCCGGTCTTGCGATTGATGGCGACGCGAACGTCCCAGTCCTCGCTGTGCTTCTTACGGGTAGCCGACGCCAGCGCTGCCTCGAGCGCCTCGAAGATGATCTCCTTGTCGACGCCCTTCTCGTTCGAGACGGCATCGACGACCATCAGAATTTCCTTGTTCACAGATACCTCATGGACAGTCAGCCCTCACTCCCCGGAGCCGGGCAGCGGCGCCAAGCGCGCCTTGCTGATCTCCGTGAAGGGCACATTCACGACCTCGCGATCCACCTCCAGAGCCACACCTGCATCGGCAACCGACTGCAGCGTTCCCGTGTACCGGCGCCTGCCGTCACGCGGGCTCACGAGCTCGACGAACACCCGCGCTCCCACGAAGCGATCGAAGTGCGCGCGCGTACGCAGCACCCGGTCCTCGCCCGGCGAGGACACCTCGAGCATGTACGCGGCGGGGATGGGATCCTCCACATCGAGCAGCGCCGAAACCTCGCGGCTCACCTGCTCACAGTCGTCCAGGCCGACACCGCCCGGCTTGTCGATGAAAATCCGCAACACCCCGCGCCCGCGGGCGGGGGCGTATTCCAGCTCCACGAGCTCGTAGCCCAGACGAGCCAAGAGTGGCTCCATGAGGGCGAAGAGCCGCTCACGCAAGGCCGCCGCCATGAGTCAGCTCCCGTTACGACAAATAAAAATGGGCCATAAGGCCCACTGTCCACGTTCCTCCCCGTCGGGGATCCCGGAAAAAAGAAAAGCCCCTCGGGGGGCTCTCCAACGTCAAGCTGTGCGGCCGGTCCGGAGGACCCGCCGGGAGGGTCTACGTCTTCAACCCCCCACCGAGGGCGCGCATTCTACGGCACCCATTCGGGTGCGTAAACCTCGGCCTTTCCTGGGGGTCCAAGGGGGTCCTTTTCACTCGAGCGGCAGCCCGACGTAGTTCTCGGCCAGCGACTGTGCTGCGGCGCGTGATGAGCTGATGTAGTCGAGCTCGGCGATCTGACGGCGCTCGTCGAACCCACCGGCCTCCTCCAGGCGGTGTAGCAGCATCGTCATCCACCAGGAGAATCGCTGCACCTTCCAGACGCGCCGCAAGCACGCCTGGGAGTACCCGGCAAGCGCCTCGGTGCTGCCTGTGCGATAGAACTGCGCGAGCGCCCGGGCCAGAACGCGTACGTCGGCGATGGCCAGATTCATGCCCTTGGCGCCCGTGGGGGGCACGATGTGAGCCGCGTCCCCGGCCAGATACAGCCGCCCGTACTGCATGGGCTCGACCACGAAGCTGCGCATCGGGGTGACGGACTTCTGTTGAATCGGCCCTTCGTTGAGGCGAAAGCCATCGCTGCGCGAGAGCCGTGTCTGCAGCTCGCCCCAGATGCGCTCATCGGGCCACTGCGCGAGCGGCTCCTCGGGCGCGCATTGCAGATACAGGCGCGTGGTGTGCGGCGAGCGCATGCTGAGCAGCGCAAATCCGCGCTGGTGGCGTGCGTATACGAGCTCGGGAGAGGCGGGCGGCGCCTCGGCGAGGATGCCGAGCCAGGCGAACGGATAGCTGCGCTCGTAACAAGTCAGCGCGGAGGCGGGGATACTCGGGCGGCAGATTCCGTGGAAACCGTCGCACCCGGCGATGAAGTCACAGCGCACGCGGTGCGTGAGGCCAGCCGCGGTGAACTCAACCGACGGCGCATCGCTCGCCACGTCGCGCACTGCCACGTGAGCCGCATCGAAGTGCAATGCCTGGCCGCTTGCGAGCCGCGCAGCCACCAGATCTTTGATCACTTCCTGCTGGCCGTAGATCATCACGCCGCGACCGGTGAGCGCGGCAAAATCGATCCGATGCGCCGCGCCCGAGAACTGCAGCTCTATCCCCTGGTGTAACAGGCCTTCGCGCCGCATGCGCGCGCCCACGCCAGCCGCATCCAGTATCTCAACGCTCTGATGCTCGAGCACGCCCGCGCGCACGCGCTGCTCGACGTATTCGCGACTGCGCGCTTCGAGCACGATGGAGTCGATCCCGGTCTGAGAGAGCAGCTGACCCAGGAGCAGGCCCGATGGACCGGCACCGATGATGACCACTTGGGTCCGCGAGTGACGGGCGTCGGAACTCATCCGCGGTCAGCCGCTCGCGCGCCGCTCACTGGCGCTCGATCTTGAGCTCCCCGAATGCGATACCGAGCTCCCAGCCGTGTCCCTTGCCTGTGAGCGCCAGCGATACCTCGCCCTTCGTCATCGCCTGAGCCTGTGCGGAATTGATCGCGCCGGCGTGCGCCTGAGCGGCTGCGTACGCGCCGAGCACGTCATCGATATGAGCAACGCTGGAGAACTCGCCGTGCCCATCCTCCACCGACTTGCCCACCGTGAGACCACCGCCCTTGGCGCTGAGCTTGACGCGCACCGACTGCCCGTTGTCACAGCGCACGACACCGTTGCCGGTCGCTGTTTGATAGAAGGCCGACCAGCCCTTGAGGGTGAACGTCATCTTGCACTTGAGGGTGGAATCCGCGCGCGCCCCTGCAGTTGCGAGCGCAAGCGCCAGTGCGGTGAGGGCGACCGCTGCGTGCGAGGTGCGCATCAGTAGGGGGACTTTTCGCTGTCGGGTCCCTTGGCGGACCGCTGCGTGCGTGGCGAATCGCTGAGAGTCTGTCCGTTCGGCAGCGTGAGCGACAGGAACGAGCCGCCCTTCTCGCCGCTGCGCAGCGGATGGATGACGACGGTGACCTTGTCGCCGGGCTTCACGATCGTGGACTTCCAGCCCATGCGCGCGAGGTTGTTGGGGCTGTTCATCTCGACACCCCACATGTCGCTGCCTCCCTTGTCATTCGGCACGTAGACCTCCATCCACGCGTGGGGATTGGACCACTTGAATTCCTTGACCGTGCCGACGAGCGCGACCTTCTTCTCGCGATCGAACATGGCATAGGAATGGTGCGCCGCTGCGCTCTGCGCGGCGAGCAAGAGCGCGCCCGTGCACGCGGCACAGAGCGCCTTCATACGCAAGGTCCGAGGCATCATCCGCCGAGCTCCATACCTGATCCTGCACCAAGCTGCCTGCGGATCCAATGATCCCCCTGCGAGGCAGGCACCCCGATGATACACCGCCCCAGCGCGGCGTGCCCCGTGGCACCGCCATGACCACAGCGAAGCAGCCCTTGCGCGTGCGTTCACTTGACAAAGCAACGCCGCCGACGGCGCTACGCCGTGGCCTTGAGAGGCGTCGCAACCATGCACGCCGCCTCGCCCGTATTGGTGAGCACGGCCTGCTTGCGCATGAAGGCCATGATGTTTGACCCGCGTCCGCCCATGCCGGAGAGCTTGAAGGATTCCCATTCGGCGACACCGAAGCCGGCAAAGGTGAGAAAGGTGTCCTGAACGCTCACCACGCCCGCCTCGATGCGATCGGCAATGCGCCGCGCCTCCTCCTCGCTGCCGCCGATGACGGCCGCCGACAGGCCATAATAAGTGTCATTCGCGAGGGCCACCGCCTCCTCCTCGCTGCGATAGCGCATCACCGGCATCACCGGCCCGAAGGTCTCGTCCTGCATGATCTTCATGTCGTGGCTCACCTCGGTGAGCACCGTCGGATACATGTACAGCCCGCCGCCGAGGCTCACCGACTTGCCTCCCGCTCGCAAGCGGGCGCCCTTCGTCAGCGCATCGTCGATGTGCTCATCGACGATCTGTGCCTGGCGGGCAAAGATGAACGGGCCGATCTGCCCGCGTCGCGGATCGGGATAGTTGAGCTCGACGCGCGCGGCCTGCGCGATCAACAGCTCGACGAAGCGGTCGTGGACGGAATGATGCACATAGATGCGCTCGATGGAGAAGCACACCTGGCCGGTGCTGGTCACCGCGCCGCGCAGCACCGCGGTGGCAGCCCGCTCCAGATCGGCATGCTCGGTGATGATGACGGGATCCTTGCCCCCGAGCTCCAGCAGCGCCGGAATGAAGCGGCGCGCACAGGCCTCGGCCACCTTACGCCCGTTCGGCACGCTGCCGGTGAAATTCACCAGGTCGACGTGCTCTATCAGCGCCTGGCCGGTCTGCGCCGCTCCCAGCACGAAGGTAAGCACCGCCGCGAGCTCGGGCACCTCGGCGATCGTCTGCATCAGCGGCTGCACGAAGCGCGGCGCCACCTCGCTCGGCTTGACAATGACGGCGCAGCCGGCAAACAGCGCTGGAATGACGTGCAGTGTCGAGAGCATGAGGGGCGCATTCCACGGCCCGATGACGCCGACGAGCGGATAGGGCTTGAGATTGGTGTCGAAGCTCACGTGCGGCATCGCGGGTGAGCGTCCGGTGCGGCGCGCCTGCTGCAGTAGCTGCGGCGCGTGTGCGCAGCCGCGCATGATCGCGCCCACCACCATGTCCGGGGCGACTTGCGAGATCTGGCCGCCGCCGGTATCGATGGAGTCGGCTTCCACGAGCGCGGCGCGGTGTGCCTTGAGCCGATCCGCCCAGCGCTTCATGACTGCGACGCGCTCCTCGATCGGCGCCGCGCCCCAGGCGCGCTGCCCGTCACGCAGCCGTCGACAGGTGGCGGCGATCTCGGGCTCGGTGGCGGGCGTGATGTACAAGTCGATCTCGCCGGTGCGTGGATTGCGTACGGCAAGTGGTGTTACAGAGTTCGTGCTCATGGTCTCATCCTGCTCGCAGCGGTCGCAGGCGCGGGCTCGGCATGCCCTACGATCGTGCATCACGGTCGCCCAGCGAGCAATGCTTACTGGTCGGACCGATTGCCGCGCGGTGCAGCCTCGCGGCGCCGGGTTCGATAGAATGGCCGCGCGGTACCCCCTCCGACCGCCACATACGGATTTGACCTACCGCTATGACCCCCGGCCGCCAGCGCAGCGTCGCGACCGCTGTGCTCATGCTGCTCTGCGCGGCATGCTCCAGGTCGCCTCAGACGACGGCGCCACCTCCGGAAGTCGGCGTCGTCCGCGTGCACGCCGAGTCGGTTCCGATCACCCGCGATGCGGTTGGACGGTTGGCTCCCGTGCGCACGGCGGACGTGCGCGCGCGTGTATCCGGGATTCTTCTCAAGCGGCTGTATACCGAGGGCACGGAAGTCCAGGAGGGTCAGCCTCTGTTCCAGATCGACCCGGCACCGCTGCAGGCCGCGCTCGATGCGGCGCTTGCTGCCCAAGCACAGGCCGAAGCAAACGCGACCAACGCGCACGTGACGGCGCAGCGCAACCGTGACCTGCTGCCAGGCGGCCTCGTGTCGCGCTCGGACGCCGACAACAGCGCAGCGGCGGAGCGCTCGACGGCGGCGCAGGTGAAGCAGACGCAGGCCAATGTCGAGGCAGCGCGCATCAATCTTGGTTATGCAAAGGTCACGGCACCGATCTCCGGACGCTCCAGTCAGCAACGCGTCACCGAGGGGGCGTTGGTGGGTCAGGGCGAGGCGACGCTGCTCACGACGATCGAGCAGATCGATCATCTCTACGTCAACTTCGAGCGCCCCGTGGATGAGGTCATGCGGTTGCGCCAGGCGGAGACCAGCGGTGACGTGAAGCTGCTCGCCGGGGAGAAGGCGCAGCTGCAGATCATGATGCCGGACGGGCACCCTTATCGTGAGACCGGTGTAGTCGACTTCGCGGACGTGACGGTCGATCCGACCAACGGAGCGCTCGCCTTTCGCGGCCTCATCTCCAATCCCGACCGTCAGCTGCTGCCGGGCATGTTCGTGAACATCCGCCTCTCACTCGGGCGCCAGGTGCATGCCTATCTGATCTCGCAGGACGCGGTGCGCCGCGACGCGAACGGCGCTTACGTCGTGGTGGTCGGTGCGGACAATCGCGTCGCGCAGAAGCGCGTTCAGGCCAATGCGATGCAGGAGACGAACTGGATCGTCACCAGCGGCCTTGCGGACGGCGATCAGGTGATCGTCTCCGGAGTCGACAAGGTGCGCCCCGGAATGCTGGCGCGCGCCGTTCCGTTCGAGCCCACCCCGAGCGCCGCACAGGGCGCTGCCATGGCGAGCCGACAGCGCTAAGAGCGTCATGGCGCGGTTCTTCATCGACCACCCGGTGTTCGCCTGGGTCATCGCCATTCTCATCACGCTCGGCGGCCTGATCTGCATCCTGCGCCTGCCGGTCGAGGCTTATCCGGACATCGCGCCACCGCAGGTCAGCGTGTCGGCAACCTATCCGGGCGCCAACGCCGAGACCGTGGAGCGCACCGTCACCACGGTCATCGAGCAGCAGCTGACGGGGCTCGATCGGCTGCTGTATTTCAACTCGACGTCCAACTCGCAGGGCAGCTCCTCCATCACGCTCACCTTCGAGCCGGGCACCAACCCGGATATCGCGGCCGTGCAGACGCAGGCACGCGTGCAGCTCGCCACGCCGCGCCTGCCTGCGGATGTGAATGCGCAAGGCATCAGCGTGTTCAAGTCGAGCCAGAACAACGTGCTCGTCATCGCCCTGAAGTCCGACGACGGCAGGCTCGATTCCGACGCGCTCAACAACATTCTCGCCTCGCAAGTCATCGACCAGATCACGCGCGTCGACGGTGTCGCCTCGGCCAACCAGTTCGGCTCCGAGTATGCGATGCGCATTTGGCTCAATCCCGACAAGCTGCACGCCTACGGCATGTCCGCCACACAGGTGCTCGCCACGGTGCGCGATCAGAACGTGCAGTTCGCCGCCGGTTCGGTCGGCGCGCTGCCGGCGCTGCCGGGACAGCAGCTCTCGGTGCCGGTGAACACGCAGGGGCGCTTCACCACTCCCGAGCAGTTCGAGAACGTGATCGTGCGCGCGGACTCGAACGGCACCACCGTGCGGCTGCGCGACGTGGCGAGCGTGGAGCTCGCCCCATACCATTACGGGCTGGATCTGCGCATCGACAACGTGCCGATCGCGGGCTTCGGCATTCAGATGCTTCCCGGAGCGGACGCCCTGCAGGTGGCGCGCGCGGTCGAGGCGCGCATGCGCGAGCTGCAATCCACCTTTCCCTCGGGCGTATCCTGGTTTTTGCCGTTCGACCAGACACAGTTCATCACTATCTCCATCCGCGAGGTGGCGTTGACGCTCGCAGGCGCCGTGGCGCTCGTGTTCATCACGATGCTGGTCTTCCTGCAGAGCTTTCGCGCGACGCTGATTCCGACGCTGGTCATGCCGGTGGCGCTCATGGGGGCATTCATCGGCATGTACGTCGTGCGCTTCTCGATCAACACATTGAGCCTGTTCGGCGTTGCGCTCGCCATCGGCATTGTGGTCGACGATGCCATCGTGGTGATCGAGTCCGTCGAGCGCATCATGCGTGAGGAGAACCTCGGTCCCAGGGAAGCCACGCGCAAGGCCATGGATCAGATCACCGGGGCCATCGTGGCCATCACCCTGGTGCTGGCGGCGGTGTTCGTGCCGAGCGCGCTGCAGTCGGGCAGCGTCGGCGCAATCTATCGGCAGTTCGCGCTCACCATCGCGATCTCCATGGTGTTCTCGGCCTTTCTGGCGCTGAGCTTCACGCCGGCGCTATGCGCCTCGATGCTGCGGCCTACCCATTTGAAGCCGAACATTGTGTTCCGCGGCTTCAACCTCGCCTACGAGCGCTCGCTCGGCGCCTACATGCGCCGCGTCTATCAATCCGTGCGCCACATGCCGCGCTGGATGGCGGCATTCGCCGTGCTCCTGATCCTGGGTGCCTTCCTCTTTTCGCGCCTGCCGGGGGGATTCCTGCCGGAGGAGGATCAGGGCTACGCCTATGTGATCGTCCAGACGCCGCCCGGGGCCACCCTGGAGCGCACGATGGATGTCATGCGTCGCATCGGACAGATACTGCACCAGAGCGAGGCCGTGAACCGCGTCATGCAGGTCGGTGGCTTCGGCTTCATCGGCCAGGGTGAGAACGTGGGTTTGGGGTTCGTGCAGCTGAAGCCCTGGCACCAGCGCAAGACCAAGATCAGAGACTTCCTACGCTGGGCCAACACGACGCTCGGGCGCCAGATTCGCGATGCCGACGTCTACGCGGTCAACCTGCCGACGGTGCGCTCGCTTGGCAACTTCGGTGGTTTCGATTTCTTTCTCGAGGATCGCGTCGGCCTGGGGCATACCGCGTTGATCCAGGCGCAACAAACACTGCTGCAGCGTGCCGGCGAGTCGCATGTGCTGACCAATGTGCGGGCCAGCACGCTCGCCGATGCGCCGCGCCTGCACCTCGATGTGGATCGCGTGCAGGCGCAGGCCATGGGGATGGCCATCAGCGACGTGTACACCGCGATCCAGCTGATGCTCGCCCCCGTGTACGCGAACGACTTCTTCTACCAGGGGCGCGTGAAACGGGTGCTATTGCAGGCCGCCGCACCCTACCGCATGAGCCCGGAGGCGTTGAGCCACTTCTACGTGCCGAGCACCTTGCCGGCAACGAGCGCGACGAGCTCGAACGCTAACTCATTGGTTGCGAACTCGTTCAGCTCCTCGGGCTCGGTGACGACCGCCTCCATCCCGACCATGATTCCGCTCTCGAGCGTCGTGCACAGCACCTGGGAAGTCGCCTCGCCGAGCCTCACGCACTACGACGGCTTCTCCGCCGTGGAGATCACCGGATCGAACGCTCCGGGATACAGCTCGGGTGAGGCGATGAAGGAGATGCAGCGCCTGGTCGGTCAGTATCTGCCGCGCGGCGTCGGCTTCGATTGGGCCGGTCAGTCACTGCAGGAGATCGTCTCCGGCGCCCAGGCGCCCATGCTGTTCGCGCTCTCGATCCTGGTGGTGTACCTCGCGCTCGCTGCACTCTACGAGAGCTGGGCGATTCCGCTGGCCGTCATGCTCGTGGTACCGATCGGCGTGCTGGGTGCCATCATCGCCGCCGAGCTGCGCGGGCTGCCGAACGATGTCTTCTTCAAGGTCGGGCTGATCACCATCATCGGCCTCGCCGCGAAGAACGCCATCCTGATCGTCGAGTTCGCCGTGGTTCAGCACGGCAGCGGCCACACGCTGCACGATGCGGTGGTGGAAGCCTCGCGACTGCGCTTCCGGCCGATCATGATGACCTCCTTCGCCTTCATCCTCGGAGTGATGCCACTGGTGCTCTCGAGCGGTGCCGGAGCCAATGCGCGCCATGCGATCGGCACCGGGGTGGCCGGCGGCATGCTCACGGCGGCGATTCTCGGTATTCTGTTCGTGCCCGTGTTCTACGTCGCGATACGCCGCCTGATGGGCGATCCGCTCGATGGCCCGCAGCGCGCCGGACGGGCACGCTCGCCCGCGCCGGTCATAACCGCGGGCAACGAGTGAGCTGCGCGGCGGTTGTGCGCGCAGGCTCCTCTGTCGATAATCGCGCACGATCGCCAAGTCTGACGGAGCACCATCATGCGCTGTATCACCGTGCTGTATCCCAACAAGGAAGGCGTGCGCTTCGACTTCGACTACTACCGTGCAAAGCATGCGACCTTGATCATGCGCCTCTATGGCAAGGGAATCGCGAAGTACGAGCTGCGCAAGGGCTTGAGCGGGCCGGACGGCGGCAAGCCGCCCTACGTCGCCACGGTGAATTTCTGGATCGGTGATCAGCAGGCCTTCGACGCCGCACAAGCCAAGCATACGCAGGATCTGATCGACGACGTTCCCAACTTCACGAACGTGCAGCCGACCATTCAATTCGACGAAGTCACCGATCAGCGCTGACGGCGCGCACGAGCTCGCCAAGTCCATGAAGGCCGGCGCGGCGGGAACGTACGACTACGTGATCGTCGGCGCGGGCTCCGCCGGCTGCGTGCTCGCCAACCGCCTCACGGAGGATCCTCGAGCCCGGGTGCTGCTGCTCGAGGCAGGCGGCGCACCCGGCGGCCTCTTCATCCACATGCCCGCCGCGTTCCCGCGCTACGCCACGGGTCCAATGCTCAACTGGAACTTCGTGAGCGAGCCCGAGCCCGGGCTGCAGGGCCGGCGCGTCGAGGTGCCGCGAGGCAAGGTGCTCGGCGGCTCCTCCAGCATCAACGGACTCGTGTATGCGCGGGGTCACCGCCGCGATTACGACGACTGGCGCGCGATGGGTCTCGAGGGCTGGGGCTATGCCGATGTACTGCCCTACTTCAAGCGCTCCGAGAAGAGCTGGCTCGGTGCGGGCAAGTACCACGGCGGCGGCGGTGAGCTGGAAGTGCGCGTGCCAGAGTCCGCCTACGTCCTCTCGGACATCGTCGGTCGAGCCGCGGCCGCGGCCGGTTATCCCGTCACGGACGATTATCACGGCGAGCATTCCGAAGGCTTCATGCGCATGGAGATGACGGTGGGACGGCGCGGACGCCGGGCGAGCACCGCGCGGGCCTTTCTCTACCCGGCCATGCGGCGCGCGAATCTCAAAGTCATTACGCGAACGCTCGTCACGCGCGTGCAGTTGCAAGCGGCGCGCGCCGTCGGGGTCGAGTACGTGCGCGAGGGGCAGCCGCGCGAGGTGCGCGCCGAGCGCGAGGTTATTCTGTGCGCGGGCGTGTACGGGTCCCCGCAGCTGCTGCTGCTCTCCGGCATCGGCCCGGCGGACGAAGTGCGCGCCGCCGGCGTGGTGCCAGCGCACGACTTACCCGGCATCGGCAGGAATCTCATCGAGCATCCGCTGACCTTCATCTTGAATGCGGCGCTGCCGCGCACCTTTCTCAGCCAGTTGCGCGCCGATCGGGCCGTGCTCTCGGCACTGCGCTGGGCGCTACTCGGCAGCGGCCCCTTCGCGACCAACGCCTGCGCGGGCAACATCTTTCTGCGCACCCAGCCGGATCTCGACCGTCCCGACATGCAGCTCACCTGTCCGGCGGGCGGTGCCGCGGCTCTGCCGCGCGCCAGCATCTGGTATCCCCTGCTCGCGCAGGCTCCCGAGCACGGCCTCGCCGTGGTCGTGTCGATGATTCGCGAGGACAGCCGTGGGACGGTGACGCTGCGTTCGGCAAATCCCGCCGACCAGCCGCGCATCCTCTTCAATCTGTTCCGTGAGCACAGCGACGTACTGCGCATGATCCGCGGCATTCGCGCCGCGCGCGCGGTGTACGCTCAGGAGCCGTTGAAGAGTCTCATCGTGCGCGAGATCACCCCTGGATCAGACCAGCAGTCCGATGCCGACCTGGAGCGCTTCGTGCGCAGCACTGGTGCGATCACGCAGCATGCAGTCGGCACCTGTCGCATGGGCACCGATGCGCACGCCGTGGTCGACGCCGAGCTCCGAGTGCGCGGGCTCGAGGGCTTGCGGGTCGCTGATGCCTCGGTGATGCCCAATGTTCCCGGCGGCAATACCAACGCCCCCACAATCATGATCGCCGAGAAGGCCTCGGATCTGGTGCGCGGCCGGCGCCTGGCACCGGCGCAGCTGTGACACCGCCGCGCTTGGCCGACTACCTGCTCTGGCCGCTGCGACCCACGCCGCTCCTCCTGATACTCATCTTCACGCTCGGGCTGCTGCTCGCGAATGCGGCCGGCCTGATCGGCATCCCGCTCGCGATCATCCTGGTCTCGTGGTTCTTCAAATACTGCTTCGTATTCTTCGATGCGCTGGTGGCAGGCGAGGAGCAACCCCCGGTGCTCTCGGCCGAGATGGTCAATCCGATCGATGAGCAGCGGCCGCTCGCGCAGGCGCTCGCCCTCGCCGTCGCCGCGAGCCTGCTCGCGTGGCTGCAGGCGCGTGCGGGCCGTCCGGCGTTCGTGCTCGGCTCCCTGCTGCTGCTTGCGGTGCTGCCCGCAAACGTCGCGCTGCTCGGGATCAGCGGCAACCCGTTTCACGCCGCCTCCCCGCTCGCGCAGCTGCGCCTGATTCGCGGCCTGGGCTGGCGCTATCTCTGGCTGGTGCTCGCGATCATCCTCTGCGGCGCGAGCCTGTATGGACTCTGGCATCGCGGGCTGCCTCTGGCGCTGCTGCTGGCAGGGACACAGCTCGCGTTCCTCGTCTCGTTCACGCTGCTCGGCGCCGTGCTCCATGCCAATCGCGTCTTGCTCGGCCTCGAGACGCGCACGCGTACCGAGAGGCGTGATGAGCGCGAGCGGCGCGAGCAGCGCGCGCGGCGGCGGCACATGCTGGATGACGCCTACGCGCAGCTGCGGCTGCGCCGCATCGAGGCGGCGTGGCAAGAGATCGAGAGGTGGCTCGCGCATGAGTGCACCAAGGACACGGCAGCGAGCGAATGCGGCGTACTGCTGGAGGCTGTCTCGAGCTGGGACGATGCGACGCTAGGTGATCGTCTGGCGAACCAGTGTCTGGCGCTGCTGCTCGCGCACGGGGAGACAGGCCGCGCGCTCGAGGTGCTCGAGAAGCGGCTCGCGGTGAGCAGAAGCTTCGCGCCGGCTCCAGCGGCGCTCGCGCGGCGGCTCGCCGAGCTCGCCGATCTTGCGGGCAAGCGCGCGCTCGGCCGCGGACTGCGATCACGTCTCAGCAGTTGAGAGTCACCCAATATCTGGCGCGCTCGTGTTAACCGGGCCCAGACTCGTGCGTTGTAAGCGGCGATGTATCCCGCGTAGGAGACTGCCGTGCGGAGCCGAATTCTCTCGCTGGCGCGTATTGCGATGCTCGCGGGCTTGCTCACCGGCCCGGGCTTGCTCACCGCCTTGCTCGGCGGCTGTGCCACTACCGTCGTGCCCAAGCAGGTGAGCGATTCCGAGCGGCGCGAGCAATTCCTGCATTACGCCGGGCCGCCGATCGAGAGCGTGACATACCTGCAGCATTACTACGCCTGGAGGCCGCTCGGAAATCTGCAGCTCGTCCTGTGGACCACCATCAACGATGCCTACCTGCTGAGCGTGCTGCCACCGTGCGTGGGGCTCGATTTTGCCGACGGCATCAGCGTGACGAGCTCGAGCAATACGATCACGCGCGGCGTGGATGCCGTCAGATTCGATCATCAGTACTGCTACATCTCCCAGATCCGGCACGTGGACTACGAGGCCATGAAGCGCGAGGTCAAGGCGATCCCCTGAGAAACGCCGCGGCCTGCAGAGTTTGGGCGATGGGCTTCAGATCTTGAAGGCCTCGAGCGCTGCGGGATCGAACAGCTCCTCGAGCCCCACGCGCCGAGGAGAAAGTCCCTGCCGGTGGTGATGGTGCAGGAACGTCTCGAGCGTCTCGCGGTTCGCCGCGAGGCCGTAGGGCCAGAAGTCCTCGCCCATCAAAGCCCGTGCCGCGACCAGCTGCTCCTCGATGAAGGGCAGCGTCACTTTCGTCGCCGAGGTATCGGAAAGGCTCGCAAGCGCTGTGCTCTTGGCTCGCTCGAAGGCCTTGACCAAAGTGGCCGACAGCCACGGATGACGCTCGACGAGGCTGCGCCTGACACCGAGCAGATGCATGATCGGAAAGATGCGCGTGCGCCGAAAGTAATCGCGCGCAGCCGCCACAGGATCGGCGAACAACCAGCCGATGCGGGGCACTGCCTGCTTTGACTCGCCCGCGCCCCCCGATGCCCGCCCGAACGCTGCCGGTAGCCGCGGTCCGATGAGGCCTTCGATCTCGCCCGCCTCGAGCATCTGGTTCAACGTGCGATCGGGCGGAGCCGATTCCAGATGCACGTCGGCCGGCAGCTCCAGCGTGATCTTCTCGCGACGACCGGGCTGCTCCATGCCGCCGCTCACCCAGGTGATGTCGGAGGGCCGAACGCCGTATTCGTCCTCGAGCAATGCGCGCGCCCATACGCAGGCGGTGAGCTGATACTCCGGAGTGCCGATGCGCCTGCCCTTGAGATCGGCGGGCGCATCGATACCGCGATCCTTGCGCACCACGATGGCGGTATGCCGGAAAGCACGCGACGGAAATACCGGCAAGCCGACGTAGGGGTTGTCGCGCCGCGCGCTCGCGACGACGAAGCTGCTGAGCGAGAGCTCGCAGACATCGAAATCCACATGCCGAAAGGCGCGAAAGAAGATCTCCTCCGCGGGCAGGCGCAGGAAGATCGGCTCGACGCCGTCGATCTGCACGGTGCCGTCGACGAGGGGACGCGTACGATCGTAATCGCCGACGGCGACTGAGAGCGTCAGCTTCATGCGGACGGCTCGCCCCATACCTTGTGCGCCACCTCGACGACGCGCCGCAGCTTGGCGAACTGTTGCTCGATCGTGAGCTGGTTGCCGCGGCCGGCGCTTGCAAATCCGCACTGGGGGCTCAGGCAAAGCTGCTCGAGAGGCACGTAGCGGGCGGCCTCATCGATGCGCCGTAGCAGGTCCTCGCTGTTTTCAAGCGCTGCGCGCTTGGTGGTGAGCAGTCCGAGCACGACTGTCTTGCCCGGCGGAACGAAGCGCAGCGGCGTGAAGTCTCCGGCGCGTGGCGTGTCGTACTCCAGAAAATAGCCGTCCACGTCGATCCGACCGAACAGTGTCTCGGCGACCGGCTCATAGCCGCCCTCGGCGAGCCAGGCACCTTCGAAGTTGCCGCGGCACAAGTGCAGGCACACCACCATGTCCGCCGGCCGCGCGGCGAGCGCGCGATTGATGAGCCGTGCGTATGTCAGCGGCAGCTCCTCGGGATCCTCGCCGAGCTGGCGCACCTGCTCGCGAAACTTCGGATCGCAAAGATACGCGAGGTTGACTTCGTCGATCTGCAGGTAGCGACACCCGGCCGCCGCGAGATCACCGATCTCCTGCGCATACACGCGGGCGAGATCCTCGTAGAAGTCCGCCAGCTCCGGATAGCTTGCGGCATCGACGGCCGCGCGGCCGCCGCGAAAGTGCAGCAAGCTCGGCGAGGGAATCGTGAGCTTCGCCACTGCATGCGTGACCGACTTCAGGAAGCGGAACTGATCGAGGAGGATCGGATGCGGACGGGAGAGCTTGCCCGCGACCCGAAATGCCGAGGGCGGCCGCGCCAGGTCCCCTTCATCCGTATGGAAGGTCACCTGCACCGCCGAGCGCCCCACGACCACGTTGGCGATCTGCTTGAGGAAGTCCATCTGCCACGACTCGCGTCTGAATTCTCCGTCGGTGACGGCTCGCAGACCGATCTCTTCCTGCTGACGCACCACGGTGCGCACTGCCTCATCGGCGATGGCTGTGAGCTCGGCGGTACTTAAATGGCCCTGGCGATGCTGCTCGCGCGCGGCGAGCAGGGCCGGAGGACGCAGCAGACTGCCGACGTGGTCGGCGCGAAACGGCGGGCGAGTGCGCGCGAGCCGCATGGGCAGCGGCGCTCAGCCGCGCGGCGCGCTGGTATCGATCCAGACGCTCTTCACTTCCGTGTACTCGTGCAGCGCCTCGGGTCCGAGCTCGCGCCCGATGCCGCTTTGTTTGAAGCCGCCGAATGGCAGTCCGTGGGAGATCAGACGGTAGTTATTGACCCACACCGTGCCAGCGCGCAGCCGCGGTACGAGCCGATGGGCGCGCCGCACGCTCTCGGTCCACACTCCGGCTGCAAGCCCGAATGCCGTATCGTTGCCGATCGCGACCGCCTGATCCTCGCCTTCAAAGGGAATGAGCACGGCGACGGGCCCGAAGATCTCCTCGCGCGCGAGTTGCGAGAGGTTGCCGACGTGCCCGTAGACGGTCGGCTCTACGAAGAAGCCGCGCCGCTCCATGCGCCGCCCGCCGGTGAGCAGCTCGAGTCCCTCGCCGCGCGCGAGCTCGAAGTAGCGCAGCACCTTCTCGAGCTGCGCCCGCGAAGCGACGGGGCCGAGCTGGGTGGCCTGCTCGAGCGGATCTCCCGGCTGCAGCATGCCGGCACGCGCCACGAGCCGTGCGGCGAACTCGTCGTAGACGCGCCGCTCGACCAGCACGCGCGAACCGGCCACGCAAGTCTGTCCGGTGGCTGCGAAGATGCCGGCGATGACCCCGCTCACCGCGGCCTCGAGATCCGCATCGGCGAAGATGATGTTGGGGGACTTGCCCCCGAGCTCCAGAGAGATGCGGGCGCAGCGCTCGGCCGCGGCACGCGCGATGAGCTTGCCCGTCGCGGTCGATCCGGTGAACGCGATCTTATCCACGCCAGGATGCTCGATCAGCGCCGCGCCCGCGGCTCGGCCGCCGGTCACGAAGTTCACCACACCGGCCGGCACACCCGCCTGCACGCAGAGCTCCGCGAGCAGCAGCGTCGAGGTGGGTGTCACCTCGGAGGGCTTCACCACCACCGTGTTACCGGCTGCGAGCGCCGGAAAGAGCTTCCAGCCGAGCAGCAGCAAGGGAGAGTTCCACGGCGTGACCGCGGCGACTACACCGATCGGCTCGCGCACCGTGTACGTGGTGACATTGGGCATGCCAGCCGCTGCGCTCATGCCATGCAGCGTCTCGCCGAGCCCCGCAAAGTAATCGCACGCGCGCGCGAGCACGTCAAGCTGCGGGCGCATCTCGCTCACGAGCTTGCCGTTCTCGCGGATCTGCTGCGCGGTGAGCTCATCGGCATGCGAGTCGATCAGCTGCGCCAGCCGACGCAGCAGCGCCGCCCGGCGTGCCGCGGGCATGCGTGACCAGCGCTCCTCGTCGAAGGCGCGGCGCGCTGCGCGCACGGCGCGATCCACCTCGGTCGCGCCCGCCTCCGGCACGCGGCCCCACGGTTCCTCGGTGTACGGATCGACGCAGGCGAAGCTCTCCCCGGAGCTTGCTTCGGTCCACGCACCGTCGATCAGCATCCGATAGGTGCGATCGACATCCGGCGAGCGCCGGGTGCGCGGGGATTGCGACTGCATGGGGCCGCCGAGAACGGTGCGGCCGAGCTCAGGTCGCCTTCAAAGACGCCGTGTCGATCGGCAGCCTGCGCACCCGCTTGCCGGTTGCCGCGAAGATGGCGTTGCACAGCGCCGGCACGACGGGCGGTAGCGCGGGCTCGCCGAGACCGGTGACCGGATTCTGCGTGATGCGGAAATCGACCTGCACGGGGGGCGCCTGGTTCATGCGCAGCAGCTTGAACTCGTGGAAGTTCGTCTGCACGACGCGGCCGCGATCGATCGTGATCTCCTGCCCCAGTGCCCCGGCAATTCCGTCGAGCGCGGCGCCCTGCACCTGGTTGATGGCGGAGCTGGGATTGACGATCTGGCTGCCGCAATCGCCTGCGACCCACACCTTGTCGACCTTCACCATGCCCTCGCGCGCGACGGTCACCTGCACCACCTCGGCAAAGTAGCCGAGGTGACTGTAGTAGAACGCCACGCCCATGCCGCTGCCGGCCGGCAGCTTGCGCGTTCCCCAGCCTGACTTCTCGCGCACCAGTTCGAGGACGCCACGCGCACGACCGGTGTCGAAGGGAGGCAACGGCATGAAGCGGCTGCCCGGACCGGGAGGATTCGGGATCACGCGCGGCTCGCCGAACAGATCGATGCGGTACTGCAGCGGATCCTGGCCCGCGGCCTGCGCCACCTCATCGAGGAACGACTGAAAGGCGTACGCCAGCGCGTTGCTTTGCGGTGCGCGCAGCGGCCCGGTGGGCACGCCGAGGGGCATCATCGAGACGCCGTATTCCACGTTCGGCACGAAGCGCGCAGGGAACTCCGTCGGCGCCATGTCGGCGCTGTTGGATACCTTCTCGCCATCGCTCGTGAACGTGACGAAGTGGTCCGCAAAGGCGACGAGCTTGCCCTTTGCGTCGATGCCCGCCTTGAAGAAGTGAAAGCCGCCCGGACGGTAGTAATCGTGCTGCATGTCCTGGCGCCGATTCCACAGCAGCTTCACTGGCTCGCCCGCCATCTTGGAGATGGCCGCCGCCTCGCACACGAAGTCACTGCCCAGGCGCCTGCCGAAGCCGCCACCGCAGCGAGTCATGTGCAGCGTGACGTTGGTTTCCGGAATGCCGAGCACCTTCGCGATCAGCGCGTGGTTGGATCCCGGATTCTGCGTCGGTGCCCACACCTCGACCTTGCCGTCACGGAAGTCCGCGGTCGCATTCATCGGCTCGAGCGGCGAATGGGAGATGAACGGATAGGCGTAATGCGCCTCGATCACCTTCGCGCTGGTGGCGAAGGCCTTCTGGACGTCACCGTCGCTGTGCGACACCTTGCCCGCGGGCTTGGATGCCAGCTCGGCCGCGGTGCGCGCAAAGCCCTCGGTGCTCTGATTGGCCGTCGGGCCTTCGTCCCATTCGACCGTAAGCTTCTGCAGCGCCTTGTTCGCAGCCCACCAGCTGTCCGCCACGATGGCGACGCCGTCCTGCAGGCTCGTGGCGATGCCGTCGGGCAGTCCCGTGGGACGGGCGCCCGGGACGATGAAGGCGTTGCGCACACCGGGCAGCGCCTTGATGGCGTCGAGGTTCGCCCGCACCGGGCGGCCGCCGAACACCGGGCATTTCTCGAACACCGCGTAACGCATGCCCGGCACCTTCACGTCGATGCCGAATAGCGGCTGACCGGTGACGATGAGCGGATTCTCAACGCCGGTCGTGAAGCGGCCGATGATGTGGAAGTCCTTGGGATCCTTGACCTTCACCGTGCGCAGATCGGGTGGCTTGATCGTGGCGGCCTTGGAGGCGAGCGCGCCGTACCCGAGCGTGCGTCCGCTCGACTTGTGGCGCACCTTGCCCGGCTCGGTGTCGCACTGCTCCGCGGGCACCCCCCAAGTCCGAGCTGCGGCCATGATGAGCATCTGCCGCGCCGCTGCGCCCACGCGCCGCAGTGGCTCGTAGTTCATCGGTGTAGTGAAGCTGCCGCCGGCGAATTGCGGTCCGTACAGCTTGGGGTCGAGCGGTGCCTGCTCCGCGCGGACGTCTTTCCAGTCCGCGTCGAGCTCCTCGGCGATGATCATCGGCAGGCTGGTTTTGACACCCTGGCCGATTTCCGGATTCTTCGCCTGGATCGTGATGATGCCGTCGCGCTCGATGCGGATATACGCATTGAGCGGATAGGCCTTCGCGGCGCCCGCCCCCTGCACCGCCGAGGCGGCGGCGAGGCCGGGAACGCTGAAATTGAGCAGCAGCCCGCCGCCTGCGGCTGCCCCTGCCGCTAGGAAGCTGCGGCGCGAGACTGCCTGGTCGAGGGCTCGGTTCAGACGGGTGCCACGATGGCTCGGTGTTCCAATCGCATTGCCAGCGCGCATGCGTGCCATGGTCAAACCTCCCTCGTGTCCGCAGTCGGCAGACCCGCTGCCTGCTTGATGGCGGCACGGATGCGGGTATAGGTGCAGCAACGGCAGATGTTGCCGCTCATCCCGTCATCGATGTCCTGATCCGTGGGCTGCGGCTTGGTGGCAAGCAGAGCGCTCGCCGCCATGATCTGACCGGCTTGACAATAGCCGCACTGGGGCACGTCGAGCTGCACCCAGGCATCCTGGACTTTCTTGCCCACCGGGGTCTCGCCGACGGCCTCGACGGTGGTGACCTGGGCAGACCCCAAGGACGCCACCGGTGTGATGCAAGAGCGCGCCGCCTTGCCGTCGATGTGAACGGTACAGGCTCCGCACAGACCCATGCCGCAGCCGAATTTGCTGCCCTTGAGGTCGAGTACGTCGCGCAGCACCCACAGCAACGGGGTGTCGCCATCCACGTCGACGTTCTGGGATCTGCCGTTCACGTTGATTGTGTAGCTCATGCTGGGAGCCTGCCTCTGGGTGGGGCCCATGTCGCGGCACGGGCCGCTCCGAATCCTACCAGAGCACCCGCATCGAGCGTCAGTGCGGAACCCGGCAAGGGTGCCGTAACAAGCCGATCAGATCACCGTGCAGTCAGACAGCTGGTTCGCACACGGCGCGCTCGCTTGCCGTGCCTCTAGGGTCTCTTGCTGCAGCTCGGCCTTGCGTGGGTCCGCGGGCTTGACCGGCGGATGCGCGGGCGGCGTGGGCTCGGGCCCCGGACGGCAGCCGCAGAGCGCGCCGGCGAGCCCGACGACTCCCATCAGAAGGACCGTGACGGATCTGCGCTTGCAAGTGAGCATGGCGGCTGCGATGGAGCTCGTGCGCGGACCCCTTACTACCGAGCAAAGAGCATTCCCGAGCCCGAGCACCGCAGCGCGAACGCTAAGGGGCGCGCTCCTGAGGAGTGCGCTCCTGAGGGGGTGCGCTCCTGAGGGGTGCGCTCCCCGCTCCCTTAGGGGGCGCGCTGTGCGACGCGCGTGCGCTCGCTGCGTCTCAAGAGCAACAGGAGCGCGAACAGCAGTAGCGCGGCGCTGGCGGCGAGCGAGAAATGGATCCCGATCAGGCTGCCGAGCACGCCCACCGTGAAGCCACTGAACATTCGCAGTCCCAGGCTCGCCATGGAGAACACGCCGATGACGCCCCCGCGCAAGCCGGCGGGGGCATTGAGCTGCACCAGCGTCTGTGCGATCGCGCTGAATGACAGCTCGAGAAAGCCCGCGGTGCCGAGCAGCAGCAACGCGAGTGGATAGACGGAGGTGAGTGCGAAGGCGCCCAGCGCCGCGCACCAGAGTGCGGCGAGCAACAGTGCGGTGCGCGCGCTCGGCTGCAGCAGACCACGGCTCTCGAGCACCAGCCCGGCGAGCAACGCCCCCGCGGCATCCGCCTGCAGCAGCGCGCTGTAGGCGATGCCCGGGTCTCCGTGACCGAGCTCATGCGCGAACTGCGGCATCTGTGCTTGATAGGCGCTCCCGATGAAGAAGGATGCTCCCGCAGCCAGCAGCGTCATCGTGATGATCGTGGGATGCGCACGCACCGTGCGAAAGCTCTCGATCACATCCGCGAAGCCGCGCAGCGGCCGCGGCGCGGCGGCGGCGCCCGTGCGAAAACGCGGCCCGTAGGGTGCTTTCCACAGCCACAGCGCGAGCGGCAGATAGAAGAGCGCATTCACGAAGATGCCGTGCGCCGGACCGAGGGCGAGCAGCAGCACGCTGCCCGCGGCCGGGCCCGCGAGCACGCCCAGATAGCGCGCTGTCGCGCTCAGGCGCACAGCGCTCGGTAGATCCTCGAGCCCTACCACATCGTGCAGCAGCAGCTGCATCGGCGGGTTCCAGAGCACTCCTGCCATGCCATGCACCGTGAGGAGTGCGACAGCGTGCCAGACTTGTAGTCTCCCCGTGAGGAACAGCACACCCCAGGTCAGCGACACGCCCATGAAGAGCAGCATGCCGAGCTGGATCATGCGCCGCGGATCGAAGCGGTCGGCGAGCGCACCGACGTACACAGAGAAGGCCAGGAAAGGCAACCAATGCGAGATGACGGCAAAGCCGCCGAGCGCCGGGGAGTGAAACTTCTGGAACAGCACCCAGTAGCTGATCACGTGCTCGATGTTGTCGGCCATCATCGCCGCGGCACTGCCGATGAATAGCATGCGATAGCCGCGGTGGCGCAACGCCGCGAACGAGCGCTGCGGGGCGTGCGGCGGGGTGCGCATCGGCCCTTCAGAGCTCGTCGGGTTTGTCCGTGACCTCATCCTGATAGATGATGATCGACAGGAACACGATCGGCAGGCGCAGGAGCTTCACCGGACCATGCGGCACGCGCCCGGAGAAGGTTAGTGAGTCGCCGGGCTTGAGGGGATAGCTCTCATCGCCGTGGCGGTAAGTGAAGATGCCCTTGAGCAGATAGATGAATTCGATGCCGGGATGCTCGAAGCCCGGGAACACCTCGCTCTTGTCGGTGAGCGTCACGAGAAACGGCTCGAAGATGCGCCGCGGACCGCGGTTGGAGGCGAGCAGGTGATAGGTATGCCCCCGCTTGGTGCCGCGGCGGACCACCTCGAGACCTTCGCCCCGGCGCACCCACTGAGCCGGACTGCTGCGCGCACCGAAGCCGCGCACCAGATCGACCGGATTGACGCCGAGCGCCGTGGTGAGGCCCGCGAGCGTGTCGAGGCTCGGCATGGCATCGCCCGTCTCGAGCCGGCTCAACATGGCGCGGCTGATGCCGGCGCGCGCCGCCACGTCCTGCAGCCGCAGGCCCTGCGCCAGACGCAGCCGCCGCGCGGCCGTGCCGACGTGCTGCCCCAGGCGCGCGCCCTCCGTATCGCGCGTGCTCGCCGGCGACTTGCTGCGTTTGCGTCGTGGCATGTCGGCTCCCAATGCTTGAGCTGCGGCTGGATTGTGCACCCATTGACCGGTCATCTGTGGACTGGTATTCGTGCGCAAATTCATTCACTGCCGCTCAATGTCGCGGCCGTTGCCGGGGGGCGGACGATCTCTATGGCCGCTGAGCCTTGAGCACGGGCTCCCTGCCATCGCAGGCACGCGTCGTCATCATCGGCGGCGGTGTCATCGGCTGCTCGGTCGCCTATCACCTGACGCAGCTTGGATGCACGGACGTGCTGCTGCTCGAGCGCCGCAAGCTCACCTGCGGCACGACGTGGCACGCGGCCGGACTGCTCACCACCCTGCGCGACACCGTGACCCAGACCCGGCTCGCCAAGTACACGCAGGATCTGTATCGGCGCCTGGAGTCTGAGACCGGCCAGTCGACCGGCGTCATCAACTGCGGCTCCATTCAGCTGGCGATCACGCGCGACAAGGCCGAGGAGATGCGCCGCGGCCTGAACATCGCGCGCTCCTTCGGCGTGGAGGGCCACGAGATCACGCCGGCTGAAGTGCAGAAGATGTGGCCGCTCGCCGAGGTGGCCGATCTGACGGCCGCCTTTTACTTCCCCAACGACGCACGTGCCAATCCGACCGACGTGACGCAGGCGCTCGCGCGCGGCGCGCGGCGGCAGGGGGCGACGCTGCGCGAGAACACGGTCGTGACGGGCATCAGCACCGATGCGGGTCGCGTTACGGGCGTGCGCACCGCGGAAGGCGACGTGCGCGCGAATGTGGTCGTCAACTGCGCGGGCATGTGGGCACGCGCAGTCGGCAAGCTGGCGGGCGTTGAGGTGCCGCTGCTCGCCGCCGAGCACTACTACCTGATCTCAGAGCCCGTGCAGGGAGTGCACCCACTGCTGCCGATCCTGCGTGATCCCGGCAACTCGGCCTATGTGCGTGAGGAAGCCGGCAAGCTCATGGTGGGGCTGTTCGAGCCCGTGGCGAAGCCGTGGGGCGAGAGCGGCATCCCCGAGGATTTCTGTTTCGGCGACCTGCCACCGGATACGGACCGCATCTACCCGTACATAGAGCGTGCGATGCGCCGCGTACCCCTGCTTACGGGCACCGGTATCAAGCTGCTCTTCTGCGGACCGGAGTCCTTCACGCCGGACCATAACTATCTGATGGGCGAGGCGCCCAATCTGCGCAACTTCTACATCGCCGCCGGCTTCAATTCACTGGGGATTCTCTCCGCTGGCGGGGTGGGACAGGTGATGGCGCGCTGGATCATCGACGGCCAGCCGCCCATGGATGTGTGGTCGGTGAACATCCGCCGCATGCACGCATGGCAAAACAACGCTCGCTATCTACACGATCGCACGGTCGAGACTTTGGGCATCGGCTACCAGGATCACTGGCCATTCCGCCAGTGGGAGACGGCCCGCGGCGTCAAGAAAAGCGTGCTGCACGAGCGTCTGGCGGCCGCCGGAGCCTGTTTCGGCGAGTCCGCCGGATGGGAGCGTCCCAACTGGTACGCGCTGCCCGGTCAGATGCCGGCGTACACCTACGGCTGGGGCCGTCAGAACTGGTTCGAGAACGGCGCCGCCGAGCACCGTGCCGTGCGCGAGCAGGTCGGCCTGTTCGAGCAGAGCTCCTTCGCCAAGCTGCTGGTGCAGGGACGCGATGCGGAAGCCGTGCTCAATCGCATCGCGACCGCTGAGTGCCGCCTGCCCGTCGGCAGAGTGGTGTATACGCAGTTCTTGAACGCGCGCGGCGGCATCGAGGCGGACGTCACCGTCTCGCGGCTCGCAAGCGATCGCTTCATGATCGTGACCGCCGCTTTCACTCAGACTCACGTGGAAGCGTGGATCCGCCAGTGCATCCCACCCGACGCGCATTGCGTGGTCACCGACGTGACGCAAGCCTACGCCATGCTCAACGTGCAGGGTCCGCGCTCGCGCGCGCTGCTCGCGGAGCTATCTGCGGCGGACTTCTCGAACCAGGGCTTTCCCTTCGGCAGCTGCCGTGTCATCGAGATCGGCTATCAGAGCGCGCTCGCGATGCGCATGAGCTACATGGGCGAGCTCGGCTGGGAACTCTACATCCCGACGGCTTTCGCCGTGCCAGTCTACGAGGCGCTCGTGGCGGCGGGCGCTGCGCACGGTCTGCGGCACTGCGGCTATCACGCGCTGAATTCCCTGCGCATCGAGAAGGCCTATCGTGATTGGGCGCACGACATTGGCCCGGACGACACGCCGCTGCAGGCCGGGCTTGCTTTCACCTGCGCTTGGGATAAGCCCGGTGGCTTCACCGGTCGCGAGGCGCTGCTCGCGCAGCGCGGCGCGGTTCCCGACCGGCGCCTGGTGCAGTTTCTGCTCGAGGACCCGCGCCCGATGCTCTACCACAACGAGCCGATCTATCGCGACGGGGAGCTCTGCGGCTACACCACCTCGGCGATGTACGGTCATACGCTCGGTGGTGCCGTGGCGCTCGGCTACGTATCGGGCGCCGGCGGCGCGAGCGATGTGTACGTGCGCTCGGGACGCTACGAGATTCAGGTGTCCGCGGAGCGCGTTCCGGCGCGGGCTGCCCTCAGACCTCTCTACGATCCGACGAGCGCGCGCATTCGCTCCTGACCGCCGAATCGCGCTCCTCTAACCGGAGAGACCGAGCTCGGCCATCACCTCCTCAGTGTGCTCTCCGAGGCGCGGCGGCGGCCGTGTCAGGGCAAGCTCGGCCCCCGAGAATTGGATGGGCGTGCGCACGCCCGGCAGATGGCCGTCGGGCGCAGCTGCAGTCTCGAGCTGCAGCTGCATGCGCCGCTGCACGACCTGCGGGTCGGCAAACGCTTCGGCGACCGTGTGGATCGGGCCTGCCGGAATGCCGCAAGTTTCCATGCCCGCGAGCAGCGCGGCGCGCGTGAGCGGCGCAAGGAGCGCTGCGAGCCTCTCGAGCAATGGTGCACGATTGCGCACGCGCGCCGCGTTCGTCGCGAACCGCGGATCATCAGCGAGTGCCGGCTGCCCGAGATAGCCACACAGGCGCGCGAACTGCGCATCGTTGCCGACCGCGATCACGACGGCGCCGTCGCTCACGGCGAACACCTGGTAAGGAACGATGCTCGGATGCGCATTGCCCATCCGGTGCGGTGTGCGGCCCGATACCAGGTAGCTCATGGCCTGATTCGCCAGCACGCCGATCATCGAGTCGAGCAGCGCCATGTCGATCTGCTGCCCCACTCCCGTGCGCTCACGCTGCGCGAGCGCCGCGAGCACGGCGATCGCTCCGTAGGTTCCGGTGAAGATGTCGGCGAAGGCGACGCCCGTTCTTTGTGGCGGCCCATCGGCCTCGCCGGTGAGGTCCATGATGCCGCTCATGCCCTGGATGATGAGGTCGTAGCCTGGCTTGTGCGCGTAAGGACCGGTCTGGCCGAAGCCCGTCACGGAACAGTAGATGAGGCGCGGATTGAGATCTTTCAGCGTCGCGTAGTCCAGCCCGTACCGGGCGAGCGCCCCAACCTTGAAGTTCTCGATGAGGACATCGGCGGAGCTCGCAAGGCGCCGCACGAGCTCGCGCCCCTGCGCCATGTGCAGATCCGCGATCACCGAGCGTTTGCCGCGATTACAGGCGTGGAAGTAAGCCGCGCCGAGGTGCTCGCCATCGCGGCCCGCCACGAAGGGCGGGCCCCACTGGCGCGTGTCATCACCCCCGGGAGCCTCCACCTTCACCACATCAGCGCCGAGATCCGCGAGGATCTGGCCGATCCACGGTCCTGCGAGAACGCGCGCCAGTTCCACGACGCGCAGCTGCTGCAGCGGGGTGCTCACGGCTCAATGACCCATGAGATGCGCATCTCCTGCCGGCGCGTGACCGCGGTCGTACGGCTTGCCCGCAATCATATAGAGAGTGCCTAGCAGGACCACGCCGGTGGAGGTGACGATCATCGCGTAGTTGCTGTACCAGGGGTCGTGGGGATTGCGCGGCCACATCATGTTCACGATCGCGCCCACTCCATAAGCGAGCGCGATCACATTGACCGCCCAGCCCCAGTTCCCCAGCCGGAAGGGACCCGCGGGGCGCCAGCCCCGCCAGCGCGCGACGAGCGCTGCCAGCACCAGCATCTGAAAGGCAATGTAGATACCGACGGAGGCGAAACTGATGATGGTCGCGACTGCATTGGCGAGCCACAGACCCGCGAGCGCGATCATGGCCGGAACCAAGCCCGCTACCGCGAGCGCGGGCACCGGCACGTGCGCGTGTGGTGAGATGCGGCTCAACAGGCGGTGGTGCACGATCATCTCATCGCGCGCATAGGCGAATAGCAGCCGGCCGGCCGCCGCCTGCATGCTGAGCGCGCAGGAGATGAAGGAGACCAGAACCACGGCGAGCACGCAGCGCAGCCCGAGCGTGCCCATCGCCGAGCGCAGCACGGTCGTCACGGGATCCGCATCCTTGCCGGAAACCACCGCATGCATGTCCGGCACGGCGATGATGAGGCCAAAGCACACCCACATCGATGCCGCGCCGCCCACATAGATCGTCATGCGCATCGCCTTGGGAATCTTGCGGCTCGCGTCCGGCGTCTCCTCGGCCACGTCCCCGCAGGCCTCGAAGCCGTAGTAGCAGAACAGCGCCGAGAGCGAAGACGCGAGGAAGGCCGGGAGATAGTTGCCGCCGGCGCTGCGCACGCCGAAAGTGTCGAACACGGCGCTGAAGGCTTGGTGCCGCGCGAACAGCAGCAGGTACGTGCCCACCAGCACCGCGCCAATGAGCTCGCACGTGAAGCCGAACATGGCCACGCGCGCCAGCAGCCGCGTGCCGCTGACGTTGCACGCGGTGGCGATCGCAATCATCAAGAGCGCAAGCCCGGTCGTGTTGAGCGGCGTGGGCGCGAAGCCCAGCAGCTGCGCGACATACGGCGCGCCGCCGGTCGCGACTGCGGCGATCGATACGAACAGCGCCCAGCCGTAGACCCAGCCCGCGATCCACGCCCAGCGCTTGCCGACGAGCCGTCGCGCCCACGGGTAGAGTCCGCCGGAGATCGGAAATTGCGATACCACCTCATTGAACACGAGGCACACGAACAGCTGGCCGATGCCGACGAACAGATACGACCAGAACATCGGCGGGCCGCCCGCCGCCAGCGCGAACGCAAAGAGGCTGTACACTCCCACGACCGGCGACAGATAGGTGAAGCCGAGCGAGAAGTTCTCCAGCTCGGACATCGTGCGATCGAATTTGGAGGTGTAGCCGAGCGCGCGCAGCTGCGCGGCATCCGCATCGAGCGTGGCTTGCGCGGCGGTATGAGCGGGCGCCGCGACCGCGGGTTGCTGAGCCGGTACCTCCTCCCCCAGGGAGGTGCGCGAGTGCTGCATTCTCGGTGCGTCCTCGAGCGCAGCGTCAGGCGCGTGCGCGATATGCAATTGTCTTGCGTGGCAGTAACATAGCCCGATGCCCGCGCGCCTGCTCAAGTTCGCTCTCTCGCGCAAGCATCCGGAGCCTCGGATGTTCACGCGCCACGACCATCTCAAGTCCGGCTACGAGGTGGTCATCATCGGCGGCGGCGGACACGGACTGGCCACAGCCTACTATCTCGCACGCGACTATGGAATCCACGATGTCGCCGTGCTCGAGCGCGGCTACCTGGGCGGCGGTAACACCGGTCGCAACACCACCATCATCCGCTCGAACTATCTAACTCCCGAGGGCGTGCAGTTCTACGACGAGAGCGTGCGGCTGTGGCAGGACCTGTCGCAGGACTTCGACCTGAATCTGTTCTACTCGACGCGCGGCCACTACACCCTGGCGCACACCGATGCGGCCATGCGCACCATGCGCTGGCGCGCCGAGGTGAACAAGCACTACGGGGTCGACAGCGAGGTGGTCGACAGCGCCGCGGTGCACGCGGCCATCCCGACGATGGACCTGAGCTGCGGCGGCCACGCGCCGATCCTCGGCGCGCTCTACCACGCACCGGGCGCGATCGCGCGTCACGATGCGGTGGCCTGGGGCTACGGCCGCGGCGCCGACCGCCGCGGCGTCGAGATCCATCAGGAGACCGAGGTGCTCGCGATCGAGCTCGAGGACCGCGGCTCCGGGCCGCGCGTCACGGGCGTGGTGACCAACCGCGGCCGCATCGCGACGCGCAAGGTGGTGTGTGCGGTTGCGGGCTGGACACCGCGCATGCTGACGGCCGTCGGCCTGCGCTCACCAATCTACATTCAACCTCTGCAGGCCATGGTGACCGAGCCGCTCAAGCCCTGGCTCGACACCATCGTCGTATCGGCGTCGTTGCACGTCTATGTCAGCCAGAGCGCGCGCGGCGAGCTCGTCATGGGTGCCTCGCTCGATCCCTATGAGCTGCACTCCACGCGCTCGACACTCGACTTCGCCGAATCCCTCGCGACTCACATGCTCGAGATGTTCCCGTTCCTCTCGGACGTGAAGATCAACCGCCAATGGGCCGGCATGGCCGACGTGACGCCCGACTTCGCACCGATCATGGGACTCACACCCGTGGGCGGCTTCTATCTCGATTCCGGCTGGGGCACGTGGGGATTCAAGGCGACACCGGTATGCGGCAAGACGATGAGCTACACGGTAGCGCGCAACGAGCCGCATCCGCTCATCCGCGGCTTCGGCCTCGAGCGCTTCGCACACTACGCGTTGACCGGTGAGAAGGGCGCGGCGTCCGTGGGGCATTGAGGCACGCACGCGTGAAAGTCATGAACTGTCCGGTGAACGGCCCGCGGGCGATCAGTGAGTTCGTCTGCGGCGGCGAGCTGCGTGCGATGCCCGATCCCGCCACCGCGAGCGATGCGCAGTGGGCCGACTACGTGTTCAACCGCAACGGGGCACCCGCACTCAAGAAGGAGTGGTGGTGCCACGTGCCAAGTGGAGTGTGGTTCATCGCCGAGCGCGACACCGCGACGGACGTGATCCATCGCACTTACCTGTTTGCGGCGCGCCCGCGCGTGGAGCCGGAAGCGAGCGCATGAGCCGCCTGCCGCAGCTGCCGGGTGAGCGCATCGAGCGCGGCATCGGGCTCGACTTCGAGTTCGAGGGCCGTCGCGTGCAGGCCTATCGCGGCGACACGCTCAGCTCCGCACTCACCGCGAGCGGTGTACGCATCCTCGGGCGCTCCTTCAAATATCACAGGCCGCGCGGTCTGCTGAGCGCCGCGGGGCACGACGTGAACGCGCTGATGCAGGTGCGCACGGCCGATCGCAGCATTCCCAACGTGCGCGCCGACGTCGTGCAGGTCGAGCCCGGCTGGCAGGTTTCTGCCGTGAACACCCGCGGCGGCCTCGCGCACGATCGGCTCGCGCTCATCCAGCATCTGGGTCCGTTCCTGCCCGTCGGCTTCTATTACAAGGCATTTCACAGCAAACGCTGGTTTCCACGCTGGGAGCGGATGTTTCGCAACCTCGCGGGCCTCGGCATCGTGGATCTCGCCGCCAAGCGTCGCATCACGGCGAAGCGCTACGATTCGTGCGATGTCCTGGTGATCGGCGCGGGGCCCTCGGGGCTCGCGGCCGCGCTGAGCGCTGCCGGCCGCGGCGCGAGTGTGATGCTCGTGGACGAGAATCCGGCAGTCGGCGGCAGTGGGCTCTACGCGCGCGGGGGCGTCGCGACGGGTGCAGAGCAGACGCTCGCTCTCATCGCCGCGGTGCACGCGCACCCGCGCGTGCGCGTCCTGACGCACACCTTCGCCGCCGGATACTACGCGGATCACTGGGTCGCACTCATCGCTCCGCAGTACATGCTGAAGGTGCGCGCGGGCAGCGTGATCGTGGCGCAGGGTGCCTACGAGCAACCGGCGGTGTTTCGCGGCAACGACCTGCCCGGAGTGATGCTCGCAAGCGGTGCACAGCGACTGCTGTATCACTACGCAGTGCCGGCCGCGCGTCGCGTTGCGGTGCTCACGGCCAACGCGGAGGGCTACGCGGCTGCACTGGATGCGCTGGCACACGGCATGGAAGTGGTCGCGGTGCTCGATCTGCGCGCGGAGCCCGGAGCGGCATCGCAAGCGGCGCGTACCACGCTCGGCACGCGCGGAATTCCGCTCTTCAACGGTATTCAGCAGCTGGAGGCGCGTACGGGCTCCGGGGACGAGGTGACGAGTCTGGCGTACGAATGGGACGCGGGCGGGGGCCCGGGTCGCAAGCGCATCGAGCTCGATGGCCTGTGGATGAGCGTCGGCTTCGCGCCGGCCAACGCGCTGCTGCACCAGGCAGGCGCACTCTTCTCTTATTCCAATCGCCTCGAGCAGTTCGTTCCCCGGACCCTGCCGGCCGGCGTGTATGCCTGCGGCAAGGTCAACGGCGTCTACTCGCTCGACGAGCGCATCGTGGACGGGCGCGACGCGGGCGCTCAGGCAGCGGGGCAGCTGGGATTCGGCAGCGCCACTCAGCGGCGCCTGCCGGCGGCGCCCGCGGAGTGCCCAACGCATCCGTATCCGATCTTCGCGCACAAGAGCGGCCTTGAGTTCATAGACTTCGACGAGGATCTGCACCTCAAGGATCTGCAGAACGCCTGCCAGGAAGGCTTCGACAGCAGCGAGCTGCTCAAGCGATTCTCGACGCTCGGGATGGGGCCGAGCCAGGGTAAGCACTCGGGCATGAATGCGCTGCGCGTGCTCGCGGCGGTGCGTGGCAAGCCGCTCGGCGAGCTCGGCACTACCACGGCGCGACCGATGTTTCACCCCGTGCCGCTTGCGCATCTGGCCGGGCGCGGCTTCTCGCCGGAGCGGCGCACGCCGCTCGATTCGGAGCACGAGGCGCGCGCAGCCGTGTGGATGGCGGCAGGCAACTGGCGCCGCCCCGAGTACTACGCGCTGAGCGGCAAGGCACGTGAGGCGGCGATCGCGGAGGAAGTCGGCGCCGTGCGCACGCGCTGCGGCCTCATCGACGTGGGAACGCTCGGCAAGATAGAGCTGCGCGGAGCGAACGCCGTTGAGCTGCTCGAGAGGGTGTACACGACGCGCTTCGCCAATCTCAAGATCGGCATGACCCGCTACGGCATTATGCTCGATGAGGCGGGTATCGTCGTCGACGATGGGGTGATCGCGCGTCTCGGTCCCGAGACATTCTACTTCACGACGACGACCGGCAACTCGGCCGCCGTATTTCGCGAGCTCGGCCGCCTTGCGACCTGGTGGGAGCTGCCGGTGGGGCTCGTCAACCTTACCGGCCACTACGCGGCCTTCAATCTCGCAGGCCCCTACTCGCGCGAGCTGCTCCGTGAGCACACGGCAATCGATCTCAGCGACGTGGCCTTTCCGTATCTTGCGGTACGAGAGGGAGCGATCGCCGGGGTTCCCTGCCGCATCATGCGCGTCGGCTTCGTCGGCGAGCTCGGCTATGAGATCCATCTGCCTGCGGAGTGCGCGCTCGACCTGTGGAGGCTGCTGCTCGCAACCGGACAGCGCTTCCAAATCCGGCCCTTCGGCGTGGAAGCACAGCGCATGCTGCGGCTCGAGAAGGGACACATCATCGTCGGTCAAGACACGGACGGCGTCACGAACGCGCTCGAGATCGATGCCCCGTGGGCCTTGAAGATGGACAAGCCCTTCTTCATCGGACAGCGCAGCCTGGCCATTCTCACGCGCGAGCCGCGGCGACAAACGCTCGTGGGCTTTCAGCTGCCCCCCGAGGAGGCGCGCCGGCCCAAGGAAGGCCATCTGATCATCGCCGACGGACAGATCGCCGGTCGCGTGACGAGCATCGGTCGCTCGCCGACGCTCGGCCGCTGCATCGGGCTTGCGCTGGTTTCCCCGGCGCAAGCCGCGGGCACGAGTCTGCGCATTCGCATCGAGAACCGGGTGGAGCTCGAAGCGCAGGTCGCGCAGCCGCCCTTCTACGACGCTCAGGGAGAGCGGCAGCGCGTCTCAGCGCCTGCCGCGGCTGGCGCAGCGCAAGAGCCCGCGGCCGGGCGCACGCGCGTGTCGGCGCCGACCCACTGCCGGGCACGCTCACCGCTCGAGTCCTGGTTCCAGACAGCGCGACCTGCGGCCGCAGCGCCGGACCGCGCCGTTCTCACGCTCGAAGTTCATGGGCGGCGTGCCCGCTTCGGCTGCAAGGGGCCGGACGCGGCCGCGTGGCTTGAAAGCCGCGGCCTGCGCGTGCCCGCGGCGCCGAACAGCGCGCTGCTGACCGCCGGTGTGCTGGTCGCACGCCTCGCGACGGCGGAGTTTCTCATCGAAGCGATCGCCGAGGGCTCCGAGACGGTCGCGGCCGCCGAGCGCCAACTGACCTCGGCCGCAGCGCCCAAAGCGGTCTATCCAGTTGCACATCAGGATCTCGTGCTCACCCTCCAGGGCAGCGCGCTGCAGCGCTTGCTGCGCCAGATCTGCAGCTACGATTTCGCGCCGCTGCTCGAGAGCCCGAGCGATCCCGAGTCGCCGATCGTTCTCGCATCCATGATCGGGGTGGGCGTCGTTGCCTGGGCACACCGCGCCGCTGGCGGCGCCGCAGCCCTCACGCTGTGGCTCGATCCGAGCTTCGCCCATTACTTCTGGAGCACGCTGCTCGAGGTGGCTCGTGACCTCGGCGACGTGCACATCAATGAATCGGGCAGCGCTACGGAGTAACATTACGCTGCCCGGTCGGGCGGGCGGTTCCATGCGGAACCCCCAACTAAATTATGAGATAGCAAAGTAAGGAGCGGCTCATGGCGCGCGATCCCAAGCACGACGTTCTGTTTCAACCGATCAAGATCGGGCCGAAGACGCTGCGTAACCGCTTCTATCAGGTGCCGCACTGCATCGGCGCGGGTTCCGACCGGCCCGGCTTTCAGGCCGCTCACCGCTCGCTGAAGGCCGAGGGCGGCTGGGCCGGCATCAACACGGAGTACTGCTCCATTCACCCGGAGTCCGACGACACACACCGCCTGTCGGCCCGGATCTGGGACGCCGGCGACGTCCGCAACCTGCGCGCCATGACGGATCACATTCACAAGTACGGCTCGCTGGCGGGCGTCGAGATGTGGTACGGATCCTCGCACGCGCCGAACATGGAGTCGCGCGCGACGCCGCGCGGCCCGAGCCAGTATGCCTCGGAATTCGAGACGCTCACCTATTGCAAGGAGATGGATCTCGATGACATCGCGATGGTGCAGCAGTACTACGTGGATGCGGCGCTGCGCGCGCGCGATGCGGGCTTCGACATCGTGTACGTCTACGGAGCGCACTCTTACCTGCCGCTGCAGTTCCTGTCGCCGTACTACAACAAGCGCCGCGACAAGTATGGCGGCTCGCTCGAGAACCGCGCCCGCTTCTGGCTCGAGACTCTGGAGAAGGTGCGCGCGGCGGTGGGCAAGGACTGCGCGATCGCCACGCGCTTCGCGGTCGATACGCTGTATGGCCCCGCGAGCATCGAGGCGGAGCGCGACGGTGCGCAGTTCGCAAAGCTCGCCGATCCGCTCGTGGATCTGTGGGACATCGATGTCGGGGACATCGCGGAGTGGGGCGAGGATGCCGGTCCCTCGCGCTTCTATCTACAGGGCCATCAGGTGCCCTGGACGAAGGTGATCAAGGAGGTGGTGAAGAAGCCCGTTCTCGGTGTGGGGCGCTTTACCGATCCCGAGAAGATGACGGAGATCGTCACCAAGGGATACGCCGACATCATCGGCGCCGCCCGCCCCTCGATCTCCGATCCGTGGCTGCCGAAGAAGATCGAAGAGGGCCGCTACGACGACATCCGCACGTGCATCGGCTGCAACGTCTGCATCTCGCGCTGGGAGATCGGCGGTCCGCCGATGATCTGCACGCAAAACGCGACCGCTGGCGAGGAGTACCGGCGCGGCTGGCATCCGGAGCGCTTCCCGAAGAAGACCTCCGAGGACTCGTTCCTGGTCGTCGGCGCGGGGCCTGCCGGTGCCGAGTGCGCGCGCGTGCTCATGGAGCGCGGCTACATCGTGCATCTCTACGACACGGCGCAGAAGGTCGGGGGCCACGTGAATGCGCTCGCGACGCTCCCCGGCCTCGGAGAGTGGGGCTTCCATCGCGACTATCGCGAGACCCAGTTGAACAAGCTGATCAAGCGCAACAAGCAATCGCAGGTAGCGCTGGGCCAGAAGCCCATGACCGCTGCCGCCGCCCTCGCCTACGGCGCCGACAAGATCGTGGTTGCAACCGGCTCCTCCTGGAATACGGATGGCACCAACTGCCTCTCGCACGAGCCTATCGAGGGCGCCGATGCGGCGCGTCCCGATCAGCTGACCCCCGAGCAGGTGTTCGCCGGCAACAAGAAGCTCGGCAAGCGCGTCGCGATTTTGAACGCCGATACCTATTTCATGGCACCGAGCCTGGCGGAGAAGCTGGCGCTCGCAGGTCACGAGGTGACCATCGTCACGGGCGTGCACCTGGCGAACTACATGCACTTCACGCTCGAATATCCGAACATGATGCGCCGCCTGCACGAGCTGCATGTGCGGGTGCTCGAGCACACGTTCTGCTCGCGTATCCAGCCCAATCGCCTGGAGCTCTACAACATCTGGGGCGACGGTTCGCGACGCAGCTACCGTGGGCCCGGCGTGTTGCCGCGCGATGCGAACAAGACCCAGCACTGGCACGACTTCGATTCCCTGGTGCTCGTGACCGGACGGCACTCGGACGATGCGCTGTACCGTGAGCTCAAGGATGCCAAGTCGAGCTGGGCACAGCACGGCGTAAAGAACGTCTATGTGATCGGAGATGCCGAGGCCCCGCGACTCATCGCCGATGCGACCTTCTCGGGCCATCGCCTCGCCCGGGAGATCGAGGAGGCGAACGCGCAGTTCGCGAAGCCCTACAAGCGCGAGGTCGCCGTGTGGGGCGTGGCACACATGCCGGGTGGCAAGACCGAGGTGGAGTATCAGTCCTGATGAAGCCTGAGCGATGGTCGCCCGCGACGCCGTAACCCGGGTACTGTTCGAGCAGTTCAGCCCCGCGGCGATCGGCGCCTTCTATGCGATCGCCGGCGTTGCGGTCGCGGTCTTCGGCTTCGGCGTCTACGTTCAGATCCGTAAGTACCGGCGCGGTGCCGCCGCGGAGATCCGCGGCGGCCTGCTGGGACGCTTCGGCGCCATGGTCGGTACGCTCTTGAGCCATCGCACGGTTGCGCGCCGCGACCGGGGCGCGGGCGAAGCCCATCGCCTCATCTTCTATGGCTTCGTGCTGCTGTTTCTCGGCACCTCCACGATCACTCTGGACTACGACGTCGTCGGGCCTCTGCTCGGGGTGCATTTCTGGCACGGAGACTTCTATCTCTGGTTCTCGCTGGTGCTCGATGTCGCCGGAGTGCTGCTGAGCGGTGGACTGCTCTACATGATGTACCGGCGCGGCTGGCTGAAGCCGCCGAAGCTCGACTACGCGCGGCCGGATCGCAAGCCCGGTGATGCCGACTACGACCGCAGTGGCTATCGGCGCGAAGACTGGGCGTTTCTCTGGACCCTGCTGCTGATCGCCATCACGGGTTACGTGCTCGAGGCGGCGCGGCTCGTATGGCTCGCAGGCCGCCCTGACGTGTGGGACTACCGCTGGTGGTCACCCGTGGGTGCCATCATTGCCGATGCGATGCGGGCGCTGGGTCTGACGGCCCCCGCGGCCGCGGCGCTGCGCTGGAGCCTGTGGTGGTTCCACGGCGTACTCGCCCTCGCCTTCATCGCCCTCATCCCTTACAGCAAGGTCAAGCACATCTTCACAGCCGCCGGCTCGCTGCTGCTGCGCGACCCCCAGGCTGCCCAGCGCTTGCCCGGCGTGCCGCAGAGCCAGGAGCGCGCGGGAGTTCAGTACATCACCGACCTCAGCTGGAAGCAGCTGCTGAATCTCGATGCCTGCACCAAGTGCGGCCGCTGTCACGAGGCGTGTCCTGCGCGCGCCGTCGGCGCGCCCCTGTCGCCGCGCGACGTGATCCTGTCACTGCGGGAGTTCGCCAACCGCACGCTCGAGTCGCGCGAGCTGCCTCCGGCTGCAGAGCTCGACGTGCACGGCAAGGCTCCGGGCCAGGTTGCGACGGAGACGCTGTGGTCCTGCCGCACGTGCATGGCGTGTGTGGAAGTGTGTCCCGTCGCGATCGAGCATCTGCCGCTCATCGTGCAGATGCGCCGCAAGCTCGTCGAGGATGGCACCATGGATCCGCAGCTGCAGAAGACGCTGCAGGCGATTCACAAGTCGGGCAACTCCTTCGGTGAATCCAAACGCAAGCGCCCCGCGTGGACCAAGGGCCTACCCTTCGCCGTCAAGGACGCGCGCAAGGAGAGCGTCGAGTTGCTGTGGTTCGTGGGCGATTATGCGTCCTTCGACCCGCGCAACCAGAAGGTGACGCAGACCTTCGCCTCGCTGCTGCACCAGGCGGGTGTCGACTACGGCATTCTCTACGAAGCCGAATCGAATGCCGGTAACGACGTGCGCCGCGTGGGCGAGGAAGGCCTCTACGAGATGCTCGCGACGGCCAACATCAAGAGCTTCTCCGGGTCATCCTTCAAGAGCATCGTCACCACGGACCCGCATTCCTACAACACCATCCGCAACGAATACCCGGATTTCGGCGGCAATTACTCCATCGAGCACTACACGACGCTCGTGCTACGGCTGCTGCAAGAGCAGCGGCTGGCGCCGAAGCGCAAGCTCGGACTTCGGGTCACGTTCCATGATCCCTGCCATCTCGGCCGCTTCAACAAAGGTTATGATGCGCCGCGCGCTATCCTGGGCCTGCTCGGCTGCGAGCTGGTGGAGATGGGCCGCTGCCGTGCGAACTCCTTCTGCTGTGGCGCGGGAGGTGGTCGCATCTGGATGCCGGATCCAGTGGGCGCCGATCGGCCTGCGCACAATCGAATGCGTGAGGCCGCGGCGATCCCGGGTCTGCAGGTCTATGTCGTGAGCTGTCCGAAGGACCTGACGATGTTCGAGGATGCCCTGAAGGCAACGGGCAACGAGGGCAAGTTCGTCGTGAAAGAACTGATCGAGCTCATCGCCGAAGCGCTGCAGGCCGAGAAGTCGCCAGCGACCGCCGTGGTGGCCGCCTGATGCGGCGCGCATCGCCTCGCGAGACCGCGCCGTGAAGGTGCTGGTCGCGGTCAAGCAGGTCGCAGCGCTCGATGAGGATTTCGAGATCCGAGCCGACGGGCGTGACGTGGAGCCGGACTTTCTGATCCGTGATCTCAACGAGTGGGATGAGTATTCGCTCGAGGAGGCGGTGCGGATCAGGGAGGCGGGTACCGCGCCCGTGGAAGTGATCGTCGTGTGCGTCGGCCCCGAGGATGCGGATGAGGCGCTGCGCAAGTGTCTCGCAAAGGGCGCCGACCGCGCGGTGCGGGTCTGGGACGAGGCACTCGCCGGGTCCGACGCGATTGCCATCGCCCGCGTGCTTGCCGCCGTGGCGCGCAAGGAAGCACCCGACCTGCTCTTCGCAGGCGTACAGGCCTCCGATCATGCCTTTGCAGCGACAGGCGTCGCGACCGCGGCGCTCCTGGGCTGGCCGCATGCGGCCGTCGTTGCGGGCCTGACCTACACCCCCGGCGCCAAGAGCGCAGTCGTGCGCCGCGAGCTCGAGGGCGGCACCCTGCACGAGATGCAGATCGAGTGCCCCGCGGTCCTCACGATTCAGCTCGGCATCAACGCACCGCGCTACGCCTCCTTGCGCAGCATCAAGCAGGCGGCGGCCAAGCCTATCGAGGTACTCGGGCTTGAGGAGCTCGGTATCGCGGCGGGCGAGGTCGGCGAGGCAGGCTCGGCCGCACGCGTGCGGCGCATGTACATACCCGACCGGGGACGCGCGCAGATGCTCGAGGGAAGCGTCGAAGAGCAGGCTGCGCGGCTCGCGCAGATCATCAAGGACGCGACGGGGAGCGCGCGATGAGCGAGATCCTCGTCGTCGCGGAGCACCGCCAGGGTCAGCTACGGCCGCCGAGCCTCGAGCTCGTGGGCGCCGCACACGCAGCGCGGCGCGCTCCCTCCGACCGGATCGTCGTCGCGCTCATCGCGCAGGATGCCTCACAGCTGGTGCCAAGCCTGAGTGTCACCGGTGTCGATGAGATCGTCACGGTGCGCTCGCCTGTCGCGGAATTCGAGCCCGAGATCTTCGCGCGTGCGGTGCGCGGCCTCATCGAAGCGCGGCGGCCCGCGCTGGTGCTGCTCCCCCACAGCGTCGACTCCTTCGGCTACGCGGCGGCCCTCGCCGCCCACGGCGGGTGCGGCTTCGCGACCGACATCTTCAAGATCGAGTACGACTCGGGCGGCAAGCTCATTGCCACGCGGGGCGGCTACGGGCAGAAGGTCGCCGTGGAAGTGGAGTTTCCCGATAAAGATGTGATCGTGCTCGCGGTGCGTGCGGGAGTCTTTCGGGCTCCCGAGGGCAGCGCCGCGCCGCAGGTCACCACGTTCGAGACGGATCTCGGGCGCGCGCGTACGAGCAGCGTCGGGTTCATCGACTCGAGCTCGGCGGATGATGTGGACATGGCCGGCGTGGAGTTCATTCTCGCGATCGGCCGCGGCGTCGGCGAGCAGGCTAACGTCGAGCGCTTCCGCGAGCTCGCCGCGGCGATTGGCGCGACGCTGGGCTGCTCGCGGCCCGTCGCGGATGCGGGCTGGCTGCCGAAGAGCCGCCAGATCGGGCAATCGGGCAAGACAGCGAGCGGCTGCAAGCTATACATCGCCATGGGCATCTCCGGGGCCATTCAACATCTCGCGGGGATGAAGCACGTCGCGACGATCGTGGCGGTCAACTCCGACCCCGGCGCGTCCATATTCAGCGTCGCGAAGTACGGCATCGTGGGCGATCTGTTCGAGGTCGCCGAGGCGCTCGAGCAGCAGTTCAAGTAGCGAGACGCGTGATTCGGGGGGTGACAGGGTGAGCAGTCCAGCAAACAGCGTCGAGGCGGCAGGCGCGCAAGCGCAAGTCAAGGCAGCGAGTTTGGAGCGCGGCATCGATTGGACGGGCGCGTTCTGGGTCGCGAGCGGCGTACCGCCCCTCGTGCTGTTCTCGATCGGCGCGGTCGCCTCGATCGTCGGTCATCTGTCGTGGGTGATCTGGAGCGCCTCCATCGCTATGGGATTCGTGCAATCGTTCACCTATGCGGAGATTGCCGGGCTGTTTCCCGACAAATCCGGCGGCGCCTCCGTGTACGGGGCGATCGCGTGGGTGCGCTACAGCAAGCTCGTGGCGCCCATCTCGGTGTGGTGCAATTGGTTTGCGTGGTCACCCGTGCAAGCGATCGGCTCGGGGCTCGCCGCGGGCTATATCCTCAATGGTCTGTTCGCTCCGGATGCGCACATCAACACGTGGCAGCTGACGCTGCTCGATCTGAGCGCGATCAAGGTCGGCCTGACCTTGCGCATCAACGCGGTGTTCGTGCTCGGCGCGGCGATCCTGCTCGCGGTGAAGCTGATCCAGGATGGCGGCATCCTGCGCTCGGCCAACACGACGAAGATCCTGGGCATCTCTGCGATGATTCCGCTCATCCTCATCGGCGTCATGCCGCTGCTCACCGGCGATGTGGTTGCCGCCAACTTCTTTCCGCTCGTGCCGCTCGTGCACGACGCGAGCGGTGTGGTGCACAACGGCACCTGGAATCTGGCCGGCTGGACGGTGATCGCCGGGGGGATGTTCCTCGCCGCCTGGTCCACCTATGGCTTCGAGACCGCGGTGTGCTACACGGGCGAGTTCAAGGATCCGAAGACCGACACCTTCAAGGCCATCTTCTATTCCGGTCTGCTGTGCGTGGTGGTGTACACGCTCGTGCCGTTCGCGTTTCAGGGCTTTCTGGGTCTCGGCGAGATCGTGAAGGCGCCAGTGCTCGACGCGCACGGCAATGTCCTCGCACCCGCTGTCTACAACGGCATTCTGGCGCCCGACATCTACAGCGGCATGGGAGTCGCCCGGGTGATGGCCCGCATGGTGCACCTCGGCGCGATCGGCGGAGCGTTCCTCATCGTGATGCTGATCCTGGCGCTCGTGCTGTCCTTGATGACTTCCATGGCGGGCTCCTCGCGCACCCTCTATCAGGCATCCGTCGATGGCTGGGTACCCAAATACCTCTCGAAGCTCAACCACCATGGCGCGCCGACCAACGCCATGCTCACCAATCTGGGCTTCAATCTGGTATTGCTGCTGATGTCCGACTATGTCTTCGTGCTCGCCGCGGCCAACGTCGGCTATCTGATCTTCAGCTTCCTCAATCTCAACGCTGGCTGGATTCATCGCATGGACCGGCCGCAGCAGATGCGCCCATGGCGGGCACCGACCTGGATCATTGCGGCCGGCGCCGTATTGTCGTTCGTAAACGCCGCCTTCATCGGCATGGGCGCCGATGTCTCGGGCGTGGGCACGCTGCGCAGCGGCTTGATCTTCGCCGCGCTCATCATCCCGGTGTTCTGCTATCGGCATTACATCCAGGACAAGGGGCGCTTCCCGGCGGCGATGAGCGAGGATCTGGCACTGGCACCGGGCGAGGTGACCGCCAAGCGCGCCGGCATTCTGCCGTATCTAGCGCTCGCGCTCGGCGTCCTCGTGATCTTCGTGACGCATCGTCTGGCGGTTTACTGAGCGGGCAGCTTGCCCGCGTCGCCGTAGAACAGGCTGACCGGTGTCGAGCGCATGTAGCTCACCGTGAGCTCGTGGATCGGGACCTGCGGAGCCGGGCCCGAGCCCGGCTGGAACGGCACCACCTTGCGAAATGCCTGCCACGCGGCGGTCGGCGCCGGGCCGAAGTTGCGCCCGCCGTTCTGCACCTTGCGCACGTCCATCCAGAAAGTCCCCGTGAGCAGATCGTCCGCGAGCAGCTCGAGCGTGTCGGCGACGGCCTGACGAGCGTGCACGACTTTCAAACGGCTCTGCGCCTGCAGGTCCTCCACCGTCTGCACGATTGCGTTGCCTTCGGGATTCACCGGCACGGCGAGTGACTGGATCTCTTGAAAGAGCGCGGCGGCGGCGAAGCCCGCGAAGCCGCCCGGCGCCGTCTCCGATCCCGGGGGCAGCACGTCCGCCGGGCGTACGACGGTGAAGAAGGTATTCGTGAAGCGATCGGTGCGCTGCGCGACGGTCACGTCGGCATTGGCAAGGGCGATCGTGAACGCCTCGATGTCGTTCGACATGGGATACGGATCCCAATTGGCGTCCGAGACGATGTAGCCGTGCTTGCCCCCACTGTGCGGACCGCCTTTGACGAAGAACTTGCGCAGCTGCGGAGTGTCGAGCTCCCACGAGTCACTCGGCGACATGCCCACGCGCACCGCGGGGTTGTGATCGGAGGAGTTCATCTGGATGAGCACATCGTCCCGCAGGGTACCCCACGCCTGCCACGCCGAGGCCTGACGGATCGAGGACGCCCGCAGGCTCTCCGGATCCTGGATGATGCGGTGAGGATCCTCCTCGAACAGATAACTTCCCTTCAACATGTCGAGCGTGCGCGCGGCGTGCCAGTTGAGCCATTTGAAAGGCCGATTGCGTTGGACGACGCTCGAGAGCGGCGTGATGGAGCTGTTCATGCCGTCGAGGTCGATGGCGTAGGTGAGGTCGCCCCATTCGAGCACGTGCCGCGCATCGTCGACGAGCAACGCGGCCTGCCCCGTCGCGTAGGCGTTGGAGCTCGTGAGCTCGCTGTCATCCGCGGCGAAGGGCGCGAGCGGTTTCAGTCCGGCCTTGCGCAGCGCGTCGGCAGCCGGCATGCGCACGCCCTGATAGTAGGCCTCCCCGGCGCCCACCATGGTCGCGCCGACGTTCATGAGAGGCACGAGATCACCTTCACCGACGGTCGTGCGCGACCACACGACGGGTGTGATGCGATGGTTGAGCAGATCGAGCAGCATCTGCGTGAGCTGCGGGCTTGCGGCCTCGTAGCTCATCGCGTTGGCGCGCACGACCAGCATCGCGCGCACGATCTCCTCCTGAGACACCTCCGGTCCGAGGCCGATGGTGGCGCCGCGCCGAAAGATGCCGAGCTGGCGCTGCGAGAGCTTGGCCGAGTTCTCCGCAGAGAGCGGATCGCCCGAGAAGATCTCCGTTTCGCGTTGCGCTCCGGCGCCCCTGTTGAACCAGTAGACGGGAATGCCTTCCGCCGCCGCCTCGAGCAGCAGGCCGTAGGCATCCGCCGAGCGCTGTCGAGCCTCACTGCTCAACTGCACCGGCGCCCCGTAGCGCGCTACCCGCACGACTTCATCGATCGAGAGATCGTGTCCGGTGAGAGTGATGACTTTCTCGCCCGCACGCGGCTGAATGGCGACGTACGCAGCTTGCGTTTGCGCCCACGCCGGGGCGCTGCAAGCGCATCCGATCGCTGCGACAGTCAGAGCCGCTGCCAGCGTGAGGTGTGTGCGGTGACTCATGTGGGACTCCCAAACTGCGTGGTCACGGTTCGACCCTCAGGATGTGGACTTGCAAGTGTGCGCCGTCAGCGCGGCGGGCATCCCGAGCGCGCCGCTCGGCGCATAGAACGACGCCGGATCGGTGCCGTGCACCATATCGGTCGCACGTGCTTCCTCCGAGCGTGCGGGGAAATCTGCCGACTGACGCTGCAGAGGCACTTCCTTGCGCAAGGCATTCCAGGCGGCGGTGGGTGCGCGTCCGAAGTTGCGATTCGGGTTCTGCGCTTTGCGCACATCCATCCAGAAGCCGCCCTCGAGCAGATCGAAGGCCAACATGTCCATTGTGACCGAGACCGCCTGTCTGGCCCGCTGCACCTTGATGAGCGTCTGCGCCTGCAGGTCCTCCACCGTGCTGACGATGGCGGCTCCGGAGGGAGCGACCGGATTGGTGAGACTCTGCATCTGCTGCTGCAGCTCCACCGGCGTATATCCCCAGTCCTGGCCGGCCGTGCCCGGCAGCACGTCCGCGGCTTTCACGACGGTGAAAAAGGGATTGCTGAAGCGATCGATGCGCAGCGACACGGCGACATCCATGTTCGCAAGCGCAATGGTGAAGTTCTCGAGCTTGTTTGCGAGCGGGTATGGGTCCCAGTTGGCATTCGAGACGATGTAGCCGTGGTGGCCATTGCTCAGCTTGCCGCCCTTCACGTAGAACTTGAGCATCTGCGGACTGCCGAGCTCCCAGGAGTCCTCGGGGCCGAGGCCGACGTGCACGGCCGGATTGTGATCGGAGGAGTTGGCCTGAAAGAGCACCGCATCGTTGAGCGCCGACCACTCCTCCCAGGCCGCCGCCTGGCGGATCGATGAGGCGCGCAGGCTCTCCGGGTCCTGAATGATGCGGGAGGGATCGGCCTCGAAGAGATAGCTGCCCTTGAGCATGTCGAGCACGCGCGCCGCATCCCAGTTCAGAAACTTGCGCGGCCTGTCACACTGCACCACGAGGCTGAGCGGAGTGATGCTGCTGTTCATGCCGTTCAAATCCATCGCATAGGTGAGATCGGCCCACTCGAGCGTGCGCTGGCCGTCGGCGACCACGAGAGCGGCCTGCCCGGTCGCGTAGGCATCACTGCTGGTGAGCGCGTTGTCATCGGCGGCAAACGGCTGAATGGGCTTCAGGCCCGCGCGCTCGAGAGCCTGGGATGCGGGCATGCGCTGCCCCTGATAGTAGGCATCGCCCGCGCCCACCATCACGCCGCCGACGTTGCCCAGCTGCGCCAGGTCGCCCTCGCCGACCGTGCCACGCGTCTGCACGACCGGAGTCACGCGCTTGTTGAGCATGTCGATGAGCATTTGCGCGAGCTGCGGGCTCGGCGCGTTGAAGGTCATCGCATTCGCGCGCACCACCATCATGGCGCGCACGATGTCCTCACGATCCACCTCGGGACCAAAACCCGACAGCGCGCCGCGTCGGAAGCTGCGCATCTGCATCTGCTCGACTTTCGGCTTGTTCTCCGCGGAGAGCGCATCGCCCGTGAACAGCACCGTCTCGCGCTGATCGCCGGCGCCGCGATTGAACCAGTAGACGGAGATGCCCTCCGCCGTCGCTTCGAGCAACAGGCCGTAGTTGTCCGCCTCGCGTTGCCGCGCCTCTGGGCTCAACTGCACCTGCGCGCCGTGGCGCGCCACGGCCACGATCTGCTCGATCGTGAGATCGCGCCCGGTGAGCGTGATGGTCTTGTTGGCGAGCGTGGTATCGATGGGCGTGTACGCAGGCGCGGCGCGCGCGCCCGATGCACCCCAGGTCATCACGAGCAGTGCGCCCAGGAGCGCGCAACGCCACGGTTGCGAAGAGCTATGCATCACGGGTCCCCTTCCTTCAGCCGCACGATCGCGACTGATGTGTTTTCGCGGCTACTGGTCCGACCGCTTTCGTGTCTCGTGCGCGCAAGATCGTACCTCCAAAATCCGCGCGCCGAAAAATTATCGTGATATCCACATGCAAGCGCGTTAACCGTCACTCACGCCGTGATGCGGCGCGCCGCCGTCGACCACACGCGGTGGCCCTGAGGTAGAGTTGTGCATCGCGCCTGCTTTCAAACCACGAGGGGGTCTCATGTCGGGAACGTGCCTTCGCTCCATGGCGTTCACATGGCTGCTGCTTGCCTGCGCCGCCACCGCAGACCTCGCGACGCACGGCGCATGCGCCGCTGACTATCATGCGATCACAGCCGCTGCGGGCGACCGCATCATCACACTGACGGGTCACGATCTCACCATCGAGCAGGTGATCGACGTCGCACGTCACGGCGCACAGGTGCGCTATAGCCCGGCCGCGATCCAGCGTGCCGCCGATGGTCGTGACCTGCGCGCCGAAGCCGGCGCGGAGAACATCCCTGTCTATGGATTGAACCGCGGGGCCGGCGCGCAGCGTGAAGTACAGGTCAAGCGCGAGGAGTTCGAGCAGCTATCGAGCGCGCGTGCCGGTGCGCGCGAGGGTGTCTTGCCGGAGATCGACTCCGAGGAGCTGGTGCGCGCCTTTCTCGTCATTCGTGCCAACTCAGTGCCCTTCGAAGCCTCGGGTCCCGAATTCATGCAGCTGCTGGTGGATCTGCTCAACAGGCGCGTCACCCCCGTCATGTACTCGCGTGGCTCGCTCGGCGAAGGCGATCTGTTCCTCACGAGTAATTTCCTCGCGACCATGGTCGGACGCGGCCAGGCCTACTACCGGGGCGAGCGCATGAGCGCCGCGGCGGCGCTCAAGAAGGCCGGATTACAACCGCTCGCAACGTCGACGGGCGGCGGCACCAGCAACGCCTACGCCGACGCGCTGGCTGTCATGCTGGTAGCCGATGGCCGAGCGGCACTCGAATGGGCCGACTTGATCCATGCCATGGACAAGCTCGGCATGAACTCGAGCGTCACGCCGATGGCCGCCCTGGTGCAGCAGAAGCGTCCTTTCAAATGGGTCGCGTGGGACGCCGCGCGCGTGATGGACATCCTGCGCGGCAGCTATCTGTTCGAGGATGATCCCAAGCGCATCATCCAGGACCCCGAGAGCATGCGCGCCTCGTACATCCGTCAGGGCTCGGCCTGGCAAGCCTGGGCAGCGCTGCGCGACAACGTGCTGGTGCAGATCAACTCCGGCGAGCAGAACCCCGTCGTGCTGCTCGATGCCTCGCCGGGCGATTCCTGGGAGCTGTCGACGCCGCAATTCATGAAGTACTACGTGAAGGGCGGTCCGCTCAGTCACGGCCGCCACGGCTACGTGCTGTCGTGCGCGAACTGGGATCCCTATCCCATGAGCAACGCGATCGAGGCCTTCACCAACGCCATCGCGAACATGGACGCTGCGATCGCGCAGCGAATCGAGCGCTTCAGTGACCGTGGCCCCACCGCGTTCTTCACTGGTGTCTTTCCGAAGGACGTGCTCACGCCAGAGCAGCTGCGCCTGTCACCCGCGATGATCGAGCCCTACTTCGCGTTCATGGACGTCTGGGCGGAGATTCAGAGCCAGGCTCAGTTCGTGACGCCCGAGGGCAACGCAGCCGATTTCGGCGTCGCCGACATCGAAGCCTACAGCCGGTTAAAGGCGGCGCGTGGCCGCCGCGTCGTGGATCTGACGATGCAGCTCCTCGCTTACGACTTGCTCACGGCGACTTACTGGCTCGACATCCGCAAGGTCGAAAACCCCAAACGCAGCTTCGCGCCCGCGCCGACCGCGGCATGGACGGCTTTTCGCGGCAAGCTGCCTTGGCAGCAGGAGCCCGACAGCCGTCCCGACGTCCCGTTCGGAGTCGTGGCGTACCACTTCTTGCAGCAGACTCCCGCCGCCCGCTTCTACCAGAACGGCCCCGCGATGCCGGCAACGGACGGGCAGCTGCTGGCGCAGCCTGCCAGGGGAAGCCCCTAGGTCCTCGCGCTCGCGGACTTGCGCCCTCGCCGAGCCGCAGCTCCGCGCCGCGCCTGCGCCGACAACGCACGCCTCGAGGCGGCGGAGCGGCCCTCGCGCTTGAGCGCACGGCTGACGGACTTCGAGCGTTTGCGAGAGCGCGAGCGGGGAGCGCGCTTGCCCTGACCGACCTCGTAGGCGCGCTCCGCTGCTTCGCGCGTGCGCTCCGAGGTCTGACCCGTGGCAGGCGGCCGCAGCGGAACGCCCACGCGCCGCGCCTTGGACAGGCCGATTGCGATCGCCTGTTTCGTGGAGCGTGCCCCGTGCTTGCCCTCGCGGATGTGCTCCATCTCCTCGCGTACGAACTCGCCGGCCGCCGTGCTCGGCCGCTTGCCGGCACGCAGATCACGCTTGGCGCGCTCGACAGCTCTTTTCTCTGGCATCGTCATGCTCTCCGCTGAACTCAGTGCTTGGCCAGCAGCAAGTTCCGTGCTCCCAAGCGTCTCGACTACTCAACCGCGCTCGAAGCCGGCGCGTCGCATGATGATGCGGGCAATTGCCGCCCAGTCGTGATCCGCCTGACCGGTGGCCATGCCTTCGAGGAAGTTGTCGCGCAATACACTCGCGAAAGGCCTCGGTACGTGGGCCGCCTCGGCGGCCTGCAGCGCGAGCCGCAAGTCGCAAACCGTAGGCCCGACGGTGGACCCAGCCGCTCGGGCACGGCTACCATGCCACGCAAATGTTGAGTTTGATGCAGCTAGCCGAGGAGCTCGCGACCGGCCGCCGCAGCGCGCGGCAGCTCACCGAGGAATGCCTGGACCGCATCGCCGATCCTGACGGACAGGGCGCGGCCACCTACATCAAAGTGCTGGCGCTGCCCGCGCGCGCCGAGGCCGATGCCATCGATCGGCTGCGCGCGGCGGGCGTGAGCGTCTCCCCGCTCGCGGGCATTCCGGTCTCGGTCAAAGATCTGTTCGACATTGCAGGCCACGTGACGACGGCGGGAACGCGGGTGCTGCGATCCCGGCCACCTGCCTCGGCCGATGCTCGCGTGGTGAGCCGGCTGCGCGCCGCCGGCCTAATCGTCATCGGCCGCACCAACATGACCGAACTCGCCTACTCCGGTCTCGGCCTGAACCCTCACTACGGCACGCCACTCAATCCATTCGATCGCGCCACGGGCCGCATTCCCGGCGGCTCCTCCTCCGGTGCCGCCGTCTCAGTCGCCGACGGCATGGCGCATGGCGCATTGGGAACGGATACGGGAGGATCGTGCCGCATCCCGGCCGCGCTCTGCGGCGTGGTGGGATTCAAGCCGACGGCGGAGCGCGTACCGCGCGCCGGGGTCGTGATGCTGTCGAGCACGCTCGATTCAGTTGGGCCATTGGCGCGCACGGTGAGCTGCTGCGCGCTGCTCGATGCCGTCCTCTCGGGTGACGAATTGCGTGTCCCCGATCCCTGCTCGTTGCGCGCATTGCGGCTGCTGCTCCCCGAATCGTATGTGCTCGAGGATCTCGAGCCCGTGGTCGCGCAGAGCTTCGAGCGTGCCCTGGAGACGCTCTCTGCAGCCGGCGCGCACATCGCGCGGGCACCGCTCAGAGAGCTGCTGCGTCTGCCCCAGATCCACACCAAGGGTGGCTTCAGCGCGGCCGAGTCTTATGCCGAGTATCGGCACATCCTGGACGCTCATGCGGATGCGATCGACCCGCACGTTGCGGTGCGCATTCTCAAGGGCCGCGAGCAGACGGCCGCCGATTATCTGGACCTGCAGCGCGCTCGTAGCGAGATGCAGCGCAGTGTGCGCAAAGTCATGGCGGGTTTCGATGCCGTCGTCATGCCGACCGCGCCCATCAGCGCGCCGCCCCTGCAGGAGCTCGCGGACGACACGAGCTACTTCCGTGCGAATGCGCTGGTGCTGCGCAATCCCGCCATTGCGAATTTTCTCGACGGCTGCGCGATCTCCATCCCCGTACAGCGCACCGGAGAGGCTCCGGTGGGGCTCATGCTCATGGGTGAGAACGGGCGGGATCGAGCGCTGCTCTCCATCGCGCGTGCAGCGGAATCCGTACTGTCGCCTCGAACGGTGTGAAACGCGACCGCCGTCGAAGCCAAGCGCTACCGCGGGTTGTCGTGGTGAGTCTTGTCCACCACGTGTGCGATGTCCTGATCGACGCAGGGCGTCGGCTCCACCAGCTCTTGCTTGGTGAGCTTCGCCATCCGCACTTGCGTTTTCCACGACTGCTCGAGGACCTGCGGATCATCCACCGTGGCCTGCCATTCGAGCGTGTCTCCGTTGCGGCGCATGCGCTCGGTCACGCGCATGTCACTGGTGTGGAAGGCGCCGTTGTCGGTGAGCCAGGTATCGTCGCTGAATTTCGTGGCCTCTACGACCAGCGTGTCGCCCTCCCAGTGGCCGACCGAGTCTCCGAGCGAGCTGTCCTCCACGTCCGTGCGATGCGCGCGGCCGTCGGTGGGAACGATGCGCCAGAAGGCACCGGAAACATCGTCGTATAGGAACACCATCTGACCCGGAGTCTGGACGATCTTGTCCGGCGGCCCGATGCGGGGTAGGCCTGGCGAGCGGCAATGCAGCACGGGATCGGCCTGCAGTTGCTGCTCGTTGAGCTGCTTGACCTTCGCGAGAAATTGCGGCCGATACCTGGGAAAGTTCGCTGGTGGAGGCGGCGGCGGTGCGCCTCGGTCCGCCGCCGCTACCGGTCGCGGCGCCGGCGCGCAGCCCAGGAGACAGACCGACCCATCGGCCGATTTCTGCGGACGGATGAAATCAATGCCTGAGCCGTTGTCCCACACACCGTTCAGGTCGGGATGTCCGTCGGCCAGGCGCGGCGTGCTCGGCGCAGCGCCGGAGGCCGCCTCTGCTCGCCCTCCGACTCCTTGCGAGCAACCGACACATAGCGCCGCGAGCACCACGGCAGAGGTGAGCATGATGCGAGGAAAATTTGCATGTGAGCTCATGCGAGTTACCTCGTTGCGGCGGCAAGCCGCACAGCGCCCGGCTCAACGCGCGGCGGTCGCCGGCGAATCGGGCGCGAATTGATAGTGATGGCCGTCGACATACGTGATCTTGACCATGAAGCCGAGATGCGGCGTGCCATCGCGCGCGGGATAGACCTCGACCGTGGCGGGTTGACCATGGCCAAGCAGCATTTCCTTGCTCAAGCCGGCCTTGCGCATCATCGCCACCGGGACGGACTCGAGCCGCCACTCGGTGATGCCTCCGTGGTCATCCTTCACGCTCACGTGAACGTAGATGTGCGGGTTGGCCCAATCCACCTTCGAGACGACGCCGTTCAGGCGCACCATCTTGTGAACGTCGAATTCGCCGGCGACCGAGTGATGCGCGGAAGCGAAGCGCGCAACGCCGAGCAGGGCGCTGCTGATCAGAAGGCGGGTGCGTGCTGAACCTAACATCCGTCGTCCTCCGGCACTGTCTCCGGGCCGCCCGAACGCGGGGGCGGCGGCGCCGACAACATACTCCCAGCCCACGGAGCTGAGCAATGCGCGTGGCGCGGTGCCATTTCAGCCCGCCCGCTCGAAGATTGCATACAGCTTGCGACAGTCCTCGAGCACCTCCCAGGTGCCGACGAAGCCTGCTGGAATCACGAAGGTATCGCCGGCGGCGAGCTCATAGCGCTCACCGGTGGCCGCGACGATGAGGATGCGTCCGGCGAGCAGATGACACAACTCGTGCTCCGTGTAGCGCACGCGCCAGGCGCCGCGGCTCGCAGCCCAAATGCCCGCAAAGAACTGCTTGCTGTCATCGGTGTAATGGTTCCAGGTCGTCACTTGCGGCTGGCCCGCGAGGATGCTCTCGGGGGCGGGCGCGGAATGCTGCGCCGATACAGCGTCACGGAATGCAACGATACGGGGGAATGCGGACACGGGTCGCCTCCGATGGCCGGGAGTCTCCGCGCTGCATGATCGCACGAGCGGGCTTGGGGCACGCAGCCGAGCCGGGACCCGGATCATGGGGCGTTTTGCGCTCGAAATCGCCCATGTCGTGCGGTTTTTTGCGAAGCTAAACCGCTGCGCGCTGCCAGCCGAGGGTATAGACTGCCCTCGACTGTGCTCCGCTTGCCCAATATGCATCGATCGCGTCTGGTGTTGCTGCTCCTGCTGCTGGTTCTCGGCCAGCACGGTGCGCTGCTGCACCAACTCGACCACGCCTATTACAGCGGCGGCGCCGAGCAGACGACGCTGCAGCAGGATCAGCAGCTACCGGACAATACTCTGTGCCTCAGTTGTCTGGCGTACGCACAGCTCTCGAGTCCGATCAGCGGCACGCATGTCGCGTTCGCCGCAGCCCCGGCAGACTTCATCCCCACTCCCGCACCGCGCGCGGCGATCCTCCGGGTACACGCCCCGACGCCTCGCAGTCGCGGCCCCCCGCGATCCTGAGCTGAACCCTCGTCCTGCGCATGAGCCGGCCTCGAGCTATCGAGCGCCGGTCTGGCATTTCAGCTTTTGCGGAGAGCCCCGATGTTCGATTTCCGTGTCCGTGTTGCTGGCTTCCATGCGGCATGCCGGCTTGCCTGTAACTCATTGCCTCTGGTGCTGATCGGATTGTGGGTGTCCGCGCTCGCCCCGGCCGCGCTGCATGCGGCCAACGCCGACGCAGCCCCCGCACCGAGCGATGCCACCACGGATGCCGTGGCATCCCAGCCCGAAGCAGCCCGGGTCGCCGCTTCGGATCAGGCTGGCGCAGGTGGCGCCGTCCAGACCGTCGTCGTCACCGCGCAGCGACTGAATGCCGCGCGTGCCGAGATCGAGGTGCAGACGGGTGCCTCGACCTACACGATTGACAGCACGGCCATCGCAGCGGCTCCCGGCGGCATCAATGTGCAGATGAATCAGGTATTGCTGCAGGCCCCGGACGTGGTCCAGGACTCCTTCGGTCAGATCCATGTCCGCGGCGATCACAACGATCTGCAATACCGTTTGAACGGCGTCATCCTGCCCGAGGGCATCAGCGTCTTCAGCCAGACGCTCAGCCCGAGGCTCGTTGCCTCGCTCAGTCTGATCACCGGCGCGCTGCCGGCGGAATACGGGTTGCGCACGGCGGGCATCATCGATCTGACGACCAACAGCGGGCTGCTGCAACCCGGCGGCGAGCTGTCCATCTATGGCGGCAGCCACGACACCATTCATCCCGCGGCAGAATACGGTGGCAGCTCCGGGAACTTCAGCTACTACATCACCGGCGACGTTCTGCATACCGGTCTCGGCATCGAATCCCCGGACGGCAGCTCGGATCCGCTGCACGACGACTCGACGCAGGCCCACGTCTTCAGCTTCCTCGAGCACATCGTGGATGACCACAATCGCATTTCCCTGATCCTTGGGCTCTCGGACGACAGTTTCGAGATTCCGAACCAGCGTGGGCTGCAGCCCACGCTGGGGCTGAACGTGAATGGTCAAACCATGTTCCTCAGCGACAATTTGGATGAGAACCAGCACGAGCTCGCTGAGTACGCGATCCTCACCTGGCAGCACTCCGCGGGAGCGCTCAACTGGGAGAGCTCGGTCTCGGCCCGCTACACGAGCCTGCACTTCCTGCCGGATTGGACCGGCGACCTGCTCTATAACGGCGTCGCGCAGGACGCCTTCAAGGACGACACCGCCGTGGCATGGCAAACCGACGGCTCGTACAAGGTGAGCGATGCGCATACGGTGCGCGCCGGCTTCTATCTGCAGCACGACTGGGCCACGAACAACAGCACGTCGCAGGTCCTGTGTCTGGGTGCCGACGCGCCGCCCACATGCTTTGCCACCACGCCAGTCACGGTTCCGCAGACGATCATCGACAATAGCTCGCAGACGCAGGCGATCGAGAGCGCCTATCTGCAGGATGAGTGGCGCATATTCTCCGGTTTCACGCTCAACTACGGCGTGCGTTTCGATCACTACACCGGCTACTCGAGCGGCAGTCAGACCAGCCCAAGGGTCAACTTCGTCTGGCAACTGCCGCACAACACGACCCTACACGGCGGATATTCGAGTTACTTCACTCCCCCACCCTTCGAGTTGATTGCGAGCCAGAGCCTGAACAAGTACTACGGCACGAGCGCCTTGCCGCCGGGCTCGAACACGGAGAATTCGGCGCCGATCGCCGAGAGCGCCAACTACTACGATTTCGGCGTGCAGCAGAAACTGTTCGAGAGTCTGACGCTCGGCGTGGACAGCTACCTCGAGCAGGCGCGACATCTCATCGACGAGGGTCAGTTCGGCGCACCGATCATTCTCACTCCGTTCAACTATCGCTACGGCCATATCGCCGGCATCGAGTTCACGGGGAACTATTCAGTGAGCAACTTCTCGCTCTATGCCAACGTGGCATTCCAGACCGCCAAGGGCAAGCAGGTCGAGTCCTCGCAGTTCAACTTCGACCCGGACGACCTCAACTACATTGCCAACAATTACATCCATCTCGATCACGAGGGGCGCGTGTCGGCATCGGGCGGAGTCTCCTATGCCTGGCGCGGCACGCGCGTCAGCGCCGACATGATCTTCGGCACGGGACTGCGCCAGGATCTCGTTCTGGCGGACGGCTCTACGATCCCCAACGGCGATCACACGCCGAGCTACACTCAGGTCAATCTGGGCCTCACACACGCATTCCGCATCGGTGGCACGAGTCCCCTGACCTTGCGTTTCGATGTGATCAACCTCTTCGACAAGATCTACCAGATCCGCAGCGGCACCGGGATCGGCGTGTTCGCGCCGCAGTATGGTCCCCGGAGGGGATTCTTTGCCGGCCTGTCATACGAATTCTGAGAGTCTCCATGCATGCCAACTTCCGATCGCCTGCCGCCAATCGCTGATGCCGCTCTCACCGAGGCGCAGCGCCGCGTCCGCGACGCGCTCGTGCGCGGACGGCGCGGGGCGCTCTTCGGGCCCTTCGTTGCGATGCTGCGCAGCCCGGAGCTCACGGATCGCGCGCAGCGGCTCGGGGAGTATTTGCGCTACGACAGCGCAATACCCGCAAGGCTGCGCGAGCTGGCGATACTCGTGACGGCGCGTCACTTTCGCCAGGCGTACGAGTGGCACGTGCACGCCCCGGAGGCGCTGGCATCAGGTCTGTCCTCATCCTTGCTCGCAGAGCTCGGTGGCGGTCGGCGACCCCATGCGATGCAGGCAGACGAGGCCGTTATCTACGAGTTCTGCACGCAGCTGCACACACGGACGGAGGTCGCCGACGCCGTGTACGCGGCTGCGATCGCGCTTCTCGGGGAGCAGGGTGTCGTTGATCTGTGCGCAGTGTGCGGCTACTACGCGCTGCTCGCGCTCCTCATGAACGTCGCCCGCACGCCACTGCCCGAAGGCGCAGCACCTCCGTCCTGGAGTGATGCCGCCGAGTAGGGCTCGGGACATTCGCCCGAGGCTTGCGGCGACGGCGGTCCTACGCGAGCAGCTTCTGCAGCGCGCGCCGATAATTCGCAGCAAGCTGCTCGCGCGCGACGTGCGCACCCGCGACGACGAGCTTCGCCCCGCGCCGCCACACACAATCGATGAGCGGCTCGCGGGCCGCAAAGATCCAGCTGTCGAGGAGCGCATCGGCCTGGCGGTCCACGAGCGCGAGCCGCTCGGCATCGAGGCTGACGATGTCGGCGCTCGCCCCTTGGCGCAGCGTGACGCCATCTCGGCCGAGCGCGCGACCACCACCGGCGAGCGCCTCCTCGTACAGTCGCCGCGCCGTGGAGGCACGCTGCGCGCTTGCGAACACGTTGCGCTGGCGGCGCATGAGCCGCTGACCGTACTCGAGGGTACGCAGCTCCTGCGCGGGATCGATGAGCACGTTGGAATCGGAGCCGATGCCGTAGACGCCGCCCGCGTCGAGGAACTCGGGACCGGGGAACACGCCATCGCCCAGATTGGCCTCGGTCAGCGGGCACAGGCCCGCGACGGCGCCGCTCGCCGCGGCCCGGCGCGTTTCCTCGGCCGTCATGTGCGTTGCGTGCACCAGGCACCAGCGCTCATCGACCGGCGCATGCTCGAGCAGCCACTCGACCGGACGCTGTCGCGACCAGGCGAGACAATCGTCGACCTCCTTTGTCTGCTCGGCCACATGGATGTGGATTGGACCTGCAGGGGCGAGGCGCACCGCCTCGCCCAGCTCCTCGGGCGTCACGGCGCGCAGGCTGTGCGGGGCGACACCGAGATTGGCATCCTCGAGCGCGCGCAGAGCGCCGCGGCTCGCTTCGAGCACGCGCGCGAAGCGGCCGATATCGTTGATGAAGCGGCGCTGGGCGGCAAGAGGCGGCGCGCCACCGAAATTGCTGTGCGCGTACAGCACCGGCAGGAACGTCAGGCGAATACCGGTGGCGTGCGTCGCCGCCACGATCCGCTCGGCCATCTCGCCAGGATTGACGTAGGGGCGACCGTCCTGGTCGTTGTGCAGATAGTGAAACTCAGCCACATGCGTGTAGCCGCTCTCGAGCATCTCGGCGTAGGCCAGGGCTGCCACGGCCTCCACGTCCTGGGGGTCGAGCCGCTCCACGAAGCGGTACATGAGCTCACGCCAGCTCCAGAAATTGTCACCGGCGCGCCCGGCCACTTCGGTGAGACCGGCCATGGCGCGTTGGAAGGCGTGTGAGTGCACGTTCGGCATACCGGGAAGCGCGACGCCGTGCCTCTCGTCCTCCGCAGATGCGGCCACTGCGGTCTCGATCCGGGCGATGCGGCCGCCAGAGATCCGCAGGCGCACGTCCGTGGCCCAGCCATTCTCGAGCAGCGCCCAGCGGAACCAAAGCGGGCTCATGCAGGCTGCGGAGCTCCCGTCACTTCATCGCGATCGTGTGCGCGATGGATAATAGCAGGCCCACGAACCCACCAGACGGTGTGACGTCATGCCCGAGTGGCTCAGCATTACCCGCGACAGCGCCCCGCTGCTGCTCAGCGTCCCGCATGCCGGTACCGAGCTGCCGGCCGGGCTCGCGGAGGGCCTGCGGTCACCCTGGATTGCACGGCGCGATGCGGACTGGTGGGTCGACCAGCTGTACGACTTCGCGAGCGCGCTCGGCGCAACTGTGGTGGCGACACGCATCTGTCGCACCGTGATCGACGTCAACCGCGATCCATCGGGTGCCTCGCTCTATCCGGGCCAGGCGACAACGGAGCTGTGTCCGACCGTCACCTTCGACGGCGAGCCCCTCTACCTGCCGGGGGAGGAGCCGGATGAGCGGGCGATCGCGCGGCGCGCGGCGCGTTACTTTCACCCGTATCACGATGCACTGCGCACCGAGCTTGCGCGCCTGCGCGCACGCCATGCGCGGGTCGTGCTCTACGACTGCCACTCCATCCGCTCGCGCATTCCGCGCCTGTTCGCGGGCGATCTGCCGCATTTCAATATCGGCACCGCGGATGGGCGCAGCTGCGCAGCCGCCCTCACCACGGGCGTCGCCGCGGTGTGCGCAACGAGCCCTTACACGAGCATCGTCAATGGCCGCTTCAAGGGCGGCTACATCACGCGCTGTCACGGCCGGCCCACTGCGGGGGTGCATGCGCTGCAGATGGAGCTGGCCTGTCGCGGCTACCTGCCCGAAGTTCCCGGTCCCGTGCAAGCGGATTCCTGGCCGCCGCTCTATGATCCTGCCTACGCCGCGCCGCTGCGCGAGGTGCTGCGCAGGGTTCTCGAGGCGTGTCTGGCCTTCGCCAGCGAGCAGCGCTGAGGCTGCCCCTTACCAAATCACGCAGCGTTTGCTCGCGGGCTTCACGAGCGCCTGGCCGGTTCTGCAGTGGAAGGCCTCGGCGAACTCGGGCATGTTGCTGACGACGCCGTTGATCCGGTAGCGCGGCGGTGAGTGCGGATCCACCATGGCCGAAGCGCGCAGCCGCTGCGGGCGCACATTGCCGCACGCCCACTGCGCGAACCCGACGAAGAAACGCTGTGACTCGGTGAGTCCGTCGCGCTTCGCGGCCGGATCGGCAGCGGCTGCTTTGTGCTCCTGATCGGCCTGCCAGGCCATCCACGCGAGCAGCTCGCCGCCCAGGTCGGCGATGTCCTCGCCGGCCGTGAGGGCGCTGTTGATCTTCACGTCGTCCACTACGGTGTAGGCGGCATACTGATCACGGACGCATTGCGCGCGTTCGTCGAACTGCTTGGCGTCGGTCGGCGTCCACCAGTTGCGCAGATTGCCCGCGCCGTCGTATTGGCGCCCGCTATCGTCGAAGCCGTGGGTCAGCTCGTGACCGATCGTGCCGCCGGTGTTGCCATAGTTGGGCGCGGCATCCATGCGCGCATCGAACAGCGGCGGCAGCAGCACGGCCGCCGGAAAGTTGATGTCGTTGAGCTGTGGGTCGTAGTAAGCATTGACGGTCTGCGGCGTCATCTCCCACTCATCACGGTCCACCGGACGGCCGATCTTGGCTGCCTCCCGGTGCGACTCGAATTCCGCGGCGCGCTGCACGTTGCCGAAGAAGTCATCGCGGCGGATGACGAGCGGCGAGTAATCGCGCCAGTGCCGCGGGTAGCCGATCTTGTTGCGCACAGCCGCAAGCTTTGCGAGCGCCTGCGCCTTTGTTTCCGGCGTCATCCACGTCAGCCGCTCGATGCGCTCGCGCATGGCGGTCTCGATCTCCTCGGTCATGTGCAGCGCCGCGGCCTGCGTGGCGGCGGGGAACTCGCGTGCCACGAACTCCCGGCCGAGATCCTCGCCGAGATCACGATCGACCCAGGCGACGCACTTCTGCCAACGCGGCTGATCGACCTCCGTTCCGAGCAGGTAGGCATGATTGAAAGCGAAGTCCTCGGCGACGAAGCCGGATGACAGATAACGGGAGGACGAGGCCGCGACCGCCCAGCGCAGGTAAGTCTTCAGATCCTCGAGCGACTCGCGCGCGAGCTGCGCGCTGAGCTCGCTCGCGAAATGCAGCTCCGACACGTTGAGCCACGGCGCGACCACGAGGCCGCTCGCCTTGAAATAGGCGCTCCAATCGAGCTCCGGGGCGAGCTTCTGCAGCTCATCGAGCGTGCTGCGATGGTAGACCTTGTAGGGATCGCGCTTGTCGACCATCGTCAGCGAGGAGGCTGCCAGCGCGGTCTCGATGCGCATGACGACCTTGGCATCGGCCTGCGCCGCGGCATGCGGCTCGCCGAGCAGCGTCATCACCCTTGCGATGTGCGCGCGATAGCGGGTGCGGATCTCGCGCGCCTTCGCGTCCTGCTTCGTGTAGTAGTCACGGTCGGGCAAGCCGAGGCCGCCCGCATCCACTGACGCGATCATGCGGCTGGCATCGCGCGCATCCTGCTCCACGCCGCTCGCGAACAGCAGGCCGCTGCCCCACGTGCGCGTGTGCAGCGCGCCGAGCAGCGCGCCCAGGGCCCGCTTGTCGGGCAGCCCCGCGATGCGGGCGAGCTCCCCTTGCAGGGGAGCGCTGCCGGCCGCCTCGACGGCATCGACGTTCATGCAGGCGGCGAAGTAGTCGCCGATGCGCTGCTGCTCCGGCGAGCGGCTCGCCGCCACCGGCGCGAGCTGCTCGAGAATGCCCTTGAGAAAGGTGCGTACCTCGATGGCAAGCTTGCTGTAAACGTCCCAGCTGCTCTGCTCGGGCGGAATGGGGTTGGCCTTCTGCCAGCCACCGCAGGCGTAGGTGTACAGGTCCGTGCATGGATCGACCGAGCGATCCATGGCCTTGAGATCGAGACCCGGAGAATAGGGAAGCGAGACGGCATCGGCCGCGGCCGCGACTGCGCACGACGTGATGCAGGCGAGCGCTCCGCATGCGACGAGGGCGAGCACTCGCGCGCAGCCGAGCGCGGTCCCATAGGTACACCGGTCTGCACTCATGTTCCCTCAACCCTCGCGCCGAGCGGCAATGGGCGCCGCAGGGCTCATTGTAGCGGGGCGTGCGTGCGGGTTGGCGGCCCGCGCGGTTCATTGTCGCGGCCAAAGCTGCTAGCCTGCCGCGCCTGCAACACTTGCGCGCCTCAAGACGGGGTCAGCCGACATGCCATGGCGACGCCGCACCTTTCGCGGCTCCGATGTCTCACGTGCACTCAACATCAGCGATCTGCGCGAGATCGCGCGGCGCAAGGTGCCGAACTTCATCTTCGAGTACGTGGAAGGCGGAGCGGAGGACGAGGCCACGTTGCGGCGCAATCGCAGCGCGCTGGAAGCGCTCCTGCTGCAGCCGCAGACCCTCGTCGATACCAGCGGTAGGCAACAGCGGATCGAGCTCTTTGGCCGCGCCTCGGCGGCACCGCTCATCATTGCGCCCACGGGCGGCAACGGGCTGCTGCACCCGCGCGGAGACATCGCGCTCGCGCGCGCTGCGGCTGCGGCAGGGATTCCCTTCTGCCTGAGCACCGTCTCCACCGTGCGCCTCGAGGAAGTGGCAGCGGAGGCCGGAGGGCGCCTGTGGATGCAGCTCTATGTGATGCGCGACCGCGCCGCGGCCGAGGAGATCGTCGCCCGCGCAGCCGCGGCCGGATACGAGGCACTCGTGTTCACGACCGATGCGAATGTCTTCGGTCATCGAGAATGGGACCGTCGCAACTATCGCCGGCCGGGCAAGCCGACCTGGAGCAACGCGCTCGATGCTCTGCGCCACGCGCGCTGGCTCTACGAAGTGTTGCTGCGCAAGGGTGTGCCACGCTTCGAGAACCTGGTGTCGGTTCTACCGCCGGGCGGCGCCAATGCCGTGGGCGGGAGCACCATCATTCCGGATCTGTTCGAGCCCTGCATCACCTGGGAGGACATCGCGTGGCTGCGGCGCATCTGGCGCGGCAAGCTGCTCATCAAGGGCGTGCTGAGCGTGGCCGACGCCGAGCGCGCCGTGGCACTCGGCGCCGACGGCATCGTGTTGACCAATCACGGCGGGCGGCAGCTCGATTACTGCGTATCACCCATCGATGTGTTGCCCGAGATCGCGCGCGCCGTCGGCAAGCGCACGTGCATCGTCATCGACAGTGGCTTTCGCCGCGGCAGCGACGTGCTCAAGGCACTCGCACTGGGCGCACATGCCATCATGATCGGGCGCGCCACGCTCTATGGACTGATCGCGGGAGGCGAGCGCGGCGCACGCCGTGCCCTCGAGATTCTGACCACGGAGACCGATCGCACGCTCGGTCATCTCGGGTGCCGATCGATCGCAGAGCTCGGACCGCACCTCGTGCGCGCGGTGCGCGACCTGCCCGCCTGAGCCAGCGGCTAAGCACCGGTGCATCTACCAAGCTCGCCTCTCGCACGTCTCCTCGGCCTGCTGGCAAGCCTCGCGCCGATGATTTGTTGTGCGCCTGTGGCGGCGCTGGCGCAGACGCCGTCCATGCACGCGCTCGAAGTCGCCGGCGTGACGATCCATCTCGAGCTCGACGAGCGCGAGATGAACGGCGACCCCGCACGCATACAGCGCTGGATCGGGCGCTCTGCGCGGATCGTCGCCGCCTACTATGGCCGTTTCCCCGTTCGCGACCTCGCTATGGTCGTCGTTCCGGCGAGCGGTGAGCGCATCACGGGCGGCACGACCTTCGGACAACCCCGGGCGCTGATTCGCGTGCGGGTGGGCCGTGATGTGAGTGAGTCGAGCCTGCTCGACGACTGGGTGCTCGTGCACGAGATGACGCACCTCGCGCTGCCCGACGTGGGCCCTGCGCACGCCTGGCTGTCGGAAGGCCTCGCCACATACGTAGAGGGGATCGCGCGCGTCCAGGCACACAACCGGGCGGAGACCGATGTGTGGGCCGAGGACGTGCGCTCCATGCCGCATGGGTTGCCGCAGCCGGGCGATGCGGGACTCGATCACACGCATACCTGGGGACGCACCTACTGGGGTGGTGCGCTCTTCTGTCTGCTGGCGGATATCGAGATTCACCAACGCACCGGCAACCGACTCGGCCTGCAGGATGCGCTGCGGGCGGTGCTCGCAGCGAGCGGTGGGCTGCCGGCCGACTGGCCCGTCGCGCGGGTCTTCGAAGTCGGCGATCGCGCCGTCGGCACGCCGGTGCTCGAAGAGCTCTATGCCCAGATGAACGACCGCCCGGTAATGACGGATCTGCCGGCGCTGTGGATGCGGCTCGGTGTGGAGCCCGAGGGCGCGAGCGTGCGCCTGCGCGATGATGCACCGCTCGCGGCGGTGCGCCTGGCGATCATGCGGCCTCGGACAAGCTGACGAGCAGACCCTCCTCGATCCACGTGCGCAGCAGCGTCGCCGCGTGTGCAGCTGCGCGCTCCGGGGTACCGCGTGCGGCGAGCTGCTCGCACAGGAGCGCGAAGGTGCGCCCCTGCTGCAGGGTTTGCAGCGCGCCGGCCTCAGCAGCCGCCATGGGACGAAAGTAAAGGGCGAGCTCGCGCCGCCACAGCAGCCATTGCACCGCGCGCTGCGCGCGCCATTGGCGCGGTCGCGGTGCTCCCGCGCAGGCGGCCCGCCACCAGCGCACCGCATTGCTGGTCAGCGTCACGATCTGCACCGCCGGCACCGTGCGCAAGACAAGCTTCGGCCAGCGCGCGGCTTCGAGATGCTCGAGCTCCGCATGGGCCATGGGACGCACATCGTGCGCGTCGAACACGTGGGCGAGCGCCCACTCGAAGCGCGCCAGCTCCGCGGCTCCGCGCCCGCGCGTGCCCTGCAGCTGACTCGCGATCGAGTCGGAGAGCTCGCGACCGTAGTTTCGCACCGAGAAGCTGCGCGAGGGCGCGCGGTGGGCGAGCTCCCGCACCAGCGCGGCGAAGCTCGTCTCTCCGAGCGCGGCCTGCAAAGCCGGGTACGTGATCGCCAGCGCCTCTATGAGTCGCTCGGCATAGCCGAGGCTGTACACGCCGAGACGGGTCGCCGTGTCGAAGCGCGGCGTCGCGAGCACTGCGGCGGTGATTTCGTTCTTCCCGTGCAGCACGTGGGCCTGCATCGCACGCTGCAACTCCGCAAGCTTCATCGGCTCACCCGCACGCCGCGCGCGGGCTCGCGTCACGGCTCTCGGCACAACTCTCGGCAAGCACCGTGGCGGCGAGCGCGCGGGCCGTATCCAGCTCCCCCACCAGCTCTGCGAGCGGCGGAATATTCGCATCGCGCTCGATCATGGTGGCGACCGAGCCGAAGCGGCGCACCGCCGCGCGATACAGTTCCCAGACCGGCTCGGCCACCGGCGCATCGTGCGTGTCGACGATGTAATTGCCGTGATGGCTGTGACCGGCCAGATGCAGCTGGCGCACACGCTCGATGGGCATTGCAGCGAGGAAGTGCTGCGGATCGAAGCCGTGATTGAAGCTGCTCACATAGATGTTGTTGACATCGAGGAGGAGGTCGCAGTCCGCCTCCGCGGCGAGGGCGGCGAGGAACTCCCATTCGGTCAGCTCGGATGCGGCGTAGGAGACGTAGCTCGAGACGTTCTCGAGCAGAATGCGTCGGCCGAGAAAGTCCTGCACGTCGTGGATCCGCCGCGCGACGTGGCGCAGAGCCTCCGCCGTGTAGGGCAGCGGCATGAGATCGTGCAGGTTGACCCCGTCGACACCTGTCCAGCACAGATGATCCGAGATCCATTCGGGCTGCACGCGCGCCGCGAGCCGCTGCACCTGGCGCAGGTAATCCCGGTCGAGTGGCGACACGCTGCCGATCGACAGCGAGACACCGTGCATGACGAGCGGATAGCGCTCGCGCATGCGCTCCAGGTAGTACAGCGGCTTGCCGCCGGCAATGAGGTAGTTCTCGGTGAGCACCTCGAGCCAGTCCACGTGCGGGCGCTCCGCCAGCACCGATTCGTAGTGCTCGGTACGCAGACCCAGCCCGAAGCCCAGGGATCGCATGTGTGCGCCCGGAAATCCGCGCTCGGACCGCGGGACGGAGGCAGCGAACGGCCGCGCAGCGCGACGACGCCCGCTACCCCCTAGCCCGCGGACGAGCTACTTCGCCGCTTTCGCCTTGTCCTTGGCGGCCTGGCAGTCAGCTTTGCTCATCTCCACGAAGCCCTGGCCCTTGCACGAGTTCATGCCCTTGCACTGATGCTGGAAGGACTTGCAGGCGGACTGCCCCTTGCAGGCATTGGCGCCCATACACTTGATCGTCGCTTCGGCGGCGCCGGCCGTATTGGCTGCCACCGTGCTGAACAGCAGGGCTGCAGCCGTCGCAATGGCGGCACCGCCGACTCTTTTCGTCATGGACATAAACGTCTCCTGGTCGTTGAAGTGAGGGAAATGGCGCCCACCGTGGACGCAGCCGGTCACAAGCGAACCGCCCGTGATGGAGACCGGACGGAGTTCCTAACTATTACTCCGCCAATCGCCGGCCGGATTCAAGCGCCGTGTTCCGGCTATCATCGGGGCTGAATGCGCAATACGCCGCCCGGAACTCCGGTCTCCTTCCTCGACGGCGCGCGTCAGGCAAGGGATGACACCGCCGCCAGCCGCCTGTTTACGGCGCTGCGACCCGAGCTGCTGCGCTTTGCCTGCTGGCTCACTCGCGATCGCAGCCTCGCGGAGGACGTGGTGCAGGAAGCGCTGCTGCGGGCGTGGCGGTCGCGGGACGCCCTCGAGGATGCGGCGGCCGCCCGCGGCTGGCTGTTCACGATCGTGAGGCGCGAGCATGCACGCCTGTACGAGCGCAAGCGCCTGGAGATGACCAACTTGCACGATGCGATCGCGAGCGAGGATACCGAGCTGGCCCAGGCGGGCGACGCGGATCTTGCCGATCTGAGGCTGGCGATCTTGAGGCTCCCCGATGACTACCGCATTCCCCTGGTGATGCAGGTGATGGGCGGTTTCACGACCACCGAGATCGCCAGCGAGCTCGAGTTGTCGCCCGGGGCGGTGCTGACCCGCCTGTTCCGTGCACGCAACAAGCTGCGGACGATCTGCGGCCTGCCGGGCGCCCCGGATGTCCCCGACGAGTCCCTGCCATGACCTGCGAGGAGGCACGCCGTCAGATCGGTGGAGAGCCAGGCTCCATGAGCCCGGCTCTGCGCGAGCACTTGAGCGGCTGTGTGGCGTGTGCGCGATTCGCCGAGGAAACGCTGCGCCTGGAGCAGCGCTTGCACCGCGCGCTGTGTGAGGTCGAGCCTACCCATGGCGCGCGGGCCGGGCTTATGCGCGTGACGCGACGCTGGGCGCTGGCAGCAAGCCTCGTCATCGCGGCGGGTCTTGCCGCACTGCTCTTCAGCCTACGACCCTCCGCCGGGCTTGCAGCGGAGGTCGTGGAGCATGTGAAGGGCGAGCCCGCCAGCTGGTCGAGCACCCAAGCCGAGCCGGCCGCCGCCGTCGAGACCGTCCTGCACGATGCCGGCGTGTCGCTCAACGACCCGGCACAAGTGGTCTATGTGCGCAGCTGTGTATTCAGAGGTCATCGGGTGCCTCATCTCGTCTTGCGCACGAACTACGGACCCTACACGGTCATGATCCTGCGCAACGTGCGCACGGACCGCGCGCAACGCTTCGATGAGGGAGGCTTCAGCGGGATGCTACTTCCGGCAACGGGCGGAACGCTCGCCGTACTCGCACTCGACGGCTCACACCTGGATGAGGTGGCCGCGCAAGTGAGCCGCGCGGTGCATTGGACGCGATGATGCCGCTGGCGTGGCTCACGGTGGCATTTCTGCTCGCACTCATCGCGGGCACATCATTGCGGCTGTGGCTCGCTTCGCGCCAGATCGGCGCCGCGCGCGCTCACCGCGATCGGGTGCCGGGCGCATTCGCCGCGCAGGTCTCACTGCCCGAGCACCAGAAGGCGGCCGATTACACGATCGCCCGGGTGCGGCTCGGACGCGTGGAGGCGCTTGTGGATGCGCTCGTCATCCTGGTACTCACGCTGGGAGGCGGCATCGCCGGGCTTGATGCACTCTGGCGCCACACCGGATGGAGCGAGCCGTGGCACGGCCTCGCCGTGATGCTGAGCGTCTTCGCCATCACCGCGCTCATCGGCCTGCCGTTCGCTCTCTGGCGCACGTTCCGCGTCGAGGCGGCCTTCGGCTTCAATCGCTCCACGCTCGGCCTGTTCTTCGCCGACCGTCTGAAAGGATTGCTGGTCGCGCTCTTGATCGGGGTGCCCCTCGTGCTCGGAGCACTGGTGCTGATGCGGCGCGGCGGCACGCTCTGGTGGCTCTATGCGTGGGCGGCGTGGCTTGCGGTGTCCGTTGCGCTCTCGTGGGCATGGCCCGCATTCATTGCGCCGCTCTTCAACCGCTTCACGCCTCTCACGGACGCCACGCTCAAAGCCCGCATCGATGCGCTGCTCGCGCGCTGCGGCTTTGCCTCGAAGGGGGTGTTCATCGTGGACGGCTCGCGCCGCTCGGCGCACGGCAACGCCTACTTCACGGGACTCGGCCGCAACAAGCGGGTCGTGTTCTTCGATACGCTGCTCGAGCGCCTCGGGGCGGCCGAGGTGGAAGCGGTGCTCGCACACGAGCTGGGACATTTCCGCCTGCGACACATCCGCAAGCGTTTGCTGATCTCCGCCGCGCTCAGCCTCATCGGGCTGGCAGTGCTCGCATGGCTCGCGCGGCAGCCAGGCTTCTATCCGGCCCTGGGCCTGCGCGGTGCCTCAGCCTACGGAGCGCTGCTGCTGTTCCTGCTCGTCGCCCCAGTATTCACCTTCTTCCTTACGCCCCTCTCGGCCTGGTGGTCGCGCCGGCATGAGTTCGAGGCCGATCGCTTCGCGGCAGAGCACGCGAACGCCGCGCAGCTGGCCGACGCGCTGGTCAAGCTGTATCGGGACAATGCGACGACGTTGACACCGGATCACATCACTTCGGCGTTCTACGATTCGCACCCGCCCGCGATCGTCCGTATCGCCACCTTGCAGGAGCTGGCCGCTCGGCCCTGAGGCCCAGAGACTCCCGCGACGCGGACACCCGCGCGGCCTCAAGCGCGCGGCACGGCTCCCGCAGCCACGGCCTGAGCCGATCCGGCGTGCACCTTCACCGGCGCGGTCTCGATCAGCAGCAGGCAGAGCAAGCCTGCGACCACGGCGCAGCCGGTCTCGATGAGCACCGGGGTCACGAGGCTCGAACGATCGGCGAGGATTCCGGCCAGCCAGGTGAGCGCGAAACCCCCGACAACCTCACCGACGCAGACGATGAGTCCCATAGCGGTTGCAGCGTAGCGGCGCGAGATCGTCTCGCCGGGAATGACCCCCATGAACAGCGGAAAGGAGCCGCTGCCCAGCCAGCCGAGAAACATCAGCGCGCCGAGACCCAGCACGGAGCCATGGAAATATAGTGCGGCGAGCGGCGTCGAGACGCCGAGCAGACAGAAGAAGATCATCACCGGCTTGCGGCCGATGCGATCGGAGAGCGCCGGGACGAGAAACGCGGAGATGGCGGAGGCGATACCCAGGGCGGTCATCGCATAGCTCATCTTCGTCGGGGACAGATGCCGATAGTCGGTGAAGAACTTCGGCAGGAAGGTCCAACCGAAGATCAGCCACGCGACCATGAATATCGAGATCAGGCAGCACAGAAAGATGTTGCGCACTCTCAGCATGCCGAAGAGCCCCAGGCGCGGCCCGCTCGCGCCCGGCGCGTGCGCATCGAGACTCGCCTGAGCCGCGCGGTCCGGCTCGCGCACCCAGAAATACACGGCCACCGCACACAGCAGTCCGGGTAATCCCGCGATGTAGAACGCGGAACGCCAGCCAAAGCGCGCCGCGAGCGCGACCAGCAGCAGCGGCGCGAGGCTCTGTCCGAGCACCGAGGCGAAGAAATTCTGCATGATGCCGGCGTTCACGCCACGGCGATGCTCGGAGGATTCCACCGCCATGATGGCCAGGCACACGGGCAGGAACGGGCCCTCCACTGCGCCCATCAACATGCGCGAGAGCAGCAGCACCGAAAAGGACGGAGCGAGACCCGAGAGAAAGGAGCAGCAGGAGAAGATGATCAGGAACGCGAGCAGAAAAGGCTTGCGCACACCGAGCGCGTCGGACCAACGCCCGATGAGGTAGGCGCCCAGAGCCCAGGTGATGGACAGCCCGGAGCCGATGAGGCCCGTGCGCGTGTTGTCGAGGTGCAGATCCTGCTCCATGAACGGAACCAGAATGCTGCCTGCGTTGCGATCGAAGAATGCGATGCCGAATGCCAGTCCGAGCAGCACCAACAAGCGATTCTCGTAGCTGAACAGACCCTGTTTGGACATCAGATCCTCGCTGGAACGGTGTGCCGGGATCGTGCGCGATCGGGCGCGGAGGCGTCAACGCTGCCGCGGTCGATAAGGAACGGCGCGCTCGACCGCCTGCCACATGGCCTCGGCCGCAGGCTCGTGCATTTCCTCGAGCAGATGTCCCACGAGACCCGCGCAGCGCGCGGTGAGCACGATGCCGCGCGTGACCTCGGCGGGCAGCTCGGCCTCGCGCAGCACCACCGCGATCGCGGAGCTCACATTCGTGGGCAGTGAGTGGCCGAGCACCTGTGACAGCGCGGTCTCGAGCTGGCGCAGCGCCTCGATGTAGCGCCCCGGCGCGCCATGCGCGCGCGCGATCTCGAGGAGACGCGGCACCCGCGGGTCACCACTGCGATGAGTCGGATGCCCGAAGCCCGGCAGCGGGCGGCGCTCGCGCCGGTAGGTCTCGACGATTCCGCGGGCAAGCGCCTCACGCTCGGGCGCCGGCGCGGCCACAATGCGATCGAGCAGTGCCGCACACTGACTCGCCGTGCCGGCGAAGCGATCGCCGACTCCCAGCAGCCCGGCGGCGATGGCACCCTGGTAGGACTCTGGAGCACCGAGCAGGGTGAGCCGCGCTGCAATGGCCGAAGGCACGAGCCCGTGCTCCATGATCGCAACCAGCACCGCGTCAACCACTGCGACTTGCAGCGCGCCGGGCTTCTTGCCCGTCAAGTGAAAGAGAAACATCTCAGTGAAGCTGAGCTTGCCGATGAGCTCGCTCACGAGGTCTCGGCCGCGCACCTCGATGTAATCCGCGGTGGCACCGCAAAGCGCCGTGCGCGTCACCGTCTTGACCGCCGCCTTCTTCTTGACTCTGACGACCATGACCCGCTCCTTCGCCCGTGCCCGGCTGGCGCGCCACGCCAACGGTAGCGTCCGAGCGGGGATACTGTACAGGTTGAGGCCCGTTCCGGCGGCACTTCCGCGGGTACTGGCGTCGCATGTCCCGTCACGCGATGATGCCGGCGTACGGAGGTGAACATGGCCGGCATCAAGCTCGTGGACGTTTCCATCCGCGACGGCAACCAGAGCGTGTGGGGCGCGACGGCTCTCAATGCGGCGCAGATTCTGCAGGTGGCACCGATCCTGGATCGCATGGGCCTGCAGGCGATCGATTTCACCTCCAGCACGCACATGGGCGTCTCGGTACGCACCCACAAGGAGAATCCGTGGGAGCTGATCCGCGCCACGCATGCCGCGGCGCCCAACACTCCGCTGCAACTCATCACGACCGGCTTCCGCTTCATCTCGTGGGAGACCTCCAGCGCCGACTTCATGCAGCTCGTCTACCGCTGCTTGCGGCGCAACGGCGTCGAGCGCTTCGCCCTCGTGGATCCGATGCACGATCTGCCCGCGCTGTTGGCGGCGGCGAAGATCATTCGCAGCGAGGGGGGCGAGGTCCTCGCCGGCCTCACGTACACCATCAGCGCGGTGCACGACGATGCGTTCTACGCGAACTTCGCTTCCGAGCTGGCCAGATCTGCGGACGTGACGCGGCTCTATATCAAGGATCCCACTGGACTGCTCACGCCCGAGCGCGCTCGCACTCTGATTCCCGCCGTTCGCAGCCGCATCGCGGGCAAGCCGCTCGAGCTGCATTCCCACTGCACGATCGGCCTCGCACCCCTCACGTACCTGACCGCCGCTGAGCTCGGCATCGAAGTGCTGCACACGGGGCTGGGGCCGCTCAGCAACGGCACCTCGCTGCCCTCGGCGCTGCGCACCGTATCGAACCTGCGCGAGCTGGGATTCGCGGTGGATGTGGACGAGCGGCTACTGGCGCAGGCAACCGACTACTTCGCCCGGCTGGCCGAGGCCGAGGGGCTGCCGGCGGGCGCGCCGCAGGAGTACGACGCGGCTTTCCTGCGTCACCAGCTGCCGGGCGGTGCGATCACCACCACGAAGCGTCAGCTCGAGGAGCTCAAGCTCGCGGACCGCTTGCCGGCCGTGATCGAGGAGACCATTCGCGTACGCGCCGAGCTCGGTTATCCGATCATGGTGACGCCCTTTCCGCAGATCGTCTGCACGCAGGCGCTCTACAACGTCATCGGCGCGGAGCGCTACGCCACGGTGCCCGATCAGGTGATCCGCTACGTCATCGGGCGCTTCGGCAGACCGACCTCACCGGTGGATCCGGAGGTGCAGCAGCGCATCCTCGATCGACCGCGAGCGCGCGAGCTGCTCGCCGAGCCGCCGCCGCCGACGCTTGCCGAGCTGCGCCGCAGATTCAGCCCCGCGCTCTCCGATGAGGAGTTTCTGCTGCGCGCCGTGATGCCTGCGGAGCAGGTGGACGCGATGCTCGCCGCGCCCGCGTTCGCGCGCCATTACAACCCGGACACGCGGCCGCTGCTCAAGCTGCTGCGCAGCCTCATTGAGCCGGGTCGCGCCGCGGAGTTCGTGGTGGAGAAGCCGGATTTCCGCCTCGAGGTGCGTGGCGCCTCGGAGCGCGCCGACTAGGGCGACTCGAAGAGCGCGCTGACCGACTCGCCTTCGTGGATGCGCCGCATGGCCTCGGCGAGGGCCGCCGCGATCGAGAGCACGGTCAGCTTCGGGGTGCGCTTCGCGGCCGCGATCGGTACCGTATTCGTGCACACCACCTCGAGCACGTCGGCCGTCTGCTGCAGGCGCTGCAGGACGTCCCCCGCAAACACCCCGTGCGTGCACGCGACTCTGAAGGAGCGCGCCTGCCGCTCACGCAGACGCGCCATCAGCTCGAAGACGGTCGTCCCCTTGGCGATCTCATCGTCGATGATGATGGCGTCGCGGTGCGCCACCTCGCCGATCACGGAGCTGATCGAGACGCGCTCATCGTTGATTCTCTGCTTGGCGCCCGCGGCCATGGGGACCCCGAGCATGCGCGCAAATGCCGCAGCCTCCTTGGCGTAGCCGAGATCGGGCGCCACGACGACGACGTTCGTGAGATCACTCCCGCGGAAGTGCTGCGCGAGCTCGCGCCGCGCGTGCAGGTGATCGACGGGCACGCTGAAGAAGCCATGCACCTGCGGCGAGTGCAAGGTCATCGTCAGGACGCGATCGGCACCGGCCGTGACGAGCAGATCCGCGACCAGCCGGGCGCCGATGGAGATTCGTGGCGCATTCTTCTTGTCCGAGCGCGCATACGCATAGAAGGGAATCACCGCCGTGGTGCGGGCCGCCGAGGCGCCGCGCGCCGCATCGAGCATGAACAGCAGCTCGAGCAGATGCTCCTGGACGGGCGGCCCCAGCGGCTGGATCAGAAACACATCACGCTCGCGGCAATTCGCGCGCAGCTGCACCTCGAGACAGTCGTTCGCGAAGCGCTGCAGAACGGCCGGCTGCAGCGGAACGCCGAGATGCGCACAGATCTCGCGCGCCAGATCGGGATGGGCGCTGCCGCCAAACACGGCGATATCGTTCAAAGGCCGGCACTCCTCGCAGCACGCGCCGCAGCTCCGCCGCAACTCCGCGCCGCAGCTCCAAGGGCGTGCCAGTGATGATTCTACGCGCCGCCCGCTTCGGCTAACATGCCGCTCCCGTCCAGGCTGCGGAGCGATCCATGCGAACCTTCATTCCTCTGCTTCTGGGCTGTGGCGTGACACTCGCGGGAGCGGCCGAGCCCGCGATCGCCGTGCACTGCGGCCACCTGCTCGACACCGCCGCGGGACGCATGCTCGCCGCGAGCACGGTGATCGTCGAGAACGGTCGCGTAAGCGACGTGGAGTCGGGACGGCAGACGCCAACCGGGGCGACCGAGATCGATCTCACGGGGCTCACATGCCTGCCGGGGCTTATCGACGCTCATACGCATCTCACCTCGCAGACCAGTCCTACCCGGTACGTGGATCAGTTCCATTGGAACCTGGCCGATTACGCCGTGCGCTCCACGGTGTACGCACGACGGACGCTGCTCGCCGGATTCACCACCGTGCGCAACGTGGGCGATGAGCACAACGAGTCGGTCGCGCTACGCAACGCCATCAATTCGGGACTGCTCGTCGGGCCGCGCATCTTCACGGCGGGCCAGGCCATGGGCTCGACCGGAGGCCACGCCGATCCGACCAACGGCTATCGTCAGGATCTCGCGGGCGATCCGGGTGTCATGCAGGGAATCATCAATAGCGCTGACGATGCGCGCAAAGCTGTGCGCGAGCACTACAAGCTCGGCGATGACCTCATCAAGATCATGCCCTCGGGCGGTGTGCTCGATGAGAGCAGCAGCGGCGACAATCCGCAGCTCACTCTGGAGGAGATTCAGGCGGTCGTTGCGACCGCGCACGACTATGGCTTCACGGTCGCCGCGCATGCGCATGGCGCGGAAGCCATACGGCGCGCCGTCATCGGCGGCGTCGACTCGATCGAGCATGGCACCTTCATGAACGACGAGGACATGAAGCTCATGAAGGAGCATGGCACCTGGTACGTGCCGACCATCATCGCCGGGCAGTTCGTGGCCGAGAAAGCCAAGGTGCCCGGCTACTACCCGCCGCAGGTCGCGGCGAAGGCCGCGTCGATCGGCTCGCAGATCCTCGCGACGGCCGGTCGCGCTTACAAGGCGGGCGTGAAGATCGCCTTCGGCACCGATGCCGCCGTGTACCCGCACGGCCAGAATGCGCATGAGCTCGAGCTCATGGTGCAGGCAGGCATGCCGCCCCTATTTGCGCTGCAGGCTGCGACCACCCACGCGGCCGAGCTGCTCAAGCACGACAAGGATCTGGGCAGCATCAGCCGCGGCAAGTTCGCCGACATCATCGCCGTGACGGGCAATCCTCTCGACGACATCAGCCTCATGAAGCAGGTGAGCTTCGTGATGAAGCAGGGTGTCGTCTACAAGTTGGACGGCAAGGCGCTGGAGACCGACAAGGGACCCGCGCCTTAGCTACGCACGCAGCTCAGCGTGCAGCTGCGGCGGTGGTGCGCACGAACTGCAGCACCGGCGCCGAGAGTGACTCGTCTTGCGTGCCGACGGCGTAGGTCTCCGACAAGTGCGAGTGGTTGGGGAGCTCGAGATATTGCACGGGCTTGCCGGCCTGCGCACGCGCCTTCACCAGCTCGTCGGTCTGCGTACGCATCATCTCGGGATCGAGCTCCGCATCGTTGACCAGCAGTGGCGTCGCCGTCTGCAACAGCCCGTGCAGCGAGGATCGCTGCGCGTACTTCGACACGTCATCGCCGTAATACGCCTTCCACACGGACACCTCGTGGCCGAGATCGTAGAAGCCCGAGGTGAGAATGGCGCCGGCAATCACCGGCTTGGCGCCGCTCGTGGCAAGGTGCGCGACGTAGTCCGCAACGTGCGCGGCGCCCGCCGAGTGGCCCCACAGAAAGATGCTCCGCGGATCACCACCGTACTCGCTTACGTGAGCTTGCAGCCATTGAACGAGCGCGGTCAGGTCCTCCACTCCCGAGGGAAACTGAAACTCGGGCGCGAGCCGATAGTTGATCGTGACGCCGACGAGGCCGTGGGCGGCAGCCCACAGCCCGATGTTGTCGTAGAAGGGTGATCCGGGTGTGTGCTTGGCGCCGCGACTGAAGCCGCCGCCGTGCACGAAGACGAGGACCGGCTCACCCTCCGCCTTGCGCCCTGAGGTGAACACATCGAGCACGTTGCGCTCGTGCGGCCCGTAGTGCAGGTCGCGCGTGACGCTGACCCCGGTATAGGGCTCCTGAGGAAAGAGCGGCGCGTAGAGCGCGGTCGTACGTGGACCGTCGATCTTCGGCCCGATCTCGCGCAGCGCCGCGGCGATCTCCGCAGACATGCCCGGCGGGCTCGGCGGCACTGCAGTGCGCCCGCTCACGGGGTTCGCGTAGTGAAACGGGATGTCGTACACGACCGGGAACATCTGAAACGTCGCAGTCGGTGGCGCATCGGGCGGAACCTCCTTGCTCTCTCCGGGCAGCTGAGTATGGGCGGCATGCACCCATCCGCCCTCGTAGCTCGCGGCGAGCGTGTTGTAGGCATGATCGACCTTCAACCTCCAGACGCCGTCCTGCTTCACGGCCGTGTTCTCATAGATCGCGGCGCCGAGCGAGGCGCGCCCGCCGAGTGACATCTGCTGGAATAGCCGGATGCGGATGTTCGCAGTGCGCCCGTCGGCCGCGATATCGATCACCGGCTGCAGCTGCATGTGATTGCCGAGCATCCCGGCCACGGGGCCCTCGTGGCCGCGTCCGAGACCTTTCAACAGGAACTCGCGTATGTGATCGCGTCCCACGTAGACCCCGCGCTGCGCAAGCTCCATCGAGCCATCCTCGGCAAACAAATTCGCCAAGTCGGTCCACAGATCCTTGTCCAGGTAATAGCCGTAAGCGCTCTCGAGATTTTCCAGCTCGTCGTAATCCCTGACGCGCTCGACGGTGCGCGTCGCCGTCGCGATCGCGGCTTCCACATCGCGCGTGCGGGGCGGCGTCCAGTGCGAGCCGGCAGGCATCAGCGTGGCCGCCGCGGCCGCGGTGCTCGGCGCACCGACGGGCGGGTAATGCACGGGCTCACCGGTCACCGGATTGCGGTAGTGGAATGGTGGCACGAAGGCCTTCGGGTAGATCGCGTAGTTCTGCGTCGGCGGCCGATCGGGAGGCAGCGAGCTGCTCGTGCCGGGTGCGGGCTGAGCATCCTTGGCCCAGCCTTGGTCGTAGTCCGTGATGAACGTCGGATAGAAATGCAATGACTGGAACTTCCAAACCCCGCCTTGCTTCACGAAGCTGTTCTCGTAAGTGCCCTCGCCCCAAGTGCCGTGCTCCCCGTAGACCCCCGTCATCGCGAGCTCGCGACTGCGCAGGCGTGCCGTGCGACCATCAGGCGCCACGTCGGCGATCGGCTGCAGCTGGATGTGGTCATTCAGCCATCCGTAGCGCAGACCTTCATGGCCGAGCAGATCGAGAAATTGCCGGATGTGACGCTTGCCGACATACACGCCACGCAATCCCATCTCGATCGAGCCATCGTCGGCGAACAGATCGGCGACCTGGTCCCACTGCGCGCGATCCAGGTAGTAGCCGTAGATCCGCTGCAGGTTCTCGATTTGCTGCGCGTCCTGCAGCAGCATCGCGCGGTGCTCCAGGATGGCGGCGCGCTGGCGCACATCGCCGTTGCGGTGAGCCGCGGAGCGCACGGCGGCCAGCTCGGTGTCTGCGACCGTCCACACAGCCGCAGACGGGGTATTTCCCGGATTGCCGTAGTGAAACGGCGCGATGCACGCCTTCGGGAAGCCGTCGCACTCCATGTCGCGAGCGCGGTCGGCAGGATGCGCGAGCTTGCGGCGCGCAAAGGACCCCGAGGGTACGCGTGCCGCCGCGGCTGGACCGTTTGCGGCCGCGGGCTGCGGGCCGACCCAGCCCGTCTGATAGGGAGCGCCGAATCCCGAGTAGTAATCGAGCTTGTGGATTTTCCAGACGCCGTTCTGCTTGGCGTAGACCATCTCGTAGACACCCTCGGCCCACACGGCCGCGCCGCCGAAGTTGCCGAACATCGCGAACGCACGCCAGCGGCCGCGGGCCGTCTTGCCGCCGGCATCCAGATGAACGACCGGCTGGATGTTCATGTGGTTGTAGAGTCGCCCGTCACCGAGACCCAGGTCACCCATCGCGTGGCCACCGACGTTCATGTATAGGTGCTGACGGATGCTCGGGAGGCCGATGAACACGCCGGCGGGATAGTTCGCGACCGCATCCTCTGTGAAGAGCGCAGCCACGTCCTCCCACAGGCCCTTGTCGACGTAGTAGCCGTAAGCGCGCTGCAGCTTCTTGATCGCCTGGATGTCCTCGGCCGCCCGGATCTCGGCCTCCAGCCGATCGAGGCGCGCCTGCACTTGTGCGGCGGGGCTCGCCACCGCATCCGCCGCGGCGCTGGTGGCGCCCGGCAGCACCGCGCACGCGGCGAGCAGTGCCGCGCCGGCGATGAGTCCGCGTTGCATGAATCCCCCTCGCGCTACGGCAAGTGGCAAGCTCTCAGACGACGAGCGCGCGATCGACCGGATCGACCGGACCGAGCATCGCGAGCTGTGATTGGGCGTGCAGGTAGGGAACCGGGTGCGCATAGCGCGGACGATGTCCCCACATGTCGTCGACGTGCCAGGAGTCATCGGCAGCCGGCGGCGCTGGCGGGAACGCTGTGTCCGCGGATACCGGTGCCGGCCGCGGTGTAACCCACAATCCAGGAGCCAATGCACCCGCGAGCGCCGCGCCCGCCGCAAGCGCCGCGGTGCCGAGGAATACGCGCCGCTCGACGCTGAGAGTCTCCGGGAGCACCTCAGAGGGCAGCTGGGTGTTCACGTGTACTGATCCTTCACGGCCGGCAGCACCGATTGCGGGTACCAGTTGGTATGCGTGCCGCTCCTCAGGCGGAAGGGCAGCTTGATGGTCGCGAGCACGCCCTGCTCGAGCCGCTGCGCATCCGCGATGAATAGGTCCGAGGTCATGGATTCGAAGTTGCTGCCGACGCACATGACGTAACCGTCCCCCTCCCCTTTTGCATTGGCACGCGGCACGAACATCGCCTCCTGCAGGCTCACCACGGGCTCGACGGCGCACTGTTTGATCTCACCTGTGCGCACGTCCAGCCGTTGCAGGACGTTCGAGGCGAAGCGACCCAGATGGGCCATTGCGGGTGCACGCGTCGTATCCGGGGAGATGCTCGGATCGCGACTGCTCAAGAATGCGTAGCGATACTCGAGCGACAGGAAACGATCGTCCATGCGCGGCAGGATCCCCGGAGTGGTCGAGACCAGCTCCTCCAGGAAAGAGTCCTGCTTAGACTTGAGATCGAAGGTCCAGCGCCGGATCTGCGAAGGATCGCGCTCACCGCTCGAGGTCGGCAGCTCCATGGTGATCTTGCTGCCGCGATCGGTGGCATTGAGGAAGTGCAGCGTGTTGCGCGCCGGGCCCTTGTACCAGCGCACATCCTTCGCCTCTCCGTCGCGCGGCAGGATGCCGACCATGGTGGGCAGCGTGCCGTCCCACTCCCACATGGGCTCGCCCTTCTGCAGCCGCTCCAGGCTCGTGGTACGTGCAATGACGGGAATGATGATGTGCTTCTGCGTGATGGCGATGTCGTGAATGATTCCGAGATAGGGCGAGGTGAGCCACCACTCGCGCACCACCTTGCCCGACGGATTGATGATGTAGACCGCGATGTCCTTGGTGAGGTCACCCTTGGCCTCGTAGCCGTAGGCGACCATCTCGCCTGTGGTCGGATCGATCTTGGGGTGGGCCGACATGGTCTTCGCGGTCCACTTGCCTTCGAAGTCCCAGTCACCGAGCGTCTCGAGCGTCTGCGCATCCACGTAGTAGGGAAGCGAATCTTCCTTCAGCGTGAAGAGCTTGCCGCCGTGCCAGTACATGTGCGTGTTGGCCGCGGAGCGGTTGATGTTGGCGACGCTCGGATCGTCCGTGAAACGGTTGCGATACACACCGAAGAGGCGCCGCCGCGCGTGCCGTTCCGCCATGATGCGTGCGGTCTTCACGTAGCGGCCCTTGTAGTCCACCGAGCCGTTGGCGAAACGCAGCCGGCTGATATGACCGTCGCCGTTGAAACCCGTCATCCACTCGTTCATCGGCGGCCGGTACTCGAAGTCGCATTGCATGCGGTAGAAGTTGCCCTGGATGTCCCCGGGGACGGTGCCCCAGACTTCGCAGTCGAAAACATCGGCCTCGAATCGCGTGGGACTGTTGAACCCCGGCGGAAAGAGCGGATGACCGCGAAAGTCGACTGCCATGTAGGTGCTCCTGAAGACGACCGTGAGCGAGCCGGCTGCAACCGGGTGCCGATGATAACTCAAGGAAAGCATCGCCAGCATGCGCCGCGCGACGTGTCGCGCGTCATGCAGGACAGCGGGCGGTGAGACCGATGCTCACTTTTGTTAGAGTCTGTGCCCGTCGAGCACCGCTCATGTCGCTCGACGTGGGATTTTCACAACAGAGTATCGGAAGCGATCGTGGTTGACGTATCAACGAGAGCACGCGCCCTGGCGGTGAATCTGCTGGCGGTGAGCTTGCTCGCGTGGAGCTTGGCGGCTGCGGCACGCGCTCACGCGCGCACCGCCGCACCTGCGATTCCCGCCTTCAGCGCCGCACAGCTGGCGGCGTATCCGCGCGCTGACTGGATCACGAACGGCGGCAGCCTCTCCAATCAGCGCTACTCGCCCCTCGCGTCGATCAACCGCGGCAACGTGGCGCAGCTCAAGGCACGCTGGCGCGCCTCGCTCAATGGCTCGGGGCTCAGCCCGCGCAGCGGCAATCAGGCGCAGCCCATCGTTTATGGCGACGCCATCTACATCGCGACGGGCGAAGGCGATGTCTTCGCGGTGGACTTCGCGACCGGCAAGGTGCTGTGGGAATTCAAGGCCGACGTGGACCCGAAGGTCGCCCGCCCGTGCTGCGCGTGGCCCGGCCGCGGCGTCGCGATCGGCGCGGGAAAGGTATACGTCGGCGAGCTCGACGCGCGCCTCATCGCGCTCGATCAGCACAGCGGGAAGGTCGTATGGTCGATTCAAGCCGAGGATCCCAAGCTCGGCTACGTCATCGCGAATGCCCCGCTCTACTACGACGGCATGGTGATCACCGGCTTCGCCGGCAGCGACATGGGCACACGGGGCCGCATAAAGGCCTATGACGCCCGTAGCGGTAAGCTGCGCTGGACGTTCTACACGGTGCCAGGCCCCGGCGCGCTCGGACACGATACCTGGCCGGCGAATAGCGACGTCTGGAAGCACGGTGGCGCAGCGATCTGGCAAACACCGGCGGTGGATCCGCAGCTCGGTCTGCTCTATTTCTCCACCGCCAATCCCGGCCCCGTGCTCAACGGCAATATCAGGCAAGGAGACAACTTGTTCAGCGTCTCCATGCTCGCCATCGAAGCCAAGACCGGCAAGTACCGCTGGCACTTCCAGCAGGTGCATCACGATCTGTGGGACTACGATTCGCCCAATCCCGTCATCCTGTTCGATGCGCCGTACGGGGGACAGCTGCGCAAAGGCATTGCTGAAGCTGCCAAGACCGGCTGGGTCTACATCCTCGATCGCATCACCGGCAAGCCGCTCATCGGCATCGAGGAGCATCCGGTGATGCAGGAGCCATTGCAGCACACCTCGGCAACACAGCCGTTCCCGATCGGCGATGCATTGGTGCCGCAATCGATCGACATGGCACCGGAGGGTTTCGAGCTCATCAACGAGGGCCGCATCTTCACACCCTTTACCCAGCACCCAGCCGTGTGGAAGCCGCTCGCCGCGGTGAATTGGCCGCCGAGCTCCTACGATCCCGAGCGGCACACCATGTACATCTGCGCGACCGATTCCCTCTGGGGGGCAGTCGGTGGCGATCCCAAATATCCGGTCGAGCCGGGAGCGCTCTACTCCGGCAGTGTCGTACAGCGCTTTGCGGCCCCGCGCCGCGGAGTCTTCGCAGCGCTCGACGTGACCACGAACCGCCTGGTGTGGCGCCAGCAGTGGGTGGACAGCTGCTACAGCGGCTCGGTGGTGACCGCCGGAGGGCTCGTCTTCGTTGGTCGCAACGACGGACGTCTGACGGCGCTCGACAGCTCGAACGGCCGCAAGCTGTGGGAATTCCAGACCGATGGCGGCGTGAATGCACCGCCGAGCGTCTTCGAGCGCAACGGCAAGGAGTACGTGCTCGTGCTCGCGGGTGGCACACCGCTCGCGGGCAGCAAGCGCAGCGATGGCATGTGGCTGTTCTCGCTCGATGGGACGCTCGGCTCGCTGCCACGCGGCTCGGCCGATCCTGGGCCTCAGCGGCTACCGCCGGGCGCACCTGCCGCTGGCGCTGCGAAAACGCAAGCGGGCACGACGGCCGCGGCCCCGGCGCCCGCCCGCCCCGCAGATCTTGCGCAGGGCGAGCAGATCTACACGACCAGTTGCGTCGTGTGCCATGGACCGACGGGACAAGGTGGCTCGCACGGCGGTGCAAAGCTCACTCATGTGCTCACGCGCGAGGCGATCGAGAACGTGGTTGCACGTGGCCGCAACGACATGCCGCCCTTCGGCTCGGCACTCTCCCCGGATCAGCTTCAGGATGTCGCCGGCTACGTGCTGCAGCTCGCCTCACGCCACTGAGCGCGCCGACTGCGCTCACTGCTGCTTGGCGAGCACCTCGAGAATGTAGCTCGTCACATCGTTGAGCTCGTCAGCCGAGTAGATCGATGCGAACGCCGGCATGTTGTTGTGACCGGCGCTCGACACCGCAAGAATCGTCTGGCGGCTAAGTCCGTTGACGAGGGCCGGCCCGCCGCCCTGGCCGCCGCGAGCGCTCTCCCCGTGACAGGGCACGCACGCGGAACGATAGATCTGCGCTCCGTTCGAGACGTTGGCGGCCCGCGTGGGCATGGGCGGCGCCGGCGCTGCCGCGGGCCCGCGCCCGAATGCAGCCGCCATGATCCCTCCGGCCGCAGGTGTGCGGCCGGCCGCGGCCGCGAGCGAAGGAATCTTGCCGTCGAGTGAGAACATCCAGATGCCATCACCGCGCTTGCCATTGGCAAACACGCCGCCGCCCGCGTGCACCACGACGTACTGCTTACCATCGTGCTCGAAGGTGGTTGCGGTGGTGTTCACTCCGGCATCGGTCGTGAACTCCCAGAGCTTGGCGCCGTTGGCACTGTCGAGAGCCATGATTCGGCCGTCGCTGCGGCCGACGAACAGCAAGCCGCCGGCCGTGACGATCGAGCCGCTGTAGCATATCTCGCGCCATTGCTGGCGCCACGCGAGCCGGTTGGTGGTCACGTCGAGCGCTGCGAATATGCCGGCATCGTTCGCCTGCGCCTGGCCGAAGGTGCCGCCCATGTAGACCTTGTTCGGCCCCGGCGTCTCGAGGTGCTCGCGCGCGATGAAAGTGCTGATGCGATCCGTCGCGCACACATACAGCAGATGGCTGTGCGGGTCGTAGGAGCTCGGGGGCCAATTGGCGCCGCCCATCGTCGCCGGCTTCACCATGATCTCCTGCGTCCAGTAGGGCGTGAAGATACGGCCGTGGTTTGGGATCTCACCCGTCTCATCGACGAGCGGCGCACCTTCTGGAACGATGTCGATCTGCTGCGGCACGATTGCATCGCCGAGCGGATAGGGCTGTGTGGGTGCCGTCGCCTGGCGCGGCTCCTGTGGCACCGCGCGCTCCTCGATACCGAGCAGCGGCGCGCCGGTCTCGCGATCGAGAATGTAGGCCCAGCCGGTCTTCGACACCTCGACCAGACCCTTGCGCATGCGCCCGCCGACGGAGGCATCGAACAGCACGACCGGATTTGGCGAGTCGTAGTCCCAGATATCGTGATGCACCTGCTGGAAGTGCCAGCGGTACTTGCCGGTGTGCGCGTCGATGGCGACGATCGAAACGGTGAACAAGTTGTTTCCCGGTCGCACCGAGCCGTAGAGATTCGGCCCAGGATTGCCGGTCGAGAAATAGAGCAGACCGAGCTGCGGATCCACCGCCGGCGTCTGCCACACCGCCGCCCCGCCGCGCTCCCACGCGTCGCCGTCCTGCGGCCAGCTCTCGTGGCCCGGCTCGCCCGGACCCGGCACGGTGTAGAACGTCCAGCGCAGCGCACCACTCCGGGCGTCGTAGGCTTTCACACGGCCGCGAATCCCCAGCTCACCGCCGCTGAAGCCGATGATGACCAGACCATCGTAGTAAAGGGGCGCCGCGGTAATGCTGAAGCCGTTCTGCCACGGCTCTCCCTGCACCGACCAGAGCACCTTGCCGGTGCGCTGATCGAGGGCCACGATCCTGGCATCGAGCTGCCCGAGATAGACCCTGCCATCGCCGAGCGCCACGCCGCGATTGGAGCGACCGATCGGATTGCCGCTCTTGGGATCGGGATTGCCGTGGTAGCTCCAGAGAATCTTGCCGCTGTCCACGTCGAGGGCGAAGACGTCATCGGCGCCGTTTGAGACGAAGAGCGTTGCCTGATACTCGAGGATCTGCGTTTGACCCGAGTTGCCGGGATTGGCGCCCGAGCCCATGCCCGTGCGCCACAGTGCCTTGAGTCCGGCGACGTTGCTGCGATTGAGCAGCGTCAGCGGCGAATAGCGTTGATTGAAGAGGCTGCCGCCGTTGGTGATCCACGCATCCGTGGGTAACGCCGTGAGCTGCCGAGTCGTGAAGGCGGGCGCGCGGCCGATCGGCAGCGCGCCGCCCTGAGCCTTGCGAGCGCCATCGGACGCGGCGTGCGCCACGGCGCCCAGCAGCGCGAGGGCCCCGCACCCGATGTACCGGACGAGCGCAGCCGCCTGCGTCATTCGAAGCCGGTGTGCCCGGAGTCGTCGACCGGGTTGCGATCGTTCTCGGCGCACACGAACTCGAGCAGATCCTGGTCGCGCGAGCGCTTGAAGGTGAACGTCGTGTGCCAGGGCTGCGCGAGCGCCACCGGGTCCTCGGCGGTGAGCTCGTCCACGAGCGTATCGGCATCGCCCTTGACGAGGTGGATGCGCTCGATGAGATGCAGCTTGTCGCTGTGCTTCATGCCCATGCTGAGCTCGGTGATGGTCTTGACGCCGACCGTGTCCACCACCAGGGTGTCACCGTCCCAGTGCCCGACCGAGTGACCGGAGAAAGTGGGATCCAGGTCATCCGGATGCTTGCGGCCGTCGGTGTAGATGCTGCGCCACTGCATCCACGCTTCGTGATGAATGGTCACGCGTCCTGGCGTGAACAGAAACTCGATCGGGTACTGAGGCACACCCATGATTCCCGGCATGCCGGGCGGGCGGCAATAAGAGCCGTTGCGTGCCACCTCACCGTGCTTCGTAGCCACCGCGCGCTGCCATGCCTGATAGTCCTTGAGGTACTGGCCCTTGAGCTCGGGCCGCTCGCGCTTCGCGCCCGGTGTCGGGAAGTTCAGCGTCCACACGCCGCCCCAATCCGGCAGGGCATTGAGTGCCGCGTAATGTCCCTTGGGAAAGGCGGCGCCCGGCGCGCTGGCGCCATCCGCCGCGTAGCCGCCCGCGGCGTGGGCCACGCACACCGCGCCCACAGCGAGCGCGGCCACTGAGTGTCGCAGAATCATCGTTGCTCCTCGGTTTGCGCGCCGTCGGCGCACGCGACGCACGCTGCGTGGCAGTATAAGACCAATTGCGTACCAGGCGTCGTTGGCGGCGTGGGCCCCGGTTCTTGACATGTCACCACGAAGGCCGTACATGACGCATGTCGCGACTGGGCCGGAGGCCATACGCATGAGAATCGGACTGGCCGGATGTCTTGCTGCCGCAGGGCTCGGCTTTGCCTGTGCAGCCTTCGCCCATCACTCCTTCGCGATGTTCGACCAGTCGAAGCAACTGCCACTGAAGGGCACGGTGCGCGACTTCCAGTGGACCAATCCGCACGCCTGGATCGACATCGACGTGCCGAGCTCATCCGGCGGCATGGAGCTGTGGAAGGTCGAGCTGAACAGTCCAAACAATTTGAAGCGCCAGGGCTGGCGCAGGAACATCATCCAGGCGGGTGACAAGGTCACCGTCCTGATCAATCCGCTGCGTGACGGCACCCATGGCGGCCTGTTCATCTCCGCCACGCTTCCCGACGGCAAGGTCCTCGGGGATCCCACGCGTGCGCACGGCGGGCCGATCAATGTGCCCCAGGCGCACTGAGCATCGTGCAGGCATCGCGCGCGTCGCGCTCGTAGCGCTCACAACGCTGGCGGCGCTGGCCACAGGTTTGCCAGCACGTGCGGCGGCGCCCGCATGCGATCGCGCCTGCCTGGAGGGCTTCGTCGATCAGTATCTGCAGGCCGTCGTCGCGCATGATCCACACACACTGCCCCTCACGCGCACGGTCAAGTTCACCGAGAACGGCCAGCAGCTCGAGCTTGGAGAGGGCCTGTGGCGCACGCTGAGTGGCGTCGGCAGCTATCGCACGTTCGTGACCGATGTGGCAGCCGGACGCGTGGCATTTCTGGGCTCGATCCGCGAGGCGGACACACCCGCGATGCTGGCCCTGCACCTGCGGATCGAGCAGCGACGCATCGCAGAGATCGAGACTCTCGTCCAGCGCAGCGACAAGTCCGCCCTGGGCTTCGAGAAGATCGGCTATCTGTGGACGCAGCCGATTCCTGAGGCCGAGCGCATGTCGCGCGCCGCTCTCGTGCGCGTGGCCAACATGTACTTCTCGGGCATGCAGCAGAACGACGGCAAGGGCAACTATCCGTTCACGGACGACTGCAACCGCATCGAGAACGGCACGTTCACGACCAACGTGCCGACGCCTCCCGGCCAGACGCGTCCGGATCCCAGGACGGCGAGCAACTATTCGGCCCAGTGGAGCTGCAAGGAGCAGTTCCAATCAGGGCTGCTGCACTTCGTGACGCGGATCCGCGATCGCCGCTACGTCGCCGCCGATCCGGAGCGCGGCCTGGTGTTCACCTTCGCCTTCTTCGATCATGCGGCGGGTGATACACGGACGTTCCAGATTCCAGACGGCCGCACCGTCACCGCGGGGCCCCGCCAGCCCTGGACCTGGGAGATCGCCGAGGTATTTCGCATCGAGCATGCGCAGATCCATCAGATCCAGGCAATCATGGAGCGTGTTCCGTACGGGATGAACTCGGGCTGGAGCGATTGGCAGGACGGGCGCTCGGACCGCGCCAGATATCTCGGCCCGTAGTGCGGCGGCGTGGCGGCAGCTGGTGGGCGGGTGCCTGGCTCGCGGGCAGCCTGGCGCTCGCGCAACTGGCCCACCCGGCGGAGCATCTCGACATCGGTCTGTCGAGCCACGGTGCGCGCATCGAGGGCATGCGCCTCGAGGGCCGTAGCGTCTCCGCACCCACCGTGCTCGTCATCGGCGGTTTGAGCGGCGCCGATGCGAGCGTCGCAGCCGCACGCGCCGCGCTCGAGCAGCTGCAATCGAGACCGCCCCGCGAGCGGCCGTTCAATCTCCTCGTGATTCCACTTGCCAATCCCGATGCAGCGGCGCTGCAGTTTCCGCCCACGGGCATCGCCTATCGCGAGCATCCCGAAGCGCACGCGCTGTGGCGCTGGATCGGCATTCACGCACCGGATCTGGTGCTCATCGGCAGTTCCCAGGACGCCGGGCTCGCCGCGGCCCTGTCGCAGCAGCCGGTGGCGGAGGTCGGTCGCATCCCCGCGCGCGTCGGGATCGAGCCCGCCACGATCGCGCACCTCGGCGCGGCCGACCTTGTTCCATCGGAAGCCCACCGCGAGATTCTGCGGCGTCAATCGCGCTCACCGCTTCAGCTCGCGCGCGAGCTCGCCGTTTACTACGGTCACGACTTCACTGCGCCGATCTACATCAACGCGATCGCGCTGATCGCCCAGCTGCGTCTCGGCGATGTAGCGGAAGTGAAGCGGCTGGCGGAGCCGTATTTGAACGGCACGCGCGACAGTCTCGCGCATCCCAACGCGCTGAGCATCGCGGGGCACACGTTATTTACAGCGCTCGCGCGCCGCACCGGCGATCCGCGCGCAAAGGCGCGCGTCGTGGCGGCCGCCGGGCTCGGCTTCGAGGCGGACGGCAGTCTTAAAGAGGCGATGCCGTACAACGGGCAATTCAGCGACTCACTGTTCATGGGCACGGCGATCCTGGCCGACGCCGGCGCGCTCACCGGTGAGCGCCGCTACTTCGATATGGCGGCGCGGCACGTCGCGTTCATGCAAAGACTCGTGCTGCGACCCGACGGTCTCTACCGCCATCAGCCTGAGACCGATGCCGCCTGGGGCCGCGGCAATGCGTTTCCGGCCCTCGGCCTCGCCTGGGCGCTCGGCGAGTTTCCGCATGATCATCCTCAGTACGGCTGGCTCCTGCACCAGTATCAGAGTCTGATGGCCGTGCTGCTGCGCTTTCAGAACGAGGACGGCATGTGGCCTAACGTCATCGATCATCCCGGCAGCTATGGGGAATACTCGGCCACGGCGATGATCGCCTGGGCGATGCTGCGCGGCACCGAGCAGGGCTGGCTGCCGCGACGGGACTACCGGCCGGCCGTCGAGCGGGCGTGGCGCGGGATCCTTGCGCGCACGGGGCCCGAGGGTCATCTCGTCGATGTTTGCGAATCGACGGCGGGCATGAGCTCGCTCCAGGACTATCTCGACCGGGCTGCAATTCTCGGGCCGGACCCGCGCGGGGGTGCGATGGCGCTGCTGCTGGCCACGGAGCTCGCGGGACTCAAATAGCGCGTGGCGCAGCGCTCGCGGCGGCGTCCGGCGGCCTCCCGGCGTACCATGGCCGCGCTCGGACGGGCGGTTGCAACTTTTGCGCGCCGGCGGTGTTCTGGGCACAAACCGATGACATCCCAGTGCATCCAGCAAGCTCGAGGCGGATCGACCCCGGCGAATTCACAGCGTTCATGCGCGCCTATCAGGATATGGTCTTCTCCACCGCCGCGCGTCTGACGGCGAACGACGCGCAGGCGCAGGACATCGCGCAGGAGGTGTTCCTGCGCGCCTACGAGAACTTCGAGCGCCTGCGCGCGAGCCCCAGCGCCGGCGGCTGGCTCAAGACCGTCACCACCAATCTGACCCTCAATCATCTCACCCGCTATCGCAGGCGCTGGCGCTTCTTCTCGGAGCTCGCTCGCGATGACCCGGAGGGCGAGACACCCGAGACGACCGAGCCCGCCGTTGCCACGCTCGACACGCTGTTTGCCGAGACCAATGCCGCCGAGCGCCGCGAGCTCGTCAGGCAAGCACTGGACCGCCTGCCCGAGCAGCAGCGCACTCCTCTCGTCCTGTTTCACTATGAGGAGATGCCCTACCAGGAGATCGCGGCGCGGCTGGGAGTCTCGCTCGCCAAGGTAAAGACCGACATCCTGCGCGGGCGCCATGCGCTCGCGCAGCTGCTCGCCGACAGCCGCGCCGATTTGAGCGCGAGCGTTGATCGCTCATGAGCACACCGTCGACAAGCCGGGAAGCCGAGCTGGAGCGCCTCGTGCACCGCGCGCTGCGCGAGCAGCCACTGCGCCGCGCGCCAGCCTCACTGCAAGCCCGCGTTCTGGGCGTGATCGAGAGCCGCGCCGCTGTGCCCTGGTATCGCACCAGGCTTTCGCACTGGCCATTGGCCGCCCGCCTGGGCTTCGTGGCCTCCTGCCTCGGCGCGGTGGCACTCGCTCATTCCCTGCTCGGAATGCTCTCGAACCTACGCTCGGCGCAACGTCTGAGTGCCGCGCTCGCGGATTTCTTTGCCACCATGCATGCACTCGTCGGCGCTTCGCCAGCTCTGCCGCACCTAGGCGGCGAGCTCACACGGTTCGTTCCGCGAGACTGGCTGTACGGCGGGCTCGTGCTCGCTGCGTGCATGTACGTACTGCTGTTCGCACTGATTGCCGCCGCTTATCGCACGTTGTACGCGAGCTCACCCATCACGAGGGAATCCCGACCATGAACTGCAGAGTGCAGTGGCGCCTGTGTCGTGCGGCGTTGCTATGCTGTTTTGTGCTTGGACTCGGCTTCGCATCGGCGCACGTCGCTGGGGCGCAGGAGTCCGATGCAGCGGACTCGCCATCCGCACACGATGGCGCGGCGATCGTCTCGATCGGCCACGACTCCAATCTCGCCAAGGGCGACAGCGCCGACGCGGTCGTCTCCGTGTTCGGCTCCTCGACCGCGGAAGGCGATGTGGGCGACTCGGTCGTCGCGGTGCTCGGAGATGCGCACGTGAGCGGCCACGTGGGCGATAGCGTGGTCACCGTCCTCGGCGATGCCTACGTGAACAGCAAGGTCGACAACACGGTGGTCGCGGTGCTCGGCAGCGTCACGCTCGGACCGCAGGCCGAGGTGAGCGGCGAGGTGGTCGACGTCTTCGGCGAGGTGCAGCGCAGTCCGACGGCGATCGTGCACAACGGCGTGCAGCATGTATTTCCCGAGGTGCTGGTGGCCTCGGGTCCATTGCGCGCCTGGGTGCATCACTGTTTGCTTCTGGGCAGGCCACTCGCCCTCGACAGGCAGGTCGGCTGGGCCTGGGGCGTCGCAATCGTCGCGCTGGCGCTCTACGTGCTCATCGCCCTCGTGTTTCCGGAGGGCATAAAGCGTTGCGTGCATACGCTCGAGACGCGACCGGGGCACTGCGTGCTCGCGATGCTGCTCGCCATTCTGATCACGCCCGTGCTGTTGCTGCTGCTCCTGATCACAGTGATCGGCATGATCGTGATTCCGATTCTCTGGATCGGAATTCTGTGCGCGGCCATTTTCGGCAGGGCCACCATGCTTGCGTGGATCGGAGGTCGCTGCGTCAGACTCTTCGACAGCGCTGCGGTGAGCCATGTCGTCCTGCACGTGCTCGTCGGAGGCGTCATCGTGCTCGCGCTGTATCTTCTTCCCGTGCTCGGCTTGATGCTTTTCGGACTCATCGGTGCGGTCGGCTTCGGCGCGGTGATCTACACGCTGGTGCTCGCAGCGAGCGCGGCGCGCGCGACACGTGCTCCGCAACCTGCGCTCGCCAGCGCCGGAGCGGCCTATGGATCGCAAGGGGCGGCGACTGCGAGTCCGTCCGCGAGCGAGCGAGCGCAGAGTGGCGGCGTTGCATTTGGTGCAGCCGCCACGGCGGCCGCCGAGGCCGACGTGGGCGCTGGCGGTCGTGCCGGTACAGAGCCCGGCGCCGCCACCGCGGCGGGGCCGCAGACGCCCAACGCCTCCGCGCAGACCGTGCCACCCGCGACCGCCACTTTGCCGCGGGCTGGCTTCTGGCTGCGCATGGGCGCGCTGCTGCTGGACGCAGTGCTGGTCGGCTTCGTACTAACGGTGTTGCACAACAGCTTCCGCATCGAGCTGCTGGTGCTCGCCGCCTACGGGGCGGTGATGTGGAAAGTGAAAGAGACCACGATCGGAGGCGTCATCTGCAATCTGAAAGTGGTGCGCGTCGATGGCCGCCCCATCGACTGGGGCACCGCCGTGGTACGCGCCTTCGGATGCATTCTGTCGCTCGCCGTCGTGGGCCTCGGCTTTCTGTGGATCGTGTTCGATCCGGAGCGCCAAGCCTGGCACGACAAGATTGCCGGAACGATCGTGGTGCGCTTGCCCCACGGCGTGCCGCTCGTGTAGCGATATCGGACTGGTCGGTGTCGGGCTAGTCCGTATTCCGTGCGGTCGCCGGCGCGCCCGGCTTCGTGTCGGGCTTCAGCACGTCCGCCTCCAGGACGGTACCCAGCTGCAGATCGTGTGGAATGCAGCTCGCGCGGTACTGGACATTCTGCGTCGTGAAGAGCGGCAGAATGTGTTGCTTGATTTGCTCGATCAGCTCGCACTGGCCGGCGGTATCCACACCCGGATAACCGACCTTGACGCGCACGTGCTGCCAGTGCGCCGCCACGTCCTCACCGGAGCTTGCACCGGGGGCCGCGCCTGCAGTCGCAGGCTCGAGCACCGAGAACGTGCCGGCAAGACCGGGGAACGGATCCGGCCTGCCGAGCTGGGCAGTGCAGCCCCTCTGATAGACCCTCATATCTTGCTGGCGGGCGCCGAGCTGCAACAGCACCGGACGCACCTTGTCGAACAAGCCATCACATGAGTAATGAGCTGTAAAGCCCAGATAAACAAAGTTAATTTTCTTCGTCATCCAGCGCGCAGCGACCGGGTTCGGATTGGTCCTGGCAGCCGCGCCGGGGGCATCTTCGGCCCGCGCCAAGCTCATTCCCGCCGTGAGCGCGACGACGGCTGCCAGCAGCAGCGGCAGCGCCGCTGCGCGCTCGCGGATAGTTCGACCTCGGGATGAGTCCATGGGACACCTCCGCGCCTCCTGGGCGCTGCTAGCTTCGGACCCGCGCTTCTCACCACGTTCCAAGGTCACACGCGTTGACAGGGGGGTGCAGCACGGCCTTCAGCTATGGTACACGCCTCAGCGAGCTTGGCGGGCTGCGCCAACAGGTGAGCATCCGGTGTTTCATCAACTTCTAACTCCCGTCGCCGGCAACCTCTGGGCCTCCTTTGCGATGGCGGCGCTGCCCATCGCGACCGTGCTCGTGCTGCTTGGAGTGCTGCGCTATCCCGCCTGGCTCGCATCCCTCGGCGGTCTGCTGGTAGGGATCGTGCTGGCACTGGCGCTGTGGCGCTTTCCGCCACCGCTTGCCATCAATGCCATCGCCGCCGGCGTCGCGTTCGCCGTCTGGCCGGTCATGTGGATCGTCGTCAATGCGCTGCTCCTCTACAACCTCGCGGTGCTGTCGGGTCGTTTCAACGCCTTCCGCGACTGGGTACTGCAGCATCTGCCCGACGACCGGCGCGTGGTGCTCGTCGTGGTGGGATTCTGCTTCGGCGCGCTGCTCGAGGGCATCTCCGGATTCGGCACGCCGGTCGCCATCACGAGCGCGCTGCTCGTGCTGCTCGGCTTCGCGCCGCGCGAGGCGCTCACCTATACCCTCATCTTCAACACCGCTCCAGTCGCCTTCGGCGCCCTCGGCGTGCCCATCACGACGCTGGGAGCGGTCACGCATCTCTCCGACGTCACACTGGGCGCGATGATCGGCAGACAGCTGCCGTTCATTGCATTCCTGCTGCCTTTCTACGTCTGTGCCCTGTACGGAGGGTGGCGTTCTATCCGCGCACTGTGGCCGCTGCTGCTGGTCGCCGCCGCGAGCTTTGCCATCACGCAGTTCGTCGTCTCCAACTACGTGAGCTACGTGCTCACCGATGTACTCTCCTCTCTGGGCTCACTCGCGCTGACGCTCGGCTTTCTGCGCCTGTGGCGGCCGGCCCCCGATCCCACGTTCTCCATTCCGGCGCGCCAGCTCGCGCAGGCGACATCTGCGGGCACGAGCGGCGGCACCCTGAGCGGTGCAACCCTATCGGCCTGGCAAGCGTGGCTGCCATGGCTGCTCGTCAGCGCGGTGGTCATCGTGTGGACCAGCCTGCACTTGCCGCGCCTCCTCGAGCTGAAGTTTCCCTGGCCCCACCTGCACAACGCGGTGTTCATCACTCTCTACGGCACGCCCTACGGCGCGATCTGGGATATCCAGCCGTTCGCGACCGGCACCGCGATTCTCTGTGCCGCGATCCTCGCGGCGGCGCTCATGGGCTGCAGGCCGCGGGTCTTCCTGCAGGCGGTCGGACTGACCTGGCGACAAAGCCGAGTGACGATCCTCACGGTCGGCCTCATCGTGGGCCTTGCGTATCTGATGAACTATTCTGGTCTCAACTACACGCTCGGGCTCGGCATCGCATCGGCGGGGCTGCTGTTCCCGCTGCTGTCCGCGTTCCTCGGCTGGGTGGCCGTGTTCCTCTCCGGCAGCGACACCTCCGGCAACGCTCTGTTCGGCAATCTGCAAGTCGCGGCCGCGCACCAGCTGCACCTGAGTCCGGTGCTGTTCGCGGCCACCAATTCCGCCGGCGGCGTCATGGGCAAGATGGTCTCGCCCCAGAATCTCGCCACCGGTGCGTCCGTAACGGCTCTGCAGGGGCAAGAAGGCGCGGTGCTCGCCATTACCTTCAAGCACAGCATCGTGCTCACGCTGCTGCTCGGTGCGCTCGTCGCCATTCAGCAGTACGTGACGCCGTGGATGGTTCCCTCCTGAGGGGCCGCGTATCATCGCCCCGCATGTCGGCCGCCCGTCCGCATCCAGATGACGATCGCCCGGGCCAGTCGCGGGGGCCTCACGGGCACGCGCACGCGCATGAGGGCAGCGCACACGGCGACGCTCGGCACCACGATCACGCACATGCCCACGGTCATGTTCCAGGGGTGGCGGATGAACGCCGCGTCGCCGCGGCCTTCCTGATCATCGCGCTCTTCATGGCGGTGCAGATCGCAGGAGGAGTGATCTCGGGATCGCTCGCGCTATTCGCCGACGCCGGCCACATGGTTTCGGACGCGGCGGCGCTCGCGATGAGCTGGGCGGCGCTGCGCATCGGCCGCCGCCCGGCGGATCCGCTGCGCTCCTACGGTTACCGGCGCCTCGAGGTGCTGGTGGCATTCGCCAACGGTTGCGCGCTCTTCGTCATCACTGCATGGATCGCCTTCGAGGCACTGTGGCGGCTCGCGACGCCGCGCGCCGTGCTCGGTCGACCGATGCTGGCCGTGGCCATCGCCGGGCTGCTCGCGAACGCGCTCGCGTTCTGGATTCTAAGCGGCGGGCGCCGCGAGAATCTCAATATGCGCAGCGCCTGGCTGCACGTGCTCGGTGACCTGCTCGGTTTTGCGATCACGGTGCTCGCCGCGGCGCTGATTCTTGCGACCGGCTGGTCGCGCATCGATCCACTGCTCTCGCTTGCCCTCGCCGTCCTCATCATCCGCAGCGCGCTGCACATCGTGAAAGCCTCCGGGCACATTCTGCTCGAAGGCACTCCGGCTCACATCGATGTGGCGATCGTGCGCGCAGACTTGATGGCGCAGCTCCCGGCGGTGAGCGATGTGCACCACGTGCACGCCTGGTCGCTGACGCAGGAGGAGCAGTTCATCACGCTGCACGTACGCTGCGCGCCGGGTGCGGACGTGGATCGCATCGTGCCTGCGATCAGCACCCGCCTCGAGCAGCGCTTCGGCATCACCCATTCGACCATCCAAGTCGATCACTCCGAGTGCACCGACGAGCATCACGCCTAGCGAGGGCCGGCTCAATGCTGCTTCTCGGAGCCGCGCTGCCGGCCGCCGCCGCAAGTGCGGCGCCCCCATTGCCGCCCGCGATGGTCGACGATGTGCGCCTCACCCACGCAGAGCGCGAGCCACAGAACTGGCTCACCTACGGTGGCACCTGGAGCGAGCAGCGCTACTCGCGACTCGAGCAAATCGACGCGTCCAATGTCGCCGCGCTCAAGCCGGCGTGGTCCTTCGAGTTCGACACCACGCGTGCGCAGGAGTCGACCCCATTGGTGGTCGATGGCGTGATGTATGTGAGCTCGGCCTGGAGCAAGGTCTATGCACTCGATGCGCGCAGCGGCGAGCAGATCTGGTTCTTTGATCCCGCGGTCGCTGGAGCGGACGGGGTGCCTGCCTGCTGCGATGTGAACAATCGCGGTGTCGCCGTGTATCAGGGCAAGGTGTATGTGGGCACGATCGACGGCCGGCTGATCGCACTCGATGCGGCGACGGGCAAGCCGGTGTGGAGCGTGACCACGGTCGAGCCGCATCGGATCTACACGATCACCGGCGCGCCGCGCGCGGCCCGTGGCAAGGTGTTCATCGGCAATGCGGGTGCCGACTTCGGCGGTCGCGGCTATGTCAGTGCCTACGATGCGCAAAGCGGCCGGCTCGTGTGGCGCTTCTACACCGTGCCGGGCGATCCGCATGGCAAGGCCGACGGTGCGGCCTCCGACGCGGTGCTGGCGAGCAAGGCGCGGCCCACGTGGTTCGGTGAATGGTACAAGTACGGCGGGGGCGGTCACGTCTGGAATGCGCTGGTCTACGACCCGGCTTTCAACCAGCTGTACGTCGGAACGGGTAACGGCTATCCCTGGAATCAGAACTTTCGCTCCGCAGGCAAGGGCGACAACCTCTTCATCGCCTCCATCATCGCCCTCGATGCCGATACTGGCCGGTACAAGTGGCACTATCAGGAGACTCCCGGTGACTCCTGGGACTTCGACTCCATCGCAGACATCACCCTGGTTGAGCTCAACATCACGGGCGCGCCGCGCAAAGTGCTGCTGCACGCGCCCAAGAACGGCTTCTTCTATGTGATCGACCGGCAGAGCGGCCGCCTGCTGTCGGCCGCGCCCTACGTGCCGGGCCTCACCTGGGCGACGCACGTTGACCTCGCGACGGGCCGGCCCGCCATCATCGCCGCCGCTCACTACAAGGAGGAGCCGTGGACCGGCAGTCCCGGCGGCGGGGGTGGCCACAACTGGAATCCGGTCGCATTCAGTCCGCAGACGGGGTTGCTGTACTTCGCCGCCATGGAGGGCACGACCGAGTATCGGCCCGTCAAACACTATGAGTACGTGGAGGGCTTGCCGAGTCTCGGCATCGATTTGTTCGGTGAGCATCCCGCGGCGGCGGGCGGCGCAGCGGCGCGCACGAGCGGCAACTTCAGAACGTATCTGCTCGCATGGAATCCGGTCGCACAGAGGCCGGCGTGGCGCGCGCCCGGACACGGCGGCGGCGTGCTCGCCACCGCAGGAGGTCTCGTGTTCCAGGGCAGAGCCCGCGCGGGACTGGTGGGCGAGCTCGTTGCCTACCGTGCAGGCGACGGCACCGTCCTGTGGCACTACCCTGTGCCAGACGCCGTGCTCGCCGGACCGATCAGCTATCGGGTCGCCGGCGAGCAGTACATCAGCGTCAGCGCGGGGGCCTCCATCATGAATTTCGACGCGCAGGCACGGGTGCGCCACTACGGTCATGTGTTCGCGTTCAAGCTGCACGGCACTGCCACGCTACCGCCGGATCCCCCGCTCGCCCCGCCGGCAAACCCGCCGCAGGGGCACCCCTCCTCCGCTCAGCTGACGGCAGGCGAGATGGACTATGGTAAGTACTGCGCGCGCTGTCACGGCTTTCGCACCGAGTCGGCGAATGTGGTCCCGGACCTGCGCCGCTCGGCGGCACTCACCGACGCGCAGGCCTGGAGCGACATCGTCATCGAGGGCCGACTCAGCGACCATGGGATGATCGCCTGGAAGCGCTTCGTAACACCCGCCGATGCGGAAGCGATCCGCGCTTATGTCGGTGAGCAAGCCCGAGCGCTGCAGCAGCGAGAGCGCTGAGGGTCCGCGATCGTTCTGCCGGGGGAAAGGTGTTTATACTTCCGGTTCACCGCGCGGCCATGTCAGAATTTTGAGTCCTCTGACGCTTTGCAGCGCAGGGCACGCCGGCTGCGGTTTTAGCAGCTCCCCGGGAGAGGCTCGATGAACGTTGCACAAGTGGCTGCCGAGATCATGAAGCGTGAGGGCACGGACTACCTGCTGGCCTATCCGCTCAATCCGCTCACCGAATCCTGCGCCGCGGTCGGCATTCGCCCGATCATCGTGCGACAGGAGCGCATCGGCGTGCATATGGCGGATGCGATCAGCCGGCAGACCTCGGGCGACAAGGTCGGCGTCTTCTGTCAGCAGGCCGGTCCCGGCGTCGAGAACTCGTTCGGTGCCGTAGCGCAGGCATGGTCCGAAGGCGTGCCGCTCGTCGTGATGCCCGGCGGCTCGGCGCGCAGCCAGAGCTGGGTGCGGCCCAATTTCAATGCGACGCTCAATTTTCAGCACGTCACGAAGTTCTGCGAGCAGATCACGACGCCCGAGATGATCGCACCGGCCATGCGCCGCGCATTCACGCAGGCACGCAACGGCCGGCCCGGGCCCGTGCTGCTCGAGGTGCCGGGCGACATGTGGAACCAGGAAGTGCCGGGCCAGCTCGATTACAAGCCGACCAAGCGGGCAGTGTTCGCGCCCGATCACGCGGCGATCGATGCCGCCGCTGCGGCGCTCATCGCGGCCAAGCGGCCTCTCATCTACGCCGGTCAGGGCGTGCACTACGCACGGGGCTGGAATGAGCTGCGACAGCTCGTCGAGCTGCTCGAGGCGCCGGTCACGACGAGCCTCGAAGGCAAGAGCGCCTTCCCGGAGACCCATCCGCTGTCACTCGGCTCGGGCGGTGTATCGATGCCGCGCGCGGTGTTTCAGCACGTGCAGGATGCGGACGTAGTCTTCGGCGTCGGCGCGAGCTTCACGGCAACAGGCTTTGGCATCCGTTTTCCGACGGCGAACAAGGTCTTCATCCACAACACCATCGATCCGATGGACATCAACAAGAACATCCCGACCGACTATCCGCTCGTCGGTGATGCAAAGCTCACGCTCGCTCTGTTGGTCGAAGCTCTCAAGGAGCGCCTCGGCGGCAAGCCGCGCGGACTTGCGCCCGAGGTGCAGGCCCGCGTCAAGCAGCAGAAGGATGCGTGGCTCGCGGAATGGAAGCCGTATCTCACGAGCGACGACAAGCCGCTCTCACCCTACCGCGTGATCTGGGATCTGCTGCAGGTCGCCGATGTCTCCAACACGATCATCACGCACGATGCGGGCAGCCCACGCGATGAGCTCTCGCCCTTCTGGGCGCCTACCGCGCCGCTCAGCTACATCGGCTGGGGCAAGACGACGCAGCTCGGCTACGGCCTCGGCCTCGCGATGGGCGCCAAGCTCGCCCATCCCGACAAGCTGTGCGTGAACGTCTGGGGCGATGCCGCGATCGGCATGACGGGCATGGATTTCGAGACGGCCGTGCGCAATCGCATCCCGATTCTCTCGATCCTGTTCAACAACTATTCGATGGCGATGGAGATCAAGGCGATGCAGCTCTCCACGGAGAAGTACCATTCGACGGACATCTCCGGACACTACGCCGACTGGGCGCGCGCGCTCGGTGGCTATGGCGAGCGCGTCACCGATCCCGATCAGGTCACACACGCGCTGCTGCAAGGCATCGCGGCCACGCGCAAGGGCCAGCCGGCGCTGCTCGAGTTCATGACGACGAAGAAGAAGATCTATTCGACATTCGAGATGGGCTATCACGCCTAGCCGCAACTGCCCTACGGCACGGAATCATCCATGAGCCGGTTCGTCATACAGCCGCATTTTCGCTTGCAGGAGTGGGTGGCCGAGGAGAAGGGTTACTTTCGCGACGAGGGCCTCGATTACGTGTTCCGGGAGGAAGTGCAGGCGAGCGACGGCAAGATCCACGACAAGGGTGCCAAGATCGGCGCTTACCAGTCCTTCGAAGCCGGCCGCGCGTCCGATGTGAGCTGCGCCTGTCACTGGACGGTCAACGTCGCCGCGACCAGCGGCCACGGCAAGCTGTACGCCGACGCCTACTCGGTCGCGCCGGCGGGAATCTTCGTGCCCGCCGACTCACCGGTCAAAGAGCCGGCCGATCTCGCCGACGTGCCGATCTCCGTCGGTTATCAATCGGGCAGTCATTATTCGAGCATTCAGGCGCTCGAGCAGTATCTGCGCGCGGAGCAGATTCAGCTGTCGTTCAACGACGGCATGCTGTTCAAGCGCATGGAGCTGCTGATCGAAGGCAAGGTGCCTGCCGCGACGCTCTTCAGCGGACCGTATTACTTCGTCGAGCAGCTCGGCTTTCGCAAGATCATCGATACGACCTTCATGATCGCGACGATGATCACGGGGCAGCCCGATCCGGAGGATCTGCGCAAGTACTTCCGCGCGCTGCGCCGCGCGCAGCGCGACATCGATTTGCGCCCGGAGCGCTACACCCACTATTACAAGCGCGAGTTTCCGGTGCGCTATCACGCCACCATGGACACGCGCCGCTGGGGGCCGGGCGAGAGGCTGGTATTCGAGCCCTACACGCAGGAAGCCTTCGAGGGCGCGCGCGAGTGGATCGCGCAGCACGAGATATTTCCCGCTGACGATCTGAGCGCCGGCCTCTACCAGCAGGTGACGCTGCGCTGACAGCTCGGGGCGCTTGACGGTTCAATCATCCGCCGGCTCACCGTCCCAGTAGTCGAGCGGTGTTGCGGCGCGTCCCATGTACCGGAAGGTCGCGGTCTTGAAGTCCCCCTGCTGGAGTCCCGCCACGACACCGAATTTTCCCGAGTCGGGGTACTCGACTACGTCGCACCTCACGAGCGTTGAGAGCCCCAGATAGCGCAGCTCTTCGCGGCCGGTATTGATGATCTGATGCGCGATCTTCCCCGCGGGCGCTCCGAGCACGTCTCCGGCCTGCACCGGAAAGCTCTCATCGCCGAAGCGATATTCGCCGGATCCCGAGACGATATAGAACAGCTCGTCCGTCTCGTGATGCGCGTGGCGCGGAAAGGCGCGTTTGCCCGGCGGGACGACGTGCAAGGAGCAGCCGAGCTTTGTGACGCCAACCAGGGGACCGATCCTGCCGAACTTCACCTGAAAGCGCGCGCCGTGGCCACGATCGGCGAGTGGAACGTCGCGGATATTGATGACGGGCTTGTCGGACATGTCCAACTCCATGCGCAACGTGCACTCAGCACCATACACGCTCCCCACGGCGATGAATCTGTCCGCCTGAGTGTCCGCTGTCCGCAGCGGACAGCGCCGCCCGCGTCCGTCGGCGGCGTCTTCAGTTCCAAGCGTCTCATTCTCATGGATTTTCTGCGGCCTCGTGCCGGTGGTACGGACGTTGCACATGCCCTGCGCGAGAGATCGCTATGAAGATCGCGCAACTCAGAAAGTCCTCGGGCTCGGCCGCACCCCTCGAGCCGATGCGTGGCACGCAGGCGCAGGATGCGCCGCTCGGCGCGGACCTGCCGCTGTGGCGGCGGCACCTGCCGCGCTACGCCATCGCCGCCGGGCTCGCCATCGTCTTGATTGGCAGCCTCGTGTGGCTGCTGCACGCGTGGTCACAGTCGCGCTTCACGGTCTCCGCCGAGCGGCTGCGGATTACCACGGTGGAGCGCGGTCATTTCGTGCGTGACGTGGCTGCCGAAGGCACGGTCGTCGCGCCCGTGAGTCCCACGCTCTTCGCCATTGCTCCGGGCACGATCAGCTATGCCGTGCACGCAGGAGACAGCGTGACCAAGGGGCAGGCACTGGCGACGCTCGACAGTCCCGAGCTGCGCAGCGAGTACCTGCGCGAGCGCGCGACGCTCGACAGTCTCAACGCCGCCCTAGCGCACCAGGAGCTCGAGATCCGCAAGCAGCTGCTCACCGCGCAGCAGCAGGCTGACGTCGCGCAGGTCGCCATCAAGGCCGCAGAGCGCGAGCTCAAGCGCAATCAGTGGGCGTGGGACCTGCGCGCGATTCCAGAGCGCGACTATCAACGCGCAGTCGATGACGTAGCCACCGCGCGCTTGAACTTCGAGCATGCGCGTGACACCGCGGGCCTCGATCGCGAGAGCGTGGTGCTCGACGTACGCACCCGCCGCTTAGAGCGCGACCGCCAGGCGCTCGTCGTCGCGGACCTCAAGCGGCGGGTCGACGATCTCACCCTGCGCTCGCCAGTGAACGGCATGGTGGCGAACCTCGCCCAGCCCGAGAAGACCAGGGTGGCCGACAGCACACCGCTGCTCACGGTCGTTGACCTCACCGCTCTCGAGATCGAGTTCAGGGTTCCGGAAAGCTATGCCGGTGACATTCGTCCGGGCATGAGCGCGGACATCACCTTCGCCGGCCGCACCAGCCATGGCGTGGTGAGCGCCATCTCGCCCGAAGTGCGTGACAACGAGGTGACCGGGCGCGTGAAGTTCGCCTCGGGACAACCCACCGGCCTGCGACAGAACGAGCGCGCCTCCGTGCGCATAGTGCTCGATGAGCGCGACCACGTGCTCAAGTTCGAGCGCGGCCCGCTGATCGACGAGGTGACGCGCACCGTATACCTGGTACGCGGCAACCGGGCGATCCGCGTGCCGGTGCAGCTCGGCGCGGCCTCCGTTTCGGAAATCGAAGTTCTCCACGGCCTCGCCGTCGGGGATCGGGTCATCATTTCGGACACGCGCGACTTCAACGATGCGCGCCAGCTTCTCATCGGCAATTGAATCGGCAACTGAAGGGATCGCCATGCTCACGATGCAGAACATCAGCAAGATCTACCGCACCGACCTCATCGAGACGCACGCGCTGCGCAACTTCTCCGTGGAGGTGTCCGCCGGTGAGTTCGTCGCCGTGAGCGGGCCGTCGGGCTCGGGCAAGACCACCTTCCTCAACGTCGCCGGGCTGCTCGAGGAGTTCGAATCAGGCAGCTATCACCTCGAAGGCCAGGACGTGAGCCGGCTGTCGGACGATGCCCGCTCGCGGCTGCGCAACGAGAAGATCGGCTTCATCTTCCAGAGCTTCAACCTGATCCCCGACCTGAACGTCTATGACAATGTGGACGTGCCCCTGCGCTACCGGCGGCTGAAGAGCGCCGATCGCCACGAGCGCATCACGAGCGCTCTGGAGCTCGTGGGGCTCGCCTCGCGCGTCAAGCACATGCCGGCGCAGCTCTCCGGCGGGCAGCAGCAGCGCGTCGCGATCGCCCGCGCCATCGCCGGCGATCCGGCGTTCCTGCTGGCTGACGAGCCTACCGGAAACCTGGATTCGCTGATGGCGCGCCAGGTGATGGACCTGCTCGAGCAGATCAATGAGATGGGCACGACGATCATTCTCGTGACGCACGACCCGGAGCTGGCGCGGCGCGCGCAGCGCAACATCCACGTGATCGACGGACAGATCTCGGACTTCAAAGCGTACGAGCCGCGTCCGGCGCCGCAGCCGGCCGCCGGTGCGAATGCCAGCGTCCTGTAGAAGTCTCGCGGCTCACGCGCTCGGAGGCACCATGCTCGGCTATTACCTGCGTCTCGCACTGAAGAGCTTTCGCCGCAACCCCGGCCTGACGGCGGTGATGGTCGGCGCCATCGCGCTCGGCATCTCCGTGTGCGTGGTGACGCTCACCGTGTACCACGCGATGTCCGGCAACCCCATCTGGTGGAAGAACGATCGGCTGTACGCGGTCACGATGGATCTGTGGGATCCGAAGAAGCCTGCCGACCCGCGCCATCCCGCGCTGCCGCCGTCGCAGATGAGTTACAACGACGCGACCGCGCTTGCGGCATCGGGTATTCCCGAGCGCAGCGTCATCATGTTCCGCGAGGAGGGCGTCGTCAGCGGAGGCTCCGCGCAACGCAAGCCGCTGCCGGCGGGCACCCGCATGACGACGGCGGATTTCTTCTCCATGTTCGACGTGCCGTTCCTCTACGGCAGCGGCTGGAGCGCCGCTGCGGACTCAGGACCCGAGCCGCTCATGGTGCTGAGCAAGCGGGAGAACGAGAAGCTCTTCGGCGGTGTGAACAGTGTCGGCCGCACGCTGCGCTGGAACGATCGGCCGTTCCGCGTCGTCGGTGTCCTCGATGACTGGTTCCCCATTCCCAAGTTCTTCGACGTGACGACGGGCGCCTTCGGTCAGCCGGAGGATGTGTATATACCGCTGCGCTGGGCCATGCGCCTCGAGCTGGCGCCGAACGGCGGCAGCACGGACTGCTGGGCACTCCAGGAGCTCCACTCGTATCGCGACTTCCTCAACTCCGACTGCGTCTGGCTGCAGATGTGGGTCGAGCTGCCCAACGCGGCCACCCGCGCACATATGCAGTCCTTCATGGATGCTTACTGGGCGCAGCAGCACCGCGCGGGACGCTTCTTGAGACCGCGCAACAATCGACTGACTCCGGTCGACCAATGGCTCGCCGACAACGATGTGGTGGACAACGACAACCGTGTGTTCGTCGGCATGGCCTGCGCCTTCCTCGCGGTATGCCTCATCAATACGGTGGGCATTCTTCTCGCGCGATTCCTCGGCCGCGCGCCCATCACGGGCGTGCGGCGCGCGCTGGGCGCGAGCCGCGGTGATGTGTTCACGCAGCACTTGGTCGAGGTGGGTGCCGTGGCCCTCGCGGGCGCCGGCTTCGGACTATTGCTCGCCGTGCTCGGACTCTGGGGGCTGCATGCGCTGTATGCCGCACCGGAGCGCGGCGGTTATCAGGAGCTCGCGCACTTCGACAACGCGAGCATCATATGGGCCATCGCACTGGCCGTGGTGTCCGCTGCCGCCGCGGGGCTCTATCCGGCGTGGCGCATCGGTCGCCTGCCACCTGCGATCTACTTGAAGAGCCAATAGTCAGCTTGAGGCGCCACTAGCGGAGACTCTGTCATGGGCTGGAACATTCGACCTGTCCTCTCGGCCTTGCTGCGCAACCGCACCGGAGCCGTGCTCGTCGCGGTACAGATCGCGATCGCGCTCGCAGTGCTCGTCAATGCTGTCTACATCGTGCATCAACGCATCGAGAAGATGCACGCGCCGACGGGTGTCGACTGGCGCAACGAGTTCTGGGTGCAGAGCGAGGGCTTCACCAGCCGCTTCAAAGCTGAGCCCTCGATGCGTGAGGATGTGCGCTATCTGCGCAGCCTGGATGGCGTCGTCGATGCGACGCCGGCGAACAGCGTCCCCATGGGCTGGAGCAATCAGTCGACGTACCTGTTCACCAACCCGAATCAGAAGGGTGCGCAGCTCAGCGTGAGCTTCTACGCCATGGACGAGCACGGCTTGAACACGCTCGGAGCCCACCTCATCGCCGGACGCGCGTTCCGCGCGGACGAGATCCTGCCGCCCGTGGAAGCGCAGAACGCCACCGATTTCGTGCCGGAGCTGATTGCCACGCAATCGCTAGCGAAGCTGATGTTTCCCGGCACGAATGCGCTCGGCAAGGTCGTGTATGACGATGCCGGCCACGCGGCGACCATCATCGGCATCATCAATGATGTGATCGCCCCCTCCTGGTCGGTGCTCCAAGGCTGGAATCACGTGATGCTGATCCCCCGTACGTCCACCATGTATGGGATCGGCTATCTTGTGCGTACGGTCCCGGGCCGGCGCGACGCGATCATGAGCCAGGTGGAGCAGCATCTGGCGGCCTCGAATCCCGATCGCGTCATCAACGAAGTGCGCTCCCTCGAGTTCTTCAGGAACCGGCTGTACCGTGAGGATCGCAACATGGAGGTGTTCCTCATCACGGTGACGCTGCTCGTGATCACGATCTGCTGCGTCGGCATTTTCGGCCTGGCGACCTTCAACGTGAGCACGCGCACCAAGCAGATCGGCACGCGACGGGCCGTCGGCGGGCGGCGGCTCGACATCATTCACTATTTCATGATCGAGAACGCCCTGATCACGACCGCGGGCGTGGTCGTTGGGTGCGCGCTCGCTCTGGCGGTCGGTTACTGGCTGTCGCTGCGCTATCAACTGCCGCGACTCGATCTATATTATCTGGTCGGCGGCATACTTGTGCTCTGGTTCATCGGCCAGCTCGCCGTGTGGCAGCCAGCACGGCGCGCCGCCGCCGTGCCACCCTCCGTGGCCACACGCACCGTGTAAGCGCGGGAGCCCGCGCCGTGTTCGCATACTACCTGCAACTTGCGCTCAGGAGCTTCGCGCGCAGTCCCGGCACCACCGCGCTCATGATCATCGCCATCGCTTTGGGAATCGGCGTCTCGGTGGTGACCGTGAGCGTCTATCATCTTTTGTCGGGCAATCCGATCTGGTGGAAGAACGACCGGCTCTACGCCGTCACGATGGACAGCTATCCGCTCGTCCTGCCGCCGGCGCTGCACATCCCGCATCTCGAGGCGGGGCCGCCGCGACTCACCTACCGCGATGCCACGTACTTGTTCTCATCGGACATCCCGCGGCGCAAGGTAATCATGTACAGCGCGACTGGCGCGCTGACCGGCGGCAGCGCACAGCACGCTCCGGTGCGCGTCACGACGCGTGTCACCACGCCCGATTTCTTCGCGATGTTCGACGTCCCATTTCTTTACGGCGGGCCCTGGAGTGCCAGCGCCGACTTCGCAGGGGCGCCCGTGATCGTGCTCAGCCGCGAGGAGAACGAGCGCATCTTCGGTGGTGCGAACAGCGTCGGACGCACGCTGCGCTGGAACGACCACATCATGAGAGTGGTGGGGGTGCTCGACTCGTGGGCGCCACTGCCACGATTCTACGACGTGGAATACGGCGCGATCGAGCCGCCCGAGGATAGCTATGTCGACTGGCGCTGGGCCGTGGCCAACGAGGTGGCGACCACCGGCGCGCTGAACTGCATGCAACCCGAGAAGTTCGTGGGGCTCGCGAGCTCGGAATGCGTGTGGATTTACATGTGGGTCGAGCTGCCGGATGCCCGCTCGCGTGCGCGCATGCAGGCGCTGCTCGACAATTACTGGGCAGAGCAGCGCAAAGCGGGCCGCTTCGCGCGGCCGCGCAACAATCGCTTGACGAACGTCGGCACGTGGCTCAGCGAGCACGAGATGCTCGCCGATGACAATCGGATCATGGTCGGCGTGGGTATCGCCTTCTTCGCCGTGTGCATGCTGAACGTGCTCGGCCTCCTGCTCGCCCGGTTTCTGAATCGAGCTCCGGTCACCGGTGTACGCCGCGCGCTCGGCGCCAGTCGTCGCCAGATCGTCCTGCAGCATCTGACCGAGGCGGGCCTGTTGGCCGTGCTCGGAGCGCTGCTGGGCCTCGTGGTCGCCGAGCTCTGTCTGCACAGCGTGTACGCGCTCATCGTCCTCATGCGCTCGGCCGATACGGCTGTGCGCGCGCGCTTTGATCTCGTGAGCCTGTGGTGGACACTCGCACTCGCCGTCATCGCCACGCTCGGCGCGGGTGTGTATCCGGCGCTGCGGGCCGGTTGGTTGCCGCCCGCAGCGCATCTCAAGAATCAGTAGGCCGGGAGGCGGCACGTGCTCCGCGATATTCGCCCCATTCTCTCTGCCCTGCTGCGCGGCCGGGCGGGCGTCATGCTGGTGGCGCTGCAGATCGCCGTCACTCTCGCGGTGATCGTGAACGCGACCTATATCGCCAAGCAACGCATCGACAAGGTGCGTGCGCCGACGGGCATGGACATCGACCACATCTTCATCGTCTCCAGCGCCGGTTTCACCAAGCGCTTCAACTACGATGCCACGGTCAAGGAGGATCTCGCTTATCTTCGCTCCCTGAGCGGCGTCGTGGCAGCCACCATCACCAGTACGGTTCCCCTGAGCGGCTTCGGCGCCGGTCTTTACCTGTCCACGAAGTCCGGGGGTGGGGGGCGGGGGCTGCTCGCCGACTACATCGAGACCGATGAGCAGGGGCTTGCAGCCCTCGGCGTGCGACTGAGCGCCGGCCGCTTCTTCGCTCGCGACGAGGTCGTGCATCCCAACTCGCTGGATGAGAGCGTGAACACGTTCCCACCTGCGCTCGTGGTCAGCCGCGAGTGGGCGCAGCGCGTGTTCCCGGATGGGCAAGTCATCGGCCAGGTGGTCTACGGCTCAACCTCACCCACCCGCATCGTCGGCGTCCTCGAGCACATGAGCGGAGCGTTCGCCAACAGCGACAAGGTGGCTCTGGGGTCGCGGCGCACCCGACCCGTGGATGGCACGTCCTATTTCTATATCGTGCGCACATTGCCCGGACAGACGGACCGGCTGTTGCGAATGGTGGAGCAGCACCTGACGCTCTCCAATCCCAACCGCGTGATCGATTGGGTACGACCCCTCGGTTATTTCAAAAGGCGCAGCGATGCTGCCGACGCGGCGCTGGCGATCTTCCTCGCGTGCGTCACCGCAGTGATGCTCGCCGTTGCCGCCCTCGGAGTCTACGGGCTCGCGAGTTATCACGTGAGCACCCGCACCAAGCAGATCGGGACACGCCGCGCCCTCGGTGCACGCCGGCGCGACATCGTTCTTTATTTCATGGTAGAGAACGCATTGATCAACAGTGCGGGTATCCTCTTGGGCTGTCTGCTGGCGCTGGGCATCGGTCAATGGCTGTCGGTGCGGAATCATCTCCCCCGCCTCGATCTGTACTACCTGCTCGGCGGCGTGCTGGCGCTCTGGACCATCGGTCAGCTTGCCGTCTGGTACCCCGGGCGGCGGGCGGCCCGCGTGCCGCCCGCGGTGGCCACCCGAACGATCTGACCGCCCATGTGCGCCGGCAAGACAGCCGCCGATGAGCTGGACCTCGAAGGCCGTACGGTGCTCGTGATCGACGACAGCGATGCCGTGCGCACCGCGTTCGACGTGCTGCTGTCGCTGCATGGAGCGCGCGTGCTGGGCGCGGGCGGCCCGACGGAGGGTTGGGCGCTACTCGAGCGCGAGGACGTCGATCTCGTCATTCAGGACATGAACTTCCGCCGCGAGGCGACTTCCGGCGAGGAAGGCGTGCGGCTCTTTCAGCGCATCCGCGAGGGCTTTCCGCACCTGCCGATCGTGCTGCTCACTGCCTGGACGCACCTGGAGACGGCGGTGCAGCTCGTCAAGGCCGGCGCGGCCGACTACATCGCCAAGCCCTGGGACGATGCGCGCCTGCTCACCGCGGTGCGCAATCTCATTGACCTGCGCGTGGCGCGCGCCGAGGCGCAGGCGATCCGCTCGCGACGGCGCGAGGCGCGTGCGGCGCTCGCGGAGCGCTTCGAGCTCTGCGACATCGTCTACGAGAGTGAGGCCATGCACACCCTCGTCGCCACCGCGACGCAGGTCGCGCACGCGGACGTGCCGGTACTCATCACCGGTCCCAACGGCGCGGGCAAGGAGGTGCTCGCCGATATCGTGCAGGCCAATTCGGCGGTACACGCCAAGCCGTATCTCAAGGTGAATCTGGGCGCCCTGCCCACTGAGCTCATCGAGGCGGAGCTCTTCGGAACCGATGCGGGTGCCTTCACCGGCGCGCGCGCACGCTCCGGTCGCTTCGAGGCAGCCGATGGCGGCACACTGTTCCTGGATGAGCTCGGCAACCTCACGAGCACCGGTCAGGCGAAGCTGCTGCGGGTGCTGCAGACGGGCGAGTTCGAGCGCCTGGGGTCGAACGTCACCCGACGCGCTCGAGCGCGTGTGATCGCCGCCACCAACACCGATCTGCGCAGCGCCATCCGCGCGGGCCGCTTCCGCGAGGATCTGTTCTATCGTCTCGATGTGATCGAGCTTGCGGTGCCCGCGCTCGCCGAGCGGCGCGAGGACATCGCGCCGCTGGCGCGTCATTTCCTGCAACCGGGTTTCGTGCTTTCACCGCAGGCCGAGCGGGCGCTCACCGAATACTCGTGGCCCGGCAACGTGCGGGAGCTGCAGAATGCGATCCGCCGGGCCTGCTTGCTCTCCGGCGAGCGCGTGATCGGTGTCGGCGCGCTCAACTTGCCGCTCGTCGCACCCGCGAGCCTGCGCGAGGAGCCCGCGCTCGATCGCGCGCGTATTCAGGAGGCGCTCGAGCGAGCCGCTGGCGTCATCGCCCATGCCGCGAGGGAGCTCGGCGTCTCCCGCCAGGCACTCTATCGGCGCATGGAGAAGCTCGGCCTCAAGGCAGAGGTCGATCGGCTTCCACCATCCTGATGGCGCGCTGGTCGCTCGCCGGTCGCGCAGCCGTCACGCATGCGATGGTTGCTGCGGCCACCGCCGCGGCCGTGACCCTTGCGGCGCGCTGGCTGCATGCCACCTGGCTGGGTCTCGCCGTCGGGGTGCTCATCGGTCTGGGCTGCGCCGTGTGGCTCGCACATCTGCTGACGCGTCCATGGGCGCGAACGCTGCTCGCCGTGCGCGACGGCATCGTCAGTCTGCGCGACCGTGACCTGAGCGTGAGCATTCGCGCGAGCTCGGCGGACGAGCTGGGCGAGCTCAGCAACGCATACAACTCCCTCGGTGAGCTCTTGCGACGCGAGCGTCTCGATCTGCACCAGCGCGAGCTGCTGCTCGACACCGTCGTGCAGACGACCCCGCTCGCGCTCGTGCTCACGAATGCGACCGGCCGCGTCGTCTACAGCAACATCGCGGCGCGCCAGCTGCTGCGCAAGGGACACCGGCTCGAGGGGCTGCAGCTTTCGGCATTGCTCGCCGAGGCCCCGCCCGGGCTGCGCGAGGCGCTCGCGGCGGAAGCCGACACGCTGTTCACCATGGAGATCGACCACGAGCCGCAGGTCTATCATCTGGCACGCCGCGAATTTCTCCTCAACACGCAACCGCACGGAATGCTGCTGCTCAAGCAGCTCACGCGTGAGCTCGCCGCGCAAGAGGTCGCCGTGTGGAAGCGCGTCATTCGCGTCATTGCGCACGAGCTCAACAATTCGCTGGCGCCAATCTCCTCCCTCGCCCATTCAGGTCTCACGCTCGCGCGCGCGCCCGATCAGGCGCAGCTCGAGCGCGTGTTCGCCACCATCGGCGAGCGCGCCGCCCACCTCGGGTCCTTCATCGATGGCTATGCCCGCTTTGCCAAGCTGCCGCGCCCGCAGCTCGAGTCGCTCAGCTGGGAGCGCTTCCTCGCGCGCCTGGAGGGCGCGCTGCCGTTCCGTCTCGAGGGCCCGCTGCCGCAGCGGCGGGTGAAAATCGATGCGACCCAGATGGAGCAGGTGATGATCAACCTGTTGAAGAACGCCGGCGAATCCGGCTCGCCTGTCGAGCAGATCAGTGTGAGCGTGCGGGATGCCGCGGATGGATTCGTGGTCGAGGTGGCCGACCGCGGCAGCGGACTCTCCGATGCCGTGCTGCGCGATGCCCTGCTGCCTTTCTTCTCCACCAAAGCCACCGGCAGCGGACTCGGCCTGACGTTGTGCCGCGAAATCGTCGAAGCGCACGGCGGGCGGTTGAGCCTCGCCAACCGCGCGGGCGGCGGTGCGGTTGTTACCGTGTGGCTGGCGATGCGCTAAGCTCGTGCGCCCCCCGCAGGAGCCGCACGTCATGAAGATCGGCGCCGTCTACCCGCAAATCGAGCTGCAGGGCGATCCGCAAGCGGTGCGCCGCCTCGGCACCGCAGTGGAATCGATGGGTTATGACTATCTCCTCGCCTACGATCACGTGCTCGGAGCGACGCACGAGAACCGCGAGCCGAAGCTCACCGGGCCGTACACGGACAAGAATCCCTTTCACGATCCGCTCATGATGTTCGCGCATCTCGCGGCCCTCACGCAGCGGCTCGAGCTGGTGACCGGCATTCTGATCCTGCCGCAGCGCCCCACGGTGCTGGTCGCCCGGCAGGTTGCGGATCTCGACCTGCTCTCGGGTGGCCGCGTGCGCCTCGGCGTAGGCATCGGCTGGAATTACGTCGAGTACGAGGCTCTCGGGCAGAGCTTCAGGAAGCGCGGCCGACGCATGGACGAGCAGATCGTGCTGCTCAGAAAGCTCTGGACCGAGCCCCTCTTGAGCTTCGCGGGCGAGTTTGAGCGCATCGACCGCGCGGCTCTCAATCCGCGTCCCGCGCGCCGCATTCCTATCTGGTTCGGCGGCTTCGTCGAGGCGGCCTACGAGCGTGCCGCGCAGGTGGGAGATGGCTTCATCTTCGTCGGGCCTCCGCAGCGCGCCGAGGAAGGCTGGGCGCGCGTCGTACACCACCTGCGCGAGGCCGGGCGCGACGCGGCGCAGTTCGGCAAGGAGATGATCGTCGGGCGGCTCGATCGCACCCCGCAGGAAGTCGCCGCGCGTCTCGAGTGGTGCCGCGAGTGGGGTTGCACGCACGCAGCGGTCGACACCATGGGCAAGGGACTCGCGACGAGCGAGGCGCACATTCAATTTCTCTCGGAGGTGCGCCAGCGACTCGCGCGCTGATCTTTCGACTTCAACCTGCTGGAGGACGAGCAAATGGCGACCATCAAGGTGCTGCAGAACGGTCCCTATCTGGTGATGGGTGACGATGTGACGGCGGTGGACTGGAACGGCGCGACCTATACCGTCGCCAAGCGTCCCTTCGCCCTGTGTCGCTGCGGCGGCTCGACGACCAAGCCTTTCTGTGACGGCACGCATTCCAAGACGGGCTTCAAAGCCGCCGAAGCGGCCGTGCCCGGTAGCGCCGACCGCCCGGCGAAGACGTAGCACCGCAGGCGCAGGCGTCAGAGCATCCCCGTAATCCCTCGCATGTGGCCTGCTCTCAGCGGCACTCGCCGGCTGCAGATATCGATCGGGCTGTTGCTGACGCTGGGCGGCATCAACGCCAGCCTCGGCATTCTCGGTGAGCGCTACTCGCGCCTCGGACCCCTGCTCGGTCACGAGGTTCTGTGGTGGGCGCTCCTCGTCATCGTTCTGCTGTTCGTCCTACGCGTCGAGCGCCTGCCCCTCGCGTCCATCGAGCTCAAGCGGCCGACGCTCGCAACTCTGTGGGCGATCCCGGCAGGCATCGCGTTGGTCGTCGGGGTGCCCTTCATCTATTTCGAGGTCTTCCCTCTTCTGCACCTACACATGAACAGCGCGGAGATGTCGAGGTTGTCCGCCACGCCTTTCTGGTACCGCCTGATCCTGGTGACGCGTGCTGCGGTGTGCGAGGAAACCTTCTGTCGCGGCTATGCGATTCCCAGGATCGAAGAGCTGAGCGGCAGCAGCTGGCTCGCCGTCCTCGTCTCGTGGGCCGCATTCACGATTGCGCATCTGAGCTCCTGGGGATGGCCCCAGCTGATCGTTGCCGGCTATGGCGGGGCCATCCTGACCGCGCTGTTCGTCTGGCGGCGCGATCTCACGTGCAACATCGTCGCGCACTTCATTGGCGATGGTGTGGGCTTTCTGCTGGGTTGATCCGCCGGCGCGCCTCGCTCAACCGGGCGGCGCCACCGCGAGCCATACGTGCCGCGGCGCTGCGACGACTGAATAGAGCGTGGCGCCCTCGGCGGCACGACTGCGCACCCACGCGTATCCCGCTGACTCGATGCGCACATCGTACTGCACGAGGTGACCCTGGCTCGCCGTGCGGCCCACGATTTGCGCTGGTCGATCCGCGTAGATGAGCATTAGACGCTCTCCGGTATCGGCGTCGATCCAATCCGTGACGCCGAGGGGATCGATACCGCGTGCTTGCAGAACCGCGGGCGCCAGGCGCGCGATCCGCGCCTCGCGCGGCACGATCTGCAGGAAGGACAGGCTGAGCTCTGTAGGCTCGAGCGACATGCGCAGATCCGGCTCGGTCGGATTCAAATCGATCTCGAAGCTGTAGTCGCTCCGAATGACAGGGCGGATGAAATCACCCGTGCCTGGCGCGCCGTAGAGATCGCCGATGACGTAGGGGAACCAGACTCGAAAGCTCTCAAGTGGCGGAGACACCCGGGGCGTGCGCCGATCCGCGGCCACGAATACCACCCTGGAGCGAATGACCCAATCCGGGTGGGCATCGCGGCTGCCGCTCGATCGGCCGCAGCCCGTGATCAGAGCGACTGCGATGCAGAGCGCGACCAGGCTCCGGGATGCCACTGCCAAACGGTCGCGATTCACGCTCTGCGGTACTTCAGGACGCCCCGTGCCGCCAGAAACAGGCTGGCCGCGAAGGATAGGTAACCACCCAGTCCGATGCTGACGCGACGCGCGGCGGCATGACCCAGACGGTTGGCGGCGCTGTTGGCCCAGTGCACGACCTGCGAACCCAGGGAGCCGTAGCGGCCGTCGTCGGCGAGGTAATCGGAGGAAGCCCGTGCATAGAGCAGAATGCCGCACGCGATCATCAGCGCGAGCGGTATGAGATAGGCCAGCACGGCCGCCCGCTGCGGATAGCGGTAGGGTGCGAAGACGCCGACCAGTGCCCCGATGCACAGCAGACCGAAGACCGCAAGCTGCAGATGGTCTGCGCCGATGCCTGTGAACAGGCGCGCCGGATTCTTCACCAGCGCCCACATCTCATAGAAGGGAAAGCCCTGCCGAAAGCCGGCGAACTCGGTCACGAGCGTGCTCAGCGCGAACCAGCCGATGAGAATCACGGCCACTGCCACCAGCGCGGCCGTGTCGAGGCGCGCGCCGGCACGCGCGGTTGCGGCGCTTCCCGTCTGTGCAGTGGGCATCATCCGGCGCACCCCTTCTCTATGCACCGCCGCGGCGGCAGCCGTCGGGGTCGACCGGCGAACTTAGCGCGCGGCGCGCGCGAGATCCAGTCTCCCCTCGCCCCCCCGGTGGTCGCATGCTAGATTGACCTCGTAAACGGAATGACGAACCCGACGCCGGGGCCAAAGAGCGCGGGGGGAACGGGGATATGCGGTACTACAGGCCGCTACTTCCGGCGTGCGCGATCGTGCTTGTGGCGGCGGGCTGCGCGACGCTGGACCAGAAGTTCGCAGACAATAAGTTATACACGGAGACGCGCAGTGTCTCGGCGCAGGCGGCGACCGAGACGCGCAGTGTCTCGGTGAAGGCTGCGGCGACCGTCACCTCGAGCACCTCGGTCGCCGTGGAGCGCATGAAGCGCTATATGGCCGAGAAAGACGTACTGGCCACGTTTCACGATGCAGGCGAGCACAGCGAGACTGCGGTGCTGGACGTGTTGCACAAGGCAGGCGTGGGCAAGCATGCCGCAACGTCCCCCAAGTCCAAGTCAGGCGGTGGACCCTCGACAGCCCCGGGGGCGCCGCCTCAACCCCATGGCAAGCCGGCTGTTCCAGGCAGTACCGCCGTGCCCCAGCAGTATGCCGGAACGCTTCGTTGGCCCGTCGACGCCGGAATCGTGAGCTCCGAGTACGGTGCACGCTGGGGCAAGGTGCACAAGGGTCTCGACATCGCTGCGGATTCAGGGGAGCCCGTTTACGCGGTCGCCGACGGGCAGGTGATCTACGCGGGCGACGGACTGCACGGTTACGGAAACGTCGTGATCGTACGGCACGATGTGCAGCTGACGACGTTGTATGCCCACAACAGCAGCCTCAAGGTCCATCAGGGGGATCACGTGAACCAGGGAATGCTGATCGCGCTGCTCGGGAACACGGGCCACTCGACCGGTCCCCACGTGCATTTCGAGATCCGCGAGGGAGATGCCGCCGTTAACCCCCGGACCCTGCTACCAAAATCGAAGATCCCCTCCGCGAGCCACGAATTGGCCAAGCTGAATACACCCGAATGACTGCCACCACACGGCTTGACGATGTTTACCTGTACGGGCACATTAACTGCTACCTGCCACCCACATGAGCCTGTGCGCCTCAAGCGGCTCCAGACGCATGGAGGCTGGGGGCCTCTGCGCCTATGAATAATTTAGAAAAAGGGTCGCCGAGACTCCTTCTCATCGGACCGTACGACCCGCATTGCGGCGAGTACACGTTCCTCGCTCCGCCGCTGGGCGTGTGGCGCCTGGCCGGCGCGCTGGAGTCTGCCGGAGCCCACGTCAAAGTCTTCGATCCGAACTGCTGCGTGGGCTCGCCGCGGGCGGCGCTCGAGCGCGAGCTGACGCTCGGCGAGTTCGATGTAGTGGGCGTGTCCACGACGGGCATGACCTTGCGATTCGATCTCGAGCTCGCGCACCTGGCGCGGCGTGTCGCCCCGCAGGCACTGCTCGTCGCCGGCGGCATGGAGGCGACATTCCGGCCCGAGCTCATGTTGAAGCTGGGGCCCTTCGATCGCGTGGTGCTTGGTGAAGGCGAGCGGCCGCTGCTCGAGATTGCATCACGCATGCGTCGTGGCGAGCCGCTCAACGACATTGCGGGCATGGTCGAGCTGCTGCCGGATGGCACGCTCGCGCGGCGACATCAGCGGGCGATGGACGCAAGCGAGCTGCGCAGCGCGATCTTCACCACTCCGTACGAGCGCATGCCCTACGGCGCCTACTGGAACCGGCTGGAGCGCGCCTATCGGATCGGCGCGCTGCCGACCAAGGCCGCGCGCGAGGCGCGTCTCGCAGAGATCCGCGCCGTGCGCCTGATCACGCTCAACTATTGCCCGATGGCGTGCACGTTCTGCTCGTCCACCAACTTCCTGCACGAAGCCCAGGGCGGCGTCGCGTCCATCGCGCGCCTGGAGGCGGATGAGTGCATCGAGATGATCGAGCGCATCGTGCAGGCGCAGCCCGGTGTGCGCACCATCATCTTTCAGGACGATATCTTCGTCTTCACGAAGGACCGGCGCATTCTGCCGCTCTGCGACGCCATCGTCGCGGCGAAGGCGCGCGGCACCATTCCGCGGGATCTGCAGTTCATCAGCACCAACCGCATCGATGCGCTCACCACCGAGCGTCTGCAGGCGATGCGCCGCGCGGGATTCCGTGTGCTCGGTTTCGGCATCGAGAGCTTCGCCCCGCAGATCCTCGCGGAGTTCAACAAAGCACAGATTCACCGGCATATCGAGCCGGTGCTCACCACGGCGCTCGAGCTGGGCATCACGCCCTTCCTCGATCTGATTCTGAGCTCGCCGCATGCCCGCCTCGAGGATCTCGCCGAGACGCTGCGCGCGGCCCATCGCTGGTTGCGCCAGGGCTGCGAGATCGGCATGTACCCCTACGTCATTCCCTTCTCAGGCGCCGCCTTCGCCCGCGATCCGCGGCTGCTGCCGCACACGGTGCATGCCCGCCGGCACGTGGCGGGCACGGCCGTGGAATGGGACCAGGCAGTCAAGATCCTGCCCATCGACCCCACAGTGCGCGACGTCGTGCTGCGCATCGAGCGTGACTTCGAGCGGCTGCTGGCCGACTTTCAACAATACGCCGCGCATCTGCCCTCGCGGGTGCGCTCACTGGTGTGGCTGCTGTGCTCGCTGCCGGCGATGGCCGAGCACGGCTTCCAGATCGCCGACGAAGGCGAGCTCCGCGCGGAGCTCGAAGCGCGACTGCCACGGCGGCCCATGGAGGCGGCGGAAGTGGCCGCCGCACTCGCATGACCGCGCGGCGCTTCGTCAGCTTTGCCGCGCCGCTCGGCGTGTGCGCGCTGTTCGCGGGGTGGATTGCGCTCTCGGCTGCGAACGTCCAGGCGGCCAGCTTCTCGCTCCTGATCTACGGGCTCGCCAATCTCATCGTCTACACGGACGCGCTCGACTTCCTGCTGCGCATGTACATGCGCCGCCGCAACACCGCGACCGCCGGGCCGGGTGAGGCCGATGAGCTATCGATCGATCTGGCCGCGGCACTGCCGACGGGCCTGCGCACGGCGGTGCCGCTGCAGCCCTATGCGATCATCGCCTCGGTGTTCAACATGGAGGATGGCCTCGACGATTTCATGGAGGCCTTCGGTCCCTATCGTGAGCGCGTCTGGCTCATCAGCGACGGCTCCGCGGACAACACGCTGCTGCGTCTGCGCCAATCCGGTTGGCGCTGCTTCGATGATGGCATCAACCGTCACAAGCCGGCCGCGATACGCCGGCTCCTCGAGAGCCTGCCTCCCTACATCGAGACGGTGCTGGTCGTGGACCCCGACGTACGCATTCACGGGGTCGGTGCCGGCAGCACCGTGGATCTCGAGCGCTTCATTGCCGACTTTCAGCAATCCGGGGCCGCAGCGGCCTGTCCGCGCATCGCGATCGAGCCCGATGGCTTCCTGGCGCGCTTTCAGGCCTTCGAGTACGCGCTCGCCTTCGGCGTCGGGCGCGCGAGCCTCGCCGACTACAGCATCACTTCGGGCGCCGTTTCCCTCTACCGCAGGGATGCGCTGCTCGCGGCCCTGCGCGACCACTCGCTCTCGGTCTATGCCGAGGACCTCGAGAACGCCGTGATCCTGCTGGGCCGCGGTGAGCGCGTCTATTACGACGGCCGCCTGGTCGTGAGCACCGAAGGTCCCGGCTCGCTCGCCCGCTGGTTCTCGCAGCGTGTGGGCTGGTATCACGGCCTGGTCAAGGTATATGTGGAGCGCTTCGGCGCCATATGGCGCATCAGCCGGCGCACGCCCTTCGCCCTGTATCACTTCATCGGCTACGTCGGCATCCTCTCGCTCGCCGTGCATCCGCTGAAGGTGGCAAGCGCGGTGCTGTTGCTCGTGAGCTTCGCGCGCGGCTTTGACAGCCTGCTCGTGGGCCACCTCACCGCGGCGGGCAGCTGGAGCAATCCTGCGTACTTCATGGCCGCGGTCGGCAGCTATCTCGCGCTCGGCGTGGTCGCGCTGTTCACGGTGGTGCCACGCGCAGAGCGCGCCTACGCGGCGCCCATCGTGCCGCTCTACCTCTTCTACGCACTGGTGCACATCGCGCCGATGACCATCGGCTATCTCAACTGGATCGCGCTGCGGCTCTGGGGCCGGCGTGTCTATCACGACCATTACGAGCCGAGCGAGGGCGGCGTGGCCGCCTCCATCGGTGGACACGCACTCCTTCGGAGGCTGCGATGAGCGCACCGAGCCTGCCCGCGGCCGTCTCGCAGCCCGCCGCGTACTGGGAAGACCGCGCGCAGCGCTTCGCGCGTCACGGTGAGGGGCTCGCGGCGGTGTGCTCCTATGGCATGCCGCGGTTCTACAACCAGCTGATTGATTACGTGCAGCGGCGCGCCTTGTATCCGTGGCTGCAGCTCGGCACGGACACCCGCGTACTCGACGTGGGTTGCGGCGTCGGCCGCTGGAGCCGTCTGCTCGCGGCACGCGGCGCACGCGTGACGGGCGTCGACTTGAGTCCGACGATGATCAGCGAAGCGCGACGCCGCGCACTGGCCGAGGGAGTCGCGGGCCGCTGCCGTTTTCTGGTGCAGGACTCCACGGCGCTCGATGTGGGCGAGACCTTCGACCTCGTGCTGAGCGTCACCGTGCTGCAGCACATTCTCGATCCGCAGGCGCTGCGCGCGGCTCTGCAGCGCATCGTGCGCCACCTTGCGCCCGGCGGCCGGCTGGTGCTGCTCGAGGCCGCGCCGGCGCGACGTGCGGAGCATTGCGACAGCGCCGTCTTCAGGGCGCGGCCGCGCGCGGCGTATCTGCAGCTCTTTCGCGAGTGCGGGCTCGAGCTCCAGGCGCTCTCGGGAGTGGATCCAGCGCCTTTCAAGACGTGGCTGCTGCCATACCTGCCGCGTCTGCCGCGCGCGCTGGCGCTCGGCGCCCTGGCACTCGCGACCGCATTATCCGCTCCGATTGATGCACTGTTTGGCAGGCATGCCGTGCAGAGATCCTGGCATGTCGTCTTCGTTCTAAAGCACGTTCCCGGGGTCTAAAAACATGAAAATAAACCGTCGCTCGCTCGTAGCAGTCGGCATCTTCGTGGTGCTGGGTGCGCTCGTGGTGGCGGGCAAATGGTATGAAGTCCGGCGCACCGCACCCGGTGCGCTGTCCAACGCGGTGACAGTCAACGTCACCAGCGGCGCCGATCGCGGACCGGGGACCTTGCGCGAGGCCCTGTTCGTCGTGGCGACGGCTACGAGCGCCGCGCGCGTTTCCTTGCAGGTACCGCGCGTCACGCTCGAGACGGCGCTGCCGCCGCTGGTCAACGGGCACGGCGTGAGCATCGTCGCAGCGGCGACCGGAGCCGAGATAGATGCCACTTCCCTGAAGACGGGTGCGGTGTTCGACGTCACGGCTCCCAACACCGCCATCGAGGGACTGGTGATCCGCAACTGCCCCGGGGCAGCGATACTGCTGCGTGCGGCGCGCTTTCGGCTGCAGTCGACCACCGTCGAGTCCTGCGACGTAGGTGTCGACGTGGCCGAGAACGCAAGCGACGTGCTCATCGAGCACAATCGCTTCGCGAACGATCGCGTCGGGCTGCGCTTCGCGGCCTCCAGCCGCAACACGACGGTCGTCGGCAACGAGTTCTCGATGAACAAGGACGCCGGCCTGTGGGCGGTGCGCAGCGAGCCGGATCTGCGCGGCTCGGCGATCAGCGTGCGCGACAACCGCTTCGACAACGAGCACACGGGCATCGTCGCCGGCAACGTGTCCACGCTGGTCGAGCACAACAGTGTGACCGGCGCCCAGGAGGCTGCCGTGCATCTGGTCGGCGCCGGAGCCGTGATCCGCGGCAATCGCGTGAGCGGCGGCGCCGGCATGGGCATCATCGCCGAGAACGCGCGCGCGGCCATCATCGAGGACAACGAGATCGACGGCCTGGCCGCATACGCGATCATGGTGCGCGGCTCCAGCAATACCCTCGTACGCGCCAACCGGCTGCACAACTGCGGCTACGGCATGGCATTCGTGCTCGGTGATACGAGCAATCCCAGCACCGCCGTCGACAACACCATCATCGAGCCGCGGTTCAACGGCATTGACGTCATCGGCGACTCCCCGATCCTGCGCCGCAATCAAGTGCTGCGGCCGCACGCTTTCGCGCTGCACGTGGAGGACTTCTCACCGCCGGACGGTCGCGCCAAGGTGCGCGGCGCGCCGTTCCTGGACGGCAACTCCTTCGGCGCGGCGGTCTTGCCGCCGGTAGCCGCGCGCCAGGGCGCACAGACGACGGGACCTTAAGATCACGATGGCCTCGCTCGACGCAACACAGGTTCTACCCGCACCCGTATGGCACGACCCGCGGGTGCACCTGCTCGACGATCTGTGGCTGCTGACGATCTTCGCGATCTTGCTCGCCGTGGGTCTGCCGTGGTTCGTGAATTCGTTCGCGATCGAGGTCGCTCCGGTATTGTTCGGGCTGCTCGCGCTCGCGGGCGTGCACATCGCGTTCACTTCACTGGCGCAACCGGCCCGCAGCCCATCACCGTGGCGCAGGCCCGCACTGGCGCTGCTGCACCTCGGGGGCGTCGTCCTCGTGGGCTTCGTGTGGCAGCACTCGGGCGGTCTGCAGAACCCGCTGTTCCTTGGCGTGTTCGCCCTACCCGTCATCGGCGCGGTCTTCGTCTCACGCTGGCAGCCCTACGTCGTCGCGGTGCTGGCCATCGTGGTGGTCACGGCGATTGCTCTCATTCAGGCCCCGGAGCTGCGCTGGTACGCGAGCGGGCTCTCGAACGTCGGCGCGTGGCTGGCCGCGCTCTTCGGCCGGCAGGATGCCGAGGTCGGCACCCCGTTTCCCGGCTTCTATGCACCGACCGGCTATTTCGTGGTGATGCTGGAGGTCTTTGCGGTGCTGCTGTTCGCCTGCGCGGCTGCCGCTGAATACCTGGGGACCGTGTTCGAGCGTCTGCACGCGCACGTCGCCGTGGCACGCGCCGAGGCGGAACGCGGCCAGGAGCTGTGGGCGAGCCTCATCGAGAATTTGCCGGTGCCTGCGCTGCTGGTCGATGTCAATTCACTGCAGGTGGTCAGCACCAGCGATGCGTTCACAGGCAGCCCATGCGCCGGAGGCGAGCCCGCACTAGGCCGCAATTTGCTCGAGGCCATTCGCCCGTCCTATCCAGAGATTCTGCAGGAGCTGATCACGGGTCCAGGCGGCTCTGCCGAGCACGTCGTGCTCCATGTCGGTGAGGAGCTTCGCATCGCGGAGCTGCACGTGCGCCACATCGCTCAGCGCGGCCGCCGCCTCGCGCTGCTCGTCATCGAGGACAGCACCGAAATCTTCGGCATCCGCTCGGCGCTCGATGTCGCAGAGCAGGCGATTGTGGTCGTCGATGCACGCGATCGGGTGCTGGCATTCAACAAGCCCGCCGCCGCGCTGTTCTCGGATACGCGCGTGGGTGCCGATGCGACGCAGCTGCTCGCGCAGGCGGGCGCCGCGCCGCGCTGGTGGGAACCGGGATTGAGCGGTCGTCGCAAGATGCACGTGCGGATCATGCCGCGCGTGTTCCAAGTCACGAGCTCCTCGCTGACGTTGCCGGGTGAGGAACAACAGGTGTGCGTCATCGCATTCCAGCCCGTGGCCCGCGCCGAGATCAACGATCGACCGGGCTCCGCAGGCGGCGTGCAACTGGCCGCATCGACCATGGTGCGTCCGCGATGAGGTGCGCTACGCGCGCCACATGCGCGGTGCTCCTGGGTCTGACCTGGCTGCCGCAGGCCTGTCGCTCCGAGGTACCGGTCACTCCCGCGGCCGCCCCCGTCAGCCTCTCCGACGACAAGCTGCTCTTCATGGGCAACGGCTCGACGCTCACGCCGCCGAACGGCACGCCCTGTGACACGAGCGCGAAGGCGTGCAGCGGCGGTGGTGGCGGATCGCTCACCTGGTTGCACAACTTCAACCCGGATGCACTCTTCAGTGTCGGCGGCGAGTACGAGACGATCGCCAACTCGCACTGGAGCTTCGGCTCGCTCACCGGCGCCCTGGGCGGTGGCTCCCAGAGCGCGAAGTGGAATGCTTATGCGGAGGCTCACGTCGGCTCCGGCGAGGGTGCGGGCATCTCAGGCTCCCAGCACTGGGACTATGAGGTCTACGCGCTCGGGGTCGCGGGCACCTTCGATAGCAAGGTGACGCTGCAGGTCGAGACGCGGCAGTACGACATCGATCTGACCCACGGCAATCTGCCCAAGGTCAATGTGAACTACCTCGTGACTCCACGGCTGATGCTGGGAGCCGCCTACGCGCATTCGGTCTCGGGCAACCTCGGCACGGATCTCACCTCGGTGCGCCTCGACCAGTACAACCCGGGCTTCAACTGGTTCATCGGCGGTGCCTTCGGGCACGTCTCGCCGGCGATCATCATCGCGCCGAACGCTGCGAACCCTCAGGGAGTCTTCGTGCCCTCACCGTCGTTCCGCGAAGGCCTCGCCGGCATCTCGAAGACCTTTGCGCGCACGGAGTGGGGGCTGCTCGGAGACTTCCAGAAGGTGGGTGACACCAAGCGCGTGATCATCACCCTGACCTGCACCTGGCATTTGCACGCGCCGGCGAGACCGGGATGATGCCTGCCTTCGTCAAGCGTGCCCCGAGCTGGCTACCCACCGTGCTGGTGCTGTTGATCGTGCTGGGCGCGGGCGCCAGGCTCACGGTGCTGAGCCTCGAGGAGCGCGCCGAGCACGCACGCGTCGCCGCGCAAGCCATTGCCGTGCGCTGCGCGCGCGCGCTCGAGCTGCAGTTGCAAGCACTCGCGCAACGCGCGGCGCAGGAAGCGACGCACACCGCGGCCCATCTGACCCCCGGCGCTCCGCTCGCCAGCGCCGGCAGCCCCGGCCGAGATGCCTTCTGGCTCACCACCGACGGTGCGATCGTGACCGCGCGCGGCGTGAGCCCGGCCATTGCGCACGCGATCGCGACGGAGTGGCACCCGACACAAACGGGCGGCGCCCTCACCTCCGGCATGTTCGGCCCGTTGCGCGAGGGCAGCCAGTGGCTGCTGGCCGCGCGCAGTCCCATCGTTCCCGCCGCACCCGAGGAGGCCGCCACGGATTCAGCAACCGGCGCCGCCGGGTGGGCCGTCGCATTCGCGTCGCTCGATCGGCTGCTCGCGAGCAGTCAGCTCGGCCGCGTGGCCGGTTCGGGCTACGACTTCGCGCTCGTGCAACCCGCAGCGACGGTCGACCGCTCACGCACCTTCGTCGCCTCGAATAGTGAGCCGCTGCAGAATCCGGCGACGAGCCTGATCCGCGCGCCCGCGGGTTTTGCATTCGCGCCTCCGGGCGGCAACCTACAGATCGAGATCCGACCGCACAGCGGCTGGTATCCGACCAGCATCATCGCCACGGACATCGGCTTGCTCGCGGTCATTGCCTGGCTGCTCGCGTTCACCGCGCATGACCTCACGCATCGCACCCAGCGGCTGAAAGCGGCGCTGTTGACGGTGCGCCGTCAGCTGCACGAGGCGAATCAACGCCTGATGCGTGAGATCGAGCAGCGCCAGACGCTGCAGAAGAGCTTCGATCACGCGCGCTATCACGATGCCTTCACCGGCCTGCCGAATCGGCGCTACTTCATGGATCAGCTCGATCGCGCGGTGCGCGAGCTGCGCACCCAGCATCGGCGCCGGATCGGCGTGGTGTTGATCGATGTCGATCGTTTCCGGCTCATCAATGACACTCTCGGCCATACCGCGGGCGATGAGCTCATGATGCAGATCAGCCGCCGCTTCCAGAAGACGGCGGCCGACACGGAATGCGTGCTCGCCCGCTGGGGCGGCGATCAGTTCGCGCTCTTGATTCTCGATGCGAAGTCCGGCGATGCCGTGCTCGCACTGACCGATGCGATGCAGGAGTCGCTGCGCGAGCCCTTCGAGGTGCGGCGCCACCTCATCAGCATCACGGCGCGCATGGGCTTCACGTGCGTCGAGCCGGGTGCGCGGCGCGCCGAGGACGTGCTGCGCGAGGCGGATATTGCCCTCGGTGTCGCCAAGAGAAATCAGAAGGCGAAGTGCATCGCGTACACGCCCAACATGGGTGGTCATGCGGCGAGTCTGGTGAGCCTCGAGGCGGACTTGCACCTTGCCCTCGAGCGCAACGAGCTCAAGCTGCTGTTCCAGCCGATCGTGGATCTGCGCGGGCGACGCATGGTCGGCGCCGAAGTGCTGCTGCGCTGGCGGCACCCGGTCGAAGGGTTGCTGCGCCCCGACCGCTTCCTGCCGATCGCCGAGGAGGTAGGGCTCATCGTGCCGATCACGCGCTGGGTCGTGCGCCGCGTGTGCCGGCTGGCGAGCGAATGGCGGCGGCGACTGCCGCCGGATGTGGACTTCTACTTCAGCATCAATCTGTCCGCCACTGCCCTGCGCGATCCCGATCTGATCAACTACGTCTCCAACCTGCTCGAGGAGACGCATGCGCCCGCGCGCGCGCTGAAGTTCGAGCTGACGGAAGGCGGCCTGATCAGCAACGTGGGCGCTACGCGCGACACGCTCGAGCAGCTGCACAACATCGGCATCCAGCTGATGCTCGACGACTTCGGCACCGGCTACTCCTCGCTCAACTACCTGCAGCTCTTCCCGTTCGATTATGTGAAGATCGACCGGCCGTTGCTCGCGACCGAGGGACCGGAGCGCCGCGACGGTCTGGTCTCCGCGATGGTGCAGCTCGCCTCGAGCATCGGGCTTACGCCCATCGCCGAGGTGGTGGAGACGCAGGCGGCCGCAGACGCGCTGCAGGAGATGGGCTGCAATTTCGGCCAGGGCTACTTCTTCTCCGCGCCTGTCGAGGCGGAGGAAGCTCTGCAGTGTCTCCGCGGTGAGCTCGACGGCAAGCCGCCGCAGCGCGAGGAAGTCGAGCCCGAGGAGGAATGGACCGACGACTCGCCGACCCTGATTCTGCCGGTGGCCATGATTCCGGAAAGTGGCGAGGAGTCTTGAAGCGGCGCACTGGTGTCCCCGCGGCCCCCGTGTCTGTGAGCTAGGTTGCGCATCCGCGAGACCAGGGTTCCGCAGACTCCACCCCTTCGGTATGATCCGGCCGCTTCTGCAGCTTGCCACCCTGATGGAGCAGATGAGATGGCACGATCTCGCCTTGGCACGAGCCCGATGACGGACAGACGCCGCTTCCTGCGTGGCGCCGGCGCCGCCGCCCTGACGCTCGCACCGCTTGGCATCGCCCATGCCCGCGTCGCGGAGCGGCGCTCGCTGTCGTTCGTGCACACGCACACCTGCGAGCGGCTCGAGATCGCCTACTTCGACCATGGCAGCTATCGGGCCGCAGCACTCGAGCGTATCAATTACCTGCTGCGCGACTTTCGCAGCGGCGACGTGCATCCGATCGCCCCGAGCCTACTCGACATCTTGTTCGATCTGCAGCACCGCACGCAGCACGACGGTGCATTCGAAGTCATCAGCGGCTATCGCTCGCCGACGACCAACGCCGAGCTGCGGCGTAACTCGCACGGCGTGGCAGAGCACAGTCTGCACATCGAAGGTCGCGCCATCGACGTGCGCCTTGGACGCTTTCCCACACGCGCCCTGCACGAGCTCGCCCTGGGCATGGGCCGTGGCGGCGTGGGTTTCTACCCCTCCTCCGATTTCGTCCACCTGGACAACGGTCGCATCCGCTTCTGGCAGGGCTGACCGGCCATTCGGCCAGGGCAAGCTACAGCGCGACCTCATGGGCCGCGCTGGCGCGGCCTGCACATGCCCCAAGGTCGTCTTGACAGCCGATGGCCGTGTCCTATGGTAGCCATCCCCAACGGCAGCGATTGGTAATGGACAATGAGACTGCCCGTAAGGCGCCTCCTCATCGGCGCGGCGATCGCTGTCGTTCTGGTTGGTGGGTACGCACTCGCCGGCTTCGTGGCCGTACCTCACCTGCTGCGCAGCAACGTCACGCAGTTCGTCGCGACTCATTACCATCGCAAGCTCGCGCTCGGGCAGATACGCTTCAATCCGTTTCTGCTAACGCTCGACGTGCGGGATATCAGCTTCCCGGACGCGGACGCGCGGCCGCTCTTGAGCCTCAGGCGGCTGTTCATCGATTTGCAGCTCTCCAGCATCTGGCATCGCGGACCGGTGTTTCGCGAGATCCTGCTCGAGCAACCCTTCGTGCGGGCGATGTTGCGGGCGGACGGCGCACTCAATCTCATGGATCTCGCAAAGCCCTTCGCTCAGCCCAAGGCGGCCCCGCAATCCAAGTCCGCACCGATGCGACTCTTCATCGGCCGCCTCACCGTGCTGGATGGCCGCACCAACTTCGAAGATCTCACGCACGCCACGCCGTTCAGCGCCGAGCTGCGGCCGATCAACTTCGACCTGCGCGACTTCAGCACCACTGGCACGGCGGCGGATGCGTACACGCTCGATTTTTCGACGCCCCTCGCTGAGGGCGTTCACTGGAGCGGCACGCTCGGCGTCGCGCCTTTCGGCTCGCGCGGACGCTTTGCCATCACTGCGCTGCGTGCCCGCACGCTGTGGAGCTATGCACGCGATGCGCTGCACTTCGAGATCTCATCGGGGGTCATCGGGCTGAGCGGACAGTACGAGCTCACCACCTCGGCCACTCCGCTCGGACTGCTGCTCACCGTGAGCACGCTGACCGTCGATGAGCTCGGTGTGCGGCCGCCGCACTCGGATACGGACTACGTCAAGCTCAAGCACATCGAGGTGCAAGGTACACGCTTCGACCTTGCCAAACGTGCGATCGAGGTCGCCGCAGTGCACATCGCCGGCGGCACGATCAGCGCCTGGCGCAACGCCGATGGCACGGTGAACTTCAGCGCCCTGACGGGTGCAGCGCCCGCATCCGCAGCCGCTCCGACCGCGGCCCCACCGACCGCGGCCCCACCGACCGCGACATCTGCCTGGTCGTTCTCGGTACCTGACATCGAGATCAGTGAGCTCGACCTATCCGCGGAGGACCGTGCAGTCATGCCTGCCGCGACCCTGGCGCTGCAGCGAATCGGCTTGCGCCTGAGAGGCTTTCACGTGCCGGCCAATGCGCCGCTGAACCTAGCAGTCGATGCAGGCATCAACAAGAATGGCAAGCTGAGCGGGGTCGGCAGCTACGATCTCGGCTCCGGTGCAGCGCACGCGCGTTTGGAGCTCTCGCAGGTCGATCTCACCGCGCTGCAGCCCTACGTGGCTCAGTACACGTCGCTCGACCTGTTGAGCGGCGCCCTCTCGACCAAGCTAGACATCGAGCGCACGGCCGCCGGCGCCATCTCCGTGGCCGGCAATACTCAGGTCTCGAAGCTGCGCACGGTGGACGATGAGCTGCGCCAGGACTTCGTGAAATGGGATCTGCTCAGCATTGAGGGCATGCGCTATCGCATGCAGCCCGCGCGGCTCGACATTCAGAGAATCGTGGCTCGTGCGCCCTACGCGCGCGTAATCATCGCGCCGGACCGCGCGCTCAACATAGCCGAGGCCTTCTCACCCGCCGCTGCTCATGCACGCACCGACCACTCGTCATCGGTACCCGGTCCCAAAGCCGTACCAACGGTCGCGCACTCAGCGCATTCCGTTGATTCCGCTCAGACGACCTCGAGCAGCGCGCCCGCGATGGCGATGACGATCGGCACCGTGCAGATCGTGAACGGCGCTGCGCATTACACCGACTTGTGGATCAAGCCGCGCTTCTCCGTCGCGATCCAGGAGCTCGCGGGCACGATCGGCGGTCTGTCCTCGGACGTGCACTCGCGCGCGAAGGTCGAGCTCAAAGGTAAGGTCGATCGCTACGCTCCGGTACACATCTGGGGCGAGCTGAACCTGCTCTCAGCGAGCCTGTACACCGACATGAAGATGAGTTTTCGCGGTGTCGAGCTCACCACGGTCACCCCGTACTCGGCACACTTCGCCGGCTACAAGATCGAGAAGGGCAAGCTCTCCGTCGATCTCGATTATCACATCGAGAATCGCCAGCTCAAGGCCGATCATCGTTTCGTGATCGAGCAGTTGCAGCTCGGTGACAAGGTCGACAGTCCGGATGCCGTCAAACTGCCGCTCAAACTCGCGGTGGCGCTGCTCAAGGATCGCAACGGCGTAATCGACGTGCCGCTGCCGGTGAGCGGCAGCCTCGACGATCCGCAGTTTCGCGTCGGACCGATCATCTGGAAAGCGGTCGTGAACCTGCTGGTCAAGGTGGCCACCGCCCCGTTCGCGCTGCTCGGCAAGCTCTTCGGCGGCGGTGAGCAGATGAACCTCATCGACTTCGACGCGGGCAGCGCCGAGCTCGATGCGGCCGGTCACGAGCGCCTGCAGGGCGTGGTGAAGTCGTTGCAGGAGCGGCCTCATCTCGAGCTCGATGTGCCGAGCGCGTACTCGCCCGATCTCGACGGACCGGCGCTGCGCAAGCGTCTCCTCGAGCAGCAGCTGAAGGCGCTCGCGAGCAAACAGACTGCGCGCAGTCAGGCAACGCCCGCCGCAGACAATGCGGCACCGGTGAGTCCGGCCACCCGCTTTCAGCTGCTCGTCAGCCAGTATCGCGCAGAGCTCGGAGCGGGCACGACTCTGCCGGCGCTCTCGCAGACGATCGTCTCCTCGAAGCCCAAGAAGGGTCAGGCGCCTCCGGATTTCGCAGCTGCGAACGCGGAGCTCGAGGATCTGCTCATCGCCCGCACTCAGGTTGGCGAGGGAGATCTGGAGTCCCTCGGGCGGCACCGCGCGCGCGCCATCCAGCAGGTATTGCTGGAGGGTACCCAGATCGATCCCGGGCGCGTCTTCGTGATCAATGCCCCGCCGCGGCCGCCGCAGGGCGACAAGGTGCGGGTGGAGCTCACTCTCAAGTGACCGGGGCGACAGTGAGCACGATCTTGCCGATGTGCTCGTCCGATTCCATGAGCTCGTGCGCACGCCGCGCCTCGGCAAGCGCAAAGCGCGCATAGATGGGCGGTGCGCGCAGTCGACCCGCCGCAAACAAGGGCCATACGTTCGCCCCGAGCGCCTGAGCGAGCCGACCTTTGGAAGCCACGCTTTGCGGTCGCAGCGTCGCCCCCATCAATCGCAGGCGCTTGGTGAGCAGGGGCCGCAAGTCGAGCTCCGCGCGCCCACCACCGAGCAGCGCGATCAGAGCGATGCGCCCCTCCACGGCGGCGGCCGCGACGTTGCGTCCGACGTATGAGCCGCCAACCATGTCGAGAATCACGTCGGCGCCGCGTCCGTTGGTGGCATCCTGCACCGCGGCGACGAAGTCCTCCTCGCGATAGTTGATGGCACGGTCCGCGCCGAGCGCAAGGCAGGCTTCGCACTTGCGCTGGCTGCCGGCCGTGACGAACACCCGGGCGCCGTGTGCCTTTGCGAGCAGGATGGCGGTGGTGCCTATACCGCTTGCTCCTCCATGGACGAGCAGGCACTCACTGGGCGCGAGCGCCGCTCGCTCGAAGACGTTCAGGTACACGGTGAAGAACGTCTCCGGCAGCACCGCGGCCTGCTCCACCGTGAGGCCCTGCGGCACAGGCAGACACTGCGCGTAGGGCGCCGCGACGTACTCTGCGTAGCCGCCGCCCGCCACCAGCGCGCACACCAGCTCCTGCGGCGCACGCACACTCACGTCCGCCGCCGCGCGCACGATCCGACCGGCGACCTCGAGACCGGGAATGTCCGTGATGCCCGGAGGCGGGGGATAGTGTCCGAGCCGCTGCGCCACATCGGGCCGGTTGACACCGGCTGCGGCGATCTGGATGAGCACCTCGCCACTTGCGAGCTCGGGCACGGGACGCTCCGTGAGCTCGAGCACCTCCGGAGGACCCGGTGCGTGGAACTGGATCGCTCGCATCGTCTGCGGCAGGTTTGTCATGCACAGTCCGCCTTCAGTTCGTCCACGAGCTGCTGCCACGTGCCATACGCGCCGCTCGCATAGTCGAGTCCGCGCGCGGCCATCCGATCGATCAGCGCCTGTTGCCTCTGCGCCGTGGCGGCGGCCATCAAGGGCTCGATGCCGACACTCGCAAGCGTGCGGGCCACCTCGCGCATCTCCTCGGCGCGGCGCCTGCCATGCTCGGCGACACGGCTGACGAGATAATCCGGCAACGCTTCGCCCCAGCCCATGTGGGGAAACGTGGCATCGAGCGAGGCGAGAACCTGCCGCTCGGCGCCGAAGCGGCGCGCGCCAAGCAAGCACTCCAGCGTCAAAGCCTCGAGACCTTTGATGACGATGCTGCGGCACATCTTGACCGCCGAGGCCACCCCGATCTCATCGGAGATGGCGGTGGCCTTCATCCCCAAGCCGCGCAGCACTTCCGCCAGCTCGCCGGCGCGCGCACCGCCGAGCAGCATCGGAACCGCGAGACGCTGCGGCGCAATCGCCGCCATGACTGCAGCCTCGACGTAGTCGGCTCCCGATGCCTCGATGCGCTGTGCGTTGGAGCGCTTGGTCTGCGGGGAGACAGAATTGATATCGAGGAAGATCTGCCCCGAGCGCAGTGTGGGACTGGCAGCCGCAGCAACATCCCCGGACGATGCGGCGGTGACAGCCGAGACGATCAGATCGGCGTCCGTCACGGCCGCGTGCGTGCTCGCGGCGACCTCGACCCCGACATGCTCGGCCTTGCGCCGCATGGCGCCGCGCGCATCGGGCGCATCGAGAAGGATGTCGTAAGCGCGCACGCCGCAGCCGGCGCGCACCAGGTCCTCGCCGAGGATTGCGCCGACTTCTCCGAAGCCGATGAGGCCGATACGTCGTAAGGTGAGCGACACGGGCGGCCTCAGGTGTGCAGCAGCACGGAGCCGCGGCGCTCGGCGATGCGCCAGCCCGCAGTGCTTCTCACGTAGCGATCGCGGTAGAGCCCGATGAGCTGCGAGGGCTCGGCCTTGCGCCCCTTGCCGGGCAGCTCGGGATCCGTGGTGACTCCCGCGTAGAGCACAATGCGATTGACGCCGCTCGCCGCATCGCAGGACGTGAAGCGGATGCTCACGTTGGTGAGCAAGTGCTGCGTCATGCGTGTAGGCGGCCGCGATTGAAATCCGGAGATGATCGCCTCGATGCCACGGATCTCGGTGTCCGGCACCGTCGGTCGCGTATAGACCGCATCGGCCGTGAACAGCTCACGCAGCCGCTCGTATTGCCGCGCGTCGATGAACTCCGCGAAATCATTCACGAGCCTGCGACAGGCATACTCGCTCGCCGCGTCGAAGTAGCTATCCACGCTCATGGTGCGGCCCTCGAATCAGCAGCACTCACCGTCTCCCACCACTCCAGCAGCGCATCGCTCACCGCCCCGGGGCGTTCCATCGTCGCCATGTGCCCGCAATCCGGGATGCTTACAAGGCGGCTGCCGGGAATCAAGGCCGCGAGCTGGCGGTGCACTCCCGGGGTAGCCCAGGCATCGTCCCCGCCGCACAGCACGAGCGTGGGACAGCGGATACCGGGTAGTAGCGAAGAGGCGTCGGGTCGCTCCAGGAGCGCGCGCACCTGAGCCTGGAACTGCTCGGGGGAGCTGCGCTCGATCATGGCGAGGATGCTCTCGATGAGCGTCTCGTCCTTGAGGCGATCGGGATGGACCATGGGCGTATGCAGCCAGCGCCGCCCCATGGCGCGCATGCCCTCGCGGCGCGCCAGCTCGACGAGCTCGAGCCTGCCGAGCCGCTCGCGCTCCCCGGCCGCTCCCGCGGGCCGGGGCAGGTAGGCCGTATCGAGCAACGCAAGACCGATAACCCGGGCGCTCGCGCGGCGCATCACCTCGAACGCCACGCGGCCGCCCATCGAGTGACCCGCGAGTGCGAAGCGCGGTGGTGCTCGGGCGATGATCGCCTCGGCCATGGCCCCGAGCGAGTCGCGCAATTCGTGCCGTGCGACCTCCATCTGCGCATGCCCCGAGAGCGCGCCGATCTGCGGCGCCCACACCGCCTCATCGCACATCAGTCCCGGGATCAGCAGCAACGCTCGATCGCTCATGGGTGCGACTTGCCGGCAGGCGACGCCGCGCTCGCGGCGAGCGCCGCCGGCCGCGGCCCGCCCGCGGCCCAGTCGAGCAGCTCCGCGGTATGCACGACCGGCAGCGTACCGGTCAGTTGCATGATGCAACCGATATTGCCGGTCGCGACGATGTGTGCGCCCGTGCGCGAGATGTTCGCGAGCTTGCGCTCGCGCAGCTGCGCGGCGAGCTGCGGCTGCAGGATGTTGTAGGTGCCCGCGGAGCCGCAGCACAGATGGCCCTCCGGGATCTCCTTGACATTGAAGCCGGCGCGCTCGAGTAGCAGGCGCGGCACGGCATCGATCTTCTGGCCATGCTGCAGCGAGCATGCCGAATGATACGCAACGGTGAGCCCCGGAGCGGCAGAGCCCGGCAGCACCGAGGTGGCGAGCGCCGGCTGCAGAGGCGCCTGGCGGTGCAGTACCTCCGTGATGTCGCGAGTCAGTGCGCTCATGCTTGCGGCTTCAGCCGCCAGCCGTGGATCCGCACGAAAGATGAATCCGTAGTCCTTGAGGTGCGTCCCGCACCCCGAGGCCGTCACCACCAGTGCGTCGAGCGCGCCGCCCGCGCGCGCCGCAGCCACCCTGGCCATGATTCGGCGCGCAAAGGTGCGCGCGTGCGCGGCGCGGCCCAGGTGGTGCACGAGCGCTCCACAGCAGCCCTTCACCGGCACCACAGCGAAGCCTGCGCGCTCGAGCAGGCGCTGCGCCGCCGCCTGGGTGGCGGGCGCGAGTACGCTCTGCGCGCAGCCCTCGAGCAGAGCCACACGGCACGTGCGCCCACTCTGGGCGCCGCGTGTCATGGGGCTGTGATGCGCCGTGCTGCGCGGTGCGGAGCGAGCTGCGAGTGATGCCATGGCGCGGAGCGGCGCCGGCAGTACGCGTGCGAGCCCGCGCACAGAGCGCGGCAGCAACGCGGCGATGCCGCGCGTGAGCGTCGCGCCGGCCAGCGCGGCTCGCAGGCGCCCCGGATACGGCAGCACTTGCGCCAGGCCGGCACGCAGCACGCGCTCGGTCCATCCACGACGATACGTCCTTTCGATGTACGTCCGTGCGTGATCGACGAGATGTTGATAGTGCACGCCGGACGGACAGGTGGTCATGCAGCCGAGACACGACAGGCAGCGATCGATGTGACGCACGATCGTTCCGGAGGCGGGACGCCCGCTCTCCAGCATGTCCTTGATCAGATAAATGCGACCGCGAGGGCTGTCGAGCTCGTCACCGAGCAGCACGTAGGTGGGGCAGGTCGCCGTACAGAACCCGCAGTGCACGCATTTGCGCAGGATCTGCTCGCTTTCCGCAACATCTGCGTCGGCGAGCTGTGCGGGATTGAAGCTCGTCTTCAAGCGTCCAGACGTCCCGGATTGAGCTTGCCGTGAGGGTCGAGGGCCGCTTTGAGCCGCGCGCTGATAGCAGCGAGCGGCGCCGGCAGCGGCTGAAAGACCGGCACGGCGGCCCGCACGCTCTCGGGAGCCTTGATCAGCGTCGCATGTCCGCCGTGCAGCGCACCGCGGATGCGCTCGGCGTCTACCTCGTCAGCGCCGATCCAGATCAGCCCGCCGCCCCAATCGAGCAGATAGCAAGGCGGAGCCAGCGCGTCGATGATGCGCACGGCATCGCGCGGCGGCACGCAGAGCCTCCACACGATCGAACGGTGCGCGAGCGGCACGACCGCGCCGCTATCCTCCCAATAGCGTCGCGAGACCTCAGCCTCCAAGCACAGGTGATCGGGACCACCGAGCAATTCGAGCAACGCGCTCGAGCGGGCGTCGACCGAAGGCACGAAGCCCTCGAGCCGCAAGGCGACACCGCGCCCGGGCGCGAAGGCCGCAGCGCTCACGTCGCACGCGGAGCTGAGTGCGGTACCCATGAGATCGACCGCGGCCGCTGCACCCGCCGCAGGAATGACCAGCGTACGCTCGTGCTCCGGGGCGGGATGAACGCGAATGGTGATCTCGGTGAGCACCGCGAGAGTTCCCCAGGAGCCTGCGAGTAGCTTCGGCATATCGTAGCCGGTCACGTTCTTGACCACGCGACCGCCGCCCTTGAAGCGCTCGCCGCGGCCCGTCACGGCGCGGCAGCCGAGGAAGTGATCGCGCGCCGCACCGGCCGTCACGCGGCGCGAGCCGGAGAGATTCGTCGCGAGCACACCACCGATGGTCGGTTTGCTCTGCGCGCCCAGCAGCTGCGCAAGATCCGGCGGGTCGAAGGCGAGACGCTGCCCGGCAGCCGCGAGAGTCCGTTGCACCTCGTCGAGAGGCGTCGCGGTGTGGGCCGTCAGCACGAGCTCCTCCGGCTCGTAGTCGATGATGCCGCTCAGCCCGGACAGATCGAGAACGTCCGCCTCGATGCGCCGGCCGATAGCGCGCTTGGAGCCCCCACCCAGCAGCTCGAGCCTGCTCGAGCAGCGCGTGACGATGTCGGCTACGTCCGCCTCGTCACGCGGCTTGAAGGTGGCAACCATGTATGTCAGAAGCGTGGCAAGTGTGGGAACGCCGCGGCCCCAGCGTGCACGTGCACACGTCCCTGCTCTGCGCAGCGATGCAGCGTGGGAAACACCTTGCCCGGATTGAAGCGCACGTCGGGATCGAACACGTGCTTGACCCGATGCTGCACGGCGAGGTCCTCGGGTGCGAACTGGTAAGGCATCAGATCGCGCTTCTCCAGTCCGACACCGTGCTCACCGGTGAGCACACCGCCCACATCGACGCACAGCTTGAGAATCTCGGCACCGAAGGCCTCGGCGCGCTCGAGCTCGCCCGGCTGGTTGGCGTCGTAGAGGATGAGGGGATGGAGATTGCCGTCTCCCGCGTGAAACACGTTGGCCACCCGCAGACCGTAGCGCTGCGACATGCCGTAGATTGCCGCGAGAACTCGCGGCAGCTCGCGGCGCGGAATCGTGCCGTCCATGCAATAGTAGTCCGGACTGATGCGCCCGACGGCGGGAAACGCCGCCTTGCGGCCCGCCCAGAAAGCAAGCCGCTCCGACTCGCTCGCCGAGGCACGGCAGCTCGATGCGCCGTGTGTACGGGCGAGGTCGCTCACAATGCCGATGAGGTGATCTACTTCGGCCGCCGGGCCATCGAGCTCTACGATGAGCAACGCCTCGACATCGAGCGGATAGCCCGCGCCGACGAATGCCTCGGTCGCATGGATGGCCGGACGGTCCATCATTTCCATCCCGGCGGGAATGATTCCGGCTGCGATGGTGGCCGCCACGCACGCACCGGCCTGCTCGCTCGATGCAAAGCCGATCAGCAGCGCGCGCGCCGTCTGCGGGCGTCGCAGGATGCGCACGGTGACCTCGGTGATCATCCCGAGCAGTCCCTCGGAGCCGATCACTACGCCGAGCAGATCATAATGACCGGCATCCAGATGCTTGCCACCGAGTCGCACCACCTCACCGTCGGGCGTCACCAGCTGCACGCCCAGGACGTTGTGTGCGGTCATGCCGTACTTCAAACAGTGCACGCCGCCGGAATTCTCAGCCACGTTGCCGCCGATCGTGCAGGCGATCTGGCTGGAGGGATCGGGCGCGTAGTAGAAGCCGCGCTCGGCCACTGCATGAGTGATGGCAAGATTCGTCACGCCGCATTGCGCGACGACGCAGCGATTCTCGTAGTCGATCTCGAGAATTCGATTGAGCTTGCCCATGCCGACCACGATCGCATCGGCCAGCGGTATGGCCCCGCCCGACAGCGAGGTGCCCGCGCCGCGCGGCACGATCTTGAGGCGCTCCTGGTGCGCCAGCCGGACGATGGCCGCGACCTGCTCGGCGTTCTCCGGCAGCACGACGGCCAGAGGCTTGCAGCGATAAGCCGTGAGCGCGTCGGTCTCGTATGCCGCGAGCCGCAGTGAATCGTCGATGAGGCAGTGCTCAGGTACGAGCGCGCGCAGTGCGCTTCGGATGGGCCCTGAGCGGGCCAGAATCGCAGCGTCGGGCTCGGGAAAGCAGATCACATCACGCGAGCGCTCAGCCGACCTTCCTCTGCACCGCCGTCTGCGAATCGCCGTGCACCTGCAGCGCGACCGAGACGCCGCAGCGCGCCAGCATCGAGAGCAGCTGCGGTGAGAGTGAGAAGGTGAACTCGTTGCCGCCGAACACCTCCACGAACAGCTCGATGGTCGCCCCTTCCTTCTGCAATCGCGACAGAAACTGCTGTGAGCGACGCAGCTGCACGGCGACCTGCAGCAGCACGGCCTCCGTGGTCATGACCCCGAGGAGACCCATGGTGTGCTCGCTGAACTCCCCGGTCCAGTAGGTCTCGTGGTAGGCGCCTTCCAGGCGCTGACCCTGCGCCGTCCGGCGTGCATCCCCCGCCTTCCAACTGTGCTGCGGCTCCAAGCCCAGGGCGCGCGTGATCTCGCCGGGATCGATGCTCGGATGGCGAACGCGCAGCGAGACGGTGAAATCCTCGGCAATCCTGGGGCTTACGATATCTGACACGGGCTTCCTCCCGACCGTCCTGGCGGAAAGCCATAGAGCATGATGCATGAGCACCCGAGCCGCAACTCATGACCATCCGCGAGCGAGTCAGCGGCCGGTGAAGCGCGCTGCCCTCTTCTCCACGAACGCGGCGACGCCCTCCGCATAATCGGTCGAGCGACCGAGCTCGCGCTGCATATCGCGCTCCACATCGAGCTGCTGCTCCAGGGTATGCAGCGCTGCGCTGTCCAGCGCCTGCTTGATGCGCCCGAGCGCGAGCGGCGGTGAGTCGGCGAGCTGCCGCGCGAGCTCATCGACCGCGCCGCCGAGCTCGGCGTCCGGCACACACCGCCATATGAGGCCCCACTCTTCGGCCTGCTCAGCACCGAGCTTGTGGGCAGTCAGCGCGAGGCCCAGTGCACGCGCGCTGCCGACGAGGCGCGGCAGGAGCCATGTGCCGCCACTGTCCGGGACCAGGCCGAGCTTCACGAACGACTGAATGAATGACGCCGAGCGCGCGGCGACGACGAGATCGCAGGCAAGGGCGAGGTTGGCGCCGGCGCCCGCGGCGACGCCGTTGACCGCTGCGATCACCGGCTGCGAGAGAGCGCGCAACGCGAGCACCAGCGGCTTGTAGTAGCGCTCGATGGACTCGCCGAGATCGGTGGCCTGACCCGATCCGCGCACGGCGCGATCGCCGAGGTCCTGGCCCGCACAGAACGCCCGCCCCGCGCCGGTCAGCACCAGGACACGCAGCCCCGCATCGGCGCGCACCCGCTCGAGCGCGTCGCGAACCTCTGCATGCATCTGCAGCGTGAAGCTGTTGAGCCGCTCCGGTCGGTTGAGCGTCAGCCGTGCGATGCCCGCGGCGGCGTCGAAGCGAATCGTTTGATAGTCCATAGGCGAGACCCGGCGTGCCTTACAGGCACTTGAAATGATCGAACGGTTCGAGGCAGTCCCTGCAGCTGTAGTGCGCCTTGCAGGGTGTCGAGCCGAACTCGCTCACGCGGCGTGTGGCACTGCTGCCGCAGCGCGGGCAGAGCACGGGTACCGCGCCGCGCGCGCGCTCTGCGGCGCTGGCGGGCGGTGCGATGCCGAACGCCGCGAGCTTGGCGCGCGCCGCGCTCGTGAGCCAATCGGTGGACCAGGGCGGCGCGAGTACCTGCTCGATGGTGACGTTCGCATACCCCTCGGCGGCGAGCCTGTCGTGCACGGCGGTGCGGATGAGCTCGGTCGCAGGACAACCCGAGTAGGTGGGCGTGATGCCCACATGAGGCCCCGGCGTGTCGCGCCAGTGCACGTACCTCACGATACCCAGATCGAGGATGCTCAGGACCGGGATCTCCGGATCCGCAACGCTCGCAAGGGCGCGCCAGATCGCAGACTCGCGCGGCGTCGCATCCGGCTGTACGTCGCGCCCGTCGGAACAAGCGGGACCCTGCGCAAGCTCCGCTTCCGCGTGCATCACCAGCGTGCCCCCGGATAGGCCCGATAGAGGAACTGCATGTCGGCGAGCAGATAGCCGAGATGCTCCGAGTGCTCGCCGCGCTTGCCCTGCCAGCGGTACGGGGTGTGCGGCGGAGGCATGAGGGTCGCCTGGCGCAGCAGTTCCTGGATGCGCTCGCTCCAGCGCGGCTCAAGCTCCGACAGATGCGGGGCAATGCCCGCGTCTGCCGCGGCGGTATCAGAGTCGTCCGCCGCGAACAGCTCGACGGTGAAGCGCCACAGCGCGTCGAGCGCGGCCTGCGAGCGCGCATGACTCTCGGCCGTCCCATCGCCGAGCCGCAGCAGCCATCCAGCGCTGTAGGCAAGGTGATAGCGCGTCTCCTTCAGCGACTTCGCCGCGATCTCTGCCAGACGGTGATCGCTCGAGCGCTGCAGCGAGTCGTACAGCTCCAATTGAAAGGCATCGATCAGAACCTGACGCACGATCGTGCACGCGAAGTCACCGTTTGGCTGCTCCGCGAGAGTGACGTTCAGGAACTCCCCCTGATCCCGGGAGAAGGCAAGATCGTCCTCTGAGCGCCCGCGTCCCTCGAGCTCGGCGGCGTAGCCGAGCAGCAGCCGCGCCTGCCCGAGCAGGTCGAGAGCGACATTCGCAAGCCCGAGATCCTCCTCCAGCGCAGGGGCGTGACCCACCCACTCACCAAGGCGCTGGGCGAGCACCAGGCTGGTGTCGGCAAGCTGCAGCACGTAACGCAGGCGCGCCGCCTCGAGATCCCGGACGAGAGCCTCGGTCACAGGGGCCTCAGTCACAAGTTCTTCACCTCGTCGGGAATGGCGTAGAAGGTCGGATGACGATAGATCTTGTCGCGCGCCGGCTCGAACCAGGCATCCGCATCCGCGGGATCGGAGGCGACGATATCGACCGACTTCACCACCCACATGCTGACCCCCTCCTGGCGGCGCGTGTACACATCCCGCGCGTGCTGCAGAGCCATGGGCGCATCGGCAGCGTGGACGCTTCCGACATGCTTGTGCTCGAGTCCGGAGCGCGCCCGGATGAATACCTCATAGAGCGACCACTCGGGCGTCATCGCCGGCTCGATCATATGCTGACTCCCGGCCGCGTTCAGGGCGGTGCGCCGCTGGGCGCCGCCCGCTTCGCCGCGTGCGCGGCCGCGGCCTCGCGCACCCAGCGGCCTTCCTCGTCCGCGCGCCGACGTGCCGCCGCGCGCTCGCGGTTGCACGGACCTGAGCCGCGCAGAACGTCCTGAAACTCGCTCCAATCGATCGCGCCGAAGCGGTAATGCCCGCTCGCCGCATCGCGTTGCAGCTCAGGGTCGGGCACCTCGAGCCCCAGATACTCCGCCTGTGGCACGGTCACGTCGACGAAGTGCTGTCGCAGCTCGTCGTTGCTGAAGCGCTTGATCTTCCAGCGCATCGACTGCGCCGTGTGTTTCGACTCGGCATCGCTCGGCCCGAACATCATGAGAGCCGGCCACCACCAACGCTCGAGGGCTTCCTGGGCCATGCGGCGCTGCGCGGGCGTGCCGCGCGAGAGCGCCAGCATGATCTCGAAGCCCTGCCGTTGATGAAAGCTCTCTTCCTTGCAGATGCGCACCATCGCACGCGCGTAGGGTCCGTACGAGCAGCGGCACAGCGGGATCTGATTGATGATCGCGGCACCATCGACCAGCCAGCCGATCGCGCCCACATCCGCCCACGTGGGCGTCGGGTAGTTGAAGATGCTGGAGTACTTCGCGGTACCGGCATTGAGCTGCGCAAGCATCTGCTCGCGCGAGATGCCGAGGGTCTCCGCGGCACTGTAGAGATACATGCCGTGACCGCCCTCGTCCTGCACCTTGGCGATGAGCACGGCCTTGCGGCGCAAGCTCGGGGCGCGCGTGATCCAGTTGCCCTCGGGCAGCATGCCGACGATCTCCGAGTGCGCGTGCTGCGAGATCTGGCGGATCAGCGTCTGGCGGTAAGCCTCCGGCATCCAGTCCTTGGGCTCGATCCGCTCCTCGGCATCGATGCGCGCCTGAAAGCGTGCGCCGAGGACCGCGCTCTCCGCGGCCGCGGGCTGAGCCTCCTGCCTGCCATGTTGATCCAGACCCTGGGTATACACGCGCTGCCCTCGATCCGCGAGTGAGCCTAACTTGACACAAAAATCCGTCTCAATCAATTGGCTTTGTGTCACAATTTGCGACCGATGAACGCGCCCCTGCTCGCGAGCACGCACGCGCTCGTCGCCCGCTTCCGGCGGCGGCGGCCGCTGCGCTGCGGCTCGCTGCTCATCACCCTTCTCGGCGATTCCGTGATGCCGCACGGCGGCGCGATCACGCTCGCCAGCCTCATCCGCCTCGCGCAGCCCTTTGGGCTCAGCGAGCGCCTGGTGCGCACCACCGTGGCGCGCGTCGCGCAGCTCGGACTGCTCGCGGTGCGACGCGCGGGGCGGCGTAGCGAGTACCGCCTGAGCGCGCAGGGGCGGCGGCGCTTCGCCGCGGCAACGCTGCGCATCTACGGCGCAGGTCCAACCTCCTGGGACGGCCGCTGGACGCTACTGCTGCTCGAGAGTCCCCCGCGCTCTTTGACCGAGCGGGTGCGCCGTGAGCTGCGCTGGCTCGGCTTCGGTCAATTGAGCGCGCTCGCGTTCGCCCATCCGAGCTGCAGCCCCGCCGCGGCTCGGCGTCAACTGGCCGAGCTCGGGTTGCACGACTGCCTCGTGCTGCGTTCCGCCGCCGGTTCGGCAGCCGTCGATCGACGCTTGGTAGCCGCAGGCTGGGACCTGCAGGAGCTCGGCCGTCGCTATCGCAGCTTCATCTCAGACTTCAGCGCCGTGGGACACGCCCTCGAGATCAGCGCCGCGGGGTGCGTATCCGCCCTCGGCGAACCTGCGCTGCTCGAGGCCGCTTTCACCGTGCGCACGCTCCTGATCCACGAGTACCGCAAGATCCATCTGCGGGATCCGCAGCTGCCGCCGGCGCTGTTGCCCGCGGGCTGGATCGGCGCTGAGGCGTACGAGCTCTGCCGCCACTTGTACCGTGCGCTGTTCGGTAGCGCCGAGCAGTTCCTTACGGCACATGCACAGACGCTCGAGGGCAGGCTGCCGCCGCCCACACCTGCGACCTACGCGCGTTTCGGCGGCCTGCCTGCGTCGCACGGACGGCGCGCACGCCCACGGCCTGTGCAGCGAGCATCGCGCCCCGCGGTGTAACATGAGCGGGCGCCCCGTGAATGGTGCGGCTGCGGAGCACTAACGTGGACGATGAATCCAAGCCGCGCTCGACCCGCCGCGAATTGCTCACCGCCGCCATGCTGCTGGGTACCGGTGCAAGTCTGGCTCTGCGCTCGGCGGGCGGCGCGGACGGACAAGCGGCACAGCTACCGCTCATCACCAGGGCGATTCCCGCGAGCGGCGCAAAGCTGCCCGTGGTGGGGCTGGGAACCAACGCGTTCAGTGCACGCTCCGCCGAGGAGCTGCCGGCGCGGCGGGCCGTGCTGCAACGGCTGGCACAGCTCGGAGGCAAGGTCGTCGACACGGCTGCAATCTACGGTCAGTCGGAGGCAGTGATCGGCGATGCGCTTGCAAGTCTTGCCGTGCGCGAGCAGCTGTTTCTTTCGACGAAAGTGCTCGCGACTGATGCACAGGAGGGTAAGTCGTCGATGGAGGAGTCGTTGCACCGCTTGCGAACGGCGCACGTCGATCTCATGGAAGTGCACAACCTGGTCGGTGTCGAAGTGATGCTGCCCGTGCTGCAGGAGTGGCAGCAAGCCGGCCGCATCCGCTATCTCGGCATCACCACTGCGCGGGTCGACGAGCACGCGCGGCTGGCGGAGCTCATGCGCAAGTATCGCCTCGACTTCATCCAGGTCGACTACTCGCTGGCCAATCGGGACGCCGCCGATGTCGTGCTGCCGCTCGCGCAGGAGCGTGGTATCGCCGTGCTCGTCAATGTGCCCTTCGGCGGTCGGCGTGGTGCGGCCGGCGTGTTCGCGGAGGCGGCCAAGCGCAAGCTGCCGGATTGGGCCGCTGAGTTCGATGCCGCGAGCTGGGGACAGTTCTTTCTCAAGTACGTCGTCTCCCACCCGGCCGTGACCTGCGCCATTCCAGGCACCACGGACGTAGCACACCTGGAGGACAACCTGTGCGGGGCGCGAGGCCGGCTACCGGATGCCGCCATGCGCAAGCGCATGGAGCAGTACTGGGACGCCAAGGCCTGATCAGCGCCCACCACCATGCTCGGACGCGCCGTCGAGCCACGCACGACCCTGGACATACAGACGCTCCACCTCGGGCCCCCGCAATCCCGCCAGACCCGAGCGCTTGACTGCATAGCCGATGCGCGTCTGCAGGTACGCAAGGTGTCGGTAGCCTTCCGGAAAGCTCATGAGCAACTCGGGATCGAGCCTGAGCGCAGCGCCCGGGGTCACGGGATCGATGCGATCCTTCTCGTAGATCGGTTGCCGACGCACCATGCCCCAACGTCCGTTACGCTGCTCGAGGAAATCGTAGAAACGCCCCATGCACGTCACATCGCAGAGCACGCCGTCCACGGATGCGCGCTGGTGGATGCTCATCTTGGTCTGCGCGATCGCCCGTGGACCACGCACCTCGCAGGCAAAGCCGCCCAGAAAATGCAGGATGTTGACGCCCTTCTCGAAGCCCTCGCGGCGTGCGCGCACGAATTCCACTGCGGGAGCCTGCAGCCAGGTCGCCGACATCCAGGCGCCCTCATGCCACAGTGCGGCGAAGCGCTCCCAGTCCCCACTGTCGCTGTACAGGACCCACTTCTCGATGATCTCGCGGATGGCTTCCCGGTCGGCACTGTCGTTGCTGCTCATCGCTGGCTCCCGCCCTAGGTGCACACCCCGGCGCTGCCTGCATACTGTGCCCCCCCGATCACAAATTCCAACGCGCCAGTGCGTGGCCGCCGCGGGTCTTGCACTCTCGCTCCTGCTGGGCCTCGTCCCGGTACATGCTGCGGGCAATGAGTCCTCCTGCGACGGCGATGCCCCGCCGTCCACCGCAGCTCTGCGCACGGTGACCGTGGACGCCGCCGCGAGCATCGGCTCGGTGCGCTCACTGCAGGGAGTCAATGGGGCACCTGCTCCGGGAACACATAAGCCGCCGGACTTCACCTTCGGTGGATGGAACATGCCCGAGAACGTGAATGTCGCCGCGGGATATCGTGAGGCGCGCATCGACCTGGTGCGCACCCACGATGCCTATGGGCCCGGCGATATCGATGCACACTTCGGCGCGCGTCCACCGCGCGGGGGCTTCGATGTTCCCACGGGTCGTAACGCGCTCGTCATCTTCCCGCGCGCCCAGGCCGATCCCAACGCACCCGAGAGCTACAACTTCGGCCCGACCGATCGGCTGGTGAGCTCCATCAAGGGCATCGGCGCCCAGGTATTGTTTCGTCTCGGACGCAGCGAGACCTCCGACGTCACGCCACCGGCGGACTTCGCCCGGTACGCCGCGGTCGCCGAGCACATCGTGCTGCACTACAACCGCGGCTGGGCGCACGGCTTTCATTACGGCATCCGCTACTGGGAGATCTGGAACGAGCCGGATCTCGCCAAGCTCTTCTGGGGTGGAACCCCGCAACAGTTCTACGAGCTCTACGGGCAGCTCGCCCGCGCGGTGAAGCGCGCGGACCCGGGCGCGCTCGTCGGCGGCCCGACACTCGCGAAGCCGAACGATGCGAGCCCCTACCGCGAGCCCTTCCTAAGCTACGTGCGCGCCGAGCGGCTGCCGCTCGATTTCTTCTCGTGGCATTGGTATGCGACCGACTCGAACGATCCGATGGATTTCGTGCGCATCGCGCGTGACGTACGCACGCGGCTCGACCGCAGCGGTTTCAAGAACACGCTGAGCGTGCTCGATGAGTGGAACTACGGCCTCGCATATCCTCTTCCCACGGACGTGCAGCGGGCGAGCTTCATCGCCAGCTCGCTCATCTACATGCAGGATGCGGCCGTCGACGTGAGCGCCCTGTACCGGGCCGACAATCTCTTCGGCAACGACGGGGCGACAGCGAACAAGACGGGTCAGGCATTGATCGCCCTCGGAGACATGCAGCTCACACCCGTGCGCCTGCGGGTCACGGGAGCGGATGCGAGCGGGTTCGCGGTACTGGCAGGGCGCTCGACCGATGGCCGCACGCTGCAGGTGCTGATCAGCAACTACCAGATCCCGCACCAGTTCCTCGGTCCCCGCGCGGGACGCAATGTGTTGAGCGTGCCGGAGCAGTTCGAGGTCGGCCTGTTGCCGCGACGGAGCGTCGACTATCACGCCAACGCTGGCTACGACCTGACGATCGGCGGCCTCGCAGCGCATCAGCACTACCTGATCGAATGCCACCGCATCTCAGGCGCGAGTGATCTACCTGCCGTGACAAGGGCCGTCGCCGATGGAGACACGATTCGGCTGCGCGGCGGCCTGACGCCGCCGGCGATCGAGCTCCTCACCATAAGAAACGCCGCCCGTCCCTGAGACGCGCGAATCTACCCGTTCACGCGCCTTTGGCCCATTGAGAGCGTGCAGCGCTCTCGCCGATGCTTACCGCAGTGCCCGATCAATGGGTTCCGCAGGCGAGGAGACCGCGCCATGAGCAGGCAGAGCGCAGCAGCGTATTTGAATGTCTACAGCGTTCGCGAGTTCGAGTCGGCAACGGGCCAGAAGGCGAACAGCTGGACCAAGGTCGGGGTCGCCTTCCCGCACAAGGAGCCGCCGGGATTCAATCTGGAACTGAATGCGCTGCCGCTCAGCGGGCATCTGGTCGTGCTGCCGCCCAGTGAGGATGACGCCGCTCACGGCCCCGGAGGCTGAGCGGTGTGGGCCGCGTCGATCCGGCGCCCAAAAAAGCGAGGCCCGCCAGGGGCGGGCCTCGACGTACTGCAGTTGTCTGCGGTCCGTTACTTGGGCTGTTCGGAGGAAGGAGTCGCCGTGGTGGACTTCTTCTTGTGCCCATGATGATGCTTCGTCGTCGTCGATGACTTGTCCGTCGCGGTGGACGAAGTGCTCGACGAAGCCGGAGGCGCATCCGCAGCGAACACGGGACCTGCAACCAGAAGGAACGCAAGGGCTGGAACCAGTTTTCTAAACACGAGTGTCTCCAATGAAAAGGTAGGCGGCCAAGTAGGTCTATCAACTCAACCCGCACGCTCGCGGGAGGTCGCTGTCGAGCAGCATCTGACGTCTCTATCCGACCCACGAAGCGTACACGAGCGCACGCACGCTGCAAGAGTGGACACGCGTCTTCCCCCCAGGTTCGCGCCTTTCAGCATTACAAAAATTTCATGACAGGAATTTCATTACAAAAACGTCACGCGGATCGGTGCCGTCAGCATCTCCCGCGCGAGCGGCCATACCCCGGCTAGCCCCAGCGGATCTGCTCAGGACCCGGCGCAGCCACTGCGTAGGGATCCTCCCCCCTACCCCGCGAGAGCGCTGCGCGTACTGCCGAGCGCGCGGCCAGGGTGCGCAGCCAGGCAACGGTGCGCGGTGTGGCGTGCTCATTGAGCAAATCCGCACACAGCGCCGGCAGATAGTTGAAGTAGCTGTAGACCGCTATGTCGGCTAGCGAGAAGTCGGAGCCGGCGAGCCAGGGCTCACTCGACAGATGTGCCTCGATCCGCGCGAGCGCACGCCCCACCCGGATCCGCGCCCGCGCCAGCTGCTCGGGGTCGGCCGCGCAGAGCGCGCGCGACCAAAGATCGCGCTTCTCGCGCACGGGAATCTGCTCGATGTGCTGCCGCAGTTCCTCTCCGGGGCGACCCGCCAGCAGCGGCTGGCGGTAGCGTTGCCATGCAAGCTCGATGACCGAGGGAGCCAGAGCCTCATCCACTTCCTTCTGCCATACGCGCAGTTGCCAGCGGCCGCGCGCATGCGCCGGCCGCAGCGGCCTGCTGTCGAAGACCTCGTCCAGGTACTCGCAAATGAAGCTCGCCTCAGTGAGCGCCCGCCCCTCGTGCACGAGTACCGGTACCTCGCCGCGCGCGTTGCGCTCCAGGTGCTCGGGACGGTACTGCTCGAGCGCCAGTATGTCGACGTAGTGGCTGCGATAGTCGAGCTGCTTCTCAGCGAGGCAGATCATCACGCGCGCGCACGCCGCGTTCGGCTCCCAATGGTACAGTTCCAGCATGCGTAGTCCTCCCAGCGTTCAGCGCGGCGGCGGCGTGGCGCGGCGGCGCGATCGCGCGCGCATCTCGCGTACTGCGGGCCGCTCCTCCATGCGCTGAATCCAGGCCACCGTGCATGGCGTCGCGACCTCGTTGACGATATCGGGCGACCACTGCGCCACAAAGGCGAAGAAATTGAGCAGGTCGATATCGGCCAGCGAGAAGCTCGAGCCGGCCATCCAGGGCGCAGCGCGCAGAGCCGTCTCGATGCTCTGCGCCCCGCTGCGCAACCGACGCTGCGATTCGGCGAGGTCGTGCGCGGGAGTCTGCTGCAGGTATGCGCTGCGCCAGGCGCGGCGCCGGTCAGGATCCGGCACGCTCTCGAGGATCTTCTCGACCTCCTCGGGACTGCGCCCACCGACGAAGGTCGGCACGATGCGATTCCAATGGATCATCATCAGGCTTCGGCCCAGATCCGTCTCGATGAGACGGCACCACCTGCGCATGCTCCAGCGCTCGAGAGGAGCGCGTGGCCGCAGCGGCGGACCCGAAAAGGCCTCGTCGATGTACTCGCAGATGGCACGGCCTTCGGTGTAAACCTGACCGTCGTGCACCAGACTCGGGACCTGACCGCGAGGATTGACGGCCAGGTAGGCCGGCTGCAGATGCTCGAACTCGGGACCGATCAGCTCCCGCTCCACGAAGGCGACACCCTTCTCGAGCAACGTGAGGAAGACCCTGCCGGAATTGGTACCGAGGGGCTGGAAGAAATACAGCTCGACCGTCATTCGCCCTCCGTTGACAAGTCATCGAGCATGCGTGGGGCGCCGAGGTCGCGAAAATAACTCCGCGGTCGGCGCAGGACAAGTCCGGCGAGGCTTTCAAATAACGTGCAATGTCTGTCTGTGCGGCTGCACGCGTTGCGTGCAGCCGCACGCGCCTACAACGCAGGTCACGGCGAGTCAAGCAGCTTGATATTCGTCATGTCTGCGACAACCGACAGCTTGCGCTCGGCAGCAAAAGAATCTCTACTGCGCACACGCAGGGCAAACCCGTCTTGAGACGGGGACGCAAAGCCTCCGGTCTCGAGCGCTTCGCAGGCTCGAGATAGCGGGGCTGCCGACGATCGGCGGCCGTTGCGCAGATCGTCGTCATTCCTCTGATCGTATTGCGGGAGCGCATACGAACCAGAGCAGTGCATCGCCCTCGCAAATTCTTAAACAAGTCTACGGGGGTGAAAGCATGTTTGATTCGTATCGTGCGGCGCGCCGCAGCATTGGCCGTTGCTTCACGCGCGGTGGATTCATCCGCAGGCTGGTCACAACGCTGCCACTGTTGTGTTCGCCGCTGCTGAGTTCGCCACTGTTGCACGCGGCGCCGCTGCTCAGCGATCCCGCGGCAGGAATCACCGTGAGTTGGCAGGCGCCCACGGAGAACACCGATGGCACGCTGCTCACCGATCTCGCCGGATTTCGCATCTACGGTGGCGCTGATCCGAGCAATCTGACCGTGCAGGCGAGCGTGATGAATCCGAGCATTGACCGCTACGTGATCGAGAGCCTCAGTGCCGGAATCTGGTATTTCGCCGTGACGGCGGTCGATGCGAGCGGCAACGAGAGCAACCTCTCGGAAGTTGCGAGCGTCGATCTCGGTTCGGGCCAGGGTCCCGGACCGTTACCGCTGCCCGTCCGGCCGCCTCGGGGTGGCCCGATCTATCGTTAGGGTCAATGTGAGCTCGTGGCCTTATGCGGCGCTGCGCCCGTAAGGCCAAGCTCCTCGCGCAACTGCGAAGCGGTGAGCAGCTTCACGTACACCGGTGTTCCCACGTCGAACTGCTTCGCCTGGGCCAGGCCACCGACCACGACGGGCTCGAATCCCGCATCGCGCACGAGCCGCTGCGCAACGGCGAGTGCTTGCGCATCATCGCCGGCCAGCGGAATTGCGATCAACTCACCAGAGCGATGCGTCTGGCTCGCGAGGTCCTTATAGCTGATGGCATTGAACGCGCGCACGAGGCGCACGCCCGGCAGGTATTCAGCCGAAGCGACACCCGTACCCTTGCGTCGGGCATCCTCGGCCATCGGCCCGTCGCGCTGCGGATACGGATTTCCCGTGTCCAGCACGATCTTGCCGTGGAGCTCGTGCGCCAGATCGTGGCCGACCTGTGGCAATGCTCCGTACGGTACCGAGATCAGTACGACATCGCCGAATGCGGCCGCCGCGCGCGGCGTACCGACTGCCACATTAGGACCGAGCGACTTGGCGAGGCTCTTGAGCTCGCTGGGGTGCCGCGAGGAGAGCATCAGCGAGTAGCCGGCCTTCGCCCAGAGTGTGGCCAGCGTGCCGCCGATATGACCCGTGCCGATGATGCCGATCTTGGCGGGCTTCGCATCAGCCGCGTGAGCTATGCGCAAGGGATACCCGGCCGCGGTCATCGCCAATGCCGCAGCCGCGAATGCCACCGCATGCAGCCGCTTCGCGCGACTGAAGCTCATGACTTCGCGGACGTTCCCGTGAGAGCTCATCCCGATTCTCCTTCCGCTCATCGACAGCTGCGCGTTGGCCCGTGCAAGATCGCGAAGTGTACGGCAATTCGTCCCGGAGCGATGGCGTGGGGCCGCGCTGCCTGCCATGATCGGCATCATGACGCCACAGCCCCTCGAGCCGAGTCACGCTGAATCTGAGCTGCAGTACGTCGGCTTCTGGCTGCGGTTCTGCGCCTTTCTCATCGACTCGCTCCTGGTCCTGGTCATCGCGCTGCCGATTCTGCGATTCTTTGGATATGGCTATGCCCGAATGCTGGATCTGCCTGGAGGCGATGCCAACTACGGTCATGACTTCATCCTCGAGGTGCTCGCGGCGATTGCGATCATCGCGTTCTGGCTGGCACGGCAGGCGACGCCAGGAAAGATGGTGATCTCGGCCAAGATCGTCGACGCGCGCACGGGAGCCAAGCCTTCCGTCGGCCAGGCGATCGCGCGCTACCTCGGCTACTACGTATCGGTCATTCCACTGTGCTTGGGTCTGCTCTGGGTCGGGCTCGATCCGCGCAAGCAGGGTTGGCACGACAAGATCGCCGGGACCGTAGTTGTGCGACCGAAACGCCGCCCGGGTGTGGAGCCGGTGCGCTTCACCGCGAGCGGGTGACCGCCACTGATGCGCCCTCGCCTCTAAGGACGTTGCGGCCATCCTGCGGTCGCACCGATCAGCGCCGCCAAAGAGAGCAGCGCCAGCAGCGCGTACAGCCCGACGCGTACCCAGACTCCGTTGCGCAATCCGCGTCTCTGCTCGGGCAACGCCTCGCTGAGCAGCGCGAGCGAGCTCGCGGAGCCGAGGCCGGGCAGCAGAATCTGCACGACCATCTCGATCTGCCTCCCGCGGCGGGCAAGGGCGCGCTCATCGGCTTGAACGCCCCACTCCCACGCAAGAAACAGTAACGACACGACAAGCGCGCACGCGGGCAAGGCCCAGCGCGCCGCAACCCACAGTGAGCCCTGCGTCGTGCCCAGATTCAAATAAGCGCCACCGAGGAGCAGCTCGAGCGCCAGGAACACCACAAGTCGCGCCAGATCGTGTGCCTCGGCCGCGCGCAGGCTTGCGCGGATCTCCTTCCACTCTTCGATCAACAGCGGGATGTGCGGATCAGGCTGAGCGGCCTCGGTCCGCGCGCTGCGCGCGGGCGGCGGCACGGGCACCGGCGCTGCGGCGCGCCTCTTGATCCAGCGTCCCAGTGCGGCAACCCAGCCGCGCGATCGCCTCTGCTCCGGCTCGCTGCGCGGTGCTTGCATGCGAACGATTCTCGCACGGTGATCGCCGCGGTGCGCGTGCTGCTCAGAAATTGCGCATTCCAACAAAAAGCGCGGCGTGTGCTGTCCGAGCGGATCCTCGAGAAGACGCTGTACACATGGTTATGCACAACTTCTGTGGATAAGTCACGGTGGCATGCGGGGTGTCCTTGTGTGACACTGCAACATACGCTCCAGCCTGGAAAGCTCTCCATGAAGCAGCCAGCCCGTCCCAAAGCAGCAGAAGCAGCGGCCGAGAACCAGAAGAGCGACACGGAGCTCGCGGTGGCGGCCGAACGCGCCCGCTTGCGGGTCGATGTCGCCAAGCAGAACGTGCGCCTGGCCAAGGGGGAGATGAAACGCGCGCGCAAGCGCTTCAAGGAGGCGAAGCGCGAGGCGAGACGCGCGCGCAAGCGCGCCGATGCCGCACGCAAGGTATGGAAAGTGGCGCGCCGCAAGGCGCGCAAGCGCAGCGCGCCGCCCGCGCGGCCGGCCGCGGCACGTCCCGCAGTCCAGCACGCGCGATCGGTGCCGAAGAGCGCGCGCCGCGGGCGCCGTCTGGCGCGCAAGGCTGCGGTGCGCAAGGCCGTGGTCCGCAAGGCGGCAGTGCGCAAGGCTGCGGTGCGAAGAGCTGTGGTGCGTAAGGCGGTGCGTAGGGCCGTGGTTCGCAAGGCCGTGCTGCGCAGGGCTGCGTCACGGAGGACTGCGGCGCGTATCCAGCGCAGCCGCGGGCATGCCGCGCCGGCCCCGACGCCGAGCCGTGCAGCAGCTCCGACGTCCACGAGCTCCGCCAGCGCTGTCAAGCGGGGCGTCGTCCCTCAATCACAGTCGACGAAGCCCGCGACGCTGACGCGGGCCGCAGTTCCCGTCGCGGCGGTGCCAAGACCCAAGGCTACCGTCACCGCGGTCCCCAAGCCCGCGAGCGCGAGCCCGGGCCCGAGCGCTTCGAGGCCACCGGCCGAGAGAGCGGTCGCGACGCGACCGGACGCCGCTACGAGTGCCGAGGGTACGCCAGCGACGGATGCAGGCGGGGCTCAAGAGCCTGAGGCGCACGCCGCTCGCTGAGAGCCAGACGCGCTATTCGCGGAGAGATTTCAGCTCTTCCGGCGGCAGCTCTCCATGAAGAACACTCGCTCCTGGCCTGCGAGCTGTCTTTCGTTCGCCACTGTGTTGCAGCGTTTCTCAATTGTTCTTACGGTTTCCGATGGATCGCGCGGCGGACCGTCCGACGCCAGGCAGCCGCGCATGTAGGTGCGGTACTGTTCGTCCGTCAACCGCTTGCCCTGAGTCCGTGCATCGCACTCCTTCGCCCGCTCGACCGAAGTGGAGTTCGACGTGGGCGTTGGGTTCTGGGCGCTTGCGAGCGGCAACCAGGCACCGACCAGAGCGACAATGAGCATGCTTCGCATAAGGCAGCCCTCGAGAGTTTCCCTTAAGCTGGAGCCTCCACTCATCAGCCAACGGACGGTACGGCGGCAAAGTTCCTGATGCAAGCGCCCGCCACGGTCGCCGCAAGTAGGACGTGCCCCGGCCCCTCACCACTGCGCGTTAGAGCCTTCCCCAGATAATGCGACACCAGCGCTCGCGCCCGCGCGTCCACGAGCGAGCGAAAGCCCAGGGACGACAGCTTCCCGTGGAGCTCGCCCGGGGATAGGTACGTGCGCCAAGGCTCGCCCAGCGCCTCCACGCGCGCGGCGCGCTGCTCGTGCAGGGCGCGGGCCGCCGGGCTGAGGGATTCCGGCGGCTCAGCATAATCAAAGACCAAGTGCGATCCGCCCGGTAACCCGGCGACATACGTAAGCGTGGCCGAGACCGCGCCAAGTGGCAGGTAGGGCACGACCCCCAGCCAGGTGAAGTACGTCGGCACGGTCTGATCGAACCCCGCTGCACCGAGCACCTCGGCCAGCGACTGCCGCTCGAAGTCGAGCGGCGCGAACTTCAAGCTTGCCGGTACCGTGATCCCGGCCGCCATGAGCCGCGCGCGCTTCCAGGTCTGGGTCGCCGGGTGGTCCACTTCGAATATCCGCAGACTCCCGCGCAGCGATCCGCGGTAGGCGTAGGTGTCCAGGCCAGCGCCGAGAATGACGAGCTGACGCGCGCCGCGCTGGAATGCACTGCACAACGCATCCTCGGCGAAGCGCGTGCGTGCCGCGATGAAAAGGCGCATATCGCGCCCCTCAACGCGCTGCCGAGCCTCCTCCACCAGCGTGGCCGCGCCGTCACCGAGAATTGGGAGTGCAAGCGCATCGTTGAAGATCCGACCGCGCTCCAGTACCTGATGGACGCCGCGGTGCGCGGCTGCCGCCAGGGCGGTGCGGCTGGGACCACATGATCGCATCCGCAAAGCTTAGCAGAGCGAGGAGCCCCGGCTGCCGCGCCGGCGCTTGACACAGGCCATCAATGCTAATGCGCGGCCCGACGTGCAGCGCTGCTTCTGCGGACCGCCCGCCGCGGCGGGCGCCGCTCGGCGCGCCCGCTCTGGGTCCGCGCTCCGGATTTGCGCGCGAGGCTCGCTTTCAGCGCGTCCATCAGATCGATGACGTTGCCAGCGGCGGCCGGCCGCTCTGTGACGGTGATCTTCTCGCCATCGGCCTTCCTGCGAATCGCCGCCCTGATCCTGTCCCGCGACTGATCGACGTACGCTTTCGGATCGAATTTGTCGCCTGTCTGCTGCTCGATCAGCTGGCGCGCCAGCTTGAGCTCGGAATCGCGCACGTCGCCATCGGTCACACCAAGCTCGCGAATGGGCCGCACCTCGGCATCGAAGTGCAGCTGCTGCATCGCCAGAGCGTTGCCGATCGGCCGGAGGATCACCACGTGGTCGCGGCCGTGACTCGCCCAGCGTCCCACCGCACAGCGTTCGGTCTCGCGCAGCGCAGCCGCCAGAAGCCGGTACGGCTTCGCGCCTCCCTTGTCGGGCGCAAGATAATAGGTGTGCTCGTAGTAGACCGGGTCGACGGAGACGAGTGGCACGAATTCCGTAAGATCAATCGAGTGCGTGCCGGCCTCCTCGAGAGCCTTGATCTCCTCGTCGGTGAGGGTCACATAGCGATCCTTGGAGACCTGATAGCCGCGAACCAGCTCGTCGCGCCCGACCACTGAATCCTCCTTGACGCACACGTACTGCTGCCTGACGCGCGAGCCGTCCTTCTTGTGCAGCAGGTTGAAGCGCAGGCTCGCGCCGCTCTGAGTGGCCGAATACAGCTTCACGGGAATGGCCACCAGGCCGAAGGAGATCGTGAGGGATGCAAGTGATCGTGTAGCCATGACCATGAGCTCCTCTGGAGCTGCGCTGAATTTGCGCATTAAGAATCACGGGTCAATGAATGTGTCACGCTAAATCATCAGTGCAAGTACTTCAGTCAGCGACTCTAACGCACCCTTGGTAGGACGAAGGCGGTCACGGGATCAGTCGGTGTCTGACAGCGCCGCGCGCTGCCGAAAGTCGTGCACCCGTGCTGCAGGCATCGTGCTACGCTCCTGCTGCCCAGGGAGCACGAAGCGGGGGGCCGGATGCGCACGCCACCACGTGAAGACCGCAGACTGCGCAAGCTGACGGAGATGTGCGTGGCGCTGCCCGAAGTGGAGCGCACACGCTGCGGCGAACATGCCGATTTCCGCGTTTGCGGCAAAGTATTCGCGTACTTCCTCAAGAATCTGAACGGCGATGGAATCGTCTCGGTCTGTTGCAAGCCCGCCCTGGGTGAAGGCGTAGCCCGCGCCTCGCAGGATCCGCGCCGTTATTATTTGCCCGCCTACCTCGGTGCTCGCGGTTGGTTTGCGATCCGGATGGATCTGGGCAACATCGATTGGCACGAGGTGCAGAACTGCGTCACGCGGAGCTACGAGCTGGCCGCGCAACGCACTCCGGCAAGAACGGCTGAGCGCCTGAATCGCACTGCCGCCTACATAGCCGGAACGATGCTCCTGTCTCGCGTGCCCGCTCGCCCGCTGTCGATCGCGGTGCACCCGCCACGCCCAGCGCCCTCGATGGCGCGACGCCGGCCCTAGGGCTGTGCAGGCGCGCTCGCAGCCAGCAATTCCTCGAGGTACTGCTTCCATAGGCCCGCAACGGTATGCGAGCCATGCCCCCGCGTCTGCTCGCTGAGAGGAATGACGACGGCCCGCCCGTGCGCTACCCGACCGATCTCGTGCTCGAGAATTCCGAGCTCGGGCGGGTTGATCAGGTCGTCTGCGGAATTGACGGCCACCAGGGGCACACGGATATCGGCGAGGTGCGGACCCGGGTCGTAATCGCGCGAGGCCGACAGGGCATAGAGCACGTCGTTCGCATCGGCCGTCTTGAGCCCGGCAGCGACATAAGCGTCGATCACCGAGTCGGAGCGCGCGAGGGTCGGAGCCTCTTTCTGCCGCAGGACGGGGTTACTACCCATCAGCCACATCATCTCGAGAGCCGTTCTCAACGAGGGCGGCTGCTTGGAGTAGTTGCCGCCCTGCCATGCGGGGTCGTGCCGGATGGCATCGATGATGAGACGACGCCAGACTCTATTGCGCCCAGAGATCTGTGTCGGAAGGCTCGCGAGCGGCATCAATGCATCCATGAACGTCGGGTGCAGCTCGCCCCATAGCCAGGTGTGCATGCCACCCATCGAAGTGCCCATCACCAATCGTAAGTGATTGACACCGAGCCCCTCGACGAGCAGCCGCCGCTGCGCTTCGACCATGTCGCGGTAGCCGTAGTGCGGAAAGCGAGCGCGTAGCCCATCGCTCGGCTTGCTCGAATCGCCGTGCCCGATGCCATCCGGCAGGATCAGGAAATAGCGCTGCGCATCGAGCAGCTGGCCTGCGCCGAACAGCTCGCCCGCGAACTCGTCGCGTATGAATTGCGCGCCGCTGCCCGTCGTGCCGTGCAGGATCAGCACCGCATTGGTCACGATTCCTCGGGCGTCGCGCTGCGCGGTTCCGAGCGTGCGATAGTGAATGCGCAGCTCGGGCAGCCGCTCGCCCGTTGCAAACGCGAAATCCTTGAGGACGAAGTCCGCCTGCGCAGGGGACGGATAGCTCGCCGCGCGGGCCTGTCCGGCTGCCCCGAGCAGCACGAGAACGAGCCACGCGAGGACGAGCCGTACGCGCAGGATAGCGGCCTGCTCCGTAGCGATGCTGCGTGCCACTGACAGCTGCGGCACCCCGACGACCCGTCCCATCGTTCCCCGATGGGACGAGCCGGCGCGCGTCAAGCCCTTCTGACGGCCAGCTTGATGCGCTTCTGCCAGGCCTTGAAGCGCACCGCGGCCTCGCTGCGCTTCAGCTGCCGGGCGATATGCCGCACCCCCTGCCGGCCTGCGAGCTTGCGCAGCATTTTCAATTCGGCGGCAGTCCAGAGAACTCTCTTACGGCGTGGTCGCGGCATGTGCAGGCTCCGATTGATACGTGCTCTAACGGCACCGATTGTATGGAATCTATGGAATCAACTCTAACTCAAATATGTGCGCGCTTGAATAGGGGATTTGCCTGTTTGACAGCACGATTCTGCTTGGTACGCAACCAAATTTGCACCCGTAGAGCAACTTTGGTGCCGTTTTGCGGCACTTACGCCTGGCGAACTGGCTCAGCCGATTGCAGCTGCGCGGGATGCATGCAGCCGCGAGGTGGCGCAGCATTTATACTTAAGCGTGCCCGCGAACCACTGCAGCCAAACGCGTCCAAACAGCACGCGGAGCGCCGCGATCGAGCCCTCGGGACTCCTCAACGGGCTGTTTCCGTCAGGCGTGATCGCCTTCGAGGCGCGCGGCCCGGTAGCCGCCGCAGCGCTCATGCCTGCGGAGGCCCGCTGCGTGGCACGTGCAGTGCCGAAGCGCGTCGGCGAGTTCGCCGCGGGGCGCGCCTGCGCGCGCGCGGCGCTTGCCGCACTCAATATTGCAGATTTCGCACTGTGTGTCGGCCCGGACCGCGAGCCGCTGTGGCCCGAGGGTATCACGGGCAGTATCACGCACTGCGCCGGCTATTGCGGCGTGGTGGTGGCGCGCACCACGTGCGTGGCGGGGCTGGGCGTGGATGCCGAGCGCTGCGATGCCGTGCAGCGCAGGCTTTGGGACCGGATCACCGTCGACGCGGAGCGCGCCTGGCTCGAGCAGCTGCCCGAATCGGCGGCGGCGCACATGGCGGCGCTGATCTTCAGCGCCAAAGAGTCCTTCTTCAAGTGTCAGTTTCCGCTCACGCGCAACTGGCTCAACTTCTCCGACGTGAGCGTGAGTATCGAGTCGTCCCAGAGTTTCATCATCCAGTCACGTGCCGATCCAAAGCTCGCATCCCTGCCGAACGGCCCGTGGCGCGGACGTTTCGTCATCGCAAACGACCTCGTCGTCACCGGAATCGGTGTGCAACCACGCGCTGCCGGCGCTCTTTGAGGCTAGTGCTGCGCACGGCGCGCGCCGCTGTCCCTGCCACAGCCCTGTTCTATCAAACGATAACCCTGAGAGCTATGGGGCCGATAGTGCCTTCTTTGGAACTGCTCTTTGTAATTGATTGTGAAGACGTGACATTGCGTGAGGATATGGAACGCCGGCCCACCTAGACTCACCCTAAACTTACCCGGCGGGCGCCTCGTTCTGCCGGGCGAGCCGTCCGTGGCTCCGAGAGCCCCTTTCGTGGCACGGGTGTCGACGCAGGAGCCTGCAGACCCTATGGTCACCGGAGCATGGAACGACTGCCCTGGCAAAGGACTTAGAATATCGCGCGGGCTCGAGGCTTGCGGCGCGCGCCGCGGCCGCGCGCCGCCGCCGTAGGCTGCATCGACCGCCTTTGCTGCGGCGCCCTTGCGCCTCGCGAGGCCGACAGGTACTGAATGAACGATATTTGGAGAAACGCGGATATCGAGCTCGCGCCGGCCCATGCGCGCGAGTCCTGGCTGCGTCAATCGGGCCGCAAGCTGCGGCAGTCGCGCCTCGCGAGCGCGATCGCGGTGCTGGTCGTACTGGGGGTGCTCGGCGGGCTCGGGTGGTACCTAGCGCATCGCAATGCAGCGGGCCAAAACGCAGGCGCGGCGCGTTTCCGGAATGCGGCAACTGTCGGCTACGCGACCGTCGCCCGTCAGGACGTGCCGATCTACCTCGATGCGCTCGGCACGGTTACACCGCTCGCGACGGCCGTGGTACAGGCCCAGGTTTCCGGTGTGCTCACACAGGTCTTCTATCATGAAGGGCAGATCGTCAAGGCCGGTGAGCCACTCGTGCAGATTGATCCGCGCCCGTTTCAGATGGCGCTCGAGCAGGCACGTGGCAATCTGGCGCGCGACGAGGCGAATCTGGCGAACCAGACTGTGATCGTCGACCGCGATCGAGTGCTGCTCAAGCAGGACTCTATCGCCCAGCAGCAGGTCGACACCGACACCGCCACGCAGAAGCAGCTCGAGGCCACGGTCGCAACCGATCGCGCAGCCGTGGATACCTCACGCTTGAATCTCACCTGGAGTCGCGTGACGGCGCCGATCGCAGGCAGGGTCGGGCTGCGGCCGGTCGACCAGGGTAACTACGTGACCCCGAGCCTCGCCAACGGTGTCGCGACCATTACACAACTCACGCCGATCGATGTGCTCTTCACCTTGCCCGCTGATTACGTCACTACGGTGCAGGCGCGTCTGAAGGCGGGTGCGCAGCTGCCCACGACCGTGCTCGATCGCACGCGCACGGTCACGCTCGGACAGGGCAACTTCCTCACGCTCGACAATCAAATCGACACCACGACGGGCACCGTCCGGGCCAAGTCACGCTTCAACAACGAGAACGGCGCGCTCTTTCCGCAGCAGTTCGTCAACGTGCGCTTGCTGTTGAACACGCTCCAGTCCGCGGTCGTCGTACCTTCGGCTGCCGTGCGTCACGGCCCGAACGGCGACTACGTCTATGTGATCCATGCTGACCAGACAGCGCACATCCAGTTGGTGAAGACCGGACCGTCCGTCGACGACAAGATCTCGATCGCCTCCGGACTCAATGGTGGCGAGCGAGTGGTCACCGAGGGTGGAGATCGCTTGGTGGACGGCGCTACCGTGCGGCTGCCGGGCCAGAACCGGGGCCAAGGCGGACGCGGCCAGCATCGCTCGGGCGCGCAAGGCCGTCCGAGCAGCAACGCGGGCGGGTCGCGCGGCGGCAGCTCAGCGCTCGGCGAGTGAGCGTTCGCGGCGGCGCCCGGCGTCCTCGTTGCCCATGAGTCCCTCGCAACCCTTCATCCTGCGACCCGTTGCGACCTCGCTGTTCATGGTCGCGATCGTGCTCGCCGGCCTCGTGGGCTTTCACTTCCTGCCGCTGTCGGCGCTGCCCGAAGTGGACTATCCCACGATTCAGGTGCAGACCCTGTATCCGGGCGCGAGCCCGGAGGTGATGAGCCAAACGGTCACCGCACCGCTCGAGCGGCAGTTCGGAGAGATGCCGGGTCTGCAGCGCATGTCCTCGATCAGCGCAGCGGGAGCCTCGGTGCTCACCCTGCAGTTCACGTTGCAGATCTCGCTCGACGAGGCGGAGCAGGAAGTCCAGGCGGCAATCAATGCGAGCAGTGCCCTGCTGCCCACCGACCTGCCCGCGCCACCGGTCTATGCCAAGGTGAACCCGGCGGACGCTCCGATCCTGAGCCTGGCGGTCACCGCGAGCACCATGCCGCTGACGGACGCCGAGAACCTCATCGAGACACGGCTCGGGCAGAAGATCGCTCAGCTCCCCGGCGTGGGCCTGGTCACCGTGAACGGCGGCTCGCGTCCCGCCGTGCGCATTCAAGTGGACACGCAACTGCTCGCCTCGATCGGGCTCACCTTGGACCAGCTGCGCACGATCATCAGCAATCAAAATTCGAACACGGCCAAGGGCAGCTTCGACGGTCCGACGCGCGCCTACACGATCAACGCCAATGATCAGCTGTTCACCGTCGATGACTATCGCAGCCTGATCATTGCCTACCACAACGGAGCGCCCGTGCGCCTCTCCGACGTGGGCACCATCGTTCAGAGCTCCGAGAACGTGAAGCTCGGCGCCTGGGAGAACACTCACGCGGCCATCATCGTGAACGTGCAGCGCCAGCCCGGCGCCAACGTCATCGCGACCGTCGATGCGATCAAGGCGCAGCTGCCGACCTTGCTCGCCAGCCTGCCGCAGGGATTGCAGGTCGATGTGCTGACCGATCGCACGATCGGCATTCGCGCCTCGGTGCGCGATGTCGAGATCGAGCTCGTGCTCGCCGTGTTGCTGGTCGTGCTCGTGATCTTCCTCTTTCTGCACAGCCCGCAGGCGACCATCATCGCCGGACTCGCCGTGCCCATCTCGCTCATCGGCACTTTCGGTGCGATGTATCTGCTCGGCTTCAGCATCAACAACCTCTCGCTCATGGCGCTGACCATCGCCAGCGGCTTCGTCGTCGACGATGCGATCGTCATGATCGAGAACATCTCGCGCTATCTGGAAGCCGGAGAGCGCCCGTTGCAGGCCGCACTCAAAGGCGCACAGCAGATCGGCTTCACCATCATCTCCCTGACCGTGTCGCTGGTAGCCGTGCTCATACCGCTCCTTTTCATGGGCGATGTGGTCGGGCGGCTATTCCGCGAGTTCGCAGTGACGCTCGCGATCACCATCGTCATCTCGGCCGTGGTCTCCCTGACGCTCACCGCATCGCTGTCGGCCCGCTGGTTACGCCAGGAGCCGCACATTCCTCCGACCGGCATCGGCCATCACTGGCAGATTGCGTTCGACAAGGTAGTCGCGCGCTACGATGGGGCGTTGCAGTGGGTGTTCGAGCATCAGCGCGCGACGCTGCTCGTCGCGTTGCTCACGCTCGCTCTGACCGGAGTGCTCTATTACTTCATGCCGAAGGGCCTGTTTCCCACGCAGGACACTGGCCAGTTGCTCGCCGTGGTGCGCGCACGCCAATCGGTCTCCTTCGATCGCATGTCGCAGCTGCAGCAGCAGGTTGCACGCGCCATTCTGACGGACCCGGACGTACAGAGCCTGAGCTCATTCATCGGCGTGGACGGAGTCAACTCCACTGCCATCAACTCCGGGCGCATGCTCATCAATCTCAAGCCGTTCCATCAGCGGGCTGGCCAGGCCGTCATCGTAGCTCGCCTGCAGCAGCGCGTGGCCGAGGTGGCCGGTGTCGTCCTCTACCTGCAGCCGGTGCAGGATCTGACCATCGATGCGGAGTCCGGGCCGACTCAGTATCGCTTCGCGCTGCAAGGGGCGGATCCTGATCAAGTCACGAGCTGGACGGAGCGCACGGTCGCGAAGCTGCAGCAAAGCCCGGAGCTCCGTAACGTCGTTTCCGATACCTTGAACCAGGGACTGGCCGTCTTGGTGGACATCGATCGCGACACGGCGGGACGGCTCGCGGTCACCGCCGCCACCGTCGATGAGGCGCTCTACAGTGCCTTCGGGCAACGCATCATCTCCACGATCTTCACGGACACCAATGAGTATCGGGTGATCCTCGAGGAGAAGCCCGGCGTCGTGAGCTCGCCCCAGAACCTCGACCTCGTCAACATCGGCACGAGCGGTGGGCCCACGCCTCTCACCGCCCTCGCCGCCATCCGTGTGCAGAATGCGCCGCTGCAGATCAGCCGCGCGGGACAGTTTCCGGCTGCCACGATCGGTTTCGACACGGCTCCGGGCGTATCGCTCGGCCGCGCCGTCGCATCCATACGCGACGCGGAGCGCGCGATCGGCGTCCCACCCGCCATCACGACCGTGTTTCTCGGCGCCGCGAACGCCTACCAGGCCTCGCTCGCGAACGAGCTGTGGCTGATTCTTGCGGCGATCGTCTGCGTCTACATCGTGCTCGGCGTGCTCTACGAGAGCTACATTCACCCGCTCACGATCCTCTCGACATTGCCGTCGGCCGGAGTCGGAGCGCTGCTCGCGCTGCTGCTCACGGGCAGCGATCTCGATGTCATCGGCATCATCGGCATCGTCCTTCTGATCGGCATCGTCAAGAAGAACGCGATCATGATGATCGACTTCGCGATCGAGGCGGAACGCGAGGGCGGCAAGAGCCCTCGCGATGCGATTCACGAGGCGGCGCTGCTGCGCTTTCGGCCCATCCTCATGACGACGATGGCGGCTTTGTTCGCAGCGGTGCCGCTCATGCTCGGGACCGGGGTGGGACACGAGCTGCGCAGCCCGCTCGGAATCTCCATCTTCGGCGGCCTGATCGTGAGCCAGTTGCTGACACTGTTCACGACTCCGGTCATCTATCTCGCCTTTGACCGGCTCACCAAGCCCGCCGCCCACGAGTCGACGCCTCCGGGTAGCGGCATGGAGCCGATCCGGCCGTGAATCTGAGCGAGCCATTCCTGCGCCGTCCGGTCGGCACGACGCTGCTGACGGCCGGACTAGTGCTGGCCGGCATCGGCGCCTACTTCTTTCTGCCCGTCGCCTCGCTGCCGCAGGTCGATTTTCCGACCATTCAGGTGACGGCACGGCTTCCTGGCGCCAGCCCCGAGACGATGAGCATCAGCGTCGCGGAACCGCTCGAGAAGCATCTCGGCGTCATCGCCGACGTGATCGAGATGACCTCGCAGAGCCGCGTGGGGCAGACGCAGATCACGCTGCAGTTCAATCTGAATCGCGACATCGACGGGGCGGCGCGCGATGTGGAGGCAGCGATCAACGGGGCGCGTGTCGACCTGCCGGCCACGCTGCGCTCCAATCCGACCTATCGCAAGGTGAATCCGGCCGACGCGCCCATCATGATTCTGGCGCTCACCTCGCAAACCAAGACGCCGGGTCAGATCTACGACGAGGTCTCGAACATCGTGCAGCAGCGCCTGCTGCAGGTGTCCGGCGTGGGAGACGTCGAGCTGGGGGGCGCGTCCCTTCCGGCGGTGCGCGTGGAGCTGGTCCCATTCTCGCTCGCGAAGTACGGCATCAGCCTGGACGATGTGCGCGCCGCCCTCAATGCCGCCAATCCCAACCGTCCCAAGGGTGTCATCGAGAACAGCGACACCCGCTACCAGATCTACACCAACGACACCGGGCGCTCCGCCGCCAATTACCGCGATCTGGTCATCGCCTGGCGTAACGGCGGCGCCGTGCACTTGCAGGACGTGGCGAACGTCATCGATGGCGTCGAGGATCTGCGCAATATCGGGCTCTTCAACGGCCAGCCGGCGGTGGTCGTGATCCTGACGCGCCAGCCGGCGGCGAACATCATCCAGACGGTCGATAAAGTGAAGGCCATTCTGCCGCAGCTGCGTGCAGACCTGCCCCGGGACGTGAGCCTCTCGGTTGCATCCGATCGCACCATCACCATTCGCGCTTCGCTCTACGAAGTCGAGACGACGCTGCTGATCGCGCTGCTGCTGGTGGTGATGGTGGTGAGCCTGTTCCTCACCAGCGCTCGCGCCACCGTGATTCCGGCCGTGGCCGTAATCACCTCGATCCTGGGCACGCTCGGGGTCATGTACCTCATGGGCTTCAGCATCAACAATCTGTCGCTCATGGCGCTGACGGTCGCCACCGGTTTCGTCGTCGACGATGCAATCGTCGTGCTGGAGAATGTCTCGCGCCACCTGGATGCCGGCATGAGCCGTTTCGAGGCGGCGCTGCGGGGTACGCGCGAGGTGGGCTTCACGGTGCTCTCCATCAGCGTGTCGCTGGTGGCAGTCTTCATACCGCTGATCTTCATGGGCGGCATCGTCGGGCGCCTGTTCCGTGAGTTCGCGGTGACGCTGTCGGCGGCGGTGCTGATCTCGCTCGTCATCTCGCTTACCACAACCGCGATGATGTGTGCCTATGTACTGAAACCGCATGCGGCTGCACGGCCACCGCGCGGTGTGGCGCTTTGGGCCCAGTCGGCCTACGAGCGTACGCTTGCACTCTACGGGCGCACACTCGACTGGTCGCTCGAGCATGCGCCGCTCATGATCCTGCTCCTGTTCGGCGTGATCGGGCTCAACGTCTATCTATACGTGGTCGCACCGAAGGGCTTCTTTCCGCAGCAGGACACCGGCCAGCTCAACTGCGGCATTCGCGCGGATCAATCGATCTCCTTTCAGGCGATCGAGCAGAAGCTGCGGCAGGTAGTTGCAATCATCGATCATGATGCCGCCGTCGCCACCGTCGTAGGCTTCACCGGTGGCACCCGGGCCGGAGGCGGCTTCATGTTCATCACGCTCAAGCGCGGCGCGAGCAGTCCCAAGGTCATCGCGCGGCTGCGGCCGCAGCTCGATCGAGTGACGGGGCTGCGAATCTTTCTCAATCCCGTGCAGGACATGCAGATCGGTGGCCGCTCGGCGAACGCGAGCTATCAGTACACTTTACAGAGCGACAACCTCGCCGAGCTCAGGCAATGGGCCAGCCGCCTCGCGGAGCAGATGAAACTCGAGCCGGCAGTGACGGACGTCGATACCGACCAGGAGGATCATGGACTCGAGTCCTACGTCCACATCGACCGCGACACTGCGGCGCGGCTCGGAATCGCCGCGGTCAACATCGACAACATCCTCTATGACGCGTTCGGGCAGCGACTGGTATCGACGATCTACACCGCCTTGAACCAGTACCACGTCGTGATGGAAGTTGATCCGCGCTACATCCAGCAGCCGACGGCTCTGCGCGATATCTACGTCGGGTCAGGCGGCTACGCCATACCCGCCGGTGGCCTCGCGGCGACGCCGAGCGGCACTGCCGCCGGTGCTTCGGCATTCAGCAACACGGCTACCACGCAGCAGCCCGCGAGTGGCGCAGGTGCCGCGTCCGCCAGCAGCGGCACATCGCCCATGCCCGGGATGAGTACGCTCGGCGCCGCGTCGCTTCCGGGCGCCCCGGCGAGCAGCGGCACCGGCGCGACCTCCGGCGTAAGCTGCAATAGCTCGAGTGCTCAGAGCTCGCGCGGCACTTCCAGCTCGGGCTCCGGCACGAGTTGCAGCAACGCAGGGCCCGCCCCGCCCCTGCTTGCAATACGCGACGCGTCGACGGGCAATCCTGTGAGCACCGCGCCGGAGACCATGGTGCCACTCGCGGCGATGGCGAGGTTCGTCACACAATCCACGCCGAGCTCGGTCAATCACCAGAACACCTCGCTCGCAACCACCATCGCCTTCAATCTCGCGCCGGGTTACTCGCTCAGCAATGCGGAGGCGGCGTTCACCGACGCAGAGCGGGAGATTCGCATGCCAGCCACGGTGCATGGCAGCTTTCAGGGCACGGCGCGCACCTTCCAGGCCTCGGTGCGCGATGAGCCGGTGCTAATCGCCGCCGCGCTGCTCGCCATCTACATCGTGCTCGGCATTCTGTATGAGAGTTACGTGCACCCGCTCACCGTGCTGTCGACGCTGCCCTCCGCCGGCGTGGGCGCAGTGCTCGCATTGCTCCTCTTCCGCATGGAGTTCTCGATCATCGCGCTCATCGGTGTCATTCTATTGATCGGCATCGTCAAGAAGAATGCGATCCTCATCATCGACTTCGCGCTCGATGCGGAGCGCGCACGCGGCCTGAGCTCGCGCGCGGCCATACGCGAGGCTTGCATGCTGCGCTTCCGCCCCATCCTGATGACGACGCTCGCGGCTGCACTCGGCGCGCTGCCGCTCGCGATCGGATTCGGCGAGGGCGCCGAGCTGCGCCGGCCGCTTGGCGTCTCCATCGTGGGCGGTCTGCTGGTGAGTCAGCTGTTGACGCTCTTCACGACGCCGGTAGTGTATCTGTATCTGGACAGGCTGCGCCGGCGGCAAGCCGACGAGCGTCGTTTGAGCCGCGATTCCGGCGGCGCGGCGCACGCCGTCGGCTAGAGGTTTGCTCATGACATTCCGCTCTCGATCCAAGGTCGTCCTTAGCAGCGCAGCCTGTGCCGCGGCGCTCTGCGCCTGCGCAGTCGGCCCGGACTACAAGCGGCCGCCGGCAGCCACGGGCGAGCACTACAAGAACCTGTCGCCGCCATCGGCGCCTCCACAGCCCATCCCGGATCAATGGTGGACGGCTTTCCACGACGACACGCTCGATGAGCTCATCCTGCAGGTGGATGTTTCCAATCAGAACCTTGCACAAGCAATTGCCGCGTACGCTCAAGCGGAAGCGGTCGTGCGCCAGGCACGCGCAACGTTCTTCCCCACCATCAGCGCCAATGCGAGTGCCACCCGCGTGACCAGCGGCAGCCGCGGAGGCGGGACGACGGTCGGTTCCACGCCTGTTGTCACTGCTGGATCCGGGTCCGCGCCCGGCGGCGGCAACCCGAACGGCACCATCACCACGACGCTGTACCAAGTGCAGGGCATGGGCACCTGGCAGCTCGATGTGTTCGGGAAACTGCGCCGCACCCTGGAGAATACTCGCGAGAGCGCGCAAGCCGATTTCGCGGATCTCGCCTCGGCGCGGCTCGCCGCGCAACAGCAGCTGGCCACAGCCTACTTGCAGCTGCGGGGCGCCGATGCCGAGCGGCGGCTGTTGACCGCGAGCGCCGAAGCCTACGGCAGGACCCTGGAGATCACGCAGAACCGCTATCGGGTCGGCACGGCCCCCAAGACGGACGTACTGCAGGCGGAGACGCAGTTCTACAATGCCGAGCAGCAGGAGGCTGCGATGCGGCTGCAACGCGCCCAGCTCGAGGATGCGATCGCGGTGCTCGTCGGCAAGCCGGCGAGCGACTTCAAGATCGCCGAGACGGACGATTGGCACATCCCCATCCCCGAAATACCAGTCGGTGTACCCACCACACTCCTGCAGCGGCGCCCGGACATCGTTGCCGCCGAACGCACCGCTGCCGCCGCGAACGCCAATATCGGCATCCAGAAAGCCGCTTACTTCCCGGACTTCACGCTCACGGGCTCGATCGGCTACCTGTCCACGACCGTATCGAGATTGTTCGAGACCGCCAACGTGACCCGCGAGGCCGCGCTCAGCGCGTCGCAGACCCTGTTGGATTTCGGCGCCACGCGCGCGAAGGTCGCGCAGGCACGCGCGCAGTATGATCAGTCAGTTGCCAGCTACCGGCAAACCGTGCTCGCGGCGCTGCAGGCGGTCGAGAACGATCTGGCAGCCGCCGATTGGGACAAGAAACAATACGAGCTGATCAAGAAGTCCTCGGAAGCCGCGGACGAATCGGAGCGGCTGACTCTGAACGAATACAAAGCGGGAACGGTGGATTACACGACCGTGGTCGTGGCACAAACCGCGGCGCTCAGCGCCCGCCTCACCCTCGCACAGGTCACCGTCTCCGAGCAGACTGCCGCAGTCAGTCTGATGGCGGACCTTGGAGGCGGCTGGACTCCAGCCGCGCAGGCCGCTACGAACACGCAGCCCTGAGCTGTCTGCTGGGCAGCGCCCGAGCGCCTACGGGAGCAATCCGAACACCGCGACGCTGTGCGTCGTTCCCACCAGCACCTTGCCATCCGCGATCGTCGGCGTGATGAACTTGTTGCCGGTGCCGAAGTGATCGCGCCCGGAAGCCGCCTGGTTTGAGTTGTAGAGCTCGTGGGAGAGGTCCGTGGCGTCATATGCGTGCAGCACGGCCGGATCCGTGTTCTCGTGCGCCCAGACGATGCCGTTCGCGGTACCGTTTGCCGACACGGCCGGAGCAGATCCTGGATAGGCGAATTGGCTGGCGCTTTGTGAGGTGGGCGAGGTGGAGAGCTTCGCACTCGTGAGCGCATAGGCCTTGAGGGTGCTTCCGGAATCGCCGTAATACACCGTGCCGTTGAAGTAAGCCGGAGTCGACCAGATCCCGCCCCGCAGCGTCCCATCGATCTCCTGCCAGATGTTGTTGGTCGAGGCGCTGAAGTGCCCCATGGAATCCCGATCGACGACGTAGATATTGCCGTCCTTGCCCGCGCCGACCATGAGGTGCCGGACCGTGCCTCCCCCATCCGTCACGTCGGGCAGCAGCATGCCTCCGCCCGAGCCCAGATCCACGTCACTCGCGGACTCCGAGACTTCGTTGTGCATCGTGAAGTAGTCGCCAACGCTCAGCGTGCCAGTCGCCGTCACGATCTTGAGGAAGGAGTTGCCATAGTCCTGACCGCTGGGAAAGCCATTGGCATCGAGCGTCGTTTCGAACTTGCCGTTGGCGGTCAGCAGAAACACGTTTCCCGCAGCGTCAGCGGCCGGTCCGCCGCCGCTCATCCAGATGGCGGGACCGGCGCCACTGTTCGGGGCCACGTTGAGCACGGCGCGGCGCGCAAGGCTCGCCGGATCATAGGCAATGATCCACCCAGTGTAGGGCGCGATGTCGCAGTGGGAGGTCCAGCTGGTGTAGAGCAGACCGTTCGCGAGCAGCAGTGCGGCACGCTCCTCGTACTGACCGGCGTCAAACGTCGTCGTGCCGCCGCCGCTCGTCGGGTAGGTGGCTGCGATCTCCACCGGACCGCTGAAGAGCTCCGCTCCCGTCGTGAGGTCAAGGGCGTGCAGACGCTGGTGGTAGGCGGAAGAGCTGTCCTTCGACATCGCTACGAGGTAGATCGCACCGTGCGTGCCGGCACTGCGCGAGATCACCGGAGTCGACGTGATGCCGATATTCGGCACGACCTGACCGCAGCCGCGGTCATCGCTCAAAGTCTCTCCGGCGCCGAGCACCGAGACCTGCCAGAGGGTGGCTCCGGTGTCCGTGTCGAAAGCGTAGACGGAATCGTTTTCCGTCACGGCGAACACCACGTTGTGCGCTGCGCCGGAGATCATCAACCGCGACAGATACAGAGGCTGCCCATCGACCTTGCCATCCACGGGCAGGTTACGCAGCAAGCCGAAGCTGCTGGAGTTGACGTTCGCAAGGCTAAGTTTGGACTCCGTCAGGTTCTGCCCGGTACGGGCGAGGTCGTCCTTGTATGTGGTGACATCCGTGCCGCTTGCGGCTGCCGCGGCCACGGCGAGCATTGCAGGGGTGCTGGCGGCCATGCCAGCAGCATTGCTCACCGTCACGGCGAAACTTGCGCCGTTGTCGGCGGAGGTGGTCGCCGGCGTGGTGTAGCTCGCGGCAGTCGCGCCGGAGATTGCCGTGCCGTTCTTGCTCCACTGATAGCCAAGGGGCGCGGTGCCCGATGCAACCACGCTGAATGTGGCGGTCTGTCCGGCCGTGACGGACTGGTTTGCGGGCTGCGTCGTGATCTGCGGCGCCGCTGCTGGCCCGGGCATCGAGGGCGGACTCGAGCCGGTCGAATCGCCTCCGCCGCAGGCGCCCAGAAGCACGGCCAGGGACCAGGACAATAATCCGGTGCGCATCTTCACTGGCATGCACTCGCGAACGGACCAGCTTGGCAGCATTGCAGAGCGCTCGGGCGAAGTACATCAGTCGACGATCGGCGACAGCAGCCGCTCGGTGAGGCGTGCGGCAACGGCGAGCTCATGGCAACATAATTCGCGCAGGGTTCACACTGGAGAAGAATATGAACGGCCGACCCAGGCGAGCGTTCCGCCTCGCCATCGCCATCGCACTGTTCGCTCTCGGATACGCGTGGCCGGTCGCGGCGGAGGTGACCGCCGTCGCCGCCAACGGCTTCACGGTGCGCGCAAGCGCGCACATCGGCGCTCCGGCTCACAGCGTCTATCAGGCGCTGCTGCAGCCCGCGCGCTGGTGGAGCGCGGCGCACACCTTCTCGCACAACGCGGCGAATCTGACGCTCGAAGCGCGAGCCGGCGGTTGCTTCTGCGAGCAGCTAGCGAACGGCGGATCCGTGCAGCACCTGATCGTCGTGATGGTGCAGCCGGACAAGCTGCTGACTTTGCGCGGTGCGCTCGGACCATTTCAGAGCCAGGGCGTCGATGGCGCGCTCAACTGGAGCGTGACGGGAACGGGGCCCCAGAGCGAGCTGACGCTGACCTACACCCTCGGCGGCTTCGTGAGCCTGCCGGGCGGCTTCGAGGAGTGGGCACCCAAGGTCGACGCCATGCTCTCCGAGCAGCTGCATCGATTACAGAACCTGCTGCAGACAGGCACGCCCGAAGCGCATCGCTAGCGCACCGCCGCGCGAGGGCGATCAGGCTACTTGGGCGCGGTGCTCGCGTCCTCCGGAGTATCGGCCGTGGGACCCGGGGCGCCGTTCGGCTGCCGCCAGTGCTTCGTCTTGGATGGCGGCGGCGCGCTCTTTGCGAAGGTCTGCACGAAGCACTGTTGCCCGCGCACAATGATCGATGAGAACTTGTTGAAGCTGCCGCTGCCCGGCTCAGTCACGAAGCCGACGCGCTGCGCAAAGGGCAGATTGATGCACGGAGCGAGCAGCTTGGCGTAGTACCACTGCCGGCTGTTGTCCTGAATGTAGATGCCGCGGTCACCGTCGGCTGCCCAGTCGTAGATGCCCCCGTGACTCGCAAAGGCGATGGAAGCGCGCGTGGAATCCTCCGCGCCGCCGGATCCGGAGCCAGACTCGGTGACGCAGGCGCTGAGCGCAAGGATGCTCGCACCGATACCCGCGAGCAGCAGACTTCTCATGCTCGACTCCTCGTCGCACTACATCCAAATCGGCCGCTGCAATTATGAGCCGCGCCGACTCGGCAAGCCAACGAACACCCGAAGCTCTGGCGTATCATGGCAGCCATGCGCGTTCGCAGCCTCGCCGCTCTCTGGCTTCTGTACAGCTGCATTGCCTGCGCGCACGCGCAGAATTCCCCGCAGGGCACCCCCGCCGCGGCCCCCGAGGTCACATTGGCGCAGATCTACACGGTGCTGCAAGGCAAGCGCTTCGTCGATCTCACTCATGAGTTCGCTCCGGGCATTCCGCATTGGAAGGGCTTCAAAGATGAGCGTCGCCGGACGCTCTACTCCATCGAGAAGGACGGGTTCTGGGCGCAGGAGTATTCGCATCCGGGCCAGTGGGGCACGCACGTCGATCCGCCCGCGCACTTTCACCACGGCATGCGCACGGTCGACCAGATCTCGCTCAAGGAGATGATTCTGCCGCTCGTGGTCGTGGACGTGCACGACAAGGTGGCACACGACCCGGACTATGTGATCACGCTCGCCGACGTGCATGCATGGGAAGCCAAGCATGGGCAGATCCCGCGCGGTGCCTTCGTGGCGCTGCGCACCGATTGGTCGAAGCGCTGGCCTGACGATGCCGCCATGCAGAATCGCGACACCAAGGGCGTCGCGCACTATCCGGGCTGGAGCAAGCCCGTGCTGCAGTACCTCTACGAGGTGCGTGGGATCACGGCCTCGGGTCACGAGCCGACGGATACCGATCCGGGAGTCGCGACTTCGAGGGACGACTACTCGCTCGAGTCTTATGTCCTCGGCACGAACCACTACCAGATCGAGCTGCTCGCGAACCTCGACCAGGTGCCCGAGGCGGGTGCGCTGATCGTCGTATCCTTTCCCAAGCCCAAGGACGGCTCGGGCTTCCCGGCGCGCGCCTTCGCGATCCTACCTTGACCTTCGCGCACTCGGCGTCGAGCCGCCGCCGTGCGCGCAAATGAACCCGAGTTGTCACCGGATTCCTACCGGCCCGTTATCTGATCTTCGCTAGGCTGCTCTCACACCTTTCCGCGGTGAGGGCCTGGCATGACACAGCGCATTCGAACGGTCGCCATTCTCGGTGCCGGCTTCTGCGGTACGGTGGTCGCCGTCAATCTGCTGCGTTTGCAGCGCGGTCCGCTGCGCATCGTGCTGTTGGACGATGCGCCCCTCGCCCGCGGCCTGGCCTATGCGGCACACGACTATCCGTACCTGCTCAATGTGCCCGCTGGGCGCATGTCGGCTTCCTCGCACTCACCTTTGGAGTTCCTGCATTTCGCGCAGCAACGTCTTCCGGCGGCGACCGCCGCCGACTTCCTGCCGCGTGCGCTGTACGGCGACTATCTCGAGTGGCTCCTGCAGTCGGCCGAACGTGACGCGAGCTCACAGGTGCATCTCGAGAGAATGTGCACCCGTGCGCAGCGGCTCGCGCCTACCGGAGGGAGTCCCTCATGGAGCGTCGAGCTTGCCGATGGGCGGCTGCTCACCGCCGAGCAGGTGGTGCTCGCACTCGGAAATCCGCCGCCGGCTCGCGTTCGTGGCTGTGAGGCTCTGGAGGGTTCCGAGCGCTACATCGAGGATCCCTGGAGAGTTCCCGCGGCCTTCCATTCGGGCGAGACGTTGCTCGTGGTTGGTACCGGACTGACCGCCTGGGACATCATTCTCGCGGGCCTCGATGCCGCGCAGGGCCGCGCGGTCGTGCATGCGATCTCGCGTCATGGATTGCTCGCACACCCGCAGGGTGCCTTGAACCATGCCGAGTGTCTGGCGGACCCCCGAGCGCTGCTGGCAGCCGCGTCGTTCTCGGTGCGGCATCTGCTGCGCAGCGTGCGCGACTGGGTGGAGCGCTTGCAGAGTCGTGGAGCTGACTGGCGCGATGCTCTCACGGCGTTGCGTAGCCTCGCGCCGGCGCTGTGGCAACGGTTGCCGCTGCGCGAGCGACAACGCTTTCTGCGCCACCTGCGCACATACTGGGATGTCCACCGGCACCGCCTGCCCCCACAAACTCAACGCGCCCTCGATGGGCTGCGCAACACACAGCGACTGCACCTGCACGCCGGGCGCATCCTCCACTGCCGGCTGGTCGGAAGGCGTATAGGCGTCACCTGGCGTCCGCGCGGCGGCCACGACGCGAGCACGATGTATGTGGATCGGGTGATCAACTGCACGGGGCCAGACTACAACGCGGAGCGTTCGCCTGACCCGCTGCTGCGTTCAATGCTCGCGCAAGGACTGGCGCGTGCCGACGAGCTGGGACTCGGCCTGCGCACCAGCACGTACGGTGCCTTGATCGATGCGCACGGCCGCGCTGCGAATGAGCTGTATTATGTCGGGCCCATGCTGCGCGCCACCCACTGGGAGTCGACGGCCGTCCAGGAGCTGCGCGGGCACGCCGAGCGGTTGGCGCATGAGCTGGCCGCAAAGAGCATTGATCCGTCCTTCGCGTTGCGATTGCAGGGGCAGCGGCTATGAGCGCTTACACCTATAAGACAGCATTCATCGTCGGCACGGGCAGCGGTCTCAGTGCTTCGCTCGCGCGCCTGTTGCGCGCCGAAGGCCTGCAGGTTGCGCTCGCGGCGCGTGACATCGATAAGCTCGCGCACCTCGCGTCCGAGATCGGCGCCTTCACCGTGAGGACGGACGCAATGCAGCCGCAGAGCGTCGCCAGCGCATTCCGCGAAGTGGAACGCCAGCTCGGTGCACCCGATGTCGTCATCTACAATGCCAGCGCACGCCTCAGGGGCGCGTTCGTCGAGCTCGATGCGGCCGCTGTGCAGCAGGCGCTGTCAGTCTCGGCGTTCGGCGGCTTCCTCGTCGCTCAGCAGGCCGCGCGGCGCATGCTCGAGCGGGGATACGGCGCCATTCTGCTGACGGGGGCATCGGCGAGCGTCAAGGGCTATTCCCAATCGGCACCCTTCGCCATGGGTAAGTTCGCCTTGCGGGGGCTCGCGCAGAGCATCGCGCGTGAGCTCGCGCCGCGCGGCATTCACGTCGCGCACTTCGTCATCGACGGCGGCATACGCAGCACCGCGCGTCGCGAGCCCGAGGATGCGCCTGATTCTCTGCTCGACCCGGACGCCATCGCACGCACCTATCTGCATGTGCTGCGTCAGGACCGCAGCGCTTGGACGTGGGAAGTGGAGTTGCGACCCTGGGTGGAGCGCTTCTAGGCGTTCGGCTGCCGTGCAACGAACGGCATCGTAAGGAGCGCGAGCGCGGCGGCCAGCGTCACGTATCCCGCGGGCGCCAGCACCGATGCGCCGTAGCTGCGCCCGAACCAGGTGAGCAGCGCGGGCGCGAAGCCCCCGAAGAGCGTGATCGCCGTGTTGTAGACCAGTGCGATTCCCGTGGAGCGCACTCCGGTGGGAAAGAGCTCTGAGAGCATCGCCGGAGCGATGCCGACGAATGTGCCGACCATGGCGCAGAAGGCCGACTGCACCAGAATCAACACACCCGTCGTGGGCGCGCCCTGCAGCCACAGGAAGAGCGGCAGCACCGCGATGAAGAGCGCACACGAGCTGCCGGTCAATGCGGCCCGACGGCCGATGCGATCCGAAAGCGCCCCGGAGGCGAAGCAGGCGCTGACGAGGAACACATTGCCTATCAGCGAGGCCAAGAACGCCTGAGCCGCGGTGAAATGGAATGCCTGCTGAACGTAGACGGGAGCAAACACGATCAGCACATAGACCGCAACCGCCCAGAGGATCGAAAAGCCCATGCCGGTGGCGAGCGCGCGCCAATGATCGCGGAACACCGTGAGCAGCGGCGAGTGTGAGGCGTCCGCGCCGCGCCGGCGGCGCTCGCGCTCCGCCTCGAAGGCGCGCGTTTCGTGCAGCCGCTGGCGCAAGTACAGGCCGACGGGAGCGATCAGCAAGCCGACGATGAACGGGATGCGCCATCCCCACTCGCGCAGCTGCTCTCCGCTCAGAGCATTCGTCACCGCCACCCCGACGAGCGCGCCCAGAATGTTCGACATACCCATGCTCGCCTGCAGCCACGAAGCGATCCGGCCCTTCTGCCCCGGTGGTGCGCTCTCGACCAGGAAGGCTGCAGCGCCGCCGATCTCGCCTCCGGCGGAGAAACCCTGCAGCAGCCGCCCGAGGACCAGCAACAGCGGTGCCGCAATCCCAATGGCTGCATAACCAGGGGCCGACGCGATGATCAGTGTGCCGAGCGCCATCACGGCGATGGCCAGGGTGAGTGCACTCTTGCGTCCGGCACGATCGGCATAGATGCCGAGCAGCACCGCACCGAGAGGCCGGACGATGAAGCCGACGCCGAAGGCGAGGAACGCCTTCACGACGTTCATCGCGCGATCGCCTCCCGGAAAGAAATTGCTCGCGATGTAGGGCGCGAACAGCGCGTACACTGTGAAGTCGTACCACTCGAGCAGATTGCCGAGCGATGCGGCAACGACGGCTCGAGTCGTGCCGGTGTGCGTGCCCGCGCGCACCAGCTCAGGGGTTGCGGCGCTCATCGTGCGGGGATGATAGCGGAGAAGCGGCCGGCGACGTCATGAAGCCGATCTACCTCACCTTTCTGAGCGGTGTCGATATCGAAGCGCTCGCGCTCGAGGACACGGAGATTCTGAGCGCCGTCGAGGCCGCGCTCAGCGCGCAGGGAAACGGCGCGACGGTGGTCGAGCCGCGCGTGCATCTGATTCCCGATCGCAGCGTGCATGGGCACTTCAATGTGCTGCGTGGATACATCGGCGCCCCGATCAACCAAGCTGGGGTGAAGATCGTCGGCGACTATGTCGACAATTACAAGCTCGATCTGCCGTCCGAGCTCGGCATCCTGGCGCTCTTCGATCCGGCCACCGGAATGCCGCGTGCGCTCATCGAGGCGAGCTCCCTCACCGACATGCGCACCGGTGCCATGAGCGCGATCGGCGCGCGCTATCTCGCGCGCCGCGGAAGCCGCATTCTCGGGCACATCGGTGCGCGCGGCACCGCCTACTGGAACGTTCGCCTGCTCGATCGCCTGTTCGACTTCCGCGAGATCCGCGTGCATTCGCGTCGAGCTGAAAGCCGCGAGCCTTTCGCCGCGCGCCTGAGCAGGGACCTCGGTAAGCCGGTCATCGCAGTTCCCTCCTGGGAGGCCGCGGTCGCCGAGGCGGACATCGTCGTGGAGGCTGCGCGGCTCGAGCAACCCGCGCCGCTGCTCAAGACGGAGTGGATCAAGCGCGGCGCGCTAGTGATTCCCTACGGCACCATGAGTGCCGTCGAGCTGTCGCTGACGGACATCATGTCCAAGGTCGTCGTCGATGACTGGGGTCAGTGCCGCAGCGGTCCGTTCGGCGCCTTGCGCGCGCACGTCGAGTCCGGAAAGTTGAACCAGGCGGGCGTGCACGCCGAGCTGGGCGAGATCGTCGCCGGCCGCAAGTGCGGGCGCGAGCGCGCCGACGAAACGATCCTCTTCTGGCATCGCGGCCTGTCGATCACGGATGTCGCGCTCGGGCACTTGCTGCTCGAGAAGGCGCAGCGGCGCGATGTCGGACAGCGCCTGCGGCTTGCCTAGCGCGCGCCGGCGCGACCGAACCGCCGTCCCACGGCGCGCCCGATCTCCTCGAGCTCCCCGATTCGCAGCACTGCGGCACACCCGAGGAAAGCAACTCCCGCAACGACGATCGTGCCGGCGAGCAGTAGGAGCTTCGGCCAGAACCGCTGCAGCGCCCAGTGCGCGAGCAGATAGTGGCCGCTCAGCCAGCACACCGCCGCGAGTGCCGCCGAGGCCAGCAGCGTCTTGACAACCAGACCGAGCAGCGCGCGAGTCTCGAGGCGCCGCAGATGGCGATGCATGAGCGCGTAGAGGATCAGGAAGTTCGTGAGCGCGAGGCAGGCCGTGGAGAAGGCGAGCCCACGATGCCCCCAACCGAGCCTCCAGGTGAACAGCCAGTTGAGGCCGAGATTGAGTCCCACGGCGGCGAAGCTAACGATCATGGGAGTCTTGCGGTGATCGAGCGCGTAGAAGGCATTGACCAGGACTTTGAGGGCCGCGTAGCCGGAGAGGCCGATCGCATAGAAGCGCAGCGCGCCGGCGGCTTCCTGCGTCTCGTGCGCGCCGAAGCGACCGTGCTGATAGAGCACGGAGATGATGGGCTCGGCCAGCACGATGAGGCCGATCGAGGCCGGCAGCGTCATCAGGAAGGCGAGCCGCAGTCCGCGGGCGAGCTCGTCGCGGAAAGCGCGCAAGTTGCCGAGCGCCGCCATGCGCGCGAGCAGTGGCAGCGCCACCGTGCCGAGCGCAACACCGAAGATTCCGAGCGGCAGCTGCATCAGTCGAAACGCGATCGATAGCCAGAAGGTGGGGCCGTCACCGAGCTGGGAGGCGAAGATCGAATTGATGAGCACGTTGACCTGAGTCGAGCTCGCCGCAATCACCGAGGGGCCCATCAGCCGCAGAATTGCGCTCACTCCAGGGTCGCGCCAGTGCACGTCGGGTCGGTAGTGATAACCGAGCCGTCGCAGCGCCGGAAGCTGCACGCACAGCTGCAGCGCTCCGCCAATCAGTGTGCCGATGGCGAGCCCGAGCACTGCGCGCGGCCCGAAGTGCGGATCGAGCCGCCATCCTATGAGCACGCCCCCGGCGATCGAGCCCAGGTTGAAAAAGCTCGAGGCCATCGCGGGAATGCCGAACACGTTCTTCGCGTTCAGCATCCCCATGACGAGTGCTGCCAGCGACACCAGCAGAATGAACGGATACATGACGCGTGCGAGCATGATCGTCAGTTGCGCCTTCTGCGGATCGAAGCCCGGGGCGAGGACCGCGACGATCGACGAGGCGAACACGATGCCGAGCACGGTGATCGCGCTCAGCGTCACGAGCGCAAGCGTGGCGACCTTGTTCGCGAGATGAAAAGCGGCAGCGTCCCCCTCCACCGCGCTCGTCTTGCTGAACGTGGTGACGAACGCCGTGGAGAGTGCGCCCTCGGCGAACAAGTCGCGCAGCAGGTTGGGAACTCTGAACGCAATGGTGAACGCGTCCATCACGCGTCCCCCACCGAAGAGCGCGGCGAAGATCTGCTCGCGCGCAAGTCCGAGCACGCGACTGCAGAGCACGGCGAGCCCGACTACGCCGGCGGCGCGCGTATTCAGCTTTTCGGTGCGTTCGGTGAGGACGCTCGCGGACACCGCGGGCGCCGGTAGCTCAGTACTCAATTTTGCCTAAAGAATATGACGTAAGCCAATGATTCAAAATACATTAAAATCGAGGTCGATGCCACGTCCCGCGCCTCGTGGGGCCGCCTATCGTGAGCGGCCGCGAGCCCTGTGGAGCATTACACCGATGTAACCGGCGCGGGCGTCAACTGCGGCTGCGACCGGGCGTTCCGCCAAGCAGGGAAACATCGACCGCCGGCAGATCGGATTTTAGGCGCGCACGGTCCGATCGACCATTACGGCGACGATGCGGGCGGAGATGCACTTTGTGTCTCCGCCCTCTCCCACTTGCGCCGTCACGAGTGCAAGCGCGCCTTCGCGCTCGCACGCGCCGCCGCCATCCACAGCAGCGCGCAGAGCGCCGCGGCAGCAGGAACGATCATCACTGCCTGTTGTAGCGAGCCGAGATCGGACAGCGCGCCGATGATGGGCGGTGAGATCACATCGCCGAGCAGATGAATCGCAAAGACGCTGAGCGCGATGGCCGAGGCGCGCTCGGCGGGCGCAACCAGATTGACGATGGCCGAGTTGATGGGGCCGGTGCTCATGAACAGCAGCAGCTCCGCCGTCACGATCGCGGGATAGTAGAGCGAGGGCGCTCGGGCCGCGAGCGCGACCACGGCGACCGGAACGGCCAGCAGCGTCACGAGTCCCGACATCCAAAGATAGGCCTCGCGCGAGAATCTGAGCCAGTAGTCCCCGAGCCAGCCGCCGGCGAAGGTGCCGACGAGACCCGTGACGACCACGATCGCTCCGAACGCCGACGTGGCCTGCGCCGGCGCCACCCCGCGCGCGCGCTCGAGGAATGTCGGCATCCAGAACGCGAGCCCGCCTAGCGCGAAGGTATAGGCCGCATAGCCAAGAACGGTGAGCACATAGGGAGCATGACTCAGCAGGCCGCGGTAGATCGCGAGCGTGCCGCGCGCCTGCGGCGCGTTTACCGGAGACTCGCCCGCGCGCGCTTGGCGCTCCTGCAATCCGCGCGGTGGATCTGGAAGCGCGAGCACCGCCACGGCCAGTAGCATTCCCGGCACGCCGGCCACGAAGAACGCCGCTCTCCAGCCATACCAGTGATCGACCAGGCCGCCGACGATGTATCCAAGCGCCGCGCCGACGGGTATCGCCATGCCGAACACGGCGAAGACCCGACCGCGAACAGTCACGGGAAAATAGTCGGCGAGCAGTGTGGGCGCGATGGTGCCGTAGGCGGCCTCGCCCACCCCAACGGTTGCGCGAGCTGCCAGCAGCTGCAGATAGTTGCGTGCGAATCCTGAGAGGGCGGTCGCAATGCTCCACACGAATACCCCGACGGCAATCGAGCGAGTGCGCGAGCGCCGATCGCCCAGAGCGCCGAACACCGGAGCCGCGAGCATGTACACGAGCAGGAAGCCCGTCATGAGCGTGCCAAGACGAAAGTCCGAGAGACCAAGATGGGCGGCCTTCAGATCCGGCAGCACCGCGGAGATGACATAGCGATCGAGGTAGTTGAGCAGATTGACGAGCGTGAGGACGCATAAGCCCGCAAGCGCCGTGCGGCGGGTGAGTGGTGCATGATCGGTCACGGCGGCTGGTGCGGACACTTCGGGCTAAGCTCTCAGGCAGCGCTTCGGGTAGTCTAGCGGGAGATGCAGCAAGACTCCCGACACCCCCAGCGAATCGGCCTGGCCTATCTATCGCTCCTCGCCTTTGGCGTGGGAATCATCACTGGTTTCGGCGCCGTGGGTTTCCGGGATCTCATCGGGCTGATCCACAACCTGCTGTTCCTCGGGCAGTTCGCGGTCCGCTACGACGCCAATCTGTTCACGCCCGCAAGCCCATGGGGCGCCTACGTGATCCTCGTGCCTGTGATCGGCTCGCTGGCCGTGACCTTCCTGGTCTCGACGTTCGCGCCCGAGGCCAAGGGACACGGGGTGCCCGAAGTGATGCACGCGATCTATTACCAGGAGGGCCTCATCCGCCCGGTCGTTGCGGTGGTGAAGTCGCTGGCCTCGGCGATCGCCATCGGCAGCGGCTCCGCCGTGGGACGCGAGGGACCGATCATTCAGATCGGCTCTGCACTCGGCTCGACACTCGGCCAGATCGTGCCCATGCGCTCGGGCGAACGGACCATACTCGTAGCGGCGGGCGCCGGCGCAGGAATCGCGGCGACGTTCAACACGCCCATCGGCGGCGTGCTCTTCGCCATCGAGCTCATGATGCCCGAGGTGAGCGCGCGCAGCTTTCTGCCGGTTGCCATCTCCACGGGCACCGCGACCTTCATCGGTCGCTTCTTCTTCGGCATGCAGCCGGCATTCGTGGTGCCGCAGCTCGAGCCGCTGCAAGTGGATGGCAGCTCGGCGCTCATCCTCTGCTTGTACACGCTGCTCGGAGCGATCATCGGCGTCGCGGCGGCCGCATTCACACGCGGTCTGCCCTTGCTCGAAGATCTCTTCGACCGCATTCCGCAGCGTTACGCTCGCCATGCGCTCGGCATGCTCCTCGTTGGCATCCTCATGTATGCCCTGCAGCAGCGCTTCGGGCACTACTACATCGAGGGTGTCGGTTACTCGACCGTCCAGGCGATCCTGCTCGGTCAACTCTCCGCGGCGGGCTTGCTGTGTCTGCTCTTCGTGTGCAAGGGGCTGGCGACGACGATCAGCCTCGGTTCGGGGTCATCGGGCGGGATATTCTCGCCCTCGCTCTATCTGGGAGCGACGATCGGCGGGGCCTTCGCCGCCGCCCTCACTGCGCTGCATCTGCCCCTGAGGATCGATATCCCTTCGTTTGCCATGGTCGGCATGGGCGCGATGGTGGGAGGGGGCACGGGCGCGGCCATCACCGCCGTTGCGATGATCTTCGAGATGACGCGCGACTACGATATCGTCCTGCCGATGATTCTCGCGGTGGCGCTCAGTCTGGGCGTGCGCCGGCTGCTGTCGCGCGAGAACATCTATACGCTGAAGCTCGTGCGACGTGGACATGCGATTCCCAAGGCGCTGCACGCCAACATGTTCCTCGTGCGTCGCGCCGCCGAGGTGCTCGACCGTGACGCGGTAATCGCGCCCGCCGAGCTGCCTTTCGAGACTTTCCTTGCCGATCCGCACAACAGCGGACGCATGCGTCACGTCGTCGTCACCGAGCAGGACCGGCTGCTCGGTGTGGTGCGCGTGAACACATCGCTCAGACACGCCTCCGCGGACGCGCGCTCCGCGATCACCATGGGCGACATCGCAAGCCGCGACTTCATCGTGGTGGGCGAGCAGGACATCATGTACGAGGTGATCGAGCGGATGTGGCGTGAGCAGGCCGTCATGGCCGTGGTCGCGCGCGGCAGCGGCGTGCCGCGCTCAGCGGATGTCGTGGGCGTCATCAGCAAGGAACACGTCGCCGACTCGGTGGCGGACAGCATCGCGATCTATCCGAGCTGATCGCGCTCGCAACAGGGCGGGATGCGGTCAGCCCGCCGTGCGCACCGGTTGGGACGTCACGAGGTCGACACCCAGACTGCGGCGCACCTGGCCCCGCAGCAGCGCAAAGCTTGTGAGCGCCTGCAGTGCCACCGAGCCCACCGAGAGGTACCACAGTTGCCGCAGCTGAAAGTTGGTTTGCAGCGACAGCCAGACCGCCGGGACAACGAAGGTGGCCAGCCGGAACACCGAGCTCAGAAGCGACGGCCAGGTATTGCCAACGGCCTGAAAAAGGCTCGAGCAGGTGAAGATGATGCCGCTCGCCACGAAATTCCAGGAGCAGATACGCAGGTACGTTGCACCCACCGCGATCACGGCCGCATCGGTCGTGAAGATCCGGATCAGCCTCTCGGGTCGCCACTGACAGAGCAGCGTCGAGGCCAGCATGCAAACACAGCTCATCACGGCAGCCACCCAGAACGTCTCGCGTACCCGCGCGACATTGCGGGCGCCGAAATTCTGGCCGGCGAGCGGCGACGCGGCAAAGGCGATCGCGAGCACCGGAAGCATGAACGCCTGCATGACCCGTGAGCCCACGCCGGCCCCCGCCTGAGCGTCGGGACCGAAGCCGCGGATCGCCCAGTAGATCACGACCATGATGATGAACATCATGAAGAACTCACCGCCCGCCGGCAGCCCGATGTTGAGGAGGCGTCCGATCGTCTGCGCGCGCGGTCGCCAGAGCGCGGGACGCAGCGCGACGTAGTGCTCGAGCCGCACGAAATAGACCCACAGGCAAACAACGCCGCAGGCGATTGAGATCGTGCTCGCGAGGCCCGCGCCCGCCACGCCGAGTGGCCGATGCGTGCCCCAGCCTGCTATCAGGACCGGCGCGAGCACGGTATTCAGGACGACGGTCAGCACCTGAACGATCACCGTGGGCTGCACGATGCCGGTGCCGCGCAGCGCGGAACCCATGGCGACCATCGCGAACTGCAGCGCGAGCCCGGGAGCGTACCAATAGAGGTAGCTCGCACCATCCGCAGCTGCGGCGGCGTCCGCCGCGACCGATCTTACGTACGGGCCCGTGAGCAGGTATCCGCAGGCGAGCGTGAGCAGCCCGCAGAGCGCGGACAGCACTACGGACTGATTGAAGACGAGATTGGCTTCAGAGCGATCCTTGCGTCCGGCCGCGTGGGAGACCAGGGCGACGGTGCCGACGCCGAGCACCTGAGTCAGCGCCAGGACGACGAACGCGATGGTTCCGGCTGCGCTGACGCCGGCAATGGCGGGGCCGCCGAGCCCGGCGACGAAATACAGGTCGACGAGGTAGTACAGCGTCTGAAATACCATGCCCGCGGCGATCGGAACCGCAAGCGCAACGAGTTGCCTCGCAATGGGCCCCTGAGTCAGATCCTTCACGATGGTCTCCGGCAGCCGCGCTGGCCGCGCCTGCACGGCTTGATTAGACTGGTGCGCGTCTATGATACCCACTGTTCTCGTCGCCACGTGGCGTGACGGAGTGTTCATCGCCGGCACGACGCTCGCTCATGAGCTCGCGGGGCACCACGTGTGCGGCCTGACGCATGACGGACATGGGGCAGCGCTCGCGATCATCGATGAGCATTCGCTCTGTGCGCGCGCGGTCGATGGTACCTGGCGCACCCTGGCCTCCAGCGAGCTTGCTCTAGCCTGCTGCGTCTCCGTCGGCGGGACGCTCTACGCCGGCACCGACGATGCCCGCGTGTTGCGCCTGGTACAGGGGGCGCTCGAGCCATTGAGAAGCTTCGACGAAGTGGCGGGACGTGCCACCTGGTATGCGGGCGCGGCGCTCATCAACGGCCAGCTGCTCGGGCCCCCGCTCGGCATCCGCTCGATGTGCGCGACCTGTGACCAGGCGGTCGTGCTCGCGAACGTTCATGTCGGGGGCATCCCGCGATCGAGTGACGCTGGGGTGACTTGGCAGCCGACCATCCCGATCGATACCGACGTGCACCAGGTGAGTGCACACCCGAAGCGGCCCGAGTTGGTCGCCGCGGCAGCGGCCGTCGGACTTTGCATGAGCCGCGACGGCGGGGTGACCTGGACCACCGAGCAGGAGGGATTGCACGCACCGTACTGCGCAGCGGTCGCCTTCTGTGGCGATGATGTGCTGGTGTCCGCAGCCACGGATCACTTCGCCTCGGAGGGTGGCATCTATCGGCGCGCGATCGAGCAGCGCGGCCCCCTGTCGCGGGTGAATGCGGGCCTGCCGCGCTGGCTCTCGGGCATCCCCGATACGGGTTGCATCGCCGCGACGGGAAAGGTCGCGGCGATCGCGGACCGCCGTGGCCACCTGTACGTGTCGCTCGATGCCGGTGGCACGTGGAAGCAGCAGGCGGAGGGCTTGCCACCGCCGAGCGGCGTGCTCGTGTGTTGATGGCCACGAGAGCCCCATCGACGCCTCGAGGCGGGTCATGGTGAGCGGCGCGGAGCTCTAACGCGCCGCAGCCGGCGCGCAGCACAGCGATCGATAGAGTCGCTCGTCATAGAGCGAGCCCAGCACGGGCGCGACGCTTGCGCGAAACTCCCTCGCGGCCTCGCTCGAGGCGAAACGCTCGAAGTCAGGCCTCGCGTTCCATTCCGCGATCACATTGAAGTGATTGCCGCGATTGCTCTGCTGCCAGACCTCGAAGTCGATGTTGCCTGCAGCACCGCGCGCCGCGGTGGCCACGCGCTCGAGCGCCGCCTGCGGACCGGCACTGACCGGTCCAGCGATGTCGACATGAGCCACCACGTAGAGCGGCTGCTTGGAGCTGCCGCCGTGCTCGGCGCTCGGGCCGGCCGCGCTCGCCGGGCCGAAATCGCGATGCGTGCGTCGATCGAGCGGCGCGGCTAGCAGCGCACTCAAAGAGTCGACCCGCGGCTGCTCCTGCATCTCGAGCGTGAGCAGCCGCTGCGAATCGGCGGCGCTTTCGAGCAGCACAAAGCGCTCACGCCGATCGGTCTCCTGCAGCAGCGCGATACGCGCCGCGGGATCGCCCGCGTGCAGAGCCTCGGCGTATGCGCGCAGCAGCCGCTCGGCGCGCTCGACGCCATCAGTTCGCACCTCGATGAACGTCGACACCCGCGCCGGAGCGGCTGCGGAGTCGGCCGCGACGCCGGCCATCGGCAGCGACACAATCGTCATCGCAAGCCACGCGAGCCACTGGCGGCGGCTGCGTCGCAAACTCTGGACCCGCATCGGCACGTTGCAAAGTTGAGCGCGCATCGGGCGGTCACGACTTGCCGCTGGGTAGGGCGAACTCGGCGCCCTGCGAGCGGCCCTCGGGCCAACGCTGCATGATGGCCTTCTGTCGCGTGTAAAAGCGGACACCTTCCTCGCCATAGGCATGCATATCTCCGAAGAGGCTGCTTTTGCGACCGCCGAAGCCGTGCCAGGCCATGGGAACGGGAATCGGCACGTTGATCCCGACCATTCCGACTTCGACGGAGCGGCCGAACTCACGTGCGATGCGACCATCCCGGGTAAAGCACGCGGCGCCGTTCGCGAGCTCATGGCCGTTGACGAGCTGCAGTGCCTCCGCGAAATCCCGCACCCGCACGCAGCAGAGCACCGGTCCGAAGATCTCCTCGCGGTAGATGCGCATGCGGCTCGTCACGTGGTCGAAGAGCGTGGCGCCGACGAAGAAGCCACGCTCGCGGCCGGGCAGCTTGAGGCCGCGCCCGTCGACGAGCAGCCGTGCGCCCTCCTCGAGACCGATCCCGATATAGCGCTCGATGCGCTCGAGCGCCTGCCGGTTGATCACGGGACCCATCTCAGCGCCTGGATCCATGCCGTGCGCGATCTTCAGCGACTGTGCACGCTGCACGAGTCGCGGGATGATGGCATCCGCGGCCTCGCCCACCAGCACCGCGACGCTGATCGCCATGCACCTCTCGCCCGCCGAGCCGTACGCGGCGCCGATGAGCCCATCTACGGCCTGATCGATGTCGGCGTCCGGCATCACGATCATGTGGTTCTTGGCACCTCCGAGCGCCTGCACGCGCTTGCCGAGCTGCGCGCCGCGCTCGTAGATGTATCGGGCGGTCGGCGTCGAGCCCACGAAGCTCACCGCGCGCACTGCGGGATGCTCGAGCAACGCATCCACCGCGCTCTTGTCACCCTGGACGACGTTGAAGACGCCGTCGGGAAGCCCCGCCCGCTGCAGCAGCTCCGCGAGCAGCAGCGATGCGGAGGGATCGCGCTCGCTCGGCTTCAAGATGAAGCAGTTGCCAGCCGCGATCGCTAGCGGAAACATCCAGCACGGCACCATGCACGGGAAGTTGAAGGGCGTCACGCCCGCGACGACGCCCAGGGGCTGACGCAAGGTCCAGCTGTCGACGCCGCCCGAGACCTGGTCCGTGAAGTCGCCTTTCAACAGCAGCGGGATACCGCAAGCAAACTCGATGACTTCGACGCTGCGCTGCACCTCGCCCTGCGCATCGCTCAGGATCTTGCCGTGCTCGGAAGTAATCAAGGCTGCCAGCACATCGCGCCGCTCCTCGAGCAGTTGCCGGAAGCTGTTCAGCACGCGAGCGCGCCGCACGGGAGGGGTATCGGCCCAAGCGGCGAATGCGGCGGAGCCGCTCGCAACCGCCCTGTCCACCTCCTCCGCGCCGGCCAAAGACACGCGCCGCTGCACGGTGCCAGTCGCCGGGTCGAAGACATCCAGTGTGCGGTGGGTGTTGCCCGAGACGGGCTTGCCGCCGATCCAGTGCGCCACGGTCGAAGCTGCGCTCACGGAGCTCGCCTCAGGCCTAGTCACGAGAGTCTCGTTCATGCGGGATGTTCCCCCTGCGAGTGTGCCATCGCCAGATCATCGAGTGCGCCCAGAGGCAGATGGGATGTCTCGGGCGCCCAGCGCTGACAAAGCGCAGCGCCCAGTGCCAGCACAGCCACGCACGCCGCCAGTGCCGTACGGATCCCGTAGGCGTCCACGATGATTGGCAGTAGGAACGTGCTGATCGCCGAGCCGATGCGGCTCGAGGCAATCGCGAGACCGATGCCGGACGCGCGCAAGTCCGTGGGGAACAGCTCCGGCACGTACACGTACACGAGATTGGAGGCCGTCGACAGCAGGAACGCGAACGCTGCGAACAGCACGATCATCACCACGGCCGGCAGGGTCGAGGCGCTCAGGATCAGCATGATCACGGCAGCGAGGCCGAGGCTGCCGATGACGACGGTCCGGCGCGTGAGGCGATCAACGACGAGCAGTCCGACGATCGCCCCGACGAGCAGTCCGACGTTGTAAATGAGGCCGCCGACGTAGTTGCTCTTCAGGTGCATCGCGGACATCACCTGCGAGACGAAGGTGCCCACGGCGAAATAGGGGATGACCAGACACGTGAAGAAGATGCAGGCCACGAGCGTGTAGCGCCGCAGTGCCGGTGCGAACAGGCGCCGCCAACGACCGTGATGCGTCTGCGCCGCGGGTGTGCTGTGCGGGAGCGCCACACCGGCACCGAACTTTGCGCGCACGACCGCCGCGGCTGCGGCGCCCAGGCCGTGATTCACCAGCCAGAGCGGCGACTCGGGCAAGGTCACTCTGAGTGGCAGCACGAGCAGGCACGGCACCGCGCTCGACAGCAGCATCCAGCGCCAGGACTCCGAGTCGCGGCCCGCGAGTGCGAAGCCGACGGCGTAGGCGCAGGCATATCCGCCCGCCCAGGCAACCGACAGCAGTCCCATGATCCGGCCCCGCACCCGCCGCGGAGTGAACTCGATCAGCAGCGCTTTGTTGACAACGTAGTCCGTGCCGAGCAGGAAGCCGATGGCCACGCGCAGCACGAGCAGCTGCGCGCCCGAGTGGACGAAGAGCTGCAGCGCCGAGAGCACCGCAAGGATCACCATGTTGTAGACGAAGATCGGTCGCCGGCCGTAGCGATCGGCCGCCGGGCCCGTGAGCAATGCGCCCGCGAACAGCCCCGCGAGCGATGCGCCACCGAGCAGTCCGATCCACACGGGCGTGAGACTCAGCTGCGACGTGGCGCCGCTCAACGCGATGCCGATGATTCCCAACCCGTAGCCGTCGCTGAAGGCACCGCCGCTGCTGGAGGTGGCGACGCGAATATGAAACAACCGCAACGGCGCATCGTCGTACTCGCGGGTCGTCGGCGGCTGGTTCGCTCGCGTATCCATGTCTCGCCAGCATACCGAAGAACGTTCGCGGAACATACAATTCAACGACTTGCAATGCCGTTGGCGAGCACACAGAATGAGCGCGCGCACGGGGAGCGCCTCGGTGGCGCATGCCGCCGGCGCTTCCATTAACCATGAAGAATCCCCTGCTCGACGCCGCTGATCTCGCGTTCCAGAAAGAGGTGCGCGCGTTCCTGCAGCGCGAGCTCGCGCCGCGCGCCGCGGCGATCGAGAACCTTCAGGACTGGAATGCGCTCCTGGCGGCGGTGCGTGCGGTCGGTGCCGCGGGCTACCTGCGGCTCATGTTTGCCGATCTGTATCGCGGCACGCTGCCTTCGCCAGGGCTGACTCATGCGACCTTGCTCGCGGAGGAAGCCGCCTATATCAACTACGCCTTCGAGACGACGATCGGCACGCTCTTGAGCTGTGCGCACGCGCTCTATCACCACGCGCGGCCGGCCATTCGCGAGCGCTATCTGCTGCCCATTGTCGACGGCGGCGCGATCGGTGCGACCTGTGTCACGGAGCACGGCTCGGGCTCCGATCTGAGCGGCCTACAGACGCGGGTGGAATTCGATTCTGCCAAGAGCGAATGGGTGGTGAACGGGTTCAAGCGTTACATCTCAAACGCGTCCGTCGCCGACTGCTACATCGTGTGGGGGCTGACGAGGGCGCCCGCGACGGCTGAGGATGGCATGAGCGCCGTGCTCATTCCGAAGCACGCGCGCGGCTTGAGTTTCCCCCGCAACTACAGCTTCATGGGCCGGCGCGGCTGCATCGTGGGCGAGCTCGAGCTGCGCGACTGCCGTGTTCCGGAGGATCACCTCATCGGCGAGGCGCACCAGGGTTTGGGCGTGATGCTCGAGATGTTCAACTTCGAGCGAATTCTGCTCGGGGGCTCGAGTCTCGGCGTCGCCCGCTCCGCGTTCGACATCGCCACCCGGCACGTGCAGAGCCGCCGCGCCTTCGGCCAGAAACTCGGTGCGAAGCAGCTCATATGGGACAAAGTGGCCGAGATGAGCTGGCGCATCGAGGCCGCGGCGCTGCTCACCTACCGCGCGGCGAAGCTGCATGACCACGGCATCGCCGGTGAAGAACTTATGAAAGAAGCCGCGATGGCCAAGCTCGTGGCCTCGGAGACGGCCAACTTCTGTGCCGATCTCACCGTCCAGGTGCTCGGCGGGGACGGGCTCACCAAGGAATACGGGCGCGCGGAACAGATCTATCGCGACGCCCGGGCCCTGCCGATCGTGGGCGGCACTTCCGAGATGGTGAAGTATCTGATCGCCCGCTGCACGCTGCCCGAGATCGCCCCCAATCTCTGATTAGCCGCCGCTCGGGAACAAGCCGACGACATAATGACTGTCGAAGTACTCGCGCACGGCGTAGATCTTGCCGTCGCGCACCTCGACCGCCCATGCGTAGAGATTCTCATAGGATCGCCCGTCGGCGAGGCAGCCCTCGCTGTGAGACTCCGCAAAGACGAGCGGGCCCTTCGAGGCCAGCGTGTCGACGATCACCTTGGGGTCGCCGGGGCGAAACAAGCCACGTACCGGCGCTAGAAACTCGTCCACGATGCCGCGCCGCCCGCGATGCACGCCCGCCCCCGGCACCGCGCGCATCTGCGGAGTCCAGGTCGCGTTCTCGTGCAGCATGCCGCGCACCTTCTCCAGGTCTCCAGTGCCGAGCGTTGCAAAGAACTCGAGCACCAGACGTTCGCTTTCGGTCTCGGCTTTGACGGTCATGTGCGCGCCTCTCTCAGCTTGCAGTAGCGCCGGATCAACTCGTTGGTGGAGCTGTCGTGGCTCGGCCGCGGAGTCGTGTCGCTGCCGAGCTCGTCGAGAATGCGTTTCGCGAGCACCTTGCCGAGCTCGACTCCCCACTGATCGAACGAGTCGATGTGCCAGATGGCGCCCTGTGTGAAGACGCTGTGCTCGTAGAGCGCGACGAGCTTGCCGAGCGCAGCCGGCGTCAGCTTCTCGAGCAGTAAAGTATTAGACGGGCGATTTCCCGGGAAGGTACGGTGCGGTACGAGCCAATCGGGTGAGCCTTCGCGCTTCACTTCCTCGGGAGTCTTGCCGAAGGCGAGCGCCTCACCTTGCGCGAGCACGTTCGCGAGCAGCATGTCGTGCTGCCGTCCCAGTGGATTGAGCGGGCGCGCAAAGGCGATGAAGTCGCACGGGATCAGACGCGTGCCCTGATGAATGAGTTGATAGAAGGAGTGCTGGCCATTGGTGCCGGGCTCGCCCCAGACGATCGCGCTCGTATCGTAGGCGACCGGCTGCCCAGCGAGCGTCACGCCCTTGCCGTTGCTCTCCATCGTGAGCTGCTGCAGGTATGCCGGAAAGCGCTTGAGGTACTGCTCGTAGGGCAGGACCGCCACGGTCTGTGCGCCAAAGAAGTTGTTGTACCAGATGTTCAGCAAGCCCATGAGCACCGGAAGATTGCGCGCGAAGGGCGCGCTGCGGAAGTGCTCATCCATCTCGTGAAAGCCACCGAGCATCGCCTGGAAGTGCTCGGCGCCGATCGCGATCATCGTGGACAGGCCGATCGCCGCGTCCATCGAGTAGCGACCGCCGACCCAATCCCAGAACTCGAACATGTTCGCCGGATCGATGCCGAACTTGGCGACCTCCGCGGTGTTGGTCGAGACGGCGACGAAGTGCCGCGCTACCGCCTTCGAGTCTCCGCCGAGACCGGCGAGGGACCAGCGGCGCGCGCTCTGCGCGTTGGTCATGGTCTCGAGCGTCGTAAAGGTCTTCGAGGAGACGATGAAAAGTGTCTCGGCCGGGTCGAGATCACGCACCGCCTCTGCGAAATCGGTGCCATCCACGTTCGAGACGAAGCGGAACGTCATGTCGCGCGCACTGTAGTGCCGCAGTGCCTCGTAGGCCATGACCGGCCCCAGATCGGAGCCGCCGATGCCGATGTTGATCACGTTACGGATGCGCTTGCCGCTGTGGCCCTGCCAATCACCCCGGCGCACGCGCTCGGCAAAGGCGGCCATCTTGTCGAGCACCGCATGCACCGCGGGCACGACGTCATGTCCATCGAGCACGATCGAGGCGCCCTTGGGCGCTCGCAGAGCGACGTGCAGGACGGCGCGGTTCTCGGAGACGTTGATGCGCTCGCCGCGAAACATCGCTTCGATGCGCTCGCGCAGCCCGCCTTGTTCTGCGAGCGCGACGAGCAGACTGACCGTCTCGTCGGTGATGCGGTTCTTGGAGTAGTCGAGATACACGCCGACGGCATCCAGGGCGAGCCGCTCGCCACGGCGCGTGTCGCTGGCGAAGAGCTGCCGCAGATGCAGGGGAGCGATCTGTTTCTGATGAGCTGCGAGCGCGGCCCATGCCGGGCCATCCCTGAGTGCGAGCGTGGCATTCATGTCGATCCCATCCTTCGCCGGAGACGCGGCGCATGATTCCTGTGCCGGGCACGCGCAGTATATCCTCACGCATCATCGCTCGCGCCGGCGGCGCGCGCGGCGCGCGCGGCGCGGTGAGATGAGCACCGGGTGATACAATGTGGCTCTCCAACAGGTGATGCCATGATCGATATTCGCAGCGATACCGTCACCCGTCCCACCGCGGGCATGCTGCAAGCCATGATGCAGGCCAAGGTCGGTGATGATGTATTCGGCGAGGACGAGACGGTAAACGCCCTGCAGCAAAAGATGGCGGCCCTCTTCGGCATGGATGCGGCCCTGTTCTGCCCGTCGGGCACGATGACGAACCAGATCGGCATCAAGCTGCACACGCAGCCCGGGGATGAGGTCATCTGCGATCAGCTCTCGCACGTCTACCTTTACGAAGGGGGCGGCATCGCGTTCAACTCCGGCGCGTCGGTGCGCTTGGTGCAAGGGCAGCACGGCCGCTTCACGGCCGAGCAGGTACTGGAGAACATCAACCGGCGTGAGGATGCACATCTTCCGCATACGCGGCTCGTGACCATCGAGAACACCGTCAACAAGGGCGGCGGCGGCTGCTGGTCGCTCGAGCAGATCCGGCGTATCCGCCAAGTGTGCGATGCGGAGGATCTGAAGATGCATCTGGACGGTGCGCGTCTGTTCAATGCGCTGATTGCCCGGGGCGAGACGCCACGGCAGTACGGGCCGCTGTTCGACACCATCTCGGTGTGCCTTTCGAAGGGACTGGGCGCGCCGGCGGGCTCGGTGCTGCTCGGCTCGCGGGAGCAGATTCGCCGCGCACATCGGCTGCGCAAAGTGATGGGCGGTGGCATGCGGCAAGCCGGCTTCCTCGCCGCGGCCGGGCTCTATGCACTCGAGCACCACGTCGAGCGCTTGCGTGAGGACCATGAGCGGGCGCGCAGCCTGGACGAGGAGCTGCGGCGCCTGCCCTACATCGCCTCGGTGCTGCCCGTTGAGACCAATATCGTCATCTTCAAGCTGCAGGACACGGTCGACACCGAGCGCTTCCTCGCCCATCTGCGCGAGCGCGATGTGGTGGCGCTCAGCATCGGCAAGCACACCATTCGCTTCGTCTTGCACCTCGACGTGAGCGCTGCCCAGTTCGAGGAGTTGCTGCGCGTGTTGCGCTCGTTTCGCTGAGGGCGAGCGCGCTCTCGCGACACCCATGCTCGCTCTGCGACCCAATTGTGAGTGCTGCGACCGCGACCTGCCGCCCGAGTCACGGGACGCCTGGATCTGCAGCTTCGAGTGCACCTTCTGCACGCAGTGCGTGCACCAGCGCCTGAAGGGAATCTGCCCGAATTGCGGCGGTGAGCTCGTGCGACGGCCGATACGCCCGCCCGCGACATTGCGGCGCCATCCCGCAAGCCGCGAGCGGGTCTTCAAGCCACAGGGCTGTGGCTCCTGAACGTCCTGCGAGCATGCGTTATTCATATGCCACGCATCTCGAGTGCAGCCTGACGGGGCGGCACTACGACATCGGCAAATTGCAGGGTCTCTCGGCAGCCAACAAGCCGCTCTTGGCACGCTACGATCTCGAGGCGCTCAAGCGCGAGCTGACGCGCGCAGAGATCTCACGCCGGGCGCAGACGCTCTGGCGCTGGCATGAGCTCTTGCCGGTGCCCGATCCGAGCCACGTCGTGAGCCTCGGCGAGGTGGAGACGCCGCTGATTCCGCTTCTCAACAGCCAACGGCCGGCCAGCTATGCGGCGCCGTTCGTCAAGGACGAGGGACGGCTGCCGACCGGATCCTTCAAAGCACGCGGATTGTGTCTTGCGATCAGCATGGCGAAAGTCCACGGCGTGCATCGGGTCGCGATCCCGACGAACGGCAACGCCGGCGCGGCAATGGCCGCCTATGCGGCGCGCGCCGGCATCGAGGCATTCTGCTTCTGTCCGAGTGACACGCCGGAGATCAACGTGCGTGAGATCGCCGCACAGGGTGCAGCGGTGTGGCTCGTCAACGGCCTGATCACCGATTGCGCGAAGCTCGTGCGCGCGGGCAGCTCCGAGTTCGGCTGGTTCGACATGTCGACGCTCAAGGAGCCTTTCCGGATCGAGGGCAAGAAGACGATGGGCCTGGAGCTGGCGGTTCAGTTCGATTGGCAACTGCCGGACGTCGTGTTCTACCCGACCGGCGGCGGCACCGGACTGATCGGCATGTGGAAAGGGTGGCAGGAGCTCGTGGAGCTCGGCTGGATCCGCGGCCCGCTACCGCGCCTGGTCGCCGTGCAATCGAGCGGCTGCGCACCCATCGTGCGCGCGTTCGATCGCGGGGCGAACGAGGCCGAGCCCTGGGAGCATGCGCACACCATCGCCTGGGGAATCCGTGTCCCGAGTGCCATCGGCGACTTCCTCATCCTGCGGGCGCTGCGCGAGAGCGGGGGATTTGCCGTCGCAGTGAGCGATGCGGAGATCGAATGGGCGCGGGCGCATGTCGGACAGTGCGACGGGCTGCTGCTGAGTCCCGAGGGCGCCGCGACCTATGCTGCCTATCTGCAGGCGGCGGCCAGCGATCGGATCAATGCCACCGACAAGGTAGTGCTGTTCAACTGCGCCACGGGCCTCAAATACGCGCTGCCGGATGACTCGCAAACCATGGATGTGGGCGCGCCGCTCGATGTAGAAGCCGTGCGGCGCAAATTACGGGCGCACTGATCTGGCCACTTACCCCGATATCCGCGCCGCTCTAGGCACCCGCGCGTTCCAGGACCAGCAAGCCCGCCGCCGTATTCGAGACCGGAATGTGATAGTTGCTGTGTACGGCACAGGCCCGACCCGCAATTGCCCCACGCGCCGCAATCCACATGAGCAGCTCGACGCCCTGGGTGCCGGCATGCTCCACCAGCTCCGCATTGGAATAGCGCGTGAGCGCTTCCGGATCGTGAACGAGCAGTTCCAGGCACTGCTCGTCGAATGCCTTGTTGATGAAGCCTGCGCGCCGACCGTCGAGCTGATGTGAGAGGCCACCCGTTCCCACGATCAGGACCCGGACGTCATCGCGATAGGACTCGATCGCGTGGCCGATAGCCCGGCCGAGCTTGTAGCAACGTGCCGCCGAGGGCAGCGGATGCTGCACCGTGTTGATGCAGACTGGAACAGTCCTCACGGGCCAGGGCGGAGCGCTCGGCCAAAGCAGCTGCATTGGCACCGTGAAGGCATGGTCCACCAACATCTCCTGGCACGTCGTCACGTCGAACTCGTCCGCGACCAGCGATTCAATGAGGTGCCATGAGAGCTGCGGATCGCCGGGAAAAGGCGCAGTCGTGGCCAATCCCCAGCCCTCGTCTGCATTCTGGTATTCGGCAGCCGCGCCGACTGCGAAGGTGGGCAGCTTGTCGAGAAAGAAATTGAGCCCGTGATCGTTATAGATGATCACGGCGACATCGGGACGGGCTTGTCGCAGCCACTCGTGCACCGGCGGGTAGCCCGCGAAAAACGGTTGCCAGTAGGGCTCACGCTGCAGCCCGCGCCCGATGGCATTGCCGATCGCAGGGACGTGCGAGGTGGAGATTGCACCGACGATGGCGGCCACGTTCAGTTCCCCGCCGCGACAAGCTTGGCCTTGAATGCGGCGCGTGACATTCCCGTCTGCTGTGCGCCGAGGTCCTGCACATCGAGGCCGAAAATGCCTGCGAGCTTGGCGAGATAGTAGATGTTGCCGCCCGCCTCGATGAGGGCGAGCACGTCACGTGCGCGAACCGCCATGCGTTGCTGCTCGGTGAGCCCGTAACGCGCACAGTACGCCTGCTCGTCGCGCACGAAATCCGCGCGGTTCGCTGCACTATTGAACGAATAGCACATCTTGTTGAGGGCGTATCCCTTGCGCGCCATGGCGCCGTCGAACATGGTGGTGCCCGGAATCGCCGCCTGCATCATAGGAAAGCCCTCCTTTCAAAACGCGTCGTGCGCTCGCCGCTATCCTGCTCGGCGGGGGCACGGACTTCGTCAGGAAATGCGCGCACCCTCATAGGTATTAGTGCCTGTCATGTGCACACATTAGGTGCCTGTCATACGCACACATCCCAATGTCGCGCCAGGCGCGATGAACTAATGTGGCGCGGGTGGGATGGAACAGAGAGAGGGCATTCTTATGAGTCTGATTCGCTGGGAACCGTTTGGCGCAACCGACGATCTGTTCGACCGGCTGCCGAGCCTGCTCGGGCGCTGGCCACGCATGTCGATCGGCAATGGTGGACCGGCCATGAAATGGTCGCCGTCCGTGGACATCAGTGAGACCGAGAAGGAGTATCTGATCCGAGCCGAGTTGCCGGCCGTGAAGAAGGAGGACGTACACGTCACGTTCGACGATGGGATGTTGACGATCAGCGGCGAGCGCAAGCAGCAGCGGGAAGAGAAAGGCGAGAAGTTCCATCGCGTGGAGAGCTTCCACGGTACATTCTCCCGTGCCTTCTCGCTGCCGGATGCGATCGATGATGTGGCGATCCGTGCGGAGTCCAAGGACGGGATACTCACCGTCCATGTGCCCAAGCGGGCGACCGAGACCAAGAAGGCGACGGAGATCAAGGTCCAGTAGCTCGATCGGTGTTCTGAGCATCGGGCAACGACAGATGTCGTTGCCCGTTTGTTCGGCGCAAATCGGCTCGGAGCAGGTACTGCGAGCACATGTGGAACATACGTAGTGACTGCGCAGCCGGCGACGTAGATACTTGTCAGGCATCGCTGCAAGCCAAGATGACACAACCTCCCGACCAAAGCACAACGCCGGCCACTCGCTTGGCAAACGGCGGTCCTGCGTCCTCCGACATCAAAGCCTCGGAGCCGCTGCACGGCCGCATGCTGCATGTATCGCGCCTCGCGACCATCGGCGAGATGGCGGCCGGGGTCGCGCACGAGCTCAATCAGCCCCTCACGGCCATAACCAACTACGCGCAGGCCTGTGATCGGCTGCTCGCCAAGCCCGATGCGGACCTGGGTGACGTGCGCCAGGCACTGCGCGAGATCGCATCGCAGGCGGTACGCGCGGGCGACATCATTCGCCGACTGCGCACGCTGGCACGCGGCAATCCGATCGAGCGTGCCTCCACGGACATCAACACCGTGGTAACGGAAATTCTCGAGTTGCTGCAGCCGGATGCCCGCCTGCACGCAGCGCGCCTGCTCGTCGAGCTCGGCACCGCCCTGCCCCCCGTGTGCGTCGATCGCGTGCAGATCCAGCACGTGATCCTCAATCTCGCACGCAACGCGTTGGAAGCGATGAATTCGAGCAGCTCGGCCGTGCGGCAGCTGCAGATCCGTACGGCCCGGGCCGGGGACGCGGATATCGAGGTTTGCGTGTGTGACAGTGGACCCGGCCTGGCACCCGCGGCGCTCGAGCGGATGTTCGATCCGTTCTTCTCCACCAAGCCCGACGGCACCGGGCTCGGACTGCCGATCAGTAACACCATCGCGCGCGCGCACGGCGGCTCGCTGGGTTACAGGCCCAACGAGCCCCGCGGCGCATGTTTCTACATTCGCCTGCCGTGCGCAGCGCCCGCGTGAAGGCAGTCGAAATGAAGGAACAGCCTCCCGTCGTCTATGTCGTCGACGATGATGAAGCCGTACGCAACTCGCTGCGCTTCCTGCTGCGCTCCGTCGGACTTGCCACGCAGACCCTGCCCTCGGCCGGCGAGTTCCTGGCGAGCTACCGGCCCAATCAGCCGGGCTGTCTGGTGCTCGATGTGCGCATGCCCGCGATGAGCGGGCTCGAGCTGCAACAGCAACTCAATCTGCGCGGCGCCATCATTCCCGTCATCTTCATCACCGGGCACGGTGACATCCCGATGGCGGTCGAGGCAATGCAGCACGGCGCATTCGACTTTCTGCAGAAGCCGTTTCGCGACCAGGATCTCATCGATCGCATTCAGCGTGCGCTGGCAAAGGACACGAAGAGCCGAGCGGCCCTCAAGGAGCACGCGCGCATCCGCAGCCGCCTCGATTCGCTGACGCCGCGCGAGCGCGAGGTGATGCAGCTGATGACTCGCGGCAAGCCCAACAAGGTCATGGCGGCCGAGCTCGGCGTCAGTCAACGCACGGTGGAGATCCATCGGGCGCGCGTCATGGAGAAGAGCGGCGCCGCATCGCTCGCACAGCTCGTGCGCATGGTCATGGACCTCGATCTCGAACCGGTTGCACGCGCCGACTTCGACCCTGCAAAGACTCCGCAGGAATAGCGCTCAACCCTTACGCACATCTGCGTATGCCGCACTCCCCTCCGCTCTGACAGGATGCCCGCGTATTGCGGGCTGAGTACCGCCCTCTCGACTGAGATCGAGCGATGCCCGGCACACTGAGATCAAGCGATGCCCGGCACTCTCACAATTGCTTACAAGCTGCTGATCAACGATCGCGCCAAATTTGCTGCGCTGCTCGTCGGCATCACCTTCGCGGTGTTTCTCATGATCGAGGTCACTTCGCTCTTTGCCGGCGTGCTCAGTCGCTCTTCCTCGACGGTGATCAATATCGGTGCATCGATGTGGGTCATGGATCCGGCTGTGCAGACCGTCGCCAATACGATCCCGCTGCCAGACTACGTACTCGATGAGGTGCGCAGCATTCCGGGCGTCAAGTATGCCGTCCCTCTCTACTCGGGGGCAGCCTTGCTCAAACTGAACGGCGGCGTGTACCAGTCCGCCAACATCGTCGGCCTGGATGACACGAGTCTCTTCGGCCGGCCGCGGCTCATCGCGGGGAGCATCGAGGACATCTTCGCCGAGAATGCCTTCATCGCCATCCGCGATGCCGAGTTCTCTAAGCTCGGCAACCCCAAGATCGGCACGGAGTTCGAGCTCAATGACCACCGGGGTGTGATCGTCGGCATCGCCCGAGTCGCATCCAGCGCTCTTTTCGGCGTGCCAACGCTGTATACGACCTACAGCCGCGCTCTGCAGTACATACCGAACACACGCTTCACGATCTCGTATCTGCTGGTCGAGCCCAAGAGCGAGCACGACGTCGCGGAAATCAAGCGACGCGTGGCAGCGGCCGGGTATCTGGCGCTGACGAAGGGCGAGTTCATCACCAAGATCTCCGATTTCTACATGTATCAGACCGGCATCGGAACCAACATGCTCCTCATGACGCTCATCAGCTTCATCGTCGGACTGTCGATCTCGGGGCAGACTTTCTACGCCTTCGTGCTCGAGAACCTCGACAAGTTCGGCGCCCTAAAGGCGATCGGCGCCAAGGGTGGCGAGCTGATCTCGATGATCATGTTTCAATCGGCCTTCGTATCGCTGACCGGCTACGGCATGGGTGTCGGGCTGTGCGCCATCATCATCTGGCTCGCGCGGGCCCGCCTGCCCGACTACGCCGCCACGATCACCTTCGTGAACCTGATCCTCGCCTTCGTCATGGTGGTGGTGATTGCCGCCCTGTCAAGCTATGTCGGGGTTCGCAAAGTGCTGCGCATCGAGCCGTTCGACATCTTTCGAGGCTGATCATGACGAGCCCCGCGATCGAAGTCAGCGCCATCAACAAGTGGTTCGGGGAGGGCACGGCCAGAACGCACGCCGTGAAGGATTTGAGCTTCGAGGCGGCGTTCGGGGAAGTCCTCTATGTCGTCGGGCCCTCCGGCAGCGGCAAGACCACGATGCTCAGCATAATCTCGGGCATCCTGCGGCCGAGCTCGGGTACCGTCAAGATCGAGGAGACCGACATCTGGCGTCTGTCGGACGACGAGCTCGCGGATTTCCGCCTGCACAAGCTCGGCTTCGTCTTCCAGGACTACCATCTGTTTCCGCGACTCACGACGGCCGAGAATGTCGCCATCCCGCTCATTCTCCAGAATCGACCCTGGGACGAGGCGCTCAACGAGGCGCTCAAGGACCTGGCGATCGTCGGCTTACAGGGCAGAGCGGAGCTGCCGCCGGTCAAGCTGAGCGGTGGCGAGCAGCAGCGTGTCGCCATTGCACGCGCCATCGTCAGCCGACCCGACATTCTGATCCTGGACGAGCCCACCGCATCGCTCGACGGGGATACTGGTCGCAGCATAATCAGCTTCGTGCGCGAGCATCTGCTCACGGCGCACCGCTGCATCGTCATCGTCACGCATGACAGCCGCATCTACGAGTTCGCCGACCGGATTCTGCGCATGGAGGACGGCCGCATGAGCGGCATCGAGCGGAGCAGCCTGGATGCACAATAGATACATCTTCGCCGCTTCCGCTGTCGGACTCGTCCTGGCACTGGTGAGTGCCATCATTTCCAGCGAGCAGCCCGCCGCGCAGCCGCCGGTGTTCGAGCCGGCTGCGAACCCCTACGCAAAGGGCATCTACGCGAACGGCATCATCGAGAGCGACCAGGCGCAGGGATCGAACATCAACATCTATCCCGAAATCACGGGCCCCATCACGCAGGTGCTGGTCACGGAAGGCCAGAAGGTACGCAGAGGCGACCCGCTGCTCATGATCGATGACTCCGTACAACAGTCGCTCGCCGACCAGCAACAAGCGCAGGCGCTGGCGGCGCTCGCGATGTTGCGCGAGCTCAAGGCGGAGCCGCGGCCGGAGAGCCTCGCGATCGCGCGCGCCCAGGTCGACAACGCAGCGGCTACCCTCAGGAACGCGCGCGATCAGCTCACGAAGGAGCAGCGCTCCTTCGATATGGACTCGAGGTCGGTGAGCCGCGATGCGCTCGACAACGCCAGGAATGCCGAGAAGATTGCCGCCACCAATCTTAGAGTGGTCGACCGGCAGTTTGCCCTCACCAAGGCAGGCGCGTGGATTTACGACGTGCAGAACCAGGAGCGGCAGTACGCGGCGCTATCCAAGGCCTACGCCGCCTCGTGCGCGCTGCTTGCGAAGTACACCATCCGCGCGCCGGCCGACGGCGTGGTGCTCGCCGTGCAGGCCGCCGCCGGCAGCTACGTATCACCGCAGGGAGCGTACGATTCGTACACGCAGGGCTTCGGTCCCCTGATCGTCATGGGTCAGCCGCAGCGGCGCTTGGCGGTACGGGCCTACATCGATGAGATCCTGATCCATCGCCTGCCGGACCCGACGAAGATTCAGGCGGAGATGTTCATTCGCGGCACCGACCGGCACGTTGCGCTCAGCTTCGCGCGCATCCAGCCTTATGTGTCACCGAAGATCGAGCTCTCGGATGCCCGCCAGGAACGCGTTGACCTCAGGGTACTGCCGGTCATCTTCCGCTTTGACAACTCGAGCGACCTCAAGCTCTACCCCGGACAGCTCGTGGATGTCTATGTGCGTGAGAACTGACCCTGCTCGGCTGGCGCAGTCAGCGCACCAGGCGGGGCGTGCTCGTGCGCGGTGGCCAGGGTTAATCTGGAGCGGACTGTGCGCGCTGCTCGCCAGTTGCGCCGTCGGTCCGAACTTCGAGCGCCCAACGCCCCCTGTCGTCGAGCACTACGCCTTCGGCGGCGACCCCACGGCGACCGTCAACGCGCATGGGAGCGCCCAAAACTTCATGCTCGGCCGGGCCGTCGCGGCGGACTGGTGGCAGCTGTTCAGTTCCCCGCAGCTCAACGAGCTCGTCGCGGAATCGCTCAACGGAAATCCGACCCTGGACGCCGCACGCGCGAACCTGCGGCAGAGCCAGGATAGTCTGCGCAGCGGCTACGGCATCTTCTATCCGCAGGTCGCGCTCGATGCCAGTGCGACGCGGCAGCGTTTCGCACCGATCAAATTCGGCGAGAGTCTGCCCTCGAGCATATTCAACCTGTTCACACTTTCGGCCTCGGTGAGCTACGTCCTCGACCTGTTTGGTGCCGAGCGGCGCGCGGTGGAGGCACTGGGCGCTCAAGTCGACGCGCAGCGTGCAAGCGCGCAGGCTGCCTATCTCGTCCTCACATCCAACGTTGTCAACGCGGTCATTGCGAAGGCTGCCTATCAGGCGCAGATCGACGCGACCCGCGGGCTGATCGCGCTCCAGCGCGAGCAAGTCAGTCTGGCCGAAGTCCAGGTGCGAGCCGGTACGGCACCTTATTCAACCGTACTCAGTCTGCAGAGCCAGCTTTCCTCCTACGAGGCCACCATTCCGCAGCTCGAACAGAGGCTAACCCAGAGCGACGATCTGCTCGCGACGCTCAGCGGCCACCTCCCGGCGGAATCGCGGCCGCGGGACATCACCTTGGCCCAACTGACGTTACCGGGCTCTCTGCCGGTGAGCTTGCCTTCTCAGCTGGTACGCCAGCGGCCCGACATTCTCCTCGCGGAAGCCTCGCTCCACACGGCCAGCGCGGAGGTGGGCGTGGCGACCGCCGCGCTGTTCCCGAGTATTACGTTAAGCGGTGCCTATTCCGCAAACAGCACCACGACAGCCGGACTGCTGTCTCCTCAGGGCCGTGCGTGGGGGGTCGCAGGCGACGTATCGGCACCACTGTTCGAAGGGGGCAACCTGTGGTTCAAGCGCAAAGCTGCGATCGACGGCTATGAGCAGGCCCGCTCGCTCTACCGCCAAACGGTGCTGACCGCATTCGCGCAAGTCGCCGATACACTGCGTGCCCTGGAACACGACGCAGCTGCTCTGCGGGCACAGGATGAAGCTCTGAGGACGGCCGAGCAGGCTCTGCACCTCGTGCAGATCAATTATGCGGCGGGGCTTGCAACTTATCTCGACGTGCTGAATGCCGATACGCAGTACCATCAGGCGCAGATCAACGATGTACAGGCGCTCGCCCTGCGCTACCAGGACACGGTCGCGCTCTTCGCGGCGCTCGGCGGCGGATGGTGGAACGCGCGCGGGGCGCCGCTCACGAGCTCCGGCGCGCCCTGATCGTGGCGACTGACCGCGTGACGTTCAAACTGACCCGTTGGCGCCATCCGAATGTGGTCTTATGATGGGCTAGTACAGCGAGTTGACCGCAGTCCGACGCCCCATGCTATCCCAGGAAATGCTCAGCAGTGCCCTGCAGTCGGCACCGGATGCCATCGTGATCGTCGATGCATCCGGTCGCATCCTGTTTGCGAATCGGCAGCTGTTGGCTCTTCTCGGTTACGAGTATGACGAGGTCCGCGGTCAAGCCATCGAAATGCTCCTGCCGGAGCGCTTTCGCCCGCGACATCTGGGTCACCGTAGCGAGTACGCCGAGAATGCGCGCGTGCGGCCGATGGGCGTCGACCTCGATCTGTTCGCGCTGGCCAAGGACGGCAGAGAAGTACCCGTAGAGATCAGCCTCAGTCCCATTGAGGACGCTGGGCGACTGCTGGTCGCGGCGGCACTGCGCGACGTCACCGAGCGCAAGAAGATCCAGACAGAGCTCAGGGACGCTCGCGAAGCCGCCGAGCGCGCCAATCAGGCCAAGAGCCGCTTTCTGGCCACAGCGAGCCACGATCTGCGGCAACCGCTGCAGGCGCTGGCGCTCCTGAACGGCACCCTGCGTCGTGTCGTCCAGGAGCCGGATGCCCGCGAGGCGCTCGCGCATCAGGCCCAGGCAATCGAGGCGATGTCGAAGCTCCTCAATGCGTTGCTCGACATCAGCAAGCTCGAGTCCGGCGCCGTGCGGCCCGACCCCACGGATTTCGCCATGGCCGCGCTGTTCGAGGAAATGCGCAACGAGTTCGCAAGCCTCGCCGAGGCCAAGGGACTCGAGCTGCGCATCTCGGCGCCGAGCGGCCTGGTGCATTCGGATCGCTCGCTCGTGGGGCAGATTCTGCGCAATCTGGTCTCGAATGCGATCAAGTACACACGGCACGGCTTCGTGGAGCTGCGCGCCCTCATGCACTCGTCGGCAATGCACATCGAGGTGATCGATAGCGGAGTGGGCATCGCTCCGGACCAGCTTCCGTACATCTACGACGAGTTCTATCAGGTCGGTGTCGCGACCAATGCCTTCCGCGAGGGTTATGGCCTCGGTCTGAGCATCGTGGCGCGCCTGGTGAGATTGCTCGGGCTACACCTCGCCGTGCGCTCCGAGCTTGGTCGCGGATCGACCTTCGATCTCGAATTGCCGCTCGGCTCTGGTACCACGATCACTCCGGCAGCTTCTCCTGTGGCAGCGCAGGCGGTGGACCGCCAGGCAGCGGCCCCTCAGGTGCTGCTCGTCGATGACGATCCGGGCGTGCGCAGTGCCACCACCATGTTGCTGAAGGTGGAAGGCTATCGGGTCGTGTCTGCCTCATCCTTGCAGGAGGCCGTCGAGCGCTTGGCCGAGATGCCCGGCGTCGATCTGCTCGTCACGGACTATCACCTGCAGAACGGCAGCACCGGGCTCGACGTGATCAACGCCGTGCGCACGACCGCGGGCGAAGGCCTCAAGGCCGTCCTGGTTACCGGAGATACCTCCTCGACCATCCGCGGGCTGCCATCCGATGAGCGCATCCGGCTTGCGAGCAAGCCGATCGACGCGGATGAGCTGCTCGGCCTCATCAAGGCCTTGCTCGCCTCCTGAGCAGCCCGTAAGCGCGTGCCGAGTCCGCCGCGCGTGCCGGCTCGGTAGCGCTGCCCGAGCGTAGGTACTTCCCGCAGGAGATAGCGGTGAAGCTACGGATGACGGAAATCCGCGTACCGGCGATGATGAACAACAGTGCCACCTAGGGAGAGATCGCCGGTATGCCTGCCATTCGCCGCATCCTCGTTGCAATCAAGGACCCCCGCGCCAAATCGCTGCACACGGTCGCCAAGGCTGCGCAACTCGCCCGCGCGCTCAAGGCGTCGCTACGGATCTTCCACGGCATCAATGATCCGATCTATCTCGACATGGCGGGCTTCACGCAACCGCTTGAGCTCATCGAGCAGGAGCGCCGCGAAGCCTGCAAGCAGCAGCTCGAAAGAATCGCGGCCCGACTGCGCCGCCTTGGCATCACCGTCAGCACCGCCGTCGAATGGGACTTTCCCGCGTACGAGGCCATCCTGCGCGGTGCCAGGGAGTTCAATGCCGATCTGATCGTCGCGGAGTGTCATGCAACGAACCACCGCGCGCCCTGGCTGCTGCGCTTCACGGACTGGGAACTGTTGCGCACGAGTGCCGTACCGGTGCTGCTCGTGAAGAATCGGCGACCTTATCGCCGTCCGCGCGTGCTCGCGGCAGTGGACCCGACCCATGCGTTCGCCAAACCGGCGAAGCTCGACGCGCAGATTCTTCGCAGCGGCGCAACGGTCGCGAACGCCCTCGGCGGTGCGCTACACGTCGTCTACGCGTTCGACCCGCTGCCACTGCAGCTGATACCCGATGCGCCGACCCAGCCCGCGATATTCGAGCAGATCGAGTCGCTGACGGTCGCGCGTGCGAAGACGGCGCTCGATCGGACACTGCGCGCTTTGAAGCTTCCTCCGGATCGCCGTCACGTCATCGGCCGGCACCCGATCGATGCCATTGCAGATGCCGCGGCAGAGACGACGAGCAGCATCGTCGTCATGGGTGCCGTATCGCGCTCGGGATTGAAGCGTGTCTTCATCGGCAACACGGCCGAGAAGCTGCTCGACCGCCTGCCCTGTGACGTGCTCGTTGTGAAGCCACCGCATTTTCGCAGCCCGATTGGCCGTGCCCGTCGTGGCGCGCAGGTGCTGGCGGCCCCGGTGGTCGCCCCGGGTCTCTAAGGGCGCAGCTGCATCCGCGCGCGCTATGCACCGGGCCATCGCGATCCTGCTCTCCGCGGCCGCCTGGCTACCGGCCAACGCGCCCGCACTCTCGAGTGCGGACGCGCAGCTGCAGGCAGCCCTGCGGCTCACACCCGACTTGCAACGTGGGGCGGAGCAATTCCAGACCTGTGCCGCGTGCCACGGCGTGCAGGGTGAGGGTGCAAGCGATGGATCTGTTCCCGCGATCGCCGGCCAACACACCTCGGTGATCCTCGAGCAGCTCATCGATTTTCGCCGCAACGCTCGCCTGAACATTCGCATGCAGCACTTCGTGGACCACCATCATCTGACGAACGTCCAGGAACTTGCCAACGTTGCCGCATACGTGAATAGCCTCAATCCGCCACCCCCGAAACGGCTCGTTGCCGATAGCTCCGTAGCGCAGGGTGAGAGCTTCTATACACGCCTGTGTGCTTCGTGCCACGGCGCGGCTGCGCAGGGTGATGCCAACGCGCGAGTGCCGAGGCTGGCCGGTCAACATCCGGAATATACCCGACAGCAGTTGAGCGATGCCCTCGAGGGTCGACGGCCCAACATGGAGCCCGATCATGCGCAGCTGCTCGCGCATGCAGAACCGAGCGACCTCGCGGCAGTCGCAACATTTATCCTGCGCCTCGGATTCAACGACTCCGATTCGCAGCGTTGATGTGCTCGAGCGCCTGGCTCATGGCATCCGGCTTGCTCGTATCCACGTGCAGCACATCGAGGCCCTCAGCGGCGCTAATAGCCTGGAAGTCGCGAAGCTGCACCTCGAGCACTCCGTGGTCAGCCTCGGAAGCGTCCGACCCGCTCTGGGTGCGCGCCGTAATTCGGGTCCGCAGCACCTCTGGTGCCGCATGGCATTGCAGCACGACTAGAGGTACGCCCACCCGCCCGGCTAGCTCAGCGAATCGGGCCCGCTGAGAGCGGAGTGAAAAGCTGGCATCGACGATGACATTGAAGCCGCCGCTGATGACATCCTCAGCGAACTGCGCGAGGCGCTCGTAGAGCGCAGCCGTCGCCTCGGGCGTGTACAAGCCACTCCGTAGGTGCGACCCCGAACGCGCGAGCTCATCCAGACCGGCGCGGCGCTTGCGCTCCACATCCGAACGCAAGTGGACCGCCGCCAGGCGGGGCGCCAGCAACCGAGCGAGCCACGTCTTGCCGGACCCGGACAGACCACACATCACTATCAGACGCGGAGTGTGAGCAGCGAGCGCCACGGTGGCGCGCTCGAGCAGTCGCGCGTGTTCGAGGCGCAGACGCTCGCGAGCTTCATCGGGCAGTGCACGTGCCGACAGCGCGGCGACCTTGACGCGCACCAGCGCCCTATGCGCCTTGTACAGCTCGAGCACGCGGCAGGCATGATAATCGCCGCTGGCCGCGAGATAGCCGCCGCGGAACGCCTGCGCATGCTCTGGATTGCCGCGTGCCTCGAGATCGACGAGCAGCAGGGCGATCTCGTCCGCCACGTCGATCCAGCGAAAGGCCGGCTCGAATTCCATGCAGTCGAACGCCACCAGGCGCGTGCCGAGCCGCACGATATTGCGCGTGTGCAGATCGCCGTGGCACTCACGCACGCGGCCGCCGACATGACGCGCCGCCATCCAGGGCGCGACGGCAGGCAGACGCCGCTCGAGAGACTCCCGTAGTGCGAGCACAGCGGCCGCTGTACCGAACACTTTGGCGGCCTCAGCGCACTCGTGCAGATTGCGGATCAAAAGTGCCTGCACCTCGGCCGGGCATGCCCAGCGTGAGGCTGCCCGCGCGGCTGGCAGCTGTGCATGAAGCTGCGCAAGCATGCGCCCGAAGTCCTCCAGCTCCGAAGGCTCGATGGCACCATGTTCCAGCAGTTGATCGAGCTCATCACGGCGGGAAAAGCGCCGCATGCGTACGGCGTGCTCGAGCACGGGCCCCGTGCCTCCCATGCGAATCTCACCCTGCGACGAGATGATCGGACAAACATCCAGGTAGAGCTCGGGAGCGAAGCGGCGGTTGAGACGCACCTCCTCCTCGCAGAAGAATCGTCTGCGATCTGCATCGCGCAGATCGACGAACGCATAGCGCACCGGCCGTTTGATCTTGTACGCAAAGTCTCCGGCCAGCAGCACCCATGAAACATGGGTCTCCACGAGCTCGACGGCGCCCACGGGATGGGGATACGCCTGCGGCCGCAGCAGCGCGTCCAGCGGTGGCGGTAGGCTCATGCAGACACCCCGCTCGCCGCGACTCAGCCGAGCCCGAAACGGTGATGGAACCAGATCTTCATGAGGTGAGTGAGCCCCAGATAGGCGATCACCATGACGACGAGCAGCGGCCAGTACAGGGCGGGCAGCGCCTGAAAGCCAAGCGCATGCGCAAACGGCGAGAATGGCAGCCAGATACCGATGGCACACACGGCGAGACTGGTAAGCATGAGCGGCGCGCTCGCTCTGCTTTCGATGAAGGCCAGATGCCGCGTACGAATCACGTGGATGATGAGCGTTTGCGAAAGGATCGATTCCACGAACCAGCCCGTCTGGAACAGCGACGCCTGCGCCAGCGTCTTCGCTCCGAACAGAAAATACAGAGTGAAGTAGGTCGTGTAGTCGAAGATGGAGCTGATCGGTCCAATGCAGAGCATGTAGCGACCGATGTTCCCGATCTCCCAGCGTCGCGGACGCGCCAGGTACTCCTCGTCGACGTTGTCCGTGGGAATGGCGGTCTGCGAGAAATCGTACAGCAGGTTATTGGTGATCACCTGTACGGGCGCCATGGGCAAGAACGGCAACCAGGCGCTTGCGCCGATGACGCTGAACATGTTGCCGAAGTTCGAGCTCGCACCCATGCGGATGTATTTCACGACGTTGCCGAAGACTTTGCGCCCCTCGAGGACACCTTCACTCAGCACCAGCAGACTCTTCTCGAGCAGGATGATGTCGGCCGACTCTTTGGCGATGTCCACGGCCGAGTCCACCGAAATGCCAACGTCGGCACCCTTCAGCGCAGGCCCATCGTTGATGCCGTCACCGAGGAAGCCGACGACGTGACCCTTGGCCTGCAGACCTGTGATCACGGCGGCTTTCTGACTCGGTGACAGCTTGGCGAATACCTGGCTCTTCTCCGCGAGCTCGCCGATCTCTAAATCCGAGCGCCCTTCCAGCTCGCTGCCGAGTACGAGCCGCTCGGCGGGAACGCCGACGTCGCGACAGATCTTGCGCGTGATGATCTCGTTGTCTCCCGTGAGTACGCGCACCTGCACTCCTTGCGCTGCGAGCGCGGCAATCGCGCGACCGGCAGTCGCCTTGGGCGGATCGAGGAACGCGATGTATCCGACGAGGACGAGTTCGGACTCATCTTTGAGCAGACAGGTGTGCTGCTCCGCCGGCAACTCCTTGATCGCAACCGCGATCACGCGAAAGCCGTCGGCATTGAGCGCCTCGACCGTGGCCCGCACGCGTTCCAGATGCGAAGCGTCGAGCGCGAAGGTCGTCCCGGCCGCCCGACCCGCGTGGCACACGGCCAGCACCTCCTCCACGGCGCCCTTGCAGATCAGCAGGCGCTGCCCGGAGCGCTCCACGGCGACGGACATGCGCCGGCGCTCGAAGTCGAATGGCACTTCGTCGAACTTCCGATAGGCCTCCGCACGCGCTGCGAGCGCGCGTGCATCGCGGTGGCGCAGCACTGCGATGTCGAGCAGGTTCTTCAAGCCCGACTGATAGTGACTGTTGAGGTAGGCGTACTCGAGGACTTCCTCGCTCTCCTGCCCGAGCAGATCGACATGCTTCTCGAGCACCACGCGGTCCTCGGTCAGGGTGCCAGTCTTGTCGGTGCACAGGACGTCCATCGCACCGAAGTTCTGAATCGCGTTGAGGCGCTTGACGATGACCTTGCGCCGCGACATGGCCAGCGCGCCCTTGGCCAGGTTCACCGTCACGATCATCGGCAGCATTTCCGGGGTGAGGCCCACGGCTATCGACAGGCCGAAGAGGAGGGCTTCCACCCAGTCGCCTTTGGTCATCCCCACGATGAAGAACACCGCGCAGACCATCACCACCATGAACCGGATCATGAGCCATGTGAAAGAGCGGACTCCTTTGTCGAAACTTGTTTCTTCACGCTTCTCAGTGAGTCGCTCCGATATGGAGCCAAATATCGTCCGTGTTCCGGTGTTCACCACGAGTCCGCGCGCTGT
>DATJVD010000022.1:0-5327 GCA_035501955.1 Steroidobacteraceae bacterium
GACGAAATCGTTGCGGCCCTTGGCGGTGATGGCAATCGAGTCGAGGTGGTTCATGCTGCGCACGATGAGCTCGCCGGCACGGCGCGCGGCGCGTACGGCAATGTTGAGCAGTGGTTGCATGGGCGGCATTCATCATAGCAAGGCGACGCGGATGTTGAGCTGCGCCCGCGCCTCCCCTGCGCCGGCTCGACTGCCATATCCGGCGCTCCCGATCAGGCTTAACATCGCACAAGCGAGTCATGGAATCCTGCGACATCCGCATAGTCCTGGTGGCCCCTTCGCATCCGGGGAACGTCGGCGCGGCGGCGCGTGCCATGAAGAACATGGGGCTCTCCACGCTGGTGTTGGTGAACCCGCGGCAGTTTCCGCACCCGGAGGCGAATGCGCGCGCATCGGGCGCTGAGGACGTGTTGCAGGCGGCGCACGTGATGACGACACTGGCGGAGGCACTCGCGGGTTGCGGTTATGTGGCCGCGACCACCGCGCGCGATCGCGACCAGTATTTCCGCGTGCTGGACGTGCGCGCCGCGGCGGCACGACTCGTGGCCGAGGCGCAGCGGGCGCCTGCTGCGGTGATCTTTGGCGCCGAGCGCAGCGGACTCAGCAACGAGGAGCTCGAGATGGCGCACGCGTTGATTCGCATTCCGGCAAGCCCGCAATACGCCTCGCTCAATCTCGCCATGGCCGTGCAGCTGGTCGCCTACGAGCTGTATCGGGCGCGCGGCGCGGCCGCGCCGGTGCCAGTGCCGCTGGCGACGCCGCTCGCCAGCACGCAGGAGCTCAAGCGTCTTTACACGCATTTCGCGGAGGTGCTCGAAGAGATCGACTTTCGCGATCGTACCCAGGGCGGGACGCATCTCATGGCACGTATCCGACGGCTGCTGCAGCGTGCCGAGCCCGACCAGAACGAAGTCAACATTCTGCGTGGCATACTTACCGCGATACAGAACCGGCGCCGCCGGGCGGGTGGAGCGCGGCGTTGAATCTCGGCCCGATATATCTCGACTATGCCGCCACGACGCCGGTCGATCCCGCCGTGGCGCGGGCGATGAACGAATGCCTCACCGCCGAGGGACACTTCGGCAACCCGTCCTCGACGCATGCCTATGGGCGCGCGGCGGCGGCGCGCATTGCGCACGCTCGCGCTCAGGTCGCTGCACTGGTTGGTGCCCGCGCCGCAGAGATCGTGTTCACTGCCGGCGCCACGGAGTCGAACAATCTGGCAATTCTCGGCTGTGCACGCGGCAATGCCGACCGCGGCCGTCACCTCGTCACTGCGCGCACCGAGCACAAATCGGTACTCGATCCGTTCCGGCGACTGGAGAAGGAAGGCTTCAGCGTGAGCTGGCTGACGCCCACCGCAGACGGCCGCATCGATCCGCAGACTTTCGCCGCGGCGCTGCGGCCCGACACGGTGCTCGCCGCACTGATGTTCGCCAATAACGAGACCGGCGTCATCGAGGATGTGGCGGCCGTAGGCGCGCTGTGCCGCGAGCGCGGCGTGGCCTTTCACTGCGATTGCGCGCAGGCAGCCGGCAAGGTGCCGCTGGCGCTCAACGAGCTGCCGCTCGATTTTGCGGCCTTCACTGCGCACAAGCTGTACGGACCCAAGGGCATCGGCGCGCTCTATGTGCGCGAGGGTGCACGTGGAATGCTGCAGCCGATTACCTATGGCGGCGGACAGGAGCGCAACCTGCGGCCAGGCACATTGGCCACACAGCAGATCGTTGGCTTTGGCCTCGCGTGCGAGATAGCCCTCCGCGAGCTGCCCGCGGAGGCACCACGGATCGAGCGCTTGCGGGATCGGCTGTGGCGTGAGCTCGAGGCACTCGGCGGCACTCATCTGAACGGTGCAGCGGCCCCGCGCCTGCCGGGAATTCTCAATGTCTCCTGCGAAGGGGTCCACGGCGAAAGCCTCGTCGGGGCACTCAGCTCTCTGGCCGTATCGACTGGCTCAGCCTGCAGCTCCGAGTCCGCTGATCCGTCCTACGTATTACGCGCACTCGGCCGCAGTACCCAGCTCGCGCAGAGCTCGTTGCGTTTCAGCCTCGGGCGCCCTTCCCGGGATAGCGATGTGGACTGCGCGGCCGTGGCGGTAAAAGAAGCGCTCGTGCGTCTGCGGGATATGTCGCCTACGGTCCAGGCTCAGCCCAAAAGCGCAAATGGCGCCGTGTTGCCCGGGAATGGAGACGCGGCGACCACGGTGATTGGCGAGGCGGGAGGGCCGGGAGAGGAAACATGGGTGCGCTTTCACTTGCTCATCACGGGCGACAGTGTGAAAGAGGCACGTTTTCAAGCCTTTGCTTGCCCCCATACTACGCAGGTCGCCGCGTGGCTCTGTGGGGCACTACGCGGACGAACCCGCCAGGCGCTGATTCCTGGCACACCGGGCAGCTGGGCGCTCGAGCACCACGTCCCACCGGAGAAACTCGGCCGGCTGCTGCTGGTTGAAGATGCCCTGCGGGCATGCCTCGCGCACTGGACCTGAGGCGGCAGGCGCTGGGAAAGCGCAGCGTGGATCGCTCTGCTGGCCACTTCGAGAGTGCGCCGCGCGCGATTTCACGCGGTGACTTAAGATACGGAGAGCCATGAGCATTTCACTGACTGAATCCGCAGCCGACCGGGTCAAGACCTTCCTTGTGGCACGCGGACACGGGACCGGGCTCCGGCTCGGGGTGCGCAAGACGGGTTGCTCCGGCTTTGCCTACGTCATCAATTACGCCGACGGCCCGCAGCCGGGTGATGCGATCTTCGAGGATCGAGGCGTGCGAGTGTTCGTCGACGCCGAGAGTCTCGCGCTGATCGATGGCACGGTCGTCGACTTCGTGAAGCAGGGGTTGAACGAAGCCTTCCGCTTCCGGAATCCCAACGTCAAGGGCGAATGCGGTTGCGGGGAGAGCTTCTCCGTCTGAGCCCGAGGGCTCGGTTATCCCGGACGGTTGCTCCAGAGGCCGTGACGCCCTCAAAAAGCCTTTTAGAGACGAGCACTTCCAGCGCGCGCCAAATTGCCGCAGGCTCGACAGCCAAGGTAAACTGCGCCGCTTGCCCCGGGGTCCCCGCGAAATTGCGCGTCTTGCCGACCGGTGCAGGGTCGTCCGTAACGGCGGTCGCGATTTCGTGGGGTCATGTGCCGGGGGCGGCGTGTCCGTCGCCGGAATTTTCCCACTCGTCTGCTCTGCACAAAGGTCAAAGCGAATGGCGCTAGAGCGCACCCTGTCCATCGTCAAGCCCGACGGCGTCAAAGCCAACCAGATCGGGGAGGTCTATCGCCGTTTCGAGAAAGCCGGTCTCTCGATCGTCGCCGCCCGCATGCTGCAGCTCTCGCAGCGCGAGGCCGAGGGGTTTTACGCCGTGCACCGCGAGCGTCCGTTCTTCAAGGATCTCGTGCGTTACATGAGTTCCGGTCCCGTCATGGTGCAGGTGCTGGAGGGTGAGAACGCGATCGCGCTCAACCGCGACATCATGGGTGCGACTGATCCGAAGAAAGCCGCTCCGGGCACGATCCGGGCGGATCTCGCGAGCAGCATCGAGCAGAACGTCGTGCATGGCTCCGATGCGCCGGACACCGCGGCGCGCGAGATTGCCTTCTTCTTCAGCACGACCGAGCTGCATTCGCGCGGCTGAGGCCGCGAGCTCCGGCAGTCCATGACCACGCAGGGCGCGCAACGTACCAACCTGCTCGGGCTTCCCCGTGAGGAGCTCGTGGAGTTCGTGGCGCAGCTGGGCAGTCAGCCCTTCCGGGCACGCCAGCTCATGAATTGGATCTACAAGCGCGGCACGGGCTCCTTCGCCGACATGAGCGATCTGGCGAAGGACTTCCGTACCCGTCTGGCGCTTGCTGCCGAGGTACGCGCACCGGAGATCCGGAGCGTGCAGCGCTCCGCGGATGGGACGTGCAAGTGGCTGCTGAAGGCCGACGCGCGCCAGGCATTCGAGATGGTATTCATCCCCGAGCCCGACCGCGGCACGCTGTGCATCTCTTCGCAGGTTGGCTGCGCACTGGACTGCACTTTCTGTTCCACCGCGCAGCAGGGCTACAACCGCAACCTCACCACCGCCGAGATCGTCGGTCAGGTGTGGCTCGCCGCGGGCGAGCTGCTGCGGGAGGAGCGCGACTCGCTCGCGCGCGGTGGGCGGACAGAGGGGCAGCGCGATGCGCGCCACGTGACCAACGTCGTGCTCATGGGCATGGGCGAGCCACTCGCCAACTTCCGCAACGTGGTGCCGGCGCTGCGTATCTTTCTCGATGACTTCGGGTTCGACCTGTCGCGGCGCCGGGTAACGCTCTCAACCTCGGGGCTGGTGCCGCAGATCTACCGGCTCGCGGAGGAAACCAATGTCGCCCTGGCCGTGTCGCTGCACGCACCCGATGATGCGCTGCGTAACGAGCTCGTGCCGATCAACCGCAAGCATCCGATCGCTGAGCTGCTGCAGGCGTGCTGGCACTACCTCGATGCGCGCTGCGGCCGCAGCGTCACCTTCGAGTACGTGATGCTGGAGGGCATCAACGATTCACCAGCCCAGGCGCGCGCGCTCGCACGGCTACTCAAGGGACATCCGGCGAAGGTGAACCTGATTCCATTCAATCCATTTCCCGGTACGCATTATCGGCGCTCGCCTGCGCACGTGATCCAGCGCTTTCGAGATGAGCTGCTGCAGCGCGGGCTGCTCGCCACCATCCGCCGCACGCGCGGCGATGACATCGACGCCGCCTGCGGACAGCTTGCCGGCCGGGTCATCGATCGCACCACCGTACGGCTCGGCACCAAAGTCATCGGCGTCGCGGTTCAACCATGAGCAAGCACAACAACCCTGTTCTCCGCGCGCTCCTGCGCGCGTGGCCGTTCTGTGGCGTCGTAGCCGCGCTGCTGCTCGCCGCCTGCGCCGGCCACACGGAGAAGCAAACCGATAAACCGCACGAAGCGGCGATCTACAACGTGCAACTCGGGGTCGCCTACATGAATCAGGGTGACCTCGAGCGCGCCAAGGAAAAGCTCGAGCGCGCCTACTCGCAGGACCCGAACAGCGCCGACGTGCGCAGTGCGCGCGCCGCGCTGTTCGCGCGCCTCGGTGAAAAGGAAAAGGCGGACTCGGAGTACCGCGCCGCGTTGCGACTCGCACCACAGGATCCCCGTATGGTCAACAACTACGCGGTCTACCTGTGCCAGAACGGGCGCGTGGATGACGGCGTGAAGCGCTTCCTCGAGGCAGCGCGCAATCCGCTGTACCCGACCCCCGAAGCCGCCTACACCAATGCCGGAGTGTGTCTGCGCGCCGCCAAGCGGGACGATGAGGCGCGCGTCGATTTCATGCGCGCACTGCAATTG
>DATJVD010000023.1:0-11373 GCA_035501955.1 Steroidobacteraceae bacterium
ACGTCGTCGATTTCGTGCCGAAGACGCGCATCGAGGTCGCCGTCCGCAGTGATCTGCTCGACCAGGTAGTCGAGGCGATCCTGAAGTCGGGCAAGACGGGCAAGGTCGGTGACGGCAAGATCTTCATCACCGACATTCAGCGCGTCATTCGCATCCGCACCGGCGAGACCGACGACGCTGCGCTGTAAACTGACGCGGCGCAGAGCCGCTACAGTCTCGCAATGACGGAGCCTGCCGAGCTGCTGGACGCCGCAGCAGAAAAGATCAAGCTGGGAAGAGTGACACGCCATCTGTTCCTGTGCGTCGGGGGCAAGTGCGCAACCCAGCAGCAGCAGCTGGAGTCCTGGGAGTTTCTCAAGCGGCGCCTGCGCGAGCTGAATCTCGTCGACACGGATGGCGGCGTGCTGCGCACCAAGGCCGACTGCCTGCGCATCTGTATCTCGGGGCCCATCGCCGTCGTTTACCCGGAAGGAATCTGGTATCGCACCTGCACGCCCGCGAATCTCGAGCGCATCCTGCAGGAGCACCTGCTTGGCGGCCACCCCGTGACCGAGCTCGTCTTCGCCGTGGCTCCGCTCCCGCTGGTGCCGGTTTCGGCCTAGCCGCCGGTTGCGGCGCGCGTGTTCTCGGGATCGGCGCGCTCCTCCTCGCCCGACTCGGAGCTCTCACTTGGCGTGGCGGGTGCGTTCTCGCCCGGCGGTTGCGCATCCGCGGTCGCTGCCACGAGCGCCTCGGCCTCCCGCGCGGAAACCTCGGTGGATGCCGGCGCGGCGGCGTTCTCAGGCGCTTCGTAACTGATCTCGATCGGCGCAGTTGGCGCTGTCGGCGCTGCCAGCGCGGACGCCTCGGGCACGAGGATGCTCTCGAAGGGTACCGGCTGGCCGAAGAGAAATCCCTGCGCGCGATCCACGCCGAGCTGAGCCAGCTGCGCACGGATGGTCTCCGCCTCGACGCACTCGGCCACCGTTTGAATGTTCATGCTACGGCCGAGTTGGGCGATGCCGCGCACCAGGGATTGCGAGCGCTGATCCGTCGATAGATCCCGCGTGAAGGAGCCGTCGAGCTTCAGCATGGTCACGTCGAAGGCCTTGAGGTAGGCGAAGGAGCTGACACCGGTGCCGAAGTCATCGAGCGCGAATTCCACGCCGCGGGCGCGCAGATGTCGGATCATGGTCTGGGTCTGGGAGACGTTGGCGACGGCGGCCGTCTCGGTGATCTCGAACTGGAGCCACTCGCCGGGAATGGCCTCCGGATTGATGTTGCCGCTCAGCCATTCGGTGAATTCGGGATTACCGATGCTCGGGCCCGACAGATTGATGGAGAAGCGCATCCGACGCTGACTGAGCAGCGCGCGGGCGGCCTTCAGCCGCTCAAAGATGCGAATCAACATGGCGCGATCGAGGTCGATCAGCAATTGATAGCGCATCGCCGCGGACATAAAGTGCGTGGGTGAGACGAAGGAGCCGGAGTCGGTCACCATGCGCGCCAGCAGCTCGAAATACTCGGTGCCGGTCTCGCCCGTGAGGCTGATGAGCGGCTGCGCGACGATGCCGATGCGCTCGGTCTCGAGCGCCTTGCGCAGCCGGTTCGCGACCAGCACGTCATCGTTGCGGCGCACGATGCTCTGATCCGCATCCTGATAGATCTCCACGCGGCCGCGGCCGCGATCCTTGGCGGCGCGGCAGGCCGCCTCCGCGGCGGCGAGGGCGTGCGTGAGCTCATGATCGCCCGGCGGCACCGTCGCGATGCCGAAGGAGATCGACAGCCGCGTGCGCAGTCCGTCGATGTTCGCGCAGCGCTCGCTCACTGTGCGGCACAACTGCTCGGCCAGCCGCCGCCCCTGGCTCAGCGAGACCCTCGGCAGGTAGACCGCGAAGCGGTCGCCCGAGATATGGCAGACCGCGGCGCCATCCGGCAGCGGCTCATCCTCCAGCGCCGCACCGACGGCCGCGATGGCCTGATCGCCCGCCGCCAGTCCCGCAAGCTTGTTGAGCACGTGCAGCTGATCCACATCGCCATAGAGCATGCAGCCGCCGCCTTCGCTCCCCTCGTGCTCGCGCGCACGCTCCTGAAAGGACGACCAGCTGAGCAGGCCGCTGCCGGTGCTGACGGGCGTGCGCAGGAGCGCACTGACCTCGCTGGCGAGCTTGAGGAGGCGCTGCGACTCGCGCGCGCCGAGCTTTTCCTGCTCGACCGTGCGCGCCGCAATGACCACACCGATGATCGATCCCGCAGGGTCACGCAGCGGCGCCGCGACGAGCTTGCCGCAGACTGGACCGTTGCTCTGGCCGCGCAAACGATTGCTGGCGATCGCCCCCTTTGCGGCTCGCACCTGCTCGAGCAGACCCTCTGCGCCATGGCGCCACAGATCCTCCAGCACCCGCACGCCCGGAACGTCGCGGGCGAGGCGCTGCGCGCAGCGACCCTCGTAAGCCTGGACGGCGACGAAGGCGGCATCGAGCGCGCTCATGAGGCGCTTGAGAACTTCTTCGAGGGTAGCGGCGGAAGGACCCACGGACGGGGGCGGCGACCCGGCGGTGCCCGCATTCTGCGGCGCGGCGACGGCCGGATTCTGCGGCGCAGAGGCTCCCGCAGGCGGCGGCGAGGCGTCACCAGTCATGGGGGGCGCGGGACGCGTCATGATCGTTACGCTGCCTTGATGCTCTTGCAGCAACACTGTACGGGCGCGCCGGCCACTAGCGCGGAACCGGTTCGCACCCTGGCCTGGTAACCTTATGATTCCGGGACATCTCAGCCCAGTTTTGTGACCGGGATCACAGCCATGCCCAAGGTCGTACTTTTGCACCAATACGGGGGCCCCGAGGCCCTGTCGATCGAGGATCGGGACCCCGGGCCGCCGGGCGCCGGCGAGGTCCAGATTCGCCATACCGCGATCGGGCTGAACTACATCGACGTGTACGACCGCACCGGGTTGTATCCGCAGACGCTGCCCGCGGTCCTCGGGCGCGAAGCCGCCGGAGTGATCGTCGCGGTGGGCCCGAAGGTGCGAGGATTTCGGGCCGGGCAGCGCGTCGCATACGTTTACTTCACGCCCGGTGCCTACAGTGAGCTGCGCAACGTGCCCGCGCAGCGCATCGTGAAAGTGCCGGCGGGGATCTCCGATCGCGAGGCAGCCGCTTTGATGCTGAAGGGCCTCACGGCGCACTACCTCCTGCGGCGCACGCACCGCGTGCAGCGCGGCGAGGCGCTTCTGGTGCATGCCGCGGCCGGCGGGGTCGGCCTCATCCTGTGTCAATGGGCGCGCGCGCTCGGGGCTAAGGTCATCGGTGTCGTCGGCAGCGATGCGAAAGCGGAGCTCGCCCGCAAGAACGGCTGTCGCCACGTGCTCATCTCTGGGCGCGACGATCTCGTATCGAGCGTGAAACAGCTGACGAAGGGCCTGGGCGTCGATGTGGTGTACGACTCGGTGGGCAAGGACACCTTCATGGAGTCGCTCGATTGTCTGCGGCCGCTCGGCATGATGGTCACGTACGGCAATGCGTCCGGCCCGCCGCCCGCCTTCAGCCCGCTCGAGCTGAGCAAGCGCGGCTCGCTGTTCCTCACGCGCCCGCAGCTCGCTTCTTACATCGCAACGCGCCCCGCGCTCGAGGCCGCTGCCCGCGAGCTGTTCGCGGTGGTGAAGAGCCGCAAGGTGCGCATTCGCATCGGGCAGACGTATCCGCTCGTCGAGGTCGCACAGGCACACCGCGACCTCGAGGCGCGCCGCACCACGGGATCGACGGTGCTCATTCCGTGACTTTATGAGGTCGTCGAGGGGGTGCGCGCGGCGGCGCGGCGCACTCCCGCGCCGGCGAGACTCGTGATGACCGCCGCGAGCTCCTCGGGCTCCACGGGCTTCGCGAGGTGGCTCTGGAAGCCTGCATGCAGGGCGCGCACGCGATCGTGGGCAGTTGCATAGCCGCTCAGTGCCACCGCGGGGACCCGTCCGCCCAGGTTAGGGTCGAGCGCGCGGACTTGCTCGATGAGCGCATAGCCATCCATCTCAGGCATGCCGAGATCAGCGAGCAGCAAGTCCGGCCGGCGCTCGAAGAGCAGCGTCAGCGCCGCCGGTCCGGACCCTGCGAGACTGACGCGAGCACCATAGGCCTGCAGCATATTGGCTATCAGCTCCCGCGCCCCGGGGTCGTCGTCCACGACCAGCACGTGCAGGCCATCGAGCTGCGCACCGGCGGCTGGTGCTGCGGCCGCCATCTCGGCGCTGCTCGCGAATGCGCTTGCGTCACGGATCGGCACGCGGATGGTGAAAGTTGCGCCGAGTCCCTCGCCCTCGCTCGCCGCGCTCACCGTGCCGCCGTGCAGCTCGGTCAGGTGACGCACGATCGCAAGTCCCAACCCGAGCCCGCCGTGGCGGCGACTGATCGAGCCATCCTCCTGGCGGAAGCGATCGAAGACATAAGGCAGGAACTCAGGCTTGATGCCCTGACCGCTGTCGCGCACGGTGATCTCCGCCTGCTCGTCCCGTCGCAGCAGCTCGATCTCGATATGCCCGCCGAGACTGGTGAACTTGATGGCGTTCGACAGCAGGTTGCACACCACTTGCTGCAACCGTGCGAAGTCACCGCGCAGCGTGCCGACGCGCTGATCGAGCCGCGGCAGCAGCTTGATGCCCTTTGCTTGCGCAGCGGGCAGCATGGTCTCGATGGATGCCTCGATCACGCGCCGCGGGTCCACCACGCCGAGCTCCAGAGTCACCTTGCCCGTGACCACGCGCGACACGTCGAGGAGATCCTCAATGAGCCGCCGCTGCGAGCGCGCATTGCGCTCGATCGTCTCCATGGCGCGCTCTTCGGTGGTTGCATCCAGGCGCCGCGTGCGCAGCAGCGTGATCCAGCCGAAGATGGCATTCAGCGGCGTGCGCAGCTCGTGCGACATGGTGGCGAGGAACTCGTCCTTGAGACGTGAGAGTTGCTCCGCCTCGGCGCGCAGGACCTGCTCGCGGGCGAGCAGCGCCTCGCGCTCCGCCTCGATGCGGCGTCGCTCGATGATCTCGCTCTGCAGCAGCTCGTTGCTGTGCTGCAGCTCCGCCGTGCGCTCCGCGACTCGCTGCTCGAGCGCCTGATTGGCATTCGCGAGCTCGGCGTGCGCGCGAAACAGCTCGACAAACACGCGCACCTTGGTACGCAGCACCTCCGGAACCACCGGCGAGAGGATGAAGTCCACTGCACCGAGCTCGTAGGCGCGTGAGGTCTGCGGCTCATCGGCGTATGAGGTGATGAAGATGATGGGCGTCTGCCGCGAGCGCTTATAACGGCGGATCAGCGTTGCGGTTTCCAGCCCATCGATGTCCGGCATGTTCACATCGAGCAGAATGACGGCGAAGTCGTCGTACAGGATGCGCGTGAGCGCCTCCGTGCCGGAGCGCGCGACGACCAGCTCGGCTTCGAGGTCCTCGAGCACAGTGCGATACACGAGCAGCTTCTCGGGCAGATCGTCGACGATGAGGACGCGCGCCCTATCCACGGTTCAGGCACCCCGGCTTTGCAGCGTGCGCCCGCTGCGCGCCACGCCCAGCGCGCCGCTGCGCACCACCTCGGTGAGCTCCGCGCGCGAGGCGAGCTCGCGTATGAACTCGTTGATCTCCGCCTCGCTCGCGGTGAGCTCCACCACGAAGCCCTCGCAGGCAGGATCGAGCACGCGACCTCCGGTGCGTACCACGTAGCCGCGCAGACCGTCGGTCGCCTCGGGTCGCACGCGTAGCTTCAGCACCGCGAGCTCGCGCTCCAGGTGCTCCCCGAGCGTCAGGTCCTCGATACGCACCACATCGATCAGCTTGTGCAGCTGATTGACGATCTGCTGGATGACCGCATCCGAGCCCTTGGTGACGAGCGTGACGCGCGAGACTGTGGGATCGTCGGTGGGCGCCACGGAAAGCGACTCGATGTTGTAGCCACGCGTGGAGAACAGCCCCGCGACGCGCGCGAGCGCGCCGGCCTCGTTCTGCAGCAGGATGGCGATGATGTGACGCATGGGGGTCGCTATTGGCAGCATACTGTAGCCCTGTAGCCGCTGAACTGTAGCCTCAAGGCCTAGCAGCTGCTAGGCTGTCAAATCCCCATGAATGATATTGCCACGGCGGCAGGTCCGCGCGCACATCCGCTCGCCGGTCAGCGCATGAGCGGTGCGCAGATGATCGTGCAGGTGCTCGCCGATGAGGGCGCCGGTGCAATCTTCGGCTACAGCGGTGGCGCCATCCTGCCGACCTACGATGCCGTCTTTCTCTACAACGAGCGGCAAGCGCACGCGCGCGCCCGCCCGTTGCGTCTCATCGTGCCGGCCAACGAGCAGGGCGCGGGGTTCATGGCCGCGGGCTATGCGCGCGCGAGCGGGCGCGTCGGTGTGTGTTTGGTCACCTCGGGACCGGGGGCCACGAACACGGTCACCCCCGTGCGCGACAGCATGGCGGACTCGGTTCCGATCGTCGTCATCTGCGGGCAAGTCGCGCGCGCTTCGATCGGTACCGATGCGTTTCAGGAGGCGCCGGTGCCTGCGCTGATGGGCGCCGTCGCAAAGCACATCTTTTTGGTCACCGACCCGACCAAGCTCGAAGCGACCATGCGTACGGCCTTCGAGATCGCACGCACCGGGCGGCCCGGTCCCGTGGTCGTCGACGTACCGAAGGATGTGCAGAACTGGGAAGGCGCGTTCGTGGGCGCTGGCACGCTGCCGATTCCCGGCTATCGTGGGCGCATGGTGGAGCTCGTGCATCAGAGCGTGAGTGCCTCGGAGGCAGCGCGCTTCTTCACCATGCTGCGCGAAGCGAAGCGCCCGCTCATCTACGCCGGAGGCGGCGTCATCAATGCCGACGCGGGCGCTGCGCTCACCGAGCTCGCGCTCGGCTTCGGCATCCCGGTCGTGACCACGCTCATGGGCATCGGCGCAATCGATACCAAGCAGCCGCTGTCGCTGCGCATGCTCGGCATGCATGGCGCGGCCTTCGCCAACTATGCGCTCGACGATTGTGATTTCCTGATCACGGTCGGCGCGCGCTTCGACGATCGCGTGGCCACCGTGCCCGCGCAATTCGCGCGCAATGCGAAGCGCATCGCGCACCTCGACATAGACCGCGCCGAAATCAACAAGGTGAAGCGCGTGCAGTGGAGTCACGTGGGGCTGCTCGAGCCGGCGCTGCGCGCCCTGATCGCCTACGGCAGGCAGGAGCGTTTTGCGCCTGACTACGCCGCCTGGCATGCCGAGCTCGCAGAGCTCAAGCGCGTGCATGCGATGAACTACGATCGCGCGAGTCCCTTGATCCAGCCCCACTATGTGATCGAGGAGATCAACCGCCACACGGGCGGCGAGGCGATCGTGAGCACCGGAGTGGGCCAGCATCAGATGTGGGCCGCTCAGTACTGCGACTTTCGCCGGCCGCGCCTGTGGCTCACCTCGGGAAGCATGGGCACCATGGGCTTCGGTCTGCCGGCGGCCATCGGTGCGCAGGTCTGCCATCCGGAGCGGCTCGTCATCGACATCGACGGCGATGCCAGCATTCGCATGAACATCGGCGAGCTGGAGACCGCGACCACGTACGATCTGCCCGTGAAGATCGTCGTGCTCAACAATTTCGGCGACGGCATGGTCAAGCAGTGGCAGAAGCTGTTCTTCAAGGGACGGCTGTCCGCGAGCGACAAATCGCTGCACAAGAAGGATTTCGTGAAAGCCGCGCAAGCCGATGGCTTCCGCTACGCCGAGCGTCTGACCCGCAAGGAGGACGTGCCGCGGGTGGTCGAGCAGTTCATCAAATTCTCCGGACCTGCATTTCTCGAGGTGCTGATCGATCCAGATGCCGGTGTCTATCCGATGGTCAGCCCCGGGCAGTGCTACGATGAGATGATCACCGGCGATTTCATCGCATCCCGGCACAAGGTCGACATCAAGACGCCCGGTCCGTCGGAGATGTTTTGAGAGAAGTTGTGAGTTGTGAGTTGTGAGTTGTGAGTTATGAAGTACCTGCACACCATGGTGCGCGTGAGCGATTTGAAGGCGTCGTTGCGCTTCTATTGCGATGCGCTCGGCCTCACCGAGCTGTCGCGCAAGGACAATCCGCAGGGGCGCTACACGCTGGTGTTCCTTGCGGCGCCCGGCGACGACGCGGCGCAGGTCGAGCTCACGCACAACTGGGATCCGGAGAGCTACGGGGGCGGGCGCAATTTCGGGCACCTCGCCTACGCGGTCGAAGACATCTACGCGACCTGCCGGCGCTTGATGGAGAATGGCGTCACGATCAATCGGCCGCCGCGCGATGGCCGCATGGCCTTCGTGCGCTCGCCCGACAACATCTCGATCGAGCTGCTGCAGAAAGGTAGTGCGCTGGCTCCGGCGGAGCCATGGACGTCGATGCCCAACAGCGGACAGTGGTAGCGGCGGCGCGCCGCGGCCGCGTCGCGCGGGAGCCGTCATGCCTTCAGTGCTGATCACCGGCGCGAGCCGCGGGCTGGGACTGGAACTCGTGCGTCAGTACAGCGCCGACGGCTGGGAGGTGCTCGCTTGCGCCCGCGCGCCCCTCGCTGCGCCCGCCCTGCAGAGCCTGGCCCAGCAGGCGCGCGGGCGGCTGAGCGTGCATGCGCTCGATGTCACCGACTTCTCGGCAATCGATGTCCTCGCGCAGGAACTCGCAGGTCGGCCGATCGACGTGCTCATCAATTGCGCCGGCACCATGGGTGCGCGCGGAGCGGGCACCTTCGAGGCGAGTCACTTCACCGACTGGGACCAGGTGTTCCGGCTCAATACCTATGCGCCCATGAAGATGGCGCAGGCATTCGTCACGCACGTCGCGGCGAGCACCGAAAAGAAGATCGTGTCGATCTCGACGCTCATGGCCTCGATGTCGCGCAACACGCTCGGGGGCTTCTACGCGTATCGCGCGAGCAAGGCCGCGTTGAACGCCATCATGGTGTCGATGACCGTCGATCTCGGCCGCAAGCACGGCATCATCGCGGGTCTCCTGCACCCGGGCTGGGTACGCACTGATATGGGCGGTCCCAGCGCCCACATCGACGCTCAAACCAGCGTCACCGGCATGAGGAGCGTCATCGCAACCTTGACGAAGGAGCGGGCCGGACGCTTCTGGGCGTACGACGGTAGCGAGGTGCCCTGGTGAGCGTGCTCGAGCTGCAAGCCTATCTGCACCGCCGCATTCCGCTCGCCGCGGCGATGGGCGTGAGAGTGTGCTCGGTAACTCCCGTGCGAGTCGAGCTGCAGGCGCCCCTTGCTCCGAACATCAACAACGGCGAGATGGCGTTTGGTGGCAGCGCCGCCGCCGTGGCGATGCTCGCCGCGTGGACGCTGCTCTATGTCCGCGAGCAGGATGCCCGCAGCGGTGCGCGGCTCGTGATCCAGCACGCCAGCATGAGCTACGAGCGTCCGATCACGGACGACTTCGCCGCAATCAGTGAGCTCGCGGATGAAATCCGGTACCACAAGTTTCGGCTGACCCTCGCGCGCCACGGCCGCGCCCGCATCACCGTCGGGACGGTCCTCGAGCAAGATGGCTTGCCGGTGGGGGCTTTCGAGGGCGACTTCGTCGCTATAGGTGGGTTGTCAGCCTAGAGCTGGGACAGCTGCCAAAGCCCGGCCGACTTTGCGCAGGCCGTCGCCTGGCGCTTGGACTTGCCGGTGGAGGCCGCGGCACGCAGCTTGAAGTGGCGGCACACCCCGCCTACACCGTCGTAGGCCGGCTCGGCCACCATCTCGTAGTGCACGCCGGTCGCAACGTTGTCCCAGATAACGCGCTTGCCGGGTTTGCCGATCTCGAGAGCGTGAGCGAGACATGCACGGTCGCCGGTGTCGAGCTCACGCTGCATCGGCGCTGCGAGCAGGGAATCGATCTTGCCCCCGATCAGCGTGGCCGCCTCCCGATTCTCGATCGGTTGCGGCTGCATGCCGAGCGGCAGCTCGCGGGGAGCCTCGGAGGGACTGCCGATGTCCACCCGATCGCAGTGACCCTTGCGAACTCCGTAGTCGCGTTGCCAGCGGACGCCGGAATTGCCGACGTAGACCACCGCACGCTTGTTGCTCGCACCGTGCCCGGGGGCACCGTCCGGCGAGGCGGCGGCGAGGCTCGCCACTGCCCACACGGCGGCCAGCACCGCCATTGCAAACTGCCCGCTGTTGCGCATCGGCCCGTTCCTGGATGCGAAAGTGATCGGCAAGTGTCGCGCCGCCGGCCGCGACTTGCCTCGGCGCGTCGATTGCTTGCGACGCAATTCACGCTCGGCTATTTACAGAATGTGCGGGCAGTGCAGAATGGTGGCCGAAACCAAACAGCGCGCCCGAGCAGAGACTCAGCAACGGGGAGAAACGCGATGAGCAGTGCCGATGTTGACGGGAAATTCCTCTGGCATGAGCTGATGACGACGGACCCCGGCGCCGCCGGGACGTTCTACTCGAGGGTGTTCGGCTGGAAGACCCAGCCTTGGGACAAGGATCCCAGCTACACGCTGTGGATGGCGGCCAAGGGGCCGGCGGGCGGCATGATGCGCTCGCCCGGTACGGGGGCCGGCTCGCCCCACTGGATCGCCTATGTGGGCGTGCGCGACGTCCCGGCGACGGTTGCCACCGTCGAGCAACGCGGCGGCCGCGTGCTCAAGGGAACCACGGAGATGTCGACCGGCGCGAAGTACGCCGTGCTGGCTGATCCGCAGGGCAGCGTGTTCGGCGTGTACAGCACCCCGGCTGGCGATGGCGGGGGAGGAGCGGCCGAGGAATTCATGTGGCACGAGCTCGGCGCGAGCGATCACGAGGCCGCGTTCAGCTTCTATCGCGAGATCTTCGGGTGGGAGCGGCTGGGCTCCCACGACATGGGCGGCGCGATGGGTCAGTACCTGCTCTTCGGGCGTGGTGGTCAGCAGCTCGGCGGCATGTACACACTGCCATCCGGAGCGGCGGGCGGTGGGGGCCCGCGCTGGCTGGCCTACGCACGCTCCACGAGCGCGCCCAAGATGGCGGAGGCGGCGAAAGCGGCGGGCGGTCAGGTGCTCAACGGTCCGCACGAGGTGCCCGGCGGCAGTTGGATCGTGCAGCTCGCAGATCCCCAGGGAGCGGTAATCGCCGGGGTCGAGCCACCACGGGTGGCGGCCCAGGCGCCGAAACCGCGCAAAGAGAGTCAGTCGACGGCCGCTGCATCGAGCCCAGCGCGGAAAGCGCCATCGCAGCCCGCTGCGGCACCAAAGGCGAGCGCGACGGGGCAAACTCGAACGGCTCCCACGGCGAAAAAGGCCGCCGGCAAGCGGAAGGCCGCCGGCAAGCGGAAGACCGCGGCGAACAAGGCTGCGACCAAGCGCAAGGCCGCGACGAGGCGCAGTACAGCTAGGAAGCGCAAGGGCAAGAAGTCCGCGCGCCGGGCGGCGGGCGGTC
>DATJVD010000024.1:0-77305 GCA_035501955.1 Steroidobacteraceae bacterium
GCCATGTATCACTCCTGTATCACTTCCGTAGTTATTTCGAGTGATACAGTGTGAGTATGAGTGATACGGCATGACGATTCCACAAGGCAATTCTCGGCAGGACATGAGGCAATCGTCCCAAGCCATTGATCGTCGGGTAGCCGTTGCGCCGATGATGGATTGGACCGACCGTCATTGCCGTTATTTCCTGCGCGGCTTCTCCCCGCGCATGCTCCTGTACACGGAGATGATCGTCGCTGCCGCGATCCTGCGCGGCGATCGGGCGCGACTGCTCGCGTTTGATCCCGAGGAGCATCCCCTCGCGCTGCAGCTCGGCGGCAGCGACCCGCGGCAGCTCGCCGCCGCGGCGCGCGCGGGGGAGGACTCGGGCTACGATGAGATAAATCTCAATTGCGGCTGCCCGAGTGACCGGGTGCAGAGCGCCGACTTCGGCGCCTGTTTGATGCGCGAGCCGCTCAAGGTCGCCGAGTGCGTCGCAGCCATGCGCAATGCGGTGCGCGTTCCCGTGACGGTCAAGATGCGCATCGGTGTCGTGGCGGGGCGCGCGCCCGAGAGCGCTGCGCACATGCGCAGCTTCGATGCGCACGATCAGGAACGGCTGCTCGGGTTCGTGAGCGCGGTGCGTGCTGCGGGCTGCGATGCGCTGATCGTGCACGCGCGCAAGGCGGTTCTCGGCGGGCTCTCCCCCAAGGACAACCGCGAGATTCCCCCGCTGTGCTACGACGTCGTGGAAGCTCTGAAGGAGCACATCGCGAGCACCCCTTTGGTGCTCAATGGCGGCTTGCGCACCCTCGAGTCGATCCTCACTGCCCTGCGGCGCTTCGATGGCGTCATGCTCGGGCGCGAGGCGTACCACCATCCTTTTCTTCTCGCCCAGCTGCACGGCGCGTTGTACGCGGACGAGCGCGCCGGAGAGCTCGCGCGTGAAGCGCTGCTCGAGCGCATGGCGAGCTATGCCGAGCGCCAGCTCGCGCGCGGCGAACGGCTGCCTTCAATCACCCGCCACATGCTCGGTCTCTATGCAGGCCAGCCCGGAGCGCGCGAGTATCGGCGCTTGTTGAGCGAGGGAGCACGGGTACCACGAGCCGGAAGCGGCCTTCTCAGAAGTGTGGCCTCGTGCACATCCGAATCCGTCGCGCGGGCGCGACGCCCGTAGCGGGTCAGGGTCAGTCGCGTATAATCCCAAGACACTGCTGCGGTGCGTCGTTGCGGACGCCGGCGCTGTACTGCCGACCTGTCGCATGGGAAAAGACATCGAGCTCGCCATCTTGTTCGCCGATGTGGTCGGCTCCACGCGACTCTATGAGCTGATGGGCGACCTCAGGGCGCGCGACATGGTCGCCATCTGTATCGAAGTCATGCGTGGTGCCACCGAGCAACATCAAGGCACCGTGATCAAGACCATGGGCGATGAGGTCATGGCGAGCTTTCCAAGCGCCGACCAGGCGCTCAACGCCGCCGCCCAGATGCAGCAGCAGATCTCCAAGCATTCGCAGCTCAAGGTTGAGGGACAGCCCGTCGCAATTCGCGTCGGCAGTCACTTCGGTCCCGTCGTGCTCGAGAACCGCGACGTGTTCGGCGCCACGGTCCACACGGCCAACCGCATGACGAGCCAGGCGAAGGCGGGCCAGGTCATGACGACCGCCGCCATGGTCGAGAGGCTCTCGCCCCAGTGGCGCGCCGCTGTGCGCCAGATCGACATTGCCACGCTCAAGGGACAGGGCAACGAGGTCGCTCTCTATGAGGTGCTCTGGCAGACCGAGGATGTGACCAGCATGGTGCCGGCCATCGCCCTTGCCAGTAAGAGCGGGCCCGCGGTGCGCCTGCGTCTGCGCTTCCAGGAGCGCGATCTCGTGCTCGACGATCACCACACGAGCATCGCCATCGGGCGCGCCGAGGACAATGACGTGGTGATCCAGGGCAATCTCATCTCGCGCATCCATGCGCGCATCGAGATCAACCGCCACAAGTTCGTGCTCATCGACCAGAGCACCAATGGCACCTTCGTACAGACCGACGACGGCGAGGAGGCCTTCGTGCGCCGCGACAGTCTGCAGATCAAGGGCAAGGGAATGATCGGGCTCGGCAAGCTGCCCGAGCCGGATTCACCGCAGACGATCCGCTTCGTCTGCGAGGAGAGCTGATTAGCCCGAGAGTCGCGCGTCCAGCGCGTCGAGCTGCGCGAGCACACCCTTGGGCAGTCGCTCGCCGTAGCGTTCCAGATACTTGCGCACGTCGGCCGCCTCCTTGCGCCAGAGCGCAGGATCGACCGCCGTAAGCTCGCGCAGCGCATCCGCGCCCACGTCGAGACCACGGGTATTGATGTCCTCGGGCCGAGGCAGCCAGCCGATCGGCGCTTCGAGCGCTCCGGCGGTGCCCGCCGCGCGCTCGAGCATCCAGGCGAGCACGCGCAGGTTCTCGCCGTAGCCGGGCCAGAGGAAGCGCCCGCGCGCATCGCGCCGGAACCAGTTCACGTGGAAGATGCGTGGCGGGCGGCTCAACTGCGCGCCGACGCGCAGCCAGTGTCCCCAGTAGTCCGCGAAGTTGTAGCCGCAAAACGGCTGCATCGCCATCGGGTCGCGGCGTACGATGCCCACCTGGCCGGTGGCCGCCGCGGTGGTCTCCGAGGCGACCGATGCGCCCACCAGAACTCCATGCTCCCAATTGCGCGCCTCGTAGACGAGCGGCGCGACTTCGCGGCGCCGGCCACCGAAGACGATCGCAGAGATCGGCACCCCGCGCGCATCCTCGCTGTGCGGTGAGTAGCTCGGATTGCGCTTCGCCGACACGGTGAAGCGCGCATTGGGATGAGCCGCCGGACCGCGAGCGGAATCGTATGGGCGGCCCTGCCAGTCGACTACGGGCGTGCCGCTCTTGAGACCCTCCCACCAGGGCTGATTGTCCGCGGTGAGCGCGACATTGGTGAACAGGGTGTCGCGGCGGATCATGTCGTAGGCGTTGCGGTTGGTCTCGGGATTGGTGCCGGGGACTACGCCGAAGTAACCCGCTTCGGGATTGATCGCCCAGAGTCGTCCGTCCGCTCCAGGATGCAGCCACGCGATGTCATCGCCGACCGTGTATACCTTCCAGCCCGGCATCGATTCCGGCGGAATCAGCATCGCCAGGTTGGTCTTGCCGCAGGCCGAGGGAAACGCCGCGGCGATGTAATGAGTCTCGCCGCGTGGACTCTCCAGGCCGACGATCAACATGTGCTCGGCGAGCCAGCCCTCGGTGCGCGCCTGCCAGCTCGCGATGCGCAGTGCATGGCATTTCTTGCCGAGCAGCGCGTTGCCGCCGTATCCGGAGCCGAAGCTTTCGATCGAGAGCTCCTCCGGGAAATGAATGATGAAGCGCCGTTCGGGATCGAGCTCGCCGGTCGAGTGCAGCCCCTTCACGAAACGATCGGTGCGGGCGATGCGCTCGAGCGCCGGCCGCCCCATGCGCGTCATCATCGCCATGTTGAGCACGACGTAAGCGCTGTCGGTGATCTCCACGCCGAACCGCGCATACGGGGAGTCGAGCGGCCCCATGCAGTAAGGCACCACGTACAGCGTGCGTCCGCGCATGCAGCCGCTGAAGAGAGCGCGCATCTTTTCATGCGCGTGCGCGGGATCCATCCAGTTGTTGTTCGGACCGGCATCCTCTTTCGAGCGCGTGCACACGTAGGTGAGGTGCTCGACGCGAGCGACATCGCTCGGGTTCGAGCGCGCGAGGTGACAGCCGGGAAACTGCGCCTGATTCAGCACTTTGAGCTCACCGCTCTGCACGAGCTCCGAGCTAAGCTCGCGCAGTTCGCGCGTCGAGCCTTCGCACCAGTGCACGGCGGACGGCTGCGTGAGCTGCCGGACGGATTCCACCCAGTCGGTGACCGCGCGGCTCAGCTGGGACAGGTCAATGATCGCGTGCGGTGCAGTAGCCATGCAGTGGTCCTGATGAAAAATGGGTGTCGGGCCCAGCACGCATCGGCGGCTGTGCCGTCACTCCTTGTCCGAGCGCGTACTGGCGCGGCGCTTGCCGCGCTCGGTGGCGCTCACCGCGCCGTGCGCCGCATGCTTGCGTGCCCGGGTCCGGCGCGTGCGCGCTGTGTCGGGCACCCGGCCACGCAGCAGCTCGCTTCCCGTCGAGCGCGCAAGCTCGCTCAACTCCCGGCCCGCTGCCGTCACGATCTGCCAGGTCGACTCGAGTTCGCTCAGCAAGCGGGCACGCGAGGCGGGCAGGGCGTCGCGCTGCTCCTTGTACAGTGCCCCGAGGCTCGAGGCACGGGAGGTCATGCGCAGTCTGTCCGCGCTGTCCGCCAGCGCGCCGCGCGCGCTGGTGTGCCCCTGCTTCAGCAATTCGCCGAGGCAGCGATGCGAGAGGTCGGCCAGCCGCAGTCCGGCTGCAGCGAGCGTCACCAGGCACTCCTCGACCGCCGGCATCCTCGTGCTCACCCGGTCGGCGCTGCTCTGGGCGAGCCGCAATGCCCGGTCCGCACATGCCTGCGCCGTTCCTTGCAGGAGCCGCGCGGCCGCCGTGGCAAACTGCTCGGGATTATCCGTCATGATTTCAACGGCGCGGCTCGGAGGTGCTGGTGATGCATCGCGTCATGGATTCGCTGAACTGTGCCAATAATGCGACTTTCTCGGCGTCAGTGCACGAGCACCTGCAAGCAGTGTCCATGCCTTGAGAATGCTGCCCTCTGGAACCTGATCCATGTTGACTCTGCGGGACATATTCTCGGCCAACGGCCCGCTGCAGCGGTCGGTTCCCGACTTCACGCTACGTCGGCAGCAGCTGCGCATGGCCGAGCGCGTTGCGGAGGCGCTCGAGAGCCGCGAATCGCTGGTCGTTGAGGCCGGGACGGGCACGGGGAAGACCTTCGCCTATCTCGTGCCGGCGCTGCTATCGGGGTGCCGGGTATTGATCTCCACCGGCACGCGCACCCTTCAGGATCAGCTCTTCACCAAGGATCTGCCGCTCGTGAGCGCTGCCCTCGGCCGGCCGGCGCGCGTCGCACTGCTCAAGGGGCGCGCGAACTATCTGTGCCGCCACCGTCTGGAGCAGGCCCGCGACGAGGCCGCAAGACAAAGTAGTCTCGCGCCCGACCCCTGGCTGGCGCGCATCGCGCGCTGGGCTGAGGTCACCGCAAGCGGTGACCTGGCCGAGGTGCCCGGTCTCTCCGACTCCCATCCGCTCTGGCCACAGGTCACCTCGACCCGCGACAACTGCCTCGGCACGCAATGCGCGGAGCTCGCCCGTTGCCATGTCGCCGCGGCACGACGCCGGGCCCAGGAAGCCGACATCGTCATCGTCAACCATCACTTGCTGCTTGCCGATCTAGCCCTGCGCGAGGACGGCTTCGCCGATATTCTTGGCTCTGCGGACGGCATCATCCTCGATGAAGCGCACCAGCTTCCGGACCTCGCTACGCAGTTCTTCGGCGCGACCTTCGGCAGTCGGCGCATCGAGAGCATCTTGCAGAGTCTCGCCGGAGAGCTCGCCAGCTCCAAACGATCGAGCGCGGCGGACCCCGGATCGGGCCTCGCGGTCACGGCCGCAATGCGCGATTGCGAAGAGGCGCTGCGCAGACTCGCGGCGCTCGTACCGCACGCGGTCGCACGCGTGGCGTGGGAAGAGTATGCCGATCGCCTCGCGGAGCCTGCCTCCGAGCTGGCTCACGCGCTGCACGAGCTCGGCCGCACGCTTCAAGGCAGTGAGGCGGGCGGCGCCCTCGGGCAGCTCGGGATGCGCACGAGTGAGCTCGCCGACCAACTCGAGCGCATCGCGGACTTTGATGCGCACCCTGGAGCGCGCGGCGTCGAGGTGGGCGCGCGCGGCTTTGCGCTGCAGTTTCTCCCGTTCGACGTGGCCGAGCGCTTTCGCGCCCACATGGCCGCGCGCAGCTGTGCGTGGATCTTCACCTCCGCAACGCTCTGTGTCGGCGCGGACTTCGAGCACTTCACAGCGCGTCTCGGGCTGCACGAGGCTGCGACACTCAAGATCGAGAGTCCCTTCGACTACGAGCGCCAGAGTCTTCTTTATCTACCGCCCGGGCTGCCCGAGCCCGCAGCACCTGGTTACACGGGCGCGGTGCTGCAGGCTGCGTTGCCGCTCATCGCCGCCGCGCGCGGCGGTGCGTTCGTGCTCTTCACGAGCCATCGCGCACTCGCCGAGGGCGCGCAGCTGCTGCGCCGGCAGTGGGGAAGCAAGCCTCCCTATCGAGTGTACGTCCAGGGCGAGGCGCCTCGGGAGCAGCTGCTGCAGGATTTTCGTGCCGATGGCGACGGTGTTTTGCTCGGTACCGCGAGCTTCTGGGAGGGCGTGGACGTGAAAGGCACCGCCCTCAGGCTCGTGATCATCGACAAGCTGCCCTTTGCATCGCCGGATGATCCGCTCGTGAAGGCCCGCATCGCGTACATCGAGTCGATCGGCGGCAATGCGTTCCGTGACTTTCAGTTGCCCGAGGCGGCGCTTACTCTCAAACAAGGCGTCGGCAGACTCATTCGCGGCGAGCAAGACTACGGCGCCGTGATGATCTGCGATCGTCGTCTGGTGGAGCGTTCGTATGGACGCGTGCTGCTCACGGCGCTGCCGCCGATGAGCTGCACGCGCGATCCCGAGGACGTGCTGCGCTTCCTGCGCCGGCACGCGCCCGCGCCATCACCGCGCAAGACCATGTCCGCGGGCAGCATGAGCCGATGAAGCTGCTCGCGCTCGACACGGCCACCGAGGCGTGTTCGGCCGCCGTGCTCGCGGGCGACGCGCTCGTGAGCCGCTACATCGAGACCGAGCGCGGTCATTCCGAGCAGATCCTCATCCTCATCGATGCAGTGCTCGCCGAGGCCGGGCTGCGCTTGCGCGAGCTGGACGCTGTCGCCTTTGGTCGCGGCCCGGGGGCCTTCACCGGCGTCCGTTTGGCCGCGAGCATCGCTCAGGGCCTGGCGTTCGGCGCGGATCTTCCGGTCATCCCGGTATCCGATCTGCGGGCGCTCGCGCAGCGCCTGATCGATGCCGAGGGTGCGCTACAGGGCACGCTCGTGTGCAACGATGCGCGCATGCACGAGGTGTACTGGGCTTGCTTTCGCCGCGGAGCGGAGGGTATCGCCGAGCCTTATGCGGACGAGCGCGTCGGGTCTCCGGACGGCGTGCAGCTCCCGGAAGAGGTGGCGACACCGCTGGCCGGAGCGGGCCGGGGCTTTCGCGCCTATCCCGAGCTTCAGCACAGACTTGGCCATTCACTCGTTCGGGTAGAAGCCGACTGGCTGCCGCGCGCCACGGAGGTGGCACGCCTGGCTGCCGTGGAGCATGCGGCCGGCCGCAGCGTGGCTGCCGAGGAGGCACTCCCGGTGTACCTGCGTAACGAGGTTGCCCGGACACCGTCACGCGATTGACATACTTGCGCGTCAGAGCATCGGCACGCAGGCATGTCATGAATCTGTAATCGAGGGGCCCTGTAATACGCCCGCCATGCTTTCCTGCGCCGAATGCCAAGCAAGCAAGTACTGATCGTCGAGGATGAGCGCCCGATTCGCGAGATGATCGCCTTCGGCCTGAAGCGCGCGGGATTCGAGGTTCGCGAGGCCGAGGACTGCCGCTCGGCGCGTGCTCTGCTGGCCGATCGGCGTCCCGATCTGGTGCTCATCGACTGGATGTTGCCCGACATGAGCGGCCTCGAGCTCACCCGGGCCCTGAAGCGTGATCGCGAGACACGGGAGTTGCCGATCATCATGCTCACCGCGCGTGCCGAAGAAGGCGACAAGGTGGCCGGGCTGGAAGGCGGCGCGGATGACTACGTCACCAAACCCTTCTCCCCGCGCGAGCTGCTCGCGCGCATCAACGCGGTGTTGCGTCGCGTGGCACCCACTGCGGACGGCGAGTGCATCGCCTTCGAGGGGCTGGTGCTCGATCAGGCCAGCCACCGCGTGCTCGTGGGTGAGCAGACCGTGCCCCTCGGCCCGACCGAATATCGGATGCTCGAGTTCTTCATGACTCATCCCGAGCGCGTGTACACGCGCGACCAGCTGCTGGATCGCATCTGGGGTGGCAACGTTTATGTCGAGGAGCGCACGATCGACGTCCACATTCGCCGTCTGCGTAAAGCGCTCGAGGAATTCGGGTACGATCGGTTCATTCAGACCGTCCGCGGCTCCGGGTATCGCTTCTCGGCGCGAACGTTCTAAGGGCCCGTGACCCGCGAGCACGTGGAGCCTGAGCTCAGATGTCCCTGGCCTTGCAAGCGCTCTCGTTCGCCGCAGCTCGCCTGATTCTCATCGCGGGCCTGGGCCTCTTGGCCGGGTGGATCCTGGGTCACGCATGGGCGGGCGCCGCGCTAACCCTGGCCGTGTATCTCGGCTGGCACCTGGTGAATCTGTTCAGAGTCGACTGGTGGCTGCGCCATCGCGGCTTCGCCGAGCCTCCCGACATCGGTGGCGCCTGGGCCGATCCGATCACGCAGATCGTGAGATTGCATCGTCGCAAGCGCTTTCATAAGCAGCGCTTCGTGCAGCTCTTCCGCCAGATTCAACGCTCGACCGGCGCACTTCCCGACGGCGTCGTGATCCTCAACGATGCGCACGAGATCATGTGGTTCAATCGCATGGCTGCCGAGCTCCTCGACCTGCGGCGGCCGGCCGATCTCGGGCTGCGAATCGACAATCTCGTCCGCCAGCCGGAGTTCGTGCGCTACCTGCAGGGTGGCCAGTTCGTCAATCCGGTCGTCATCCGCACGGGCGCCGCCGAGGGCACCTTCCTGTCGCTGCAGATCGTTCCCTACGGTGAGGGACAGCTGCTGCTGCTCGTGCGGGATGTCTCGCGGCAGGTACGCCTCGAGGTGATGCGCAAGGATTTCGTCGCCAACGCATCGCACGAGCTGCGCTCGCCACTCACCGTCATCTCCGGGTACCTCGAGACCTTGAGCCAGGATCCGGCCCTCGACGCCGACCTCGCCGCGCCGGTGGCAGAGATGCGCCGTCAGGCCGATCGCATGACCACGATCATTCGCGATCTGCTCGAGCTGTCGCGCCTTGAGGCCGCCGAAGGGGAGGTCGAGGGCACGCCGATCGATGTCGCGGCGCTGCTTGCCATGCTGCGCAAGGACGTGCTCGCGCGGCCCGAGCACCCGCGCGATGTCACCGTGCGTGTGGAGTCCAGCGCGCCGCTCCTTGCCAACGAGTCAGAGATCCATTCCGCGTTCTCCAATTTGGTAGACAACGCCGCCAAGTACACCCCCGCCGAGGGCGCCATCGAGATGCGCTGGGCGGTGGACGAGGAGGGCGCGCATTTCGCGGTGGCCGATACCGGCATCGGCATTCAGCCGGAGCATATTCCGAGGCTCACGGAGCGCTTCTACCGGGCCGATTCGAGCCGCTCGCGCGGCACCGGCGGCAGCGGCCTCGGACTTGCGATCGTGAAGCACGTCCTGCAACGCCATGGGGCGACACTCGAGGTCCAAAGCGTGCCGGGCAAGGGCAGTGTGTTCAGCTGCCACTTTCCGCGCCACCGGGTAGGAGTCGTCGCGCCCGCCGATGCTGCCCTAGTTTAACTTCCAGCTCTAATGTCTTGCCTTTTAAGAAAAACTTCGCCGCGCTGTCATGCGGCGGCAATCTCCAGGTCCGAGGCTCGCGCGAAGTCTCACAGCCTGCAGGTCATTCATGCACAGTCGCACGATGCACCCCTGCCTCAAGGCGCGGACCCTGTTTCTTTCGGACATTCATCTCGGATTCAAACGCGCTCGCGTGCGCGAGCTCGCGGAGTTCCTGCAGGGCATCGAAGCCGAGTGCATCGTGCTGGTCGGCGACATCGTCGATGCCCTGAGCCTCGCGAAGCGCTTCTTCTGGACCGCCGAGCACACTCAGGTGTTGCGGATACTCATGGCCCGCCGCCGGGCCGGCGCCCGGCTGGTGTATCTGCCCGGCAATCACGATGCGGCGCTCGCCGTGCTGGCCGAGATGCTGCACGGTCAGCTCGAGGTGCATCGGGAATGGGTGCATCGCACGGCGCGCGGTGCGCGGCTCCTCGTCATGCACGGCGACCAGTTCGACGAGGCGCTGGACTGCCCGGCCTGGCTGTACCGCCTCGCCGATTGCGCCTATGAGGCGACGCTAGCCGTGAACCATCGCCTGAATGACCTGCGCCGCAGCCTCGGTCGGAGTTATCTGCCGCTCGCCGAGCGATTGAAGCTCGCGCTGCCGACGAGCGCGCGCTACATCGAGCGCTTCGAGCGCATCGCCGCGCGGCACGCGAAGGCGCAGGGCTATGACGGAGTCGTTTGCGGCCATATCCACCGAGCACGGCTGTGCGACATCGAGGGCGCCGTGTACGCCAACACCGGCGATTGGGTGGAGTCCTGCTCGGCACTCATCGAGGACCGCACCGGTGAGCTGCAGCTGTGTCGCTGGCCGCACGGCGCGGAGCAGGCATTGCGGCTGCTGCCGCCGCTGCTTGCGGACGCGGCTTGAAGCGGGCGCACTGAGAGCTGGTTACACTTTCCGCGGCGCGCCGTTCGGCTATTATCAGGCGGGCACGATTCGTGTTACGCAGAGCGCTGCGCGCATACAGGAACGCTCCCAAATGGAAACCTCCGACCTGAGCCATCACATCTCGCGCCGCTTCAACGAGGATCTCGAGCGCTTGCGCAACCGCGTACTGGCAATGGGCGGTTTCGTCGAGCAGCAGCTGCAGAAAGCCATCAACGCCTTGATCGACGGCGACAGTGCGCTCGGCGAGGCCGTGGCCATGGACGACTTCAAGGTCAACAACATGGAGGTCTCGATCGACGAAGAGTGCAGCCGCATCCTCGCCATGCGCTCACCGGCCGCCGGCGATCTGCGCGTCATCGTCGCGATCATCAAGACCATCACCGATCTCGAGCGCATTGGTGACGAGGCAGAGAAGATCGGCTACATCGCCTCCCGGCTGGCCACGATGGAGCGACCCGCCGACATGTACCGCGAGATCAAGCATCTCGGGCGGTTGGTCTCCGATATGGTGAACAGTGCGCTCGATGCCTTTGCGCGCATGGACGCCGACGCGGCGCTGCAAGTCGCCCGGCAGGACCGAGCCGTGGATGAGGAGTACGAGTCCATCCAGCGTCAGACCATCACCTTCATGCTCGAGGATCCGCGCACCATCCGCCGCGCACTCGATGTGATGTGGGTGGTGCGCTCGCTCGAGCGCATCGGCGATCACGCGAAGAACATCGGCGAGTACGTGATCTACATGGTGCACGGCAAGGACGTGCGCCATACCTCGCTCGAGGACATCGAGCGCGAGCTGCAGGGCCGGCAGTCGGCCAGCAACTGACGCTTGCGGGCTGCATGCCGACCTCGCGACTGCTCCATTCGCGGCGTGCCCTGAATTTCGCCGGCGCCGCCCTCTGCTTCGCGCTGCTCGGCTATGCACTGTACGCCCAGTACGGCTTGCACCTCGAGCCCTGTCCGCTTTGCATCCTGCAGCGCATCGGCATCCTCTTGCTCGGGATCGTGTTCCTGATCGCAGGCGCGCACCATCCGCGCGCACGCGGCGCCTACGTGTATACGGCACTGCTGGTGCTTGCGGCGTGCACCACGATCGGTATCGCGGCGCGCCACCTCTACATTCAGAGCCAGCCGCCCGGATCGGTGCCCGCCTGCGGCGCACCGCTCAACACGTTGCTGCAGATGTTTCCGGTCACGGAGGTGATCCGCAAGGTGCTGCGCGGGGGTGGTGAGTGCGCCGAGATCAGCTGGACCTTCCTAGGCCTATCGATGCCGGCCTGGGTGCTCTTGTGGGCCGCGGCTCTGGGCGTCCTCGGCATCTGGGCGAATGGCCTGCTCGTGGGCCACGAGCGTCGCGTGCGACTGACGCAGGCCCCGACGACCGACTAGGCGAGCAGCCGGCGTAGGATTCCTGCGTACATCGTGTGCAAGGCGTCGATGTCGGCGGCGCGCACCTGCTCGTTCACCTTGTGGATCGTGGCATTGATCACGCCCAGCTCCACCACCTGAGCACCGAGTGCGGCAATGAAGCGCCCATCGGAGGTGCCACCGCCGGTCGAGAGCTTGGGGCGGGTGCCCGCGATCTCCTCGATCGCCGAGGAGACGGCTGCGGAAAGAACTCCTTCGGGGGTGTAGAACGGCTCGCCCGAGACGTACCACTCGAGCGAGTAGCGCACGCCATGGCGGCGCAGCACCTCCTCGACGGTTTGCTTGAGGCCCTCGAGGGTCTGTACGGGCGAGTAGCGCAGATTGAAGCGCGCCTTGAGCTCACCGGGGATCACATTGGGTGCCCCCGTGCCGGCATTGAGGTTCGAGACCTGAAACGTCGTCGGCTGGAAGTGCTCGTTGCCCTGGTCCCAGACGCGGGTCGTGAGCTCAGCCAGCGCCGGCGCGAGGGTGTGCACCGGATTCTCCGCCAGATGCGGGTAGGCCACGTGCCCCTGGATTCCGTGCACGGTCAGTCGACCGCTCAGCGAGCCGCGCCGGCCGATCTTCACGGTGTCGCCGAGGGCCGCCTCGCTCGATGGCTCTCCGACGATGCACCAGTCGATGTGCTCGCGGCGTTCCATGAGGGTATCGACCACGCGCTTGGTGCCATCGACCGAAGGTCCCTCCTCGTCGCTCGTGATCAGGAAAGCGATCGTGCCGCGGTGCTGCGGGAAGGCGCGGACGAACTCTTCGGTCGCGGTAATCATGGCCGCCAAGCCGCTCTTCATGTCCGCGGCGCCGCGCCCGTAGAGAATCCCCTCACGCAGAGTGGGCTCGAAGGGCGGCGTGCGCCACTCCTCGAGCGGTCCCGTCGGCACCACGTCCGTGTGGCCGGCGAAGCAGAACAGCGGCCCGGCCGCGCCGTGCTTCGCCCAGAAGTTCTCCACGCTGCCGAAGCGCAACCTCTCGACCACGAAGCCTGCCGCGGCGAGGCGCCCGGCCAACACATCCTGACAGCCCCCATCGGCGGGCGTCACCGAGGGGCGTGCCATCAGATCGCAAGTGAGCTCGAGCGCTGCAGACATCTCAAGGTCGGTCCGTGATTGTCGATGAACGGCCGGCGCTTTATACGGTGGAGCTTCAGGTAGGGCAAGAGCTGGTGGCCTCGCGGGCGCGGAGCGTCATGCGTTTGAAATTTAACGGGCGGACACTCTGACTTCGAAAAGCTTCGCTCCGTTGCGCGCGCACTCGCCGGCCGCTCCACGCGTGTCATAGGGGCGTCACAATTCTGTCATGTAATGCGCGCGAAAGCCGGCCAAATGCGAGTGCACCTCGCAGCGGAGCGCCTGGCAGAGCATGCCGCAACCCTGATCAATCGCAGGAGTCACCATTCATGAATGCTTCCATCGCCAAGGGCCTGATCGTCGCTGTCACGGCAGCGGCGGCTGTCGCAGTCGCTCGCGCTGCGGACATCTCCGGCGCCGGCGCGACATTTCCGTATCCGGTGTACTCGAAGTGGGCCGACGCCTACAAGAAAGAGACGAATATCGGTCTCAACTACCAATCGATCGGCTCGGGTGGCGGCATCAAGCAGATCAAGGCGAAGACGGTGACCTTCGGCGCATCGGACATGCCTTTGAAGCCCGAGGAGTTGAAAGAGGCCGGACTGGTGCAATTCCCTGCGATCATCGGCGGCGCCGTCCCGGTTGTGACGATCAAGGGCGTCAAGGCGGGGGAGCTCGTGCTCGACGGGCCGACGCTTGCGAGCATCTACCTCGGTGAGATCACCATGTGGAACGATGCGCACATCAAGAAGCTCAATCCGCATGTGGCCTTGCCTGCGACCGCAATTGCCTGCGTCTATCGCTCGGATGGCTCGGGCACCAACTTCCTGTTCACCACTTATCTGAGCGGCGTCAGCCCGAAGTTCGCAAGCCAGGTCGGCGCGGCTGCTTCGGTCCAGTGGCCATCGGGCATCGGTGCCAAGGGCAACGAGGGTGTGGCGAACATGACGGCGCGCACCGACGGGGCTATTGGCTATGTCGAGTTCGCGTACGCACTGCAAAATCATATGTCGTACGCGCGCCTGATCAACAAGGCCGGCAAGGCGGTTGCCCCGAGCGCCGCGACCTTCCAGGCCGCAGCCGCCAACGCCGACTGGGGGCATGCGCAGAACTACTATCTCATCCTGACCAATCAGCCGGGAGCGCAGAGTTGGCCCGTAACCGGCGCGAGCTTCATTCTGGTGTACAGTAGCCCACCCGATCCGGCTGCAACCGCCCAGGCGCTCAAGTTCTTCGCCTGGGCGTTCAGCAACGGCGGCGCCATGGCCCAGGCACTCGATTACGTCCCGCTTCCCAAAGGGCTCGTGACGCAGGTCGAAAACAGCTGGAAGACTGAGATCAAGGCCAACGGCGCCGCAGTCTGGTCGGGGTGAGCGAATCCTGAGCAATGACGAGCGCACCGGAGATTCGAGCGCGGGTTAAGCCGCTGCTTGGAGAATGGATCAACTGAGCATTGCCGCCGCCGAGTCGACTCATGCCATGAGGCAGCGTCTCGGCGAGCGCCTCTTTGGAACGGCGACGTTCGTAGCTGCGGGCCTCGTGCTGGCACTGCTGGGCGGGGTGACCGTTGCGTTGCTCGTGGGCGCGTGGCCGGCACTCGCCCACTTTCGCTTCGCCTTCGTCACCCGTGAGATCTGGAATCCCGTCACGAACACCTTCGGCGCGCTCGCGCCGATCTACGGCACGCTCGTCACCTCGCTCATCGCCATGCTCATCGCCGTTCCGGTGAGCTTCGGCGTGGCCCTCTTTCTCACCGAATTGAGTCCCGCATGGCTCAAGCGTCCCGTGGGCGTCGCGATCGAGCTGCTCGCGGCAGTGCCGAGCATCATCTTCGGCATCTGGGGTCTGTTCGTGCTCGCGCCCATTCTGCAGGAGAGCGTGCAGCCCTGGCTGATCGCGCATCTGGGACCGCTGCCAAGCGTTGGCTCATTGTTCCGCGGCCCGCCCTTTGGCATCGGCGTGCTCACGGCCGGGCTGGTGCTCGCCATCATGGTGCTACCGTTCATCTCTTCCGTCATGCGCGATGTGTTCGAGACGGTTCCCGACGTGCTCAAGGAGTCCGGCTACTCGCTCGGCGCCACGACCTGGGAAGTGGTGTGGTACGTCGTCGTGCCGTACTCGCGCGCGGGCATGCTCGGCGGCGTGATGCTGGGTCTCGGACGCGCCCTCGGCGAGACCATGGCGGTCACGTTCGTGATCGGCAATGCCCATCGCATCAGCTCCTCGCTGCTCGCACCGGGCACGACGATCTCCGCCTCGATCGCGAATGAGTTCACGGAGGCCGTCGGCGAGCTGTACACCTCATCGCTCATTGCCCTGGGCGTGCTGCTGTTCCTCATCACCTTCTCGGTCATCGCGGCCGCGCGCTTCATGCTGCTGCGCCTCGAGCGACGGGCGCTGACCTCGGTATGAGACGCAGCCTCGTTCGCAAGCTCACGAACCTGCTCGCGCTCGCACTGTCGACCGTGGCGACGCTGATCGGGCTTACGTGCCTCGGCGCGATACTGTGGACGCTGCTGCGCAGCGGTTTCGCCGGCATGTCCGCGCAACTGTTCACGCAGATGACGCCGCCGCCCGGCTCCGCCGGCGGGTTGCTCAATGCGATCTTCGGCAGTCTCGCCATGACCGCGATCGGCATCGCGATCGGTGCGCCGATCGGCATCCTCGCCGGCACTTACCTCGCCGAGTACGGGCGCGAGTCGCGACTTGCAACCGTCACGCGATTCGTCAACGACGTGCTGCTGAGTGCACCCTCTATCATCGTGGGCCTCTTCGTCTACGAGGTCGTCGTCGTGCCGATGGGGCATTTCTCCGCCATTGCCGGTGCTCTGGCGCTGGCCGTCATCGCCATTCCCGTCACCGTGCGCACCACCGAGGACATGCTGCGTCTGGTCCCGCAGGGCATGAAGGACGCCTCGACGGCGCTCGGCGCCTATCCGTGGCGCACCATCACGAGCGTGGTCTATCCTGCGGCGCGTAGCGGCATCGTCACGGGTCTGCTGCTGGCCATCGCGCGTGTGAGCGGTGAGACGGCGCCGCTGCTCTTCACCGCGCTCAACAATCAGTTCTGGAGCGCCAATCTTGCCGCGCCGATCGCCAATCTGCCGGTCGTGATCTTTCAATTCGCGATGAGTCCCTATCAGCAATGGCAGCAGCTTGCCTGGTCCGGCGCGCTGCTCATCACGCTCGCGATCCTGCTGCTCAGCATCGTGGCGCGTGTCGTGGTGTCTGCCTTGCAGCCGGCACAGCGGGCGGGTTGATGCGCGCAGCCGAGGAAGTGATCGCCGCAGCGCGCGCAGAGCGCAACGGTGGCGACACCCGTGCACAGGATTCACCGGAGGTGAAGATCCAGGTGCGCCATCTGGACTTCTATTACGGTGCCGTGCGCGCGCTCAAGGATGTCAACCTCACCCTCACTGACCGCAGAATCACGGCATTCATCGGCCCCTCGGGCTGCGGCAAATCGACGCTGCTACGCGTCCTGAACCGGATGTATGCGCTGTATCCGAAACATCGAGCGACGGGCGAGGTGCTGCTCGACGGCGAGGACATCCTGTCCCCGACGGTGGACGCGGCGAGTCTGCGCTACCGCGTCGGCATGGTATTTCAGAAGCCCACGCCCTTTCCGATGTCGGTCTTCGACAATGTCGCGTTCGGGCTGCGCCTCGCGCAGCGTATCTCGCGCCGCGAGCTCGCCGAGCGCGTCGAGCTCGCGCTGCGTGATGCGGCTCTCTGGGACGAGGTGAAGGACAAGCTGTCACAGGATGGGCGTAGCCTGTCCGGCGGTCAGCAGCAGCGCCTGTGCATTGCGCGCACCATTGCCGTGCGCCCGGAGGTGCTGCTGTTCGATGAGCCCACGGCGGCGCTCGATCCGATCTCGACACTGCGGGTCGAGGAGACACTCGAGGGTCTGCGCGAGCGCTACTGCATCGCCATCGTCACCCATAATCTGCAGCAGGCGGCGCGCGTCTCTGACGTGACCGGGTTCATGTACCTGGGCGAGCTCATCGAGATCGGACCGACGGAGCAGATCTTCACGACCCCGAAAGACCGCAGGACGGATGACTATGTCACCGGACGCTTCGGCTAACGTCTCATGAACGAGCAAGAACGATCTGCTACCGAAAGCGCGGCCACGCGGCGGCCGACGCACCCGCCGCCGACGGATGCCGGCATCAACCTCAAGCCGAGCGGCCGCGCGCCCGCCCACTCTGTGCGGCTCGATGAGGTCGTCGTCGGTGAAACGGTCGGGCAGACGAGCGTCGAAGACCCGGTGTTCACCTGCCGCGATGTCAACGTGTACTACGGCAGCAAGCAGGCGATCAAGAACGCCAGCATCGACATCGGCAAGCGGCAGGTGCTGGCGATGATCGGTCCCTCCGGCTGCGGCAAGTCGACGTTCCTGCGCTGCCTCAACCGGATGAACGACACCATCGCCGATGCGCGCACGACGGGCACGATCCTGCTCGAGGGCCGGGACATCTACGATCCCGCGCTCGACGTGGTGCAGCTGCGCGCGCGGGTCGGAATGGTCTTCCAGAAACCCAATCCATTCCCGAAGTCGATCTACGACAATGTGGCCTATGGACCGCGTCTGCACGGCCTGGCGCGCGGCCGCGTGGAGCTCGACGAGCTGGTGTGCACGAGCCTGCAGCGTGCGGGACTGTGGAACGAGGTCAAGGACCGACTGACACACGTGGCGACCGGCCTCTCGGGTGGGCAGCAGCAGCGGCTGTGCATCGCGCGCACGATTGCCGTGCAGCCGGAGGTGATCCTCATGGATGAGCCGTGCTCGGCGCTGGATCCCATCGCCACCGCGCACATCGAGGACCTGATCGACGAGCTGTGCGAGTCGTATGCGATCGTCGTCGTCACTCACTCGATGCAGCAGGCGGCGCGGGTCTCGCAGCGCACCGCGTACTTTCACCTGGGGTCGCTCGTCGAGGTCGGCGAGACCGATCGGGTGTTCACCAACCCGCGTCACAAGCTCACCGAAGACTACATCACGGGCCGCTTCGGATAGCCGGCCATGCTCGAAGGACACATCAGCAAGGCGTTCGATGCGGGGCTTGCGGCCCTGCACATTCGTGTGCTCGAGATGGGCGGCCTGGTGCTCGATCAGGTGCGCGAGGCGGCGCGCGCCTATAGCGAGTGGAACGTGGCGGCGGCCTATCACGTGAGCGATCGCGAAGGGGCGGTGGCCGGCTACGCCGCCACCATCAACGAGGATCAGTTCACCTTGATCGCGCGGCGCCAGCCCGTTGCGAGTGACTTGCGGGCGATCAACGCACTTGCCAAGTGCGCCGCCGAACTCGAGCGGGCGGATGTGGAGTCCCGCAAGATTGCTCGCACGGTGCTGCAGCAAACTGGTCGGCCGCTGCGCGGCACCTCGGCTGACGTGCGCCATCTGGCGCAGCTGGCCGCGCTGCTGCTGCGGCACTCACTCGAGGCGCTGGATCGGCTCGATGATGCAGTCGCGACGGAGGTCATCGCGCGCGATCAGGAGCTCGACGCGGAATACGCCGGCGGACTGCGCCGCCTGATCACGCGCGCGATGGAGGATCCGCGCTCGCTCGAGGTGGCGATCGAGGCGGCGTTCGTGCTCAAGTCACTCGAGCGCATCGGCGATCACGCCCGCAACATCGCACGCCAGACCAAGCTCATCGCGCCCGAAGCGCAACGAGCCGCTGGCGGCTCCGCCGTCGAGCGCAGCGCTGCGGACTCCGATCCCACCGCACCGTTTTAGATCCCACCGCACGGCACGGCACTGTTCGAGGATCCGCGGGGGCGAAAGGGAAATCCGCCGGCCGACCGCACGCCTCCGAAGGAGCGCATGGCCGGTCGACGGTGGGGGGAAGCTCTTGCCGCTACTTCTGGTAGGGGTAGTAGCGGAACGAGACCATGCCGATGAAGATGTTGGTGCTCGGATCACCGCCGACACCGGGGAAGATCTTCCGCTCGGTGTAGGAGAGCTGGAATCCGAGCTGCAAGTTACCGAGCACGCCCTGGTAGTACTTCCACCAGAAGCCGCCCGTTGCTTGGCTGATCGAGCGCGTGTTCGCGACGCAGGCCAGTGGCGGCGTCGCGGTGTTGCTGTTGAGAATCTCGCAGCCCGCATTGCTGTAGAGCGGGCTGCCATAGCCGAATCCCTTGGTGACACCGCCCACTACGGCCTCATAGGAGGTCTCCTTGACCTCCTCGCGGCCGCCGTACAGGTAGAGCGTGAAGTCCGGGGTAGGTAGGAAGCTGAGTCCGACCAGAGCCTCGTAACCCGGAAGCACCGCGAGTGTTCCATCGGGCTTCAAGGTCACATCGGGCAGCTGCGACGAGCCATAGCGCCCGACCCCGTGGCCGACCAGGCCGCTTGCCTGAAATGTCAGGACCTTCGGGACTAAGGGCAGGATCATGCCGGCGCCCACGCCGCCGCCGTACACGGTGTTGTTCTCGGCGGTCTTCGCGATCACGGACTTGAAGGCGCGGCCGAGGCCCAGGAGCTCGTAGTGTCCGAAGCCTGGATCGAGCGCGACCTTCAAGACCACGTCCGGCGCCGGATCGAGGGTGTAGTTATTGGTCGAGGAGTAGAGCGATCCACCCGGCGTCGTGACGATCGCCGAGGTCGGCGGGGCGTTGGGTTGCTGCGAGCTCGAGGGCAGGATCGCTTGCGGGCTCTCGGCCGAGAGGCCGATGTGGAGGGCATCACCGATCGCGCTGACGACGCGCACCTGCGCGTTACGCGTCCAGGTAAATCCTGGAACGTACTGTGCGTCGATCGTGAGCGGGACGTTCTCATCGCGCGGATCCATGCCCTTCTTCTCGAGCGTCACGAGGCTCCAGTTCTGGCCCGCGAGCAGATAGAAACCGCCATCCGTGATGAAGCGCCCGTAGATATTGCGCATGCGCAGGTTGTAGCTGTTGCTCTCGTTGGAGTTCGCCGTGGGAGCGGCCCCGAGGAAATCCATCTCGAAGTACGCCTCGGCCTTGGCGCCGTTGTAGGGTTGTCCCTGCGCGAGCAGCGACAGGCGGCTCTGCCGGGCGCTCATGCGAAATTCCGGGGTGTCATGCAGAGGCGACTGTGGATAGGGGATCGCAGTATTAAAATTCGATCCGACGTCAGCAGCTTGCTGTCTGTTGCGGTAGATGACCGCCAATTCCGTAAAGCCTCCGAACAGGAGCGATATTGGACCCGCCTGGATCGCAGGGGATTGCGGCGCCGAGGAGCCGGAGGGCTGCGCACTGGCTTGCGGAGTGGCCGTCTGCGCCATCGCAAGCGGTGCACGAAGCACACCCAGGGCCGCGGACACCGCCGCGGTGATCGCCAGAAGGCGCCGGCGCCGCGGGGCACGCCGCAGGTTACGCGAGTGCAGGGGAATCGGTGTCATCGTGGTAGTTCCTGTTATTGCTGGCATTGCGCCTTGCGGCCGGTATGTGATCGGCAACAGGATTGGGTGCGCCGGCGAAAGCCGACTCGAGCGCACCGCGCCTGCCTTGATCCCCCATCCGCCAGGCGCGCCCACTGTGCTGCACTTGTATGACAATGCGACTGCGACAATGTGACGGTTTTGTTTCATGCGCCTCCTGATCATCGAGGACGAAAGCAAGGCAGCCGCGTTCCTGAAGAAGGGGCTGAGCGAGTCGGGCTTCATCGTGGACGTCGCCGAGAACGGTGAGGAGGGGCTGCACAAGGTCCTCACGCTCGACTATGACCTGGTGATCCTCGATGCCATGCTGCCGCGCGCGGATGGCTGGTCCGTGATCAGTGAGGTGCGTCGCAGGGGTTACGCGCTGCCGGTGCTGTTCCTGACGGCGCGGGGAGCGATCGGCGATCGTGTGAAGGGACTCGAGCTCGGTGCCGACGACTACCTCGTCAAGCCCTATGCCTTTACCGAGCTCCTCGCCCGCGTACGCGCGCTGCTGCGCCGTCGTAGTGAGCGCCAGCCGGAGATTCTGCAGATCGCCGATCTGCGGCTGGACCTCTTGGGCCACAAGGCGCAGCGCGGCGCGGTGCGCCTCGAGCTGGCGCCGAAGGAGTTCGCGCTGCTGTCGCTTCTCGCGCGGCGCCAGGGTGAGGTGCTCTCGCGACTGGTCATCGCGGAGCAGGTGTGGGACATGAACTTCGAAGGCGACAGCAACGTGGTCGACGTGGCCGTGCGCCGCCTGCGCCGCAAGGTGGATGAGCCCTATCCGGTCAAGCTGATCCATACCGTGCGTGGCATGGGTTATGTTCTCGAAGCCCGCTGAAGCCACGCCGCATCGCTGGGCCATGGCGACATGGCTCACGCTCTTCTATACGGGCTCCGCCTTCACGCTGCTCAGCGCCGCGGCGGCGCTGCTGTACTTCGGGCTCGAGCACAGCATGCAACGCGAGGACCGCGATTTCCTCTCCCACAAGATGCAAGTCCTGACGACGATTTTGCAGCGCCGGCCGCTCGATCGCGCCGGCCTGGAACAGGAGGTGCTCGAGGAGGCCGAGATCTCGAGCCACTCGCAGGCGCCGTTCTCCCTGCGGGTGCTCGACCGCGACGGACGGGTGATGGTCGAGACACCGGGCATGGCCTCGCAGCTGCCACCCCGTATCTTCCCGCCGGCGCAATCCCAGGAGGCGTCGGGTCACCGCTGGCGCTCCTCGGGCGAGCTGCGCTTTGTGCTTGCCTCGATGCAGCTGTCCGCTGCATCGCCGCCTGCGCCAAGCGGGAGCATCCAGGCGGCGTTGAACGTGAGCGCGGAGGAGCGGCTGCTCGAGGCTTACCGGCGCGACATCGCGCTCGTGCTCGGGGCCGGTCTGCTGATCGCCGCGGCCATCGGCGCGTGGATTACGCGCCGCGGGCTACGGCCCATTGCCGATATCACGCGCACCATCGAGCGCATCGGCGTCCAGGACCTGCAGGAGCGCATCGTTCCGGGACCCTGGCCCAGGGAGCTCGTCTCCCTAGCCGCAGGCTTCGATCTCATGCTCGATCGGCTGCAGGAGTCTTTCGAGCGCTTATCTCAATTCTCGGCGGACTTGGCCCACGAGCTGCGTACTCCGATCAACAACCTGATGGGTGAGGCTCAAGTGGCGCTCTCGCGCAGCCGCTCAGCGGCGGAGTACGCCCGCGTGCTGCACTCCGCGCTCGAAGAGCACGGCCGACTTGCGCGCATGATCGACAGCATGCTGTTCCTGGCGCAGGCCGATCGAGCGCGCACCGTCCTCGCGCCCATGCCGCTCGATGCCCGGGGTGAGTTGCAGGCGGTTGCCGACTTCTACCAGCCGCTCGCGGATGAGCAGGGGGTGGAGCTCGTGTGTGAGGGCTCGGGCAGCGTCATGGCCGATGCCATGCTGTTGCGCCGTGCCTTGAGCAATCTGCTCTCGAACGCACTCAAATATAGCTCGCGCGGCGGGTGCGTCACGCTGCGCGCCGGCGCCGCCGTCGCCGGAAAGACGCCTGTCCTCAGTGTCATCGATTCCGGCAGCGGCATCGCGGCAGAGCATCTGCCGAAGCTGGGCGACCGGTTCTACCGCGTGGATCCGTCGCGCACAGAGGGCTTCTGCGGCGCAGGGCTCGGCCTGGCCATCGTCAAGTCGATCATGACGCTGCACGGAGGCAGTCTCGTCATCGCAAGCACCGTGGGAGAGGGCACGACCGCCTCGCTGGTGTTCTCGGCCAGATGACCGTTTGGTCATCCGCAGGTCATCCTCCGGTCAGCCGCCATTCGTTAGGGTGAGTCTCCGGAGGCAGTGAGTCTGCCCCGCGGAGTCACTTCATGAGCCTCGTGCAGTTCGCGCTGCGCCGGCCGTACACCGTTCTGGTGCTGGTGCTGGGAATCATCGTCGGCGGCGTGCTCGGCATCCGCGCGATGGCGCGGGACATCTTCCCGCCCCTCGGTGTGCCGACTATCTACGTCGCCCAGCCCTATGGCGGCATGGATCCGGCGCAGATGGAGGGATTCCTCACCTATTTCTTCGAGTACCACTTCCTCTACGTCACCGGGATCGAGCACGTCGAATCCAAATCGATCGAAGGGGCGGCGATCATCAAATTGCAGTTCTATCCGGGCACCGACATGGCACAGGCGATGTCCGAGACGGTCCAGTACGTCAATCGCGCACGCGCCTTCATGCCGCCCGGAACGGTCCCGCCCTTCATCATGCGCTTCGATGCCGGCAGCGTTCCGGTGGGCTACCTGGCCTTCTCGAGCCGAACGCGCAGCGTGGCGCAGATGCAGGACCTTGCGCTCAATACCGTGCGGCCACTTTTCGCGACCCTCCCCGGCGTGTCCGCTCCGCCCCCGTTCGGCGGCAGCGCGCGCGCCATCGTCGTGAGTCTCGACCCCGTAAAGCTGCAGGCGTACGGCATCGCGCCACAGGACGTGGTGACCGCAATCGCCAGTGCCGAGACGATTAGTCCCTCGGGAAATATCTACCTGCGGGACAAGTATCCGGTGGTGCCGATCAACTCGATCGTGAAAGACGCGGGCGACCTCGCGGCGGTCCCTGTGCGCACTGGAACGTTTCCCACTGTGTTCGTACGCGACCTGGGCCGGGTCGCCGATGCGTCCGATATCGTGACGAGCGTCGCGCTGGTCGACGGCAGGCCCACGGTTTATATCCCCGTCACCAAGCGCGCGGACGCCTCGACCCTCTCGGTGGTGAATACCGTCAAGTCGAACCTGGCGAAGTTTCAGGCTGCGTTGCCCGAAGGCGTCGCTGTGCGTTACGTCTTCGACCAATCGCCGTTCGTCACCCGAGCGCTCACGGGACTCACCACGGAGGGAGCGATCGGCGCGCTGCTGGCCGGCCTGATGGTGCTGCTGTTCCTGCGCGACTGGCGCAGCGCGGTGATCGTCGTCATCAACATTCCCTTGTCGTTGCTCGCCGCGACCTTTGCCCTGTGGCTCACCGGGCAGACGATCAACATCATGACGCTGGGTGGCCTTGCGCTCGCTGTGGGCATTCTGGTCGATGAGTCCACGGTAGTGATCGAGAACATCCACACGCATTTCGTGGTGCACCACCGCGAGATCCTCGAGCGCAACGTGCTCGATGCCGGACTCGAGGTGGCGGTACCGCGGCTGATCGCCATGCTCTGCGTCATCGCCGTCTTTCTGCCTTCCTTCGCCATGCAGGGCGCGGCGCGCGCGCTGTTCGTGCCGCTCTCGCTCGCAGTCGGCTTCTCGATGGCCGCCTCCTACGTCCTCGGCAGCATGCTGGTGCCGATCCTCTCGATATGGGCTTTTCGCGTGAAGCACGCCGCAGGCCAGTTTCAGGTATCCGACCCCGGGCTGTTCGAGCGCCTGCGACAGCGCTACACGCGCGTCGTGCGCACGCTCGTCGCGCGACCCTGGGCGGTGCTCGCGCTGTACCTCGGGGTATGCGCCGTGCTCATCGGACTCATCGGGCCGCGCCTTGGCACCGACATTTTTCCGCGCGTCGAGGCGGGACAGCTGCAGCTGCGCTTGCGGATGCCGACGGGGACGCGGCTGGAGCTGACGACCGCGGCCGCGCAGCGCGCACTCGAGATCATCGCCGAGGAGGCGGGCGCCAGATCGATCGCGGTCTCGATCGGATTGGTGGGCGTGCATGGATCGAGCTATCCGGTCAACTTCATCTATCAGTGGAACAGCGGCTCGCAGGAGTGCGTGCTGCAGGTGCAGTTTCGCAGAGCAGGGCTGGATCTGGTGCGGCTGCGCGGGCGGCTCAGAGCCCGGTTTGCCAAGGAAATGCCGGATGCCGAGATCTCGTTCGAGCCGGCCGACATCGTCAGCCGTGTCATGAGCTTCGGGGCGAACACACCGATCGAGGTGGCCGTGAGCGGCCCGAACCTCGCTGACGATCGCAGCTTTGCGGAGAAGGTGCGCGCGAGTCTGGCACGGTTGCCGATGCTGCGGGACGTTCAGTTCGGCCAGCCGCTCGATTACCCGGCCGTCGACGTGACGCTCGACCGCGAGCGTGCAGGCGTACTCGGCGTCACGGCGAGTGACGTGACGCAGTCGGTCTCGGCGGCGACCGCCTCGAGCCGCTTCACCCAGCCCGTGTACTGGGCGGCGGCGAACGGCGTGGGTTATCAGGTGCAAGTCGAGGTGCCGCAGCGGGATCTCGCCTCGCTCGAGGATGTACGCAACATTCCGGTTCTGGCCGATAACCGCCAATCCATGCTCCTGCGCGATGTTGCGACCGTCCACGCAGGCTCGATCGTGGGTGAATATGACCGCTACAACATGGCGCGCACTGTCACGGTCACCGCGAATATCGAGGGCGCAAGTCTGGGGGCGGCGGCGGCCGCGGTGAACCAGGCGCTCGCGCGGCTGGGCGAGCCGCCCAAGAAGGCGAGTGTCACGCTGCGCGGCGAGGTGGCCCCGATGATGCAGTTGCTCACGGCGCTGCGGGGCGGACTCGCGCTCTCGGTGCTGCTGATCTTCCTGCTGCTGGTTGCGAACTTTCAATCCTGGCAGCTCGGGCTCGTGGCGATCACCAGTGTCCCGGCCGTGATCGCCGGCGTCGTGCTGCTGCTCTGGGTCAGCGGCACGACGCTCAATCTTCAGTCCTTCATGGGTGCGATCATGGCGGTCGGTGTGGCAATCGCCAACGCCATTCTGCTCACGACCTTTGCAGAGCGCACGCGTATGGAAGGCGAGGCCGCCGCTGAAGCCGCGATCACCGGGGCGCGCACGCGGCTGCGGCCGATTCTCATGACCAGCCTCGCGATGATCGCCGGGATGCTGCCGATGGCCATCGGATTCGGCGAGGGAGGGCAGCAGACGGCACCGCTCGGCCGGGCCGTGATCGGCGGTTTGGCACTTGCAACCTTGGCCACATTGCTGGTCCTGCCGGGTGTGTTCACCGTGTTGCGCCAGAGAGCAAGCCGGCAGCCGTTGTCACTGCACCCGGACGATGGCATCGACGGCGCGCGGGAGCGGCACCCATGAGAGGACAAGCTAGCGCCTCGTTGGCCACGCTCGCTCCGTGGGCCGTGATCGCCTCGGTGCTGCTCGCTACCGCCCAGTCGCTCGGTGCACGCGCGGCTGCGAACACACCTAGCGCAGATGCCGCGGCGACGCCGGAGACGACTCTCGTCCTGCCCGCCGAAGTCATCGCCTATCAATCAGTTCTGCTCACCGCGAAAGTGGCCGGGTATCTCAAGCGGATCACGGTCGACAAGGGCGACAAGGTCAAGGCAGGGGAGCTCATCGCGGAGCTCGAGGTGCCCGAGCTGCTCGCGGATCAGATCCGCGACCGGGCGCGAGTGGATGTGGCGCGCCGCGTCTATGAGCGTATGCAGAAGGCGTCGAAAACGGCACCGGACCTCGTGACGCCCGATGATCTCGACAACTCACGCGGGCAGTTCGAGGTTGCGCAGGCGGAGCTCGATCGCGTGCAGGCCCTGCTCGCCTATGCACGGGTCACGGCGCCATTCTCGGGCACGGTGACCGCCCGTCACGTGGACGCCGGTGCCTTCATCCCGGTGCCGAGCGAGAGTGCGCAGACGAGCGCCGCCATCGTGACGCTGATGGACTTCAGCCACATTCGCGTTCAAATGTGGGTGCCGGAGATCGACGCGCATCGCATCCGTCCGGGCTGCAAGGCAGTCTTCACGGCGGTCGCACTGCCGGGGCAGCACTTCGCGGCGACGATCACGCGGGTCAGCTACGCCCTGGAGCGCAATGCCCGGACGATGCTCGCAGAGATCGATATGGCAAACCCCGGCGAAGTCCTGCAGCCCGGCATGTATTTGTCGGTGAAGCTCATCCTCGAGAGCGAGGTATCAGGGTCGTGAGCGCCAAACTGCCTGCACGACGAGCCGCTGGCGCGCTTGCGCTGGCCTGCGCGCTCCTGTCCAGCTACGCCCCGGCACAGCAGCCCCCGTCGGCGCCGATCGCACCGACCGCGTCGGCGCCGCCGTCGGCCGCGGCAGCCGCGCCGGCACCCGCCGGCGCATCGCAGATCATCGACCTGCCCACCGTTCTGCGTCTTGCCGGTCTCAACGATCTTGATCTCGCGCTCGTGCGCGAGGCGGAAAAGCAGGCGAGGGCCGCGAACGATGCGGCGACGCTGCGCTTCTTTCCGTGGCTCTCTGCCGGGGCGAGCTATGCCAAGCAGACCGGCGCCGCGCAGGAGGTCGGCGGCCAGATGCTCTCCGTGGATCAGCAGCTCTATCAGCGTGGCGTTGCGGCCAATCTGCAAGTCGAGCTCGGGAGCGCGATCTTCGAGAAGCTCGCGGCACGCCAGCGACAGCAAGCCGCGGGCTTCGACGTGGAAGCTTCACGCAACGACACCGCACTCGCCGCGGCCGGGGCCTATTTCGACCTGGTGAATGCGGTGGCCGCAACCGATATCGCGCACGAGGCGGTGCGCATCTCGCAGGACTACGAGGGTCAGCTCGAGCGTGCCTATCAAGCCGGTCTCACGAACCGCAGCGAATTTCTGCGTGTCGGCGTGCAGACGCAGCGCAATCGCGTTGTGCTGCGAGAAGCCGAGGCCGCGCTGCGCTCTGCGGCGGCGGCCCTCGCTACGCTGCTAAGACTCGATCCGGCGGGGGAGCTGCAGCCAATCGAGCGCATCGTCAGCCCGCCCACGCTCATCGAGGTCGATACGCCCGTCGGCACGCTCGTCAAAGACGCGCTCGCATTTCGCCCTGAGCTCAAGTCGAGCGCGGCGTCGGTCGCGGCCGCAGACAAGCAACGCGTGGCGGCGACCTACGGGCCGCTGGTTCCCTCGCTGAGCGGTCAGGCGGCGCTTGGCCAGCTCCGCGGCGGCCCCAACGGCATGCTGAGCGACTATATGACCGCGCACGATTACGTGGTCGCGCTCAATTGGCGCTTCGGTCCCGGCGGATTGTTCGATTTCAGCCGTACCGCAGCGGCCAACTCGGCACTCCAGAGCGCACGGCTCAGCGCCGAGAAGCTTCACGATCTCATCGCCGAGGAGGTCGTGCAGTCCTATGAGGCGGCACGCGCCGGGCTTGACCAGATGGGACTTGCGAGACGCGCGGTAGAGCTCGCCGACCAGAGCTTGAAGTTGAGCGAGCAGCGCCGGGAGTTCGGCGTCTACGCCGTGCTCGAGGTGATCCAGGCGCAACAGGACCTCACGCAGGCGCGCGGCGACTACGCGCGCGCCCTCACCCAGTATGCGAAGGCTCAATACGCGCTCGCGCACGCCACTGCACGTATCGGCGGGTGATGGCGGGACCTAACGTGACGCGGTAGGTGCCAGCCTCGAGGCAGGCTGTTGCAGCTCACGCGCCGCCAGACCGGGTGGCGGTGCGACCTGCTCGTACTCACCCGCTCTGTCGTCCCAGAGATAGTAGGCGTGGTTCACGTAATAGTACGGCACCCCCGCCCACCACCGCGTCGCGTACGACCACGGCAAAATGCGCTGATAGGCTCCCAGCCCGATGCCGCCCAATCCGGGTCCCCAGCCCCATCTGCCCCACTTACCCCAGCCCCACTCTCCAGGGGAGTGCGCCGGCGCGCCACGCCAGCCGTAGCCACCATCGACAGTCCCAGCGGCGCTGAAGCCACCGGCCGCGTGAGACCCACTGCCACCACGACCAGAGCCAACGGCGCTTGCGACGTGCGCTACCGAGGCTGACAGCAGCATCACGATTACGCGGGCCGGCAACGGGCGATTGAAGCTGCGAATTACCATGAGGCTGCCCTCCAGTCACATCGAGCTCCTGGCGAATCGAGCGCGAGCGTTGCAGACGACGGCTGTTCATGGAGCTGCTGGCTCTGCGTCGCACGTCCTCCTCGCACGCCCAAATACCACCGCCGTCAGAGCTCTCAGTGAATGAGCTGTCCAATTCCAATCGAACTCTCAGTGTTGGAGTCGAACTCAACCACTGCGTTCAATGTCGCAAGCATTAAATTTGCAGCGCGCACAGCATCTCACTGACTAACGCGCTCAGCTCGGCGCATGAGGCGCCGCCTGCGCGCGCGCAGGTCAGGTCAATTGCTGATGGCGTGCGAGAAGGCTCTTGATCGAATCCAGCAGCACCGCAAAGACCATTGAGGCGCCGAGTACCGCGCCGATCACGTCCCAGGACAGGGCGTGCATCAAGATGCCGAAGCCAGCGAGTAGCGTGATGATCAGGATGTCGACGATTGAAGAGAGCATCACCCAGATGCTGGGGCGCGAGCTCCAGAGCTGACGGCGCTCGCGCACCACGTAGAAAGTCGCCTGAGTGCTCATCACGAGCGTCACGGCGGCTAGCGTGCGCAAGCCATGTCCGGGAAGCAATCCAAGCTGAAAGCGGCCAAAGGCGAGCACCGCGAGGCAGAAAGCCACGTTGCACAGCCCTAGTGCCACGGCGGTGAACGTGACCTCTCTGATGCGCCACGCATTGGGTTGTCCGGAGGCACGCACGCGATCGGTGGTCGCAGACATTGCGAGAAAGTCCCCGGTGATCACCAGGATGACCATCAGCATCGGTGTGAGAATCGCATGTCCCGTAAGGATGAGTCCTGCCGTCAGGAACAGCATCTGCGTGATCTTTGCGGTGAGGGAACGCAGCGCGTAGGTAAGCATGCGCTGGTAGACCCTGCGTCCGGCGCGGACGGCGGCGACGATGCCGCCGAGGCCGGGTTGAGTAAGCACCAGACCGGCGGCAGATTTTGCAATGTCGGTCGCGGTTGTCACAGCGATTCCCATTTGTGCCTGACGCAGCGCTGGAGCATCGTTGGCGCCATCGCCACACATCCCCAGCGTGTGTCCGCTGCGCTGATACGCGCGCACGATGTGAAACTTGTCTTCCGGGAAGACACCGGCGAAGACTGCATATTCGCCAGGTTCGAGGCGTGCGGGTATCGGCCCGCTCGCATGCACCGGTCCGTAGAGACCCACTGCGTGCGCCACGACGCCCGCCGTGGCTGCCGCATCGCCGGTGATCATCACGGTGCGTACCCCAAGGTGGCCGAGTTCGGCAATGAGTTCGGCGGCGTCCGCGCGCGGGGGATCGCTCACGGCAATCAAACCAATCCACTCGAGCTGCCCGGGCAAGCCCGCTGCGACACCGAGCACACGATCACCTCGCGCCGCGAACGACGTTACGGCGGAGGCGATGTCCGCCGGAATGGTGGCGAGTTCGGCGATGCGCGCAACAGCACCTTTGACGATGAGAAGCTGCTGGCCTTGCATATCGGTCGCAGAAGCTTGGGACATCTTCTGGACCGGGTCGAACGGCACGAAGCGCGTCCGGTGCAGCTGCTGTTCTGGCGCGAGCTCAACGGCGGCGGCCCGCACTGCGGCGTCCAGCGGGTCTGTGCCGGCGTCGGCGCTGGCGAGCAGCGCAAGCCTCAGGACACGTTGCTCATCGGCGCCCGGCGCAGCGTACACGGCGCTTACGGTGAGCGCGTTCTCCGTGAGAGTGCCCGTCTTATCCGAGCACAGCACATCGACGCTTGCCGCCTCATCGATCGCGGAGAGACGCGTGGGCAATACTCCCTCAGCGGCCAGCGCTCGGGCTGCCAGAGCGGAGGCGAGCGTGAAGGTTGCCGGCAAGGCTACCGGAATGGCGGCAAGCACGGCCGTGAGGACCAGCGGAATCGTTTCTACACCCGGTATGTGGGTGACCATCGCGTACAGCAGCTGCAGGGCGACCATCGAGCCACTGAAAACGGCGAGGTTGCGCACGACGCGCAGCACAGCCCGTTGCTGCGAGCTCGCGCCATGGGCGATGCTCACCAGCTGCGCGGTCTGACCGGACTTGGTGCGCGCACCAGTAGCCGTGACCTGCGCGAGAGCCTCTCCCCGACGGACCAACGAGCCGGCGTAGGTGTTCGTGGCAGCGGTGCCCTCGACCGGAAGCGATTCACCGGTCAGCATCGATTGATCGAGAAGAGCGTCGCCTGCGATGAGGCGCACATCAGCGGGAACGATGCTGCCGAGCGTGAGTTTGACGACATCGCCCACAACGAGCTCGCTCGCAGGCAGTACCTGCCACGCGCCGTCGCGACGCACCACCGCACGCAGCGCAAGGCGGGATCGCAACGCCGCCAGCGTGTTCTGTGCACGTCCTTCCTGCATCAGACCCAGCAAAGCATTGAAGAGCAGCAGCAGGGCGATGATGAACGCCTCAACGTACTCCCGAAGTGCGAGCTGCAGCACGATGGCAAGCTCGAGCAACCAGGGAACCGGTGCCCAAAACTTCGCGAGCGCCGCGCGCCAGCGCTGGGGCTCCGCATCGGCTACGGCGTTCGGCCCGTCGTCTGCGAGCCTGCGTCGGGCCTCCTCGCTCGTAAGTCCGAGCGGACTTGCGGATTGCGTCGAGGCGAGCGGAGTAGTTTGCATCACCTTTCTCAAGGGCGGTCGCAGCACATCCCGTCGCAGTGGGCCTCGCGCGGTGGCCAGCGCGGTCAGCGCGTCAGAGCGCCGGCCGTCATGAATCGTGCTGCACTGCAAGATGCGCCATGATGCGGCAGAACTCACGTCTCAGCTTCGCGGCTACGTGGGCCATTCTGAACGGATTTTAATTCGCGGTTTGGATCGCTTTAATGAGCCGGTGATTTGCTAACGCGCGGACACCACCCATGCGCATACTCGTTGTCGAAGACGAAAAAAAGCTCACAGAGCTGATCGGCCGCGCCCTGAAGGCCGAGCGCTTCGCCGTGGACACCGCGAACGACGGCAGAGCGGCCTGGATGCTCATCGAGACCTACGATTACGACCTCGTGATTCTCGATCTCATGCTGCCCGGAATCGATGGGGGTGAGATCCTGCGCCGCACCCGGCGCAGGAATGCTCACGTGCCGATCCTCGTGCTCACCGCGCGCGATGCAATGGACGAAAAGGTGCGCCAGTTCGAGGCGGGTGCCGATGACTACTTGACCAAGCCGTTCGCGTTCGCGGAGCTGGTGGTGCGCGTGAAGGCGCTGCTGCGTCGCGGGCCGGTCACGCGTGCGAGCACACTGCGCGTCGGGGATCTGGAGATCGACCGGCTGACGCAGCAGGTGCGCCGTGGAGGGCGCAGGATCGAGCTCACGGCCAAGGAGTACGCACTCCTCGAGTACCTGGCCAGCAACCCCGGGCGTGTCTTCTCTCGCACCATGATCATCGAGCACGTGTGGGATCAGAGCTTCGAGGGGCTGACCAACATCGTCGATGTGTACGTGCGCCATCTGCGCGGCAAGGTGGACGATCCCTTTCCCAACAAGCTGATCCGCACGGTGCGCGGTGCCGGCTACTGCATCAACGAGACCGCCGAGCCGTGAACACGCGCTCGCTGAGCTTTCGGCTGGTCGCCTGGTATGCGGGTCTTCTCACATTGCTGTTCTTGCTGTTAGGTGCGGTGACGGTCGCCGCGGTGGCCAACTATCTGCAGGTCAACATCCGTGACAACCAGACGCGCCGCGCGCAGCAGATTGCCGATACGCTCCTGCGCGACATCGATAGCACGGCGGAAGGCGCACTCGCCTCGAAAGTCGAGGAGCTATACGCGCCGGAGGTGAACGACCGTTTCATCCGCATCACCCGCGCCGACGGTCGACTTCTGTTCCAGTCGCGTGCGCCGCGCGACCGAGACTTCGATCCTGCCGTGGTGCCAGCGCTGCGCCCCGGGGCCGCTACGCTCTCGTGGCGGGCGATTCCGCTCCGTGGGAGCGGCGAACTCATCATCGGCGCGGTGACGCATCGCGCCGCAAACGGCACGCGCTATCTCGTCGAGGTAGGCTCCTCGACCGCACGCATCGATGCGATCCTGGGCCGGCTGGTTGTGGTCCTCGCCGCAGGGCTGCCGCTTGCCGTGCTGCTGGCGGTCGGTGGCGGTTTCTTCCTCGTCAAGCGCGCTCTGGAGCCCGTGGATCAGATCGCGCAGAAGACCGAGGCGATCACACAACACAACTTGAGCGAGAGGCTGCCTGTGAGGGCCACCGGTGACGAAGTCGAGCGCCTGTCGAGCTCGCTCAATCACATGATCAGCCGCCTCGAGGAAGCCGTGCAGAGTTCCAAGCGCTTCGTGGCCGATGCCTCGCACGAACTGCGTACGCCGCTCACCGTTCTGCGCGCAGAGCTCGAGAGCCTGATGTCCGACGGGGACGTCAATCCGGGAGTGCGCGAGACGCTCGGCAGTCTGCTCGAGGAGGTGGACCGCCTTGCCGCAATCGTCGAGGGGCTGCTGGCGCTGTCGCGCCTGGATGCGGGAGAGGCACGCTCCGCCTTGGTGCCCGTGGACCTCGCGGAGCTCGTCACGACCACCGCGGATCAAATGAGCCTCCTGGCCGAGGACAAGAGCATCACGGTGTTACGCGATGCGCCCCGGCCGGTAATGGTCGAGGGGGATCCCGCACGCCTCAAGCAGGTGGTGGTCAATCTGCTCGACAATGCCATCAAGTACACACCGGCTGGCGGCTTGGTGCGCCTGCGCGTACTGGCACAGGGCGGCGAGGCGGTCTTTGAGGTCTCGGATACCGGGATCGGAATCCCGGCCGAATCCCTGCCCCACGTCTTCGAGCGCTTCTTTCGCGTCGAACGCTCGCGCTCGCGCGAGCAGGGCGGCGCGGGACTCGGCCTGTCAATCGCGAAGGCGATCTGCACGGCTCACGGCGCGCTTCTGGAGGTGGAGAGCACGCCCGAGCAGGGTACCCGCTTTCGCGTGCGTCAGCCGCTCGCGACGGGCCAGCTGGCCGAGCCTAGCAAGGCCGCGCAGCAGGCCGTGATCGCGAACAACCGCTCGAGGCAGGGAGCTCATTAGGCCGTGTGGATCGTAAGTCTTGCCCTGCGGCGCCCCTACACGTTCGTCGTGCTCGCGGTGCTCATCGCGCTCTTCGGTATCCGAGCGGCGCTCACGACTCCGACCGACATCTTCCCAAACATCAAACTTCCCGTGGTGAGCGTGGTATGGACCTACACGGGGATGCTCCCGAGGGACGTGTCCGGTCGCATCGTCTATTTCTACGAGCGAACGCTTTCGACCCAGGTCAACGACATCGAGCACATCGAGTCGCAGTCGGTCAACGGCTACGGCATCGTCAAGATCTTCTTTCAGCCGAACGTGGACATCGCCAATGCGGTCGCGCAGGTGACCGCCGTCTCGCAGACGGTGCTCAAGTACCTGCCGCAAGGCATCACTCCGCCTTATGTCCTCGCCTACGACGCATCGAGCGTGCCGATCCTGCAGCTCGCGCTCTCGAGCAAGCAGCTGACCCCGGCGCAGCTCTTCGACAGCGGGCAGAACTTCATCCGGCCGGGCCTGGAAACGGTCGCCGGTGCGGCGCTCCCCTCGCCGTACGGCGGAGTGAACCGTGCCGTTGAGGTCGACCTCAACCCGCAGGCGATGCAGGCCCACGGGGTTTCTGCCCAAGACGTGGTCACCGCGATCACGCAGCAGAACCTGAATCCGACCGCCGGCGACATGAAGATCGGCAAATTCGACTGGAACGTCGACATCAATGCGAGCCCGGTCGAGCGTGAGCGGCTCAATGACCTGCCGGTGAAGTCGGTGAACGGCACGGTGATCTATGTGCACGATGTGGCGTACGTGCACGACGGCGGTCCGCCGCAGACCAATCTCGTGAGGGTCAACGGCACGCACGCGGTGCTTATGACCGTCCTGAAGGCCGGCGCGGCTTCCACGCTCGACATCATCTCGGGAATCAAGAGCATCCTGCCGCGTGTGAAGGCATCGCTTCCCGAGAGCCTGAACCTGCGCATCGTGAACGACCAGTCCCTGTTCGTGAAGGCTGCCGTCTCGGGGGTGGTGCGCGAGGCGGGGATCGCCGCGCTGCTCGTCGGACTCCTCATTCTGCTGTTCCTGGGCAGCTGGCGCTCGACCCTCATCATCCTGATCGAGATCCCCCTGGCGATCCTGTTCTCGCTCACCGCGCTGTCCTGGCTCGGCGAGTCGATGAATGTCATGACGCTCGGTGGTCTTGCTCTTGCGGTCGGCATCCTTGTCGACGACGGGACGGTGACGATCGAGAACATCAATTACCACCTCGAGATGGGCAAGGAGGTCGTGCCGGCGATCCTCGATGGCGCCCAGCAGATCGTCATTCCTGCCTTCGTGACGCTGTTGTGCCTGAGCATCGTCTTCGTGCCGATGTTCCAGCTGGGCGGTGTTGCGGGGTACCTCTTCAGGCCGATGGCCATGGCCGTCGTGTTTGCGCTCACGGGCTCCTTCATCCTCTCGAGAACGCTCGTGCCCACCATGGCCCACTATCTGCTGCGCGGTCATTCGGGCGCTGCGGCTCACGGCGCAGCGGGCGAGCTGCGCGGCGGGTCCCGCAATCCCTTCAAGCGCCTGCAGGTCGGCTTTGAGAGCCGCTTCCTGCGCTTTCGCGAGCTCTACCGCTCGCTGCTCGGGCTCGCGCTTACGCATCCGCGAGAATTCATCATGGGATTCCTCGCCTGCATCGTGGTCTCCTTCGCACTCATGCCGTTCCTCGGTCGGAACTTCTTTCCCTCGGTTGACTCCGGCCTCATTCTGATGCACGTGCGTGCCCAGCCCGGGACGCGCATCGAGGAGACGGGACGGCTCTTCGATGAGGTTCAGAGTGTCGTGCGGCGGATCATTCCGCCCGCTCAGATCGCCAGCATCACCGACAACATCGGCCTGCCCTTCAGCGGCATCAACATGGCCTACCAGAACACCGGAACGATCGGTCCCGAGGACGGTGATGCGCTCATCTCGCTCAAGGCCGATCATGCCTCGACGGCTGACTACGTGAAGGCGCTCAGAACGGCGCTGCCGCGCGAGTTTCCAGGCACGACGTTCTCGTTCCTGCCCGCCGACATCGCCTCGCAGATTCTCAACTTTGGTCTTCCCGCTCCGATCGATGTGCAGGTCATCGGCAAGGACCAGCAGGCCGACTACCGGTATGCGGCAGATCTGCTGCAGCGCATTCGCCAGGTGCCCGGCATAGCGGATACGCGCATCCAGCAGGTGTTCGACTATCCGCAGATCAACGTCGACGTGGACCGCACGCTTGCTCAGGAGGTGGGGCTCTCGGAACGCGACGTGGCGAGCAACCTGCTCGTCACGCTCTCGGGAAGCGGCCAGGTTCAGCCGAACTTCTGGCTCAACACGCAGTCCGGCGTGCGATACCGCGTGGTCACGCAGATGCCTCAATACCACATCGACAGCGTGTCGGACCTCGCGCAGCTGCCACTCACCTCGCCCGCGGTGAAGGATCCGGTATACCTCGGAGGTCTTGCGAGCATCGGCATCGGCCCGGGCGCTGCGCTGATCTCTCACTACGACGTGCAGCCGGTCATCGACATCTATGCCGCGACGCAGGGGCGCGACCTGGGTGCGGTCGCCGGCGCTATCGAGCGTGTCTTGCGGCAGACGCAAGGAGCCGTGCCGAAGGGGGCGTACGTCGCCCTGCGCGGCCAGATCGAGACCATGCGCAGCGCCTATGCCCAGCTGTATCTAGGCCTCCTCGCCGCGGTCGTGCTCATCTATCTCGTGATCGTCGTGAACTTCCAGTCGTGGACCGATCCATTCATCATCATCACCGCTCTGCCGGCGGCGCTGGCCGGGATCGTGTGGATGCTGTTCATGACCGGTACGCCACTTTCAGTCCCGTCACTGACGGGCGCGATCATGTGCATGGGCATCGCCACGGCAAACAGCATTCTGGTTGTGAGTTTCGCCCGCGAGGGTCTGGCGCGAGGGCTCGATGCGACCGCCGCCGCGCTCGAGGCCGGTGTCGTGCGCCTGCGACCGGTACTGATGACGGCGCTCGCCATGATCGTCGGCATGGTGCCGATGGCCCTTGCGCTCGGGGAGGGGGGCGAGCAGAACGCACCGCTCGGCCGTGCAGTGATCGGCGGTCTCGTCATCGCCACCGTCGCGACCCTGTTCTTCGTTCCGACCGTATTCAGCGTCCTGCATCGCAGACATGGCGGGGCAGCGGTCGCGAGTGCAGTACCCTCCGAGCCCGCCGTTTGATTACCGAGGAGAGTTCGGTTGCTCGAGACAGATGACCCTACAAAGACGATGGCGACCACGGCCGGAAGACGGGATCCGCAGCTCGCCATCTCGCCTGTCAAGCTCGGGCGGATCGCAGTGGTGGCTGGGGCAATCGCCCTCCTGATCGCCATCGCAGGGATCGCGAAGCGGGAGATCCAGGCGCGGGCGGTCGCGCGCTGGACCGACGAGCAGGCCGTCCCGAGCGTCTCGGTCATCACGCCCCAGAAGGGCGGCAACGAGGCGGGCCTCGCCCTTCCGGGCAACATCTCCGCGTGGTACGAGGCCCCGATCTACGCGCGCGTCAGCGGCTATCTGCAGCAGTGGTACTTCGACTTCGGTGCCCATGTGAGGCGGGGTCAGGTTCTCGCGACCATCGAGACGCCGGACCTCGACGCTCAGTTCGCCGCCACGGAGGCTGATCTCGATGCCGCGCGCGCGAAGGTGAAAGTGGCGAAGGCTTCAATGGAGTTCGCTAAGACGACCTACGACCGCTGGCGCGACTCGCCGAAGGGCGTCGTCTCCGTGCAAGAGACGGAGTCCAAGAAGGCCGACTACGAGACCGCGCTCGCGAGCTACGATGCCTCGATAGCCGGCGTGAAGTCGGACCAGGGAGCCGTCGATCGGCTGCGAGCCCTCGAGCAGTTCAAGCGCATCGTCGCTCCCTTCGATGGCGTCGTGACCGCACGAAACACCGATATCGGCGCGCTCATCAATGCCGGAAGCGGGGCGGGCGCCGGGAGCGCGCCGCAGCTGTTTCGCATCGCCGATGTGCACGCGATGCGTGTCTTCGTTCAGGTCCCGCAGGCGATGTCCGCAGGAGTCGCCGCCGGTATGAGTGCGGACCTGTCGCTGCCGCAGTATCCCGAGCGCGTGTTCAAGGCGGTGGTGGCGACCACCGCGCGTGCCATCGATCCGGCATCTCGGGCGCTGCTCGTCGAACTGCATGCGGAAAATACGGACGGGATGCTTCAGCCCGGCACCTACGCGCAGGTGCATTTCAACATGAGCCCCAATCCCAATGTGTTGACCATTCCGGCCACCGCGCTCATCTTCCAGCAAGCCGGGTTGCAGGTGGCCGTGGTAGGCCCCGGCAACCGCGCGGAGATGCGGGCGGTGAAGCTCGGACGCAATTTCGGCGCGGACGTTGAGGTTCTCACAGGACTCTCGCCCTCCGACCGGGTGATCAACAGCCCACCGGATTCGCTGACCCAGGGCGAGCTCGTGAGCCTCGTGAACCCCGTCTCAACGAGCGGCGGTGAGCTCGCGAGCACGCGCAGCGCAACCGCCGCTCGGCCAGATCGCGGCGACCCGCCCGCCGAACGCAAACCGGCTTCGGACAAGCCCGGAGCCGGCCAGTGAGTCACACGCACATCCCTGAGATGTGCGCACGGCTCATGCGAGGCCTGGCAATGCTGCTCGCTGGCGCCGCGCTCGCAAGCTGCGCCGCAGGCCCGAACTACCGCACGCCGAAGGTGCGGGTGCCGGATCATTTCGATGCGGGCGCGCAAATGCCGCAGCGGCAGGGGGCGCAGCTCGGCGCAACGTCCGCCGTAACGTCCGCCGATCTTGCAACCTGGTGGCGCACGCTCGGCGATGCGGAGCTCGATTCGCTGATCGATCGGGCCATGAGCGGCAATCCGAGCGCACTGGTTGCGCTGGACCGGCTGCAGGCCGCGCGGCTCTACGAAGCGGGTCTCACGGGCACGTTGCTGCCCGTAGTGGATGCGACCGCTGGGTTCGGGCGCGGCACCGGGACTGACCTCACGCGAGGACGTGTCGGGACGCCGCTCCATTCTGCGGTAACCACGCATGGGTTGAACAACGTTACGACGGCCGGTGGCTTCGAGGCAGTGTGGGAGCTCGATATCTTCGGCAGGATACGCCGCGAGATGGAGCTCGCGCGCTACGATACGGAGGCCGCCGCGGATGCGCGCAATGCGGTGCTCGTCACGGTGATCGCGGACGTGGCCAGAGCGTACGTCGACCTGCGCGGCCTGCAGATGCGCGCCTCGGTCCTGCACTCGGCCGCCGCTGCCCTCGGGCAGGGATTGAGTATCACCACGCAGCGCTATGATCGTGGCATCACGAATGAGCTCGACGTGACGCTTGCGAAGCGCGAGCTTGCCTCCGTCGAGGCGGAGATCCCGATCGTCGATGCGGAGGCGAGCTCGGGCGAGTACGCCATTGCGACCCTGCTCGGCGCGTATCCGGAGGATCTGGTCAAAGAGCTCTCCGCGCCCGGCATGATTCCGTCCGTGCCGGCGAACGTATCGGCCGGACTGCCGCTCGACCTGCTACGCCGCCGGCCCGATGTAGAGGAGGCCGAGCGGGAGATCGCAGCTGCGAATGCCCGGATCGGGATTGCGACGGCGGAGCTGTTTCCGCAGTTCATCGCGACGGGTGCGATCGGATTCCAGCAAGGCACCGCCGCCGGTCCGACCCTCGGCCAGCACATCTGGTCGGCAGGTCCTGGTGTCATCTGGCCACTGCTCGACTTCGGCCAGCTCGACGCTCAGGTGCAGATCGCCGACGTGCGGACGCAAGCGGCGCTCGAGAACTACAAAGCGACTATCCAGGTCGCCGTCAAGCAGGTCGATTCGGCCGCGGCTCGATTTGCTGCAGCGGAGCAGAGCATCGGAAGTCTCGCCGACGCCCTCACCGCGAGCCAGCGAGCCGTCACCCTCGCCAATCAGCGCTACAACCGTGGCCTGACGGATTACCTGAACGTCATCGATGCCGAGCGCGAGGAGTACTCGATCGAGGAGCAATACGTCCAGACGCAGGCTGCGCTCGATGATCAGTACATCGAGTTGTATCGGAACCTCGGCGGCGGATGGCAGGGATTCCAGCAGGTGCCGGCGATAAAACGTCCGCTTCCGGCCGTGCTGGCAATTTTCCGCGACACCCTCGCGCGCGGCGATCCGCTCAAGGATCCGTGACGTCCGCACGCAGATCAGGTGAGAGGCGGCCATGGCGCTCAAAGACATTCTCGTCTACCTCGATCAGAACGAGCCGGCGCAAGCGCGCCTGCGCCTCGCGGTCGATCTCGCATGCCATCACCGCAGCTTTCTCACCGCGCTCTTCGTGCGGGAGCATGACCAGGCGCAGCTCGATCAACGCAGGGTCGCCGAGCTGGGATGTGCCTCCGCTGGGCAGGTCGAGCGGCTCGATCGCCGCACGCAGACCTCCTGGAATGCGGCGGCGGCATTGCTGAAATCCGCTCTACAGACACTGGCCGGAAAGTGCGGCATAGATGTGGAATGGCGGGAGGTGGAAGGCAGGCTAACGGTCGTCGGACCTCAGCATGCTCGCTATACGGACCTGGTCATCCTGGGCCACGAGGTGCAGCCAGGGCACGCCTCGATCGACCACAGCTTCGACGAGCAGATGCTGTTCACGGGCGGTCGTCCGGTGCTCTTCATTCCGCCCGGCTGGTCGTCCACGACCCTCGGCCGCCGCATCGCGGTCGCCTGGAACTCGAGCCGCGCATCAGCGCGGGCCGCCCACGATGCGCTGCCGCTCATCGAGCAAGCCGAGCGCACGCTTGTGCTGACTTTGAACCCCGCCGACTTCATCGATCGCCACGGCGCCCTTCCTGCCGAGCAGCTGCTCGAGCACCTGAAGCGCCACGGCGCAGCGGTGCAGCTCGCGCGCCTCGATGGCGTTCGCGGCGATGCGATCGCCGCCACCCTTCAAAGCAAGGCTCTCGAGGCCGGCGCTGATCTCCTCGTTACTGGCGCGTTCGGCCAAGCACGGCTCTGGGAACGGATCTTCGGCGGGGTGACGATCGGGCTGCTCGCGGACATGCGCATGCCGATTCTAATGTCGACGTAGCGCGCAGACCGCGGTGCCTCGCGTATATATAATAGTGAGGCGCGCGCCCTGAGCGCGGCAGAAAGATTCGGTGAGTGCCATGAAGCAGAGCGTCGGACTCATGACGGTTCTAGGGTGCATGCTCGCACTGATCTCGGCCTGCGCAACCAACGCGCAAACGGTGGTGAGTACACCGGTAGGTCCTGCGCAGGCACCGAGCAATCCAAATGCAGGTAGCGGCAAGCTGGTGGTGTACACGGCGCCGACCGTCACGACAGTCGAGCAATCACGCTACCCGGTGCACACGCCCTACACGCTTCTCGACTCCTCTGGAAAGATACTGCGTGACGTCGACAATCGCTCCGGATTCTTCGATTCCTCGCCGGTCACCGTGCCTCTTGCGGCTGGCAAGTATTCGGTCCGGGGACTCGCCGCTGGCAGGGGCTACATCGTGGTGCCGGTACTGATCGAGCGCGGCAAGACCACGATCGTCGATCTCGACGGCACGGCCATGCCCCAGAATGTGACTGCCGACTCGCGCTACGTGCGGCTGCCGGATGGTCACGTCTTGGGCTTTCGGGCGAGCGATTAGGACTTCGCATCGTCCTCCGCGATCGCCTCGGCCGCCGCCGCGCTATCCCGAAGCCGTCACCACTTCTATTTCGAGCTTGCGCTCACCACGCACGGAATTCGAAATGAGACAGCCGTGTTCGGCGCGCTCGAGCAGGTCGCGTGCCTTGCTGGCATCCGTAGTTTGGGGGATTGTCAAGAGCGCGAAGGTCGTGAAGTGGGTGAAGCGAGCAGAGCGCTCGACACGCTCGAGGATCCCTTCCACCCGGCACTCGAGCTGCGCCCACTCGAAGCGCGCCGCACGGCTCACCGCGCGGAACGTGAGGATGAAACAGTCGGCGAGCGCGGCGCAGAGCAGAGTTTCGGGCGACCACGTTCCGCCTGGCCCATCGAATTGGGGCGGCGGCGCCGTCTCCAGAGTCGGCAGCTCGCTTCCGTTGACGCTCACCGCGCCGGCGCTACGCCCCTGGGCGGAGACCGCATAAGTGTGCGGATAGGGATGCATCAGGACTCCCGCGAGCGCCACCTGCAAGAGACGCCGGACTTCACTGTTCCTCCAGCCGCTCAACTTAGACGGGCGGCGCGCACAGCGGTAGCGTGGATAGTGCGTATCGGCGCCCACTAGGCCTACCTCACGGGCAGTGCGGCGCGCGGCTAAGCGCGCTCGCGCAGCACTTCCCGAAATGCGCGCACGACCTGCGACTGTGGCCGCTGCCTGAGCTGCAGAACGAATAGCGGTCGCAGCAGCCGCCCCGTGGAGGGGTTCTGCACGATCGCTAGCTCACCCAGACGCGTGAGCTCCTGCACGACATGCGCGGGCAGCATGGCGACACCGAGCCCGGCGGCGGCGGCGCGCGCGATCGCTTCATTGCTGCCGAGCTCGATCGTGCGTGCGGGCACGATGCGTTGTGCGCGTAGCATGCGTTCGGTCACCTCGCGCGTGCCCGAGCCGGGCTCACGCAGCAACCACACGTTCGCGTTGAGTTGAGCCACGGTGGGTCTGCGCTTGCCGACCAGCGCAGCCTGCGGGTGCACGATGATCTGCAATTCATCGTCGCGCCAATGCGTGGCTGTCAGGCGCGCATCCTCGAGGGGTCCTTCGACCAGTGCAAGATCGATCTCGCAACCGATGAGCGCCGCACCGATCGCGCGTGTGTTGCCGACTCTGACTTGCAGCTCGATCCCGGGGAATTGCCGCGCGAATGTCGCGAGGTAGGGCGGCAGCCAGTAGGCGGCTATCGTGGTACTCGCCCCGAGGAGCAAGCGTCCTTGTCTGAGCTCGACGCGCGCGCGCAGGTCCTCGGCTGCCGCACGCTCGAGGGCGAAGATGCCGCGCGCGTGCTCGGCGAGCGCAGCGCCGCTCTCAGTGAGTTTGACGCCCCGGCCCACGTGAGCGCCCCGCTCGATCAACGGCACATCGAGCTGACGTTCGAGCTCGCGAACTCCCTTCGACACGGCCGGCTGGCTGATGAAGAGGGCCTCACCGGCCCGCGAGAAGCTGCGCAGCTCCGCCACGGCGTGAAAGATACGCAGCAGGTGCAGATTCACCGGCATGGGTTAACATTGTCGCATAACCTCTATTCATCGAACTATGAGATACATGCATTTGTGATATGGCTCTGTCCGCTCTAAAGTAAGCGGGTCAACACGGTGTTTGGCGCGACATGAGTCAGTCGACTTTGGTCGTATCCCCCTCCAGGTGGGGAGGCCTCCTCAAACTGCCGCGCGGCCGCTCGTTCTGGTTAGGCCTTGCGCTGGCCGTCGGCCTCGGTGTCACGGGCATGTCGGCGGCCGAGCTGCCCTGGGCACGGCACCTCGGCTTCAGTGCGCTGACGCTGGCGATCGTCATCGGCATGGTCGCCGGTAATTCGATCTTTCCAGCCGTCAGCGCTTACACCGCCGCCGGCATCGATTTCTCCAAGAGCACGCTGCTGCGCACCGGTATCGTGCTCTTCGGTCTGCGCATCACCTTTCAGCAGATTGCGGCCGTCGGTTTGCACGGTGTGGCGATCGATGCGTTGATGGTCACGCTCACGTTCGTGGTCGCGGTGCAGATCGGAACGCGCATCATGAAGCTCGATCGCCAGACCGCGATGCTCATCGGCGCGGGAAGCGCGGTGTGCGGGGCGGCCGCGGTCCTCGCGACGGAGCCGGTGGTGCGCGCTCAAGCGCACAAGGTCTCGATCGCAGTGGCGACCGTCGTCGTGTTCGGCACGCTCTCCATGTTCGTGTACCCGCTGCTCTATCCGCACCTCGGGCTGTCGGAGCAGGCCTTCGGGATTTACGCGGGCTCGACCATCCACGAGGTGGCGCAGGTGGTCGCAGCCGGCAAGAGCGTCAGCGATGCCGCCGCCGCTACCGCCGTCATCGAGAAGATGTTGCGTGTGATGATGCTCGCGCCGCTGTTGCTGGTCCTGTCGAGCCTGCAGCGCAAGCACGCGGCCGAGGGCGCGGCGCACGGAGGCGCGCAGCTGCGCATTCCGTGGTTCGCGCTGCTCTTCATCGCGGTGTGCGCGCTGAACTCGCTCAACTTACTGCCGTCGCTCTGGGTGCAGCACCTCGTGCAGCTCGATACCTTGCTGCTCGCCACCGCGATGGCGGCGCTCGGATTGCGAACGCACGTCGGGGCGATCCGCCAGGCCGGGCTGCGGCCACTGCTGCTCGCCGCGGCGCTTTTTGCCTTTCTGTGTGCGGGCGGCTACGAGATCAATCGTCTGGTCACGCACGTGCTTCTCTAGGCAGACGGGGCGACGTGTGCGGGCGGCTACCGCACGGGCGGCTCCAGAAGCGTCGTTCGTCGGACAGCGCTAGTCGCTTGCCCGCAGCAGCTCGTTGATCGAGGTCTTGGCGCGCGTCTGGGCATCGACCTGCTTGACGATCACTGCGCAGTAGAGTCCGTACTTGCCGTCCGCTGCCGGCAGCGTCCCCGGGACGACCACCGAGCCCGCCGGCACGCGCCCCCGCAGGATGCGTCCGGTGGCGCGCTCGTAGATGCGCGTGCTCTGACCGATGTACACACCCATGGAGATGACCGCGCCGGCCTCGACGATGACGCCTTCGACGATCTCCGAGCGCGCGCCGATGAAGCAGTCGTCCTCGATGATGGTCGGGCTCGCCTGCAGCGGCTCGAGCACGCCGCCGATACCGACACCGCCGGAGAGATGTACGTTCTTGCCGATCTGTGCGCAGGAGGCAACCGTGACCCACGTATCGATCAGCGCACCGCTGTCGACGTAGGCGCCGATGTTCACGTAGCTCGGCATCAGCACGACGTTGGGAGCGATGTAGGCACCCTTGCGCACGATCGCATGCGGCACCACGCGCGCTCCGCCGCTGCGAAACTCATCCTCTTCGGTGGCCGCGTACTTGAGCGGCACCTTGTCGTAGAAGCGCGTGTAACCGGCATCGTGTACGACGTTCTCGCGCGTGCGAAAGTGCAGCAATACCGCCTTTTTCAGCCACTGATTGACCGTCCAGCCCCCGGCGTGCTTCTCGGCCACGCGTACCCGGCCGCGATCCAGAAGATCCAGACAGTCATCGAGCGCCACTGCGAGCTCGTGCGGCACGTTGCGTGGCGTCAGCTCCTGGCGCTTCTCGAAGGCCGCATCGATCACTTGCTGCAGATGTTGCGAATCGCTCATGCGGCATGCTCCCGCGAGCGGCTCGCGAAGCGCACGATGCGCTCCGCCGCCTCCACGCACTCCGCCACGCTCGCCGTGAGCGAGATGCGCACGTGCCCCGCGCCCGGGTTGCTGCCCGTGCCGGCGCGGCCGAGATAGCTGCCGGGCAGCACGGTGAGGTTCTGTGCGGCATACAGCTCGCGCACGAAGCGCTCATCATCACCACCGACTGCGAGCCACACGTAGAAGGCGCCGGCCGGTGGCTCGACCGCCCACACCGCGCCGAGCAGCGGCAGTACACGCGCGAACTTCTCGCAATAGATGCGTCGATTCTGCAAAGCGTGTGCATCATCGCTCCACGCGGCGATGCTCGCGTGCTGGATCAGGGGTGACATGGCGCTGCCGTGATAGGTGCGATAGCGCAGGAAGGGCGCGAGCAGCTGTGGGTCGCCGGCCACGAAGCCCGAGCGCATCCCCGGCACGCTCGAGCGCTTCGACAGGCTATGAAAGACGATACAACGCTGCAAGCGGTCGTGTCCGCTTGCAAGCGCCGCCTGCAGCAGCGAGGGCGGCGGCGCCCGCTCATCCAGGTAGATGTCCGTGTAGCACTCGTCCGACGCGATGATGAAGTCGTACTGCTCGGCGAGCGCCAGCGCTTCCTGCAGATACTCGCGCGACAGCACCGCGCCGGTGGGATTGCCGGGGCTGCAGAGAAATAGAATCTGGCAGCGCTCGAGCACCGTGCGCGGGATGCGTGTCAGATCGGGCCGATAGCCCGTCGCGGCGGTGGTATCGAGAAAGTACGGCTCGGCGCCTGCGAGCAGTGCCGCACCTTCGTAGATTTGATAGAAGGGGTTCGGCATCAGCACCAGCGGCTGGCGGCCGGGGTCCACCATGGCTTGCACGAAGCTGAAGAGCGCCTCGCGCGTGCCGTTGACCGGCAGCACCATGGTATCGGGGTCGACCGCTCCGGCGCGCAGGCCATAGCGGCGGGTGAGCCACGCGGCCGCGGCGGCGCGCAGCTCGCGGCTGCCACTCGTGGCCGGATAGCTGCCGAGCCGCGTGAGGTTCGCGCGCAGGGCATCGAGGAGCAAGGCGGGCGGGGCATGCTGCGGCTCGCCGATCGACATCGCGATGTGCCTGGCCGCAAGCGCAGGCTCGATGCCAGCCGTCAGTCGGGCGAGCTTCTCGAACGCGTATGTGTGCAGCCTCTCCAGACGCGGGTTCATGCAGCCTCGCGTCGATCGAGCGCCTGGCTCAGATGCTCCTTCAGACGCTCGGCGGCGGCCTCCGAGAGCGGCCGGTGCTCGAAATCGGTCACGTAGAACACATCCTCGGCGCGCTCCCCGACGGTCATGATCTTGGCGCCATGCAGCTCCACGCGCTCCTGCAGCAACACCTTGCCGACATCGCACAGCAAGCCGGGCCGGTCGCCGGCGATCAGCTCGAGCACCGAGCGCTGATTGCGGTCATCGACGCTCACGGCGATCTGCGTGGTCGTGTTGAACATGCGCACCTGGCGTGGCGCGCGGCGCGAGACGCCGGGCAGCTGCGTATCCGGACGCTGCAGCGAGCGCCACAGCGCGTGCTCGATCTCGCTCTGGCGGTCGCTGTCCGTGATCGGTGCGCCGTCGTCCTCGAGGACGTGATACAGATCCAGGCTGAAACCGTCGCCGGTCGGTGTGATGCGTGCATCGACGATCGTGAGGCCGAGCTGATCGAGCACGGCGGTCGTGCGGGCGAAGCCGTGGCGCGCGTGCGGTGCGAAGGTGAGGACCGCGGTGGTGCCGCGCACGCTTTGCGCCTCGAGCGCCACGAGCGGCTCGCCGGAGCTCGGCTCGCGCTCGGCGAGCAGGCGCGTGTGCCAGGCCACCTCATCGGGCGTGTGGCGCAGGAAGTAGGGCGCGGAGAAGCGTGCCCAGGCGCGCTCGATGTCCGCCGCCGGCACGCTGTGCGTCGCGAGCAGCCGGCGCGCCGCCTCCTGCGTCTCGCGGATGAGCTCCTCCTGATCGATCGGACTCTCCAGGCCGCGGCGCAGCGCGCGCTTCACGCGCGCATAGAACTCGTGGAACAGCGAGGCCTTCCACGAGTTCCAGAGCTTGGGATTGGTGCCGCGCACGTCCGCGCAGGTGAGCACGTAGAGATAGTCGAGGTGTGGCTCATCGCCGACCTTGCGCGCGAAGGCGTTGATCACCTCGGGATCGGAGATGTCCTGCTTCTGCGCCGTGATCGACAGCTCCAGATGATTGCTCACCAGCCACGCTACGAGCCGTGCGTCGTAGCGCGACATGCCCTGCTCGAGACAGAAGGCCTCGGCGTCCACGGCGCCAAGCGCAGAGTGATCCCCGCCGCGTCCCTTGGCGATGTCGTGAAACAGCGCGGCGAGATAGGCGATCTCCGGGCGCGGCAGCTGCTGCATGATGCGCGACAGCTCCGGCAGCTCGTGATCGTAGCGGGGAATGCTCAAGCGGCGCAGGTTGCTCACGACGAACAGCGTGTGCGCATCGACCGTGTAGGCATGAAAGAGGTCGTACTGCATGCGCCCGACGATGCGGCCGAAGGCGGTGATGTAGCGGCCGAGCACGCCATAGGTGTTCATGCGGCGCAGTTCGTGCGTCACGCCGACCGGCGCGCGCAGGATCTCCATGAAGAGCCGGTGATGACGCGGGTTCTGCCGGAACTCCTCATCGATCAGCCACAGGCTGCGTGCGACCGCCCGCATGGTCGAGGCGCGCACACCCGTGATGTCCGGATGCTGCTGCAGCAACACGAAGAGCTCGAGCAGCGCCGAGGGCGTGCGCACGAACACGTCGTCGCTGCGCGCCTCGAGGGAGCCGTTGCGTACCTGAAAGCGCGCATTGAGAGGCCGCGGCGGCTCGTCCTCGCTGAGAATCGCCTGGCGGAAGAGCTGCAGCAGCAGCTCGTTGAGCAGGCTCACGTCCATCACGGTGCGGTAGTAGCGCTGCATGAACTGCTCGACCGCGAGCGTGTAGGAGGCATCCTCGTAGCCGAAGCTGAGGGCGAGGCGGATCTGGTGATCGAAGAGCAGCCGATCCTCGCGCCGCCCCGTGAGGATGTGCAGCCCGAAGCGCACCTTCCACAGAAAGGCCTGCGCCTGCTTCAGCCGTCGCAGCTCGCCCGGCGTGAGGAAGCCGCGCCGCTCGAGGCCGTCGAGCGAGTCGGCGCCGAAGTGCCGCTTGGCCACCCAGCCGATGGTTTGAATGTCGCGCAGTCCGCCGGGACCGGTCTTGACGTTCGGCTCGAGGTTGTACGCGGTATCGTTCGCCTTCAGGTGCCGCTCGGCCTGCTCGCGCAGCTTCGCCTCGAAGAACTCGCGCACCGGCCACACCTGCGGCGGAGCGAGCGCGCTACGCATGGACTCGAGCAGTGCGGCCTCACCTGCGATCAGGCGCGCCTCGAGCAGCGTGGTCATCACGCTCACATCGGCGGCGCTCTCCTCCACGCACTGCGCGACGGTGCGCACGCTGTGGCCGACTTCGAGGCCGATGTCCCACAGAAACGCGACGAAGCGCTCGAGCTGGGAGCGCTCGAGCTCCTCTGGAGCGTGCTCTACGAGCAGCAGCAGATCGATGTCCGAGCAGGGATGCAGCTCGCCACGGCCGTAGCCGCCGACGGCCACGAGCGCACAGCTCGAGCGCCGTGCGGTGAACTGCTCGGTCCACACCTGGCGCAGCACCGTATCGATGAGCGCGGCGCGCGCGTGCACCAGCGCCTCGACCGGTTCCTCGGCGAGGAAGCGTGCCTTGAGCTCCTCGTGTGCCTGCTGCAGCAGCTCGCGATAGGTGGAGCCCGAGCCGGGATGGGCCGCCAACAATGCCGGCAGGCGCGTGAGCAACGGCCAGTCGGGCGTGCTCAGCTCCTGCTCTGGGAGGAGCGCCTCATCGAGTGAATCCGGATCACTGCCCGACATCGCTCGCGGCCAGCGTCAGTGCCGCTCGGTGGCACTGAGCGTCAGCACGTCGAAGCCCGTGTCGGTGACTAGAATAGTGTGCTCCCACTGCGCCGAGAGCGAGTGATCCTTGGTGACCACGGTCCAGCCATCGGGCAGCAGGCGCACGTGGCGCTTGCCCGCGTTCACCATCGGCTCCACGGTGAATGTCATTCCCGGCTCCAGCTCGAGGCCCGTGCCGGGCTCACCGTAATGCAGCACCTGCGGATCCTCGTGATAGATGCGACCGATGCCGTGGCCGCAGTACTCGCGCACCACCGAGTAACTGAGATCCTCGACGAAGCTCTGAATCGCATGGCCCACATCGCCGAGCCGGGCGCCGGGGCGCACCGTGCGGATGCCGCGCCACATCGCCTCGTGGCAGGTGTCGATCAGGCGCTGCGCCTGCACGCTCGGGCGGCCCACGATGTACATGCGGCTCGTGTCTCCGTGAAACCCTTCCCGGATGACCGTCACGTCGATGTTGATGATGTCACCGGCCTTCAGGCGCTTGTCGTTCGGGATGCCGTGACAGACGACGTGGTTGACGGAAGTGCAGATGGTCTTCGGAAAGCCGCGATAATTGAGGTTCGCGGGCACCGATCGCTGCTCGTTGACGATGTAATCGTGACAGATGCGGTCGAGCTCCTCGGTGCTCACCCCGGGAGTTACGTGGGGCGTGATCATGTCGAGGACGTCTGCCGCGAGGCGTCCCGCGACGCGCATCTTCTGCTGCTCCTCCGGGGTCTTGATCGTGACGTGCATGGGCGTGTTCAGGGGCGCGTAAGACATTGTTCCACTGGGATCTTCATGGTATAAAGCGCCGCCCATATTGGCAACGACGAAACCCACACGCGCATCGCTCACCAGGCGGCTGGGTGTTCTTCGCGCGCGACGCTCCACCGCGAGCGGCGCACGCAAGGATGGCCGCCCGGGATGCGCGGAGGCTCAACCCAAGTTTAGGAGCATTCATGCCCGGCGTGTCCATGCGACAGATGCTGGAGGCGGGAGTCCATTTTGGACACCAGACCCGCTTCTGGAACCCGAAGATGGCGCCCTTCATCTTCGGCGAGCGTAACAAGATCCACATCATCAACCTCGAGAAGACGCAGCCGCTCTATTCAGAAGCCGCGCACTTCGTGAAGGGCGTGGTCTCCGATGGCGGCAAGGTGCTGTTCGTCGGCACCAAGCGCTCGGCGCGCGAGGCCGTGCAGAAGGAGGCCGAGCGCTGCTCCATGCCCTATGTCAATCAGCGCTGGCTTGGGGGCATGCTTACCAACTTCAAGACCATTCGCCAGTCCATCAAGCGGCTCGCCGAGCTCACCGACCTCGCCGTGAGCGGCGCGCTCGACAAGCGCGGCAAGAAGGAGGCTACGCAGCTGCGGCGCGAGATGGACAAGCTGGAGAAGAGCCTGGGCGGCATCAAGCTCATGGAATCGCTGCCCGATGCGCTGTTCGTCATCGATGTAGGTCACGAGCGCATCGCGATCCACGAGGCGAAGAAGCTCGGCATTCCGGTGGTCGCAGTGGTCGACACCAACTGCTCGCCTGAAGGTATCGACTACGTCATCCCCGGCAACGACGATGCCATGCGCGCGATCCAGCTCTATACGACAGGCATCGCCGATGCCGTGGTCGAGGGCAAGGCATCCGTGCCAACGGTGGCCGTCGGCGAAGACGAGTTCGTCGAGCTCGACGAGTCCGGCCAGCCGCGCAAGAAGTCCGCGCGCGGGCGCCAGAAGCCCCAGCCCGCCATCCGCAAGAAGACCGCGCCCCGTCGGCGCTTGCCCCCGGTCAAGGCGCCGGTCGAGACCACTGAGGACGGCGCCGAATTCGACGACTTCGATGAGTCCGAGGAAGCTGCGCCCGCCCCGGCGGGAGCGGCGGACGCCGGGGCAGCCGCCGCGCGCCGTCCTGCGGCCCGGACGCCACGCACTCGGAGCGACGGCGGTGGCGAAGAGGGGACAGCGACCTGAGGCTCGGCTATAAGGCGCGCCCGAGGCTCTCGGGCGCGAGGTCCCCAGCTGCGGCCATCGGCCGCGACCCCTCCGCCGCGCCCGCGGCGGCCCATAACCGGACGGCCCGAAGTGGCCGTGCGAATTCGGCCTGGAGGCCGTCGATATGAACATCACAGCAGACGTGGTCAAGCAACTCCGTGAGCGCACCGGAGCCGGCATGATGGAATGCAAGCGCGCGCTGATGGAGACCAAAGGCGACCTGGATGCCGCAGCCGAGCTGATGCGCAAGCAAGGGCTCGCCAAGGCGGACAAGAAGGCGACGCGGGTCGCCGCCGAGGGCGTGATCGTAGTGGCGAAGGACGCGGAGCAGCGCTCGGCTGCAATGGTCGAGGTCAACTGCGAGACGGACTTCGTAGCGCGACAGCAGGATTTTCGCGCGTTTGCTCAGGAGGTGGCCGCGCTTGCGCTCGCCTCGCGTGCCGCATCGCTCGAGGCGCTGCTCGCCGCGCGGCTCGCGAGCGGCGAGAGCGTCGATGAGCGCCGGCGCGCGCTGGTGGCGAAGATTGGCGAGAACATCGGCGTGCGCCGCTGCGTCGCGCTGAGCGCCGCGGGGCACCTCGGCGCCTACGTGCACGGCACGCGCATCGGTGCCTTGGTCGCCGTGCAGGGCGGTGACGCCGCGCTCGCGCACGATCTCGCCATGCACGTCGCGGCGAGCAGTCCGCGTTACATCAGCGCCGCGGACGTGCCAGCAGAGGTCGTGGCGAAGGAGCGCGAGATACTCACCGACCAGGCCCGCACCGAGGGCAAGCCCCCCGAGATCGTCGCCAAGATGGTAGAGGGGCGACTGCGCAAGTCCTTGAGTGAGATCACCCTGACGGGACAGCCATTCGTCAAGGACCCGGATGTGAGCATCGAGAAGCTGCTCAAGAATGCGCGTGCGAGCGTCACCGCCTTCGAGCGCTTCGAGGTGGGGGCCGGAATCGAGAAGAAGCAGGGCGACTTTGTTGCCGAGGTGATGGCGCAGGTGCAAGGCAGCGAAGCCACGCCGCCGCGGCGTCCCGGCAGCGGTGGCTCGGACGGCGGTGGCTCGGACGGCGGTGGCTCGGTCAAGCACTGAAGTGGGGATCGCATGACTGCAGCGCCACGCTACTCCCGCATCCTCGTCAAGCTCTCCGGCGAGGCGCTCATGGGCACGGGGGACTACGGAATCGATCCGGCCGTGCTCAGGCGGATAGCGGGCGAGCTGCACGAGATCGCGCACATGGGCGTGCAGGTCGCCGTGGTCATCGGCGGCGGCAACATCTTCCGGGGTGCCGGGCTGGCGCGCGCCGGCATGGACCGCGTTACCGCGGACCAGATGGGCATGCTCGCAACGGTCATGAATGCGCTCGCGATGCAGGACGGCCTGGAAAGCCTTGGGCTGCAGTCGCGGGTGATGTCGGCCATCCGCATCAACCAGGTCTGCGAGGACTACATCCGTCGGCGCGCGATTCGCCACCTGGAGAAGGGCCGAATCGTGATTTTCGCGGCCGGCACGGGCAATCCGTTCTTCACCACCGACACGGCGGCCTCGCTGCGCGCCATCGAGATCAACGCCGACGTGCTGCTCAAGGCGACCAAGGTCGACGGTGTGTACTCGGACGATCCAATGCGCAATCCCGCCGCCGTGCACTATGCACATCTCACCTTCGACAAGGTGCTGACCGACAAGCTGAGCGTGATGGATGCCACGGCGATCGTCATGTGCCGCGACAACCGCCTGCCGCTGCGGGTCTTCAATCTCAACAATTCCGGCGACCTGACGCGCATCGTGCGCGGTGAGGACGTAGGCACCGCGGTGACTTTCGAGTAAGTTCGAGCCTGCGTACGCCGCTGAGGGCCCCACCATGCTGGAAGACGCCAAGAAGAACGCTCAGACGCGCATGACAAAATGCGTCCAGACCTTTCAGACGGACTTGAAGAAGCTGCGCACGGGCCGCGCTCATCCGAGCCTCATCGAGCATTTGAAGGTCGACTACTACGGCTCCGAGGTGCCGCTGCAGCAGGTCGCGAGCATCAGCGTCGAGGAGGCACGCACGCTCGTGGTATCGCCCTGGGAGAAATCCCTGGTGCAGGCGATCGAGAAGGCGATCCACAAGTCCGATCTCGGACTCAATCCAAACACCGCAGGCACCGTGATCCGCATTGCCATGCCGCCCCTCACCGAGGAGCGCCGGCGCGACCTCACCAAAGTCGTGCGTCACGATGCGGAGAACGCCCGCGTGGCCGTACGCAACGTACGCCGTGATGTCATGGCCGAGATCAAGGAGCTGCTGAAGAAGAAGTCGGTCTCGCAGGACGACGAGCGCAGGGCGGAGGTCGAAGTGCAGAAGATCACCGACAAGTACGTCGCCGAGATCGACCAGGCGCTCGCGGCGAAAGAAAAGGAAATCATGCAGGTCTGAAGCGCCCCGTGCACGCAGCGAGCTCTATATTTCCGCGACGCGATCCGCGATGAGCCTGCCGCGGCACGTGGCCATCATCATGGACGGCAACGGCCGCTGGGCGGCTGCCCGCGATCTGCCGCGCCACGCGGGGCACCGCGCCGGCATTGCCGTCGTGCGCCGCTGCATCGAGCGCTGCGGAGCCGTGGGCATCGAGGCGCTCACACTGTTCGCGTTCTCGAGCGAGAACTGGGAGCGGCCGGGCACGGAAGTCGCAGAGCTCATGAGCCTGTTCGTCGACGCGCTGGATCGCGAGATCGCCGACCTGCACGCCAATCGGGTGCGGCTGCGCTTCATCGGCGAGCGGCGCCGCCTCGCGGTACGGCTGCAAGCCCGTATCGCCGCAGCCGAGGCGCAGACGGCCGCGAACACAGGTCTCAAGCTGCAGGTGGCGGTCAGCTACGGCGGTCGTTGGGACATCGTGCGCGCCGCGCAGCAGCTCGCGGCGCGCTGCGCACGCGGCGCGCTGCGTCCTGAGGAGATCGACGAAGGCCAGCTGAACGCCGAGCTTGCGCTCGCCGATCTGCCCGACCCGGATCTGTTCATCCGCACGGGCGGCGAGCGGCGCATCAGCAACTTTCTGCTGTGGAACCTTGCCTACACGGAGCTGTACTTCACCGACACATTGTGGCCGGATTTCGATGCGGCCGCGCTCGATGCTGCCTGCGATTTTTACACGGGCCGCGAACGGCGCTTCGGCCGTACCACCGAGCAGGCGCGGAGCACCGCGCGTGCTTAGAACGCGCATCATCACCGCCGCCGTGCTCGCGGCGCTGCTGTTCGCCGTGGTGCTGTGGCTGCCGCAGATCGCCACCGTCATCGTGCTCACGCTGATCGTGCTCACGGGTGCCTGGGAGTGGTCAGCGTTCCTGCGCGCGCGCATGACGGCATGGCGTCTGCTCTATGTGATCGCCGTGGCCGCACTGCTCGCGCTCGGCTGGCAGTTCACCGCGAGTCCCCTAGGGCGTGCGCTGCTGCTGTCGGCCGCCGTGCTGTGGTGGATCATCGCGGCGCTGTGGGTAGTGTTTGCACCGCGGCGCGCTGCACGCTGGTCGGCGGCCTTAGCGGGCCTCTTCGCTCTCGTGCCGGCCTGGGTGGCGCTCATGCGCCTGCGGCTGGATCTGCCGCGCGGGACGCAGTGGATGCTCTTCGTGCTGATCCTGGTGTGGGTTGCCGATATCGGCGCCTTCTTCGTCGGCCGGCGCTTCGGCAGAATGCGACTTGCTCCCGAGGTCTCGCCCGGCAAGACTTGGGAGGGCGTGCTCGGGGGCATTGCCGCGAGCGCGATCGTTGCCGTCGCGGGCAGCGAGTGGTTCGGGATATCGTGGCTGGAGTTCGTGCCCTTGTGCCTGGCGGCCGTCGCGTTCTCCGTGGTCGGCGATCTCACGGAGAGCCTTCTGAAGCGCTTCGCGGGCGTGAAGGACAGCGGCAGCCTGTTCCCCGGCCACGGCGGTGTGATGGATCGTATCGACAGCGTCACGGGCGCAGCCCCGGTGCTGCTCTTCGGCCTGCTGGCGCTGGGAGTCGCGACATGATCGGCGTTGCCGTGCTCGGTTCGACCGGCTCGATCGGCGCAAACACGCTCGATGTCATCGGGCGCCATCCCGAGCGCTTTCGCGTGGTGGCGCTCGGGGCGCATCGCAATGCTGCGCGGCTCGCCGAGCAGGTGCTGCGGTTTCGGCCATCCTATGCGGCGCTCGCCGATCCGGCGGCTTTACGGGAGCTCGAGTCACGCCTTGCCGGCGCCGCGCCGCAAACGCGCTTGCTCGCCAGTCCCGAAGCGCTCGAGGAGCTCGCACGCCTCGCGGAGGTGGACACCGTCATGGCGGCGGTCGTGGGCGCCGCAGGCCTGCGTTCGACGCTCGCGGCGGCACGCGCCGGCAAGCGACTGTTGCTTGCGAACAAAGAATCGCTGGTGATGGCGGGGCCGCTGCTGCTGGCGGAGGTGCGCGCTTCGGGCGCCGTGCTGCTGCCGATCGACAGCGAGCACAACGCAATCTTTCAGTGCCTGCCGCAGGGCTCGCGGCCGGGCGAGCCACCGGCCGGCGTACGGCGCGTGATTCTGACCGCGTCCGGCGGCCCCTTTCTCGATTGGTCGGCGCAGGCGATCGCCGCGGCCACCCCGGAGCAGGCCTGCGCGCACCCGAACTGGGTGATGGGTCGCAAGATCTCGGTCGATTCGGCCACCCTGATGAACAAGGGGCTCGAGTTCATCGAGGCCTGCTTCCTCTTCGGTCTGGCCACCGAGCAGGTCGAGATCCTGGTGCACCGCCAGAGCATCGTGCACTCGTTGGTCGAGTATCTGGACGGCTCGGTGCTCGCACAGCTGGCCGCACCGGACATGCGCACGCCGATCGCACACGCGCTCGCATGGCCCGAGCGGGTGACGGCCGGAGTCGACTTTCTCGATCTGGTTCGCGCCGCGCGCCTCGATTTCTGCGCGCCCGACACCACCAAATTCCGCTGCCTCGCCCTTGCGCAGGCGGCGGCACGCGCCGGGGGTCTGCATCCGGTCATGATGAACGCTGCCAATGAGGTCGCAGTGCACGCATTCCTCGAACGTCAATTGAACTTTCCCGATATCTCCGCGGTCATTGAAGCGGTCATGACAAAATGCGCGGGGGGGCCGGTCCGCCATCTCGATGATGTGCTGCAAGCCGACGCAGAAGCACGATACCTGGCGCGCGAGAGCTGCGGGCACTGCTCGCGCAGCATGCGCACGGTTCACGCCTGATTCGTGGACCGCGCTCGAAGGCGTTCGTGGGCGTCCCGCCCAGGATCGCTCGGGCGGCGTTTCCGTGTGCTTCTGAGCAAATAAAATCCTGAATTCTCCCGATCGGCGGTCCGAATGATGCGCTATGGCTTGGTAGTGGCTTCCCTCATGTTGTGTGGCCATTGCGCGCTTTCTCGTGCCCAGGAGCGTCCGGCACCCGCACCGACGCCGCCCGCAGAGGGCCCCACACCAGCGGCTCCCACACCAGCAGCTCCCGCACCAGCGGCCCCCGCACCAGCAGCTGCCGCACCGGAGGAGGCTCCTGCGCCGGTAGCTCCGGCGGCACCTCCCGCGGAACCTCTTGCCGATGTCGGCTTCACGGTCGGCGACATTCGCCTCGAGGGGCTGCAGCGCATCTCCGAGGGCACGGTGTACAACTACCTGCCGGTGAACATCGGTGACCGGCTGACCCCCGCGCGCGTTCGCGAAGCGATCCGCGCCCTCTACAACACGGGGTTCTTCCGTGACGTGCAGATGCGTCGCGAGGGCAACACGCTGATCGTCGTGGTGCTCGAGCGTCCCTCGATCGAGAGCTTCGAGATCACCGGCAACAAGGACATCAAGACCGAGGATCTGCAGAAGTCGCTGCGTAACGTCGGCCTCGCCGCGGGCAAGACCTTCGACCGCTCCGTGCTCGAGGACGTGACGTCCTATCTGACGGATCAGTACTTCAGCCGCGGCAAGTACGCGGTGAAGGTCGACACCAAGGTCGATGAGGAATCCGGCAATCGTGTGAAGATCAAGATCGACATCAAGGAGGGCTCACGCGCCAAGATCCGCCAGATCAACATCGTCGGCAATCACCGCTTCACGGACAGGCAGATCGACGAGGGCTTCGAGCTGCACACTCCCAACTGGCTCTCCTGGTACAAGCAGGACGATCGCTACTCGCGCGAGTCGCTCGAGGGCGACCTCGAGAAGCTGCGCTCGTTCTACATGGACCGTGGCTATGCGAACTTCCAAGTCGACTCGACGCAGGTGGCGATCGCCCCGGAGAAGGACGACATCTTCATCACCATCAACATCGAGGAGGGCGCCGTCTTTACGATCTCAGAAGTCAAGATGGCGGGTACGTTCGTGGTCCCGGAGGCTGAGCTCAAGAGGCTGCTGCTGGTGCAGCCCGGACAGACCTTCTCGCGCAAGGCCATCACCGCGACGCAGGAGCTCATGCAGAACCGCATGGGCAACGACGGTTACGCCTTCGCCAAGGTCGACCCCGTGCCGACCACGAACGCCGAGAACCACACGGTGGCGCTCACGTTCTTCGTCGATCCCGGCAATCGCGTGTACGTGCGCAACATCAGCTTCTCGGGCGTCACGAAGATCAACGATGAGGTCTTGCGCCGCGAGCTGCGCCAGCTCGAAGGCGGCTGGCTGTCGAACGTGGCGCTCGAGCGCTCGAAGCAGCGCATCCAGCGCCTGCCGTACGTGAAGAAGGTGGACTCAGAGACCACGCCCGTGGCAGGTTCGCCCGACCAGGAGGACGTGGACTTCAAGGTCGAGGAGGGTCCGGGTGCCCAGCTCTCCGGCGGTCTCGGCTATTCCGAGCTCTACAAGCTCACGCTCAACGCCAACTACACGGACGCGAACTTCCTCGGCAGCGGCCAGCGCGTGTCGGTCGATCTCCAGGGCGGTGCCTACAACAAGGTCTACAGCGTCTCGCAGACCAATCCCTATGCGTCGATCGATGGCCTGATCCGCACCTTCTCGCTGAGCTACCGCGACATCAGCCAGTTCATTGCCTCGTCGTCGAAGTTCTCCACCAAGATCTTGACCGCGGGAGTCAACTTCAGCTATCCGCTGACCGAGTACCAGTTCTTGAGCCTTGGCGTGAACCTCCAGGACGCACAGCTCGTGACCGTGGAGAACAGCAGCGCCATCCAGGCCCAGCAATGGGTGCAGGAGAACGGCAAGCCCTACACGACCGTCGCGTACGGACAGATCTACAACCCCATCACCCGCGTCTACGTCGTGTCGCCCTTCGATGTCTTCGGCACCAAGTTCACGACGCCCGAGCTGGTTGCGGGCTGGAGTTACGACTCCCGCAACAAGACCCTGTTTGCCGATCGCGGTATGTACCAGGTGCTCTCGCTCACCTACACCCCGTTCGGCGACGTGCAGTACTGGCGCGCCAGCTACCAGTTCTTGCGCTACTTCCCCATCTATCGCCGCACCGCCTTTTCCATCAGTGCGCAGTTCGCCTACGGCGAAGGTCTGCACGGCACGACCTCGCTGCCTCCTTACTCACTGTTCTTCGGCGGCGGCCCCGATTCCGTGCGCGGCTTTCGCGAGGGTTTCCTCGGACCGCGCGACCAGTACGGCAACCCGTACGGCGGCAACATGAACGTGCTGCTGCGCTCCGAGCTGCTGCTGCCGATGCCCGACAAGTTTGCCGCGAGCGCGCGCGTGTCCTTGTTCTTCGACGTGGGCGGTGTGTTCTCGACCGGCAGCAAGCCGCAGTTCTTCGGACCGCCGCTGGGGTACTCCTGCGGTGGCTGCGTGCCCATCTATCCCGGCACTGTCGGGGATCCGATCAACTACAATTTCAGCTATGATAACTTGAAGCGATCATTCGGCGTCGCGGTGCAATGGCTGGCCCCGCTCGGTCTATTCCGCTTCAGCTTCGGATTCCCGCTCAATGCGAAACACGAATGCGACGTCGGCTGTGGCAAGGATGGACCTACCTGGGGTGATCAGACCGAGCGCTTCCAGTTCTCCGTCGGACAAGCGTTCTAATATCGGACAGGCGTTCTAAAAGATGTAGGTGGCCGCAGGCCATGATGCAGAGGTTCTCGTGAAGGGTTTGTGCAAACTAGCGTTTCTCGGTACCGCAGTCGCGTGTGTGATGGCGGCGGCCCCGGTCTGGGCGGAGCTCAAGATCGGTTATGTCAATTACTCGCAGCTCATGGAGGAGTCCCCGCAGGCCAAGGCGATCTCCGAGCAGATTCGCAACGAGTTCATGCCGCGCCAGCGCGAGCTGCAGAATCAGCAGCAGTCGCTCAAATCGCGCGAGGAACGCCTGCAGAAGGATGGCGCGACCATGACCGACGAGCAGCGCGGGCGCGAGGAGAAGGAGCTGCGCGACGGCTATCGCGATTTCCAGCGCAAGCAGACTGAGGCACAGGACGATTTCAACGCTCGGCGCAATGAAGAGCTGTCGCGGCTGCAGCAAATGCTCATCAACGAAGTGCGCATCTACGCGAAGGCGCAGAGCTTCGACCTGGTGCTCGCCGAGGGCGTGATCTACGCCAACAATGCCCTCGACATCACCGCGCAGATCCTCAGCCAGCTGCAGGCTCACGCGGGCAGCAAGGCCGGTGCGGCGGCGCCCTCGTCATCGGGCTCGGCTGCACCCAAGCCAGCCAAGCCGCCAGCGAGCCACTAGCCGCGCCCCGCGCGATCACCGCTCCGCAGGGCGGGCTCGCGGGCGCTGCGCACAGGGGGTTGCATGACGATTTCGCTGGGCGAGCTCGCAGTGCGCGTCGGGTGTGAGCTGCGGGGCGAGCCGGGAGCGCTCGTCGACAGCGTGGCGACGCTCGGTCAGGCACACGAGCGCGCCGTCGCCTTTCTCGCCGACCCACGTCACCGTCCCCAGCTCACGCGCACGCGCGCCGCGGCGGTCGTGCTCGATGCCGAGTCCGCCGCCCAGTGCCCCGTGGCGGCGCTCGTGACCCCGAATCCCCGCGCGACCTATGCACGTATCGCCGCCATCCTGTATCCGGCTGCGCGTCCTGCGGCCGGCGTGCATCCGAGCGCGGTCATCGCCGCCGACGCTCGCGTGGACTCCACCGCTCATGTCGGGCCGCTCGCCGTCATTGGAGCCCGTGCCTTCATCGGTGCGCGCGTCGTCATCGGCCCGCACTGCACGGTCGCTGAGGACGTGCGGATCGAGGAGGACGTGCAGCTCGGTGCCGGCGTGCAGCTTTGCCGAGGTGTGAGCATCGGCACGCGCAGCATTCTGCATCCGGGCGCGGTCGTCGGCAGCGATGGTTTCGGGTTTGCGCAGGACGGCGGGCGCTGGGTGAAGGTGCCGCAGGTCGGCAGCGTGCGCATCGGCGCCGACGTGGAGGTCGGCGCCAACACGACGATCGATCGCGGCGCCATCGATGACACCGTGATCGAGGAGGGCGTCAAGCTCGACAATCTCATCCAGGTCGGGCACAACGTGCGCATCGGCGCGCACACGGCGATCGCCGGGTGCACCGGCATCTCCGGCAGCACCACGATCGGCAAGCGCTGCATGATCGGGGGCGCGGTGTCGATCGGTGGCTGGCTGACGATCTGCGATGACGTGACGATCACCGGCACAACCATGATCAGCCGTTCCATCGCGCATCCCGGCGTATACTCATCGGGCATTCCCTCCGAGGACGTGCGCACGTGGCGCCGGCTGGTGGCGCGCTTCAAACGGCTCGATTCGCTGCACGCGCGGCTCGGCGCGCTCGAGCGCGCGAGCGGCCGACCCGAGGACACTGAGCAGGATGAGCGTGATGACTGATCCGATGCAGCTCGACATCGTTGCCATTCTCAAGCAGCTTCCGCACCGCTATCCCTTCTTGCTCGTGGATCGGGTGCTCGAGCTGCAGGTCGGGGAGAGCATTCGCGCGTTGAAGAACGTGACGATCAACGAGCCGTTCTTCGCCGGTCACTTTCCCGGGCGCCCGGTGATGCCCGGTGTGATCATCATCGAAGCGCTCGCCCAGGCCGCGGGGATCCTGGCCTTCGTCACCGGCGGGGTGATCCCGAACGAGCACACCAAGTTCTATTTCGTCGGCATCGACAAGGCACGCTTTCGCAGGCCCGTGGTGCCGGGGGATCAGCTCGTGCTCACCGCGCGCGTGGAGCGCAACTTCAAGGGCATCTGGCGCTTTTCTGCCGCGGCATTCGTGGCCGACGACGAGGTCGCGAGCGCCGAGATGATGCTGGCTCCGGAGGCCTCGAGATGAGCCCGCGGGCCGCGCGCGATACACCGGCCCCCGCGGCGCCGCGCATCGATCCGCGGGCGATCGTCTCGCCCCGCGCCGAGCTCGCGCCCGATGTGACCGTGGGCCCGTACAGCATCATCGGCGATGACGTGGTGATCGGCCCCGCCACGGTGATCGGACCGCACGCCGTGATCAACGGTCCGACCCGCATGGGTGCCGGCAATCGCGTGTATCAGTTCGCCTCCATCGGCGAGGCGCCGCAGGACAAGAAGCACCGGGAGGAGCCCACGCGGCTCGAGATCGGCGACCGCAATATCTTTCGCGAGTTCTGCACCATCCACCGCGGCACTATCCACGATCGCGGCGTGACGCAGATCGGCAGCGACAGCCTCTTCATGGCCTACACGCACGTCGCGCACGACTGCTCCATCGGGGATAACGTCGTGATGGCCAACTGCGCCACCATGGGCGGTCACGTGGGCATCGGCGATTTCGTGCAGCTCGGGGGACTGTCTGCCTTGCACCAGTTCTGCCAGATCGGCGCGCATGCCTTCGTGGGCGGCGGGGCCATCGTCAGTCGCGACGTGCCTCCGTACGTCACCATCACCGGCAATCCCGCCGTGCCCCACGGCGTGAATGCCGAGGGACTCAAGCGGCGCGGCTTCACGGCGGAGCAGATTCGCAACATCCGCAACGCCTATCGCATCCTGTATCGCTCGGAGCTCAAGCTCAGCGATGCCCTGCAGCAGCTGCGTACGCTCGCGCAGGAACAGCCCGAGCTCGCCATCCTGGTGGAGTTCATCGGCCGCTCGCAACGCAGCCTGCAGCGCTGACCGGCCGGCGCCCGGGGTCAAGTGGGCGGCCCAATGGACAACCCTCAGGCGTCCCTCGGCATCGGCTTCGTGGCCGGGGAGTCCTCCGGCGATCAGTTGGGTGCGGCACTCATTCGCGCGCTGCGCCTGCGCGAACCGGGGGTGCGCTGCTACGGAGTCGCGGGCGGCCGCATGCAGTCCGCCGGCTGCGAGGTGTGGGCGGACGCGCACGAGCTCTCCGTGATGGGCTTGTTCGAGCCCTTGCGTCACCTGCCGCGACTGATCCGTCTGCGCAGCCACCTGCGCGCGCGCTTCACTGCCGCGCGGCCAGCGGTGTTCGTCGGCATCGATGCCCCCGCCTTCAACATCGGGCTCGCGGCGCAACTCAAGCGAGCGGGTCTGAAGACCGTGCAGTACGTGAGTCCGCAGGTCTGGGCCTGGCGCCAGCGGCGTGTGCGCGCGATCGGGCGCGCCTGCGATCTGGTGCTGTGCCTGTTGCCCTTCGAGGCGGACTTCTACACTCGCCACGGCGTGCGTGCGCTCTTCGTCGGCCATCCGCTCGCCGATCAGATTCCCCTCGAGGTGGATCGCGCTGCGGCACGGCGCGATCTCGGGCTCGAAAGCTCCGCGAGTGTCGTGGCGCTCTTACCGGGCAGCCGCCTTGGCGAAGTCGAGCGGCTCGGTCGTGACTTCCTGGCGGCCGCGCGCTGGATACAGACGCGCCGCCGCGCGGTACGATTCGTCGCTCCGATGGCCTCCGAAGCGGTGCGGCGGATCTTCGAGCGGCAGATGCAGAGGCTCCCGTTTCACGACGTGCTGCTCGTCGACGGACGCGCCCAGCAGGCGCTCGCCGCGGCGGATGCAGTCCTGGTCGCCTCCGGCACGGCGACTCTGGAGGCCTTGCTGTGCAAGCGTCCGATGGTCGTCGCCTATCGCTTCGCGCCTCTCACTGTCTTGACGGCCCGGCTGCTGGGGCTGGTCAAGGTGCCCTACTTCTCGCAACCCAATCTGCTCGTGGGCCGTGCACTGGTGCCGGAGTACTTCCAGGAACAGGTCACGGCGGAGGCGCTCGGCGCCGCCGTGTTGCGCGAGCTCGACGATGACGCGCGCAGGCAGGAGCTGCAGCAGGAGTTTCGGCGCGTGCATGAGACGCTGCGCCGTGGGGGCGCCGAGCGCGCGGCCGCGGCAATTCTGGAGCTGGTGGGATGAAGGCGCCGCAACGCATCGCCGGGGTCGACGAGGCCGGGCGCGGGCCACTCGCCGGACCGGTGGTCGCGGCCGCGGTAATTCTCGATCCCAGACGGCGCATCCGCGGGCTCGCCGACTCCAAGGTGCTGACTCCGGAGCAGCGCGCGATCCTGGCGCCACAGATTCGCGCCAGATCACTCGCCTGGTCGATCGCCTGGTCCGATCGCGAGGAGATCGACACGCTCAACATTCTGCAGGCGACCATGCTGGCGATGCGGCGCGCATTGCTCGGCCTGCCGGTGTGCCCCACGCGAGTGCAGATCGATGGCGATTGTGTGCCGTGCCTCGCCGACCTGCGGCTCGAGTGCGCCATCGAGGCGATCGTGAGCGGAGATGCGCGCATCGCCGCCATCAGCGCCGCCTCGATCCTCGCCAAGACTTATCGCGATGCGATGATGGAGCGCCTGGATGTGTGCTATCCGGGATTCGACTTCGCACAGCACAAGGGTTATGCGACACCGGCCCACCTGGCGGCGCTGCTCGATCGCGCGCCCTCGCCGCAGCACCGGCGCTCGTTCGCGCCGGTAAAATGCGATCCGGAATGCTCATGAGCGCAACGCACCTGATCCGCCCTTCGGAGCCGACCGTGCGATGACGCCCGGCTTCGTCCATCTGCGACTGCACACCGAGTACTCCCTCGTCGACAGCGTGGTGCGCGTCGCGCCGCTGATGAAGAGCGTGGCTGAGGCGCAGATGCCCGCCGTCGCACTCACCGATCAGAGCAACCTGTTCGCGATGGTCAAGTTCTACCGCGCCGCGCTCGAGAGCGGCGTGAAGCCGATCGTCGGCGTCGAGATGCTGGTGGCCGAGAGCGGTGAGCGGCGCCGCTGCTCGCGCATTGCGCTGCTGTGCCAGTCACCGGTCGGATACCGCAATGTCACACGGCTCCTGAGCCGCGCCTATCTCGAGGGCCAGCAGCACGGCACGCCGATGATTCAGCGCCGCTGGCTGGCCGCCGCGGATCTGCGCGGACTGATCGCGCTCTCGTGCGCCAGCGAGGGCGACATCGGTGATGCGCTCGTCAACGGCCGCGAGGCCGAGGCCGACAGATCCCTCGATTTCTGGCTGAGCCTGTTCGATGACCGCTTCTACGTGGAGCTGCAGCGCGTCGGACGCGCGCAGGAGGAGCTCTACGTCGCCGCGGCCGTCGCCCTTGCCGCACGCCGCGGTGTGCCGGTCGTTGCCACGAACGATGTGCGTTTTCTGGCCGCACGCGACTTCGAGTCGCACGAAGCCCGCGTGTGCATCCAGGAAGGCTCGCTGCTCGCGGATCCGGGCCGCACACGCCGCTACACCGCGCAGCAGTACCTGCGCACGCCGGCCGAGATGGCGGCACTGTTTGCCGACCTCCCGGAGGCACTGAGCAACGCCGTGGAGATCGCGCGCCGCTGCAGCCTAACGCTCACGCTCGGCGAGGCACGGCTCCCGGAGTACCCGTTGCCGCCGGGCACCGGCGCCGCGCAGCACCTCGAGTCGCAGGCACAGCAGGGGCTCAAGGAGCGCCTCGAGGAACAAGCCGTGGCAGCGGCCGCGGGGTATGGCGCGCGCTTGAGCGCCGAGCTCGACGTGATCTGCAAGATGGGCTTCGCCGGCTACTTTCTCATCGTGGCCGACTTCATACGCTGGGCGCGCGCGAACGGGGTGCCGGTCGGCCCGGGGCGCGGCTCCGGAGCAGGCTCGCTGGTCGCGTATGCGCTGCGCATCACCGATCTCGACCCCATCAAGCACGATCTGCTGTTCGAGCGCTTTCTCAATCCGGAGCGGGTATCGATGCCCGACTTCGATGTCGACTTCTGCATGGAGGGTCGCGACCGGGTCATCGATTACGTGGCGCACAAGTACGGTCGCGAGCGCGTCTCGCAGATCATCACTTACGGGACCATGGCGGCCAAGGCGGTGGTGCGCGATGTGGGCCGCGTGCTCGGGATGAGCTATGGCTTCGTCGACCGGATCGCGAAGCTGATTCCGTTCGAGCTCGGCATCACCCTCGATGATGCGCTCGCCAAAGAGCCCGAGCTCAAGCGATTGTACGACTCGGAGGAGGAGATCAAGAACCTCATCGATCTGGCGCGCTCGCTCGAGGGTCTCACGCGCAACGCGGGCACGCACGCCGGGGGCGTGGTGATCGCGCCTTCGGTGCTCACCGATTTCGCGCCGCTTTACTGCGAGGCCGGCGCCACAAGCGTGGTCACGCAGTTCGACAAGGACGACGTGGAGGCGGCCGGTCTCGTCAAGTTCGACTTCCTCGGACTGCGCACGCTCACCATCATCGATCATGCCGTGGCGATCATCAATCGAGTGCGCGCCGAGCGCGCCGAGGCGCCGCTCGCCATTGGCGCGCTGCCGATGGACGATGCCCCGACTTACACGCTGCTCAAGTCGTGCCGCACGACGGCGGTCTTCCAGCTCGAGTCGCGCGGCATGAAGGATCTGATCCGCCGCCTGCAGCCCGACTGTTTCGAGGACATCGTGGCGCTCGTGGCGCTGTTCCGCCCCGGTCCGCTGCAATCGGGCATGGTGGACGACTTCATCGCCCGCAAGCACGGCCGCAGCAATGCGCCGATCGATTACCTGCATCCAAAGCTGCAGCCGGTGCTCGCCACCACCTACGGCGTCATTCTGTACCAGGAGCAGGTGATGCAGATCGCGCAGGTGCTCGCCGGCTACACGCTCGGCGGCGCGGACCTGCTGCGCCGGGCCATGGGTAAGAAAAAGCCCGAAGAGATGGCGAAGCAGCGCTCGGTCTTCAGCGACGGCGCGGTGCGTCACGGCGTCGATCCGCAGCGCGCCGCACACATCTTCGATTTGATGGAGAAGTTCGCCGGCTACGGTTTCAACAAGTCCCACTCGGCCGCCTACGCGCTGCTCTCCTACCAGACCGCGTATCTCAAGGCGCACTATCCGGCGGCCTTCATGGCGGCGGTGCTGTCGGCGGACATGGACAATACCGACAAAGTGGTGATGCTCATCGAGGAGTGCAAGCAGCTCGGTCTCACGGTGCAGCCGCCGGACGTGAACACCTCGCGGCACGAGTTCGCCGTCGCGGGCGCGCGCACCATCCGTTACGGGCTCGGCGCCATCAAGGGAGTAGGCGCCGGAGCCGTGGCGGCGCTCATCGAGGAGCGCGAGCGGCACGGCCGCTTCGTGAGCCTCGGAGATCTGTGCCGGCGCATGGACCTGCAGCGGCTCAACCGCCGCATGCTCGAGGCACTGATCCGCTCGGGCAGCATGGACGAGCTCGGTGTCAACCGCGCGAGTCTGATGAGCCAGCTCGGCGCAGCGATGCAGCTCGGCGATCAGAGCTCACGCGCGCACGAGGCCGGTCAGAACGATCTGTTCGGGCTCACGGCCGCGCTGCCTGCGCCGCCGGTCGAGGCGGTGGGCGGTGCCACCGTGTTGCCGGAGTGGAGCGAGCGGGTGCGGCTCGTGGGGGAGCGCGAGACCCTGGGTCTTTATCTCACCGGGCATCCCATCGAGGGCTTCGAGGCTGATCTGCCACGCTTTGTCGGCGCACGCATCGGCGAGCTGCTGAGCGAGAAGCCGCTCGGAGGCGGCGACGGTCGTGCCCCCGGCCTCGCGCGTCCGGCGAGTGTCGCGGGGCTCATCGACGAGGTGCGCAAGCGCGGCGCGCGCATCAGCATCGTGCTCGATGATCGCTCGGGGCGCCTCGAGGCGACGCTCTTCGACGAGGTCTATCAGCAGTATCGCGAGCTGATCGTCAAGGATGCTCTGGTGCTCGTCGAGGGCACGCTGCGCTTCGATGAGTTCTCAGACGGATGGCGGCTCTCGGCGCGCCGCATCACCGATCTGCACAAGGTGCGCGAGCAGCAGCTGCGGCGCGTGGTCCTGCGCTGGCCGGCAGCGGCGGACGGCGCCGCAATGCTCGAACGCCTGGCCGCGGCACTGACGCCGTGGCGCAACGGCCCCTGCCAGGTCACCGTGCAGTATCGCGGCCCCACGGCAAGCGGCGTGCTCAACCTCGGGTCGGAGTGGAACGTACGGCCGGCGCGCGAGCTCATCGATAAGCTCGAGGCGCTCGTCGGGCGTGGCGGCCTGAAGCTCCTGTACGGCGCGCCACCGGCCCTGGATCAGGGTCCCTCGGTGGGTGCCGGAGGCCGCTAGCCTGCTCCTAGCCTGCGCCGCGCGCGGAAGCCTTGCGGACCCGCGACGCCGCCCGTAACCTGCCCGCGGTCCTCACCGTGGGAGCCTCCCGGGCATATGGCCGTCGCATTCCTGGACTTCGAGCAGCCGATCGCCGAGCTGGAAGCGAAAATCGAGGAGCTGCGGCATGTCAGCGCGGACGCTGAGGTCAACGTCCAGGACGAGATCACTCGGCTACAGGCCAAGAGCCGTCAGCTGACCAACAGCATCTTTGCGAGTCTCACTCCCTGGCAAATCACGCAGCTGGCGCGCCATCCGCAGCGCCCCTACACCCTCGACTACGTGAACTCCATGTGCCGGGAGTTCCAGGAGCTGCACGGGGATCGGATGTTCGGCGACGACATGGCGATCGTCGGTGGGCTCGGGCGCCTGGAGGAGCGCACCGTGATGGTCATCGGCCATCAGAAGGGCCGCGATACCAAGGAGCGGGTGCGGCGCAACTACGGCATGCCCAAGCCCGAGGGCTATCGCAAAGCGTTGCGGCTGATGCGCCTTGCCGAGCGCTTCCATCTGCCGCTCGTCACCTTCATCGACACACAGGGAGCCTATCCGGGCATCGGCGCGGAGGAGCGCGGTCAGAGCGAGGCGATTGCGCGCAATCTCTTCGAGATGTCCGTGCTGAGCGTGCCGATCGTGACCGTGGTGACCGGCGAGGGAGGCTCGGGCGGTGCGCTCGCGATCGGGGTGTGCGATCGGCTCTTGATGCTTCAGTACAGCACCTACTCGGTGATCTCTCCGGAGGGCTGCGCCTCAATCCTCTGGAAGAGCGCGGAGAAGAAGGAGGCCGCGGCCGAGGCGCTCGGACTCACCGCGCAACGGCTCCATCAGCTCGGGCTCGTCGATGAGGTGCTCGAAGAGCCGCTCGGCGGTGCGCACCGCGATCCCGCCGAGATGTCGGCCAATCTCAAGACGGCCCTGATCCGCCATCTGAGCGACCTCGATGCGCTTTCGGTCGACGTGCTGCGCGCCGAGCGCAGCGCCAAGATCGCCTCCTTCGGGGTGTACTCCGAGGAAAAGGAAGCGTGACGCCGGCGCTGGAGCAGCGCATCGCAGCGAGTCTCGCGGTCCTCATCCCGCAATATCCGGGCGCTTCCCTTTGCATCGCGCTGAGCGGCGGGCTCGACTCGAGCGTGCTGTTACACGTGCTTGCTCTGCTGCGCCGAGCGCAGGGGCGGCCCGGTGCCCGCCTGCAGCTGCGCGCGGTGCATGTCAATCACGGCCTGCTGCCGGGCTCCGCTCGGTGGGCGGACCACTGCCGCACGTCATGCCGCCGGCTGCACATCCGCCTGAAGGTCATCGAAGTGCAGGTGCTGCGCAAGCGCGGCGAGTCGCCCGAGGCGGCCGCACGCGAGGCGCGCTATCGCGCTCTGGCCCAGGAGCTCGAGGAGGGCGAGGTGCTGCTCACGGCGCACCATGCCGACGATCAGCTCGAGACCGTGCTGCTGCAGCTGTTGCGCGGCGCAGGCCTGCCGGGAATTGCGGCCATGCCTGCAGTCGGCGAATTCGCACGCGGCCGGCTGGCGCGCCCGCTGCTCGCGCTCGAGCGCAGCGAGATCGAGGCCTGGGCCCGGGCGCGCGGGCTCACCTGGATCGAGGACGACAGCAATGCCGACGAGCGGCTCGATCGCAACTATCTGCGCCGCCGCATCGTGCCGCTGCTGCGTGCACGCTGGCCCGGCCTGACGCGCGCCGCGGGCCGCACCGCGCGCCACGCGGCCGAGGCGCAGCAACTGCTCGATCTGCTGGCCCGCGCAGATGTGGAGCGGGCGCGCGACGGCGCCTGCCTTTCGGTCAAGCGGCTGCGCACGCTGAGCGCCGAGCGGCGCCGCAACGCGCTGCGCTTCTGGATCGCCCGCTCGCGCCACCGCGCACCGGATGCCCGGCGGCTCGCCGAGCTCGCCGGGCCGCTCATCGATGCGCGTCCCGATGCCAATCCGCAGGTGCGCTGGAACGACACGGTGGTGCAGCGTCAGGCCGACTCGCTGATGCTGCGCGCTGCGACCTCCCCGGACACGCCCACGCCGCTTGCACCGCTCGCATGGCCGCTGCACACGGTGCCGGTGCTCGAGCTGCCCGCGACGCTCGGCCGGCTCGAGCTCGCGCGCGCGCTGCACGGCCCCATCGATCTCGAGGCGCTGCCACAGGAGATCACCGTGCTCTTGAGGCGCGGCGGCGAGCGGCTGCGGCCGCGACGCGGCGGTCCGCGCCGTGCGCTGAAGGACCTGTTGCGCGAGGCGCACGTGCCACACGCCGAGCGCGGACGCGTGCCGCTGTTGTTTGACGGCGAGCAGCTGCTCGCGGTCGGCGATCTCTGGGTGGACGCGCGCATTCGCGCGGGCGCCGCGACCAAGCAGCGCGCGCGCCTCATTTGGCATCGATGAAGCTCCTTTGGTAATCTGTCCGCCCGTCGATCGTTGGCCACGGCTGAGCGCGGGTGGTCCTCGGTTCTGCGACGGGAATCCCTCAAATCCATGAGCCGTTTTGTATTCGTGACCGGCGGTGTCGTGTCCTCATTGGGCAAGGGAATCGCCGCCGCCTCGCTGGGTGCGATCCTCGAGGCGCGCAACCTCAAGGTCGCCATGGTGAAGCTCGATCCATACATCAACGTGGATCCGGGCACCATGAGTCCGTTCCAGCACGGCGAGGTATTCGTCACGCAGGACGGTACCGAGACCGATCTCGACCTCGGTCACTATGAGCGCTTCGTGCGCACCACCACCGGGCGCAACAGCAACTTCACCACCGGGCGCATCTACGAGCGCGTGATCGCCAAGGAGCGTCGCGGCGACTATCTCGGCGCGACGGTGCAGGTCATTCCGCACATCACCGATGAGATCAAGCGCAGCATCAAGCTCGGCGCCGCCGAGGCTGATGTGTGCATGGTCGAGATCGGCGGCACTGTCGGCGACATCGAGTCGCTGCCTTTTCTGGAAGCCATCCGCCAGCTCGGCGTCGAGCTCGGCCGCAGCAACTGCGTCTACATGCACCTGACGCTGGTGCCGCTGGTCGGCTCGGGTGCGGGGGAGATCAAGACCAAGCCCACGCAGCATTCGGTGAAGGAGCTGCGCGGCATCGGCATTCAGCCCGACGTGCTCTTGTGCCGTGCCAGGCAGGCATTGCCCGAGGAGCAGCGGCGCAAGATCGCGCTGTTCACCAACGTCGAGGAGCGCGCGGTGATCTCCGCGGTCGATGCGGACGACATCTACAAGATACCGATCCTGCTGCACGAGCAGGGCCTCGACGACATCGTCGTCGACAAGCTGCGCCTCGATGCGCCGCCCACCGATCTCTCCGAATGGCGCCAGGTCGTGAGCAGCAAGGCCAATCCCGACGGCCAGGTCGACGTCGCGATGGTCGGCAAGTACGTGCAGATGCGCGACTCGTACATCTCCTTGAACGAGGCGCTCACGCACGGCGGTCTCAAGACACGCACGCGCGTCAACGTGCACTACGTGGAATCGACGGACATCGAGCAGCACGGCACGCGGGCGCTCGAGGGGATGGATGCGATCCTGGTCCCGGGAGGCTTCGGCGAGCGCGGCATCGAGGGCAAGATCCAGGCGGTGCGCTATGCGCGCGAGAATCGCGTGCCCTACCTCGGACTGTGCCTGGGAATGCAGATCGCGGTGATCGAGTTCGGCCGTCACGTGCTCGGCCTCTACGATGCGCACAGCACCGAGTTCAGCCGCGCAACCGCCAATCCCGTGATCGCGCTCATCACCGAGTGGCAGGATCAGGCGCTCGGCGCCCAGCTGCGCGATGAGAGCTCGGGCAAGGGCGGCACCATGCGGCTCGGCGCTCAGGAAGTGTTGCTCACCGCGGGCACGCGGGTGCGCGAGCTCTACGGCCGTGACACCATCGTCGAGCGCCACAGGCATCGATACGAGTTCAACAACCGCTACCTCGACCGCTATCGACAGGCCGGGATGCGCTTCTCGGGCTTCTCGCGCGATGGGCTGGTCGAGATCGTCGAGCTGCCGAGCCATCCCTGGTTCATCGCGACACAGTTCCATCCCGAGTTCACCTCCACACCTCGCGACGGGCATCCGCTCTTCAGCGCTTTCGTGCGCGCGGCGCGCGCGCAGCGGGTGGCCCAACTGCCGGCTGCCGCCGGGGCATGAGACTTACTGGCGCCGCCGCCGCCGGTAGGTGACACTCGCTGCGGCATGAGACTCGCCGGACACGACGTAGGCCTCGAGCGGCCGTTCTTTCTCATCGCGGGCCCCTGCGTGATCGAAAGCCCAGCGCTGACGCTGGACATCGCCGGGCGTCTGAAGGAGATCACGGCCAAGCTTGCCGTGCCGTTCATCTTCAAGGCCTCGTTCGACAAGGCGAATCGTTCCTCGCGCGCGAGCTACCGCGGCCCGGGCATCGAAGCGGGACTGCGGGTGCTCGAGGACGTGCGGCGGATGGTAGGAGTGCCGGTGCTGACGGACGTGCACGAGGACACGCCCCTCGATGAGGTCGCCTCCGTGGTCGATGTCCTGCAGACCCCAGCCTTCTTGTGCCGGCAGACGAATTTCATTATCAACACCGCGCGGCGCGGTAAGCCGGTCAACATCAAGAAGGGCCAGTTCCTGTCGCCCTGGGAGATGAAGAACGTGGTGGAGAAGGCGCGCTCCACCGGCAACGAGGCGATCCTCGTGTGCGAGCGCGGCTATACGTTCGGCTACAACAATTTGGTGACCGACATGCGCGCGCTCGCCGTGCTGCGCGAGACGGGCTGCCCGGTGGTGCTCGATGCCACGCACTCGGTGCAGTTGCCGGGCGGCCAGGGCTCGGCCTCGGGTGGACAGCGTGAGTTCATTCCAGTGCTGGCCCGCGCCGGCGTAGCCGCGGGACTGGCGGGCCTGTTCATGGAGACGCATCCCAATCCGGCGCAGGCGCTCTCGGATGGCCCGAACGCGTGGCCCCTGGATCGCATGGAGCCGCTGCTCGCCACGCTCGTGCAGCTCGACCGCGCGGTCAAGGCAAGGCCGCTCGAGGAGGCATTGCTGTGAGCCGCATCAAGGATATCCGAGGTCGCGAGATCATGGACTCACGCGGCAACCCGACCGTGGAGGCCGATGTGGTCTTGGAATCGGGCGTCATGGGACGCGCTGCAGTGCCCTCGGGGGCCTCCACCGGAACGCGTGAGGCAGTGGAGCTGCGCGACGGCGACGCGCGCCGCTACGGGGGCAAGGGCGTGCTCAAAGCGGTCGAGCACATCAACACCGCACTCAAGCGCTCCCTCATCGGGCACGATGCGCGCGACCAGCAGGGCATCGATCGCACCATGATCGAGCTCGACGGTACCGAGAACAAAGCACGGTTGGGTGCAAACGCCATTCTGGCCGTGTCGCTGGCCACCGCGCACGCGGCGGCGCGCGCCGCGGGCCAGCCGCTCTACGCCTATCTGGGACAGGGACGCGAGCCTGTCATGCCCGTGCCGATGATGAACATCGTGAACGGCGGCGCGCATGCCAACAACAGTCTCGACATCCAGGAGTTCATGATCCTGCCGGTCGGCGCACCGAGCTTTCGCGAGGCACTGCGCTACGGTGCCGAGGTGTTCCACGCGCTGAAGAAGCTTCTGAACGAGCGCGGGCTGTCGACCGCCGTCGGCGACGAGGGCGGATTCGCGCCGGACCTCGGCTCCAACGAGCAGGCGCTCGAAGTGATCCTCGAGGCGATCGACAAGGCAGGCTACCGCGCGGGCCGCGACGTCTACCTCGGGCTCGATGCGGCCAGCACCGAGTTCTTCAGAGACGGCAGCTACGATCTCGAGTCCGAGCAGCGGCGCTTCACGCCGAGCGAGTTCTGCCGCTACCTCGGCGGCCTTGCCGCCAAGTACCCGATCGTCTCGATCGAGGACGGCATGAGCGAGGACGACTGGAGCGGCTGGGCCGAGCTCACCCGCCTGCTCGGCGAGCGCGTGCAGCTCGTCGGCGACGATATTTTCGTGACCAACACGCAGATCCTCGCCGAGGGCATCCGCAAGAAGATCGCGAATGCCATTCTCATCAAGCCGAATCAGATCGGCACGTTGACAGAAACACGGGCGGCGATCGACATGGCCGAGCGGGCAGGGTACGCCTCGGTGATCTCGCACCGCTCCGGCGAGACCGAAGACAACACCATCGCGGACATCGCCGTGGCGACCGCGGCGACCCAAATCAAGACCGGCTCGCTATCACGCTCGGATCGCATTGCCAAGTACAATCAGCTGCTGCGAATCGAAGCGGAGCTGGGCAAGGTGCGCTACGCGGGACGAGATGCGTTTCCGGTGAAACTGTAGATGCTGCCGGTGAGACTCTAGATGAAGTGGCTCGCGGCGGCATTGCTCATGGTATTCGTGCTGCTGCAGTACCGGCTGTGGCTCTCCGAGGATGGCGTGCGCGGCCTGACGCGGCTGCAGAGCGCGGTCGCCGCGCAGCGCGCCCAGAATGAGCACCTGCAGTCACGCAATGCGCAGCTCGCTGCCGAGGTGCGCGACCTCAAGAACGGCATGGCGGCGCTCGAGGAGCGGGCGCGCAGCGAGCTCGGCATGATCGCGGAGCACGAGACCTACTATCAGGTCGTGCCGCCGAAACCTGCGCACGCCACGCCTCCAGGCACGCGCACTGCCCAGCGCTGATCTGCCGGGCACGCCGCCGTGGCTTCCCCGCGTTACTGGCTCGTGATGCCTGCCGCCGGCGCTGGGCGCCGCTTCGGCGCTGGCGCACCCAAGCAGTACGCGATACTTCTCGGACGCACCGTGATCGAGTGGGCACTCGCCCCGTTTCTCGGAGATTCCCGCTGTGCGGGAGTGGTCGTGGCCCTCGCACCCGACGATGCTCACTGGGGGCGCCTGCCGCGCGAGCGCCTCGCCGGGGTGCAGACCGTGGCCGGAGGCGCCGAGCGCAGCCACTCGGTGCGCAAGGGGCTTGAAGCACTCGCGGGCCGCGCCGGCGAGGCCGACTGGGTCCTGGTGCACGATGCGGCGCGTCCCTGCTTGCCGCGTGAAGATCTCGATCGGCTGCTCGCGGAATGTGAGAGCCATCCGGTGGGTGGTCTGCTGGCACTCCCGGTCGCCGATACGGTGAAGCAGCAAACGGCTGCGGGCACGAGCGAACGCACCATCGAGCGCACCGGATTGTGGCGCGCACAGACGCCGCAGATGTTCCGCTTTGCCAAGTTGTGCGCGGCGCTCGATGCAGCGTTCGCAGCGGGGCGCTCACCGACCGATGAGGCCCAAGCGCTCGAGTGGCTGGGGGCGCAGCCGCGACTCGTGAGTGGCTCGGCTACCAACATCAAGATCACGAGCACCGCCGATCTGCCGCTCGCGGCCGCGCTGCTCGGGCCGGACGCCGCACCCACCGAGGAGGCTGCAATGAAGGTTGGCATGGGCTTCGATGTGCATGCTTTCGGTGCGGGCGAGTTCGTCATGCTGGGCGGCGTGCGCGTACCCCATGCGCGGGGAGTGGTTGCGCACTCCGACGGCGATGTCGTCCTCCACGCCTTGTGCGATGCGCTGTTGGGTGCAGCCGGACTGGGCGACATCGGCCAGCACTTTCGCGATGATGACCCGCAGTGGCGCGGTGCGGACAGCGGCCGCTTCGTGAGCGCCATCCTCGCGATGCTCGCCGAGCGGGGCTTGGCGGTGGTGAATGCGGACGTCACGGTCATTGCGCAGTCACCACGACTCGCGCGTTACCGTGAGGAGATTCGCCGCACCGTGGCGGGTCTGCTGGGCGTGCCGCCGGGTTGCGTTAACCTCAAGGCGACCACGACGGAGCGGCTGGGCTTCCTCGGGCGCGAGGAGGGCATCGCCGCGCAGGCGGTGGTGCTGCTGCGCGCAGTGCGCGCTCCGGCTCAGTGACTCAAGAGCGCGTACAGCGCGCCGGTACCCCCGTCGACGGCTCGCGCGGAAACGAATGCGATCACCGGCTCAGTGCGCTTGAGCGTGCCGACGACCGCTTGCTTGAGCACCGGTCCGCGGGGTCCGGAGCGCAGCCCTTTCCCATGGATGATGCGCACGGTGCGCGCACCCCGCTGCACGGCGGCGGCGAGGAACTCGCGCAGCACCAGCTTCGCCTCCCGAACCGTCAAGCCATGCAGATCGAGCTCGGCTTGGACGCGGTACTGCCCGCGCCGCAGCTTGCGCAGCACCGACTGCTGTACACCGGGACGTGCGAAGGCGATCTCCTCGCCGCTCGCAAGACTCGGGTCATCGGGCAGGAACTGCAGACTCTCTTCCAGAATCGCCAGGCGGTCGGCGCGGCTGAAGCGGGCGCGTGCGCTGGGTCGGACCGCGGGCGGCTGCTCGCGGTCATGAACCAGCGGACGCACGTCGCGGGTCGCCTGGCGAAAGAGCGCGATGTCTGCATCGTCCGCCTCCGCGGCAACAGTCTCCCGCCCCGGAGCAGCCTCCCGCCCCGGCTTGGCACCCGTTATATTGGCGCGCCGCTTCCCACCGCTCATGGCACATAAGATAGCGTGAAGATTCTGGTCAGCAACGATGACGGCTACCGCTCCGAGGGCATCCGCCAGCTGAAGGACGCACTGGCGCCGCTCGCCGAGATCACGATCGTGGCGCCGGACCGCAATCGCAGCGGCGCCAGCAACTCATTGACACTCGATGTGCCGCTGCGGGTCTTCGAAGCGGAGCCCAACGTTTACTACGTCGTCGGCACGCCCACGGACTGCGTGCATCTGGCGATCTCGGGCCTGTTCGACTTCGAGCACGACATGGTGGTCTCGGGCGTGAACGACGGGGCGAATCTCGGGGATGACGTACTGTACTCGGGCACGGTGGCTGCCGCGGTCGAGGGGCGCTTCCTCGGTCTGCCGACCCTCGCGCTGTCCCTGTGTACCGAAGCGAGTACCGGTCGGCACTTCGCCACCGGCGCGCGCGTGGCGCATCTACTCGTGCAGCAGCTACTGGCTCGACCGCTAGAGCGCGCACTCATTCTGAACGTCAACATACCGGACGTGCCGTTCGAGCAGCTGCGGGGCTTCGCGGCGACGCGCCTCGGATTCCGGCACCGCTCCGAGCAGGTGCTGCGCACGCACGATCCGCGGGGACGCCCCGTATACTGGATTGGTCCGGCCGGCGCCGAGCAGGATGCCGGCCCCGGCACGGATTTTCACGCCGTGGCCGAGGGCTACGTCTCCGTGACGCCGCTGCAGATCGATCTCACCCGCCATACGGCACTGCCGCTCATCGGCAGCTGGTTGGACGGCATCAATGGCTGACCTGCGCATGTCCGGAATCGGCATGACCTCGGCGCGCACGCGCGATCGTCTCGTGCAGCGCCTGCGCGAGCAGGGCATCAGCAATGAGAGCGTGCTCGAGCGCATCCGCAATGTGCCGCGCCACATCTTCGTCGACGAGGCGCTCAGCAGCCGCGCCTACGAGGACACGGCGCTGCCGATCGGCTTCGGCCAGACGATCTCCCAGCCCTACATCGTCGCGCGCATGACCGAGGCGCTGCTCGAGGGGGCGCCGCTTCACAAGGTGCTCGAGGTGGGCACCGGCTGCGGCTATCAGACGGCGGTGCTCGCGCCGCTCGTCGAGCGCATCTACACCATCGAGCGCATCGCGCCGCTCATCGCGCGTGCGAAGCTGCGCATCAAGGAGCTCGGCATGCGCAACGTGCGCTTTCGCCACGGTGACGGCAGCCTCGGCTGGAAGGCGCAGGCGCCATTCGATGGCATTCTCGTCGCCGCCGCGCCGCTCACCGTGCCCGAGCTGCTGCTGCAGCAGCTGTCGCTCGGCGGCCGGCTGGTCGTGCCGGTCGGGCCCGAAGGCCAGCAGGAGCTGGTACGTTTCACCCGCAAGGAGCAGCGCATCGAGCGCCAGTCACTCGGCCCGGTGGCCTTCGTGCCGCTCCTCGGCGGAGTGGCCTGAAAGCGAGCTTCGAGACTCTGCTTGATATAAGCGCTATAAGTCTTTGATTTTCAGACTAGACCATATCGACGCCAACTAATGCGCAAGCGGCACCGCGCAATCACTTGCAGATGGCACGGTCGTTGCACCGCGACAGCGCTGTGCGAGGCCCTCTGGTGCGTGCGGAAAATGCCTGAAATCAAGCCGCTTGCGTATTCAACTGCCAGCCGTTTACCATGTCGCTGAACAACGACAGAGGAGGGCGATCGGCAGAGGGCACAGGGCGGCGAGACGCGTGCAATATCAAGAATA
>DATJVD010000025.1:0-2064 GCA_035501955.1 Steroidobacteraceae bacterium
TTCCCCTCCGAGTTCGCCACCGGGAGACCTGAGCTCATCGAAGAGGAGCGGCGGCTGCTGTACGTCGCCCTGACACGCGCGCAGAACGACCTCGCGCTCGTCATGCCGCTCAAGTTCCATCTCACCCAGCAGTCGCGCCAGGGCGACGGCCATGTCTACGGCGGCCGCAGCCGCTTCATGACCGAGAAGGTGCTGAAGACACTCGACGCCGTGACCTTCAAGGGTTCGCTCGCCACCGGTGACGCCCTGCAGCGTACCGGCGAACAGGTCACGGTCGATATGAGCGCGCGCTTGCGGGAGATGTGGTAGCGGTGGCAATGCGCTAGTCTGCGCTTGCGATGTTGATTCACGAGATGACCCTGGATGAGTGCCGCGCGGCACTCGCGCGCCTGGATTTTGGCCGGCTCGCATGCGCGCGCGACGATCAGCCGTATGTCGTTCCGATCCACTTCGCGTACGACGGCGACAGCGTCTACGGACTCACGACGGCGGGCCAGAAGATCGACTGGATGCGCTCGAATCCGCGCGTCTGTCTCGAGGTTGACGAGCGCGCGAGCCACGATCGCTGGGTGAGCATCGTTGCGCTGGGACGCTACCAGGAGCTCGCCGGGACTGCTGGCAGCGAGCGCGCGCGCACGCACGCGCTCGAGCTGCTGCAGCGGCGCGAGGGCTGGTGGCAGCCGGCGAGCGTCTCGAGGCCTGGCCGCGAGCAAGGCGCGCCGATCTTCTACCGCATCCGCGTGACGCAGATGACGGGCTTGCGCGCGGAGCCCGACGGCGTGCTGTGAACGCCGCGGGCGCAGGGCCTGGTTCGCCGCTTGCTGGTCCGCTGACTAAGACCGCGCCGCGATCCGCAGCGGACCGTATATCGCGCTCGGTATCGCGGCGCGGACCGGTGCGCTAATTCCAGTTATTACGGCTGCGGAACTCTCTCGCCTGCCGTTCGGCTTCCTCTTTGGCCACACCGTAGCGCTGCTGGATCTTGCCCGCGAGCTGTTCGCCGTGGCCTTCGAGCTGCTTCAGGTCTTCGTTGCGCCGATCGGGCCCGGTGCTAGCGATCGGCCGGTCTGATCAGGCTCGGCTCGTCGAACTCGAGGTGATTCACGTAAGGCCCGACGGGGTGACAGACGATGCGCGTCTGCGGGTAGGACTGCAGCAGCTCGCTCGCCCGGCTGACGCTCGCCGACAGCCACGCGGCGTAATCCTCGGTTCGCAGTATCACCGGCATCTGCCCGGTCGCGGTGTTGATTTCTGCCAACAACGGGTTGGCATCGACGCTGATGAGCGCGCAGCTTTCGATGACCTCGTCGTTGGCTTCCGCGCGCTCCCAGAGCGCGGCCACGCCGAAGACCGGCCGGTTCACCACGCGCACGTACCAGGGCTGATCGTGGCCCGCTGACGCGCGTTTCCACAGATAGAAGCCCGCGATGGGCACGATGCCCCGCCGCCCATGAAGCCACGGGGTGTGCAGCTCGTGCTCGGTCTGCAGCGCCTCGCTGCGGACCGAGCCGCGGCTGGTGAGATCGATGACGCCGCTCGCGCTGCGGTGCGCCAGGCCCCACCTCATCATCACGCCTTCCGTTTCGCGCTCGTGCATCCTCGCGACCGGCACGCTGTGCGCGACCGCCACGTTGAAGCGCACCGGGAATTGCCACCACGGTCGCGCGACCGGGAGCTCGGCGTCGACTTCCTCGCGGCTCGGGATGACGAGTCGTTGAGTCATGCCGGCGAAGCGTACGGATCGCCGCCCGAGAGGAAAATCTGTCCGTCCCGCGCGACAGACCGGGAGCCGAACGGCGCGGCCGCGGCGGCTACTTCGCCGGCTTGACGAATTTCAGCGTGAAGCGGTCGCTCTCGCCGATGGCCGCGTATTTGTCACGATCCTTGTCGCCCAGGCGGTAGGTGGGCGGCAGCGTCCACACCCCCTGCTCGTAGTCCTTGGTGTCCTTCGGATTGGCGTTGACCTGCGAGCTGGCCTCGAGCCGGAAGCCCTGCGCTTCGATGAGCTTGATCGCGTAGTCCTCGTTCACGTAGCCGCTCTTGGCGTGCGGGTCCTGCGGCACG
>DATJVD010000026.1:0-60432 GCA_035501955.1 Steroidobacteraceae bacterium
CGAGACCCCTAGAGAGATGTGACGTCCCGGCTGAGGCTGAGATCTGACGTCCCGACTGAGGCCGGAGAGATGTGGCGTCCCGGCGGTGGCTGGGAAGTCTTCTTGGAGGGGGCTTCGAAAAGTGGAAACTGTATATTCCCTTAGAGCGCTCAAGGGAACATACAGCTTCCACGGCGACGAATGCCCGACTTCGATACTCCCTGCCCCCCACTTCGATGCCTCGGACGGCGTGTCATAGCCCCAAACCCATAAGCCGCTCGATATATCGCGCGATCTGATCCACCTCCAGATTGGCGCGCGCACCGACGCCGAGACTGCCAAGAGTTGTCATGTCTTGCGTGTGCGGAATGAGGTTGACGCCGAAGCGCGCTCCCTCGACCTCGTTGACCGTGAGGCTGACGCCGTCGATGGTGACCGACCCCTTGCGTGCAATGTAGCGGGCGAGACCACCCGGCACCTCGAAGCTCAGGCGCAGTGAGCGCGCATCGCTTGCGCGCGAAACCACGCGGGCGATGCCATCGATGTGGCCCGACACGAGGTGGCCACCGAGCGGGTCGCCGGCGCGCAGAGCGGGTTCCAGATTCACTCTTGTACCCACGCTCAGCTCACCGAGCGTCGTGAGCGCGAGCGTTTCGCGCGACAGGTCCGCCTGAAAGCTGTTCTTGTGCAGTGCCACCGCTGTGATGCAGCACCCCTGCACGCAAATGCTATCGCCGACCTGCATGCGATCGAGCGGGAGCTGCTGCACCTCGATCGTGAGCCGCGTATCGCCGGAGCGCTGCTCCACAGTTTGCACTCGACCAAGATCCTGAACGATCCCCGTGAACACGATCGTGCTCCTTACTTCAGTGCCGTCTCGCCGGTCGCAGCCGCGGCAGGGCGCAGCCGTAGGCGCAAATCGGGCCCGATGGAGCGCGACTCGATGAGATCGAAGCGCATGCCGGAAGCGAGGCTGGCGGGCTCCGGCAAGGCAACCAATGGCCGCGCGCGGTGCCCGAGCAGCACCGGCGCCACGTAGAGCAGCAGCTCATCGACCAGGTTGAGCCGCAGCAACTCACCGGCGAGCGTGGCACCGGCCTCAACGAGGACCTCGTTCACCTCGGCCTGCGCGAGCCGTGCGAGCACCTGTTCGAGACGAAAGCGTCCGGAGCTCGCATCGCCGCGCTGCGTCCCCTCGTTTCCCTCCAGATGCTCGATACGGGCGCCGCGCCCTTCGAGCGCAGCGCGTCGCGCACCATCCATCACGCGGGTGAAGATCCATACCGAGCCAGTGCCCTCGAAGAGCCGTGCGCGCGGCGGCGTGCGCAGGCTGCCGTCGAGCACAACGCGCATCGGCTGACGCAGCCGCTCGCCGGGCAGCCGCACATCGAGGCGCGGATCATCGGCAAGCACGGTGCCGATGCCCGTCAGCACCGCGGAGCTGCGCGCGCGCCATTGCTGCACGTCCAACCGTGCCGGCTCGCTCGTGATCCATTGACTCGCGCCGCTCGCGAGCGCGGTGCGGCCATCGAGACTCATGGCCAGCTTCAGGCGTACCCAGGGGAGGCCTCCGCGTATGCGCCGCAGGAAACCGAGATTGAGCTCGGCCGCCTCTTCCTGCAGTAGCCCGCTCGCCACCTCGATACCCGCTTGCCGCAGCCGCTCAGCCCCTCGCCCATCAACGCGCGGGTTCGGGTCCTGCATGGCAAACACGACGCGACGCAGGCCTGCATCGATCAGCGCCTGTGAGCATGGGGGCGTGCGCCCCTGGTGATTGCAGGGCTCGAGAGTGACGTAGGCCGTCGCGCCCGCGGCGTCAGAGCCAGCGGCGCGCAGCGCCCGAATCTCCGCATGCGGCTCACCGGCCCACTCGTGCCAGCCCTCGCCGACGGTCCGCTCGCCGTGCACGATGACACACCCCACGCGCGGATTGGGATCGGTCGTGTGCAGGCCGCGCGCCGCGAGCTCCAGTGCGCGGCTCATGTGCAGCCGGTCGCTATCGTTGAACGAGCTCTCCGGCTTCATTTCTTCGATCCCGGTGCTGGCGCCTGCGGTGCTTGCGGCTGCGGTGCTTGCGCCTGCGGTACTTGCGCTTTCGTGGCTTGCGCCTGCTCGTCCCCTCCGCGCTCAGCGCTTTCCCCGGGCAGCAGCTGCAGCTGATCGCGGTTCACCTCGCGCCGCCGGCGATGATGCCGGAGGCGCTCGATCTCCTCGCGGAAGGCATCGAGATCCTGGAAGCTGCGATAAACGGAAGCGAAGCGCACGTAGGCCACGTCATCGAGCTGGCGCAGCTCGTCCATCACGAGCTCGCCGATGGTGCGCGAGGCCACCTCGCGCTCACCGAGCGCGCGTAGCTTGTGGCAAATTCGGGTGACCGCCTCTTCCACTTTCTCGCGGCTCACCGGCCGTTTCTCGAGCGCTTTCAGCATTCCCGTGCGCAGCTTCGCCTCGTCGAAGGGCTCGCGGGTGCGATTGCTCTTGACCACGAGCGGCATCAACAGCTCCGCGGTCTCGAAAGTCGTGAAGCGCTCGCTGCACGAGAGACACTCGCGCCGGCGGCGGATCTGCCGACCCTCGCCGGCCAGGCGCGAATCGATCACTTTGGTTTCGATGTGTCCGCAAAAGGGACAGTACATGCGGTGTCCGTGCGCTCGCGATCACTGACCGTAGACGGGAAAACGGCGACACAGCTCGAGCACTTGCGCGCGCATCCGCGCGACAGTCTCCTCGGCGCCGTTGGCGTCGAGGACATCGGCGATGAGGTCGGCGACCTGAACGATCTCGCGCTCCTTGAAGCCGCGGGTTGTGGACGCCGGGGTGCCAATGCGCAGCCCGCTCGCCACCATGGGCGGTCGCGGGTCGTTGGGCACGGCGTTCTTGTTGACCGTGATGTGCGCCCGGCCGAGAGCTGCGTCGGCCTCCTTCCCGGTGATGCTGCGCTCCTTCAGATCCATTAGAAAGAGATGGTTGTCCGTGCCGCCCGAGACGATGCGAAAGCCGCGCTCGATGAGTCGCGCGCACATCGCGCGCGAGTTCGCGAGCACCTGCTGCTGGTAGTGCCGGAACTCGGGCTGCAGCGCCTCCTGCAGCGCGACCGCCTTGGCAGCGATCACGTGCATCAGTGGTCCGCCCTGCGTGCCGGGAAAGACGAGCGAGTTGAGCTTCTTGGCGATCTCCTCGTTGTGACGCGCCAGGATGAGTCCGCCGCGCGGGCCCCGCAGCGTCTTGTGCGTCGTGGTAGTGACCACGTCAGCGTGCGGAATCGGGTCCGGATAGAGCCCCATGGCGACCAGACCGGCCACGTGCGCCATATCCACCAGGAAGTAGGCACCCACCTTGCGCGCGATGGCGGCGAAGCGCTCCCAATCGATGCGGCGCGAATACGCCGAGAAGCCTGCGATGATCAGCTTCGGGCGGGCGCTCTCCGCGAGACGTTGCACCTCGTCGTAATCGATCTCGCCCGTATCGGGGCGCACGCCGTACTGCACGGCGTGAAAGAACTTGCCGGAAAAGTTGACCTTCGCACCGTGCGTCAAGTGTCCGCCGTGGTCGAGGCTCATGCCGAGGATTGTGTCGCCCGGCTGGGCGAGCGCGAAGTAGGCGGCGGCATTGGCCTGCGATCCCGAGTGCGGTTGAACGTTTGCGTACGCGGCGCCGAAGAGTCGCTTGGCGCGCTCGATCGCGAGCTGCTCGACGATGTCGACGAATTCGCAGCCGCCGTAGTAGCGCCGGCCGGGATAGCCTTCGGCATACTTGTTCGTGAGCACCGAGCCCTGGGCCTCGAGCACGCGCGGGCTCGCGTAGTTCTCGGAGGCAATGAGCTCGATGTGATCCTCCTGACGCTGCCGCTCACCGTCGATGGCGCGTGCCAGCTCAGGATCGAAGCCCTCGATGGTCATTGTGCTCGAGAACATGCTGCCCGCCCGTAAGCCGCCACCGGCGCCCTCAGCTGAGATTCTCCACCACCTCGCACCAGGCCTTCGCCAGGTTCGAGCGGTTGTAGCCGCCGCCACCGAAGGCGAGCACTCGGCCATGCCCAAGTTTGTCAGCAAGTGCCGCGAGCTCGCGCGCCGCGCGGCCGTGACATGCCGGCGAGAACCTCATGTGGGTAATCGGGTCGCCGTCGATACTGTCCGCACCACTCTGCAGCAGAATCATCTCGGGCGCAAAGCGCTCGACATGCTCGAGAACCCGCGGCCAGACCTCCGCGAAAATGGCGGGGTCGGCGCCGGCCGGGACGGGAATGTTGAGCTTGGTACCAGCGGCCGCGCCGCGGCCCTTCTCCTGCGCGTCGCCCGTTCCCGGATACAGCGTATGTCCATCCTCATGGATGTCCGCGAAAATGATGCCGGGGTCATCCTCGAACGCATAGAACACGCCGTCACCGTGGTGCGCATCGATGTCGACATAGGCGATGCGGCGCAGGCCGCTGCGCTTGCGCGCCAGTTCCATGACGACTCCACAGTCGTTGAACACGCAGAAGCCGGCCGCATGCCCCCGCCCGGCGTGATGCAACCCGCCGATCGGCACGAAGGCGCGCCGCACCGCTCCGCCCAGCACCGCATCGGCGGCCCGAAGCGATGCGCCGACGACGGTCGTCGCCGCCTCGTACACTCCCCGGAATGCGGGTGTATCCCCACCATCGAGAAAGCCCTGGCCACTTTGCGACCGCTCGCGTACGAAATCGACGTACTCGGGTGTATGAAAACTGAGCAGCTCCTCGTACGAGGCGTCGCGCGGCTCGAGCTGCTGCACCCGCCGGCCGAGGCCGCGGGCCTCGAACTCGCGCATGAAGGCACCGTTGCGGTCCGGTCCGAAAGGATGGCCGTCGGGAAAGCCGTAGCGCCCCAAACGCTCGCTCGTGATGACCGCAACATCAGTGCTCATGCCGGCGTACGCTCTCGCGGGGCCCTGCCCGATACCGTCGCCGGAAGCCTAGCACACGGCTCGAGAATTTCCCGGGGCCCATCTGCCCAAGCAAGTCCGACTCCACGATAATGCGCGCCGGCCGCTGCGGCGGCTCCCGTTCCCCAACTGCGTGGTGTTCATGGCTCAGTACATCTATACGATGAACCGGGTATCGAAGGTGGTACCCCCCAAGCGCATCATCCTGCGCGACATCAGCCTCTCCTTCTTCCCGGGTGCCAAGATCGGTGTCCTGGGCGTGAATGGCTCGGGCAAGTCCACACTCCTCAAGATCATGGCCGGCGTCGACAAGGACATTGAAGGTGAGGCGCGCCCGCAAAGCAATATAAGGGTCGGCTACTTGCCGCAGGAACCGCAGCTGGATGCCGAGAAGGACGTGCGCGGGATCGTCGTTGAAGGCGTGGGCGATACCTTCCGGCTGCTAGAGCGTTTCAATCAGATCAGCGATCGCTTTGCGGAGCCGCTCGAGGAGGAGGAGATGAACGCGCTGCTCGCCGAGCAGGCGAAGCTGCAGGATGCGATCGATGCGGCGGGCGGCTGGGAGCTCGAGCGCAAACTCGACATCGCCGCCGATGCGCTGCGGCTGCCGCCGTGGGAAGCACGCATCGCCACGCTCTCGGGCGGTGAGCGACGCCGCGTGGCGCTGTGCCGGTTGCTGCTGTCAGCACCGGACATGCTGCTGCTCGATGAGCCCACCAATCATCTCGATGCGGAGTCGATCGGCTGGCTCGAGCGTTATCTCGAGGAATACCCGAGCACTGTCATCGCCGTGACGCACGACCGCTACTTCCTCGACAACGTGGCCGAATGGATCCTCGAGCTCGATCGCGGTCATGGCATCCCGTGGCACGGCAACTACTCCTCATGGCTCGATCAGAAGCAGCAGCGCCTCGCGGTCGAGGAGCGCGAGCGGGAGGCGCTGCGCAAGACCCTCGAGCGCGAGCTCGAGTGGGTGCGGCAGAACCCGAAGGCGCGCCAGGCAAAGAGCAAGGCGCGTCTCGCCCGTTACGAGGAGCTTGCCTCGCGCGAGTTTCAGGAACGCAACGAGACGAACGAGATCTACATTCCACCCGGGGAGCGCCTCGGCGAGGTCGTCATCGAGGTCGCCGGGCTGCGCAAGGGCTACGGGGAGCGACTGCTGATGGAGAATCTCTCCTTCAAGATGCCCCGAGGTGGGATCGTCGGCATCATTGGCCCCAACGGCGCGGGCAAGACCACGCTGTTTCGCATGCTGAGCGGGACCGAGAAGCCCGACGCCGGTGAGATCCGCATCGGCACGACGGTGAAGCTCGCGTACGTCGACCAGTCACGGCAGACGCTCGATGACCGCAAGACCGTGTGGCAGGAGATCTCCGGTGGACTCGACATCATCAAGGTCGGTGCGTACGAGACGCCTTCGCGCAGCTACGTCGGACGCTTCAACTTCAAGGGCACGCAGCAGCAACAGCTGATCGGTGAGCTCTCGGGGGGCGAGCGCAACCGCGTCCATCTGGCGAAAGTATTGAGAGCAGGCGGCAACGTGCTGCTCCTGGATGAGCCCACCAATGATCTGGACGTTGAGACGCTGCGCGCGCTCGAGGACGCGCTGCTCAACTTCCCGGGCTGTGCGGTCGTCATCTCGCACGATCGCTGGTTTCTCGACCGCATCGCAACGCACATCCTGGCCTTCGAAGGCAATTCGGAGGTGGTCTGGTTCGAGGGCAACTATCAGGAGTACGTCGAGGACTACAAACGGCGCCGCGGCGAGGAGGCGGCCCAGCCGCATCGTATCCGCTACAAGCCACTAGTGCGCTGAAACCCCCGGCGCCTGTATAGAATCTGCCCCCGTGACGGGCAGTGCGGACAACGCGCAAGAGCAGACCGAGGAGGCCGGGCGACCCCGCTGGACGGGGCCCCTGGCGGCGCTGCTCGTCTTCGCGGGTGTCGCCTACCTGCTGCATCGCGAGCTTGCGCACTTTCACGTGCGCAACGTGCTCGCGCAGCTGCACTCGATCGAGCATCGCGCACTCCTCACCGGGCTGCTTCTGACCGCGGCGAGCTACTGCGCACTCGGCTCCTACGACATGATGGCGCTGCGCTATCTGCGCAAGCGCGTCAGCTACTTGCGCATCCTCGTCGCGAGCTTCATCGCCAACGCTTTCGGCCAGAATCTGGGATTCGCGGCATTCACCGGCGCTGCTTTCCGGCTGCGGCTCTACGCCTCCTCGCGTCTGACGGCCACCGATGTAGCCACGATCAGCGGCTTCACCAGCGTCACCACCATCCTGGGGCTCGCCGCCCTCGGGGGTATCTCCTTCCTCACGCAGCCCGAGCGCGCGGCCATCGCGCTTCACACCTACTCAGGATGGGCCCTGGTGCTCGGCACAGGGATGCTCATTCTCGTGAGCGCGTATTTCGTCTGGTCGTGCTCCAAGCGTATGCACCTCGAGATCGGGGGCTGGCTGCTGCATCCGCCGGGCCCGCTGCTCGGAGCGCTGCAGCTCGTGATCGGCACGTGCGACCTGGGATTCTCGTGCGCGGTGCTCTGGGTGCTGCTGCCAAATGCCGCGCACGTCGGCTACATCACCTTCGCCGGCGCCTACGCGATCGGTGTAGCCGCGGGTCTCGTCAGTCACGTCCCCGGCGGTCTCGGCGTGTTCGAGACCGTGATCGTCTTTGCGCTGCCCGAAGTACCTCCCGACGCCCTGCTCGGCTCGCTGCTCGCTTATCGCAGCGTGTATTACCTCGTACCGCTGGTGCTTGCCGGGGCGCTGTTCGGGCTCGAGGAGCTCGGCGCGCAGCGCGCACGGCTCGAGTGGGTGCGCCGCCGGGCGGCCGCCTTCGTCGCCCCGGTGGTGCCTTCGGTCGTCGGCGGCCTCACCTTCGTCGCCGGTGCCGTGCTGCTCTTCTCGGGCGCCACGCCCGCGATCGACACGCGCCTCAAGCCGCTCGCGGCGCTGCTCCCGCTCACCGTGGTCGAGCTGTCGCATCTCGCCGGCAGCATCATCGGGCTCGCGCTGTTGATTCTTGCGCGCGCACTCTTCAGGCGCATCCATGCTGCCTATCACGTCACCTTCTGGCTGCTGGTGGCGGGGGCGGGAGCCTCGATCCTGAAAGGTGTGGATTACGAGGAGGCTCTGTTTCTGGGCATGGTGCTCGTCATCCTGACCCTCGGCCGCGACTCCTTCTACCGGCGCGCCTCGATACTCGAGCAGCGTTTCTCCCCCACCTGGGTGGTAAGCGTCATCGGCGTCATCGGCGCGAGCATCTGGATCGGGTTTCTCGCCTATCGGCACGTCGAGTACTCGAGGGATCTCTGGTGGACGTTCGCTTTCGATGCGAACGCGCCGCGCATGCTGCGCGCGTCGCTCATCGTGTGCATCCTGGCCGCCGCCTATCTGCTCAGGAACCTGCTCGCACCCGCGCGGCAGGGAAGGCGCGTCCCGGCCCCGAACGTGCAGCAGATTCTGCAGGTCATCGAGGGCTCCTCCTCCACGCTCGGAAATGTCGCGCTCACCGGTGACAAACACCTGCTGTTCAGCGATTCGGGGCGCTCCTTCATCATGTACCAGGTGCAGGGCCGCAGTTGGATCGCACTCGGCGACCCGGTCGGGCCGACAGCCGAGGCGGAGGAGCTCGTCTGGCGCTTTCGCGAGCTCTCCGACGAGCACGGTGGTCGCATCGCCTTCTATCAGACCAGCGCGGACTGCCTCGCGTTGTACGTCGACCTCGGCCTTGCGGCCATGAAGATCGGCGAGGAAGCGCGCGTTGCGCTGCCCGATTTCTCGCTGGAGGGTAGCCTGCGAGCCGAGCTGCGTACCGCACGGCGACGCGCGGAGCGCGATCGCGCGACCTTCGAGGTGCTGCCCAAGGAGACCGTCTCCGAGCTACTGCCCGCGCTGCGCAAGATCTCCGACGCGTGGCTCAAGGAGAAAGCAACCGCCGAGAAGCGTTTCTCGATCGGCGCGTTTTCACCCGCCTACCTGCAGCACTTTCCGATCGCGCTCGTGCGTCGCGACGGCGAGCCGGTCGCCTTCGCCAACCTCTGGCCCTCCTGCGCACGCGAGGAGCTGTCGGTCGATCTGATGCGCTTCGGCCCCGACGCACCGCCAGGCACGATGGACTACCTCTTCATCGAGCTCATGCTCTGGGCGCGCTCGCAGGGTTACCGCTGGTTCAGCCTCGGCATCGCGCCGCTCGCCGGGCTCGAGAGCCATCCGCTTGCACCCGCGTGGCATCGCATCGGCAACTTTGTGTTCCGGCACGGCGAGCATTTCTATAATTTCGAAGGCCTGAGACGCTACAAGGCGAAATTCCACCCCGTCTGGGAGCCCAAGTACCTGGTGGCGCGCGGTGGCGTCGCACTGCCGCTGGTCCTCGTCGATGTGTCGCTCCTCATCGCCGGCGGTTTCAAGGAGCTGTTTGCAAAGTGAGCCCGTCAGCGGCTAGCTGCGCGCCCAGCAAAGCGTTGGCGTAACATAACGCAGGCGGACGCGGCACGCGGCGTGGCAATCAGCTAGAATTCTCGATGCGCGCGCTGCACATCCAATAGCTACAAGGCGCCAGGCATGTCGGTCTACATCGATTCCGCAAGCCGCTTGATTCACGAGCACGAGCAGAGTCTCGCCCTCACCTGTCCGCACTGCGAGGTAACCGCGCACATCACTCCGAGCGCCGTGCCCCGCTTTGACGATCTGCAGGCGTACAAGCCCAAAGCAGTCGGTGTCGTGTATCGCTGCGATGCCTGTCTGTCACCGATCTTTCTGCGCTTCTCGGTGCGTCTGTACCGCGCGGCGCGCATCGAGCTCGCGCCGCAGTTCGTCGAGGTCGAGCGGCCGCGCGAGAAGTTCACCTTCAGCCATCTGCCCGAGGATGTCGAGCTGCTGTTTCGCGAGGCGCTGAACACCTTCTCGTGCGGCGCATTCAACGCCTTCGCCTCCATGTGTCGGCGCACCGCGCAGGCGGCGTTCGTCGACCTCGGCGAGTCAGGCAAGCTGCGCCTGTTCGATGAGCTCAATCACGTGCGCGACATGGCGCAGCTCGATCCGGCGAGCTTCCTCACGGTGAAGAATGTCGTCTTCGGCGGCAACAACGATGCGCGCCCGGAGCCGCCGCTCCTCGATGCCTACGGCGCGGCGCTCACGCTCGAAGTCATGAAGGATCTGCTGTACGAAGCCTACGTTCGCAAAGGACGTCTGCAGCAGGCGCTGATGGTGCGGCGCTACTTCGTCGATGAGACTGCGGACAACATCACACCGATTCTCTCGTCGAATCCCTCCTAGAGCGCACCGAGCCGCTCCGCTACGCTCCTCAAGTTGCGGCCATCGCCGCCGATAACTTCTGTGGAGAGATCAGCCTTGAGCGTCAGGCTCCCCCATGGCGTATGCTCAAGGAACGCAGAGCAGGGTAGCTTTCATGTTCGACGGCTCAGATACCGTAGTGCTGTACGACGAGCTCGCCTATCAGGACGTGCTGCCCGTCCTGTGGCGAGTCCTGCCCGGGGCGCTCGATCAGGCACTCGCGGCGGGCTATGCCGAGCGCAACGTACGCGTCCTGCAAGCGTGCGCCGCGGTGGAAGAGCACGCGGGCTCGGAGAAACCTGACGAGGTCTCCCCGGAGCTGCTGCGACTGGATTTCAAGATCAATCTGCTGCTCGACCTCGTTGGTCAGCTGCTGGTCGCCAATCGTCCACGGCCGGCCCCGGTACCCATCCGCTTCAACGCGCTCGGCGCGGTGTGGCGCGCGCAAGCGCCGCTGCCGGAGGCGGGTATGCAGGGAGTCGCCGAGATCTATCTGCGCGACTTTCTCGCCGAGCCGTTGCGGCTCATCGGCCGCATCACCAACGTGACGCCCGACGGGCAGATCAAGGCCCGCTTCGTTCCTCCGGGCGAGGCCACCGCAACCCTGATCGAGAAGCTCACCTTTCGCCGTCATCGGCGCCAGGTCGCAGAAAGCCGCCACCCGCGCCGCGCCCCGTAGCACGCACGCGTTCGGCACGTCGCACCGACCAGCGGATGCCGGCGGCGGGCGCTAGCACGTGCCCTTTGTGATTGGCTTCACGCCGCACAGCAGCACGCACAGCCGACTTACGAGGTGTTTCACAATATTGAGTCGCCATTCTAGTGAACAATAGCCCGCACTACTTTGGCGCCCTCACTCGCGGAGCATTGATGGCGGCAACCGAAATGGCCATCGTCCCGAGTACACCGCGGGGCGAGGCACGTGAGGAGCGGCTCGACGGCGTGCAGCCGGACGAGCGCGTCCGGGCTCGTCTGCCGACCGGGACCTCCGCTCCCATCCGCGATGTCATCGCTCTCATCCGTCAAGTCGCGGAGCACGAATCCACCGTGCTCATACTCGGTGAGTCCGGCACCGGCAAGGAAGTGGTGGCACGCGCGATCCACGATCTGAGCCCGCGCCGCCAGCGGCCTTTCGTCGCGGTCAACTGCGGTGCAATCCCCGCGGAGCTGCTCGAATCAGAGCTGTTCGGTCATGAGAAAGGCGCATTCACCGGCGCCGTGGCCGCGCGCAAGGGCCGCTTCGAGATCGCCGAAGGCGGCACGCTGTTCCTCGACGAGATCGGAGACATGAGTCCCACGATGCAGGTGAAGCTGCTCAGGGTGCTGCAGGAGCGGGTATTCGAGCGAGTGGGCAACCACGTGCCGATCCGCTGCAACGTACGCATCATCGCTGCGACCCACCGCAATCTCGAGGAGGCGATCGCAGGCGGCAGCTTCCGCGAGGACCTGTACCACCGCATCAACGTGTTCCCGATCGAGACACCGCCGCTCAGAGCGCGCATCGAGGATCTGCCGCTGCTGGTGCGCGACTTCATCACTCACAACCTCGCCGAGGGCCGCGCCCGCGTCGAGCTCGCGCCGCAAGCGCTCGAGGCGCTCGCACGCCATCGCTGGCCGGGCAACGTGCGCGAGCTCGCGAACCTCATCGAGCGACTGTCGATCGTCTGCGCGGGCCGCACCGTCACCGTGAGCGACCTGCCGCACAAATATCGACCTGCCGAGTGGACGCCAGCGCTCGAGGCGCTGTGCTCCTCCGCAAGCGACGTTCGGAGCGAGCCTGCAATCGAGGCGCGCGCCCTCGCGGCCTGCGCGGCTACAGAGCCAGAAGCCGCAGCAGCCGCCGCTACGACACCGCCCGAAACCGCGGAGGATGATGCGCCTCTGCCTGCGGAAGGGATCGACCTGCGCACCCACCTGCTCACCATCGAGCGCCGCTTGATCGAGCAGGCACTGCAGCGCACCGGCGGCACCGTCGCGCACGCCGCGCGGCTCCTCAATTTGCGCCGCACGACGCTCGTCGAGAAGCTGCGCAAGCTCGGCATGCTGAACGGCGCCGACGCCGAGCAGGATTGAGCGCGGCGCAAGCGGCAGTGGCTTGCCGCGCCAGCGTCGCGATCACTGCTTCGCGACGGAACATTGACGGCGCAGCGGCGCGCGCCTGCCGCAGCGTGTGATCACCTTCACGGTTTGCCGCGATTTCTGCCCGGCATAGCTCTTGCACCACTGCCTGCGGCGCACCCGTGTGCGCGGGGTCAGCAATGAGCGAAGAGGTTGCAAGTCAATCGAGCTGTGCGCAAGGGCGCGATGCCGTCGAGCCCGTGGCGTATGCGGCGAGCTCACAGCGTCTCGCCGAGCTCGCACGCCGCGTCGCAGCCACCGACTGCACCGTGCTGCTGATCGGTGAATCGGGCACCGGCAAGGAAGTATTCGCTCGCTTCATTCACCGTTGCTCCCCGCGGACTCGCGGACCCTTCGTCGGTGTCAATTGCGCGGCGCTGCCCGAGAGCATGCTCGAGGCGATTCTGTTCGGCTACGAGCGCGGCGCGTTCACCGGTGCGCAGAGCGCGCACGCGGGCAAGTTCGAGCAGGCGCAGGGCGGCACGCTCTTGCTCGACGAGGTGACGGAGATGCCGCTCAGCCTGCAGGCAAAGCTGCTGCGCGTGCTGCAAGAGCGCGAAGTCGAGCGCCTCGGAAGCCGCACGCCGCTCAGTCTCGATGTGCGCGTGCTCGCGACCACCAATCGCCGCCTGCGTGAGGAGGTCGCTGCGGGACGCTTCCGCGAGGATCTCTATTACCGGCTCAATGTATTTCCGCTCGCCGTGCCGCCGCTACGCGCGCGGCGCGATGACGTGCTGCCACTTGCCATGCAGCTGCTCGGCATGCGCTCCCGGCCCGGTGAGCGCATTCCGGCGCTGAGTGCCGATGCCGCGCATCTACTACTCACCTATTCCTGGCCGGGCAATGTACGCGAGCTCGACAACTTGCTGCAGCGGGCGCTGATCCTGGTGAGCGGTCCGGTCATTGGGCCCGAGCACATCCAGTTCGAGATCGCGGGTGACGCGCCCGCCGAGAGCGCCTGCACCGCGCAGGCCGCCCAGCCGAGCTCGCTCGCCGCATCGCTGGGTCAGACCGAGCGTGATCTGATCCTGGAAGCATTGCGTTCCGGCAACGGCAGCCGGCGCGAGGTCGCTGAGCGACTCGGCATCAGCCCGCGCACGCTGCGCTACAAGCTTGCACGCCTGCGTGAGGCAGGCTTCGACATCAACACGGAGGCCTCACGATGAGTCAGCTGCAGATCGATCAAGTCCTCGCGCAGATTCGCGCGCTGTCGGGACAGGTGCAACCGGGAGCGACGCATCCCGCAGCTCCGACCGCGCCTTCCGAGTTTGCCAATCTGCTCCGCAACGGCATCGATCAGGTGAACCAGACAGCGCAGCACGCTGGTGATCTCGCTACCGCATTCCAGCGCGGCACGCCTGGCGTCGAGCTGCCTCAGGTGATGATCGAGATGCAGAAGGCAAGCGTGTCCTTTCGCGCGCTGACCGAGGTACGCAACCGGCTGATCAGCGCGTACCAGGACATCATGAATATGCAGATGTGAGGAAGAAGTTGTGAGTTGTGAGTTGTGAGTTGTGAGTTGTGAGTTCGAGGCCCTCATGAGTTGGAGCAACATCAAGTGAACGCTGCGGCGCCCACCTATCCGCGCGTGGCGGCGGGCCTGCGCCCGTTGCTGCTGCTGGTCGGCATCGCGGCAGCGGTCGCGGCAGGCTTCAGCGTCGTTCTGTGGTCGCGCGGACCGACCTATAGCCTTCTTTACGCGAGTCTCGGCACCGAGGATCAGGCACAAGTCACGCAAGCCCTGGATGCCGCCGGCATTCCCTACCGGATGCAGCCGGGCTCGAACTCCATCGAGGTTCCCTCGGAGCGTGTGAGCGAAGCGCGCCTGAAGCTCGCAGGACAGGGGCTGCCGGAAGGTGACGGCGGCTTTGCGCTCATGACCAAGGAGCCTGCGCTCGGGGTCAGCCAGTTCATGGAGAACGCACGCTATCAGCATGCGCTCGAGACCGAGCTCGCTCATACGATTGCCAGCCTGCGTCCGATCGACGGTGCGCGCGTGCACATCGCCGCGCCGGCACAATCGGCTTTCGTGCGCGATCGCCGCCCGGCGAGCGCCTCGGTGTTCGTGCAGTTGAAGGCCGGCCGGCGTCTGGAGCAGGAACAGGTGCAGGCGATCGTCAATCTGGTGGCCTCCAGCGTTCCTGAGCTCGAGGCCACCCAGGTCACGGTCGTCGATCAACAGGGTCGGCTTCTTTCCTCCCCGCAGAGTTCGGAAGACCTGTCGCAGCAGCACTTTCAGCTGGTGCATCGTATCGAGGACGACTACTCGCAGCGTATCGAGGCTCTGCTAACGCCACTCGTGGGCACCGGGCGCGTCCGCGCACAGGTGATGGCGCAGCTCGATACCTCGGTGACCGAGGAGGCACGCGAGCAGTACCGCCCGGACAGTCAGGTGGTCCGCAGCGAGCAGTCGGCGGAGCAGACGAGCCGTGACGGCGCCGGCGCCCAGGGCGTGCCTGGCGCGCTCAGCAATCAGCCGCCGCCCGCCGGAGTCGCGCAGCCTGCTGCGGGCGCCAAGCCCGCACAGCCCGCGGCCACCGGTACGACCCCGCCTCGTAGCAATGGCGCACCGGCGAGCGGAGCGCCCGCGGGCGCGGCAAACACCCCGCCCGCGGCCGGCGGCCAGGCACCCCCCGCCGAGCCCGAGAGCACCTCCAAGCAGAGCACGCGCAACTACGAGATCGATCGCACGCTCGCCTACATGCGCCAGCCCGCGGGACGCATCAAACGTTTGACGGTCGCGGTGCTGGTAGATGATGTGCCGAGCGTCGGCAAGGACGGCAAGAGCCACGATCGCGCGCTCACCTCCGCAGAGCTCACGCACATCACCCAGTTGGTGAAAGACGCCGTGGGATTCGATGAGTCCCGTGGCGACAGCGTCAACGTCGTCAATTCCTCCTTTCAAAACGACACTCCCCCGGCCGACACGGAGGTCGAGCAAGTGCCCATCTGGGAGCGTCCACTGTTTCGCGATCTGGCGAAGCTGCTCGCCGGTCTGATCGCGCTCATCACGCTGTCACTTGCGGTGTTGCGCCCGCTGGTGCGCGCGCTCATCGCACCCGCGCGTGCGGTGCTCGCGGCGCCGAGCGTTGCGCCGGAGCCTGCATTGGCAGCCACGGCGCGAGCGGCCTCCGCGGCGCGCACCGAGCCCGTCGGCTACGATCAGAACGTGACGCAGGCGCGCGCGCTCGTGAGCCAGGATCCCAAGCGCGTGGCACAGGTAGTGCGCTCGTGGGTGGCTACCGATGAGTGAGCGCGCCGAGAAGCGCACCGACAAGCGCAGCGGCACCGAGCGCGCCGCCATTCTGCTGCTCACGCTCGGTGAGCAGGAGGCTGCTCAGGTGCTCAAGCACATGGGGGCGAAGGAAGTGCAGCGCGTGGGCTCCGCCATGGCGCAGCTGAGCCATGTCTCACGCGAAGAAGTGGCCACGGTGCTGAACGATTTCTCCGCCGGCATGGATAGTCAAACCTCGGTCGGCGTGGGCGTTGATGAGTTCCTGCGCAACGTCCTGGTGAGCGCGCTCGGCGAGGACAAGGCGGGTAGCGTCATCGATCGCATCAACATCGGGCGCTCCAGCAAGGGTCTCGATGCTCTGAAATGGATGGACCCGCGCGCCGTCTCTGAGCTCATTCGTCATGAGCACCCGCAGATCATCGCCATCGTGCTCGCTTATCTGGATCCTGATCAGGCCGCTGAGATCTTGCAGCAGCTGCCGGGGGGCATCCGCGCGGAGGTGGTCATGCGCATCGCCTGCCTGGACGGCGTGCAGCCCTCGGCGCTCTCCGAGCTCGACGACGTAATGGAGAAGCAGTTCGCGGGCAAAGGCGCCGGCAAGACCTCCGTGCTGGGCGGCGCCAAGGCGGCCGCCAACATTGTCAACTTCCTCGATCCGAGCCAGGAAGGCCCGCTGATGGAGGCGATCAATACCGCCGATCAGGCGCTCGGCGCACGCATCCAGGATCTGGTGTTCGTGTTCGACAATCTTATGGACATCGACGACCGCAGCATGCAGGAGCTGCTGCGCCAGGTGCCGAGCGACAAGCTGCTGCTTGCCCTCAAAGGCACGGGAGACGATCTCAAACAGAAGATTTTCAAGAACATGTCGCAGCGCGCCGCAGAAATGCTGCGCGACGATCTCGAAGCACGTGGCCCGGTGCGGCTCTCCGAGGTGGAGGCCGCGCAGAAGGAGATCTTGGCCACGGCCCGCAAGCTCGCCGAGGCGGGCACGATAGCCCTCGCCGGCAAGGGGGAGGAATATGTCTGAGGCGAGCCGTCTGCGCGCCATCGCCGCCGCGGCGGCCGCGGCCGCGGAGCGCTGGTCACTCCCGGCCGTCGAGGGCCCGGTCGTCGGCCAGCGCCGCGACCCGGGCCTGCGCGATGAGGCAGCGGAGTCGCATCGCCAGAGCGAGCGCTCGCGTGGTTATGAAGAGGGCCTCGCGAGTGCCCGTGCCGAGATGCAGCGGCAAATCACCGAGCTGCAGCAGCGAGTACGGCGCTTCGATGCGATTCTGAGCTTGCTGGCCAAGCCGCTGGCCGAGGTCGATGAGGAAGTGCACCGCCAGCTCGTGCTGCTCGCGCTGGCGGTCGGCAAGCAGCTGGCACGGCGCGAGCTCAAGAGCGCCGCCGGAGAGCTCATCGCGCTCATTCGCGAGGCCGTCAGCCGCCTGCCGGCAACCGCCCGCGAGGTGCGCGTGCACCTGCATCCCGAGGACGCCGCGCTCGTGCGCGAGCATCTCTCCACACCAGCGCAGGAGCGGGCGTGGAGCATGGTGGAGGACCCGGCGCAGTCGCGCGGCGGCTGCCTGGTGCGCACCGAGAGCTCCCAGATCGACGCGCGCTTCGAGAGCCGCGTCAATGCGATCATCGGCACGCTGCTCGGCGACGAGCGCGGCGCGGCGCGCGCTGCGAACGGCGCGGACCCTTCCACGGCCGAGTCATGACGGATATCGGACGCGCGAAGCTGTGGAGCGAGCGGCTCGGCCGCTGCGTGCGCGAGGTTGAGCGAGTACCGCCGAGCCCGGTGGAAGGATTTCTCGGCCGCATGGTCGGTCTGGCTCTGGAGGCAGTCGGCTGCCAGGCATCGATCGGCGATAGCTGCGAGGTCGTGACGAGCGAAGGCGACCGGGTCAAAGCCGAGGTGGTCGGCTTTGCCGGCGATCGCCTCTATCTGATGCCGACCGGCGACCCTCACGGCCTGGGACCGAATGCACGCGTCATTCCGCAGCAGCGCGCGGGAACGGTGCGCGTCGGCCCGCAGCTGCTCGGCCGCATCATCGATGGCGCCGCACAGCCGCTCGACGGGCTGGGGCCACTCGAGTGCGAGGAGCGCGTGCGCCTGATCGGCACGCCGCTCAATCCTCTACAACGTCAGCCAATCAGCGAGCCGCTCGACGTCGGCATTCGCGCCATCAACAGCCTGTTGACGGTGGGTCGCGGACAGCGCATCGGATTGTTCGCAGGCAGCGGCGTGGGCAAGAGCGTGCTGCTGGGCATGATGGCGCGCTTCACAGCCGCAGACGTGATCGTCGTGGGGCTGGTCGGCGAGCGCGGACGCGAGGTCAAAGAGTTCGTGGAACGGATTCTCGGGCCTCGCGACCGAAAGCGCGCCCTCGTGGTTGCAACTCCCGCAGACACCCCGCCCCTCATGCGCATGCATGGCGCCTGGCTGGCGACTGCCGCGGCGGAATACTTCCGTGACCGTGGCGCAAGTGTGCTGCTCATCATGGACTCACTCACGCGCTTCGCTCAGGCGCAGCGTGAGATCGGTCTCGCGATCGGCGAGGCCCCCGCCACCAAGGGCTATCCCCCCTCGGTATTCGCGCGCCTGCCGCAGCTCGTGGAGCGAGCCGGAAACGGTCCTGCCGGCCGCGGCTCGATCACCGCCTTCTATACGGTGCTTGTTGAGGGCGACGATCAGAGTGACCCCATCGCCGATGCCGCACGTGCGATTCTGGATGGCCACGTGGTGCTCTCGCGCCGCTTCGCCGAGAGCGGCCACTATCCGGCGATCGACGTGGAGACCTCCGTCAGCCGCGCCATGCACGATATTGCCTCCGCCGAGCACATCGAGCTCGCGCGTCGCTTCCGGCAGGTGCTCGCGACCTACGAGCACAACCGCGATCTCATCTCGATCGGCGCCTACCAGCGCGGCAGCGACCCGCGCATCGACGCGGCGATCGCCCTCGCCCCCCGTCTGCACAAGTTCCTGCAGCAGGACATGCACGAACGTGTCGATTTCGCGGCAAGCCTCACGGCGCTCGAGGCGGCGCTGGCCGACACTGCGGCCCCAGCGGTGTGAGCGTGCATGAGCAGTCGAGGATGTGATGCGACCGAGTAAGCGCTTCCATGTCGTGCATCGCGTGGCGGAGGACCACGAGCAGCAGGGGGCCGCGCGGCTCGCCGCCTGCGAGCGGCGCGTGCGCGAGTGCGAGGCCAAGCTGGCCGAGCTCGAGGGCTATCAGGCGAGCTACATCAGCGAGTTCTCGCGGCACGCGGGCCGGGGCATGGGCGGAGCCCGGCTGCGCGAGTTCCAGGCATTTCTCAGCCGCCTGGCCGAGGCCGTGCGGCAGCAGAAGGACATCGTGCTGCGCTCGCAGGCCGAGCGCGATGCCGCCCGCAGCCAGTGGCAGCGCGCATCACAGCGCTCCGAGATCGTCGGACGCGTCGTGAAGCGCAAGGAGCACGAAGAGCAGCGCGCGCTCGAGCACGAAGAACAGCGCGAGGCGGATGAGCGTGCGCAGCGAAAATCCACGCGGAGGCTCGATGCCGGCAGCGTTTGAAAGCATCTCGGGAGCCGGCACTCCCGGGCGCGCGACGCGAGCGGCTGCGGAGGGCTCCCATGCTTCACCCGCGGCGGGATCCTCTGCGGGCAGCGGCGCCGCACAAGGAGGCGGTGCGCCGGCAAAGGGCGCCACCGGATTCCCCGTGCTTCTGGCGAGCAGCAGTGGCGCTGGAGGCGGCACTACCGCTGCATCCGATTCCGGCACGGCATCAAGGGACGACGTGCCAGGTAGCGCGCGTGCGAGCACATCAGCGAAGTCGCACGCCCCCGATGCATCCGATGCACCGGCGTGGCTCTCACAAGCGTTGTCCCAGGTCGCACCGCCGGCGGCCTCTGCTCCGCCAGCATCGCCGAATCCACCTACTCCACCGGCCACCACGCTCAATTTGACGGCTGCACAAGGCCCCTCCGCGACTCCGTCGCGCGTGGCCGCGGCTGCGCAGGGCAACTCACTGGGGCGCTCGCCAGGCACATCGCTCGCCGCATCGGGCACGCCTTCGCTTGAACAGAATCTTGCTGGCGTCCCGTTCGTAACGGCCGCCACAGTGGCGCCCGCGACGGCACAGGCCGGCTCGGCGCCACAAAGCAGTTCGGCGTCACAAGGCAGCTCGGCGTCACAAGGCAGCTCGGCGGCACAAGTCATTTCCGTAGCGCAGAACGACTCCGGCGCACCGAACGCCATGGCCGCACAGACCGGCACGGCGGCGCAGGTCGTCTCGGCCGCGCAGGACGCCGCGTCACCCGCGCAGCTCGCTTCCGCAATCGCCACGACTGCGCAGGACAACGGCGGACAGAACATCCGTGCCGTTGCACGCTCCTCGAGCTTGGAGGCCGATGCGCCTGGTGATGCGAGCGGTGATGCGAGCGGGGGTACTCCCGCCACACCGAGTGCCGATGGACTGTTCTCGTTGCTGGCAGGCTCGCTCGATCAGCCGTTGGGCTCTGAGAAGCATGTAACGGGCGACAGCTCCTCTACGGATCCGGCACCGAGTGCGCCACAGACGCCAGCGACAGCGCTTCCGGACCCCTCACAGGCACCGGCAGTTTGGTCCCATCCGGGCACCGGGGCGCATCAGAGTGCAGCGACTCCGCCCGCACTCCAAGGAGAGCTGCGTGCACCGGTCGGCACGACGCAGTGGATCGATGAACTCGGCGGCCGACTTACCTGGATGGCCCACCAGGGCAATCAGATTGGCTCGTTGCAGGTATCACCCGCGGAGCTGGGTCCCATCGACGTGCGCATCGCGGTCCATGGGGATCAGGCGAGCGTATGGTTCGGCGCCGCGCATGCCGACACGCGTGCGGCGCTCGAGCAGGCCCTGCCGCGGCTCAAACAGCTGTTCGCATCGCAGGGACTGGCACTTGCCGACATGGGTGTATGGCGCGAGCCGCCACGACAGCAAGGGCACGCGCCGGCAGTTGCGACCGTGGCCACCGCGGCGCGCGAAGAGACCGCCGTGCAAAGTGTGAGCGCCGTCGCAAACACTCACGCAGGTCTCATCGATCTGTACGCCTGATTGCGGCCGGCCCTGACGGGCTGCCGCGGCACTTTCAAACATCGGTCTGCAAACCGAGCGCTTGGAGCCGAGCGCCAAGTTTCCGTCGCCGCGTGCCGCATGAGAGGCGCATCACACCGCGGAAATTCCTGGAATTTCCTTACGCCGACGGCACTTAGCACATCTACGCCGGTCGTGGCATACGCGTTGCAGAACCGTCGACGCAACGCTGCAGGTATTCGTGACCGATGGCTGACATTCCCACTCTGACGCCCGCTCAAGACGTGGCGCTCGCCGATGACGTGGCTCCGGCTCCGCGCAAGCGATCACGGCTGCCGCTCATCGTCGTCATTGTTGCGCTGGTCGTCGGCGCCGCAGCGGCCGGCCTATGGTTCTTCTCACATGCGGGCAAGGCAAAGGCGGCAGCTGCGCCGGCTCATCCGCTCGGACCGCCGCTGTACGTGGCGCTTGATCCGCCGTTCGTCAGCAATTTCGAGGCCGAGCAGCTGGTGCGCTTCCTGCAGATCTCGGTGCAGGTCATGTCGCGCGATCCGGCGACGGTAGAGATCATCAAAGCCAACGACCCCGTGATCCGCAATGACCTGCTGTTGCTCTTCGGCAATCAGAAGTATCAGGACATTTCCACCCGCGCGGGCAAGGAGCGGCTGCGCGCCCAGGCACTCGATGCCGTGCGTCGCGTGATCGCCGCCAGCGGCGGCGCCGCCGAGAAGGTCGAGGCGGTCTATTTCACCAGCTTCGTGATGCAGTAACGGAACGCGCCATGACCGCCGAAAAGGTTCTGAGCCAGGACGAGATCGATGCGCTGATTCACGGCGTCGACGCCGGCGTCGTGAGCACCCAGCCCCCAGTCGCGCCAGGAGAGGTGCGCGGCTACGACTTCCGCAATCAGATGCGCATCGTGCGTGGGCGCATGCCCACGCTCGAGATGATCAACGAGCGCTTCGCGCGGCTGTTTCGCGTGAGTCTCTACAACCTGCTACGACGCTCGCCGGAGATCGGCGTGAGCCCGGTGGATCTGAAGAAGTTCGCCGAGTACGTGCATACCCTGCACGTCCCCAGCAGCCTGAACGTCGTGCGCATCAATCCGCTGCGCGGCACGGCATTGTTCGTGCTCGACCCCAAGCTGGTGTTCACGATGGTCGACAACTTCTTCGGCGGCAGCGGCCGGCACATCAAGATCGAAGGCCGGGACTTCACGGCGACCGAGCAGCGCATCATCCACATGCTCTTGCGCAGCGCCTTCGCCGATCTGCGCGAGGCGTGGTCGCACGTGGCGGCGATCGAAGTCGAGTACCAGCAGTCCGAGATCAATCCAAACTTCGCCAACATCGTCAGCCCTTCGGAAGTGGTCGTCGTCACGAGCTTTCATATCGAGCTCGATGGCGGTGGCGGCGACCTGCACGTGACCATGCCGTACGCGATGATCGAGCCGCTGCGCGATGTGCTCGACGCAGGCATGCAGAGCGATCGCGTCGACCACGACGAGCGCTGGCTGCACGCCCTGCGCGAGGAGATCGACGATGCGGAGATCGAGCTCACGAGCATGCTCGGGCGAGCGACTCTGAGTGTCGGCGACATGCTCAATCTCAAGCCAGGGGACGTGATCCCGTGTGATTTCACGGGCAAGGCGACTCTGCTTGCGGAGACCGTTCCGGTATTCCGCGGTGACTTCGGTCTGTCACGCGGACAGCAGGCCGTGAAGATCGAGGATCGTATGCGGCGCAGCAAGATCGTGCCGCTCGACAGCGTCAAGGTCAAGAAATCGTGAGGATCGTTTCATGACAGCAGCAGCCCCGGCAAATGAGGCGCGCCCCGCCGAGTTCGACAATCTGCGCGAGGAAGGCGGCGCCGGCTCACCTCAGGATCTCAATCTCGAGGTGATTCTCGACGTGCCCGTCACCCTTTCAATGGAGGTGGGACGCACGCGGATTCCGATCCGCAACCTCTTGCAGCTCAATCAAGGCTCGGTCGTCGAGCTCGATCGTGAGGCGGGCGAGCCGCTCGACGTGTTCGTGAACGGCACCCTGATCGCGCACGGCGAGGTCGTCGTGGTCAACGAGAAGTTCGGCATCCGCCTGACCGACGTCATCAGCCCGGCCGAGCGCATCCGCAAGCTCAAATGATCCACGCGCCGAGCATCGCACTAGCACTGGCGAGCACGCTGCGTCCGGCGGCAGCTCCCGTGGCACCGCAGGGCCATCCGTTCGCCGCGCCCGAAGCGCTGGCGGCGCCGGCCGCAGGGTTGAGCGGGCTCGCGGAGGTGACGCTCGCACTGGGGCTGGTGCTTGCGTCGATCTTCGCGCTCGCTTGGCTGGTGCGCCGCGTGCGCGGCCTGGAGGCGCGCGGCGCGGCGGCGCTCGACGTGCTCGGCGAGGTGCGCCTGGGGACCAAAGAGCGTGCGGTGCTCATCAGAGTCGGGCCGACCCAGCTGCTGGTGGGCGTCGCGCCCGGGCGGGTGAACACACTGCACGTGCTCGCAGAGCCTGTAGAGGCCGTCCAGGCGAGCGGTCCGCCGGCCGAACGCGGCGCGCGGCCAAGCTTTCGCGAGCTGCTGCTGCGCAGCCTGGGAAAATCATGAAACGCTGCGCACCCCTGCTGCTGCTTGCGCTCTGTGCGCCGCTCGCCGCGACCGCCGAACCGGGAATCGCGGCGCTCACGGTGCAGGGTGCCCCTGGGGGTGGGCAGACCTACACACTGACACTGCAGATGCTGCTGCTGATGACGGCCGTGTCGCTGCTGCCAGCCATCCTGCTCATGATGACCGCCTTCACGCGCATCGTGATCGTGCTCGGCATTCTGCGGCAGGCGCTCGGTGCCGGACAGACACCGCCCAACCAGGTGCTGATCGGACTCGCGCTGTTTCTGACCCTGTTCGTCATGTCGCCCGTCGTCGAGCGCATCAACGAGCAGGCCGTCAAACCGTACGTCGCCGGCACCATCGACTCCAGCGCCGCACTCGCGAACGCGGTGACACCGCTCAAGACGTTCATGCTGAATCAGACGCGCGAGGCCGACATCGCGACCTTCGTGCGCATCTCCGGCGGCAGGGGCTACGCGACGCCGCAGGACGTGCCCCTCACGGTGCTCGTGCCGGCATTCGTGACAAGTGAGTTGAAGACGGCCTTCACCATGGGCTTTCTGATCTTCATTCCCTTCGTGATCATCGATCTGGTGGTGGCGAGCGTCCTCATGTCGATGGGCATGATGATGCTCTCGCCGGTGCTCATCTCGCTGCCTTTCAAGCTGATGCTGTTCGTGCTGGTGGACGGCTGGTCGCTCATCATGGGGACGCTGGCTGGGAGCTTCTTCTCATGAGTCCCGAGGCCGTGATGACCATCGGCCAGCATGCCCTCGAGGTGACGCTGCTGCTCGCCGCGCCGCTGCTGCTCGTGGCGCTCGCGACCGGCCTTCTGGTCGGAGCCTTCCAGGCCGCGACGCAGATCAACGAGATGACGCTGTCCTTCATTCCCAAGCTGCTCGCACTCGCCGTCGCACTGGTGATCGCGGGGCCATGGATGCTCAAGGTGATCGTCAGCTACACGCGCGAGCTCTTCGCGAGCATCCCCTCGCTCATCAACTGACACGCCATGATCACGCTCACCACCGGACAGATCGAGGGCTGGCTGGCGCAAATGTTCTGGCCCTTCGTGCGTATTGGCGCCTGCCTGATGATCGTTCCGGGCTTTGCCTCGCTCGGCGTGCCGGTGCGCGTGCGCATCGTGCTCGCGGGCAGTCTCGCGCTGCTGATCGCACCGCTCGTCCCGGCGCCGGTCGGCATCACCCCGTTCTCTGTGGCCGGCATCGTCGTCACGGTGCAGCAGCTGGTGATCGGGGCGGCGCTCGGCTTCGCGCTGCAGATCATCTTCGATGCCGTCGCGCTCGGAGGACAGCTGCTCGCCAACAGCATGGGGCTCTCCTTTGCCTACAACGTCGATCCGATCCGTGGCACGAGCACGCCGGTGCTCGGTCAGCTCTACACGCTGCTGGTGACACTCACGTTTCTCGCGCTCGATGGCCACCTGCGCATCCTCGAGGTGCTGGTCGATGGCTTTCGCACGCTGCCGGTCGGATCGACGGGCCTGGGCGCGAACGGTCTGTGGCGCCTGATCGACTGGGGCTCGCGCATCTTCAGCGGTGCGCTCGCGATCGCGCTGCCGGGGGTGACCGCGCTATTGATCGTGAATCTCGCGTTCGGCGTCGTGAGCCGTGCCGCACCGACGCTCAACTTGTTCGCGGTCGGCTTCCCCGTCTCCATCGTTCTCGGTCTCGTCATCGTCTCCGCGGGCCTGCCCGGCCTGCAGTCGAGCTTCGTGAAGCTGCTCGAGGGATCGTTCCTGCTCGTGCAGCGGCTGCTCGGAGCCGGAGCCTGAGCCATGGCCGAGGCCGCTCAAGAACGCACCGAACGCGCGACACCGAGGCGCCTCGAAGAGGCGCGTCGTAAAGGCCAACTGCCGCGCTCTCCGGAGCTGACGACCGCAGCGGTGGTGCTGATTGCCGCCGGCGCATTACATCTGCTGGGCGCGCACGTCGTCACGCAGTTGCATGGCCTCATGCGCTCGAGCTTTGCGTTGACACGCGCCGACGTGCTCGATGAAGGTCGGATCGTGCCGCTGCTTGCGACCCGGCTACTCGAGGCACTGCAGGCCTGCGCTCCCATTCTCGGACTCACGCTGCTCGCGGCGCTGGTGGCGCCGCTCGCACTGGGTGGCTGGAACTTCTCGTTTGCGGCGCTGACTCCGGACTTTGCGCGTCTGTCGCCGCTCAACGGCCTCAAGCGCATCGTCTCGCTGCGCGGCGCCGTGGAGCTCGGCAAGGCCTTCGCCAAGTTCGCCCTGATCGCACTGGTGGCAGTGCTGCTCCTGTGGAGCAAATCCCGGGAGCTTCTCGCGCTCGGCTCTGAGCCCATGGAGCAGGCCATGGCTCATGCGGCGCTGCTCAGCAGTAATGCGCTCGTGATGCTCGCTGCCTGTCTGGGTCTCATCGCCGCCGTCGATGTGCCGTGGCAGCGCTGGCAGTTCTCGCGGCAGCTGCGCATGACGCGCCAGGAGATCCGCGAGGAGTTCAAAGAGCACGAGGGCTCGCCCGAGGTGAAGGGCCGCATCCGCAGGCTGCAGCAGGAGGTCGCCAGGCGGCGCATGATGAAGGAGGTGCCGAAGGCGGACGTCGTGGTCGTGAACCCGACGCACTTCGCCGTGGCGCTGCGCTACGACGAGCAGCGCATGCGCGCTCCCCAGGTAGTGGCCAAGGGCGTCGATGAGGTCGCGGCCCGCATTCGCGCCGTCGCTGACGAGCATCGCGTGCCTGTCTTCGAGGCCCCACCGCTCGCCCGCGCGCTGCACCGTGCGGTGCCGCTGGGCGGCGAGATCCCCGCTTCGCTCTATGTCGCGGTCGCACAGGTGCTCACGTACGTCTACCAGCTGCGCAGTTCCCACGAGAGCGGCGCGGCGCCGCCGCAGCCGCCGCGCATCGATACGACCCTCGATGAGACACCGCCCTGACCGAGTGACGCGACGCACGAGCACTGAGCCATGGCCGAAGCACTGACTGCACCCTCCCCCCTCTCCATGCGCGAGCTGCTGCGCAGCGGGATCGGCGTGCCGGTGGGCGTACTCGCGGCACTCGCCATGCTCGTGCTGCCACTGCCGCCGCTCGCGCTCGATGTGCTGTTCACCTTCAACATCGCGCTCTCGATCATGATCCTGGTGGCAGTGTTCTACGTCGCAAGGCCCATCGATTTCGGCGTGTTTCCCACCGTGCTGCTGCTCGCAACGTTGCTGCGCCTCACGCTCAACGTGGCCTCCGCGCGCGTCGTGCTGCTGCATGGCCACGGCGGACCGGGCGCGGCCGGCAAAGTCATTCAGTCCTTCGGCGAATTCGTCATCGGCGGCAACTTCGCGGTCGGTGTCGTCGTCTTCATCATTCTGACGATCATCAACTTCGTGGTCGTCACGAAAGGCTCGGGTCGCATCTCCGAGGTGAGCGCGCGCTTCACCCTCGATGCCATGCCCGGCAAGCAGATGGCCATCGATGCCGATCTCAACGCCGGGCTCATCACCCAGGACGAAGCTCGGGTGCGGCGCGCCGAGGTGCGCGCAGAGTCCGACTTCTACGGCTCGATGGACGGTGCGAGCAAGTTCGTGCGTGGCGATGCGATCGCCGGCATCATGATCCTCATCATCAACATCGTCGGCGGCCTTGCGATCGGCATCCTCGGCCACGGCCTCGCCGTCAGCGATGCCGCACGCACCTACACACTGCTCACGATCGGCGACGGTCTGGTCGCACAGATTCCGGCACTGCTGCTCTCCACGGCCGTCGCCATCATCGTCACGCGCATGTCCGGCAAGCAGGACATGCGTGGCGAGCTGACGCGTCAGCTCTTCGGTCAGCCGCGCACGCTCGGGATCGCCGCCGGACTACTGACGGCGATGGGCCTCGTGCCCGGCATGCCGAATCTCGCCTTCCTCACCATCGCGGCGCTGTGCGGCGGCGGCGCTTATGCCATTCGCAAGCGGCGCGAGGCCGCGGCCGCCACTCCGGCCGCCGCGCCACCCCCGCCCGCTGCCGAGTCGCGCGAGCTCTCGTGGGAGGACGTGAAGCCGGTTGATGTCCTCGGACTCGAGGTTGGCTACCGCCTGGTGCCGCTCGTCAATCGTGCGCAGAACGGCGACCTGCTCATGCGCATCCGCGGCGTGCGCCGCAAGCTCTCACACGAGCTCGGGTTCCTGGTCCCGGCGGTGCACATCCGCGACAACCTCGAGCTCGCACCCAATGCCTATCGCATCAATCTCGGAGGCGTCGCGCTCGGCGAGAGCGTTGTGTACCCCGAGCGTGAGCTCGCGATCAATCCGGGGCGCGTCTTCGGCCAGCTGCGCGGCATCGCCACGCGCGACCCAGCATTCGGCATGGAGGCCGTGTGGATCGAGCCCGCCGAGCGCGATCGTGCACAGACGATCGGCTACACCGTGGTGGATGCCGGAACCGTTGTCGCGACTCACCTCAGTCACATCGTGCAGTCGCACGCGCAGGAGCTGCTCGGCCACGAGGAAGTGCAGCATCTGCTTGCCGCACTCGGCAAGAGCGCTCCGAAGCTCGTCGAGGAGCTGGTGCCGCGCGTGCTGCCGATGGCGGTGCTCGTCAAGGTGCTGCAGTCGCTGCTTGCCGAGCGGGTTCCGATCCGCAACATGCGCACGATCATCGAGACACTCGCCGAGCAGGCACCACGCACGCAGGAACCCGCGGCGCTCACGGCCGCCGTGCGCATCGCCCTCGCGCGGCAGATCGTGCAGGACATCGCCGGCATGTCGAGCGAGCTGCCCGTCATCACGCTGGACCCCGAGCTCGAGCGGCTGCTGCAGGGCACGGTGGCCAATGCATCCGGCGCCGCCCTGGAGCCTGGCCTCGCCGAGCGTTTGCAGCAACGGCTGGCCGAAAGCGCACAGCGCCAGGAGCTGATCGGCGAGCCCGCGGTACTGCTGGTTGCGCCGCAGCTGCGGCAGACCCTGGCGCGCTTCATCCGCGCGAGTGTGCCCGGCATGCACGTGCTCGCCTGGAACGAGATTCCCGACAATCGCAAGGTCCGCCTGGTAACGGCGGTGGGACGTTAGCAACATGAAGATCACCCGCCATACGGCTCCCGACATGCGCCAGGCGCTGCGCGCCGTGCGCGCCGAGCTCGGCTCGGATGCCGTGATTCTCGCATCGCGCCGCACTCCGTCAGGGGTTGAGGTCACCGCAGCGATGGACTTCGATGCCGATAACCTCCAGCAGGGGCCATCGGCCAGCGCGCCCGTCGCAGCTCCCGCCGCCGACAAGGCCCTTGCAGCTCAGAGGCCAGCTCCCGCAGCACAGAAACCAGCTCCCGCAGCGCAGAAGCCGACTGCCGCGGTCGCGGAGGCAACGCCACCGCCGACAATGTTTGAGTCGCACACGTTGGAGCCGCCGCCAACCGTGGCGCGCAGCGCACCAACCGTCTTCCCCGCCTCCGCGGAGTCGATGGAGCACGAGCTCAAGAGCCTGCGACGCATGCTCGAGACGCAGCTCGCGCATCTCTCCTGGAGTGATCTCACGCGCCGCGCCCCCATACACGCGCAGCTACTCCGCGAGCTGACCGAGGTCGGTCTCACGCCGGACCTTGCCGCGCAGTTCGTCACGCACATCCCCATCACCGCGGAGCTGACCGAAGCGCGCCGGCTCGCGATCGCGTCCATGGCTCAGCAGGTGCTCGTAACGGGCGATAGATGGCTGCAAGAAGGCGGCACGATTGCTCTCATCGGGCCGACGGGCGTCGGCAAGACCACCACGCTTGCGAAGCTCGCGGTGCGCTGGGTGCTGCAGCATGGCGCGCGCGATCTCGCGCTCGTCGCGGGTGACTCGCAGCGCCTTGGCGCACAGGAGCAGCTGCAGGCGCTGGGTGAACTGCTCGGTGCGGAGGTCTATCCACTGCAGGATCTTTCGGAGCTCAGCGCGCTGCTCGCGCGCCTCGGCGGCCGCCGATTCGTGCTCATCGATACACCCGGGTGCAGCCAGCGGGATGCCCAGCTCGCCGGCCGCCTGGCCACGCTCGGGGCAACCGGTTGCGACTTACAGGTGGCGCTGGTGCTCGCCGCCAGTACGCAGGCGGCGGCCATCGCCGAGGTCGTGGCTCGCTTTGCCGCGGCACAAGCTACTTCCTGCGTGCTCACGAAAGTCGACGAGGCGGCCAGCCTCGGGGGCGCGCTCTCGGTGTTGATGCGCTCGCGCCTGCCCATCTCCTACGTGAGCGAAGGGCAGCGCGTGCCCGAGGATCTGCGCCCGGCGCGTGCACTCGAGCTCGTCTCGCAGGCCGTGCAGCTCGCGCAGACGAGTGGCGCCACTGCCGATGAAGACCTGTTGAAACGCCGTTTCGGAGATGTCGCACATGCGCTCGCCTAAAGTGTCCCTCGTCGATCAAGCCAAGCTCTCCGGGCTCGTGCGTCCGGTACAGGTCATAGCGGTGACCGGCGGCAAGGGCGGCGTCGGCAAGACCAGCGTGGCAGTCAACATGGCCGCGGCGCTGGCAACCGCGGGACGCCGGGTGGTACTGCTCGATGGCGATCTCGGTCTCGCCAACGTCGACGTATTCCTCGGTCTCTCGCCGCGCTACACGCTCGCGCACGTACTTGCGGGCGAGCGCACGCTCGATGAGATCCTGCTGGCGACACCGCAGGGCTTTCACGTCGTCCCGGCAGCTTCCGGCTTGGCGCACATGGCCAATCTCGACGCTGCCGCGCATCTCGGTCTGGTGCAGGCCTTCAGCGCTCTGGCAACCCGCCTCGATGTGCTCATCGTGGATACCGCGGCCGGCATCGCGCACGGCGTGACACAGCTGTCGCAGGCTGCGCAGCACGTGCTCGTCGTGCTGTGCGATGAGCCCGCCTCGCTCACCGACTCCTACGCCCTCGTCAAGGTGTTGAGCCGCAATCACGGCGTCAACCGCTTCCGGGTGCTCGCCAACATGGTGTCCGCGCCGGGGGCGGGCGAGGATCTCTTCCAGCGCTTCGAGCGGGTGACAGCCCGCTTTCTCGATGTAGTCCTCGATTATGTCGGCGAGATACCGGAGGACGACTGCCTGCGGCGCGCCATCCGCGGCCAGCGCCCGGTCATGGACGCCTATCCATCGAGTCCTGCTGCCCGGGCGTTCAAGAAACTGGCTGCGCAGGCCGATAAGTGGCCGATACCGGGCGGACCACGGGGCAATCTCGAGTTCTTCGTGGAACGACTCGTGCAACGGCCGGCCGTGCGCCTGGAGGCCGTTCCGTGAGTGTAGTCGGAGCCTACACCGCCTATCGCGCCGCCGGCGAAGCCGACGCGCTCGTGACGCGCCACGCAGAGCTCGTGAAACGCATCGCCTACCATCTTGCGGGACGCTTGCCGCCCTCGGTGGACGTCGCGGATCTGATCCAGGCCGGAATGCTCGGGCTGCTCGAAGCGGCGGCGAACTACACCGCCAACCGCGGCGCGAGCTTCGAGACATATGCCGGAATACGCATCCGCGGCGCCATGATCGACGCCTTGCGCAAGCTGGACTGGGCACCGCGCTCGGTGCATCGCAAGGCACGCGCGGTTGCCGCGGTGATGCGCGACATCGAGAAGGAGACCGGCCGCGATGCGCGCGATGCCGAGATCGCCGAGCGCCTCGGCGTGCCGCTCGATCAGTATCACGCGATCGTGCAGGACGCCGCGAGCTGCCGTCTGACGAGTCTCGATGAAGTGAATGCGGCGGCGGCACAGGATTCGGCCGACCCGTTCCGCGAGACGGCCGATGCGGGCTTTCGCGCGGCGCTGGCGCGCGCGATCGACACGCTGCCCGAGCGCGAGAAGCTGGTGATGTCGCTCTACTACAGCGACGAGCTGAATCTCAAGGAGATCGGCACGGTGTTGAAGGTGACGGAGTCGCGGGTCTGTCAGCTGCACGGACAGGCGCTCATGCGACTGAAGTCGCGGCTGGCGGAATGGAGCGACGCGCACGGCGAGCGCGCTTCATGAGCTCTGGGAGAAGCAGGCGGTGAGCAAGAAGGCAAAGTTCCTGGTGGTCGATGATTTCTCGACCATGCGGCGCATCATCAAGAACGTACTGCACGATCTCGGCTATCAGAACGTGATCGAGGCCGACGACGGCAAGGCGGCGCTCTCCTTGCTGCAGGCGGGCGGCATCGACTTCCTGATCACGGACTGGAACATGCCCAACATGGCGGGCCTCGAGCTGCTGAAGATCGTGCGCGCCGATGCCAAGCTCGCCAAGCTTCCGGTGCTCATGCTCACGGCCGAAGCCAAGCGCGAACAGATCGTCGAGGCGGCGCAGGCCGGGGTGAGCGGCTACGTCATCAAGCCGTTCAATGCCGAGACGCTCAAAGAGAAGATCGACAAGATCCTCGGCGCGGGCGAGAAGTGAGACTGCTGCGATGTCAGATTCCACCTCAATAAGAGCCCAGTATGGCGCGCGCGTCGAGGCCCTGGCCGATGCGCTCAAACGCGGCGACGACGATGCTTTCCTCGCCGCGCTCGACGATATCGTGCATGCGCGCCGGGCCGCACAGTTCTCCGAGCTGCGCGATCTCACCGCGAACCTGCACGTGGCGCTCGACCGCTTCCGCCTGGACTCGCGTCTCGCCGACTTCGCCGAGAAAGACATGCCCGATGCGCGGCAGCGCCTCGCCTACGTGCTCAAGATGACCGACGAGGCCGCGCACCGCACGCTCGACCTGGTCGAGCGCTCCTCGCCCCCAGCCGAGCGCACCGCGAAAAACTCGGCGGCACTCTTGACCTCGTGGAAGCGCTTTCGCGCGCGCAACATCGAGCTGCGGGAGTTCCATACGATGCTCAAGCGCATGGATGCCTTTCTGCCCGCGGCACGCGCGGATTCCGAGCTCATCCGCAGGAATCTCGGCGAAGTGCTGCTCACGCAGGGCTACCAGGACCTGACCGGCCAGATCATCCGTGGAGTGATCGAGCTGGTGCGCGAGCTCGAGAACGCCCTAGTCGAGCTCGGACGACTCTCTGGAGCGGACGCAGAGGCTGCACAGCGTGCACAGCCCGCGACGCAGGCACATGGCCCGGCGATACCCGGTGTGACCCAGGGCGAGGTCGCCTCGCGCCAGCAGGACGTGGATGCCCTGCTGTTGGGCCTGGGAATGTAGCGCCGCGCGCCGCGTCGGAAAGGCAATCCCCTGGACGTTCTGAGCGTCATCGGCCTGATACTGGCCTTCTTCGCAATCATCGTCGGCGCGATCCTGAAGGGCGCCGGCTTGATGGCGCTCGTCTCGGCGGCGGCCTTCATGATCGTGGTCATGGGCACCATCGCCGCCATCTGCGTGCAGACGCCGCTCGGCGTGATGAAGCACGCGCTCTCCATCCTGCCGTGGATCATGAAGCCGCCGGCGCTGCAGCCCGAGCAGATGATCCGCAAGATGGTCGAGTGGAGCAACGTTGCGCGCAAGCAGGGACTGCTCGGGCTCGAGCCGGTATTGAATCAGGAAGGCGACGCCTTCGTGCGCAAGGCCCTGCAGCTGGTGGTCGACGGCAGCGAGCCCGATACCATCCGCGGCGTGATGGAGGTCGAGCTCGACACGCGTGAGCATGCGGACACGCTCGGCGCCAAGGTCTTCGAGGGCATGGGCATCTACTCGCCCACGCTCGGCATCATCGGCGCGGTGCTCGGCCTGATGGCGGTGATGCAGAATCTGGCCGATCCCTCCAAGCTCGGCCACGGCATCGCGGCGGCCTTCACCGCCACCGTCTACGGCATCGGACTCGCCAACCTGTTCTTTCTGCCGATCTCGGCGAAGCTCAAAGTCGCCATTCAGGCGCAGACTCAGGTCCGCGAGATGATCATCGAGGGCATGATCTCGATCGCGCAGGGCGAGAACCCGCGCAGCATCGAGTCGAAGCTGCAGGGCTATCTGCACTGAGGTCACTATGGGACGCAGACGCAAGAAGCACGAGGAGCACGCGAATCATGAAGCCTGGGCGATCCCCTACGGCGATCTGATCACGCTGCTGCTCGCATTCTTCGTGGTGATGTACGCGATCTCCACCGTGAACGAGGGCAAGTACCGCGTGCTCTCGGATGCTTTGTTCGCAGCCTTCCGCGGCACGCCGCGCACCGAGCAGCCGATTCAGGTCGGCGAGAAGCAGGTGGGAACCGGAGCGGACGTGAAGTCGTCGATCACGCAGCAGATGATGGCCGGTCAGCCGCGCCAGTTGCTGCAGCCGGTGCCACTGAAGACCATTGCCCCGCCGATCACGAGCGCAGTCGACCCGCGCGAGGCCGCCCGTGCGACTGCCTCCGCCAAAGCGCTCGAGCGCGTCGCGAATGAAGTGGTGCGCGCCATGGACAATCTGGTGCGCGCCAACCTGGTATTCGTGCGCCGCAAGAGCTCGCTGATCGAGGTCGAGATTCGCACGGATATCCTCTTTTCGAGTGGCCGCGCGGCGCTCTCTTCCGGTGCGGCTAGCGTCATCGAGCGCCTGGCTGGCGCGCTCAAGCCGTTTCCCAACCCGATCCGCGTCGAGGGCTACACCGATAGTCGACCGATCCGGACCGCGGAGTTTCCCTCCAACTGGGAGCTCTCGGCAGCGCGCGCCGCGAGCGTCGTACATCTGCTCGCGAACGACGGCCTCGAGCCGGAACGACTCTCCGTCATCGGTCACGGCGAGTACCTGCCCGCCCAGTCGAATGACACCGCGGCGGGACGCAACGCGAATCGCCGCGTCGTGATCGTGATTCTATCGGCCGACGGCACGGCGCCGCCCAATCCCGCGGCGCAACCCGATTCCGGAACGCAACCCGCTTCCGGAGCGCAGCCCGATGCGCCGGGCACGGTACCGTTGCCGAGTGCCGCCGCCTCAGAGCAGCCAAGCACGCCTGCGGAGCCTCCGACCGCGACGGCGGCGGTGCCGACTGGCACGCTTTCTGCACCCTGATGGATGAGGTTGTGCCGCGTCGAGATTCCGACGCGCGCCGCCCCTAGCGTGCGGGAGCTGTCTGATGTCCGTGCTGCCCTTCGATCTGTCACTCGTGCCCCTCGATGCGGCGCTGCTCGCAGGACGCGCCCTGTTCCTCGTGTTCTCCTTCGTGATCGCGGCCGTCAGCTTTACCCGCTGGCGGCGCTCCGCGCAGCGTGACGCGGCGCGCAGCGACAAACAGCTGCAGCTCGTCCTCGAGCAGCTGCAGAGGATGGAGACGCTGCTCGGGCAGAGCGAGGCGCGTGTCGCCGCGCTCAGCGAGCGCTGGGAGGCCCGCTACGAGCGCGCCGGCGCGGCCGCCAACTACCAGGTCGCTATCCGGCTCGCACGGGCGGGTGCGGCGTGCGATGACCTGATCACGAGTTGCGGCCTCAATCGGCAGGAGGCGGAGCTCGTCACGCGGCTGCATGGACCTGACAATCGCAGCGGCCGCAGACATCCGGCGGCTGCCTAGAGCAAGCGACGGAAGGAGACGCGCGTCACTCTTTGACGCGGGTGTGGCCCTTAAGTCGCCTGCGACGGCGCCGATAGCGAAGGCGTGCGTCGCAACACACTCCGCTGCCCGACGTCGCGATGAAAAAACGAATCCCACCGGCCCGCACCGCGAAGCCGCGCCGCCGTTCTCTGGCGCTTCCCGGTGAGTGCACCCTCGCTGCTGCCGAGGGACTGAAGCTGCGTTTGATGCGGCTGCTCACGACTGTGACGGCCGTCACAGTGGACGTGCGCCGCGTGCGGCGCATCGATACGGCAAGCATGCAGCTACTCGCGGTGTTCGTGCGCGATCGCGCCACGAGCGGGCGTGCGGTGCGCATCACCGGCGATTCGGCAGCCTTCGCAGAGGCGTGCCGGCTGCTGGGACTGGGCGGCTTGCTCGGCGCGCCCGCAGCAGCGGCGGCCGGCTGAAGAGGCGCGCGCCGTGTCCCTCGATCTGTCGCAGTTCCATGAGGCTTTCTTCGCGGAGAGTGTGGAAGCGCTCGACTCGATGGAAGCGGCGCTGCTCAAGCTCGATGTCGGGGCGCCCGATCCCGAGCTGATCAATACGGTGTTCCGCGTCGCGCACTCGATAAAGGGCGGCGGCGCGACATTCGGGTTCAACGAGATCACATCCTTCACCCACAGCCTCGAGACCTTGCTCGAGGAGCTGCGCGCACAGCGCATGGCGGTGAGCGCCGCCATCTCCGATTTGCTGCTTAAGTCAGTCGACGTGATGCGCGAGATGCTGCGTGCCGTGCACGCGAAACAGTCCATCGATGCACAGCGCGTCGCCGATCTGCAGTTCGATATCGAGCTCGCCATCGCGCAGAAAAGCTCGGACCCTCCGGCGCCGGGGAGTGCGCCCGCGCCCGCCGCGCGTGGTTCATGGAGCATCAGGTTTCGCCCCTATCCGCAGTTCTTCGCACGCGGTAACGATCCGCTGCGCATGCTGCGCGAGCTTGCGACCTTGGGGATGCTCGAGGTACAGGCCGATCTGTCGCTGCTGCCTGCGCTGCCCGAGCTCGACCCGCAGGCTTGTCACAGCGCCTGGAGCATGCAGCTCACGGGCAACGTCGATGAGGCGGCAATCCGCGAGGTCTTCGATTGGGCGACGGGCGACTGCGATCTGGAGATCGAGTGTCTGAGCGGAGCGGGCGAGAAGCCCGAACCGATCGAGCAGACCCGCGCCGCAGCTGCGGTCCTCGAGAGCCCAGCCTCGGCGACGAGCAGTGCACGCAGTGAGTCGCAGTCTGCAGCGACCGGCGCTGATTCGGGATCGATTCGCGTCAGCGTCGAGAAGATCGACGAGCTCATGAACACGGTCGGTGAGCTCGTGATCACCCAGTCCATGCTGCGCCAGCTTGGCCGCGGCATCGAAGGGGCGGCCGCCGACCGCCTGCGCTCGGGCCTGGCGCAACTCGAACGCAACGTGCGCGAGCTGCAGGAGAGCGTCATGCGCGTGCGCATGCTGCCCATCAGCTTCGTCTTCAACCGTTTCCCGCGCATGGTGCGCGATCTGGCGCAGCGCCTGGACAAGCAGATCGAGCTCAAGATGAGCGGCGAGCAGACCGAGCTCGACAAGACCGTGCTGGAGAAGATCGGCGATCCGCTGATGCACCTGGTGCGCAACAGCATCGATCACGGCATCGAGCGCCCCGCGCTGCGCGCCGCGGCCGGCAAGTCCGCCGCAGGCACGGTGCGGCTCCACGCCTGCCACCGCGGCGGCAACATCGCCGTCGAGGTGAGCGATGATGGCTCGGGTCTCGACCGCGAGCGGATCCTCGCCAAGGCGCGCGAGCGGGGTCTCATCGGCGCGAGCGACGCTTTCAGCGACGACCAGGTCACGGAGCTGATCTTTCTGCCGGGCTTCTCGACGGCCGCGCAGACGACCGACGTCTCCGGACGTGGCGTCGGGCTGGATGTCGTACGGCGCAACATCAAGGAGCTCGGCGGCAAGATCGAGGTGCAAACCGATCCGGGCCGCGGCTCGCGCTTCACCATCACCTTGCCGCTCACGCTCGCCATCGTCGATGGGCAGTCGGTCGCGGTGGGCCGCGAGACTTACATCGTGCCGCTCACCTCGATCATCGAGTCGTTGCAGCTCAAGGCCGAGAACGTCAATCGCCTGAGCGGTCGCGGCGAGGTGTTCGCCTTCCGTGGCAGCTATCTGCCGGTGATCCGTCTGCACGAGGTCTTCGGCGTCGAGCCGCGCGTGCGCAAGCTGCATGAAGGATTGGTCGTGGTGGTGGAGGGTGACGGGCGGCGCGCGGGACTGTTCGTCGATGATCTCCTCGGCCAGCAGCAGGTAGTCATCAAGTCTCTGGAGAGCAACTACGGGCGCGTGGAAGGCGTCTCAGGCGCGACTATCCTGGGTGACGGCTCGGTGGCGTTGATTCTCGATCTACCGGGTCTGATCCGCCTCACAGCATTGCGCGCGGCCGCGTGACACAGTGCCGGCCACGATACCGAGGGTGGAACACATGACGGTGGCGAATCCGGAAACGATGGCGGCGAGCGCGAGAGCGGGCGGCCCGACCGAAGCGCGCGCCGTGGAAGCCAAGTCCCACCAGGTGCTGAGCTTCGTGCTCGGCAGTGAGACCTACGGCGTCGACATCCTGCGCGTCCAGGAAATACGCGGCTGGTCGGTGGTGACCAAGATTCCGCAGGCGCCGGCGCACGTTCTCGGGGTCCTCAATCTGCGTGGCTCCATCGTGCCGATCGTGGATCTGCGCATGCGTTTGAGCCTCGAGCGCGTCGAATACACGCCCGTGACCGTGATCATCGTGCTCTCGGTGCTCGCGGACGGCGCCCGCCGCGACTTCGGCGTTGTGGTCGATGGCGTCTCGGACGTGGTGGACGTGAGCGATGGCGACGTACGCCCGGCGCCCGAGCTCGGTGCGCGCACCATGACTGACTACATACGCGGGCTCGTGCCAGTGGCCGACCGCATGCTCGTGCTGCTCGATATCGATCGGCTGCTGGGCACCGATCTGGCGAGTCTGGGAGACACTTCATGAGCTTTCTGGCTCGACTGTTGCTCTGGCAGAAGCTTGCGATCCTCGTCGTCGCCATGGCGGTGCCGACTGGACTCCTGGCGATCTTCTATCTCAACGAAACCGACGGCGTCGTGCGTCACGCGGACAACGAGCTCGACGGCGCGCTCTACCTGCAAAAGCTGGGCGCCGCGCTCGCGCAGATCGCCGGTCATCGCAGTCGCGCGCATGCGCTCCTGAACGGCGACACGAGCCGCCGCGAGGACGTCTTCGCTGCAGAGGCACTCATCGATAAGCAGCTCGCGGAGCTCGACGCGCTCGATGCCCGGCTTGGCGAGCGCTTCGCCGCCGCGCAGCAGTGGCAGAGCGTCAAGGCGGCCTGGCCGGCTCTCAAGTCCGCGCTCCTGAAAGACTCGCCCGAGGAGAGTCTCAAACAGCACGATGCGCTCATCGCCCAAATCGAGGATCTGTTCACCACCGTCGCCATGAATTCCGGGCTCACCCTGGATCCGGACCCGGTCACGCATGCGCTGATCGTCGCGGCCACGCAGCGCGTGAGTGATGCACTGCTCGCCATGAGCAATTTGAGTCAACACGCAATCGGCGCCGCCGTGAAGGGCTATCTGGGCGGCGATGACCGCATCGCGATCCAGATCTATGGCAGTGCCGTGGTGAAGAATCTCGACACGCTGGCAAATGAGCTGCAGTGGTCCTCGCCGGAGGCGCGTGCCGCGGTGGTGCCGGTGATCGAGTCGGTGCACCGCGAGTTCGGTGCCTTTCGCGACACGGTGAACAGCAAGCTTGTCAACGCCGAGAAGATGGAGATCAGCGCCGCGCAGGTGTTCGATGCCGCAATACCCGCATCGCACGAGCTGCAGGAGCTGTCCCAAGTCAGCTATGCCTCCATGAAGAGCGCGCTCGAGAAGCGTGCCGCGCGGGCCGTCTTCACGCGCAACCTGACCGTGGGCATCGTCATGGCAGTGCTTGCGTTCTCGCTCGCGCTGAGCTGGTGGATCACGCGTGCGCTCGCGCGTCCCATGGCGCACGCCGTGCGGGTATTCCACGCGATCTCCGCCGGGCACTACGACAACAGCATTCACGTCGGCGGCACGGACGAGGCCGGACAGGTGCTGCGGGCGCTCGATGACATGCAGGCGAAGCTGCGCCAGCAGATCGAAGCCGAGCGCACGCAGGCTGCAGAGAATACGCGTGTCCGCCAGGCACTCGACAAAGTATCCACCAGCGTGGTGCTCGCGGACGCTTCGCACCACGTCATCTATCTCAACGAGGCCGCCGAGAGCATGTTCGCGCGCACTCAGGCCGAGATCCGCACCAACCTGCCGGGCTTCGATGCCGCGCACCTGCGCGGCGCGCCGCTCGACGTGCTGTGCAGCGAGCCCGGGCAGCAGCGCCGCATGCTCGAGACATTGTCGGGAAGCGTCGTACAGGACCGCGTGCTCGGCGGGTGCAGCTTCCGCACGGTGAGCAATCCGGTCCTGAGCCGCGAAGGCGAGCGCATCGGCACGGTCATGGAGTGGAGCGACCGCACGCCCGAGGTGGCCGTGGAGCGCGAGATGCAGGGCATTCTCGCCGCCGTGCTCAACGGGGACATCAGCGCGCGCATCCCGCTCGGCGCCAAGAGCGGCTTCTTCGAGGTGCTGGCGCGCGGTGTCAATCAGCTCGCGGACAACATGGCCGAGATCGTCGCGCGCGTGAAGGATGCCGCGAGCGAGGTGTATCGCGGCGCGGAGGAGATCTCGCAGGGCAATGCCAATCTGTCGCAACGCACCGAGGAGCAGTCCTCCTCGCTCGAGGAGACCGCGTCCTCGATGGAGCAAATGACCTCGACCGTCAAGCAGAATGCCGACAACGCGGGGCAGGCGAATCAGCTCGCGGTGGCGGCACGTGATCAGGCCGAGAAAGGCGGCGCGGTGGTGGCGAAGGCCGTGCGCGCCATGACGGATATCAACGACTCCTCGAAGCGCATCGCGGACATCATTGGGGTGATCGACGAGATCGCCTTCCAGACCAATCTGCTGGCGCTCAACGCGGCCGTCGAAGCAGCGCGCGCCGGTGAGCAGGGGCGCGGCTTCGCGGTCGTCGCAAGCGAGGTGCGCAGCCTTGCCGGCCGCTCGGCGAGCGCCGCCAAGGAGATCAAGGAGCTGATCCAGGACTCGGTGCGCAAGGTCGGGGACGGCTCGCTGCTGGTCACGCAATCCGGGCAGACCCTCGAGCAGATCGTCGCATCGGTGAAGAAGGTGTCCGACATCGTCGCAGAGATCGCGGCGGCTTCGCGCGAGCAGGCCTCCGGCATCGAGCAGGTGAATCGCGCCATCGTGCAGATGGACGAGCTCACGCAACAGAACGCGGCACTGGTCGAGCAGGCGACGGCGGCCTCGCAAGCGATGGCGCAGCAGGCCGGAGAGCTCAACGAGATGATGGGCCGCTATCGGCTGGCGGACCGCTTTGTGGCGACGCCCGCCGCGCCAGCGGTGCGCAAGTCGCCGGTGGCGCGATCTGCCGCGAGCTCACGTACGGAGCGGCGCGGCACGAGCCGGCCGTGGACGGCGCCGAGCGCGACGCCGGCGGCCTTCATGACAGAGCTTCCCGCGGCCGCGGCGCCCGCGCGTTCCGATGCGCGCCGCAGCGTGCCCGGTGACGACTCTGATTGGCAAGAGTTTTGAACCTGCCGGCAACGGCACGGCTCACTTTCAGGAGAACTGACGATGGCTCGTATTCTGGCCGTTGATGATTCAGCCGCGATGCGCCAAATGGTGGGCATCACGCTCACCAGTGCCGGACATGAAGTCCATCAGGCCGCCGACGGACGTACGGCGCTGCAGATTGCCGAGCGCCAGAAGTTCGATCTGGTGATCACCGACGTGAACATGCCGGTGATGGACGGCCTCACCCTGGTGCGTCATCTGCGCAACTTGCCGAGCTATCGCGGCATACCGCTGCTCGTGCTGACCACCGAGGCGACGACTGAGAAGAAGCTCGAGGGCAAGGCGGCCGGCGCAACCGGCTGGCTGGTCAAGCCCTTCAACCCCGAGCGCCTCCTGGCAACCGTCGCCAAGGTGCTGAGCTGAACCAAGGGAGCAACGATGAAAGCGACCCTACTGATCTGTGTCGCCGTGCTCGGCGGTCTGATGGCCGCACCGCCCGCGCGTGCCGACGACTGCGTGCTGCCGCCGCCGCCGAGCAAGATTCCCGACGGCACCCAGGCGAGCCAGCAGGAAATGGTCAGCGCCATGCAGACCATGAAGCAGTACGACGGCGACGTGAACGTGTATCTCAAGTGTCTGGACTTCGAGGAGCGGCAGAAGCACCTTGGTCCCGATGACGCCGAAGCGCGCCACAACGCGGCGGTCGCGCAGCTCGAAAAGGTCGCCGCGAAGTTCAACGATCAGGTACGCGTGTTCAAGGCCAAGCACGGTTGATGCCGTGGAGGCGCGCCAGCGCCCGCTCGCATCGCAGGCTGCGGCCCGGATGAAGGCATGTCATCGCCATCCAACAAGCACGCGACCCATCTCGAGACAGCTGTCGCGCTGCTGACGCGCGCGATGCGCGATTCACACGCGCCGGTCGGGATGCTCGGCGGCGCACTCGAGCGCATGGCGCTCGCGCTCGCCTTCCGCGCGCGCGCGGCGCGGCTGCCCTCGAGCGACGCGGGAAGCACCGGCAGCCCGGCGCCTTGCGGGTTCGAGGAGGTCGAGCAGCTGCGTGAGGTGCTGGAGCGCGAGCTCACGGTGTGCATCGAGAGCTTACAGTTCCACGATCTACTGATGCAGAAGCTCACCGAGGTGCACGTCAACCTTGCGGCATTGATGCGCGATCCTGCCCGCCAGCGCAGCGCCGAAGCTCGCGACGCGCCGCGCGCCGAGCTCGCGAGCGGCAGCATCGAGCTGTTCTGAGCGGCCCGCGAGCGCTGCCCATGACGCACGCACCGGCCGGTGATGCGACCACGCAGCGTCTGCGCGAGTTCGCTTTCAGCGATGAGGATTTCGAGGCGCTGCGTCGCCTCATCAAGCAGCTCACGGGCATCAATCTGAGCGAGCAGAAGCGCGAGCTGGTGTACGGGCGGCTGTCACGGCGACTGCGCGCACTCAATCTGTCGAGCTTTCGTGAATACCGCGGCCTGCTGAAAGCGGACCCGGCGGAGCTGGTGCAGTTCACGAACGCGATCACCACCAATCTCACGGCATTCTTTCGCGAGCCGCATCACTTCGACTATCTGCGCGAGCAGCTGCTCAAAGCGCGCGCGGCCGATCCCCGCGGCGCACGGCGTATGCGCATCTGGTCGGCAGGCTGCTCCTCGGGAGAGGAGCCCTACTCGATCGCCATGTCGGTGCTCGAGGCGATTGCCGAGCCCGCGCGCTGGGACATTCGCATCCTCGCCACGGATCTCGATTCGGACGTGCTGCAGCGCGCGCGCCGCGGCGTATACGCCGCGGAACGTCTGAGCGGCATGGGTCCGAGCCGGCTGGCGCGCTTCTTCGTCGCTGAGCCAGCGGCCGGCGGACGCGCAAGCTACCGCGTTGCACCGGAGCTGCCGGCGCTGGTCACCTTCAGGCAGCTCAATTTGATGCATCAGCTGCCGATGAAGGGACCGCTGGATGCAATCTTCTGCAGAAACACAGTCATCTACTTCGACAAGGAGACGCAGCGCGATCTGTTCCACCGCCTTGCGGCACTGCAGCGGCCCGGTGATCTGCTGTTCCTGGGCCACTCCGAGAGCCTCTTCAAGGTGTCCGAGCGCTACACGCTCATCGGCAGGACGATCTACCGGCGCGAGTGACCATGACCGCATTCCTCGACAGAGCCGCCAAGACCGTGCAGCCGCCTGCGCTGCGGGGCTTCGAGCACTTGCAGCGCTTCTGGGAACCCGAGACCGAGCGCTGGACGGCGAAGATCCTGCCGGGGGAGTACTACGTCACCTGCCATGACGAGGCAATCACGACCGTGCTCGGGTCCTGCGTCTCGGCGTGCGTCCGCGATCCGATCCGCGGCATCGGTGGCATGAATCATTTCATGCTGCCGGAGGATCCCGCCTCGAGCGATGACTCCTGGCTCGATCCGGCCGTGGGACTCGCCACGCGCTACGGCTCCTACGCCATGGAGAACCTGATCAACGATCTGCTCAGCCACGGCGCGCAGCGCAACCGCCTCGAGGTCAAGCTGTTCGGCGGCGGACGCATCCTCACCTCCATGACCGATGTGGGAGCGCGCAACATCGACTTCATTCACCGCTACGTAACTCTCGAAGGCTACCGCGTCGCCGCCGAGGACGTGGGCGGCTCGCAGCCGCGCAAGATCATCTATTTCCCCAGCGCCGGGCGCGTACGCGTGCGCCGCCTGCGGGCGATCGAGAACCGCAGCATCGCCGATCGCGAACAGATCTATCTGGCGAGCCTCGATAGGCACCGCGAAGGCGGTGCGGTGGAGCTGTTCGAGTGATGCCGCCCTCCCCCGCGCCGAAGCGCCGCATTCGTGTGCTGATCGTCGACGACTCGGCGCTCGTGCGCCAGCTGCTGACCGACATGCTCGCGCACGACCCCGCCATCGAGGTCGTCGGCACCGCCGCCGATGCCCATCTGGCGCGCGAGAAGATCAAACAGCTGAACCCCGACGTGCTGACGCTCGACATCGAGATGCCGAGGATGGACGGCCTGACGTTTCTCAGAAACCTCATGCGCCTGCGACCGATGCCTGTCGTGATGGTCTCTTCCCTGACCGATCGCGGCGCGGATGTGACGCTCGACGCCTTGGCCCTGGGTGCGGTCGATTATCTGTCGAAGCCCAGGATCGACATTGCCGTGACGCTGCGCGACTACACTCAGGAACTGATCGAGAAGGTCAAGGCCGCCGCTACCGTCAAGGTCCGAGCGCTCGATGCGGGGCGGCTCGCGCCCGCCCCGAGCCTCAGTGCCGATGCCATCCTGCCGAGGACGCGCCCCGGCGCGGCACTGCGCACGACCGAGCGCATCATCGCCATCGGTGCATCCACCGGCGGCACCGAAGCCATCAAGCAGGTCCTTGCGAGCCTTCCGGCCGATGCTCCCGGCATCGTCATCGCGCAGCACATTCCCAAGGCCTTCAGCACACCCTTCGCGCGTCGCATGAACGCCAACTGCGCGCTGACCGTGTGCGAGGCGCAGGATGGTCAGCAGATCGTGCCCGGACACGTCTACATCGCCCCCGGTGACCGCCACCTGCTCGTCGCTCGGGACGGCGCGCGCTACGTCTGCAGCCTCGATGACGGCGCAGCGGTCAACCGGCATAAACCGTCGGTCGACGTGCTGTTTCGCTCGGTAGCGCAGAACGCCGGGCGCAACGCCATCGGCGTGCTGCTCACCGGTATGGGGAAGGACGGGGCGCGCGGCCTGCTCGAGATGCACGCGGTCGGCAGCCGCACGCTGGCGCAGGACGAGGCGACGAGCATCGTGTGGGGCATGCCGGGCGAGGCGGTCGCGCTCGGCGCCGTGGAGGAAGTGCGGCCATTGACGGAGATCGCCCCGCGGCTGTGCGCTCTCTCGGCTGCGATGGACATCACGCGGGAAGTAAGACCGGCCTGTTAATGTTCCTGCCAACCAATGAGCACCGCGCCTAAATCCAAGCCGACCGATGCGAACCTGCGGGGTGATCCCGAGGCCTTTGCCTTCGTGCAGTCGCTCGCCAGCGAGCTCTCGATGGGCAAGGTGGATCTGCCGAGCTTTCCCGACATCGCCATGCGCGTGCGCCAGGCGCTCGCCGATGACAACGTGACACCCGAGAAGGTCGTGCGTGTGGTGAGCTCCGAGCCCGCACTCGCGGCGCGTCTGATGCAGGTCGCCAACTCCGCGGCACTCAACTTCAGTGGCAAGACGGTGACTGACTTGCGCACCGCAGTCGCACGCATGGGCTTCAACATGGTGCGCAGCGCCGCGATCGCATTCGCCATGTCGCAGCTGAAAAAAGTGGATGCCCTCAAGGGACTCGAGCAGCCGCTCGAGGAGATCTGGCGGCGCAGCGCCACGGTTGCGGCGATGTCGAGCGTGGTCGCCCGCCGGCTCAGCAAAGTCAATCCGGATACCGCTCTGCTCGCCGGGCTGCTGCACTGTGTCGGTGAGCTGTACATTCTGACGCGTGCCCGCAAGCACCCGGAGCTGTTCGCCAACACCCCGGTGTACAAGCAGATCGTGCGCGATTGGCACGCGAACGTCGCGAAGGCCGTGCTCGAGAACTGGGAGATGGCCGACGAGATCGTCGCTGCGGTTGCCGAATTCGAGGATCTCGCGCGCGATCACCGCGGACCGGTGGATCTCACGGACGTGCTCGCGGTGTCGCATCTGATCGTCTCGTATCAGGCGCATCCCGAGGCGATCGAGCTCAACATGCAAGGCGTTGCTGCCTGCAAGCGCATGCAGCTCGATGCGACTGCTTACACGAAGCTGATCGCGGAGTCGGCCGCGGAAGTCGCCGCGATGCAAAACGCACTCGGCTGCGAGAGCTGAAGCGGGCGCAGGGACGCGAGTCACTGATGAACGCGCCGCTGGCTACACCGAGCTCGTTTGATACCCCGGCGCACGACGCATTCCTGTTCGTGCAATCCCTCGCCACCGAGCTGTCCACCGGCGAGGTGGATCTGCCCGGATTCCCCGAGATCGTGGCGCGTGTGCGCGCGGCGCTCGCGGACGACGAAGTCTCGACAGACCGCGTGGCACGCCTGATCGGCGCCGAGCCGGTGCTCGCCGCACGACTCCTGCAGCTCGCCAATTCCGCGGCGCTGAACGTGAGTGGCAAGCCCGTGAGCGATGTGCGCACCGCCATCCTGCGTGTCGGGCTCAACATGGTGCGCAGCAGCACCATCGCCTTCGCGGTGGCGCAGCTGCGCAAGGCGCCCACGCTGCGCGGGCTCGAGAAGCCGCTGGAGATCCTCTGGCAGCGCAGCGTGCTCGTGGCGAGCCTGTGCTTCGTGATCGCGCGCCGCCGCACCCGCCTGAGCCCTGACACGGCGCTGCTCGCCGGGCTGCTCCACGGCATTGGTCGTCTGTACATCCTCACGCGGGCGAGCCGCCATCGCACGCTCTTCGGTGATGTCGCCAGTTATCAGGCCATCGAGCGCGACTGGCACCTGGGAATTGCGGTCGCGCTGCTCGAGCACTGGGGAATGGCCGAGGAGATCGTTCAGGCAGTGCGCGACTGTGAGGACTTCGCGCGCGAGCCGCGCGGCGTCGTCTCCTACAGCGATGTGCTGCTCGCCGCGAGCCTCATCGCCGTGCATCAGGATCAGGGAGAGCTGCTCGAGGCGCGGCTGCAGAACGTGCGCGCGGTCGCGCGTCTGCAATTGACTCACGCCGATTGCCGCCTGCTGCTCGAGGAGTCGGGTGCTGAGATCCTGGCGCTACGCGACGCGCTCGGCTGAGCTAGAGATCCTCGTCCGTCAGGGCGCTCAAGGAGTGCTCGACCTCGATGAGCTTGTCGGCGACGCGGCCGGATGAGACCTTGTAAGTCCCCTGCTCGATCGCGAGGCCGATGACCGCCACGCGGGTCTCATCGACCGGCGGCAGCTCGCGCACGGCCTGCTCGAGCGCGGCCAGCTGGCTCGCGGCATCGGTGATGTGAATGGGCGAGCCGTCTGCGGGCAGCGCGCTGGCGCCACCGGCGGGGTTCTGTGCGGACGGACTGATGCGCCCGGCCTCGAGCGAGGCGGGACGGCTGCCGTCAACTCCGCTGATCTTGCTGGACACGTCGGCTCTCCGGTTCCTGCAGAGCTGTATCGGCCGAACCGCGCAAGACTTGAGGGACGCGACTCCCGTCACACTTGACTTAAGCCTCGGTAGCCACCACGCGCCCCACGGGGCCGACGGCGTAGCTGCCGTGGCGACCGTAGGTCACCGGGTCGCGACGGCCCTTGATGAGCAGCTCGAGTCGCGCCTGGACATGCTTCAGGCGCGCGCCGACGAGCGCGCCATTGCGGTCATTGAGCGCACGGCACCGGGCGGCGGAGGTCGTGCATTGCGACCAGGCCGCGGCCAGCTCGCCCTGCGGATCACACCAACGCAGCAGGCGCTCCATGCCTTCCGCGTCGGTCGAATGATTGAGGCCACGGCAGACGGTGCGGTACTCATCGTCCACCCGCACGAGACGCGAGACGCATTGCTGGCGCTCGCGGATCGCGGTCTCCAGAGCGGCCACGTCGTTGTCGAGGAGATGCGTATGCTCGCGCTCGAGGAGCACCGCGAGCTCGCCGAGTGCCGTGACCTGCTCGGCGATGAGCTGCGCGAGATGTTGGCGACAGGCGGTCGGATCCACGCTTTAACCTTCGGCGGGTGACAATTGCGCGAGGGTCTGCTCCGAGCGCAGCAGTCCGGCCGCAATCCGGTCCGGGTCGATCGTATAGCTGCCAGAGGCGAGCGCGCGGCTGACCTCGGCGACGCGACCAGCATCGATGGCCGGCTGGGCGCTCAGCGCCTGCTCGAGCCCGGCGAGCTGGCTCGCCGCATCGGTGATGTGTACGTTCTCGGTGGCCTGCGCCTGCACCTGCTGCGGCGTGCCCGAAGCGTTGGAAGCACTGGAAGCATTGGAGGCTGCGCCTGCAGCGCCGGGCGCAGATGCCACCGGCCCCCCCGTTCCGATCGCCGGCGTGCTCGCCGGCTCGACCCCACTCAGTTTCCCTGCCACTCGATGCCCTCCACCTTGGTCATCCATACATCGGCCGCAATGGCCGTGACTTGAGCGATTCCCGTCAAATTTCCGACGCCGGCCCCGATCACTGCGCTACCCGCACCGTGTCGGAGGATTCCGCAACGCCCTCGACCACTTTCATCGAGCTCAGATTCTGCACCTGCAGCCGCGCACCGGCCGCCGCATCCTGCAGGGCGCGGCCCGCGGCGCGCACCTCTATCGGCCCGCTGCCGGCGAGCAGCATCACCTGCTGTCCGGAGTGCACGACGAAATCCGGGGTGAGCATGTCCACGGTCAGGGTGGTCCCCCCTGCCAGTGTGCGGCGCACGCTGCGGCCGCGCAGTTCCGTGGGATCGGCCAGGAACGCCGCACCCATGCCGGTGACCCTGCGCGACTCGACATTGACATCCTCTGCCGTGAGCCGCGCATCACGCGGCACCGCGTGCCGCAGCACGAGTACTGAGATCTCGCGCTCGACCGTCACGGACACGTAGACCGACCAGCGTGCCGGAGATGAGCAGCTGATGGCGACCATCGCGCGCGTCTGCAGACTCGTGCCGGGCGGCAGCTGCGCATGCAACGCCGTGGCGCAGCGCGCCAGGCGCAGCCGCTCGTCGATCGTCGCGGCGACGTTCACGACCCCTGCCGTGCCTTGTAGCTCGGATCTGATGAAGGACTCCGCTGCGGCACGGATCGCCGTGACACTCTCGGTTCGCTCATCCAGAGGCAGCTGCTGCGCCCAGCCTTGCAGCGCGGGCAGCATACCCGCGAGCAATAGCAGCGCCACACGCGCGCGCGAGCGTCGGTTCTTCGTCACTTCACTTCTCATGAGCCTACCGTTGCAAGCGGCGCGCCAGCGGCGGCGCACCGACCCTCGGCGGCAAAGCATTGCCGCCCCTACCGAACCGAATTCACGACTCACGCACGCACAACGGCCTGCGGCTCGCCGCTCGAGCTCCTGGCATGCGTATTGCTGTTTTCCGTGGCAGGTCACTCTTTTGACAGGGCCGTGGATCATGCCGCTCAACTTGGATGCGTACCTTGGACTCGATCCGCTCGCATTGCAGCTGCAATCGCGTCGCATGGAGGTACTCGCCAACAACCTCGCCAATGTGGACACACCCAACTACAAGGCGCAGGACATCGATTTTCGCTCGGTGCTCGCCGCGGCCGGTGATACGGGCGGCGCGCTGCATCTGTCCACGACTTCGGCGCAGCACATCGGCAGCGACCCCACGGCCGCAACCTCCACGGATCTCAAGTATCGCGTGCCGCTCGCGCCCTCACTCGATGGCAACACGGTGGATGCGCAGCTCGAGCAGGCCGCCTTTGCCGACAACACCGTGCGCTATCAGGCGACTCTCACCTTTCTTTCAATGCGCCTGCGCGATCTCATGACCGCCATCACGGGCTCGTAGTCGCCGCTTCCGGAGCACAGCCATGTCGTCCTTCAAGATCTTCGATGTCGCAGGCTCGGGTCTCGCCGCGCAATCGGTGCGGCTCAACACCGTGGCGAGCAACCTCGCGAACGCCGACAGCGTGAGCGGCGATCCCGCCACTGTCTACAAGGCGCGTCATCCGGTCTTTCAGGCGGTGCGCGCGGCGCTCGGCTCGCTCGCAATGCCCGGCAGCAGCGCCGCCGTGCGTGTGAGCGGCATCGTCGAGAGCAACGCCGCACCGACCGTGCGCAACGATCCGGGCAATCCGCTGGCAGACGACCAGGGCAACGTCTATGCGCCGAACGTCAATGTCATCGAGGAGATGACCGACATGATTTCCGCCTCGCGTGCCTATCAGGACAACGTGGAAGTCATGAACACCGCCAAGGAGCTCATGCTCGCGACTTTGAAGCTGGGCAACAGCTGAGGCCGCTTTAACCACTCCCTAGGACAACCGCATGTCAACGAATCCCATCGGCTCGGTTCCTGCGGCAACCGCCGGCGCGGCCGGCGCCGCGAGCAGCGCTCAGGCAAATGGCGCAGGCACTGCGCAGTCCTCGAGCCTGCCGTCGAACCTGCAGATCAGTCAGGCCGGCTTTCTGCAGCTCATCACCGCGCAGATGCAGAATCAGAACCCGCTCGATCCGACGGATCCGACGCAGTTCCTGACGCAGATCGAGGGTCTGAGCGAGGTCTCGAGCCTGCAGAGCCTGCAGGGCTCCATCTCCGGTCTCGCATCGAGCCTGCAGTCCGCTCAGGTATTGAGCGGCACTTCGCTGCTCGGCCACTCGGTGCTCGCGCCCGGCAGCATCGCAACGCTCGCCTCCGGGGGCACGGTGAGCGGTGCGGTCAGCGCGCCGACAGGCACGCGGAGTCTCACGGTCTCGATCAGCGATGCGAGCGGCGCGCTCGTCAGCGCGTTCAATCTCGCGCCGCAGGCCTCGGGCTTGACGAATTTCACGTGGAACGGCGCGACGAGCTCCGGCGGCGCAGCGCCCGCCGGGCAATACACCGTCAATGTCACGGCGGCGGTGGGCGGCGCCAATCAATCAGTGAGTCCACTCGTCTACAGCAAGGTCAACAGCGTCACGATCGACCCTGCAACGCAGGCGCTCGATCTCAACACGGTCAACGGCACGGTCGCGCTGAGCTCGGTCGTCAGCGTCGAGTAGCGCCCAAGCATCCCGCACAAGCTCTTACGGAGGTCGATTCATGTCTTTCAACATAGCCCTGACGGGCCTCAACGCCGCCAACGAGGATCTCTCGGTCACCTCGAACAATCTCGCGAACGTCGCGACCACGGGCTTCAAGGGCTCGCGCACGGAGTTCTCGGATCTGTTCGCATCGACCCAGACGGGCGTGAGCTCCAGCGCGGTCGGCAACGGCGTCGCGGTATCCGAGGTCTCGCAGCAGTTCACGCAGGGCAATATCGAGACGACCGGCAACAATCTGGATCTCGCCGTGAGTGGCAACGGCTTCTTCATCGTGAGCAACAACGGCGCGCAGAACTACACGCGCGACGGCGAGTTTCAGCTGAACAGCGCCGGTGACGTGGTCAGCGCGCAAGGTCAGCAGCTGCTGGTGTATCCGCCCCTCGCGAACGGCAAGTTCAATCAGGGCGGTCTCTCACCCCTGTCGCTGACGACGAACGAGAGCGCGCCGCTCGCGACGTCCACCGCGCAGATCACCGCCAACCTGCCGGCCAATGCCGCGCAGCCGACGGATAGCCCCTTCAGCCCGACCGATCCCAACAGCTACAACGACACCACTTCGCTCACCGTCTACGATTCGCTGGGGGCGGCCCACACGGCCTCGCTCTATTTCATCAAGGGTGCGACCGCTAACGACTGGAGCGTGCAACTCTACGTGGACGGCACGGCGGTCGGCACGCCGCAGGCACTCGATTACTCCTCGAGCGGCGCGCTCACCGCGCCCGCGAACGGCCAGGTCGCCTTTCCGGCGTATACGCCGGCAACCGGTGCCGCGGCCATGAACATGACCTTCGACTTCAGTCAGACCACTCAGTACGGCGATAACTTCGGCGTCACGGCCGTGCAACAGAACGGCTACACCACGGGGCAGTTGACGGGCATCAATATCAGCTCGGACGGTGTCGTGCAGGCGCAATTCACCAACGGCAACTCGGTCAACCTCGGCCAGATCGCGCTCGCGAATTTCGCCAACCCGCAGGGTCTGCAGCAGCAGGGCGGCGCGACTTGGTCCGCCACCAACGCGTCGGGCGCCGCGGTCACCGGCGTCGCCGGTACCTCAGGCTACGGCTCGATCCAGTCGGGATCACTCGAGGAGTCGAACGTCGACACCACGGCGGCCCTCGTCGACATGATCACTGCGCAGCGCGATTTCCAGGCGAATGCGCAGATGATCCAGACGCAGGATCAAGTCACGCAGTCGATCATCAACATTCGCGGCGGCTGAGGCGCCGCGCGCGGTCGGGTAACTCATGGACAAGTCGCTGTATGTCGCCATGTCGGGCGCGAAGGAAAGCCTCGCGGCCCAGGCGGGCGTCAACCACAATCTCGCCAACGCGAGCACGACCGGCTTCAAGGCCGATCTGTCCGCCTTTCAGAGCCGTGCGGTGACCGGGCCGGGCTACGCCTCGCGCGTCTACGCGACCGATGCGCGAGTGGGCTGGAACGACACCGCGGGCGAGCAGGTCACGACGGGCAATGCGCTCGACGTGGCCGTGCAGGGTCCCGGCTTCATCGCCGTGCAGGATGCCGCGGGCAACGAAGCCTACACACGCGCTGGCGATCTGCACGTGGATCCAACCGGCCAGCTCATGACGGCAACCGGCCACCCGGTGGTGAGCGACAGCGGCCCGATCACATTGCCGCCTTCGAGCTCCGCCACGATCGCTGCCGATGGGACCGTCTCGATCGTGCCGCTGGGTCAGACACCTCTGACGATCGCGGCGGTGGGACGCATCAAGCTGGTCAATCCGGCGACCTCCGACATCGCGAGTGGGCCCGACGGCCTGTATCGCACCAACGACGGCAACCCCGCGCCCGCCGACGCCAGCGTCACGCTGTCCTCGGGCGTGCTCGAGTCGAGCAACGTCAACATCGCGAGCACGCTGATCAACATGATCGAGCTCGCACGCCGCTTCGATTTGCAGATCAAGTCGCTGCACACCGCCGAGGACGACGGCGCCTCCTCCGCAAAGCTGCTGCAGTCGAGCTGAGATCCACGCATACCGATTCAACCAAGAGGCTAGATATCCATGGAACCCGCACTCTGGGCCGCGAAGACCGGCCTCGACGCACAGCAAACACAGATGACCGTGACGGCCAACAATCTCGCCAACGTCAACACGACCGGATTCAAGAAGGGTCGGGCGGTGTTCGATGATCTGCTGTACCAGAACGTGTCGCAGGTCGGCGCGAACACCTCGCAGAACACGCAGTCGCCAACGGGCCTCAATCTGGGCACCGGCACCCGCGTGGTCGCCACCGAGAAGAACTACACGCAGGGCAACCTCAACAACACCGGCAACTCGCTTGATCTTGCGATCCAGGGGCGCGGCTTCTTCCAGGTGCTGCAACCGAGCGGGGTGATTGCCTACACGCGCGACGGCAGCTTCCAGTTGAACGCCCAGGGACAGCTGGTCAATGCGCAGGGCTATCAGGTGCAACCGGCAGTGACGATACCGACGGGCGCACAGAGCATCACCGTGGGCGCGGATGGCACGATCAGCGTGCAGCTCGCCGGCCAGACCACGCCGACCACGGTCGGCACAGTGCAGCTCGCCGACTTCATCAACCCCGCCGGACTGCAGGACGTTGGCAACAATCTCGCCGTCGAGTCCGCCTCGAGCGGTACGGCCGTCACCGCCAACGCCGGGCTCAATGGCATGGGCACTCTCGTGCAGGGCTCGGTGGAGAGCTCCAACGTCGATGTGGTCGAGGAGCTCGTGAACATGATCGAGACGCAGCAGGCTTACGAGATGAACTCGCGTGCGGTCGAGACCACCGATCAGATGCTGCAATTCGCCACGCAGAACATGTAAGCGGGCCGCGATGCGCACTCTCGAGCTGATCGTGTGTGTGGGTCTCGCCCTCGCGGGGCTGAGCGCCTGCGAGACCACTAAGCCGCATGTGGACGATGGCCTCGCCTGGACGCAGGTGCCGGTTCCGCCGCCTACGGACGGCGCCATTTATCAGTCCGGCCGTGAGGTGGTGCTGGCCGAGAACCCCATCGCGCATCACGTCGGGGATCTCGTGACGATCGTGCTCAGCGAGCAAACGGCGGCCCAGAAGAGCGCCACGACGACCACCAGCAAGGCGACGAACATCGCCATGCCCGGCATGACCATCATCGGCAAGCCGGTGACCATCAACGGCAATCCGATCACGGAGAACAGCGTCAACAATCAGACCAAGTTCGACGGTGAAGGCGCCAGCGCCCAGAGCAACAGCCTCTCGGGCTTCCTCACCGTCACCGTGACCAAAGTGCTTCCCAACGGCTATCTCTACGTCATCGGAGAGAAGCAGATCGGACTCAATCAGGGCAAGGAGTACGTGCGCCTGTCGGGTGTCATTCGCGTCATCGATCTCGCCGCGGACGACTCGATCCCCTCGTACCGGGTCGCGAACGCCCACATCAGCTACAGCGGCAAGGGCGCCCTCGCCGACGTGAATACGCAGAGCTGGCTGTCGCGCTTCTTCAACTCACCATGGGTGCCGTTCTGATGATTTCGTCCCCGCGCATCAAGCAGCTCGCCGCGCGGCGCGCCGCGGCGCTCGTGCAAGGCTCGATGCTGTGCATGCTGCTCGCCGCCGCCCTGCCGGCGCATGCCGATCGTCTCAAGGACATCGCGACCGTCGCCGGCGTGCGCACCAACCAGCTCGTAGGCTACGGACTCGTCGTGGGACTCGATGGCACGGGCGATCAGACCACGCAGACACCCTTCACCATCCAGAGCATCGAGAACATGCTGCAGAGATTCGGCGTCACCGTGCCGCCGAACACCAACCCGCAGCTGAAGAACGTCGCCGCCGTCACCGTGACGGCCGATCTGCCACCCTTCGCCAAGGCCGGCCAGACGATCGATGTCACCGTGGGTACGATCGGCAATGCCTCGAGCCTGCGTGGTGGCGATCTCATCATGACGCCGCTGCGCGGCGCCGACGGTCAGATCTACGCGATGGCTCAGGGAAGCGTCATCGTCAGCGGCTTCGGCGTGAACGGCAAGGACGGCTCGCGTATCTCGCTCAATGTGCCGAGCAGCGGCCGCATCCCGAACGGCGCCACGGTGGAGCGCGAGGTGCCGGCTCACTTTGGTGCCGACCCGCATCTGACTCTCAATCTCAACACGCCGGATTTCACCACCGCCGCGCATGTCGCGCAGGCGATCAACAAGCTGCTCGGCGGCAACACCGCCGAGGCGCTCGATGCGGTCTCCGTGCGAGTCACGGCGCCCGTGGATCCCAATCAACGCATTGCCTATCTCTCCACACTCGAGTCGATCGAGATCGATCCGGGAGAGGCTCCCGCTCGCGTCATCGTCAACTCACGTACCGGAACGGTGGTCATCAGCTCGCATGTACGCGTGATGGCCGCCGCGGTGGCTCACGGCTCGCTTTCCGTGACGATCACCGAGCGCCAGGACGTGAGCCAGCCGCAGCCGTTCTCCAACCGCGGTGCACAGACGGTGGTGACGCCGCGCAGCACCATCGATGTCCAGCAGTCGGATGCGCGCATGTTCGTGTTTCAGGCGGGTGTCAACCTCGATGAGATCGTGCGCGCGGTCAACCAGGTGGGCGCCGCACCCGGGGATCTGGTTGCGATTCTCGAGGCCTTGCGCGAGGCGGGCGCGCTGCGCGCGGAGCTGGTCGTCATCTGAGGCGGCCGACGATGAACCGCCCCGCCATCCCGGAAACGCGCGCCTACGGCGATTTCGCCAGCCTGGAAAAGCTCAAGTCGAGCGTGCACAGGGACGATCCGACGGCCATCCGTCAGGTCGCGCGCCAGTTCGAGAGTCTCTTTGCGCGCATGATGATCAAGAGCATGCGCGATGCGATCGGCCGTGATCCGGTCTTCGGCAGCGATCAGGCCCAGATGTACCAGGGTATGTTCGACGATCAGCTGTCCCTCGAGCTCACCCGCGGCCATGGGCTCGGCCTTGCGGACATGCTGGTCAGACAATTACAGCATGCTGGCAGCGCCAGCGCCGCGGCCGCCTCGCCTCCCACGGCCGCGAATGGCGCTTCGAACGGCGCCGCAAACGGCGCCTCGAGCGGCGCGCAGGCGAGCTTCATTCGCGAGGTTTGGCCTCAGGCAACGCAGGCGGCTCAGCAGCTCGGGGTCCATCCCGTGAATCTGGTCGCGCAAGCCGCGCTGGAGACGAACTGGGGTCTCAACATGCCGCAGGATGCGCGCGGCCGTGCGAGCAACAATCTGTTCGGCGTCAAGACGGGCGCAGCCTGGAGCGGACCGAGGGTCACGGCCGACACCCAGGAGTTTCAGAACGGCGCGAGCGTGGGCACTACGGCGACATTTCGTGCCTATGGCAGCGCCGCGCAGAGCTTTCACGACTACGTCGCCCTGCTGCGTGGCAATCCGCGCTACGCAGCGGCGCTCAACACGGGAGGTGACGTGCAGGCCTTCGCCGGCGCTTTGCAGCGCGCGGGATACGCCACCGATCCCGATTATGCCCGCAAGGTCACCGCGGTCGCCGGCAGCATCCGCAACGTTCTGGCGTCGGCCCCGGCATCGCTCTCGGGCGGCCTCAAGTTCGCGAGCGCCGTGCCGATCACGTCACATACGGATGCGCTCTAGAGGTTGAGGGATGGGCGATCTACTTTCGACCAGCGTCTCCGGCCTGCTCGCCTTCCAGCAGGCACTCGATGTGGCCAGCAACAACGTGGCGAACGTCGCCACGCCGGGTTACAGCGTCGAGAACGTAGATTTCACGCCGCAGCCGGGACAGTCGACATCGCAGGGCTACATCGGCAGCGGTGTTGCGATCGCCGGCATCACGCGCACCTATGATGAGCTGCTCGCTCGGCAGGTACGCTCCTCGCAAGCCAGCTACTCCAGCTTCAATGCGCTCGCGACTCAGGCAGCGCAGATCGACAATATGTTGAGTGCGTCGGACACCGGCTTGAGCGCGAGCCTGCAGAGCTTCGTGAACGCGGTGCAGACCGTAGCCAATACGCCCACCTCAACGGCCGCTCGCCAGGCCTTGCTGAGCCAGGCTCAGGCGCTCGCTCAACAGCTGACCTCATACGATGGACAGATCGCGCAGTACGGCTCGGATCTCGAATCACAGATCGGCAGCAATGTGGCCCAGATCAATACGCTCGCCGGCAGTATTGCCGCCGTGAACGCCCAGATCGCGGCAGACCTCGCGGGCAGCGGCCAGACGCCCAACTCACTCATGGATCAGCGCGACCAGCTCATCGATCAGCTAAGCCAGTACGTGAGCGTCAACACCGCAAGCGAGAGCAACGGCGAGCTGGATGTCTACATCGGCAGCGGCCAGGCGCTGGTCACCGGCAGCACCGCACAGAAGCTCACGACCATCCAGAATGCCTACGACGCCTCGCTGAGCGACATCGCGCTCACGAGCGGCAACTCGACCGCGGATGTCACGAGCGAGATCAGCGGCGGCTCGCTCGGCGGGCTGCTGGCCGCACGCTCTCAGGTACTCGATCCTGCCCGCAACGCGCTGGGGCAGATCAGCGTCGCCCTCGCGACGCTCGTCAACCAGCAACAGCAGGCGGGAATGGATCTCACCGGGGCGCAGGGCCAGGCGATGTTCTCGGTCGGGGGCGTGCAGACGCTGGCGAACGACGACAACACCGGAACGGCCACGCTGTCCGTCACGCGCGGCAGCCTCGCCAGCCTCACTGCCGACGACTACATTCTCAAGTTCAGCGGTGGCTCGTGGCAGCTCGAGGATGAGACGACGGGACAGCCCGTAACGATGACGGGTAGCGGCACGAACGCGAGTCCGTTCCAGGCCGCGGGCTTCTCGATCGTCGTCAGCGGCGCCGCAGCGAATAATGACAGCTTTGCAATCCGTCCCACGGCCGCGGCCACTGCCGGATTGTCCGTGCTGCTGACGAGCCCGACGCAGATCGCGGCCGCCTCCCTGGTGCAATCGGCGGCGGGCGCGGGCAACGCCGGCACCGGCACCATCGCGGCCCCGGGGATCACCGACCCGCCATCCTGGGTGCCCGATACCTATACGATCTCCTTCACGAGCGCGACCCAATATCAAGTCACCAACAGCAGCAACGTCGTGGTCGCCTCGGGCACCTACGCAGCAGGCTCCCCGATCAGCTTCTCCGGCGCACAGGTGACGATCAGCGGCTCGCCAGCTGCGGGTGATACATTCACGGTCAGCCAGAATGGCGCCGCCAACACCGGCGATAACAGCAACGCCTTCGCGATGATCGATGCGCTGGCGGCCTCGAGCCTCGAGGGCGGCACCACCTCCGTGAGCGGCGCCGCCAACAATCTGGTGAGTCAGATCGGTGTCGTCACGCAGCAGGCGCAGGCGAACGCCTCCGCGCAGCAGGCCGTGAATCAGGACGCGGTGACCGCCCGCAACAATGTCTCGGGCGTCAATCTCGACGAGGAAGCAGCCAACATGGTGCGCTTCCAGCAGGCCTATTCCGCCATGGCGCAGATGATCTCCGCCTCGAACCAGATGTTCACCTCGCTGATGAACGCAATCACCAACGGCTGACCATGAGAATCTCCACCGTCACGTTCCAGGACAACGCGCTCAATCAGATGCAGGCGCTCGAGTCGGATCTGTCGAAGACGCAGACCCAGCTCTCGACCGGCAAGCAGTTGCAGAGCGCCGCGGACAACCCCGCGGCCATGGCGCAGGTGAATCAGCTGAACACCGAGCTCTCGGCCTCGCAGCAGTACGTGACCAACGGCAACGCGGCGAGCGCCAACCTGCAGCTCGAGGCGAATGCGCTCACCAACGCGACCAACGTGCTGCAAAGTGCACGCGATCTCGCCGTGCAGGCCAATAACGCATCGCTCACCTCCACGCAGCGCCAGGACATCGCCACGCAGCTGCAGCAACTGCTGCAGCAGCTGATCGCCGCCGGCAACAGCACCGATAGCAACGGCAACTATCTGTTCGGTGGCTACGCGAGCAGCGCGCAGCCCTTCTCGACCGCCGGCAACTCGGTCTCCTATGCGGGCACGCAGGACGTGAGTCAGATTCAGATCAGCGCCAATCAACGTATCTCGGCGGGCGACTCGGGCAGCTCGGTGTTCATGAACATTCCGGCCGGTAACGGCACCTTCACGACGGCCGCTGCCGCAGGCAACACCGGCAACGCCTGGATCGATGGCGGGAGTGTTACAGACCTCGCCTCCTGGGTGCCGGACACGTACACCGTCTCCTTCACGAGTGCGACGCAGTACCAGGTCACCAACAGCAGCAACGTGGTGGTGGCCTCCGGCACCTATACCAGCGGTGATGCCATCGACTTCAACGGTGCGCAGGTCACGGTCAGCGGCGTGCCTGCGGCTGGCGATCAGTTCACAGTTTCACCGGCGGGTACGGCCAGTGCTTTCAGCACGCTTTCAAGCCTGGTCGCGACGCTCTCTTCTACGACATTGAGCCCCGCGCAGATCACGACGCAACTCGGGGGCGCTATCCAGCAGATCGACGGCGCGATCAACAACATCGATAACGTCCAGGCATCCGTCGGCGGTCGTATCAATGCCGTCACCGCCACGCAGTCGAGCGCTCAGAGCCTGCAGACGAACCTGCAGAGCTCCATCTCACAGCTTTCGGACGTGGACTATGCGGCCGCGACCACCCAGCTCAGCACCGAGGAGCTGGCTCTGCAGGCGGCGCAGGAGTCCTACGCATCGCTCGCGAAGCTGTCGCTCTTCAACTATCTGGGATAAGCGACCGGAGAGATGCGCGCGGTTGGTAGTGTGATGCACTCGGCAATTTCACCTATTCGTGGTGCAGCGATTCAAGTTCGTGGGCGGCGCACCGATAAACGGGCTGTACAGGAGGCGGCCCGAAGCCGCGCTAACAGTGCGACGGACTGGTGTCCGGCGCCTGACCACGACATCAGGAGTCACAGGCAATGTCACTAGTCCTTAACACGAACATTGAGTCGCTCATCGCGCAGAACAGTCTGACGACGTCGGGCAGCCAGCTTTCCATGGCGTTGCAGCAGCTGTCGTCCGGCCTGCGCATCAACACGGCCGCCGACGATGCTGCGGGCTACGCCATCGTTCAGGGCATGACCTCACAGATCAACGGCATGAACCAGGCGATCCAGAATGCGAACGACGGCGTGTCGCTCGTACAGACCGCCTCGGGCGCATTGACCGAAATCACGAATGATCTGCAGACGATGCGCAGCCTCGCGGTCGAGTCACTGAACGCTACCAACAGCGGCACGGATCGCGCCGACCTCGACACCCAGTTCCAGCAGCTCCTGCAGGACGTCGACAGCGTCGCTCAGAACACGCAGTTCAACGGCGTGAACCTGCTCGACGGGTCATTCCAGGGTGCGAACTTCCAGATCGGCTCGAACACCGGCCAGAGCATCGCGGTCAACCAGATCGCCAACATGCATACCACCGCGTTGGGCGCGTACTCAGTGACCGGTGGCAGAACCACGGCCGCCCTGGGCGCTGGTGACCTGACCATCACGGTCGGCACGCAGACCTACAACGTCGGCGCTTCAGCCGCCGGTGCCGAGGCTGGCCAGACCTCCGCGAGCGCCTACTCGATCGCGCAGGCCATCAACTCGGCGAACACGGGCGTCGTCGCGACCGCCAATTCCAACGTCTGGACCGCCGCCGCGGCACCGACTGGTGGCGCGGCCGCAGATGCCGGCAACTTCACGGTCAACGGCATCCAGGTGAATATCACGGCCGGTCAGCTCGGCAACAGTGCCGCCACCGACGCCGCGAATGTCGCCACGGACATCAACGACGTGAGCGCGACGACCGGTGTCACGGCAACCGTCAACTCGAGCAACGAGCTCATACTGACGGCCGCCGATGGACGCGACATCGCGGTGAGCGCGGTGACTTCCACCGCCGGTACGTTGACGGCTGCCAAGGCCGGCCTCGCCACCTTCTCGGGCAACACCCAGCACGCCACGATCACGCTGTCGGGCTCCTCGCCTTACACCGTCGGCGGCGCCACCGGTGAAACCGAGTCCGGTCTTCCGGGCGGCAGCGTCACGGCGATCAGCACCACGGTTGCGAACCTCAACGTCCAGAGCGTCGGCACCGCGAACACCTCGCTGACGACACTCACTGCCGCTCTGCAGCAGGTCGCGACACTCGGTGCGCAGCTCGGCGCGTATCAGAACCGCTTCCAGGCCGCCTCGGCGGGTCTGTCGGTGAACGTGACCAACCTGACGAGCGCCCGCAGCACGATTCAGGATACGGACTACGCGTCGGCCACTTCGGCGCTGTCCAAGGCCCAGATCCTGCAGCAGGCGAGCACGGCGATGGTGGCGCAGGCCAACACGATTCCGCAGAACGTGTTGACGCTGCTCCAGAAGCTCCCGTAAAGGAGTTGGATGATCTACGGGTCTAAGTTACTCGTGACGGCAGAGGGCGGGGGCCGCAAGGCACCCGCCCTCGGTCGTTTGTGTCCGGATACGCTGCCATGACCACCATCACCAGCAGCACGCCGAATTCGGGCTCGACGACGAACCCCGTCTCGGTCGCAAGCGACACGAGCGCCGGCGCTGCCGGCGGCTCGGTCATCAATGTCAGCAGCCTCGTGTCGGAGCTGGTCG
>DATJVD010000027.1:0-78837 GCA_035501955.1 Steroidobacteraceae bacterium
CTCGGAAAAGTACTCCTGCTCCTTATCTCCACTCATGTTCACGAAGGGAAGCACCGCGATCGAGCGCGGCGGCGGGGAAAACCTGGCCGTGTCTGGACTCAGGGATACAGGTTCTGCCGATGTCACGCTCCGGGTCGCGGCCGCCGCTCCGTGTCCTGAGATCCAGAACTTGTCAGCAATGAAGTAAGCGAGCGTGGCAACGAGGACGGCCGCAACGATCACGACCAGGGCTGGCTTTGATCGATCGGATCGCGGGATCGGCTGGCTGATTGTCGGTGCGGCGGCAGGCGCCGTGCTTGCGGGCGTTCCGGGGCTTATCGCCGGCTCGGGCAACAATAGGCGCCGAACACGCTCGACGAAAACCGGAGGCGTCTCGCCTGCCGGCAGGCGCGTCCACTGCACACGCCGAAAGGACTCCGGGACATCGGCGGCTGTTTCGCCGGTGCTATCCAGACACACGGGCACGACGAACACGCGGCTGCGCGCCATCATGTGGGTACGCTGATCTGCAAGGTCCCACTCGAGGCGGAAATAGCCTTCGCGTCGTGAGGCCGTGTTGGCCGAAATCACGGGAATGAAGAGCGCGCAGTCGTGGATCTCGCGCCGGATCTTCTCATCCCACACGTCCCCGCCGCGCAGCTCGCTCTGATCGAGAAACACCTCGACGCCCGCAGCGCGCAGTGCGTCGCATATCTTCTGGGCAGCTTCGGCATCCTGCGAGGCGTAGCTCAGAAACACCATGTGGGATGGCTCAGTCATCGGCGGGACCACGCCTGAGGTCTTCTCACTTGCCTCGAAGGGTGGAAGCTTAGCTCAAATGGCTCGGCCGGGTTGAATCAGCCCGCAGCCGAGGCCCGAGAGGGGGCGGGGAGGAGTTCCCCTCGTATCGATACGCTTGCTATTTGCGTCGCGAGGCGCGTCCTTGACTCGTCTCTCACAGCGGCGCGAGTAATAACGGCACGGCACGGCGCTGCCCTGCGCCGCGCCGTGCGCCAAGACCCCTATGCCGCTTTACCCGCCGCTAGAGCCTGTACGTCGGAGGCGCGGAGCGCCTTGCCGCCAATTGCCCAATCGCCGCTCTCGAACTCATTGATGCGGACCCAGGTAACGGGCCGCATGTTCTCACCTTCCACCTCGATCATCGCCTGGGTCACTTTGGTGATGAGGTCCTTCTTCTGCGCAGGGGTAAAGACATCTTTGATCACGTCGATCGTCACGAGTGGCATGTCATCTTCCTCCAGGGTTCGGCCACGGACGATCCGGGGCCTTGCGCGAACACTGGCACGGGTGTTCTTGGAAAGCTTGCAGATTCTCTGGAGAAAACTTGGAGAATTGGCGAGAGCTATCCGCCGGGTCTATTCTAGAAATTATGATCTACCAGTTCGGCCCCTTCGAGCTGGATTTGGCCACGCTGGAGTTGCGTGCGGATGGCGTAACGCGCGACCTCGAGCCACAGGTCTTCGCGCTGCTGGCGCTGCTCGTGGAGAACCATGCCCGGCTCGTCTCGAAGGACGAGATCATCGAAAAGGTCTGGGACGGCAGAGTTGTCTCCGATGCTGCTGTGGCAAGCCGCGTCAAATCGGCGCGTCAGGCGCTCGGAGACAACGGACGTTCGCAGCGATTCATCAAGACGGTCCACCGCCACGGCTTTCGCTTCGTCGCGGAGGTAAAGGCGGTCGCGGGCCCCGTGACGCACGTCGCTACGCAAAGCGGCGATGTCAACGTGACCGAGAACATCGGGTCGTTGGTCCGCAGCCTGGAGCGAGTGGCCCGGCCATCACTGGCGGTGCTGCCGTTTCGCCTGGTCGGCGATCAAGTGCGCTACGCAGCACTCGCAAGCGCGCTCCCGGACGAGCTGATCACGGAGCTGTCGCGCCTGCGCTGGCTGTTCATCACCGCTCGTGGGTCATCGTTCCGCGTAAGTGCTACAGATACTGCATTCAGAGATATCGGGCGGCTGCTGGGCGTGCGCTACTGCCTGTGGGGCGCGCTTGAGGTCTCGGACCGGCGTCTCGTCATCACCGTGGAGCTAGTCGATGCCCACGACGAAGGCATCGTATGGGCCGATCGCTTTTCGGGGCGGATCGACGATGTGCACGCTATGCGCGAGGAAATTCGGGCCAGAGTTCTGATGGCACTCGATCTCCGCATCCCAATCCACGAAGCCGCGCTCGCGCGCCTCGTCGTGCCCGAAGATCTCGATGCCTGGTCGGCTTATCACTTGGGCCTTCAGCACATCTACCGTTTCAATCGCGTGGACAACGCAGCCGCCGCGCAGCTGTTTCAGCGTGCTGTTACTCTGGATCCGTGCTTCGCCCGTGCTCATGCCGGGCTGTCTTTCGTCCACTTCCAGACGGCATTCATGCGCTACACCGACGATCTCGCCGGGGAGATCCGTGCAGCGCGCCGCTCCGCCGAACGTGGGCTCGAACTCGACGCCCTCGACCCCTTCGTGAACTTCACGATGGGCCGCAGCTACTGGCTGGATGGGGACCTCGACAGCAGCCTCAGTTGGCTCGAGCGCGCCACCAGCATCAGTCCGAACTATGCGCAAGGGATCTATGCCCGGGCCTGGACGGAGACTCTCGCGGGTCGCGCCTCCGAGGGACAGATGCACGTCGATCTCGCTATGCGCCTGAGCCCAATCGATCCTCTCTACTACGCGATGATGGCAACTCGGGCGTTCACGCACATGCTCGTGGGCGATGACGTCCAGGCGGCCGAGTGGGCTGAGCGCGGCGCGCGCTCGCCCGGCGCACACGTGTTGATCGCGATGATCGCTGCCGCCGCGCAATCGCTCAAAGGCGATGCCGCACGTGCTGAGTGGTGGGCCACGAACGTTCGCGGACGCAATGCTGCTCTCGATCGGGGCGACTTCCTTCGAGCGTTTCCGATGAGATCGGAATCGATGCGCACTCGCGTGTTACAAGCGCTGACGAAGCTGGGGTTCTGAATACGAACGCGTCGATCTGGGCGTTCGAGTCCCCTCAGCAGGCGGACCGAATTCCACATGAAGAGGAGCCGGGGCGACGACCGCACTCAGATCGGTTCGACGAGCCGTGATCAGGTGCCAGCTCGTCCTCGCTCAGTTGGCAGATGAGTAGCGTGCGAGGATAGTACGCTTATGAAGCGCCCGCGCTCCCATAAGGTGCCGACCCTTGGCGACTCGAATGCGTCAACGCAGCGCGATGTGGACGCACTCTATGGCCTGGAGCCTGTGTTCGAGCCGGGGCGTGAACCGGGTCGCGAGCTTGGACCTGCGTCAACGTTTCATCGCATCGAGTGCCCTTACTGCGGCGAGCGCTTCGATACGCAGGTAGAAACGGGTGCCGGCACCGCCACCTACATCGAAGATTGTCAGATTTGCTGTCAGCCCATTGAATTTGACCTGCAAGTCGACTCTGACGGTGCGTTCGTCCGCCTGGAAGTGCGCCGCTGCTGACAGATCGGTGGGGGCGGCATGCCATTCGGGGTGTCGAACGAGTTCCTCCGCAGCCGGCATCCATATTACGGCGATCGGATGGGACAAACGGCTATTCGCCCCATCCGCTCTTCGTTCCATACGGCAGGAAGACGCCCATTGCCTCGATCGCGACGATGCGGCCGTGATCGATCTTGAAGATTTCTGCGGCCTGCATGTTCGAAGAGGATCCACCCAGCGGCAGGCTGTCTACCCCTGGCACGTGGTATACCTTGACGGTGCCCGATCCTCCGCGGTGCTGAAACATCGGGAACGAAACAACCAGGCCGAGTTCCTGGTCGACGATCGCGTGGCGCCGCGGCCAAAGCCTGGTGATGAAGTCCATCACGTGTGTGTCGAGCTGATCGCTGCAGCTCAGCGTGCCGATGTAGGCCATCGCCTGGTCGGCCTGCTTGGAGCCGAGCGGAACGGGCCATGGCACCGGCTTCGCATTATGCGTGGTCTGCATACCGTTCTCTCGGCGCAGACAATCGTCGGCGAACGGGGCGAGTTTGCCGTTGGCATGCTCAATCGCCTCGAAATAGCTATCGGCGATGTTGATCATCTGCTGGCGCGGCAAACGGTTGGCCGGAGGCACCACCGTGGTGAACTCGGGGCGAGGAACTGCCAGATTCGTCACGGCCTCTGCGCGAAGGCCGCGCGCCAGCACGTGCTCGATCTCAGTCACCTGCCCGTTAATCACCTTCAACCGCAGGGCAATGATCAGTGGCCGGCCGCGCTCTTTCATCACGCCGTAGAAGCCTGCTTCGCCCGCATCGACATCGATGGCATAGATACGAAAGCCGGTCGGCAGTTCCGACGCGCCCACCCATAGTCCTTCGGAGCCGACCTTGAGTCGTGCCGTGTTTTCTGTGAACTTGACGTCGCGGTTCAAGGGCAATCCCGCCGGATCGTGGCGAACCAGTGCGGCAAGATAGCGATCGACGATGTCGGTCATGCAGGCCCGGTCGCACGGCGGAGCGACGCCGTTGCCGACGACCGGCGCGGCCGAGACGGAGGTGACCAGCAAGAATGCAACGCTGGGAGCGAACCAACAACGAGATGGCATTTTCAACCTCCTATTGCCGGCATGATATCTTGCTGCGCCGATAGCGGATGAACCGTGACGCACCGCGATCATCATGGGAGATGCCGTGCGGTGGCCCGTTGCGGCGGATGGGCCCATTGGCGCGCCGAGCGAAGAGCGAGGTTTGCACGGCAATCTTGAACGCGTGAGAATTCGTTGTCGGTCACGTCACAAGTGCGATGACTTTCGAAGCAGCAGTGCTGCGCCGTTGACGCAAGCCGAGGTCCGTCCCAGGGAGCGAGGGATAGCACAGTGCGCCACGAAATCGCCAAATCGATGCTCTACCCCATTTTCGCGGCACGGACGCGCGTCGAACCCAAGCAACGCTTGCGATTGCGCAGGTTCGCGGAGGCCAGTATTTTTTCGGTCGCTTACTTGCTCCTGCTGGCCATCTTTCACGCAGAAGGCAAAGTTGACCGCGAGACTCTCTTCGAGGCTTGCGCGATCGTCGCGACGCTGATCTTCGGGCTCTTTCTCATTTTTCACCTGGGGCTCAATCTGCGGTTTCCGGACCCGAGCTTGACCGTGGTCCAGGTTCTCGCGGCCGTGTCTACGATGCTGTTTGTGTTCTACCGCGCACCGGAGAGTCGGCTTGTCTTTACCCCGTGCTTTTTCATCGCGTTGATGTTTGGCATGCTTCGCTGCAGCGGCGCGAAGCTGGCCGTGCTGGGCTTAGTCTCGTTGTCCGCTTTTGCGTTGGTGATCTGGCGGCGCTACGGCGACAACAATGACGTCGCCGAGCTGCGCCTCGACATACTTCAGTTCGTCGTGATTGCGACGACCTTTCCCTGGCTCGTGTTTCTCGGAGGGCGCGTGAAGCGACTCCAACGCAACCTTCTCGATATGAATATTAAGATGGAGGATGTCGAGCAAAAGGTGTACCAGGACGACCTGACCGGAATCCATAACCGCCGTGGCATATTGGTCGCAATGCAGGACTCGAGACGGCGGGCTGATGCTACCGGCGAGCCGTTCTCCGTCTGCGTGATCGACCTCGATCTATTCAAACGCTACAACGACGAATTCGACCACCTGACCGGAGATCGAGTGCTTCAGACATTCGTGCAGGCGGCGCGGAACGGGTTGCGCTCAACGGATGTCTTCGGCCGATATGGCGGTGATGAGTTCGTCCAGATCCTCCCACAAACTGCGTTGTCGGGTGCGGTGCTCGACGCAGAGCGACTGCGCGATCGAATCAGCATGCTACACATTCCCCTTCCGCGTTCGATGGATCAACTAACTGTATCGATCGGAGTCGCTCAATACAGGTCCGGTGAGACCATCAACCAAACCTTCGCTCGGGCCGACGAAGCGCTTTACAGAGCGAAACAAATGGGCAGAAACCGTGTGGAATGCGGTTGCGAGACACCGGACATTGCCGAGTCCGGACATACGCCCAGCTAGCGATTCCTGCCGGCTGCGCCCAAGTCTTGATCTCCGAATCGTTTGTTCGAGGATCAGCCGTTAGGGTGGCAACGCCACACGAACGCCCTACCTCTGCGCGGTCCTCCAGTTGGGCGCAACGTAGTGCGCCACCTCCGGCGCGGGTAGCGGCGGCCTGCCGCGAATGTGATCCGCCGCCTTCTCCGCCAGCATGATCGTGGGCGCATTCAAGTTGCCGTTGGTGATCACCGGCATGATCGATGAATCCACGACGCGCAGAGCCTCGAGACCGATGACACGTGTTTCGCAATCGACGACCGCGAAGGGATCCGCGTGACTGCCCATCTTGCAGCTGCACGAGGGGTGGTAGGCGCTTTCCACCCGCTCGCGGATGAAATCATCGATCTGCTGGTCCGTCTGCACGTCCGGCCCCGGGGAGAGCTCGCGTCCCCGGTAGGGATCAAAGGCTGTCTGCGCAAATAGCTCGCGCGTCAGGCGCACGCACGCGCGCATCTCCACCCAGTCATCCGGATGCGACATATAGTTGAAGAAGATCTTGGGCTTATCGCGCGCGTCGGCAGATGCAAGACGCACCCAGCCGCGGCTCTTCGAGCGCATGGGCCCTACGTGCGCCTGAAAGCCATGCTCGTGTGCCAGGGATGAGCCGTCGTAGCTCACCGCCATGGGCAAGAAGTGATACTGGATGTCCGGATAGCGCTCGCCGGCGCGGCTGCGAATGAAGCCGCAGGTCTCGAAATGATTGCTCGAGCCCAGGCCGTCCTTGCGCAGCATCCAGCGCAACCCAACCGCGGCCCGCCGCCACCGGCTCGTGTGGGCGTAGAGTGTGATCGGCTGAGTGCATGCGACCTGAAAATAAAATTCCAGGTGATCCTGCAGGTTCTCGCCGACACCGCGCAGCTCATGCACGACCGGAATGCCCAGCGCAGTGAGTTCGGGCCCCGGGCCGACTCCGGAGAGCTTGAGCAGTTGCGGTGAGTTGATCGATCCCGCACTGACGATCACCTCGCGTACCGCACGGACGAGGTGCTCGGCATCGCCCCTCCGGTACCGGACGGCGCTGGCGCGTCGTCCGTCGAACACGATCTGCGTCGCTAGTGCGTGCGTACGCACCGCGAGGTTGCGTCGGCGGCGCGCCCCTCGCAAGTAAGCATCGGAGGCACTGCAGCGCCGGCCCTCGCGCACGGTCATGGCCATGCGACCAAAGCCTTCCTGCTGAAAGCCGTTCACATCAGCGCACTGCGGATAGCCCGCCTCACGTCCGGCTTCGAGCCAGGCTTGGTGCAGCGGGTTCGTCAGCAGTCCGTAGCGCGTGTGCAGCTTGCCATCGCCTCCCCGGTACTCGTCTGCCCCTCCGATCCACTGCTCCGCGCGGCGGAAGTACGGCAGCACGTTGCGATAACCCCAGCCTGCCGCGCCCTGCTCTTCCCAGCGCTCAAAATCGAACGCATTACCACGCACGTACACGAGCCCATTGACCGAAGATGAGCCGCCGAGCACCTTGCCGCGCGGCGTGTGCAGCCGGCGTCCGCTGAGTCGCGGCTCGGGCTCCGAAAAATAGCGCCAGTCGTACCGCGGCATGTTCATCGGCATGGACAGTGCCGCCGGCATCTGGATGAGCATCGAGCGGTCCGAGCCGCCGTACTCGAGCAGCAGCACGCTGTAGCGGCCGTCCTCCGTGAGCCGGTCCGCAAGCACACAGCCCGCAGAGCCCGCTCCGACGATCACGTAATCGAAACTCTCCCCCGTCAACGGCCGGCAGCCTTCAGTCGGTGTAATAGGCGACTGCGCGAATCTCGATGCTCGAGCGCGGCTGCGCAGCGGCCGAGCACCCAGGATCGTCGAAGGCGCTGTGCGGCACGTGGTGCGCGCGCAGCGGATCGGACTCCTTGGTCACGAAGATCAGCGCCTCATCGGGTGTCATGTCACGGAAATAATTCCAGCGGTGCGACGGATTGTGACGCAGCACGAGACTCTCCGCCGTGCGCTCAGGGACGCCGGGAAAATCGAACACGGCCAATGCCGGCAGCAGGTCGGCGTCGGCCACGGTGCGCGCGCTGCAGACGGCGAGCGGCACGTCCTGCGGCGGCGCCGACAGTACGCGCCAGATGTTGTAGTGCGCGAAGCGTCCGAGGCGCGCAGGCCGACCGTGCGCCTGCGGAAAGAACTGCTCGGCCGTCGCGCGGGCGCGTGCTTCGCTGTAGTCGATGTGCACGAAGCGCGCCGGAATCGAGTTGTTGAACTTACCCGAGAGCGGCGAACGCTCGGCAAAGCGTACGAATGGAGCCGCCACGACCACCGCCGCACACGCACCGGTGACCTCGCATAAGAGCCGCTCGATCTCGGGCGTGTAGACGCGCCGCAACTCGTCGGCGTCCAGGAAGTTGCTCACCCGCGAGGTGTGCTTCACGAGCGTGAAGCCGTCCTCCTTGAGCCCAGGCGATTGCGCACGTGCGCGCACGTTCTCGATCTCCATCATCCGTGGATCGAGCACGTGCACATCGCGCGAGTGATCGCAGGCGTGATAGCGCGGTGTCTCGGCCATTGGAGCCGTGTAGTTGATGACGGCCGTTACGACATCGCGCATGACATCCTCATCACAGTGCGCGCCAGCGAAGCACATCGCCTCCCGAGGCGACGGCGGCGAACGCGCACTGCTCGTACCTGTCCATTGTAATGTGAGAAGCCGATCTGCCGATATGCCGCCGAATAAGCCACGGTTCTCGTTCTGGCAAGTTAACATGTGATTCACATATTAACATGTGATGGACATGTGATATATTGAAGGCATGGCGAAAATGATTCAATTGCGTCATGTACCGGACGCCCTCCACCGCCAGCTCAAGTCCCGTGCGGCGCTTGCGGGCTTGTCCCTGTCCGACTTTCTGATCCGCGAAGTGCGCAAGATAGCCGAGCAGCCGAGCGCTGAGGAGTTACTGGCACGCTTGAGTCAGCGTGAGCGCTACTCTGGCAAGTCATCACCCACTCAGGTACTTCGCGAAGAGCGCGATGCCCGTTGATTGTCCTGGATGCATCTGCGGCGGTTGAGCTCGTGGTGCGGACCGAGCGCGCAGAGCGCATTGCGGGGCGCGTACTGAATGCCAGTGAGCGGTTGCATGCGCCCCATCTGATCGAGATCGAGGTCACTCAGGTGCTGCGGCGCTTGTTGCAGTCGCGCGAGCTGTCAGTGGCGCGTGCGGAACAGGCATTGACGGATTTTCGCGACATGGTCATCGAGCATCACGCTCATGGCTGGCTGCTGGGGCGCATTTGGGAGCTTCGGGCGGCGATGTCTGCCTATGACGCGGCGTATGTCGCGCTCGCCGAGGTACTCGAGGCACCCCTCGTCACTTGCGACGAGAGGCTCGCACGGGCGCACGGCCATTCTGCACATATAGAACTGATTCCCCCGCCCTCCTGACGGTTTCTCTCGTCCGGCTTGACTCAAACACCTGGAGCCAGCCTCCACGTGTCGCCCCCATTCAAGCACGGCGACGCACGCGTGCTCGTCCACGCCCTCACCGGGCCGCATCATGAGCTGAAGATCGGGGTCCTCTCGAGAATCTGACCGTGCAACGCTTCTCCGCGCTCGCCCTCCTTCGGCGCGGCCTCACCGGCCAGCGCGGCTGGAGCCCGCAATGGCGTAGTCCGGATCCCAAGCCCGCCTACGACGCCGTGATCTGCGGCGGCGGCGGCCACGGGCTCGGCGCGGCCTACTACCTGGCGAAGGAGCACGGCCTCACCCGCATTGCCGTGCTGGAGAAAGGCTGGATCGGTGGTGGCAATACCGGCCGCAACACCACCATCATCCGCTCCAACTATCTGTTCGATGAGAGCGCCGCGCTCTACGACCACGCCTTGCAGCTGTGGCAGGATCTCGCGCAGGTACTCAACTACAACGTCATGTTCTCACCCCGCGGGGTGATGATGCTCGCGCATACGGTGCACGACGTGCAGGTGTGCATGCGCCACGTACACGCCAATCGCGCCAACGGCATCGAGAGCGAATGGCTGACGCCCCGAGAGGCGCGCGAGTTCTGTCCGGTGCTGAATACAGGCGACATGCGTTATCCGCTCCTCGGCGCCACGTTGCAGCGGCGCGGAGGAACCGCGCGGCACGACGCCGTCGCCTGGGGCTACGCCCGAGCCGCCGACGCCCTGGGCGTCGATATCATCGAGAACTGCGAAGTGACCGGCATCCGTCGCGATGCCCGCGGGCACATCGAGGCAGTGGAGACGAGCCGCGGACTCATTCGCACACCGAAGCTCGGGGTCGCCGCTGCGGGGCACACGAGCGTCATCATGAGAATGGCAGGCGTGCGCCTGCCGCTCGAAAGCTTCCCGCTGCAGGCGCTCGTGTCCGAGCCCGTGAAGCCGATCTTCCCGTGCGTGGTGATGTCGAACACCATTCACGCCTACATCAGCCAATCGGACAAGGGCGAGCTGGTCATCGGCGCGGGCATGGATGCCTATACCTCCTACACGCAGCGCGGAGCACTGCACATCACTGCTCATGCGCTTGCCGCGATCTGCGAGCTCTTCCCGCTCTTTCGGCGTCTCCGCATGCTGCGCATGTGGGGTGGGATCGTGGATGTGACTCCGGACCGCTCACCGATCATCGCGAAGACTCCGGTGCCGGGTCTCTACGTCAATTGCGGCTGGGGAACCGGAGGATTCAAGGCGACACCGGGCTCCGCGCATGTCTTCGCCTGGACGATCGCACGCGATGAGCCGCATCCGATCAATGCGCCCTTCACGATCGAGCGCTTCCGCGACGGCTATCTGATCGACGAGGCGGCGGCCGCCGCGGTCGCGCACTGAGCGCTCCTATGCTGCTGATCGCCTGCCCCTATTGCGGTGAGCGCCCCGAGGTCGAATTCGTCTACGGCGGACAGGCACACCTCACGCGACCCTCGGGTGGCGCCGAGGTGACCGATCAGGGCTGGTCAGACTTTCTGTACAGCCGTGACAATCTCAAGGGTCTGCATGCCGAGCGCTGGCGGCACACGCACGGCTGCGGCCGCTTCTTCAATGCATTGCGCGACACCACGACGGATCAGTTCGCGGCGACCTACCGTATCGGGGAGCCGCCGCCGGGACCGCGCGCGCCAGGGCAACGCGGATGAGCGGGGGCTTGCGCCTTGCTGCTGGCGGCCGTATCGATCGCACCCGACCGCTGCGGTTTCGTTTCGATGGCAGGACGTACGACGGCCTGCAGGGTGACACGCTCGCCTCCGCGTTGCTCGCAAACGGCGTGCACCTCATCGGCCGCTCGTTCAAATATCATCGACCGCGCGGCATCATGGCCGCCGGCTCCGAGGAGCCCAACGCCCTCGTTGCCGTGCGCCGCGATGCGGCCCGCTGCACTCCCAATCTGCGCGCAACCCAGGTTGAGCTCTACGACGGACTCGAGGCGCTGAGCCAGAACCGCTGGCCGAGCCTCGCATTCGACTGTGGCGCGGTTAACGATCTGCTTTCACGCTTCATACCGGCAGGCTTCTACTACAAGACCTTCATGTGGCCGCGCGGCGCATGGCGCTCGCTTTATGAGCCCTACATCCGCGCGGCGGCCGGCCTCGGGCGCTCGCCGCGCCTGCCCGATCCGGACCGCTACGCGAATCGCTACGCGCACTGCGACGTGCTGGTGGTCGGCGCCGGTGCCGCAGGTCTCGCGGCGGCGCACAGCGCGGCGCAGTGCGGCGCACGCGTAATCCTCTGCGACGAGCAACCCGAACTCGGCGGCTCGCTGCTGTCCGAGCCCGAGGCCGCAGCGCAGGCGCAGATTGCAGGCAAGCCCACGCACACGTGGCTCGCCGAGGTCACCGCGGAGCTCGCGCGCAGCGCGCGGGTACTGCTGCTGCCGCGCACGACCGCCTTCGGCTACTTCCCCCACAATCTCGTCGCGCTCAACGAGCGGGTGACGGAGCATCTGTGGGCACCGCCTGGGCACCTGCCGCGCGAGCGGCAATGGCAAGTGCGCGCCCGCGAGGTCGTCCTCGCGGCGGGCGCGATCGAGCGGCCGCTCGTGTTTCCCGGCAACGACCGCCCGGGCGTGATGCTCGCAGGCGCCGCGCGTACCTTCCTGCATCGTTACGGCGTCTTGCCGGGGCGGCGGGTCGTGGTGGTCACCGCGTGCGACGAGGGCTATCGCGCAGCGCTCGATCTGCACGCAGCCGGAGCCGCCATCGTCGTAATCGCCGATCAGCGTGCACGAGCAACAGGCGCGTTGCCCGAAGCGGCGCGCCGTGCCGGTCTCAACGTAGAGCTACAGATGAATGTGGTCGGCACGCGTGGCCGGCTGCATGTGAAGGAAATCCGACTGGAGCAGCCGCAGGCAGCGGGCGCGCGCCCTCACGCGCACACGGTGGCCTGCGATCTGGTGCTGATATCGGGCGGTGCCACGCCGAGCGTTCACCTGTTCTCGCAATCTCGCGGCAAGCTCGCCTGGGACGAGGGCTCAGGTGCCTTTCTCCCGGCAGAGCCCGCCGAGCGCGTACGCTGCGCGGGCGCATGCCGCGGTCTAACGGAGCTCGACGCTTGCGTGCAGGACGGCATGCGTGCCGGAGCGGCAGCGGCACGGGCGGCCGGCCTTTCGAGCGCGGCGCGGGGAGCGGATCGCGATGCGAGCGCGACTGCGCGGGCGCCGGCTGCTGCGCCTGTCGAGCGGGTGAGCCTCGCCGGGGCGGCGGCGCGCGCCGCGAATCGGGGCAAGGCCTTCGTCGACTTCCAGAACGATGTGACCGTGCGCGACCTCGCGCTTGCCACACGCGAGGGCTTTCGCTCGATCGAGCACGTCAAGCGCTACACCACCACGGGCATGGCAACCGACCAGGGCAAGACCTCCAACCTCAATGCGCTCGGCATCGTTGCGCGCGCGCTCGACAGATCGATGCCGCAGGTCGGCCTCACGACGTTCCGCGCGCCCTACACGCCCATAAGCTTCGGCGCCTTCGCCGGTCTGGATCGCGGCGAGCTGTTCGATCCCGTCCGCATCACACCACTGCATGACTGCGCCGTGCGCCACGGGGCCGTGTTTGAAGACGTGGGTCTCTGGAAGCGCGCGCGCTACTTCCCGCGCAGGCGCGAGGACCTGCACGCCGCCGTCGCGCGCGAGTGCCGCGCGGTGCGCAGCGCCTGCGGGCTCTTCGATGCGTCCACCCTCGGAAAGATCGAAGTGGTGGGTCGCGACGCCGTGGCGTTCATGAACCGCATGTATGCCAACAGCTTCGACAGCCTCGCCGTCGGGCGCTGCCGCTATGGTGTGCTGCTGCGTGAGGATGGCTTCGTGCTCGATGACGGCGTCGTGGCCCGCACCGCCAGCGATCGCTTCCACGTCACGACCACGACCGGTGGGGCGGCCCGAGTGCTCGCGACGATGGAGGACTACCTGCAGACGGAGTGGCCGGATCTGAGTGTCTGGCTCACGTCGGTCACCGAGCAGTGGGCCGTCATCGCGCTACAGGGCCCGAACTCGCGGCGCGTGCTGCAAGGGCTCGTCGAGGAAATAGATGTGGGGCCCGAGGCGCTGGCGCATATGAGCGTCGCGCGCGGTCGCATCTGCGGTGTGCCGATGCTCCTGTTTCGCGTCAGCTTCACCGGCGAGCTCGGCTTCGAGATAAACGTGCCGGCCGACTTCGGCCCCGCTGTCTGGGAAGCACTCGTCGCGGCAGGTCAATCGCACGGCATGACTGTCTACGGCACCGAATCAATGCACGTACTGCGCGCCGAGAAGGGCTACATCATCGTCGGGCAGGAGACCGATGGCACCGTGACCGCGGACGATGTCGGTCTCGGCTGGGCGATAAGCCGCAAGAAGAGCGATTTCGTGGGCAAGCGCTCACTGCAGAAGCCCGCGCTCAACGCTTCCGGACGCAAGCAACTGGTTGGGTTGCTCACAACGGATCCACGGCTGGTCATCGAGGAGGGTGCCCAGATCATGGAGCGCGACACGCGACAAGCCCCGCAGCGTCCAATCGGCCATGTCACCTCTGCCTACTACAGCGCAAACCTCGAGCGCTCCATCGCGCTCGCGCTGGTCGCTGGAGGCCGGGCGCGCCTGGATCAGACCGTGTACGTGCCGCTGTCCGGACGCACGGTCCCAGTGCGGATCGTTGCACCGGTGTTCTACGATCCTGAGGGGAAGCGACTGCATGGGTGATGTCCGCGCGGCACGCTCGCCGGTCGAGGTGGTGGAGAGCGCTCTCATGCGCATGCTGCTGCCCGCCTCACGCTACGTCCTGCGCGGGCCGCAGGCCAGCCTCGTTCAGGCCGGCGCGGCACTCGACGTGCCGCTTTCCCTGGTCGCATGCCGGGCCGCTGTGCGCGGCAGCCGTGCGGCGCTCTGGCTCGGTCCGGATGAGCAATTGCTGCTCGATACCGCGAGCACCGGAAGCGAGATCCCCGAAGTGCTCGCACAGGCCTTGCGCGACCTGCCCCATTCCCTCGTCGATGTGAGTCACCGTCAAGTGGCACTGCAGGTGAGCGGTCCAAACGCGGCGGCCGCGGTGAATACCGGCTGTCCGCTCGATCTCGACGTGAGCGCATTCCCCGTGCACATGTGCACGCGCACGGTGCTCAACAAGGCCGAGATCGTCCTGTGGCGGACGGCGAGCGACATATTCCATATCGAAGTGGCCCGCTCGTTCGCGCCGTATGCGGCGCTGCTGCTCGCGGCTGCGGCACGCGAGCTCGCGGTCCCCGTCTGATCACAGGCCTGATGACTGGCCGGCGCAGTTCTGAGGCGTCGCTCGCGGGGCCAAGCCCGTCGCTTTTCGCCACCCGCAGGCCCGGTGCGCCCTTAGACTAGACCCTCACCCGGTGGGCGCAGGGTAAGGAGTCGGCAGGTGAGAACCCATGCTCGTGCGGTCGTGGTCGGCGGCGGGGCGGTCGGCGTCAGCACGCTCTATCACCTGACCAAGAAGGGCTGGTCGGACGTGGTGCTGATCGAGCGCGCGGAATTGACCGCGGGCTCCACCTGGCATGCGGCGGGCCTGCTGCCGCTCTTCAACATGAGCTACACCGTCGGCCAGCTGCACAAGTACTCCATCGATCTCTACAAGCGGCTGCCCGCCGAGACGGGTCAGGACGTGAGCTTCCGCGTGACCGGCAATCTGCGCCTGGCCACGTGCAAGGACCGCATGGATGAGTACCAGCACTACTGCGGCACGGCGAACACCATCGGAGTGCCGTTCCGCGTCATCAGTCCGCGTGAAGTCCGTGAGCTCTGGCCGCTGATGGAGCTAGGCGGCACCGAGGACACGCCCGCGGTGATCGGCGCGCTCTATCACCCCCAGGATGGCCACATTGCGCCCGCCGATCTGACGATGGCGTTGCGCAAGGGTGCGCGCGCCAGTGGCGCCGAGATCTACGAGCACACCGAGATGACCGCGCTCGAGCGTACCGCGAGCGGCGAGTGGCGCGTGCGCACTCCCAAGGGCGACATCATCGCCGAGCACGTCGTGTTTGCGACTGGCAATTACGCGCGTCAGAGCGGCCGCCTCGTCGGCCTCGACATTCCCTGCATTCCTGTCGAGCATCAATACATCGTCTACGACGTTTCACCTGAGCTCGAGGCTTATCGCCGCGGTGGCGGGCGCGAGCTGCCGGTGATGCGCGAGCCGGACAAGTCCTATTACCTGCGCGAGGAGCGCATGGGCTGGATCCTCGGCCCCTACGAGCACGGCGCCCCGGCACGCTTTGCCGACGGCGTGCCCGACTGGTTCGGCAAGAGTCTCTTCCAAGGCGATCTCGAGCGGCTGCTGCCGCACGTGCAGGCGGCCATGCGCCGCGTGCCCGCGCTCGAGAACTGCGGCATCAAGGATATCGTCAACGGCCCCATCGCGTACACGCCGGATGGCAATGCGCTCATCGGCCCCGCCTGGAACGTGCGCAATCTGTGGCTCAACGAAGGCCACAGCTTCGGCATCACCGCCGCGGGCGGCTCCGGCTGGCAGCTCGCCGAGTGGATCACGGAGGGCGAGCCCGGAATCGACATGCTGGCGGTGGATCCGCGTCGCTTCGGCGCCTACGCCGGCCGAAACTATCTGATTCCGAAGAACGAGGAGACCTATCGCAACGTCTTCACGATCCACTACCCCGATGAGGAGCGCCCGGAGGCGCGTCCCGCCAAGACGAGTCCGGTCTATGACCGCCTCGATAGAATGGGTGCGGTGTGGGGTCAGCGCTACGGCTGGGAGCGCGCCAACTGGTTCGCGCCGCAGGGCGTCGAGCGCGTGGATCGCTGGAGCTTCCACCGCACCAACTACTTCGAGCACGTCGGCAACGAAGTGCGTTTGATGCGCACCCGAGTCGGCGTGATCGATCTGACACCCTTCACCAAGCACGAGGTCAGCGGGCCGGGCGCGGAGGCGTGGCTGAACGGCCTCGTCGCGAACAAGGTGCCCGTGAAGATCGGGCGCATGGCGCTGTCGCATGCATTGACGCCCCGCGGCGGGATTCGCTCCGAGTTCACCATCACCAAGCTGTCGCCCGACTCTTTCTATGTGGTGAGCGCCGGCGCCGCCGAGCGCTACGACAGCGATTATCTGCAGAAGCGCCTGCCCGCGGACGGCTCGGTGTCATTGCGCAACATCACTGGCGCGCGCGGCTGCTTCGTGCTCGCGGGTCCGCAGTCGCGGCGCGTGCTCGCCAAGCTCACGCCGGTGTCACTCGACAACGACGCCTTTCCGTGGCTCTCAGCCCAGGTGATCGAGGTGGGACTCGCCACCAGCGTGTATGCGCTGCGCGTCAATTTCGTAGGCGCGCTCGGCTGGGAGCTGCACTTCCCGATCGAATACGCGCACCATCTCTTCAGCGCGCTCTTCGACGCAGGGGCCGAGTTCGGCATCGGCATGGTGGGCATGCGCGCGATGGAATCGCTGCGCCTGGAGAAGTCCTACCGGATGTGGGGCAGCGACCTCACGCGCGACTACACGCCCTTCGAGGCCGGTCTGGAGCGCTTCGTGCGCATGCAGAAGCCGCAATTTATCGGCCGCGAGGCCCTTGCGCGCCAGCAGGCGCACGGCATCCCCAATCACTTCGCGACCCTCGAGGTGCACGACGTGATCGGTGCCGATCCGCTCGGCAACGAGCCGCTGTTCGCGCCGGGCGGGGGCATGGTCGGGCGCACCACCTCGGGCGCGTACGGGCATGCGTTGCGCAAGAGCCTTGCGATCGGCTATGTGCAGCCTGAGTGGAGCGCCGTCGGCACGGAGCTCGAGATCGAGATCCTCGGCGAGCGCAAGCGTGCCACGGTGTTGCCCGAATCGCCCTATGATCCCCAGAATCTCGAGCTGCGCGCGTAGGCAGGAGGAAGGCCCATGAGCGAGAGCCATCCAGAGAGCGATCATGCCGTGCGCCGGCGGCCGAGTGGCCGCGAGGCCAAGCGCGCGGCACGCACTGCGCGCGCGCTGTCTTCGGTGCCCTTCATCACGCGCAGGATCCCCTGCTACGAGGTCCTGGGTCCCGAGGGCTTGGCGCTGCTCGAGAGCAATGCTGACACGATTCTGGAGGAGATCGGCATCGACTTTCGCGACGATCCGGAAGTCTTGCAGCTCTGGAAGGAGGCCGGTGCCGACGTGCGCGGCGAGCGCGTGCGCATGCCGCGCGAGATGTGTCGCCACATCATCCGTCGCTCCGCACCGGCGGAGTTCTGGCAGATCGCGCGCAACCCGGCACGCAACGTGCTCATCGGCGGACACAACACGGTGTTCGCGCCGGCCTACGGCTCGCCCTTCGTGCGCAATCTCGATGAGGGCCGCCGTTACGCGCGCATCGAGGATTTCCGCAACTTCGTCAAGCTCGCCTATATGGCGACCTCGTTGCATCACTCGGGTGGCACCATCTGCGAGCCGGTCGACTTGCCCGTCAACAAGCGCCATCTGGATATGGTCTACAGCCATATCAAGTACAGCGACAAGCCCTTCATGGGTTCCGTCACGCATGCCGATCGCGCACGCGATACCGTCGAGATGGCAAGCATCCTCTTCGGCGACGAGTTCAACGAGCGGGCGACCGGCAAGCCGCGCACCGCGGTTATCAGCCTCATCAATGTCAACTCGCCGATGACCTACGACTCGACGATGCTCGGCGCACTGAAGGTGTACGCCCGCGCGAATCAAGCCTGCATCGTGACGCCCTTCATCCTCGCAGGCGCGATGTCACCGGTCACCGTCGCAGGTACCGTGGCGCAGACGCTCGCCGAAGCGATGGCCGGACTCGCCTTGATTCAGCTCTTGAATCCGGGCGCGCCTATGGTGCTCGGGAGCTTTGCCTCCTCGCTGTCGATGCAATCCGGCGCGCCCACCTTCGGCACGCCCGAGCCGGCCCTGGTGCTCTATGTGATGGCAGCGCTCGCACGCCGCCTCGGTCTGCCCTTTCGCTCGGGCGGGGCACTGTGTGCCTCCAAGATCGCCGATGCCCAGGCAGCCTACGAATCCGCCAACACCCTGCTGCCCACCTGCCTTGCGGGCGTGAACTTCGTGCTGCACACGGCCGGCTGGCTCGAAGGCGGCCTTGCGATGGGCTATGAGAAATTCATGATGGACGCGGATCAGGCGGGCATGATGCACACGCTGCTCGCCGGCGTGGATCTATCCGAGAATGGCCAGGCGCTCGATGCGATGCGCGAAGTCGGGCCCGGCAAGCACTTCCTCGGCTGCGCACACACACAGGCCAACTTCGAGACTGCCTTCTATCGCTCACCGCTTGCCGACAACAACAGCTACGAGCAGTGGGAAGCGGAAGGTGCTGCGGACATGGCCAAGCGCGCCAATGCCCTCTATAAGAAGCAGCTCGCCTCCTACGAGCCGCCGCCGCTCGATGTGGCCGTGGATGAGGCACTGCAGGATTACATGAACCGCCGCAAGGCAGCGTTCCCGGACTCCATCGTGTAGATGCCCGCCGCCATTCCCGCTGCGTACTCCGCGGCCTACAAGCGGGCCGTGGTGCTGATCCTGATGCTCGCCTACACGTTCAACTCCGCGGGCCGCAGTGTCGTGTCGATCATCTCGCAGCCGATGAAGGTCGAGCTGCACCTGTCCGACACGCAGCTCGGGCTGCTCGGGGGAACGGCGTTTGCGGCTCTCTACGCCTTCAGCGGCATCCCGATCGCCCGCCTGGCAGAGCGCTTGAGCCGGGTCAACATCCTGACCGTGGCGCTGATCGTCTGGTCGGGCCTCACGGCACTGTTCGGCGGCGCCACGACGTTCGCGCAGCTCGCCATCATGCGCATCGGCGTGGGCATCGGCGAAGCCGGCTGTTCCCCCTGTGCCCACTCGTTGATCTCCGACTACTTCGCACCGGAGCGACGCGCTTCGGCACTGTCGATCTACTCGCTCGGCATCTCCATCGGCTACATCTTCGTCGCCGTGGTGGCCGGCTATGTCTCGCTGCGCTACGGCTGGCGCATCGCATGCGTCGCAGTCGGCGCGCCGGGCATCGTCGTGGCGCTGCTTCTCAAGCTGTACATCGCCGAGCCGCGCCGTGGACAGTCCGAGCTCAACGCTCCGACCGCCCCCACCGCCCCCACGATCGAGCGGCCGTTCTCACTCGCGCATGAGCTCTCGGAGCTCACGGCGGTCGCGCGCCTGCTGCTGGGCCGCTGGCCGATGGTCAATATCGTGCTCGGTCTGGTGCTCTCCTCGTTTGCGGCGTACGGCGTCTACGCGTTCGTTCCCGCGTTCCTGCGCCGCGCTTACCTGCTCGACTACGGCACGATCGGTCTCGTGAGCGCGCTCGCCGGCGGCGTCGCGGTGGGCATCGGACTGCTGGCGGGCGGCTTCATCGCGGACGCGGTCGGTGCACGCGATGCACGCTGGTACGCGCTGGTGCCGGCGATTGGCCTTGGCATCGCGGCGCCCTTGTTCACCTGGACCTTCGTGCAAGTCGACTGGCAGCGCGCGGGTCTGCTGCTCGCCGCGGCCGGCTTCTTTCAGTATGCCTCGCTCGGTCCCACCTTCGGCGTCGTCCAGAACGTCGTCGACCGGCGCCGGCGCGCCACGGCGACGGCGCTGATCTTCATTCTGCTCAATGTGATTGCCCTCGGCGGTGGTCCTTTGTTCACCGGCTGGGCGATCGACCGCTTCGCGGAGCTCGACTTCCACCAGGCCACCCGAGCGGCACTCTCGTTCGCATCCGCATGTCCGGGCGGCACCAGCAGCAGCGCGCAACCCGCTGCGCAGGCGCTCTGTGCGAGGGCGCTCATACACGCATCCCGCCAGGGAATCCTGCTGACGGTGCTCTTCTATGCATGGGGCGCAGTGCACTATCTGCTCGCGGCAATCGGCCTGGATGCAGAAATGCGTGCCGCCCGGGTGCGCAATGCGACCGTAGCTTGAGCCCAGCGACGAGTGCGGCCGGCTTATAATCGAGCGAACATAAACGAGGGAGTCGCGCGATGCACCCACTTCGCATTGCCTGCACGTCGTATCTGCTGATTACGCTGCTGCTTGCGTTCGCAGCCCGGGCGCAGCTCGCAGGCCCCCTCACCCTCAAGGAGCAGGGGAGCTTCTTCGTCGGCGGCGAGACCAAAGCGCTGAGCCTGCCCGCATACGGACCGCTGCCCGCACAGAGCGGCGATGTCACCGTCAATCAAATGTACGTGCAGTACCAGATTCCACTGCAGGGCGCGCGGCACGTGCCGGTGGTGATGGTTCACGGCTGTTGCCTGAGCAGCAAGACCTGGGAGACCACTCCCGACGGACGCATCGGCTGGAGCGAGTACTTCGTGCGCAAGCAACGCTCGGTGTACCTCGCGGATCAAGTGTCTCGGGCACGCTCGGGCTTTGATTCGAGCACCTTCGGTGACGTGCGCGCGGGCAAGGTTGCGCCTGCGCAGCTGCCCAGCATCCTCAATGCCACGCATCAGTTCGCGTGGGTGGTCTTCCGCTTCGGCCCCAAGTTCGGCGAGGGTTTTCCGGATGAGCAGTTCCCGCTGCAGGCCGTGGACGAGCTCTACAAGCAGATGATCCCGGACTTGAATGCGCTACTGCCGCGCGATGCGAATCCCACCTGGACGCAGATGGCGGCGCTGGGCGTGAAGCTGCACGGTGCGGTGCTGATCGGCCATTCGGAGTCCGGCTTCTTTCCCGAGCGCGCGGCGCTCGTCGATGCGAGCGGGATCAAAGGCGCCATCACCATCGAGACGCAATGTGAGACGGATCTCAAACCGGCGCAGCTTGCAACGCTCGCCCGCATCCCGACGCTGGTCATGTTCGGCGATCATCTCGATGACGTGAAGGACGGCCCGCGTTTCTGGAAACCGGCGCTCGACAGCTGCAACACCTTCATCGAGCAGCTGAAGAAGAGCGGCGGTGATGCCGAGATGATGTATCTGCCGGCGCTCGGCATCAAAGGCAACAGCCACATGCTGATGCAGGACAAGAACAGCAATCAGCTGGCGGACCTTCTAATCCAGTGGATCGACCGCCACGTCGAGGCGCACACGCACGCCCCGCACTAGCGCGGCCAGAGGCACGCCTTACGAGCGGTTCGCCGCGCGCTGCGCGGCCTCTTCGGTCCAGTCGGTCTCGATATAGAACGGGCCGGGCCGCTCGCGCAGCTGCTCATACTTGCAGATCTCAGGCTCCGCACCGAGGGGCGTCGAGATGCCATTGCGGAAGGCCCACTCGCCGCGCTGGCTGCCCGCGGCGCGCACGTAGCTGTTGATCATGAAGCGGCGGTCGTGACTGCTGAGGTTGGGAGCGGAGCCGTGTACGGTGAAGAGCGTCCACAGCAAGAGGTCGCCCGGCTCCATCGTGCAGGTGACGATGCTCGCGGGATCGAGTCCCGCGCGCTGCAACTCCGCATCGGGCGTCTCTCCGACCATGATCGGCCCGTCGTCGGAGAGTCCCAGGTAGCCTTTCAAATGGCTCCGCGGCACGATGCGCAGCGCGCCGTTCGCGCTCGTCTGCGGGTCGATGGCAAGTCCGGTCGTGACCGTGCTCGCGAGCGCTTGCGCGGCCGGCGCGCCGGCGCGAAAGCGCGCATCCTGGTGGTAGCGATAGAAGGTGTACTTTGCGCCCGGCGGCTTCCAGTGCAGCTGGTGCGTGATCTGCTTGATGTCCTCGCCAAGGAAGGGCTGCAGCACGGCGTAGAAGCGCGCGCTGCGCCTGAGCTCCTCGAGCAGCGGGCTGATCCAGGCGGTCCAGTGCGCCTGCAGCACCACTCTGCGCTGCGCCTGCGGATCGTTCAGCACCTCGAAAAGCAGGTTCTTGTCGCGGTAGGTCGCATGGTGCTTGAGGCCTTCCTGGTACATGCGGTCGACCTCCGCGGAGATGAGCGCCATCTCAGAGGCCGGCACGAAAGCGCGGATGATGGCGTACCCTTCTGCTGCCAGCTGCTCGACGATCTCATGCACGATCTGCTCCAATGCACACGGGTCGCACTCTCGACACCAAGAGGGTACTCAAGTGCACCCCGGAGGTCGAGACGATGGACTGGGCGGTGTTCTACGGCCTCGCGGCCGCAGTGAGCTATGGCACGGGAGATTACCTGGCCCAGCTCGCTGGGCGTGCCGTCGGCTTGTGGCGCAGTTCCTTCTATGCCGCGTTGCTTGCGATTGCGGTGCTTTCGGTGTGGCTGCTGCTCGAGCCCGCCATCCTGCGCCAGGGGCTGCGCGCGCCGCCAAGCGCTTGGTGGGCGGCGATCGGCTCGGGCCTCACGCTGCTCGTCGCATCCGTGCTGTTCACCCAAGCATTGATCAAGGGCCCACTGCCAGTCGTGGCGCCCGTGACGGCGAGCTATGGCGCCGTCACGACATTGCTCTCGGTCGCGAGCGGCGAGCGGTTCACGTCGGGCGCCGCCATCGGGCTTGCGCTGATCATCGCGGGTTCCTGCATCGTCTCCATTCCGGCGCGAGTGCACGAGCGACACGAGTCCATCCGAATCGATCGCGCCCGAACAGGCCTGGGATGGGCACTCGGCGCAGCCGTGGGGTATGGCGTCGGATTTTGGGTGCAGGGCCGCCTGGCGATCCCCGCTCTTGGGGCGCTGCTGCCCGTCTGGATCACTTATGCCACCGCGGTCGTCCTTCTAGGGTGTTTGGGCCTGAGCGCGCACGTCAATTTGGCCCTGCCGGAGCGTGCCGCGAGCATCAGTGTGTTCGGCTCCGGCGCGCTCGGCGCGGCCGGTTTTCTCAGCATGAGCGCCGGCCTCGCAACGGGGCGGGTAGCGCTCGTGGCCGTTCTCAGCAGTCTGACCAGCGCAATCACGGTGTTCGTCGGGCGCACCTTGGGCGACACGCACCTGGCGCTGCATCAGTGGCTGGCGATCGCGCTCATCGTGGCCGGACTCATGCTCGTACGGACCTGACATAATCGCCCCACCCTCCCCGCATCACCAAGGCACGAGTCATGAACAGCACGCAAGCAAGCAAAGCGCAACGCTTCAGCGCCCTGCACGCCGCCCCAGGTGCCTTCGTCATCCCGAATGTTTGGGATGGCGCCAGCGCGCGCCTCGTCGCCGCGCTCGGCTTCTCGGCGCTTGCAACCTCGAGCGGCGCGGCGGCCGGTACGCTCGGACGGCGCGACGGTCACGTGACGCGCGATGAGGCTCTGGCGCACGCCCGCGTGATCTGCGCTGCAACCGATCTGCCGGTGTCGGCAGATCTGGAGCAGGGCTTCGGCGATGCTCCCGAGTGGGTCGCGGAAACCATCCGTCTCGCAGCGCAAGCGGGACTGGTGGGATGCTCGATCGAGGATGCAAGCGGCAATGCTCAGACACCGCTGTTCGAGATCGGATATGCGGCGGAACGCATTGCGGCGGCGGCGCGCGCCGCGCGCGCGCTGCCCTTTCCATTCACGCTGACCGGGCGTTGCGAGGGCTACTTCTGCGGCCAACCCGATGTGAAGGCGACGATCGAGCGGCTGCGTGCCTACGAAGCTGCGGGCGCCGACGTGCTGATGGCGCCCGGGCTGCCCGATCTCGATGCCGTGCGCGCGGTCTGCAGCGCTCTGCGCAAGCCGTTCAACTTCATGGTCGGCATCCGCAACAAGTCATTCAGCGTGAAGGAGCTCACGGCGGCGGGCGTGAAACGGATCAGCCTGGCGACCTCGCTCTACCGAGCCGCACTGACGGGTCTGCGCAGCGCTGCGCAGGAGGTGCGCTCGCAGGGCACCTTCGGCTACCTCGATACCTCACTCACGAGCCAGGAGCTCAACGCCTTGCTGCCGGAGTGAGACGGTGCCGGAGGGACACTGCCGGACTGAGAGCTTGCCGGCAGGCGGCGCGCTATCTCACACGGGCGTACAGCATCATGTCGATCAGCTGGCCATCCTTGAAGGCGCTCTTGCGCAACACGGCCTCGCGCACGAAGCCGCATTTTTCGAGCACGCGCATCGAGGCGGGATTCCATTCAAATACCGGTGCCTCGAGCCGCGCCAGATCGTAGCTCGCGAACGCGTGCTCCACGACGGCGCGCACGGCCTCGGTCATGATGCCGCGACCCCAGTAGGGCTGGCCGAGCCAGTAGCCGAAATGCGCCGTTCGGCAGAACACGCCCTGCGCGACGTCAAAGCCGATGCCTCCCGCGGCCTGTCCGTCGACCTCCACCGCCCAGTGCGTGCACGGAGACATGGTGGCGACGAGCGCCAGCCACGCGTCTGCGGCGGCCTCGGTGTACGGATGCGGAAAGATATCGAGCAGATTGCGCCACACGCGGCGGTCGTTGGCATAACGCACCAACGAGGGCTTGTCCGTCGCCTGCCACTCGCGCACGACGCATCTGTCGGACTGCCATCTCACACTCTGCTCCCGGACTTCGAGCTTGCAGCATGGCAGATTGCGGCCCGTTCCGCAGCGCATTAGGATGACTGCATGAATCAAGACGCGCGCCAGCGGCGCGTGACCACTGCACGACTCGCCGAGATGAAAGCGCGCGGCGAGAAGATCGCGATGCTCACGGCCTACGATTTCTCCACGGCGCGGATCCTCGATCAGGCCGGACTGGATGTGCTGCTGGTCGGCGACAGCGCCTCCAACGTGATGCACGGCCACGAGACGACCTTGCCGATCACGCTCGATCAGATGATCGATCACGCTTCGGCCGTCGTGCGCGCTGCGAGCTCGGCACTCATCGTGGTAGACATGCCCTTCGGCAGCTACCAGGGCGACAGCCGCCTCGCCCTGGAAAGCGCAGTGCGCATCATGAAGGAATCCGGTGCGCACGCCGTCAAGATGGAAGGCGGCGAAGCGGTGATTGAAAGCGTCCGTCGGGTGCTGTCCGCGGGAATCCCGGTGATGGGCCACCTGGGACTCACGCCGCAATCGATCTACCGATTCGGAACCTACGTCGTGCGTGCGCAGGATGCCGAGGAGGCCTCACACCTCAGCAGGGATGCAGGACTGCTTCAGCAGGCGGGCTGCTTCGCGCTGGTGCTCGAGAAGATCCCCGCCGCGCTCGCCGCGCGTGTGGCGGCAGCACTGACCATACCGGTCATTGGTATCGGCGCGGGCTGCGACGTGGATGGTCAGGTGCTCGTCACGCACGACCTGCTCGGGATCACCACGGATTTTTCGCCGCGCTTCCTGCGCCGCTACGCGACCCTGTCCGATGTCATGCTCGATGCCTGCCGGCGCTACATCAAAGACGTGAAGGCAGCGGACTTCCCCAACGAGGAAGAAAGCTACTGATCGAGGCGCGCGCGGCGCGCCCGCCGTGCGGGCGCCGCGGCACGCGGGGCCGCCGCCTTCGGCGGTGGCAGCTCCACCACGCGGCGCAGCTGCTCATACGGCTCCGTCTTGTGTGGAATCGCCATCGCCTGGACGAAGTGCTCCTGAAAGCGCGGTTCGATGGCGGTCTCGATCTTCTCCACGCGCCGCACCAGCTCCTCCACGGTCTTGCGGGAGCTCGCATCGAGAAGCGCGATGCGCGCTCCGGTGCCCGCCGCATTGCCGGCAGCGCCGACGTGCGCGAGATTGCAGTCGGGGATCATGCCGAGGACCATCGCATACTGCACGTCGATGTGGCTGCCGAATGCACCGGCGAGCCGAATACGGTCGACGTGATCGATATTCATGTGCTGCATCAACAGGCGGATGCCCGCGTGCAGGGCCGCCTTCGCAAGCTGAATCGCGCGCACATCGTTCTGCGTGATGCTGAGCGGCACGCTGCCGCGATGCACGACATAGGCGAAGGTGCGGCCGCTCGCCACGATGCGCGCGCTGCGCGCGGCGAGCTCGCCGTCGACGACACCATCCTGATTGATGATGCCGGAAAGATACATCTCGGCGATCACTTCGATGATTCCCGAGCCGCAGATGCCGGTGATGCCGCTGACCGCCGTCGCGGCCGCGAATCCGGGCTCATCCGACCACAGCTCGCAGCCGATCACCTTGAAGCGCGGCTCGAGGGTCATCCGATCGATGCGCACACGCTCGATCGCACCCGGTGCCGCGCGCTGCCCGCAGCTGATCTGTGCACCCTCGAACGCCGGCCCCGTGGGACTCGAGCAGGCGAGCAGACGGTGGCGATTGCCGAGAACGATCTCGGCGTTGGTGCCCACATCGACCAGCAGCGTCATCGCCTCGTCGAGGTCCGGACGCTCTGCGAGGATCATGCCCGCGGCATCCGCACCCACATGTCCGGCGATGCACGGCAGTACGTATACGCGGGCATTCGGATGCAGCGCGACACCGAGTGCGGCGGCCGTCACCTCGATGCCCGAATCCACGGCGAGCGCAAACGGTGCACCGCCGAGCTCCACAGGATCGATGCCGAGCACCAGGTGATGCATGATCGGGTTGCCGACCAGGGTCATCTCCAGAATGTCTGCAGTGTCGATACCGGCGCGCTCGGCGACCTGTGCCGCCTGAGCGCTCAGGGCGCCACGCACGGCCGTTGTCAGCTGTGCGGCACCCTCGGGATTCATCATCGCGTACGAGACGCGGCTCATGAGATCCTCGCCGTAGCGGATCTGCGGATTCATCATGCCGCTCGAGGCCAGCACTTCGCCGGTCGCCAGATCGCACAGATGTGCGGCGATGGTGGTCGAGCCCACATCCACCGCAAGTCCAAAGGCGCGCTCGTGCAGTCCCGGCCACACCGCGATGATGTGCTTGGCGGCGTGCACTGCGACCGTCACCTGCCAATCTCCCAGACGCAGCGCGGCCTGCAACCCCGGCAGCACGCTCGGATCGCAGCTGAGATCCGTGAGCTGCCACTCGCGCTCGAGCGCATTGATCAGCCGACGCAGGTCGCTCGAGGGATTGTGCATGTCGGGTTGCTCGACCTCGACCTCGTGCAGATGCAGCACGGGATCGAGCGTGATGTCGAGCGCGTCGGCATCCTTGCGCACCACCTGACGATGCACCTGACTGCTCGCGGGTACATCGATCACGAGATCACCGAGCACGCGCGCCGAACAGGACAGACGATGGCCGGCGGGAAGCGGACGGCGCTGCGCAAAGCGCTCCTCGGCGGTGCTCCATGCCGAGAGGTGCTCGGTTCCTGATTGCACGCCGTGCTTGGCGAACTCGCCTTCCATGACCAGCACCTGGCAGCGGCCGCAAAGACCGCGACCGCCGCACACCGAATCGACATCCACGCCGAGAGTGCGCGCGGCCTGCAGCAGCGGTGTGCCGAGAGCGAAGCGGCCGCGCTTGCCCGAAGGCGTAAAGACGACTAGTGCATCAGGAGACACGGCGGCGGTGCCCGCCTTCGCGTCGGCCGCGCATCTGGCCCTCACCCTGTCCCGCGGCCGGCGGCTCGCGGAAGGCGCGGATCCAACGTGCGCAATCCGGGTCGTGGCCCATCATCACATCCGCAGACATGCAGGCCCTCAGCACCTCCGGATGCAGCGGATTCGCGATCGCAGAGGTCAGTCCCGAGGCGATCGCCATGGTGAGAAAGCCGCTCGTGATGCCCTCCCGCTGTGGCAGTCCGAAGCTCACGTTGGAGGCGCCGCAGGTGCTGTTTACCTTGAGCTCGGAGCGCAGCCGCCGCAGCAGATGCATCACCTGCACGCCGGCGCGATTGATCGCGCCGATCGGCATCACCAGGGGATCGACGACCACGTCGGCCGCCGGAATCCCGTGATCGGCCGCCCGATGCACGATCTTCTTTGCAACCTCGAAGCGAACATCCGGATCCTCGGAGATGCCGGTCTCGTCGTTTGAGATGGCGACGACTGCGGCGCCATATTTCTTCACGAGTGGCAACACCTTCTCGAGACGCTCCTCCTCACCGGTCACCGAGTTGACCAGCGCCTTGCCCTTGTAGACCGCAAGACCCGCCTCGAGGGCTGCGACGATCGAGGAGTCGATCGACAGCGGCACATCGGTGATCGACTGCACCAGCTGGATGGCCTTGGCGAGGATGGCAGGCTCATCGGCCAGCGGAATACCGGCATTGACATCGAGCATGTGTGCGCCGGCGGTCACTTGGGCGCGCGCATCGGCTTCCACGCGCGTGTAATCCCCGGCCGCCATCTCGGCCGCGAGAATCTTGCGGCCCGTGGGATTGATGCGCTCGCCGATGATCACGAACGGGCGCTCGAAGCCGATCACGACCGTCTTCGTCGCGGAACCTACGACCGTCTCGGTCATGCTGTCACCATTTCTGTCATGACTGCGAGCCCTCGCCGGCGGCAGCCGCCCCGGCTGCGCCCGCTCCGGCCCCACCCGCTGCGCCCGCTTCGGCTGCGCCCGCTTCGAGTCCCTTGGCGCGTATCAGCCGCTCGAGCTCGTCAGCGGTGTAGCGAGCCTCCAGTCGTGCCGCTTCGGCCTCGGCCTCCGCGCGCAGATTCTCGCCGCAAGGTCGCGGCTCGCTGCGCGCCCAATCCGCGAGGTAGGCATTGGAGGTTCCCCTGCCGGCACGCATCGCGGCGCGATCGATCGCCTCCTGAAAGCGCCCCGACAACTGCACCTTCGCGATCTCGCGCCCGCGCTTGACGATCACCTGAGCGGGAATGCTCCGCCAGGAGATGATGATCAGCGAGGCCATGGCAGCACCGTGGGTCGCTCGTGCAGCGCGGCGAGCGAGCCGGCGAGCGAGCCGGCGAGCGCGCCATAGCCGGTGAAGCGATAGACGAACTCGAGACCCATGTCCGATGCGATGGCGCGCGCGCGCCGGCGCGCCTCCGCGCTCTCGGTCTGCGCGAGATACACGAGACGCCGATAGTTGCAGAAATACTGAGCGTGCAGCTCCGGGTGCCGGTCCAGCCCGAGCCCGCGCGTGACCAGCCGCTCGAAGTGCCGCAGCAGAAAATCCGTCAGATAGAACGTTCCGGGCTCCGCTTCGGCAAGCTCGGCAAAGACCTCGCTGGTCGCGAACGCTTCATAGCAGTGCGCGCCCGGAAGGCGCTCGACCCCTTCCTGCTCGAGGACGGCATCGAGTCGGCCGCCGGTCCCACAATCGCCGTATGCGACGAAGATGCGCTGATAGCGGGCGCGCTGTGCGCGTATCACCCTCTGCACCGCTGGCGGAATCAGGTGCGGGCGGTTGTGCAGCTCCGGAGGCAGGCACTGCACGTCGAGGGCGCTCCAGTTGTTGGCCTTGCGCAGCTCGACGATCTCGCGCGCGAGGGCCCCGCAGGCGATCACCAGCACCTTGCTCATGTTGCTAACAGCTCGCTCATGCCGGGCGCGCCGCTGCGCGACGCTTGCTGAGCAGTCCCTTGGCCGTCTCCACTGCGACCGCCGCGTCGCGACAGTAGGCGTCGGCGCCCACCGCCTTGCCGAACTCCTCGTTGAGTGGCGCGCCGCCGACCAGCACGATGTAGCGATCGCGGATGCCCTTCTCCTTCATGGTGTCGATCACGACCTTCATGTAGGGCATGGTCGTCGTGAGCAGCGCCGACATGCCGAGAATGTCGGGCTTGTGGCGCTCGAGCGCATCGAGATACTTCTCGACCGGATTGTTGATACCGAGATCGATCACCTCGAAGCCAGCTCCCTCGAGCATCATCGAGACGAGATTCTTGCCGATATCGTGGATGTCGCCCTTGACGGTGCCGATCACGATCTTGCCGATGGGCTCGACGCCCGTCTCCGCAAGCAGCGGCCGCAGGATCTCCATGCCGGCCTTCATTGCGTTGGCGGCCAGCAGCACTTCGGGCACGAACAGGATGCCGTCGCGAAAGTCGATGCCGACGATGCGCATGCCTTCCACGAGTCCGTCGTTCAGCACCTTCTCGGCGCTCCAACCGCGCTCGAGAAAGATGTGCGTAGCCTGCTCGACCTCGCTCTTGAGTCCGTTGTAGAGGTCGTCGTGGACCTGCTCGGTGAGCTCCTCATCGTTCAGATCGCGCAGGTCGAACTCGTCGGTCGACGAGGCCGCCTCCGTGGACGAATCCGCCATCTGTTAGCCTCCGCAAGCGCGTGCGCCGCCGCACGGGGCTACCCCTGCGATCCGGCGGACACCTGGATAGAAGTCATGGTATGTGGCGCGGGGCGCGCAGACTGGCCACTTCGCGACCACCACATGTCCACAGACGACATGGGACCGGGAGCCGCTCGCAGTCTGACCCCACCCCCCGCCGCGGGGCTCTATTGCCGCATTACGTCAAGCGCTCGCGGGTCCGCTGCCCGCCCGGCGCCGCCGGGGAAGTGTGACGCACGTGGCGTTCGGCGCTTGGCGGCAGGCCGAAGTGAGCCCGGTAGCACTTGGAGAAATGATGCGGCGAGCGAAAGCCGCACGCCGTGGCGATGTCGAGAATGGACATGGAGGTTTGCAGCAGCAGCTCGCGCGCGCGCCGCAGCCGCGCCTGCAGATAGTACTTCTTGGGCGCGTAGCCGAGGTGGCGCTTGAAGAGCCGCTCGATCTGCCGGCGCGAGAGCCCGGCGCGCGTCGCGATCTGATCGAGCGAGAGCGGCTCCTCGATGTGACTATCCATGAGCTGCGCCACCTCGATCAGATCGGTGTGACCCGGCCCCACCTGTGCTCGCAACGGCACGTACTGACGATCGCGCGCGTCGCGCACTCGATCCAGAATGAACTGCTCCGAGATCAGCTGCGAGGTGCGCGCCCCGAGCTTCTCACGCACGAGCGTCAGCATCAGATCGAGCGGAGCGATGCCGCCCGAGCACGTGAAGCGGTCGCGATCGATGGTGAACAGCTGATCACGAATGCGCACGCGCGGAAACTCCTCGCGTAGTGCCGAGAGATTCTCCCAGTGGATGGTCGCGCGATAGTCATCGAGCAAGCCCGCCTTTGCCAGCGCGTAGCCGCCCGTGCACAGTGCACCGAGTGCCACCCTGCGCTCGGCGAAGCGCCGCAGCGCCGTGAGCATCGCGGGGTGCACCGAGGCTTGCACGTCGACGCCGCCGCACACGAATACGATATCCACCCGTCCCACGTGATCGAGCGCGAGCGTGGGTGACAGATGCAGGCCGTTGCTGGCGATCGCAGGCGTGCCATCGAGGGTCACAATCGACCACTCGTAAGGCTTCTGCGCGGTGACGATGTTCGCCATGCGCAGCGGCTCGACCGCGTTGACCAGCGCGATCATCGAGTAGTTCGCGAGCGTGATGAACGCGTAGCGGGTGGTACGCAGTATCGGGGCCGATGGCACGACCGGCCAATTCTAAGTCATTCAGAGCTTGCCGCTGTACTCGCGCTGTATGGCTTTGATCCGCTTGTTGGTGCCGAAGAAGGCGTGCTTGGACATATCGACCGAATACCGGCTCGCCTCCGGATGGCGCCCCAGCCCCTCGGCGAGCGCGCGGATGTGGTGCGGCCCTGCCCCGCAGCAGATGCCAAGGTAGTGGATGCCGAGCGCGAACGCCTCGCGCCCGAAGTCGAACATCTCATCGCGCGAGCACAGGAACGGATCGAGACCGACGGGGAATGCGCGCGCATTGCCGCGGGCTGGATCCGTCAGCGAAGTGAAGCTCGGCTGCTCGGGCGTCGTGCGATAGGGCACGGGCAGTGCAGCCACGTGGCACTTAACTGCCGCGCGAATCTCCCTCAGGGTCGGCATGAGCGTCGCGGGCCCGCGATGGCAGTTGACTCCGACCACGTCCGCGCCGGCTGCCTCCAGGCGCTGGCAGGTCTCCACGGGTGTCCAGCCATCGCGCATGTTCGGGTCGCGGTGCACCGAGAAGGTAACGACCGCGGGCACCTTGGAGTGCTTCCTGATGGCCTCGAGAGCCATGAGCGCCTCCCCGCCCCAGGAGAAGGTCTCGGCAATGATGAAATCGACGCCGGCATCGGCCGCCCAACCGACCTGCTCCGCGAAGATGCGCTCGACCTCCTTGCGGGCCGACTTGCTGTCCGGGTCGTAGATGTTGGTGTTGCAGATGTCCCCGGCGCAAAGCGTGCCGGTCTTGCGCGCGACTGATTTCGCGATCTGCAGCGCGCGGCGATTCATCCTCACCAGGTCCTTCTCGCGTCCGATCACGCGCAGCTTCTCGCGGTGCGCGTAGTAGGTCAGCGCCTGCATCACATCCGAGCCGGCACGCGCGAAGTCCATGTGCAGCTGCTCGACGACTTCCGGATGCTCGACCAGCACCTCGGGCACGAACGCGCCGGCCTGCAGATAGCCGCGCCGTTCGAGCTCGAATAGGTAACCTTCGGCGCAGATCACGGCGCCCCGATCGAGGCGCGCCATGAGACCCATATCCTGTTTCGTGGTGGCCGATTTCTTCCTAGATGCCATGAATGAAGGTCTCCGCGAATGTCATGAGCGCATGCGTGCGCCGTCGGGGTCGTAGGGCGCCGCGCGCAGCCGCTGGGCCGGCAGCCGCTCGCCGATGATCTCGATCTCGAAGCCGCTGTCGGCCTGCGCGAGCGCGCGCGGCACGTAACCCAGCGCGAGCGAGCTCTGCGTGGTGTGGCCGTAGCCTCCGGAGGTGACCCAGCCGACGACCTTGCCGTCGTGCCAGATGGGCTCGTCACCGCTCGCATCCGCATCGCGCGCCGCCACGGCGAATGCGACCAGGCGCAAGGTGCCCCCACTTTCCTTCTCCGCGAGCGCGGCCGCCCTGCCGATGAAATCACCCTTGCCGAGATCGACGAAGCGTGACAACCCTGCTTCGTAAGGCCCGTAGATCGGTCGAAACTCGCGCGCCCAGTTGCCGAAGCTCTTCTCTAGGCGCAGGCAGTTCAAAGCGCGCCCACCGAAAAGCTTCATTCCGAAGTCCTCGCCCGCCGAGACCAGCAGCTCATAGAGCGCGCGCTGATAGTCGGCCGTTACCCAGATCTCGTAGCCCAGCTCGCCCGTGAAGGAGAGCCGGCCGACGAGCGCGGGCACCATGCCCACATCCATGCGCCGGAACGAGAGGAACGGAAAGGACGCGCTGGAGAGGTCATCGCGCACCAGGCGCTGCAGCAGCGCCCGCGAGTTGGGACCCGCGAGCGCAAAGCCAACGTACTCGAGCGCGCAGGGCCGCACGTGCACGTCAGCGTCCCCGAGCTGGCGCTCGAACCAGCGCAGGTAGTAACCCTCCGCGGCGTACGTGCCCACGAGCAGCACGTGCTCCTCCGCCACCCGGCAGAGCGTGAAGTCACCGATGAGCTTGCCGCGCTCGTTGAGCATCGGCGAGAGGGCGATGCGACCGACTTTCGGCACGCGGTTCGCCATCACGCGCGCTAACCATGCGGCAGTGTCCGGCCCGGTCACTTCGAACTTGCCGTAGTTCGCTGTCTCGATGAGCCCGCACTCGGTGCGCACGGCGCGGCATTCGGCGCCGACGGGCTCGTGGGCATTCGAGCGATGAAATGAGACCGTCTCCTGAGGCGCGCTGCCCGCAGGTGCGAACCACAGCGCGTGCTCCAGCCCGCAATAGTCGCCGAACACCGCGTTCTGCTCCCGCAAGCGCTCGTACACGGGAGTAGTGCGCAGCGGCCTTGCCGCCTCGAGCTCCTCGTTAGGGAAGCGGATGCGAAAGCGCCGGGAGTAGTTCTCGCGCACCTTGGCGTTCGTATAGGCCGGCGTCGCCCATGCACCGAAGCGCGCAACGTCCATCCCCCAGATATCGGCGCCCGGGTCGCCCTCCGTCATCCACTGCGCTAGCGTCAGACCGACGCCGCCGCCCTGACTGAATCCGGCCATGACACCGCAGGCGACCCAGAAATTTTTCAGACCCTTGATCGGCCCGACGAGCGGATTGCCATCCGGCGCAAACGTGAAGGGGCCGTTCACGACCTTGCGGATGCCCACGCGACCGAGCGCTGGGAAGTGCTCGAAGGCCACCTCGAGGCTCGGTGCGATGCGCTCGAGATCGTTCGGCAGCAGATCCTGGCCGAAGTCCCAGGGCGTCACGCGCTCGGACCAAGGGACGCAGGCGCGCTCGTAGGTCCCCACGAGCATCCCGCCGCGCTCCTGACGCAGATAGATCTCACCTTCGAAATCGATGGCGTGCAGCTGCTCTGGCAGTCCGGCCAGCTCAGGAACGTCCTCGGTGAAGAGATACTGATGCTCCATGGCGAGCACCGGCAGCTCCAGTCCAACCATGCGGCCCACCTCGCGCGCCCACAGCCCGCCCGCGTTCACCACATGCTCGGCGTGCACGTTGCCGCGGTCGGTGATCACGTCCCAGCTGCTGTCGGCACGCGCCTTGAGATCGGTCACGCGCGTCTGGCGCACGACTTCTGCGCCACCGAGCTGCGCGGCTTTGGCATAGGCGTGCGTCACGCCATAGGGATCCACGTGGCCCTCGATCGGATCGTAGAGCGCGCCGGTGAAGTGCCGCTTGTCGAGCAGCGCATGCATGCGCGCCGCCTCGTCCGCCGAGATGATCGACAGATCCATGCCCAGATAGCGGCTGCGTGCCTGCGCGACCTTCAACCAATCGAAGCGCTCGCGCGTGCCGGCGAGCATCAGTCCCCCGGTGAGATGCATGCCGCACGAGATGCCCGAAACCTTCTCGAGCTCCTTGTAGAGGCTGATCGTGTACTGCTGCAGGCGTGCCACGTTCGGATCGCCGTTGAGCGTGTGCATGCCGCCGGCGGCATGCCAGGTCGAGCCCGAGGTGAGCTCGGCGCGCTCGATCAGGAGCACATCCTTCCACCCGGCCTTGGTGAGGTGATAGAGCACGCTCACCCCGACCACACCGCCCCCGATGACCGCCACCCTGACGTGATCTCTCATGCTCGTCTCAGTTCACTCGTCGTCACTTTAGTCATTGGATACTGCAAGACGCACGCGCGGCTCGCCCGCGGCGGGGCGCTGTCCGAAGCGCTCGATCAGCCACGAGCGGAACACGGCGATCGCCGTATCGCTCAGGTCCTCCGGATGCGTGACCAGGTAATAGCCGTAGCCATCATCGAGCGTCACATCGAACGGCTTCACCAGCCGCCCGGCGCGCATTTCCTCGGAGCACAAGGTCGGGTCCACCAGCACCAGGCCCTCGCCGCTCAACGCATACTGCACGGCGAGCACGGCGGTATCGAAGACGATGCCGCGGTCGACGTCGAGGTGAGCGATGCCGGCTTGTCGCACGAACTGGGTCCACACGTGATGCACCGACTCGGCAGCGATCCGTACGTGGATCAGCTCGTTCGCCGCAATGAACTGCTCGAGCTCCTGGCCCGCGTGACGTGCGGCGATATCGGGATCACAGAGGATGCTCAGGCGCACCGGCCAGAGCAGGTCGGTGACCAGATCCGTCACCATGGGCTTCGAGTAGATGACCGAGACATCGACGTCGGCCAGCGGCGCGCGCACGTCCGAGGGACTCACGAGGTCGATCTGCAGGTCCGGATTCGCGCGGCGAAAGTCGCGCAGCATGGGAACGGCGAGCCGCATGGCGAAGCTCGGCGGCATCTGCACGCGCAGCGTGCGCAAGCTCGCGGCACCCTCGTTGCGCACGGCTTCGACCGCGTGCTCGAGCCGGTCGAAGGCCTTGCCGATCGCGAGCAGCAGCAGCTGCCCGGATCGTGTCAGCTCCAGAGCATGCGGGCGGCGCTCGAACAGTTGCCGCCCGAGCAGCCGCTCGAGCGCAATCACGTGCCGCGACAACGCGCTCTGCGAGATGAGCAGCGCGTGGGCGGCGGCGGTGAAGGTGCCGTGCTTGGCCACGCCCTCGAAGGCACGCAGCGCATTGAGCGGCAGCCAGCGCCGATCGATCAACCTGGGCATGCGGTGCGAGTCCTGCCGGCGAGCGCGAAAGCCGCAGCCTCGGGTGAAAGCCCTCGCGGATTCCAATGCCTTTTTTCGATACGGCTATTCAATTTCTCGTCTTTGAGCCGCGACTCCGCTGTGGGAGGCTTTTGATTCCGGTCGCGGGGGCGTCGTGCCAACTATCATTCTGCTCGTCACCGTCCGGTGGCTCAAGCATGCCGCGCGCAGCTGTCCCATACGCGCCGCAATACCCGCGCGGATCGGCCGTGCGCGTCGCAGTCACGATAGTTCCAGTCGCATTCACGATAATCCGCCGCCCCCTTCCGAGCGCGGCGGGTTGCGGCGATGAGTGCGGTGCCGCAGCACCGGATCGCCTCGATCCGTGTCACCCATCATCGCCTGGCTTTTCGCGAGCCCTTCCACGCGAGCTGGGACACCCAGCCGCGCACGCATTTCGATGCCACGATCGTGCGCGTCGCCTCCGACAGCGGACTCGTGGGCTATGGCTCGGGCGATCGCATGCTTGGCTTTCATGGGCACGAGGAGCTGTTCATCGGCGCGGATGCCCTGGCGATCGAGCGTCACAACCGCGTGCTGTCGCACATCGACTTTCACTACGGTCGCTGCTGGCCGCTCGACCTGGCGCTCTGGGACCTCGCCGGCAAGATCTGTGGCCAGCCCTGCTGGAAGCTGCTCGGCGGACTCTCCCCGCGCGTCCGCGCGTACGCCTCATCGGCAGTCCTGCGCGATCCCGAGCAGCTCGCGGAGCAGGCCGAGCGCTACCGCGAGCAAGGCTTTCGTGCCTTGAAGGTGCGCTTCCACCGCGGCGACTGGCGCGAGGACGTACGGGCGCTCGAAGCGGTGCGCGCCCGCACCGGCCGCGGCCTCGACCTGCTGGTTGACTGCAATCAGGGCTGGCGACTGCCGTGGGATACCGAGGCGCCCTGGAATTTGAAAGATGCCCTGGCGGTCGCTCGCGAGCTCGAGCGACTCGAGGTGTTCTGGATGGAGGAGCCGCTGCACCGCGGCGACTACGCAGGCATGCGTGCTCTGCGCGAAGCCACGGATGTGAGGCTCGCCGCGGGGGAGATGACGCGCCAAATGCATGAGCTGCGGGAGCTCATCGACGGCGGCTGCGCCGATGTGCTGCAGCCCGACGCGGCGCTGGTCGGTGGCATCACCGGCATGCGGCGCATCGCGATCATGGCGCAGGAGCACCATCTCATGTTCACGCCGCACACCTGGACCAATGGCATGGGTGTGATGGCGAATGCGCATCTCGCCGCCGGGCTCGCGGACTCCCCGTTGCTTGAATATCCCTTTGATCCGCCGGATTGGGATCTGGAGCGCCGCGACTACATGCTCAGCGAGCCCCTGCGGGTGGACGCGGAGGGCTACATCAACCTCGGCGAAGAGCCGGGCATGGGCTATGAGCTCGATGAGCGGCGCCTGGCTCAGACGCTGGTCGAGAACTGATGCTGCGCACAGGCGACGAGTAAATTGCTGTTACCGACATACAACTTGAGTGATGCACTCGAATGAGCTATACGCTGTGATCGTTGGCCAACTATTTGAACGCCGAATCGGGGGAATTATAGAGCAGAGTGGCTGGACCACTCCCGTCATCGTTTCGTACTCATCACACACGCAGGAGAATGTGGTAAGCGGGCAACGATGCCCATCCTAAGTTCTTGAGCTCAGATGGCTGCTGCAATTCCGAACGTCGATCCCTCACCGGTGGAGTCCGAAGTCCTGCGCATTCGCGGACTCATGGAGCGCAGCGACTTCGTACCTGCCTTGAGAGCCGCACAGCTCCTGCGCGATCGGGTCCCTGAGAATCGCGACGCCTTGTACATGATCGCGGTGTGCCAACGATACCTGCAGCGCATAGCCGAGGCGCTCAAAGCGCTGGTGGAGCTCGAAATCCACCATCCAAGCTTCAGCCGCCTGTTCCAGGAGCGCGGCCACTGCTATGTGGCCATGCGCAAGGCGGAGCCCGCCATAGAGGCCTTCGTGCGCGCCGTGAATCTCAATCCGTCGCTGCCGGCCAGCTGGAACTGCCTGCAGGTGCTGTTCCGCATGACGGGCCGTGCCGCAGATGCCGAGTTTGCCGGTGCTCAGATCGCCCGCCTCGCCGCCGTTCCCAAAGAGGTCCTGACCGCATACGGGCTGTTCGCGGACGGCGAGACCGAGCTCGCGGAGCAGATGGTGCGCACCTATCTGCTGACGCACGGCGATCAGGTCGACGCCATGCGGCTGCTCGCGCTCATCGGCATGAAGCTCGATGTTTCCGATGACGCCGAGTTGCTGCTGGAGAGCGCCCTCAAGCTCGCGCCGGATCATCATCTGGCGCGCTACGACTACGCCGTGGTGCTCCTCAAGCGCCACAAGCATCTGCGGGCACGCGACGAGATCGAGAAGCTGCTTGCGATCGAGCCGCGCAATCGCGCCTATCGGACGTTGTACGCCACGATCCTCACGGGCTTCGGCGATTATTCACGGGCGCTGCCGCTCTACCGGGAGGTTCTTGCCGAGACACCAGACGATGCCGAGGTGCATCTGTCGATTGCACACGCTCTGAAGACGATCGGCCAGACCGAACAGGCCATCGAATCCTACCGCGCAGCAACGGTGGTCAGACCACGCTTCGGTGAGGCCTACTGGAGCCTGGCGAACCTCAAGACCTATCGCTTTGCCGATGCCGAGATCGCGCGCATGCGCAGTGACGAAGCCGCACCGCACACACAGCTCGTCGATCGCTACCACCTGTGCTTCGCGCTCGGCAAGGCGCTCGAGGATCGTCACGAGTACGCAGATTCGTTCAGCTTCTATGAGCGCGGTAATGCCCTCAAGAAGCGCGAGTGTCGCTACCGGCCCGAGCCGCTCGAGCGTAGCGCCCGCACGCAAGCATCCATGTGCACACCGGAATTCTTCGCCGCGCGTGCGGGCTTCGGAGCAACCTCGGCGGCGCCTATCTTCATCATCGGCTTGCCGCGGTCGGGCTCCACGCTCATCGAGCAGATTCTCGCTTCGCACTCTCAGGTCGAGGGCACGATGGAGCTGGCGGACATTCCGCGGCTCGCCTACGAGCTGCAGGGCCGCGAAACGGTCGATGCGCCACCTCGCTACCCCGGCATTCTCGCGGAGCTGTCCGCGGAGGACTGCGCTCGCATGGGTGAGCGCTACCTAAAGGACACGCGCATCTATCGGCAGGGCAAGCCGTTCTTCGTGGACAAGATGCCCAACAACTTCCGCCATCTGGCGCTCATCCATCTGATTCTGCCCAATGCGAAGATCATCGATGCCCGGCGCGAGCCCATTGCGTGCTGCCTGAGCAATTACAAGCAGCTGTTCGCTTTTGGCCAGCAGTTCACTTACAGCATCGATGACATCACGCGCTACTACCGGATGTATGTCGAGCTGATGGGCCACTGGGACTACGTCCTGCCGGGCAAAGTGCTGCGCATCCAGCACGAGCAGCTGGTCGATGACTTCGAGACGCACGTGCGGCGCATTCTGGAGTTCTGCGGTCTGGACTTCGAGCCTGGCTGTCTCGAATTCCACAAGAACGAGCGCAGCGTACATTCGGCGAGCTCGGAGCAGGTGCGACGGCCGCTCAACCGGGCGGGCATCGACCACTGGCGCCATTTCGAGCCCTGGCTGGGACGGCTCAAGCAGGCGCTCGGAGAGCTCGCGCAGCGAACGGTGCAAGAATAGTGAGCAGTGCAAGAGTCATGGCGCGTTCGATGCACAGCACGCGTACGGTTGTTTGAAAGAAACCTTGGGGGGAGTAACCACCTTGAAAACGAATCAGAAAATTTCCTGTGCGGTCGCCGCGATACTGAGCGCTCATGCCGCGGCGGCATTGGCGGATCAGCAGGCGCCGGCGGCTACGGGACAGCCCGCGGCGCAGGCAGCCGCACCCGAAACCGGCGGCCTGACGGAGGTCATCGTGACCGCGGAGCGCAGGGCGGAGAACATCCAGAATGTGCCGATCACGGTGCAGGCGCTCACGGCCGAGACGCTGAACGAGCTCAACGTCCAGACGTTCGACGAGTTCATCAAATACCTGCCGAACGTCACGCAGGCGAGCAACGGTCCTTCACAGGGCACGATCTTCATGCGCGGCCTGAGCGTCGGCGGCGGCGGCGGCCAGGGCGGCGGCACGACCGGTGAGTTCCCCGCGGTCGCCATCTACCTGGATGAGCAGTCGGGGCAGCTCCCCGGCCGCAACCTCGATGTCTACGCGGCCGACATGGAGCGCATCGAGGTGTTGGAAGGTCCGCAAGGCACGCTCTTTGGCGGCGGCGCACTGAGCGGCGTGCTGCGGTACATCACCAACAAGCCCAAGATCAACATCACGGAAGGCGGGGTTACGGCGGACTACTCAGTTACCGCCCACGGCGATCCGAACGGCGCCGCAAACGCGTTCATCAATCTGCCCTTGGTCGATGATCATCTCGCGGTGCGTGGCGTCATCTACGTCGATCACCACGGTGGCTACATCGATAACGTGCCCTCGACGTTCACGCGCCTGCCGACCGATCGGGGCGCGGTCAGCTACAACGGCGGTGTCATACCGACCAACAGCGCGATCATCAACAACTACAACCTCGTCGGCAACGACATCAACCCGGTGACATACACGGGCATCAGGGTCGAGGCGCTGTGGAAGATCAACGACCACTGGGATGCGTTGCTCTCACAGTCCTACCAGAACATGGACTCCCAGGGTGTGTTCTATCAGATGCCGTTCGGGGCCGAAGGCACGACCTTCGACAAGGTCGGTAATCCGATCGGCAAGTACCCGCTGCCGGAGCTATCGGTCAACCTGTTCAACCCGTCGTTCAACAGGGACCGCTTCACGAACACCGCCCTGGTCATCAATGGGCAGCTCGGACCGATACACGCGGTCTACAGCGGTGCCTACCTGGTGCGCAACGTCGAGCAGGTGCAGGACTACACCAACTACGCGCGCGGCAGCTTCGGTTTCTATTATCAGTGCGCGGGTTACTCGGCCGATCCCGCCACCGGCACCTGCTACACGCCGAGCACGGTGTGGCGCGAGACCGAGCGCAACGTGCACCAGAGTCACGAGCTGCGATTCTCCACGCCCGATGACTGGCGCATCCGCGGCATCGTGGGTGTGTACTGGGAGAAATACGACATCGTCGACCAAACGCAGTGGACCTACTCAACGGTTCCCATTTGCTCACCCACCGGTCTCAACAACGACTGCTTCCTGCCGATCCAGCCGTGGTCGGGCTCGCCGACTTTCCAGCCGTTGCCACCGATCGGCTTCTTCGATGACGTGCAGCGCGGCTACAAGCAGCTGGCGGAGTTCGCATCCATCGATTTCGACATTATTCCCAAGGTGCTGACCATCACGGCCGGCATCCGCCACTTCAAGTACGACAGCAACGAGACGGGCGGCGATGTGGGCAGCTTCTACTGTAAAGTCGGCGGCGCCTACGGTCCGCCGGGCCCGACGAGCTATTTCGGATTCTGCCCGGATCCCTACGGTACCGACTTCACCAACCGCGAGACCGCGACGAGTGATACCGGTAACAGAGGCCGCGCCAATCTCACCTGGCACGTGACCGACGACATCCTGCTGTACTACACGTACTCACAGGGCTTCCGCGCGGGCACGTTCAATCGCTCCACGTCCTGCCACCTCAAGGGACCGGACGGCGTCAATCAGTACTGCGTTCCGGCGACCACCGTGCCGGACACCGTGACCAACAACGAGTTCGGATGGAAGACGGTACTCTGGGATCATAAGCTCATCTTCAACACCACCTTCTATCAGGAGTACTGGAACAACGCCCAGACCGGCTTCTTCGATCCGCAGGGAGGTCTCGGCAACCTCGCGTTTGCCACGAACGGTCCGAGCTATCGCGTGCGCGGCATCGAGCCGCAGATCCAGGTTCGACCGTTGACGGGCCTGACGTTCTACCTGACAGCGGCGTGGAACAGCTCAGAGCAGACGAACTCGCCCTATTTGATCGCGAACAATCCCGCGAGCGTCAACTTCGGCAAGCCCATCACATCGATTCCGAATCCGTACGGACCTCTGGGCAGCCCGACCGCCTACTCGCCGCCCTTCGCCATGACGGCGCGCATCCGCTATGACTGGACGATGGGGGACTACAACCTGTTCGCGCAGTTCGGCGGCGTGCATCAGGGTCACATGGTGACGGCGACCGGTTACGTGCCCGCGTATGACATTCCGCCGTACACGAGCTACGACGCCGCAGTGGGCGCTGGCAAGGGAGCGTGGGACTTGCAGGTCTACTGCCAGAACCTCTCCAACACGAACACCAGCCTGTCGACGAACAGCGGTCAGTTTGTGTTGCAGGAGTTCCCACCGCGTCCCCGCGTGATCGGCTTGCGGTTCGACTGGAAGTTCGCAGAGAAGTAAGGCTGCTGCGCCATGCCACTGGAGTCGACCTCCAGTGGCATGGCGACGCATTACTTGCTTGAGCCTTGGCGCGTGGTCTGCGGGACCCGCGCTCGAGCATGCATCGCGCGCTGCCGCGCCGGCGAGTACAGTTGCGGCAGCACTTGGAAACTCGCCCGTGACAAGCTCCTCCTCTTCTGACTCAACCCCGCGGCCCCTGCGCTGCCGCGGGTGGCGGCAGGAAGGCCTGCTGCGGCTTCTCGAGAACGTTCTCACCGTCGGCGAAGACCCGAAGAACCTCGTCGTGTACGCCGCGCTCGGCAAGGCCGCACGGGACTGGAAATCCCATGACGCCATCGTGGCGGCGCTCAAGCGCATGGAGGAGGGGCAGACCCTGGTCGTGCAATCCGGGCGCCCCATCGCGCTCATGTGCACGCACCGGCAGGCGCCTCTCGTCCTCATGGCCAACTGCAATCTGGTTGGGCGCTGGGCGCGCGAGGAGGTCTTCTACGAGCTCGAGCGCCGCGGGCTCACCTGCTGGGGCGGGCTCACGGCCGGATGCTGGCAGTACATCGGTGCGCAGGGTGTCATTCAGGGCACCTACGAGATCTTTGCGCGCGCCGCCGAGCGACTGGGCAGTGCGGATCTGGCCGGACGCTTCGTGCTCACCTCAGGGCTGGGCGGCATGGGCGGCGCGCAGCCCCTCGCCGGTCGCATGGCCGGCGCGGCCACGCTGGTGGTGGAAGTCGATCCGGTGCGCATTCGCAAGCGCCTGCAGGGGGGGTATCTCGAGATAGAAGCACAGTCACTCGATGAGGCGCTGGGCTACATCGAGCGCTGGCGTAGCGAGCGGCGCGCGGCGAGCGTTGCGCTGTGCGCCAACGCGGCGGCGGTGTACCCCGAGCTCGTCGCCCGCGGCATCACGCCCGATGTGGTGACCGATCAGACGAGCGCCCACGATCTCGTGTACGGCTATCTGCCCCTCGGCTACGAGCCCGGGCTGTCGCGTGCGGAGCGGGCTGCGGCCGCCGAGCAGTTGATACCCGCCGCGCTCGCCTCGATCGCGCAGCACGTGCGCGCCATGCTCGAATTTCAGGCGCGCGGGGCGATCGTCTTCGACAATGGCAATCTGATCCGCTCCCAGGCGCAGCGCGCCGGCGTCACGCGCGCCTTCGACATCCCGGTCTTCACCGAGGCCTTCCTGCGGCCGCTTTTCTGCCGCGGTATCGGACCCTTCCGCTGGATTGCGCTCTCCGGCAACGAGAGCGACATTCGGCGCATCGACGAGCACCTGCTCGCCGCCTACTCTCATAACCGCATCGTGAGCAACTGGATACGCCTGGCATCCAAGTCGGTGCCCTTCGAGGGGCTGCCGGCGCGCATTGCGTGGCTGGGGCACGGTGAGCGCACGAAGCTCGCGCTCGAAGTCAACGAGATGGTCGCGCGCGGCGCACTCGTAGGTCCGATCGCTTTCACGCGCGATCACCTGGATGCCGCGTCGATGGCGCACCCGAACATCATGACCGAGAACATGAAGGACGGCAGCGATGCGATCGCCGACTGGCCGCTGCTGAATGCGCTGCTCAACTGTGCCTCGCGCGCGGATCTGGTGGCGATCCACTCCGGTGGCGGCGGCTACGCAGGCTACATGACGAGCGCCGGCGTCACGCTCATCGCGGACGGCACGCCCGCGGCCAACGAGCGGCTGCGCACCACGCTCGACAATGACACCGGACTCGGCGTACTGCGCTACGCGGACGCAGGCTATTCCGAGGCGCTCGATGAAGTGGAGCGCGCGCAGCTACCACGGATCGTGCTGTGAGCCGGGAACGCATTCTCGGCACGCCCGATAGCCTAGCGGATATTCCAGAAGCGGCGCGGCCGCCTCACGCAGCGCCGCGCACGGCGGCCACGGGTGCGCGCGCGATTCTCGCTGCCTCGATCGGCAACGCGCTCGAGTGGTACGACTTTTCGGTATACGCGCTCTTCGCGATCTTCATCGCGCGGAGCGTGTTCGCGGGCGGCGATGCTGTCTCGGCGCTCATCAGCGCCTTCATCGTTTTCGGGGTCGGCTTCATCGCGCGGCCGCTCGGCGCGGTGTTGCTTGGCGCGTATGCCGACCGTGCGGGGCGGCGCGCAGCCTTGACGCTTACCTTGATGATCATGGCCGCCGGCACGCTGTGCATCGCCGTGGCACCGCCGTACGCTGCGATCGGCTTCGGCGCGCCGCTGCTCGTGCTGTGCGGTCGCCTGCTGCAAGGACTCTCCGCAGGGGGCGAGATCGGCGGCGCCGTCGCGTTCCTCGTCGAGCACGCCCCACCCGAGCGCCGTGGCCGGCACGCCGCGTGGCTGCAGGCGAGCATGGCGGTCTCGAACATTCTCGGCGCCACAGTCGCCACCACGCTGTCTCTCATTCTCAGTCCGGAGCAGCTGGGCGCCTGGGGCTGGCGCGTGCCCTTCATCCTCGGCTTCTCCATCGCGCCCGTGGGACTGTGGTTGCGGGCGAGTCTGCCGGAGACGCCGGATTTCGAGGTGGCACGCCACGAGCAGGCGCGGACCGACCAGCCGCGCAATCTGCTCGGCCCTCTCGCCGAGCTCTGCGCCACGCGGCTGCGTGATCTCATCGTGGCCTGCGGCATCAGCGTAGTGTGGGTGATTGCCGTCTACACGCTCGTCATCTACCTGCCGACCTATGTGCAGCGCAAGCTCGGGTTCTCACCGTCGCAGGCCTTCACGGCCTCGGTGGTCGGCAACATCGCGATGGCGATCGGCTGCATCCTCGCGGGCCAGGTGTCCGATCGGATCGGCCGCGTCCGCACCGTGCGCATCAGCACCGTGCTCATCGTGGTGAGCACCTGGCCGGTGCTCGCCTGGATTACCTCTGCGCGTACGCTCACCTCGCTGTTCGTCGGCCAGACGGTATTCTGTCTGGTCGTGTCCGCATTCGCCGGCAGCGTGCCTGCGGTCATGGCCTCGATCTTTCCCGCACGGCTGCGCTCAACCGGCGTAGCGGTCAGTTACAACTTCATCGCAACGGTGTTTGGAGGATTTACGCCCGCCGCACTCACTTTCCTGACCGAGCGCCACCAAGTCACGCTCGCCCCGGCGTTCTATGTCATCGGCTCCGCTCTCGTGTCCTTGTGGGCACTCAGCGGCGTGCGCGAGCAAGCAAGCTCATGAGGCGCGGCAAGCTCATGAGTCACCGCCGCTGGGTTCAAGCCGGCCTTGTTCTGGCCATCTGCGTGCCGCTGCTTGCGCAGGCAGCGATCGGGCGCGAGCCGCTGGCGCTCAACGGCCAGCCACTCACGTCGGCGCAGATCCTCGATGTCGCGCGGGACGGACGTAGAGTCGAGATCACTGCCGCCGCCCACGCCCGCGTGGCGTCCGCGTTCCAGATCGTGCTCGCTGCCGCGCGCGCGCGGCAGCCCGTCTACGGGCTTACGACCGGTGTCGGCTGGAACAAGGACAAGAAAGTGCTGGGGCCGACCAAGGAAGGAGGCGTGTCCCCAAATGCGGAGCCGCCCCCGCTTGATCCGGAGCTGCTTGCCGCCTCGCATCGCTTCAACATCGGTACGCTGCGCGCCCACGCCGCAGGCATTGGCGCCCCACTGCCCGATGAGGTGGTGCGCGCGGCCATGCTGCTGCGCTTGAATCTGCTGCTCACCGGCGATGGCGGCGTTCAGCCTGCGTTGGTGGAGCAGTACGCGGCATTTCTCAATGCCGGCATCACGCCCGTCGTGCCCGCGCGCGGCAGCGTCGGTGAGGCGGACATCGCGCTGACCTCACACATCGGACTCGCCCTGGCCGGCGAGTGGCGGGTGCGTCGCGGCGGCGTGGACATGCCGGCGGCCAAGGCGCTGCGAGCAGCCGGTCTGCATCCGGTGGAGCTCGTCGGCAAGGACTTCCTGTCCATCATCGGCGACAACACGCTGACGGCCGCGGACGCTCTCTTCAGCGTGCAGGCACTGCGCAGCTGGCTCGATGATGAGATCACGGTATTTGCGCTCTCGCTCGAGGGACTCAACGGCAACGTCGCACCGTTTCTCGACGTGGTCGTCGCCGCTCATCCCGAGCCGGGCTTTGCGGCTGTCGCTCAGCGCCTGCGCGCCACGCTGCAGGGAAGCGATCTGTGGAAGCCGTCAGAGGGCCGTGCTCTGCAGGATCCGCTGTCCTTTCGCACCATGCCCATCGTGCTGGGCAATGTCTGGGATGCGCTCGATGCAGCCGAGCGTGAGACCCTGTTCACCGCCTCCCACAGCGGTGACAATCCCGTGGTGCTGACCGATGCGGGCTCGCTCGCCAGCGAGGGTGACCAGGCGCGGCGTTATCTGGTACCGGGAGTCGCGAACGCAGCGATCGTTCCGACCGCGAATTTCGAGGCGCTGCCGCTCGTCGCAGCGCTCGAGCGACTCTCCATCGCACTGGGGCACGCCTCCGAGTCCATCACGGCATCCGTACTGCGCTTCGAGAATCCGGCGTTGACGGGCCTGCCCCGCTTCCTCACCGCGCCGGGCAATCCAGGCCATGGCTTCGGCGTGGTGCAGAAGACCGTGGCGGCGCTCAATTTCGATATTCGCGCGCTCGCGACGCCCGTCTCGCTCGAGAGCGCAACACTCGCCGGGAATATCGAGGACATCACCAATAGCGGCCCGCTGACGGCGCGCCGCCTCGGCGACATGATCGACGATCTCTATCAACTCACTTCGCTGCAGCTGCTGCACGCGGCACAGGCCGTGGATCTGCGTCCGGGATTTCATCTCGGGGCGGGCACACACCCGCTCCTCTCGGGCTATCGCGCCCATGTGCCCTTCGCCCCCCAAGACCGCATCCTGACGGATGACATCCAGGCGGGCGTCCAATACCTGCGCGGGCTGCCGCGTGCCGCGCCCTCGGATGCAACACCACGACAGGGAGCGCCCCATGAGTGACTTCGACCTGGTGCTCGGCGGGACCGTCGTCCTTCCCAGTCACGTCATCGCGCCCGGCTACGTAGCGGTGAGCGGCGGACGTATTGCACGGGTCGGGGCCGGCGAGGCGCCCGCGGCGCGTGAGCGCCATGTGCTTCCCCTCGACGCGTACATCCTGCCTGGTGCGATCGATGGCCAGACGCATTGCCGCAGCACCAAAGGAGTGGAAGATTTCGATACCGCCACGCGCGCCGCCGCAGCCGGCGGTGTCACGACCATCGTCGACATGCCCTACGATCAGGGCCGGCTCATCTGCACCGCCGAGCGCTTCGGACTCAAGGCGCGCGAGGCGCAGCAACTCACCCATGTCGATCTCGCACTCTATGCCACCGCGCATCCGAACGATGGCGCGCGGCACATCGATGCACTCGTGGAGGCGGGCGCCAGCGCATTCAAGTTCTCCACCTTCGGCACCGACCCGGAGCGCTTTCCACGGATTCCGCCGCAGATGCTGCACGAGTGCTTTGCGCGCATCGCCCGCCATGGCCTCATGGCCGGCGTGCACAACGAGAACGAAGAAGTCATTCGGGCCTGCGAGGCGCGAGTGCGCGCCGAGGGGCTGCGCGGTCCGCGCGTCCACGGACTCGCGCGCCCCATCTACAGCGAGACGCTCGCCATCACCGAGATCTACGAGATCGGGGCGGCCACCGGCTGCCGCGCGCACGTCGTGCACTGCTCGACCGGCCGCGGCTACGAGCTGTGTGCCGCGTATCGGGCGCTCGGCCATCCCACCACCATCGAGGCGTGCCTGCATTATCTGATCCTGACGGAGGAGGACCTGGAGCGGATCGGCGGACTCGGCAAGGTCAACCCACCAGTCCGCGCGGCGGTCGAGCGTGAGCGGCTCTGGTCCCACCTCGCTGCGGGCAACATCACGATCGTATCCACCGATCATGTGAGCTGGCCGCTCGAGCGCAAGTCCAATCCCGACATGCTCGCCAACGCCTCCGGAGTGCCAGGACTCGAGGTGCTCTATCCGCTCTTCGTCAAGGAGTGCTTGGCACGCGGGCTGTCACTGTCGTGCGCGGCGCGCGTGCTGGCGCACAATCCAGCCTCCCTCTTCTGCCTGGATCACTGCAAGGGTGCGCTCGCGGTCGGCATGGACGCCGATATCACCGTGCTCGTGCCGGGATCGCACGCCTACGACCCGCAGGCGAGCGGCTTCAACGCGGTGTCCTGGAGTCCGTACGCCGGCATGCAGATTCCGCATCGCGTCCAGGCGACCTATCTGCGCGGCGAGCTGATCTTCGATGGCACGAAGGTGCGCGCCGTGCCGGGCACGGGACGGTTCCTGCGTCCGCAGCGCCTCGCCGAGCCCCGCGCCGGGACTGCGCGTTGACACCGACGGCCATCAGCGAGACCCGCTGCTGGGGTTGGCTGATGCAGCTCGCGGAGCTGACCGAGCCCGAGCGTCCGTGGACGCGCCGGGCATTCACGCCGCTGCACGCCCAGGGACGCAAGTGGCTCGAGGCTCGCATGCGCGAGCTAGGACTCACGTGTGCGATCGATGCAGCGGGCAATCTCATCGGGCGCCGTGCGGGGAAGAGCGGGTCGGGCAGCATCATGATCGGCTCGCACAGCGACACCGTCGCCGGCGGCGGGCGCTTCGACGGCATCGCAGGGGTCATCGCCGGGCTCGAAGTCGCGGCCGCGCTGCGCGATGCCGGCATCACCTTGCATCATGATCTCGAGATCGTCGACTTCCTCGCCGAGGAGCCCAACGACTTCGGACTCTCCTGCATCGGCAGCCGCGGCATGGCGGGTGCCTTGGACGATCAGATGCTCGAGCGCACCAACCCGCAGGGAGTCCACCTGCGTGAGGGCCTGGCGAGTGTCGGTGCCCATCCGCCGCATGTCACGCCGCGCCGCGGGGACATCGCCGCCTTCTTCGAGCTTCACATCGAGCAGGGTCCGGTGCTCGAGGATGAAGGTCTCGACATCGGCATCGTCACGCATATCGTAGGCATCCGTCGCCTGGCGCTCACGTTTCACGGCCAAGCCGCCCACGCCGGCACGACGCCTCTGCCGCTGCGCCAGGACGCGCTGCTCGGCGGCGCGCGTTTCATCACCGCGCTGCGCCAGGTGCTGGAGGCCGAGCGGGTCTCCAAGCCCTTCGTCATTGCGACAGTGGGTGAGCTGCGCATTGCGCCCAATGCGGCGAACGTCATCCCCGGACAGGCGCAGCTCACTGTCGATCTGCGCAGCGACTCGCTCGCCGCGCTCAGTGCCTGGACTGAGCGCGTGCGCGCGCTGGCGCTGGATGCCGCCGCCGCAGCACGCGTGCAACTCAGTGAATTTCGCGTGCTCTCGAGCAGCGAGCCCGCCGCCTGTGCGCCGCCGCTCTCGGGCTGTCTGCGCAGCGCCGCGGCCGCGCTCGGACTCACGCAGCGCGACATCGTCAGTGGCGCCGGGCACGATGCCGCGTTTCTCGCGCGCGTCGCGCCCGCGGCGATGGTCTTCGTGCCCAGCCGCGCGGGTTTGAGTCACAGCGCCGAGGAGTGGACCGAGCCACGCGAGCTGGCACAGGGCATCGCCACGCTGCTGCACGCGGTGTGCCTCTTCGACAGCGGGCCGAATGCAACGAGCGCAGGAGGGTAAGCCTTGAGACGTGTGCTGACAGCGGCGGATGTGGAGTGCGCGGTGCGGGGCGGCTCGGTGTTCGCCTGCGGCGGCGGTGGCTGGCCCGAGCACGGGCGCGAGCTCGGTCACCTCGCCGTGACGATCGGGCGCCCCGAGCTCGTGACGCTCGAGGAGATCGAGGAGACGGCCTGGATTGCAACGGCGGCCGCGATCGGCGCACCGGCCGGGCTGACGGAGTGGCAGATGCTCGGCATCGACTACGTGACCGCCGTGCGCCTGCTGCAGCAGGCGCTCGGTGCGCCGCTTTACGGCCTCATGATCGGGCAGAACGGCATGTCGAGCACGGTCAACGCGTGGCTACCGGCGGCCGTGCTCGGCATCAAGGTCATCGACGCCGTCGGCGACGTGCGTGCGCACCCCACCGGCGACATGGGCTCGATCGGGTTGACGAGCCGTCCCGAGCCGACCATTCAAACGGTCGCCGGCGGCAACCGCCAGCGCAATGCCTATCTCGAGGCCACCTTTCGCGGCGCGAGCGGCAAGGTATCCCCGCTCCTGCGCGCCGCTGCGGACGCCGCCGGCGGATTCATCGCAAGCTGCCGCAATCCGGTTGCCGCGAGCTATGTGCGCCAGCACGCCGCCCTGGGCGGCATCAGCCTCGCGCTCGCGCTCGGCCGGGCAATTCTCGAGGCCGAGCCGCGTGGCGGCACAGCCACGCTCGATGCGATCTGCGCCCATCTCAACGGCGAGCTCATTCTCTCCGGGCGCGTGCGCGACAAGACACTGCAATACACGAGCGCGGCATTCGATGTGGGACAGATCCACATCGACGCCGGAACTCAGCAGGCGGTCATTCACGTGATGAACGAGTACATGGCAGTCGATGGCAGCACCGGTCGCCTCGCGACTTATCCCGATGTAATCACGACGCTCTCAAGCAGCGGTGTGCCGATCAGCGCAGGCCGTCTGGAGGTTGGCAGCGAGATTCACGTGCTGCGCGTGGCCAAGCGGCATCTGCCGCTATCCTCGAGCATCACCGATCCGACGGTCTATCCGATCGTCGAGAAGACGCTCGGCATCAGCGTGGCGAGCTACGCCCTCTCCAAGCCCTAACGCTCTCTAAGCCCTAACGCTTTCTAAGCCCTGATCCCCAAGCGATTTGCGCGACGGCGTCATTCGACGCGTTTGAAACGCGTCACTGAGATATAGGTCTTGCCATTCACCGGGCTCGTCATCGGCGGCGTGGTCACGGTGAGGATGTCGTGACTGAGCTTGAGAGTGCGCGTCTTCACGGTACCTGCCCAGTCCGGTTGCCAGGCGGTCTCGATGTGGATCGTCAGCTGGTCGCCCGTGACCGTGAAGGTACCCGTGTACGCGAACATGCTGTCGAGCCACTGCGCCCGCAACTCGCTGCGGCTCAGGGCGCCCGCCCCCGCCGGGGCGCGCTCGCGTCCGGTGACCAGGAGACTCATATGTCCCCCGGCACTATAGATGGCCAGGCCCCGAGCATCGGCACCGAACGGTTGGGTGCTCGTACCGGTACTGGGATCCGTTGCCGTGTAGCTGACTAGCTGCCAGACACCGATGGGGTTCACGCCCTGTCCAGCATAGCAGGGCACGAGCGCACCGAGCAGACAGAGCGCCGCCGCGCACGACAAGAGGTAACGGGAATGTGGCTCCATGCGTATGATCGTGCCTCAACAGCTCGAGAATAACTACTGGGCGGCAACCGCGCGCTTGCGTCCTCATGATCGAGTGTGACTTCGTTATCGTCGGTGCGGGCACCGCGGGATGCGTGCTCGCCAACCGCTTGAGCGCGAGCGGTCGGCATCGGGTCGTGCTGCTGGAGGCCGGCGGCTCCGAGCGCAGCGTCTGGATCTCGGTGCCGATCGGCTACGGGCGCACGTTCACCAATCCGCGCTTCAACTGGATGTACGAGGCCGAGCCGGATCCGACCTTGGATCATCGCAGCCAGTTCTGGCCACGCGGCAAGGTGCTGGGCGGCTCGAGCTCCATCAACGCGATGGTTTATGTGCGCGGACAGCCGGGTGACTTCGATGACTGGTGCGCCGCAGGCAATCCCGGTTGGGCATACGGTGATGTTCTGCCCTACTTCCGCAAGCTCGAGGACCACGTGCTTGGAGCCTCGGAATTTCACGGTGCCGGCGGTCCAATCCACGTCAGCGATGTCTCGGCGCAGGTGCACCCGCTGTGCGGCACCTTCATCCGAGCTTGCGCGGAGCTCGGTATCCCGCACAATCCGGACTTCAACGGCGCCCGCTTCGAAGGAGCAGGCCTATGGCACGTGAGCATACGGGATGGCCGGCGCGTATCGGCGGCGAGCGCCTATCTGCGCCCTGCCATGCGGCGCGGCAATCTCGAGGTGCAGACGCGCACGCACGTGACACGGGTATTGTTCGAAGGCACGCGCGCAAGCGGCGTCGAGTTCACAGTGGACGGAGCGCGGCAAGTGGTGCGGGCAGGCCGTGAAGTGATCTTGTCCGCCGGCGCCATCAACTCGCCGCAACTGCTCGAGCTCTCCGGCGTGGGCGACAGTGAGCTGCTGCGCGCGCACGGCATCGCCGTGGTGCACGATGCACCGGCCGTGGGCAGCGGCCTGCAGGACCATGTGTGCGTATCGTATTTCTACAAGTCGAAGGTGCGCACACTCAACGATGAGCTCTATCCGTTGAGCGGCAAGATCAAGGCGGCGCTGCATTATGCCTTGACACGCAGGGGACCGCTCTCGATGAGCGTCAATCAGGCGGGTGCATTCCTGCGAGGCCGCCCGGGCATCACGCGCCCGAATCTGCACATCTACTTCAATCCCGCGAGCTATGCGAGCACCGTGATCGAGAACGGCCGCCGCCTGCTGAATCCCGATCCCTACTCCGCCTATCTCATGTCCTTCAACAGCTGCCGACCGACGAGCCGCGGCAGCGTGCACATCAAGTCGCCCGACCCGAGCGTAGCGCCGGCCATCATGCCCAACGCGCTCGCCACGGACGCGGATATCGCTGAAATCTCCGAAGGCGCCCGCATCGTGCGCCGCATTGCGTCGGCGCAGGCGCTCAAGGAAATCACCGCAGCGGAGTTACAGCCCGGCGCTGAGGTCCTCACGGACGAGGCTGTGCTCGCGGACTTTCGCCGCCGCGGTGGATCGGTGTTTCACTCCTGCAGCACGTGCGCGATGGGCGCGGATCCACAGCGCTCCGTGGTGGATCCCAAGCTCAAGGTGCACGGACTTGCGGGACTGCGCGTGGTGGATGCCTCGGTGTTTCCGAACGTCACCTCGGGCAACACCAACACCCCGACCCTCATGGTCGCGGAGAAAGCCGCGGAGCTCATTCTGCAGGAGGCGTGAAGACCCCAGAGTGACCCGGACCCCGGACTGTCATTGACAAATGGGATGACCCGTCCCATAATGCCATTTATGAATGTCATTGTAACCGTGGACAGCGCTGGGCGTGTCGTCATACCGAAAACGCTCCGCGATCAGTTGCGCCTGTCACCCGGTGACACCCTCGCGCTGGAGACCGACGGGGAACGCATGGTCTTGAAACCGGTACGCTCGGCCTCTGCCATGTCACGGGAGCATGGTATTTGGGTGTTCCGCAGCGGACGCCCAGTGCCCGCCACTGAGACTGACCGTGCGCTCGAGCGTGTACGTTCTGAACGTGAGCGGCGCGGACGCGGCTCCAACGAGTGAAGTCGCTGCTTGACACATCGGTGCTGGTTTCCTGTTTCTACGGCGACCACGAGCACCACGCGCCGAGCATCGCATTGCTCGTCAAGCAGAATCCCTCAACGGGATACACAGCGGCACACTGCCTCGCGGAGTTCTATGCAGTCGTGACCGGCATGCCAGGAAAGGAGCGCGCCAGCCCCGACGAGGCACTGCTGTTCTTGCGTGAACTAGAGAAGCGACTCACGTTGCTCCACCTCGAAGCGACAGAATATTTCGATGTCTTGGAGACCGCGGGCTCTGCTGCCATCATTGGCGGCGCGACATACGATGCCATCATTGCGACCTGCGCGTCGAAAGCGAAAGCACAAGTGCTCTACACTTGGAACGTCAAGCATTTCGAGCGCCTGGGCGCGAGCCTCGGGCTGAGGGTGCGCCAGCCGTAGCAAGCGACACAATCGCCTGCGCGGTGGGCGCTCAGACCGGCTGGTCGGCCATCTCCAGATGCAGCCGGTCGCCTTTGTAGGGATGCTTCTTGATGAGCTCCTCGTTGAGCTCCACGCCGAGTCCGGGCTCGGTGGGCGGGATGATGTAGCCTTCCTGCCAACGGATGGGCCTGCGAAGAATGTCGGCATGAAATCCCTGCCAGCGCTCGATGCCTTCCTGAATGAGAAAGTTGGGGCTGCAGGTCGCCAGCTGAATGGCGGCCGCACCGACGATCGGCCCGCAGTAGAGGTGCGGCGCGATCTGCACGTGATGCACTTCTGCCATGGAGGCGATCTTCTTGGCTTCGAGAATTCCACCCACACGCCCGAGATTCATCTGCAGAATGGCGGCTGCGCCCGCAGTGAGCACGCGGCCAAAGTCATACTTCGTCGCCAGCCGCTCACCGGTCGCGATCGGAATGCGCGTGGCGCGGGCCACCTTGGCCATCTCCTCGGGTGCATCGGGAGGAATCGGCTCCTCGAACCACAGCGGGTCGTAGGGCTCGAGCCGCCGCGCGAGCCGGATGGCCCCGGCCGCAGTCATCTGCCCGTGGGTGCCGAAGAGCAGGTCGGCCTGCGAGCCGACCGCTTCGCGCAACCGCCGCACGAAACGTTCGCTGAGCTCGAGCGCCTCGAGTGACAGCTGGCGCCCATCGAACGCGGAGTACGGGCCCGTCGGATCGAATTTGATCGCCGTGAAGCCCTGCTTCACCAGCTCCACCGCACGCTCGGCGGACAGATCCGGATCCTGGTAGACGTCCTTGGTGTCGTCGGGCCGCGCGTAGATGTACGTGTACGAGCGCAAGCGCTCGTGCACGCGTCCGCCGAGAAGATTGTAGACGGGCTGGCCCGCCTCCTTGCCGATGATGTCCCAGCAGGCCATCTCGAGCGCGCTCAGCACGCCGCTCAGCGTGAGGTCCGGATGCTGAGTGAAACCGGCGGAGTACACGCGCCGCCAGATGCGCTCGATGTTGTGCGGATCCTCGCCATGCAGGTAGCGGGCGAAGACGTCCTCGATCATGCGCGCCACCAGGTGCGGCTCGAAGGGCACGCAGTAGGCTTCACCCACGCCGCTCACGTTGCCGTCCGTGGTGAGCTTGGCGAACACGAAGTAGCGGCCGCCATTGTGCGGCGGCGGATTGCCGACCACGAAGGTCTTGACGTCCGCGAGCCTCACTACACCGGAACGCCCGTGGCGCGCTCCTGATCGGCGCACAGGCGCTTCAGCGACCAGAAGTAGTGCCCGGTGGCCCAGAATCCGGTCGGTGCCAGGCACAGGATCGCGAGACGCAGCGACTCGGCGGTTCCGCCCGTGCCCGCGGGCGCGAACAGGGTGCTGAGCAGACCGCCCACCTGCGGCGCGATGACGAGGTTGCAGACATTGGCGGCGAACAGCGTCGCCGCGCAGAACATGGCCCGCATGCGCGGCTGTGCCAGATTGTTGAGGATCCCGAAGCACGGGCCGATGTAGAAATAGATGGACGGGACGAAGATCCACAGCAGCCACTTGGCGACCGTGAGCGAATGCGTCCAGTAGATTCCAATCGATGCGACGGTCGCCGCCCCGACCCAGTAACCGAGCAGCCTGACGATGCGGCACGGATGCGTCATGCGTGAGCGCCCGATCAGCCAGCCGGTGAAGATCGTCGCCGCCACTCCGCCGTACAGGTTCATCGGCCCGAGAATCTGGCCGCTCTCCCCGGGCGTGAGGTGATAGGTGCGCTGCAGGAAGGCAGGCGTCCAGTACATGAGCCCCCAGCCCCAGAGAGCCGTGAGTGCGCTGCCGATCATCACGTGGACCGCGGAGCGCTGCTGCCAGAGAAAGCTCATCGTCTCCTTGAAGGACGGTGTTGCATCCTCGAGCCGATGGTCGAGCTGGCCGCGGCGTGGCTCACGCACGGTGAGAAACACGAGCATGCCGGCGAGGACTCCCGGGACACCGAGAACCAGGAAAACCTCGCGCCAACCATAGCGATCAGCAATCAACCCGGCGAACTCCGAGGCGATCCACGCCCCGAGCGGCGCCCCCAGCGAGAAAATCGTGAGCGCCATCGGCCGACGCGCTGCGGGGAAATAATCCGACAGAATCGAGTTGGCGCCGGGAGTGCCGCCTGCCTCGCCCACTCCCACGCCGACGCGCGCGAGCGCGAACTGCAGTTGCGAGCGTGCCAGGCCCGTGAACGTCGTCATCACCGACCACAGAACCATCGAGATGGCGATGATGTTGCGGCGGCTGTAGCGATCGATCAGCGAGGAGATCGGAAAGCCGAGCACGACGTAGAAGAGCGCCAGCATCACGCCGGTGACGAAGGCGATGCCTGCATCCGAGAGGTGCAGATCCTGGCGGATCGGATCGAGAACCTGCGAGGTGACGTAGCGGTCGGCGATACTGAGGGTGTAGACGAGGCACATCATGATGAGGACGTACCAGCGCAGAACCGCTGGTGCGCTGCTGCGCGTATCCTCGAGCCCTAGCGGTGCCGCATTCGCCATTGCGAGGCATCATAACTGATAACGTTCGGCGCATGGCCCGCCCGTCGGGACGCGGCGGCGCCCGGTCTGAACAGCGATTGGAGTGCAACGATGCCTGTCAGGCGCCTCATTTGGGTGATTGGGTTGCTCGGCGCAAGCTTATGGCGCATCGCGCTCGGCGCAGCTGCCGAGGACTCGATTCCGAGTCGTCCCGGAATCGACGCGCCGGAGCTGGCCTTGCCAGGCCCAAACGCCGTTGGCTATCGCACTCTGGAACTGCGGCAGCCGGACCAGATCGACGTGCTGAGGTACGACGCGGCCAAGGCGACATTTCCCCACGTGACGCGCGCGCTCAAAGTCGACCTGTGGTATCCGGCGGTCGCACAGCAGGGCGCGCGGCCGATGCTCTACGAGGGCGCCCTGCCCAGTGAGCCGGGGATGCCGGACGCGCATTTTACAGTGAGCGGTCTAGCCACTCGCGACGCGACTCCGGAGCCCGGTGCCGGTCGCGGACTTGTGATCGTCTCGCACGGCTACAGCAACGTGACCGCGGCGCTGACGTGGCTCACCGAGAATCTGGCCTCGAAGGGCTACGTGGTCGCAGCCATCCGTCATGAGGATCCGCCGCTCACTGATCGCACCAAGACGAGCGAGCCGGCGATGCGCCGACCGCTCGACATCGCATTCGTCGCAGATGAGCTGCGGCGCCGCGCTCGCGCCGGCGACTCGCTGCTGGCAGGTGCAGATGCGGATCGGATCGCGCTCATCGGCTATTCGATGGGAGGCTACGGCGTGCTGACCGCCGCGGGCGCGCCCTTGTCTGCCACGAGTCCGGTGGTGAGCTCCGTGCCCGGAGGCGCGCTCCGCGCGTACGCGGGCGGCGAGCCCCGCGCCGCCGAGCTCGTGGTGCCGGGTGTGAAAGCGGTGGTCGCGATCTCTCCGCTCGGCGGCGCCGCGCGCCTCAGCGTCTGGGGCGCCGCAGGTCTCGCGCAGCTGCGTGTGCCGCTGCTCCTCATCGTCGGAGACCACGATCAATCGGTAGGCTATCGCGACGGCGTGCGCACTATCTTCGAACAGGCGATCCACGCGCCGCGCTACCTGCTGGTTTACGAGAATGCCGGACATTCGATCGGTCTCAATCCGGCACCGCCGAGTATGCGCGAGCGGCTCTGGGATCTCGATTGGTTCGCCGATCCGGTCTGGCGCACTGCTCACGTGAACGCGGTCAATCTGCATTTCATCACGGCGTTGCTCGACCGCTACGTAAAGGGCGAGCAGGACCGTGCCGCTTATCTCGACAGCTCGGTCGTCGAGGGGAGCGAGGGAACCTGGCCGGAGGACCTGACGCGCTACGATGCGTACAGTCCGGGCGGTGCGGGACGTGTCTGGAAGGGATTTCACAGAAGACACGCCGCGGGCTTGCAGCTCTATCACGCCGTGCCCGCCCCTTAAGGAGCCCTCGAGCAGCGCGGCTATACTCCCTGCATGGCACGTGACGACGGCGGCATACCTGATGATTTCGGCGCGCGTGCGCCGCAGGACGTCCGACGCATCGCCGCAGAGCTGTTGCCGATTTTCTACGAGGATTTGAAGCGCATCGCTCGCGGCACACGCGCCCGGCTCGGCGCGGGCCATACGCTGCAAACCACGGCCCTGGTGCACGAAGCGTACCTGCGTTTAGGGCAGCGGCGCGGCTTCGCGGACGAGGGACACTTCGTCCGAGCGGCCGCGCTCGCCATGCGCCATGCGCTCGTCAATCACGCGACCGCGCGCGTCGCAGAGAAGCGCGGCGGCGGACAGCTGCACCTGACCTTGTCACACGCGCAGCAGCTCGGAGTCGAGACCGACGAGGGCCTCCTCGCGCTCGATACCGCGCTCGAGCGTCTGGCTGCAGAACTGCCGCGACTTGCGGACGTGGTGGAATGCCGCTTCTTCGGAGGCTTCGGCGAAGAGGAGACCGCACGAGCGCTCGGTATCTCGTTACGGACGGTGCAGCGCGATTGGCTGAAGGCGCGCGCCTGGCTGTTTCGCGAACTGAGCGGCTGAGCGGCCTACTCAAAGCCAACGCCGCACACGACGGCTCATGATCCGCCGTGGAGCGCAGCGAGCGCTTGCCGGGCACGCAAGACTTCCGGATGCTGCGAGCCGAGCTCGGATGTCAGCTCGTCGAGTGCCCGCTCGAGCAGCGGCTGTGCTTCCGGGACACGCGCCGCGGAGAGCGCCTCGCCAAGCCGCTCGCGCGCGACTGCCACATCGTAACCCGAAGTGGACGATCGGGTGCGCAGCACCAGCGCTTCGCGTAGTGCTACGGGCGCCTCCGCCGCATGTGCAGAGAGCAGTTGCGCCTCCCCGAGCAGCTGCAGTGCCTCGGCCAGGTTAGCCTCGCCCGCGGGTCCGAGCCGGCGCAAGCCCGAAACGATATCGGACAGCTCGCCGCGTGCAGCGCCGGAGCTGCCCTCCGCAAGTGCGAGACGCGCCAGGGCCAGCCGGCTGCGCAGCGTCAAAGCATGCATGGCGCCGTATTGCGCAAGCGCGGTGCCGCGGATCTTGTCAAACGCAGCATGCGCCCCGGCCCGGTCACCCGTTGCCAGCTCGGCTTCGCCGAGGAAGAGCCCGTTCTGCAAGGCGACTGGACTCGCAGCGCCCGCATAGCGCTCCGCCATGCTCACGGCGCTGTGCAATGCCGCCAGCGCCGCTGCGTCACGTCTGAAGAGCGAGAGCGCCCGACCGTAGTAGCCCAAGGCAGCCGCGACCGCCGCCGAATCCCCAGCGAGCCCGCGCTCGCGATCGATCGCGCCCTTGAGCAATGTCTCTGCGGCCTGCAGGTGTCCGGTGCGCAACTCGAGCGTGCCCGTGTTGCCGAGAATGATCTGCGCATCGAGGTCTGCGCCGAGTCCGAGCGCGGCATAGATTGCCGAGGCGGTGTGATAGGCATCCAGCGCCTCCCCGAGGCGGTTTGCTGCGGTCAGCGTGATCGCCAGTGAGTTGTAGAGGCTCGCCGTCTCGCGATTGTCGCGGCCGGACAGCGCGACCCGTTGCGCAATGGCCTCGCGGTTGGTGATGACGGCGGCATCGAGCTCACCCCGCGCGCGCTCCAGACGCAAGCGGATGGCCAGGCCTTCGAGCCGCTCTTCGGCATAGCGTCGTGGGGCCTGCTGCCAGATCGGCTCAGCCTGAGCGAGCAGCGCTGCGGCATGCGCAGTGTGTCCGCGCAGCAGCTCGATGTTGGCGTACTTCTGGCGTGCGTCGGCGAGGACGGCGGGATCCGCATCGTCGCCGGCCTGGGCGAGAAATCCTTCGAGCAGTGCCGCGGCCCCTGCCACATCCTCGAGCGCGCCATAAAGATCCGCGAGCGTCAGCACGATCTGGCCGGCGCGTTGCGGATCGTCACGATACTCACGCAGGACTCGCTGCGCGCTCGTATCGATCATGGCCTTGGCCGTCGTCGGCTCCCCGCTTGGCTGTGAAATCGCACTGTGGAACAGGCGTGTCAGCTCATAGCGTACGGCCTCCTCGCGCGCCGCATCGCGCCGTGCAATGTCCCGCTCCACCGCCACACGGCGCGCCTGCCACGCAGCTGCCCCGAGGCCCCCGGCCAGTGCGATGAAAGTGGCCAGGATGCCTGCAGCCGTCCAACGATGCCTGCGCAAGAGCCTGCCGAGCGCATACCAGCGTGCACCCTCGCGCGCCTGCACCGGCTCGGCGCGTTGGAAATGCACGATATCCCTCTGTAGCGCCTCGACCGAGCTGTAGCGGCGCTCGGGCTCCAGACGCAGCGCCTTTGCCACGATCGCATCCAGGTCACCACGAATGAGATGGGATGCCACCGGCGGGCTTTGCTCGAGCGCCGCCGCTCGGCTCACACTCGGTGCCGTTTGCTCAAACATGGCGCGCAGCGCCTGCGCGATTGATACGTTCCCGGTGAGCCAAGGCTGGCGTCCGGTCAGCAACTCAAACAGCAGCAAGCCGAGCGCGTACACGTCGGTCGTCGTGGTGATCGGCTTGCCACTCAATTGCTCCGGCGCGGCGCACGCAGGCGTCAGAGGTGCGTAGCGCGTCCGTGTCAGGTCGCCATGCTCCGTATCGAGCAACTTCGCGATGCCGAAGTCCAAGAGCTTCACGTGTGCATCGGCGCCGACCAGAATGTTGGAAGCCTTGAGGTCGCGATGCACGACGAGGTTGCGATGCGCGTAGGCGACAGCCTCGCACACTTCGAGGAACAGCCGCAGTCGCCCGGACAGGTCCAGGCGGTTGCGCTGGCAGAAGGTGGTGATCGGCTCGCCCTCGACGTACTCCATCACCATGTAAGGCCGGCCACCGGCGGTAATGCCGCCGTCGTACAGCCGGGCGATACCCGCGTGCTGCAAGCGGGCCAGGATCTGTCTTTCAGCGTGAAAGCGCGCAGCCTGCGCGCTATCCTCGAGCAGCACCTTGATCGCGACGCGTTGTTTGAAGTCGGCCTGCGCCCGCGTCGCTTCGTAGACCACGCCCATGCCGCCACGGCCGATGCAGCGCTCGATCCGCCAGGCACCGAAGCGCATACCCGCCGCAATCTCATCGCTCGCGGGCTCGATGCTCGATGCTTCCGGCGCAGGGCGCGCGCGCTGATTGAGAAACTCGCCGGCGGAGCGCGCTGCGTGCAACAGGCTCTCGACCTCCGCGCGCACGGCGGGATCGTCACTGCAGTGTTGATCGAGATGGCCGGCGTGGTCGGCTTGAGGCCGCTCGATCAGCTCATCGAGGAGTCGATCGACGCGGGCTCGCTGCTCGGCCGAGAGGCTATCCATGGTGCGCTGCCATGCAACGCCCGGCTGCACTCTCCGCGACGCCTGCCGCAAAAGGGCGACGCGCGGGCACATCCGTGGCGGGATTCAGAGGCATTTCCGGTTCTAGGTATTGGGAGAGGTTTTCCTCCGAGTATCTGACTTATGCAGACGGAAGTGAACACTCGGCGCCCCAATGCGGTACACGCGAGGAGTCGCAAGTCTCAGGCGATCGCGCGCCGCCTCGTGGTCGCGACAGTGCTTGCGAGCTTGACGGCACCGAGCGTCGCGCACCATTCATTTGCGATGTTCGATCACACCAGAACGGTGGTACTGCACGGTACGGTCAGAGAGTTTCAGTGGACCAATCCACATTGCTTCCTGCAGCTGCTCGTGCCGGGTCAGAGCGCGAGCATCTCTGAGTGGAGCGTCGAATTCAGCTCCCCCTCAGACCTGTATCGGGCGGGCTGGCGCCCGGCAACCTTCAAGCCGGGCGACAAAGTGGCCATCACCATACATCCGACGAAAGACGGCAGCCGGGGCGGCTCCTTCGAGTCGGCCATCGATGCCAACGGCCAGGCGCTGGGGCCGACGAGGCACCGACCGTGAAGAGCCGTGCGCCGGGATTGGCGTGCGCGGTGCTGCTCTGTGCCCCCGTGCACGCCCAGCAGAACTCTCCGCAACGGGTGCACGCGTTCGCCGCGCTGCCGAACTGGACCGGGCTGTGGGAGACCGAGACCTCGGCTGCGCTGGTCTCGGGCGAGATCGAAGCCTCGGTCGCCCGTGCTGCCGAGGCGGCGCGAAAATCCGGTGCGCCGCCTCCCGCCGAGGGTCTTCTCGATCCGGTCGAGACCGAGTTCATGAGGCGCACGGAGCTGATGGCGCCACCGCCCTACAAGCTGGAATGGCAGAAGAAGTATCAAGCCGCGCTCGTGATGCTCAAACACCCGGCGCGGACGCGTCCCACGACTCTCAAGGGGTGCAACTGGGGCTTTCCGCTGCTCATGGACACGCCCGTCCCCGATGGGATGTTCCAGGCGCTCGTCACGCCTGAGGAGACACTGCTGCTGTTTCGCTCAGGCGAGGTGCGTCACATCTACACGGACGGACGGCCGCACCCCAAGAAGGAAGACCTCTGGCCGACCGACATCGGTGACTCCATCGGACATTGGGACGGGGCAACCCTGGTCATCGATACGATCGAGCGCAAGGCCGGACCCCTCTTCCCCCCACCTTTTGTGAGTGCCGATCTGAGTGAGCACGCTCACTTTGTCGAGAGGCTGCACATGAGCGGCGCGAATACCATGCAGAACGACATGACCATCGAGGATCCGCTGCGGCTGGCGCGCCCCTGGAAAGTCTCGATCCGCTACAAGCGGGTGACCGATATGGATCGCATGATCGCCACCAACTGCACCGAGAACGATCGCAACCCGGTCGTGGACGGCAAGGTCACGATCGCACCCCCCTGATAGGGGCAAGGCACATGCATGAGTCCAGAAGACGTAAGTCCAAAAGGCCGCGTCGTACTACTGCGAGTGCACAGGCGCCGGCTGCACGTCATCGGCTGGATCGGCGGTACGGCGGTAGTCGCCTGGGCCTTCGCCTGGGGATCACTGTGGTTCGTCACCTTCGAGCATCTGCTGATAGGTTCCATTGCGCGCACCGCACTCTGGCAGCGACTGGCCGGCTGATCGTCCAGCCAAGCCTGCTGCACCGCACGTCCAGGGATGACGCGCCTGAGCTTGTGGGCCGCATCTCAGTGCTAATCCCGATGACCTCTAAGGTCTTTCACCGATGGGCACACCCCGCAGCTCTAGATAGGGTTCGCGCCGGCTCCATTCGGGGCCGGAAGAGGGAAAAGGATGCTCATTCTGACGCGCCGCATAGGGGAGTCGGTGATGATCGGTGACGAGGTGACCGTCACCGTGCTCGCACTGAAAGGCAACCAGGTTCGCATCGGCATCAGCGCTCCCAAGAGCGTGGCCGTGCACCGCGAAGAGATCTACGCGCGCATTCTGGCCGAGCGCGTGGCGGCCGAGACGACGCCCGAGGGCTGAGGTCGATTCACGCACTGTCGATGCCGAGCTCCCGCGCGGCGCGCGACAAGCGCCGATCGAGGGACCACAGCGGCAACCCCGTCAATAGGGCTGATGACAGCAGGTGCATGTCTGTCCAGCCGAGACCGCGGCCCATGAGGTGACGGACCTCTACAAAGCTCAGCACTTCATGGTGAGCAGTTGGCCGCACCTGTGGCAAGGCAGCTAGAGATTCCAGAATTCGCCCGCGGTTGACAAGGTTGCCGCAGGCAAGCTCGCCAATAACGAATGGATGTGTCCAAACGTCCGCGCGTTCGAGCAGGGTGACGAGCGTTGTGTTGCAGCGGCGCAGATGATCCACCCATACCGACGTGTCGACGAGCACCAGCTCAACGCCCCCGCGGCCGTCGTCGGGGTATCGATCGCAACGCTCGCTCACTGCCTCCCAGGGACGCTAGACGCCTCGCGCTCTCGCGCGCTATCAGCGCCTTGAGGCCCGCGTGCAGTACGGCCGTCTTCTCGCGCAAACCCGTCAGCTCCTGCGCCTGAGCAAGCAGCTCGTCATCGATGATCAAGGTGGTCCTCATATGCATCAGTATGCATTCTGCATGCAGATCAGACAAGTGACGCCCTGCTGCCGCCAGCTGCACGGGCGCGCAGGCTTGCGAAAGCATCCTGGCGTACCCTATACCGCTACGGAATCCGGGAATCAGGTGATGGAGTTCCCTATGCGGACTGCGATCGCTGCGCTAGCGCTCGTGCTGCTGAGTGAGACTCGCTTCGCAGCAGGCCAGGCCGCGGAAACTAGCGCGCCTGCGAATGACAGCCAGTCAGCCTCGTCGACCGTGACGATCGAAGCGCGACGGCACCTCGAAAGGCAGGTGAGCCACTTCGTCTCCTCGGTGGTCGTCCACTACATGTACGATTCCCTGGTGCGCTGGGACACGCCGATTTGCCCACTCGTGGCGGGCTTAGCGCGCGAGCGGGGCGAGTTCCTCTTAGCACGCATCTCGCAAGTCGCGACGGCCGCAGGCGCAAAGCTCGACGGCGAGCGCTGTAGCCCGAACTTCTACGTGATGGTGACGCCGGAGCCTGACCGGCTCTTGAAGGTGTGGTTTGCCCGCGATCCGAGCCTCTACAACCGCGCCAACGGATTGGGCCACATGCAAGAGTTCATGCACTCCCAGCAACCAATCCGCAGCTGGTACAACGCGGGATTTCACTCCGCGGATGGCGTTCCGCTCGCGCCCGGGGTACTCGATGTAATCTCGAGTCTTTCTGCGGGTCTCGAGATCCTCTCGGTTCCCATGAGCACGTCGCTCACTGGCACGCGCCTCAAGTACTCTGCCGTCCAGGTGCTGTCTTCGGTCATCATCGTCGTCGATCTAAATCGCACGCGTGAGCTCAGCGTGGGGCAGCTCGCGGACTATGTGGCAATGATCGGGCTTGCGGAGATTCGTCCGGACGGTGACACCCAAGGGATCCCGACGATCCTGCGGCTGTTTCACGACGACGCAAGCCCCCCGCAAGGCTTGAGCGATTGGGATCGAGCCCTTCTCTATTCTCTCTACCACACGAGTCAAGCGAGCGTGATGCAGTCTGGTGCGATCAAGCGCAGCATGGTGGCGCGCATCGCGCCCTAATAGTTGACCCGCTTGCAGGCGCCGAGAGTTGGTGGGTGCTGAGGGACTCGAACCCCCGACATCCGCCGTGTAAAGGCGACGCTCTACCAACTGAGCTAAGCACCCGCCGCGCAACCTCGAGCGCGGTGCAATCTAGCAGCGATGCCGCCGCTACACCAGCCAGCTGGCCACGCTGGCCGCGACACCGATGGCGGCGGCGCCGCCGCCGAGCGCCGGGAAGAACCGGCGCTTGGAGAGAAAGTAAAGCGACGACAGCACCAGTCCCAGCTGCAGGAAACCCTGCCCCACATCGAGCCGCAGCGCGCGATGCTCCTCGCGCTCGCTGGCGTCCTCGCGGCTCTGCGCATCGCGTTGAATGTCCTTGGACTCCTTCTCGTAGCGGTCGCGGTCCCTGGCGTAGCGCTCCTCGAGCTCGCGCGCCTTGTCCGGGTTGGCCGCTGTGAGTGTGCCGGCCAGATTCGAGCCCACATCCACGAGATGCTCGCGAATCTTCTTCGCCTCGTAGAAGGCCCACTGGTCGTTCGCCTCGGTCCGATGGATCACCGAGGCGGTATGCGCGCGGTGTGAGGCGATCGTCACCACGGCGAGCACAATGCCGACGACCGCAACCATGACGCTCACGAACTTGCCGAAATCATCCGCTGCATGCTCGTGAGGAGCATGCATCTCGACGGCTGCTTCCATCCCTGCGCTCTCTTCGCTCTTGAGCCGCACTGCCCCGCCCTGCGGTGTAAGCCGCAGGGCGGGACGATACCTCAGTAGGGAAGGTATGCCCCTCAATGCGCCGGGACCGGCTTCAGCGTACGCCGGCCGTTGCGGCGCGCACGTTTGGCTTCCACCGCGGCCGCGGCGGCGGCCGCCGGAGAGGCTGCGGCTTGCGCCGCGGCATCGGTGGCCACGTGCGTCGGCTGGTGCACGAGAGCGAGCTGCAGGACCTCGTCGATCCACTTCACGGGTTTGATGTCGAGACGTCCCTTGATGTTGTCGGGAATCTCCGCGAGATCCTTGACGTTCTCATCCGGGATCAGCACGGTCTTGATACCGCCGCGGTGCGCAGCGAGCAGCTTCTCCTTCAGGCCTCCGATCGGCAACACCTCGCCGCGCAGCGTGATCTCGCCCGTCATGGCGACATCGGAGCGCACCGGAATCTTGGTGAGCGCCGAGACCAGCGCGGTGCACATACCGATGCCCGCGCTCGGTCCGTCCTTGGGCGTCGCACCTTCCGGCATGTGCAGGTGCATGTCGTGCTTCTGGTAGAACTCCGGCTCGAGCCCCAGCACTTGCGCGCGACTGCGCACCACGGTCGTCGCGGCCTGAATGGACTCCTGCATCACCTCGCCCAGCTGGCCGGTGTGCAGCAGCTTGCCCTTGCCGGGCACGATCGCCGCTTCGATGGTGAGCAGCTCTCCGCCCACCTCCGTCCACGCAAGGCCGGTCACCTGGCCGATGCGGTTGAGATCCTCCGCCTTGCCGTAGCGGAAGCGGCGCACGCCGAGGAACTTGTCCAGATTGCGCGGCGTCACCGTCACGCACTTTTGCTCCTTCTTGTGCAGCAGCATCTGCTTGACGGCCTTGCGGCTGATCTTGGCGATCTCGCGCTCGAGGTTGCGCACCCCCGCCTCGCGCGTGTAGTAGCGCACGATGTCGAGCAGGGCGCCGTCGGAGAGCTTGAGCTCATCCGCCTTCAGGCCGTTCGCCTTCATCTGCTTCGGCACCAGGTAGCGGCGGCCGATGTTGAGCTTCTCGTCCTCCGTGTACCCAGGCAGCCGGATCACCTCCATGCGATCGAGCAGCGGCGAGGGAATGTTGAGGCTGTTCGCGGTGCAGACGAACATGACCTCCGAGAGATCGAGATCGACCTCGAGATAGTGATCGTTGAAGGTCGAGTTCTGCTCGGGATCGAGCACTTCGAGCAGCGCCGAGGAAGGATCGCCGCGGAAGTCCATGGACATCTTGTCCACTTCATCGAGCAGGAAGAGCGGATTGTGCACGGCGGCCTTCGCCATGTTCTGCACGATCTTGCCGGGCATCGAGCCGATGTACGTGCGCCGGTGGCCGCGAATCTCAGCCTCATCGCGCACACCGCCGAGCGACATGCGCACGAACTTGCGGTTGGTCGAGCGCGCGATGCTCTGCCCGAGTGAGGTCTTACCGACGCCCGGAGGTCCGACGAGACACAGGATGGGGCCCTTCAACTTGTCGACTCGCTGCTGCACGGCGAGGTACTCGACGATGCGCTCCTTGACCTTGTCCAGGCCATAGTGGTCCTCGTCCAGCACCTGTTCGGCGCGGGTGATGTCCTTGAGGATCTTGGTGCGCTTCTTCCACGGCACCTTGACGAGCCAGTCGATGTAGTTGCGCACCACGGTCGCCTCGGCGGACATGGGCGACATCATCTTGAGCTTGTTGAGCTCGTTGGTGGCCTTCTCGCGCGCCTCCTTGGGCATGCCGGCCTTTGCGATCTTCTGCTCGAGCTCGGAGATCTCGTTGCCGCCCTCGTCCATCTCCCCGAGCTCTTTCTGGATCGCCTTCATCTGCTCGTTGAGGTAGTACTCGCGCTGGCTCTTCTCCATCTGCGCCTTGACGCGGCCGCGAATGCGCTTCTCGATCTGCAGCACGTCCATTTCGCCTTCGATGGCGACCAGGATGTGCTCGAGGCGCTTGCGCACGTCGAGAATCTCGAGCACCTTCTGTTTCTCCGCGAGCTTCAGCGACATGTGCGCGGCGACGGTATCGGCGAGCCGGCCGGCGTGCTCGATGCCCGCGAGTGCCGTCAGCACCTCGGGCGGAACCTTCTTGTTGAGCTTGACGTACTGCTCGAACTGCGAGATCACCGAGCGCCCGAGCACGTCCATCTCGCGCTCGTCGTAAGCCTCGGCGTCCGGCTGCAAGGTCACGTCGGCGAAGTAATAGTCACCCGTGTGCAGGCGATCGATGCGCGCGCGATCGACGCCCTCGACCAGCACCTTCACCGTGCCATCGGGCAGCTTCAGCAGCTGCAGAATGGTCGCGACGGTGCCGATGCGATATAGATCGTCGACCTTGGGATCATCCACGTCGGCCTGCTTCTGCGCGATGAGCATGATGCGCTTGTCACCGCGCATCGCGACATCGAGTGCCTGGATCGATTTCTCCCGACCGACGAACAGCGGAATCACCATGTGCGGGTAGACGACCACGTCGCGCAGCGGCAGAACCGGCACGTTCTCGGCGGCAGTACTCTTCGGATGGGTGGGCGCAGGATCGGACACGCTTACGTCCTCGTTGTCTTAGTGGAATGACGAAGCCGGCGCCGCAGCTTCGAGGCGCCGCTCCCCCGGGACCCCCCGAGGAAGATATTGGTAATAGCACGGGAATTGGGGTCTCGCCAGCCCGTTTCAACGCGCCAAAGCGGCACTGGTCCGCAGAACTTGACAATGATCGGCGCGGCGCCTGCCGCACAACCTCGGCCGACGCTCTCTGCGGAGGGGAGATTGCGCAGTGCAGGCCTAGTGCGTTGAGCCCGAGACGCGCCGCGGCTCGTCTTCGGAGCGGTACACCACGTACGGCTTGGAATGGCCATCGATCACGGTCTCGTCGATGACCACCTTCTGCACGTTGCGCATCGAGGGCAGCTCGTACATGGTGTCGAGCAGCACGGTCTCGAGGATGGTTCGCAGGCCGCGCGCGCCGGTCTTGCGCTGCATGGCGCGGTGCGCCACGGCCTTCAGCGCCTCGTCCCTGAACTCGAGCTCCGCGCCTTCCATCTCGAAGAGCCGCCGATACTGCTTGGTGAGCGCGTTCTTGGGCTCGGTGAGGATGGAGACCAGAGCTCCCTCATCGAGCTCGTCGAGCGTGGCCACGACGGGCAAGCGGCCGACGAATTCGGGGATCAGGCCGTACTTGATCAGATCCTCGGGCTCCACGTCGTGGAATAAATCGTTGCCGTGCGGCCGCGCGTTGATCTCGCGTACGTCCGAGGTGAAGCCGATACCGCTCTTCTGCGTGCGGTTGAGGATGATCTTTTCCAGTCCGGCAAATGCACCGCCGCAGATGAACAGGATGTTCGTGGTGTCGACCTGCAGAAACTCCTGCTGCGGATGCTTGCGGCCACCCTGAGGCGGCACGGAGGCGACGGTACCTTCGATCAGCTTGAGCAGCGCCTGCTGCACGCCTTCGCCTGATACGTCACGCGTGATCGAGGGGTTGTCCGACTTGCGGGAGATCTTGTCGATCTCGTCGATGTAGACGATGCCGGTCTGTGCCTTCTCGACGTCGTAGTCGCACTTCTGCAGCAGCTTCTGGATGATGTTCTCGACGTCCTCGCCGACATAACCCGCTTCGGTGAGCGTCGTGGCATCGGCAATCGTGAAGGGAACGTTGAGCAGCCGTGCGAGCGTCTCGGCGAGCAGCGTCTTGCCGCAACCGGTCGGACCAATGAGCAGGATGTTGCTCTTCGCGATCTCCACGTCCTCTTTTGGACGTGCGGTGCCACCGCTGCGCGTCTGCAGGCGCTTGTAGTGGTTGTAGACCGCGACCGAGAGCACCTTCTTCGCGCGCTCCTGGCCGATCACATATTCGTCGAGAACCTTCTTGATCTCGTGCGGCTTGGGAAGCTTGTCGCGCGCCCGCTCGGCGCGGTCCTCGAGCTCCTCGCGAATGATGTCGTTGCAGAGTTCGACGCACTCATCGCAAACGAAGACCGATGGACCCGCGATGAGCTTGCGTACTTCGTGCTGACTCTTCCCGCAGAACGAGCAATAAAGGAGCTTGCCATCATCGTGACGGCCGCGGGAATCATCGCTCATCTAGGACCCTCGCCATGAACATGTTGTCCCATGGGTGCGCTGCATGGGGACCAATTCCTTATAGCATGCAGCGCGCCTGACAGGCAAAGAGCCCCCGCACGCCGCGCTGGAACTGCGCCGCAAGGCCGCGCCGGCGCGCCCGGCCGAGCTTTGCAGGAGCCGAATGTTACCTGTTGGCAGTGCTCGGCAGTTCAACACGCTTCTCCAGGACCCGGTCTATCAGCCCGTACTCGAGAGCTTCCTTCCAGTCCATGAAGTTGTCGCGATCCGTGTCCGTCTTAATCTTTTCGACATTCAGCCCAGTATGTTTAGCGAGAATCTTGTTAAGTCGGTCACGAACCTCGAGCATCTCGCGCGCGTGGATCTCCATATCGGCCGCCTGGCCCTGAAAGCCGCCGAGCGGCTGGTGGATCATGATGCGGGCATGAGGCAGGCAGAAGCGCTTGCCCTTGGTGCCGCCGGCCAGCAGGATCGCCCCCATGCTCGCAGCCTGGCCCGTGCAGATCGTCTGCACGTCCGGCTTTACAAACTGCATGGTGTCGTAGATGGCGAGTCCCGCTGTTACCACACCGCCCGGTGAGTTGATGTACAGATGGATGTCCTTCTCGGGGTTCTCCGACTCGAGGAACAGCATCTGCGCGATGACGATGTTCGCCATGTAGTCGTCGATCGGTCCGACGACGAACACCAGCCGATCCTTCAACAGCCGCGAGTAGATGTCATAAGCTCGTTCGCCGCGCGCGGTCTGCTCGACCACGATCGGTACAAGATTCAAGGCACGCTCGTTCATCGTTTCTCTCCAAATCCAGTCAACTCAGCGAAGCTCGACGGCCGCTCGCTCACCTGCGCCCGTGTCAGGATCAGATCGAGTACCTGATCCTCGAGCGCCGCGGACTCGAGCTGCCGCATGGCATCCGGACTCTGCTGATACGCGCGCCGCACTTCCTCCGGATTCGGATAGCTCGTCGCGACCTCATCGAGGCGCTCCTGCACGCGCGCGCGCTCCACCTGCACACTCTCGGCGCGCACGATCTCGCCGATGATCATCCCGAGAGCGACGCGCCGGCGCGCTGGCTCCGCAAACGCGTCGCGCGAGGGTAACTGGCTCAGATCGCGTGCACCGGTGCGTTGCGCCGTCTCCACTTGCATGCGCTGAATCGTTTCCTCGACCAGCGCCCGCGGCACCTCGAGAGGATTCTGCGTATATAGTGCATCGAGCACCTGCGCACGCAAGCGATTGCGGATCACATTCTCGAGCTCGCGCTCCATGCTCTTGCGTACCTCGGCCCGCAGCGCGTCAATTCCTCCCTCTTCGACCCCGTAGGCGCGGCAGAATTCCTCATCGACCGCGGGCAAGCTCTGCTCTTCCACCTTTTTCAAGGTGACCCGAAACTCGGCGACGCGCCCCGCGAGCTCCTTCTTATCGTGGTTGGCGGGATAATTGACCGTCGCCGCGCGCTGCTCGCCGGCCACCGCGCCCACGATCGCCCGCTCGAGCTCGGGCAGCACCCGACCGCTGCCGATCAGGAAGCTCACGTCCCGACCCGAGTTGTGCTCGAACGGCTGGCCCTCGATGAGCCCATCGTAGTCCACGGTCACACGATCACCGTCCTGCGCCGGGCGCTGCACCTCGGTAAAGTTGGGCCGCTGGCGGCGCATGCTCTCGAGCATGGCGTCGAGGTCGCCCTCGCCGACCGCAGCCGCAGGCCGCTCGACCGCGATGTCCTGCAGAGGCTTGAGCTTCACTTCGGGCAGCACTTCGAAGACCGCCGCGAACTTCAGATCCGCTCCCGGCTGCAACTCGATCGGCTCGATGCGCGGGCCGGTGGCGGGCTGCAGGTGCTCCTGCGATACCGCCTCCGCAAAGCTGCTGCGCATCAGATCCCCGACCACCTCGGCGCGCACCTGCTCGCCGAACTGCTTGCGCACGATGCCCAGGGGTGCCTTGCCGGGTCTGAAGCCCTTCAGGCGCGCGGTGCGCGACAGGCGCTTCAGTCGCTGCTCGATCTCGCGCGCGACCTGCTCAGCGGGAACCGCCACTTCGAGTCGGCGCTCCAGGCCACCCGTCGTGGTCACAGATACCTGCATGTCTCGATATCCTCTGCACTCTTTCTTGGAGATGGTGCGAAAGGAGGGACTCGAACCCTCACGGGGTTGCCCCACTGGATTCTAAGTCCAGCGCGTCTACCAGTTCCGCCACTTTCGCCCACACATCGCTGGGCGTCTGACCAGGCAAGAGTATAGCCGATGGTGTTCGCCCAGGCCTGCCGCAGGCCTGCGGCGTACCGCGCGCCGCGCGAGCAGCCTAAGTCAGCAGGTACGCGCCTCGCCCGGCGTGCTTTGACATCACGCGCCCGTGGGTATCCCGGCGCTCGGGCTGCACGGGTCACGCACGACTTGCGCGAGCGCATCGGCGAGCGCGGCTGGATTTGAAAGGAACGGCGAGTGGCTGGTATCGAGCTCGAGAATGCGACGCGCACGCGGTGCGAAGGTCAGCCGCTGCAGCTCCGGCGGAATGGCCATGTCCTGCGCACACACGATGTAGGTCGATGGCACGGTTTGCCAGGCCGGATGGGGTACCGGCTCGGCGAAGGCCGCGGCGCGCTGCGGCTTCAGGCGCGCGAGAGCCCAGCGCTGCGTCTCGGCATCGCAATCGGCATAGAACACTTGCGCGCCCTGTGCCGGATCGGGAAGCGTCAGGCCATTCTCCAGCATCTGAATCCAAGGCGCCTCGCGACCCCCACCGATTGCTACCAGCGACTGCCCCGGCTCGGGCACGAACGCGCACAGGTAAATGAGCTCACGCACGCGCGCATCCAGCGCCTGCGAGATCACCATACCGCCGTAGGAGTGGCCACAGAGGATCACAGGCGCATCCACTGTGCCAATGAGACTGCGAACGGCTGCGGCATCGGCCGAAAGCGCAGCACCGCGCGCGAGGGCAGCCTGCGCGTCGGTGTTCTCCGTACCGTGTACGCTTGGTAGCTCGAGCGTCCGCGTTTGAATGCCGCGCTGCGCGAGCAGCGGCAGCAGTCTCTGCCAGCACCAGCTGCCATGCCAGGCGCCGTGCACGAGAACGAGCGTCGCAGAGGACAAAGGTGTGCTCACGGTCGCTCGGCCGGCAGCGGCGGGCGGATGAAGCGCCACGGGTCGGCTTCGGCACCGCGCGCTACCGAGACCTCGATGAGCCACGGAGTGCCGGCGGCAAGCGCGCGCTCCAGAACCGGACGCAAAGCCTCCGGCGAGCTCACGCGTGCGCTCGCGACGCCGAAGGAGTCTGCGAGTCTCACGAAGTCGGGATTGAGAAGCTCGGCCCCGAGCACGCGCCCGGCGAAGCTCTCCTGTTGATCGCGCCGCACGTTGCCGTAGGAATCGTTGTTGAAGAGCAGCACGACGACGGCGATGCCGTACTGCACCGCGGTGGCGAGCTCACCGATCGCGAACATCAGACCGCCGTCGCCCGTGATCGCGACGACGGGACGCTGTGGATTTGCGACCTTGACGCCGAGTGCCGTCGGAAATCCGGCGCCCAGAGTTCCCTGATAACCGCTGCCGATGAAAGTGCGCGGCTCGTACACGGGGAAGGCGAACCAGGATGCGAACCCGACCTGCGAGATCTCATCCGTCAGAAATCCATTGGCCGGCAGCACCTCACGCACGACTTTCAAATAGCTCACCTGCGGCTGAATCACCTGAATGTCCATCTCGGCCGCGGCACGCGCACGCGCGATGGCCTCGCGCCAGCCCGTACGCCGCCGACCCAGACGTCGCACCTCGGCCGCAAGTGAGTGACAGCCCTCGGCCGCATCCGCGATCACTGCCGCGTCCGGTGCGAAGCGGCGCATTTCGGCGGGATCGATGTCGATGCGCACGGATTTCTGCCCGGCGGGTCGGAACGACCAGCGCCAGAAGGGCAGCTCCAGCCGCGTGCCGATGCCGATCATCAGATCCGTGTGGGGCCAGAGCCGGTAGGCGGCCGCAATGTTGAGTCCGAGCTCGTGCGCATTGCTCACGATGCCGCGCCCGCTGCGAAAGGCGACCACGGGCGCATCGATGAGCTCGGCCAGATCGAGTATCTCGGCTGCGGCGCCGAAGGCACCGCCGCCGACGAAGATCATCGGCGAGCGGCTCTCGACGATGAGCTGCGCGGCGTGCGCGATGCGCTCCGCATCCGGCGCCGGCGGGGTGAAGCTCGGCAACGGCTCGCAGCCGCTAACCTCCACCTTCTGCGTGAACACGTCCCACGGCATCTCGAGCGCCGCCGGCCCGCGACGTCCAGAGCGCATCTCCTGAAAGGCGCGTGCAACCAGCTGCGGCGCGAGCGCCGGATACTCGATGCGCGCCGCCCACTTGGTCATGCCGCGCAGTGTCGCCAGTTGATCCGGCATCTCGTGCAGCTGGCCGCGCCCCTTGTCGAGAAACGCGAGCGGTACCTGTCCGGTGACACACAGCACGGGCGAGTTGGTACCGAATGCGGTGAGCAGTCCTGCTCCTGCGTTGAGCACGCCCGGACCGGGAACCACGGCGAACACGGCCGCACGTCCGGTCGAGCGCGCGGCGCCGAACGCCATGTAGCTGCACGCCTGCTCGTGGCGGGCACCGATCACCCGCAAGCGCGGTTGCGCGCGGTACAGCGCATCGAACAGACCGTAGATCTGCGCGCCCGGAAGCGCGAAGACGGTCTCGATGCCGTGCGCGAGCAGAGCCTCGACGATCGCTTCGCCGCCGCTCAGGAGCGGCACAGGAGCACCCTTGCGCCCATCACGAGACGACGAGCATCGCTCTCACCGAGCCGATGAGCGCACCCAGAACCAAGATGACATTCGGCAGCATGGAGAGCCCCATGCCGGCGCCGCGCTTCTCGGGCGCTTTTATGTAACCGATGGCATAGACGATGCGGCCGATGAGATACACCACCCCGAGCACTGAGCCCCAGAGCGGGCTGACATAAGTTCCGAAGAACCAGATGGCGGGGATGAACACGATGAGATGCTCGAGCGTGTTGTAATGCACGCGAAAGTAGCGCTCGAACATCTCATTGCCGGTCACCGCCGGCGCTGCGATGGCGTACTTTGCCCGCGCGCGTCCAACGAGCATGCCTAAGACCAGAAACTCAATCAGCGCCAGAAGAATCACTGCCGTGACCCACATCATCTGCTGACCCTCTTGCTGCCCTGCGACGATCTTACCGTACGGGTCGCCAGCCGTTCGGGTACGGCAGTACCATGAGCATCCCGCGACGTCAGGAATCGATTCTCGCATGTGCGCGCGCTACATCCTCGCCCAGCAGCACGCAGCAGAGCGCGCCTTTGGCCTGGAGCGCATCAGCTGGCGCTATGAAGTGCGCTACAACGTGGTGCCGACGGATCTGGTGCCCGTCGTGCGTGTCACCTCGGGCACTACGGAGGGCCTCATGCTGCGCTGGGGACTCATTCCATTCGCGGCACATGGCGTCGCACCGAAGGGCGCATCGCTCATCAATGCGCGGGTAGAGCGCCTGGAAGCGGGATACTCGTGGCGCATGCCCTGGGAGCGCGGCCAGCGCTGCATCCTGCCCGCCGGGGGCTTCTATGAGCCACACGTCTACGAGGACGGCAGCCGAGCACCCTTTTTCGTGCGGCTGGTCGAGCGGGACGTGTTTGGATTTGCCGGGCTGTGGGAGCGGTCGATCGCAGCCGATGGTCGCGTGGTCGAATCCTGCGCGCTCATCACGGTGCCGGCGAACGAGCTGATGGCGAGCGTGCACAATGAGAAGCAGCGCATGCCCGCCATCCTGCACGTCGAGGATCACGCGCAGTGGCTGCGGGGCACGGCCACGCAGGCGCGAGCGGCGCTGCGGCCGTACGACTCCGAGTTGATGGTCGCCCACCGGGTCAGCCGGCGAGTGAACTCGCCGCAGAACGATGATGCGAGCTTGATAGAGCCGGAGCCCGAGAGCGGGGAGCGCATGCGCACCCTACCCCTCTTCGGCAGTCAGTCGGATTCGCACTGAGCGCGAGCGCCACCTGAGCAGCCGATTCACGGGCGGGCCTTGCCGAGGGGCCGCAGCGCGCAGCGCTGGTGGGCCATATAGCCCTGTGAAATTCGGCGTAAGTGACGGATTTTACGTCTTATGTGCGGTCGCAGTACAGTCATGTACCCCTGAATTTACCCCTCAGTTACGCTCGTGACGACGGTCGGAAAGGGGCCGGGCGAGCTTCTGGCATAGCCCCAGGTGTTCGATGGGCGGTAGGGCCGAACGTCAAACGGGACGGCACCGCGCCGCACAACGCCTGGTAAGTCCTTTCCACCTGTGCCGCACCGCACAACACCTGGGCCACATGGGCCACAAGACAGTCAGCAGAGCCAGGGTAACTGTGTCAGATGACACAGTTGATAAGAAGCGCCTCGGCTATGCCAGGCGCCTGCCATCGGGCGCGCGGAGTGGTGTGCTATGCGGTCAGCCTGCGCCGCCGCCAGCGGTCCACATAGCGTGGCCGTCTCCATGGCGGGAACTTCGGCCTTGGTCGGCTCTCGACCGCCAGCTCGTGAAGGATCGCCAGCTTGTGCGAGCGGATGATTGCGCGCAGCTCGTCGGTCAGCAGGGAGCGCGGCGCGATGATGAGCCTCGAACCGTCGGCGGTAAGCTTGAGCCCACGCGCGCGAAGCTCGGCAAGCATCAGAACACCTCGCCCTCATCATCGCGTGCCGGGACGGTGCTTGCGGCTGCGACTCTCTGAGCTTCAGCTGCCTTGGCGCTTTCCGTGGGAATGGCCGCGACGACCCGGCGCGCATCGGCAAGGTTGACCTCCTCGCTGAACCGCCGAACCGTCACGTTTATCGTTGTGCCGCCAACACCAGTCATCTCAGCGCGAGCCAGTTTCGGAATGCAAAACTCCGCCAGGCGCGCCACGAGGTCCACGAATTTAGCAGGGTCATCTGCCGCCACGCGCTCAAGGCCTTCCTGGAGTTTTCCGACGTTCCGCTGAACGAGCTGTTGGAAAGAAGCTCGCACGTCAGTCGTCGCCTTGTTGGGCGTCCCGCGCTTGCGACCGCCGAGCCTCTCGTGCCCTGTCTTGAATCCCACCGTACACTACCTCGCACTACGTTCGTCCCATCTGCGAGGTGAATCAGCTACGCGGCATCGATGAGCTGGGCGCTGATTCTAATGCGATTGCCGGATTTGCGAACGCTGCCTTCGAGCACGTGGCCGACGCCCAGTTGACGTGCCACCTGTTTGATGTCGATATGCTTGCCCTTGAACGAGAACGCGGAATTGCGCGACGTGACGGAAAGCGCCGAGACCTTGGAAAGGTCCGTAATGATGTCCTCGGAGATGCCATCAGAGAAATATTCCTGCTCGGGGTCATCGCTCGCGCACCAGCAGGCGCGCTACTCCAGCTTCGTCGCCGCCATCTGCGCTTCGAGCTTTGCTTGCAGCGCCCTATACCGTGCATTCCCGGCGAGGGGCACGGTGTAGAGCGGGTCGCGAGCGATCATGACGGGGGGCAGCGTCATGAAAGGCTCTGTCGAGAGGCGTTCGAGGACGGCAGTCGACTCATCCTCGGCGCCTGCCCAGGCATAGACCGCAGCGGCCACGGGAGTCAGTACCCAGCTGTCTTGGGGAAACTGTCCAAGCTCGAGGGCGCGGCGTGCCTCGACGACCGCACGCTGCCGCGCACCGCCGAACATCGCTCCTTCGGCAGCAAGAAGATGCAGAAATGCGCTGTTCCATTTCGTCTCCTTGCGGTCCGCGACGAAGTCGAGCAGCTCGCGGCCGTCTTGTGCGGCGCCGATCCGATCGCCCAGTAGAAGATGAACCCATCCGCGCAGCTCGGCTAAGGGATACTCCCCCAAGCTGAAGCGCGCGCGAACCAAGTTGGTGTGTGCGCGACCAAGAACATCCAGCATATCCCGGTAGCGATGCTGCATTCGCAGAACTGATTGTTGCGCGTAAACGGCTCCTATGTTCGAGGCCGCTGTGATTTCAGGCGGGAAACGCTGGCCTGCCAGCTCGCGCTCTGCGGACGCACTGCCCGTATAGCCCCACACGATTGCGGCTCGGGTCGATTTGAAAGAAGTCCCCCCGGGCACCTCTTCTATCGCGAAGTCAACAGCACGGAGCGCCTCCGCAGGTCGGCGAGAACGCCCTAGCGCGCCGATCAGCTCCGCGGTCACACCTAGGTGCTTGGGATCAAGCGTCCGCGCGCGCTCTGTAAGTTGAATCGCTTCTTCGAGACGACCCGCCATCTCAAGTGAGTCCGCCTTCACCGAGAGCCACACAACATCAGATAGTCCTGCAGCTTCTGCGGCGTCGTACATGGCCAATCCACCATTTAAATCGTGGTCGATCTGCGTCAGCCAAAACGCCTTGATCCACAGCACCTCTGGATCACCGGGCGCCAGGCGTTCGGCGGTGTCGAGGTCTTGTTTTGCCAAACGTAGCGCGGTTCCGTCAGTCTCGTAATTGTAGACGAACCGCAACGCTCTCATGCCGGCCCGGCGTGCGTAGGCTGCTGCAAAACGAGGATCGCGCGCCAAAGCGCCATCGAGTAATCCCTCGATCCTTCGCAGGTCTTCCAGCCGCGTTCCTAGACCGATTACCGATGCATCTTGATCAAGTCGCGCCTTGAGGTACAAGTCATACGCCTGCGGGTCTTGAGTGACCGGTTTGAATGGCGCGCGTTCGGACGTGAGTTGTACTGGGAGTTGAGCAGCGACCTCGTTGGCGACCTCCGATTGCAGCGTCAGGGCGCTCTTGAGCGTCCGGTCGTAGTCCTGCGACCAGATGAGCTTGTCGGTGCGAGCGTTGATGAGCTGCAGTGTCAAGCGCACTGCGGTGCCCTCACGGCGCACAGAGCCTTCAAGCACATGTGTCGCGCCAAGCTCACGGGCGATTTCCGGAGCGGGCTTGGGCGTGCGATAGGTCATCATTGTGGTGCGCGAGATGACCTCCAGTCCCCGCGCGCGACTGGACAGTGTCGAGATGATCTCCTCGTGCAGGCCGTCGGTGAAGAAAGCGTTCGCAGGATCAGGCGAAAGATTCTCGAATGGCAGGATCGCGATGCGCGGCTTCCCGGAGGTGGG
>DATJVD010000028.1:0-7788 GCA_035501955.1 Steroidobacteraceae bacterium
ATCTCGGGCAGCGCCGCGGACACATCGCGCAGACCGCGGGTGTAGATGCGTACTTCCTCGGCGCTCTTGTGCACCTGTATGCGCGCGCCGTCCATCTTCCACTCGAAGGCCGCTTCGCCGCCGAGCTCGCGCAGCGCAGTGCCAACATCGGCAGCGGTCTGGGCGAGCATCGGAGCAACCGGTACGAACAGCTCGAGCTGGAATTGCGCGAGCGCCGTGGCGCCACCGAGCAGAGCGGCTTGCGCGACCGCACCGAGATCGCGGCAATACATCGCCGCGCGGCGCACTTGCGCAACACTCAGCCGCGCGGCGGTCGCGATGGCCTCGAGCATCACTCCCGCGAGTGCGCCCTGCCGCAGCTCACCCACCAGCAGCTGCAGGAGGAAGTGCTGCTCGGCTGCGGTCGCGAGCGCAAACAGCGCGCGCAGCCGCTCCGCACGCTCGGCCGCCGAGCCTGCACCGCTGATGGCAGCGAGCGAGGTGAGGCGCAGGTCCAGGTCGCTGATCGAAAGTGTTGCCACTGGAGCCGGGTCGGTTGCGGCTGCACGGCCGACCGCCGCGGGGCCGATGCCGATGCGCCCCTGCGGCATCTCCCCGGACAGATACTGGACCGCAGGCCCAACTTCCGCGGGTGCGAGCTGCTCCAGCAGCGTTGCGAGCTCGCGCACCTTCCCCAGACGGGCCGCGGTGGCGCCCACCCGCTGCGAGGTTTCGGCAAGGCTCACGAAGAGTGTCACGAACCGGATTGTAGGCCGGATCCCGGCCATCGCCGTGCAGCGCGGCGCGTGGCACGCCCACGCACCAGCGCCGCAGTCAACCCGTCAATGCAGCCGCGGGGAGAGGCTCAGCAGATTCTGCGGACTCACGCGGATCACGCCGCCACGCGGGCTGTCGATGTCGGCAATGAGCAGGAATGCGGTTGAAATCAATAACGGCATGACGATGAGCAGTAGCGTACGCACGGTCCCGCCGCTCGCCGCATAACCGACCATGACGTTGCAAAGCAAGGCGATCAGCAGCATCAGCAGCCACGCTGCCCCCGGTATGCGGTTCCACCACTCCGCTTGCGTGTAAGCCTGGGAGTTGAGCACATCGTTCATCCCGGCCGCGGCCAGCGCCGTGAGAGGGCCGGGTTGTGCGATGGCTGCGCTCTGCACCGTAGACCACAGCTGCTCCCGCAGCTGCGTGGTGCGCTCTCTGCTGCTTGCGCGCTGATCTTCGTCTTCGCTCTGGTAGAGAAGGATCCGCTGCTCGAGATAACTTCGCAGCAGCAGGCGCGTCGTCGCGGCGTCGGTCGCCGAAAGCAGTGCGGCGCGGACATACTCGGTGCCGATCGCGTTGGCTTCGCTCGCCTCGTAGTGCTTACGCTGGTCGTAGCGGCTCACGGCCATGGAGAAAGTGAACCCGATAATGAGTCCGAGAAGCGTCAATGACGCGGTTAGTACGATGGTGAAGATCTCGGGTGCGCTCTCGCCGTGCGCCTCCTGTCTACGACGCAGGGCCGCGCCAAGCTGGGCACACCCCCAAAACAGTACGAGCGAGACCACGAACAGCAGCAGGGGGTGGTCGGTCAGTCTGGACATGCGCCCCTCGGCCCGGCCGCTGTATGGCGGCTCCTTTGCGCGGATTATTGCCGATTGCTCTCGGGCACGCACTCAGCAACGGGCGTCGAACGGTTAGGGCAATGCGGCGAGCGCTTCGATGCGGCTTCGCTACACGACGTATGATGCGCTCCCGGGTCCTGACCTCATGGAGCGCAGAGCATGAGCCTGAAGCCGATGGCCGCAGCAGCCGGCCTGAGTTTGTCGCTGTGGCAGGCCACCGGCGCGGCGGTGCCGCAGACCATGCGCGCCGCTGCGATCGATGCGGCCGGCGGCCCACAGGTCATCACGCTGCATACCGTGCCGGTGCCAAAGCCTGAGGCAGACGACGTGCTGATCGCCGTGGACAGCGCCGATGTGGCAGTGTGGGATGCCTCGGTTCGCGCTCATCCCGAGGAACTGAAACACGCTAACTTCCCACTGGTGCTCGGTACCGATGGTTCTGGCGTGATCGCCGCGGTGGGCGCGCAGGTACGCGGCTTCAAGCCCGGTGATGCGGTCTATGGTTACATGTGGGACAACCCCAAGGGCGGGTTCTACGCCGAATATGTCGCCATACCGGCGAAGCACGTCGGCCATCTGCCTCCGGGGCTGAGCCTGCGCGACGCCGGCGCGATCGCCGCGTCGGCGTTGACCGCCATCCAGGGGATCGACGACGCCCTGCACATCAGGTCCGGTGAGACGCTGATCATTCATGGCGCCTCCGGTGGCGTGGGCACTCTCGCGCTGCAGTTTGCGAAACTGCGCGGTGCGCGCGTGCTCGGCACCGCTTCGGGAGACGATGGGGTCAGCCTGGCGAAGCGGCTGGGAGCGGACACGGTGGTCGATGGCCGCAAGGGCAACATTCTTTCCGTCGCGCGCCAGTTCGCCCCCGGAGGAGTCGATGCGGTGCTGGCGTTTGCTGGCGGTGATGGTTTCGCGCAGTGCGTCGAGGCGCTGAAACCCGGTGGACGCGTGGCCTTCCCCTGGGGAGTCAGTCCCGAGCCCAAGCCGAGCGTCGATATCAGAAGCAGCACCCGCTTCAATGCCATCGCCGGGCCTCAGGAATTCGGGCAGCTGAATCAGGCGATCACCGGCGCGAAGCTGCAGGTGCCCATCGCCGCCGAGTATCCACTCGGCGAGGCCGCGGCGGCGCACGCGCGCCTGGAGAGCGGACACGTGCTCGGCAAGGTGGTGTTGCGAATCCATTGAGCGATCCGCCGTCGCCCAGGCGGCCCCCGGCAGCTGTCGATGACCCATCCAGTAGTTGCCGTCCGTCGAGACTTCATGGACGTCGTACCCCTGCCTTTCTACGCTGGGCTCATGGCTGAACCCTTCGAACTGCGCGAGCGCTGGTTTGATGTGTCGTTGGCGGAGTTCGAGTCGTTCCTGCAGGACTATCCGCGGCGGTTGGAGACCCGGCCGCCGCTCGATCGCAAGGCGAATTATCGCGAGTGGGTCGATCCGAGCATCGGAGCATGGCCCGGCAATGCCGTCGGTAAATCCTGGACGCGTGGCGGGTGCGTCGGCCACCAGATCCGGCTCGACCTGGTGCTCAAGGTCTCAGCGCAGGAGCGCTGGAGTTGCCAGTGGTGTGGCGACTGAGATAGCTAGCCTGCCGGAGGCGCGCCACCCTCGCGGCGTCGCCGCTCGACGAAGGCCGCGAGCTCTTCCTGCACGGCGGCATCCATCGGCGGCGGTTGAAACGCTGCCAGCGTCTGTTGCCACACGCTGGCGGCGCGCTCGGTGGCGGTCTTCGCGCCAGCCTCCACCCAGGCGCCGTAGTTGCGCCAGTCGGAGATCAACGGAGTGTAGAAGGCGTCACGGTAGCGCTGCATGGTGTGCGCCGCTGCGAAGAAGTGACCCCCCGGTCCGACTTCGGCCACCGCATCGATGCCGATCTCCTCAGCCGTAGCCGCAACCGGCTGGAAGAGCTCCGCGAACATCTGCAGCATCTCGACGTCGAGAATGAACTTCTCGAATGACGCCGTGAGCCCACCCTCCAGCCAACCGGCAGCGTGCAGCATGAAGTTGCAGCCACCGAGCAGCGCGCCCCACAAGCTCATCTGGGCTTCATACGCCGCCTGCGCATCGGGTGCGTTGGATGCCGTTGCACTCGAGCAGCGCCACGGCACACCGATGCGCCGCGCGAGTTGTCCGGCACCGAAGGCTGCCTTGGCGTACTCGGGCGTGCCGAAAGCCGGCGAGCCGGATTTCATGTCGACGTTCGAGGTGAAGCTGCCGTACATGACGGGTGTGCCGCGGCGCACGACCTGCGTTAGGGCGATGCCGAACAGCGCCTCGGCGTGCGCGAGCGTCAGGGCGCCCGAGATCGTGACCGGCGCCATCGCGCCTGCGAGGGTGAACGGCGTGACGATCACGAGCTGCCCGTGCGCCGCGAACTCGATGATGCCGTCCGTCATCGGCACATCGAGCTGCAACGGCGAGTTCGTGTTGCAGATGGTGTAGCAGAGCGGCGCGCGGATGAAGGCCTCCTCGTCGATGCCATGCGCGATGCGCGCCATCGCGAAGCAATCGGCCAGCTGCCCTGAGCCGCGGCAGTAGAAGTAGGGGACCTTGTCGCTCAGCATCAACTGCGCCAGTGAAGTCTCGAGGTGGCGCTCGTGGAGCGGAACGTCCTGGGGCTCGACCATCTGTCCGGCGACATGTATCACATCGAATGTCTGCACGGCGCGCACGAAGTCGCGATAGTCCGCGAGCGTGCCGGAACGCTTGCCCTCCTTGAGATCGCTCACGCTCGGAGGCCCGGCCACGGGCGCGAAGACGATGTGGCGTCCGCCCACGCGACAGGAGCGCAGCGGATTGCGAGCAACGAGCGGGACTTCGGCCGGCACGGTCGCAAGAGCCTCAGCGACGAGGCCTCGGTCGAGGCGCACGATTTGACTGGACTCATCCACGCGCGCGCCGGCTGCTGCGAGCGCGGCTCGGCCGCGGCTTGACAGCACGCGCATGCCCTGGCTCTCCAGGAGCCCGAGCGCGGCAAGATGCAGAGTCTCGACCTCGTCATCCGAAAAGATGCGTGTCGGCGTGAAAGGATTGAGAAGGTTGCGATAGCGCAGCGAGCGCTCTGGGGATGCAACTGCGGTGGCTCGCTGAGGATCTCGTCTGCGGGGTCTCATGCGCTGCGCCTCTGCCGGCTATTTCTGCGGATGCTCGAAGAGCTCGACAAAGCCGCCCACGTCCGGATCGCGCACCATGACCTCGCGGGTGCCGCTTCTCATGGTCACGATGCCGCTCTTCGATACCGGCTTTGCGCCCGCCGCCTGGGCGCGCGCCAGGAATGCATCGAGCCCCTCGACCTCGAATCCCACATATCCGACGCCGATGTCGGTGATATGGCAGTCCGCAACCTGTTTCTTGCGGTTCTGGAATTCGACCAGCTCGAAGTTCATGCGTGTGCCAGGGGCGCCGGCCACGGCGAATGACTCATTGTGGAAGCGCAGGATGTTCCCGTGACCGCCGACCGCGGAATCGTAGAAGTCCCCCTTCAGCCACGGGGCTTCTGCGGACTGCCGTTGTCCGCCGAGCAAACCTTCATAGAACGCTCGCGCGCGGTCTGAGTCGAGCACCACGAGGCCGACATGATTCACGCCGGGCAAGAAGGCCGGCCGCGCCGGGCGTCCATCTTGCGCGGGCACCGCCGGCCGCTGATCGATGATCTCGATATCGAGACCGTCGGGGTCGGTGATGTAGGCGAGCATGCCCTTCGTCTGTCCGGGCGGAGCGATCAGCTTTCCGCCCCAGGAGCGGGCCCGCAGCGAGCCGCTGGCTTGCAACTGCGACCATAGCGATTCGGCATCGGGCACGACGAGGCCGAAGTGACTGGAGCCGGGATCCCACGCCGTGTGGTCGGCCAGATTCTTGCGGGGAATGCCCTGTAACTCCCTGAGGTACACCACGAAGCGCTGGCCCGAAGCGTTGTTGACGTACATCTTCGCCATGCGCGTGCGCACCTCGCCGATGCCGTACAGGCGCTCGACGACATCGTCCCGGCGCCAGCTCGGATTGGCCGCCGGATCCTGGCTGAAGCCGAGCGCCTTGTAGAATGCGACCGAGCGGTCGAGATCCGACACCGTGCGCCCGACGAAGGCGATGCCGACGACCTTGCCTTGCGCGCCATCCGCGGCCAGACCCACGAGCGGAGTACAACTAGCGGCTGCGGATGCGCACATGGCCGCGACACGCACGAGGCGTGCGACTCTGGCTGATAGTTCCACCATGATTCCCCCGATAACCCCCATCATTGCAGTCGATCGGCGCGCAGCGCCACGCGGTCGATGACACGGCCGCGCAGAATGATCGTCGCGATGTCATCGTAGGCTTCGATCGTTTGCGATGGATCGGCGCGCAGCAATAGGAGGTTGGCACGTTTGCCCACCGCGATCGTGCCGATATCGGCAAGCCCCAGAGCGTCCGCATTGACGACGGTGGCCGCGCGAAAGATCTGCGCCGGCGTCATCCCGGCCTCGGCGAGGCGGTGCATCTCCAACCAGCCGTTGAGCCCTGGCGCATTGGCATAGGTGGGCGCGCTCGGTGTATCCGTGCCAAAGAGAATGCGCCCGCCGTGCCCAGCGATGTAACGCACGGCGTTCTCATCACGCGTGATCAGCGCACCGAATATCTGCCGGGCCTGCTCCGAGCGCGCGTGGGTGCCCGGGGCCGCCGCGACCGACATCGTGCGATCGGTCTGATCGCGGAACCACTGCCCCTCCGCTGAGCGGTACCAATCGATGAGGCTGGCTGGCAGAACCTGCGCGAGCAGGGGATCGGAGAGGACAGTCGGATCGAAGAGGCCGCGCAGGCCGCCGAGAACCTGGACGGTGGGTTGCCAGCCCATCTTGGCAGCAATGGCGTCATCCAGGATCTTCTGCACTGCGGGCGTGGGGGTCAGCACGGGCAGCGGCTCATCCCAGTTCCAGAGTCCGTGCGCGATGATGTCCACCCCAGCGGCGACGGCAAAGCGCTGCGCTTCGGATGAGTTGGCGTGCATCAGCACGGGCAGGTGCGCGGCATGCGCGGCGCGTACGAGCGCGCGCACCGTCGCCAGCTGCGGGAGCGGCAGATCGTGAGCACCACCGAAGCCGCGCTCGAAGAATGTCTTCACGCAGATGGCACCGGCTGCCTTGATCCGCTTGACGACCGCCTCCGGGGTGTGCGCGGTGGCATCGATGCCGGGCGGAGCGGCTGATTTCGCACCGGATTCGACGAGGAAATAGGGCATGAGGCGGTAGCGCTCGGGCTTCGCGATCGAGTTCATGGGATAGCCGTCCTGCACGGGCGCGGCACCGCAGAAGTATGTGTCGGGTCGCGTGGTATGGGCCTCCCACTCATGCATCCACTCGGGAGTCGAGACCAGATCGACGAGCGTCGTATATCCAAAATAAAGATAGCTGCGCGGGATTTGCTCACGCGCCGCGCGCGCGATCGCCGGATGCGCGCGCTCCTGTTCGGGGGTCATCCCGGGGATCAGCACCAGATGCACGTGGCTGTCGATCAACCCAGGCGCGAGATACAGCCCACGGCCATCGACGACGCGAGTCGCCGGGATCTCGGCAGCCTTGTCCGTGCTGGTCGTGATCGAGGCGATGCGCTCGTCGTGAACCGTCACCGTTGCATTCTTTACGGCACCCGCGTGGTCAGGCGATATGATGGTCACCTGCTCAATGCGCAGATCCTGCGCCGCCACACTGGAAGCTGCCACCACGGGGGTGAGCGCAAGGAGTATCAAGGCGGTGCGCATGGGAGTGCCGGTGATCGGGTTGCGGGGTAGCACGGGGTCATTGTAGACGGCGGAGGGACGAACGTGCCTGGACTGCGACTCAAGCCGGTGATACTAGGGGGACTGATCGCGGGGACGATCGACATCTTTGCCGCTGCGCTCATCTCGCACCATACACCCGTGGTCATACTCTACTTCATCGCCGGGGGCCTTCTGGGAAGAGCCGCTCTCGATGGAGGCTGGTCCATCGCAGTGCTGGGACTCGCCTTGCAATGGGGGATGTCGATCGTCATCGCCGCGCCCTTTGTCTTCGCGGCCGATCGTGTGAGCATCCTGAAGCGTCATTGGATCATCGCCGGCGTGGCCTACGGCGTCGTCGTCTTCTACGTCATGAACTATATCGTGGTCCCACTCTCGGCCTGGCACAGCAAGCCGACCTCCAACGAAGTGCGACTCGCAGAGAATCTG
>DATJVD010000029.1:0-37287 GCA_035501955.1 Steroidobacteraceae bacterium
GTGCGCGAGCTCGAGCTGCCAGAGCAGGTGCTCGTGCAGGGTCTGGCCCGAGGCGTCGGCGAATTCCTGCTGGCGATCGTCGTCATCGCCGTTCCAGGAGCTCTCGGCAGGCCCGGCGCTCGAGTGCTCGCCCCAGCTCTCGTCGATGACCTCGACGCGCGCGGTTTCCGCGGGCGCCGCGGTCGGTTGCGGCGTCGGCGCCTGAGGCTGCGGGATCTCGAACGTTCCGGTGGCCTCGCCCTCGTCCACCGGCTCGAGCATGACGTTGCTCTCGAGCAGCTCGCGGATGTGGGCCTGAAGCTCCAGCGCTGGCAATTGCAGGAGCCGGATGGCCTGCTGCAGCTGCGGAGTCATGGTCAGTTGCTGACCCAGCTTCAGCTGCAGGGAAGGTTTCAGCATGTTTCTTGCACTAAACGTCCGTGCCCAATTTTAAGCCTTTGAAAAACAAGGTCTTTATATACGCGAGACCCCGGTCAAAGACGGAACGACTCTCCCAAGTACACCTCACGTACTTGGGGATTGGCAAGGATTTCTTCCGCAGATCCGGAAGCGATCACAGTCCCCTGATTGACGATGTATGCACGACCGCAGACACCGAGAGTCTCGCGGACATTGTGGTCGGTGATGAGCACCCCGATGCCGCGGGTGGTGAGCTCGCGCACGATGCGCTGGATGTCGAGCACGGAAAGCGGATCGACCCCGGCGAAGGGCTCGTCGAGCAACATGAATTGCGGCTCCGCGGCGAGCGCCCGGGCGATCTCGACCCTCCGGCGCTCCCCGCCCGAGAGCGCAAGTCCCGGCGTCTTGCGCACGTGACCGATGCGCAGCTCCTCGAGCAGCTCCTCGAGCCGGCGCTGCCGTCCGGCACGGTCCAGATCCTCCCGGCTCTCGAGGATCGCGAGCACGTTGTCCTCGACCGAGAGCTTGCGAAACACCGAGGCTTCCTGGGGCAGGTAACCCAGCCCGAGCTGTGCGCGGCGATGCATGGGCAGGAACGTCACGTCGCGCTCGCCGAGGTAGATGCGCCCGGCGTCGCAGGCGACCAGGCCGACCATCATGTAGAAGGCTGTGGTCTTGCCCGCGCCGTTCGGTCCGAGCAGGCCGACGATCTCTCCCTGACGTACCTCGAGGGACAGATCCTGCACCACCCGCCGGGACTTGTAGCTCTTGGCGAGACCTTGAGCCCGGAGCTGGTCCGCGCTCACGGTGTGTGACCCCGGTGCTCCTCGGGTTTGGGCAGAATCGTGATGTGCACCCGGCTGCCGGGAGTGCCCTCCGAGTGGGACTGCACGGCACGCTGGTTGATGTCGTACACGATCGTGGGCGCCTTCATCTCGTTGCGTCCATCGGTGAGCCACGCATCGTTGGTCAAGCGCACTGTGCCCGGTCCCACGTCGTATTCGATCGAGCCCGCGTGGCCGCGAGCGGTTAGCCCGGACTCCTGTAGCTTCTCCTCGAACTGCGCCGGAGTGCCCGTCGCGATGGCCTTCTCGATCTGATTGTGACGGAACTCGACGGTGGCGCGCTCGGACTGCAGCGTGCCGCGCTGCTCGGCGCGGATATGCACGTTGCCGGTGAAAACCCAGTGGCTGTCGTCGAAATTGAGTCCGGTGGCCTCGGCGCGATCCGCTTGGACGCGCAGGTCGCCCTGCGTGATCACGACATCGCGCAGCACGACCTGCTGCGTGCGGTAGTCGACGTCCACCGAAGCCGCATCGTAGGTGATCGGCCCGCGGGAGGTGGCGATGCGCGCGGGCTTGTCGGCTCCCAGTAGCAGCAGGCAGCAGAGCGCATACACGCTCTGCGCGGCTCTATGGTTCATAGTGGCCATGCACGTCCGATTCTAGCCTCAGGTGCTCATCCTTCAATTGCGCGATTAGACCGAGCGCGTTCACGCGCTGCTCGCCCCAGGAGAGCATCACCGGCGCACTGGTGCTGAGGATCTCGCCGTGGGTATCGACGTTCAGCTGCTCGGTGGAGATCTGCGCAGGCAGTGGTGAGCCCGGCAGCATGCCCGTGATGCTTACCGCACCCATGAGCGCGATGCGCGCCGCATCGTCCACGACCCGCGCGTGGTCGGCGCGGCCGTTCCAGATACCGCCCTGGGGGTCGCGAAACTGCATACGCACACTGTCGAGCAGGACTTCCTGCGACTCGGGCTGCTGGTGAATGACGCTCGCGTGGAGCGTGTACATCGGCTGTCCGCTGGCGTTGGTCTCGATCAGTACGGCATCCCGCGCGGAGTAGCCTGGATCCGGCTGCGGCGGCGGCCTTTGCGTGCTCGTCCCCATGCCGCTTGGCTCGCGGTCGAGCAGCAGCATCCAGCCCAGGACGAAAGCAGCGATGGCCGCAGCGGCCGTGAGCACGCGAGGGATCATGGCGTGCGGCGGCGTGCGGCACGCGCTGCGAGCAGCTCGTCGCACACCTCGCGTACCGCTCCGACTCCGCCGGCGATCGAGGTCGAGCGGTGCGCGGCACGGCGTGCCAGAGGGTGAGCGTCCGCGACCGCATAGGCGCGACCGACCGCGCGCATGAGAGGCAAGTCAGGGACGTCATCACCGATGCACGCACAGGCGTGCGGCGCGACATTGAGCCGCCTACGCAGGCGATCGAAGGCCGCTCGCTTATCGTCGGCTCCCTGGATGAGGTGGCGGATACCCAGCTCACGGCAGCGGTGCTCGAGCGCCTTCGAACGGCGCCCCGTGATCACCGCCACTTCGATGCCCGCGGCGCGCAGCGCACGAATGCCGTGTCCGTCCCGCACGTGAAAAGCCTTCAGAAGCTCGCCGCGCGGACCGAAGTACAGCCGGCCGTCCGTGAGCACGCCATCCACGTCGAGCACCAGCAGCCGGACGCCCGCGGCGGCGGTCGGCTTGCGCGCTCGCGCCGAGTGCGCGCGCGCGTCAGCCCGCCGCGCGCGGCTCACACGACACCGGCCCGCAGCAGGTCGTGCACATTGAACGCTCCGATGAGGCGACCGCCGGCATCAGCCACCGGCAGCGCCGTGATGCGGTGCAACTCCATGAGATGGGCGCCGTCCGCCGCGAGCTCGCGGGGACCGATGGTCTTGCAGTCGGGAGTCATCACGCTGCGCATCGTGACAGTGCGCACGTCGAGCTGCCGCCCGAACGCGCGGCGCAGGTCACCGTCGGTGAAGATGCCGAGAATGCGCTCGTCGGCATCCACCACCACCGCCATTCCGAGGCCCTTCCGCGACATCTCGAGCAGTCCTTCGCTGAGCGGTGTGTCGGCGAGTACGCGCGGCAGCGCGCTGCCGGTGCGCATCACGTCCTCGACGCGCAGGAACAGGCGCCGGCCGAGTGCGCCCCCCGGGTGCGAGCGCGCGAAGTCCACCGCGGTGAAGCCGCGCGCCTCCAGCAATGCAACGGCAAGCGCATCGCCCATCGCGAGAGTAGCCGTCGTGCTCGCCGTCGGCGCGAGATTGAGCGGACAGGCTTCCTCGGGAACGCTGACATCGAGCGTCACGGTCGCCGCGCGGGCGAGCGTCGAGCCGGACTTGCCGGTCATCGTGATCAAAGGCAAGCCGAGACGCTTGAGATGCGGCAGCAGCAGCAGCAGCTCCGGGGTCTCGCCGGAGTTGGAGACGGCGAGCACGGCGTCGATGCGCGTGATGGTACCCAGATCGCCGTGGCTCGCCTCGGCGGGATGCAGGAAGAACGCGGGCGTGCCCGTGCTCGCGAGCGTGGCGGCGATCTTGCGCGCGATGTGCCCGGACTTGCCGATGCCCGTCACGATCATGCGTCCCTCGCAGGCGAGACACACGCGGCAGGCCGCCGCGAAGCTCTCGTCCAGGCGTGCCTGCAGGGCTGTCACGGCCTGTGCCTCTATGCCGAGCGCGCGGCGCGCGGAGGCGAGCAGCGCAGCGGTGTCGACGGCGGGATCCGGCTTGGCGCTCATGGCGCAATGATATCCGCGCGGTTTTGGCGACGGTAGAATGCCTGCATGAGTCCCGCCGAAGTCGCCGATTTGATCCGGGCGGGGCTGCCGGGCGCCGAAGTGCTCGTGCAGTCCGACGACGATACCCATTTCGCGGCACGCGTGGTCGCAGCCGCTTTCGCAGGCAAGCGCGATCTTGCCCGGCACCAGCTGATCTATCGCAGCCTCGGGCAGCGCGTGGGACGCGAGATCCACGCGCTCTCGATCGAGGCGTACACGCCGGAAGAGTGGGCGGCGCGCCGCCGCGATGCAGGCCGGCCGGTAAGCTGAATGGAAAAGCTGCAGATTCAGGGAGGGGTACCCCTCGAGGGCGAGGTACGCATCTCGGGTGCCAAGAATGCGACTTTGCCGATCCTGGCCGCCGCCCTGCTTGCAGATGACCCCGTGGTCGTCGGCAACGTGCCTCACCTGCAGGATGTGACCACCACCATCGAGCTCCTGGGGCGCATGGGAGTCAGCGTCACGATCGATGAGCGCATGCGCATCGAGGTGGACGCATCGACCCTGAAGGAGTGCTTCGCGCCCTACGACCTCGTCAAGACCATGCGGGCGTCGATCCTGGTGCTCGGGCCGCTGCTGGCGCGTTTCGGGCATGCGGATGTTTCCCTGCCCGGGGGCTGCGCCATCGGGGCGCGTCCGGTGAACATTCACGTGGCCGGGCTGCAGGCCATGGGCGCGGATATTCAGATCGAGGGCGGTTACATCCGCGCCCGCGCATCGCGCCTCAAGGGCGCACGGCTGGTGCTCGACACCGTCACCGTCACCGGAACCGAGAATCTCATGATGGCGGCAACGCTCGCCGAGGGCGAGACGCTCATCGAGAATGCCGCGCGCGAGCCGGAGGTCGTGGATCTGGCCCAGTGCCTGAGCGCCATGGGAGCCAGAATTCAGGGCGCCGGCACCGACAAGATCAGCGTGCAGGGAGTTGAGCGGCTGCGCGGCACGCGCTACGAAGTGCTGCCGGATCGCATCGAGAGCGGCACCTATCTGGTCGCCGGAGCGATCACGCGCGGTAGCGTGCGCATCAAGAACACCCGACCCGACCAGCTCGATGCCGTGCTCGCCAAGCTCGAGGAGGCCGGCGCCAAGCTCGGAGTAGGCGAGAATTGGGTCGAGGTCGACATGCGCGGACGGCGACCGCGTGCGGTTGATGTGCGCACGGCGCCCTATCCTGCATTTCCCACCGACATGCAGGCTCAGTTCGCCGCCTTGAATGCCGTCTCGAGCGGCGTGGGCACCATCATCGAGACGATCTTCGAGAATCGTTTCATGCACATGCTCGAGATGCGCCGGCTGGGCGCCGAGATCCGCCTGGAAGGCAACACGGCCATCATTCGCGGCGTCGAAAGACTCACTGCCGCACCGGTCATGGCCACGGATCTGCGCGCCTCGGCAAGCCTGGTGCTTGCGGGGCTCGTGGCTGCCGGGCGCACCGACATCGAGCGCATCTATCACATCGATCGCGGCTACGAGGCGATCGAGGAGAAGCTCGCACAGCTCGGCGCGCAGATCCGGCGCGTACCGAACTAGTTGCGGGATGTGCGGCGCGCGCCGGGGGAAGCGCGGGCGCGGGCTGGAGCAGGAGCGATGATTGCGGCGCCGTGACGGCGCGACGGAGCGGTTATGCAGCTCGGAATGGTCGGACTCGGAAGGATGGGATCCAATATGGTCCGGCGGCTGCAGCAGGGCGGCCACGAGTGCGTCGCCTACGATCATGCCGCCGATGCGGTGCGCGCCCTGTCCTCCGAGGGCGCCCGCGGAGCCCAGTCACTGCAAGAGTTGGTGAGCGCGCTGCGCACACCGCGCGCCATCTGGCTCATGGTTCCCGCCCACGTCGTCGATGCAGTGCTCGCCGACCTGCAGCCCCTGCTCGCCACCGGCGACATCGTCATCGATGGTGGCAATTCCCATTATCACGATGACATTCGCCACGCGCGCGAGCTCGCCCGTGTCGGCGTGCATTTCGTGGATGTGGGCACCAGTGGCGGTGTCTTGGGACTCGCCCGAGGCTACTGCCTCATGATTGGCGGCGAGGCGCAGATCGTTGCGTCTCTGGAGCCCATCTTCGCCACGCTCGCTCCCGGTGGCCGCCCTCCGGAGCGCGGCCACAGCACGGCCGAGCAGGGCTACCTGCACTGTGGAGCGAGCGGTGCCGGTCATTTCGTGAAGATGGTCCACAACGGCATCGAGTACGGGCTCATGGCCGCTTACGCCGAGGGCCTCGATGTGCTCAAGCACGCCGATGTGGGACTCGAGACGCGCCCCGCCGATGCCGAGACGGCGCCGCTTTCTGATCCGCGGCTATTCCAGTATCGGATCGACCTCGCCGCGGTCACCGAGCTCTGGCGCCACGGCAGCATCATCACCTCGCAGCTGCTCGACCTCACCGCAGCGGCCCTCGCGCACGATCCGCAGCTGCAGTCTTTCGCGGGACGCGTCTCGGATTCGGGGGAAGGCCGCTGGACGATCCAGGCGGCCATCGAAGAGGGCGTTCCCGTGCATGTGCTGAGCGCGGCCCTCTACAACCGCTTCGCCTCGCGCGGCCGCGGCGACTTCGGCAACAAGGTGCTCTCGGCCATGCGGCTCGGCTTCGGCGGCCACCTGGAAACGCGCGGTCCCGCCGAGGCGCCGGCGCCGCGGACCAAAAACAGCAAATGAGCGCGGGAGCGCACCGCGTGGAAAGGGCTACCCTCATCTGGATTCGGGGTGAACGCCATGCCACAGGCAGCTGATGCTCTGGTCGTCTTCGGCGCGACCGGCGATCTGTGTTATCGCAAGATCTATCCGGCGCTGTACCAGCTCGTGCGCCATGGCCGGCTCACCGTGCCGATCATCGGTGTGGCCCGCGCGGGCTGGAACCGCGAGCAATTCATAGGCCGCGTACGCGACAGCCTCGCGCACTTCGTGCCGCAGGCCGATGCGGCCGTGGTGACGCGCCTCGCAGGTCTGGTGCGCTACGTGGATGGCGACTATCGCGAGCTCGACACTTTCAAGGGCCTGCGCAGCAGCCTCCAGCAGGCGACCCGGCCGCTGTATTACCTGGCGATTCCGCCCAGCATGTTTCCCGTCGTGGTCACCCTGCTCGGGCAATCGGGCTGCGCAAGCGGCGGCGCGCGCGTCGTCGTCGAGAAGCCCTTCGGGCGCGATCTACCGTCGGCGCTCGCGCTGAATCACACGCTGCATCAGGTATTCGACGAGTCGGCGATCTTTCGCATCGACCACTATCTCGGCAAGGAGCCGGTGCAGAACATCCTTTACTTTCGCTTCGCCAACTCCTTTCTCGAGCCGGTCTGGAATCGCAACTTCGTGGCGAGCGTGCAGATCACGATGGCGGAGAAGATCGGCGTCGCCGGACGCGGCAGCTTCTACGAGGAGGTCGGCGCGATCCGCGATGTGGTGCAGAACCATATGCTGCAGATCGTCGCCTTCCTCGCCATGGAGCCGCCGGTCCGCTATGCGCGCGATGCGCTGCGCGACGAGAAGGTGAAGGTGTTTCGCGCGATGCGGCCGCTTGATCCTTCGCACCTGGTGCGCGGCCAGTTCCAGGGCTATCGCTCCGAGCCAGGAGTCGCGCCCGACTCGCGCGTGGAGACCTTCGCCGCACTGCGGTTGCAGATCGACTCATGGCGCTGGAGCGGCGTGCCGTTCTACATTCGCGCAGGCAAGTGTCTGCCGGTGACGGCGACCGAGGTCGTGGTAGACATGCAGCCGCCGCCGGCGAACGTCTTCGGCAACTACGCGGTCTCGCCGCCGAACTACCTGCGCTTTCGAGTCGGCCCGGATGTGGCCATCGCGCTCGGCGCGCATGCCAAGCAGCCGGGTGCCGCGATGCAGGGACGCGATGTCGAGCTGTTCGTGAGCCAGCAGGAAGCCGAGGAGATGGATGCCTACGAGCGGCTGATCGGCGATGCCCTGATCGGCGATGCCGTGCTCTTCGCGCGCGAGGACGAGGTTGAAGCGGCCTGGGCGGTCGTCGATCCGGTGCTGCGGGGGCAGAAGCCGCCGTACGAGTATGCGAAGGGCAGCTGGGGTCCACGGCAAGCGGACGAGCTGATCGTCAACGAACCTTGCAGCTGGCACAACCCGGGAGCGGATGCGCACAACTGGACGCGGGCGTGCGGCCCGAGCTCTCAGGCCGCGCCGCCACCCCCGCGGGAGGCGTCCGCTGCCGGACGCGGCACTGCCGCCTGAGGCCAGGCCTCGCGCTCCGTCCACACTTCCACCGATGCCCGACCCGCGACCGCCTGCCAGGCGGTGAGCCCCGGATCGCGCTCGAGAAGCATGGCGAGCACGCCGCGCTTCTCGGCGCCGGCCACCACGAAGATCAGCTGCGTGATGCTTGCGAGCACCTGCGGTGTGACCGACACCGCGTCGCGTCCATCGGGACGATGCACGGCGATCGCGCACCGGCCCTGTGCGCGCGCGAGATCATCGGGCGTGAAGAGCGAGGCGGCATGGCCGTCCTCACCCAATCCCAGCAGCCCGAGCCGGATCGGCGCGCCGCGCTGCGAGAGCTCGGCGACTCGCCGGTCGTAATCGTCCGCAGCCTCGGCGAGCGGTAGCTCGGTGCGCACGCGCAGGACCTGCGCCTCGGGCAGGGCCAGCGCCTCGAGCAGCGGCAGCGTCTGATGGTAGTTGCTGGCCTCGGAGGTCGAGGGCACGTAGCGGTCATCCGAATAGAGGAGTGTCAACCCCGCGGCAGGCTTCACACCCTGCGCGGCAAGCGCACGATAGGCGGGCAAGGGTGTATTGCCGCCCGAAAGCATGACGGATGCCCCGCCGCGGCCTTGGTGGCTCGTGAGTGCCTGTCCGATGCGGCGCGCGAGGGCCGCGATGAGCGCCGAGCGATCTGCAAAACACTGCGCCTGCACTTCGGTGGGCATGCGGATACTCTCATGAGCTCACGGCCAGAGCGGCCGCCGTCGCGACCAGAATCAGCGCGTGCGCGGCCGCTCGGTGACCTGCAACTTCACTTCGAACCGCGAGTTGCCCCGCAAGCCGCGTACCACGAGCGCGGTACCCGGCATGCGCAGGGAAATATTCGCCATGACCTCTTGCGCGCTGTGGATGGGCACGCCATCGAGGCTCGTCAGCAGGTCCCCCTGGCGCATGCCGGCCTGCACCGCAGGACTGGGCAGATACAAGTTCGCAATGACCACACCGCCGTGAGCGAGCCCGAGCTGCCTGGCCTGATCCTCGCTGATGTCCTCGGGGATGATACCGATCCAGCCGCGGATCACCCGACCCTTGGCGATGATGTCACTCAGCACTCCCCGGACCATATTCACGGGAATCGCAAAGCCGATGCCCTCCACGCCCAGGTTCTTGGCGATGATCGCCGTGTTGATGCCGACGAGCTCACCGTTGGTGTCGACGAGTGCGCCGCCGGAGTTGCCGAAGTTGATCGCCGCGTCGGTCTGGATGAAGTCCTCGAGCGCGGCGACGCCGAGCTGCTGGCGGCTCGTTGCGCTCACGATCCCGTGCGTGACGGTCTGTGACAAGCCGAGAGGATCGCCGATCGCGAGCACCACGTCGCCGACTTTCAATTGATCCGAGTGCCCGAGCGGCATGACGGGCAGGTCCTGCAAATCGATCCGCAGCACGGCGAGGTCCGTATCGGGGTCGCGCCCCACCACGCTTGCGACCGCGGTGCGCCCGTCGGCGAGCTGCACGCGGATCTCGTCCGCATTCTCGATCACGTGATGGTTGGTGACGATGTGCCCCTGCGAATCGACGATCACGCCCGAGCCGAGGCTGCGCTCGATGCGTCTGCGGTAGCGGGGCCAGAGATCTCCGAAGCCGAATAGCTCGTTGAGACCCGAAGGCGCGATGCGCTCGGTGACGAGCCGCGCGGTGTAGATGTTCACGACGGCCGGTGCAGCCTTCTGCACCGCATCGGCATAGCTGGTGCGCTGCGGCCCGCTGTCATTGCGCTCCGGCGCAGCGACGGCAGGTGGGGGCGACGGTGGACTCGAGGCGTGCCGCGCGAGCTCGGGGCGCCACGCGAGGATCAGGAACGCGAGGGCGAGGCCGCTGACCACGGAGGCGGCGACAAACGTGAGTGCTCTTCCCAGCTTATGCATGGTGTACAGAATCAGTCTGGAATCAAGGCGCTGGCCGGGTTGTGTATAATGCGCCGCACCCCGCCAGTATAGGAACCGCCTGCGCTCGCGCTGCGCGCGGGAGGGAGTCACGAATGCACGCCCGGAAGCGCGGCACCAAGGCACGCCGCGCGGCGAGCGGCTGCACGAGCGGGGTCGTGAGAATGATTTTTCGCCGGGGTGTCTGGAGAGTGTGTTGATGGCAGAAAGCGGTGTGATTGGCGCTGATGAGCTTACTGATGAGAGTCGGCGTCATTTCCTCCTCGCCGCAACGGTGGCGACGGGAGCAACGGGCGTGGTCTTCGCGGCGGCCCCCTTCATCGCCTCCTGGAGTCCCTCGGAACGCACCCGTGCCTTGGGTGCACCGACGGAGTTCAACGTCGCAAAGCTCGAGCCCGGTGCTCTCGCGCAGACGCTGTGGCGCAAGCAGCCCATCTATATCGTGCGCCGCACGCCCGAGATGGTCGCAAGCCTTGCGGCCCACGACTCGCGACTCAAGGATCCGGCTTCGCACGACTCGGAGCAGCCGCCCTATGCCGCCAATCCCGCGCGCTCGCGCAATCCCGAGTATCTGGTGCTGATCGGCACCTGCACACATCTCGGCTGCCTGCCCAAGCCGCGCTTCGACCCGGCGCGTGCGGATCTCGGCGCCGACTGGCCGGGCGGCTTCGCGTGTCCATGTCACGGCTCGCGCTTCGACCTCGCGGGGCGCGTCTTCGAGGGCTCGCCCGCCTCAGTGAACCTGCGCGTACCTCCCTACAGCTTTGCCGATGCACACAGGCTCGTCATCGGCGTCGACGAACAGACAGGAGCCGCCTGATGGCCACCGTCGTCAAACCGCCCGCCACACCCGCCGCCAAGCCGGGAGGGCTGCGAGCCTGGTTCTACAAGCGCCTGCCGATCGAAGAGTTCATCTCTACGCAGCTCACCGGCTATTTCGCGCCCAAGAATTTCAACTTCTGGTACTACTTCGGCGTCCTGTCGCTCGTGGTGCTCGTGCTGCAGCTGGTCACGGGCATATTCCTTACGATGTTCTACAAGCCGGGCGAGGCGACCGCCTTCGACTCGGTCGAGTACATCATGCGCGAGGTCGACTGGGGCTGGCTGATCCGCTATCTGCATTCGACCGGCGCCTCGGCGTTCTTCGTGATCGTGTACCTGCACATGTATCGCGCGCTGCTCTATGGATCGTACAAGAGACCGCGTGAGCTCTTGTGGGTCATCGGCATGCTGGTGTACCTGACCTTGATGGCCGAGGCGTTTCTCGGCTACGTCCTGCCCTGGGGCAACATGTCCTACTGGGCGGCACAGGTGATCGTGAATCTGTTCGGCACCATCCCGGGCATCGGCCCGGGTCTGGTCGAGTGGATCCGCGGGGACTACGGCATCGCCGATGCCACGCTCAATCGCTTCTTCGCGCTGCACGTCGTCGCGGTACCGCTCGGGCTGCTGCTGCTGGTGGTGCTGCATCTCGTCGCGCTGCGCACTACGGGCTCTAACAATCCGGACGGCATCGAGATCAAGGAGCGGCTCGGTGGGGATGGCAAGCCCGTCGACGGCATTCCGTTTCATCCCTACTACACCGTCAAGGACATGGTGGGTGTCGGTGTGTTCTTCGTGCTGCTCGCGATCGTCGTGTTCTTCGTGCCGACGCTCGGCGGCTACTTTCTCGAGCACGCGAACTTCGACCACGCCGATCCCTTCTCGACACCTCCGGAGATCACGCCCTCCTGGTACTTCACGCCGTACTACGCGATCCTGCGCGCGGTGCCGGATCAGCGCCTCGGGGCCTTGCTGCTGCTGCTCGCGGTGCTCGCGTATCTATTCCTGCCGTGGCTCGATCGCTCGCCGGTGAAATCCATGCGCTATCGCGGCTGGTTGTCGCGCGCCTTTCTGGCGCTCTTCACCGTCTCATTCCTCGGTCTCATGTATGCCGGCTTGAATCCCCCCCAGGGCGTGTACGTGCTGATCGGACGCATTTGCACGGTCGGCTATTTCCTCTACTTCATCCTCATGTACTGGTATTCGAGCCCGCGCTTCGATCCGGTGAAGCCCGTACCAGAACGGTTGCGCTACCATGCTGATCATTGATCGCCCGAGCCAGAGCCGTGCATCGCGCGCGACCATGAGCGGCTGGTGCAAGGCAGCGGTGCTGCTGCTCGCCGCGGCCGTCGTCCCCTATCCCGCGCTGGCGCAGGAAGCCGCGAAGGAACCCGCTGCGAGCGGCTTCGGTGCCGACTGGGAAAGCTGGCATGCGGGCAACTCGGTCTCGGACATGGCCTCCCTGCAACGCGGTGCGCGTGACTTTCTCGCTTACTGCAACGGCTGCCATGCGCTCAAGTACGAGCGCTACTCGCGGCTCGGCCAGGATCTGTCGATTTCACCCGACCTGCTGCAGAAGGATCTGATTCCGAGCAGTCGCAAGGCGAGCGATTACATCGCGACGCCCATGCCGGCGCCGGATGCCGAGGCGTGGTTTGGCAAGGAGCCCCCCGATCTGTCGCTCATCGCCCGCTCACGCGGCACGGATTACCTGTATCAATACCTCATGACTTTCTATGTCGATCCGACGCGACCGACGGGCACCAACAACCTGGCTTTGGACGCCACCGCGATGCCGGCGGTGCTTTCCTCGCTCGAAGGGCTCAAGCGCGCGGTGTTCAAGAACGTGCAGACGCGCGGTGACAGCGGTGTCGTGACAGAGCGCGTGTTCGACCATTTCGAGACGCTCGCGCCCGGGCAGTTGAGCCGCGATGAGTACGCCGCCTTCGTACGCGACATCGTCAATTTTCTCGACTACGTCGGCGAGCCGCAGCAGGCACATCGCCGCGCGCTCGGCGTATGGGTGGTCCTGTTCCTGCTGGTCTTCACGTGGCTGGCCTGGTTGCTGAAGAAGGAATACTGGAAGGACGTGCAGTAGGTCTCCTGACAGAGGGAGCGCGGGGAAGCGCAAGTGTCGAGCCGACGTTCCATCATGACGCTGTTCTCCGCGCCGAACGATCCGTGGAGTCACCGCACGCGCCTCGTGCTCGCCGAGAAAGGTATCGGCATCGAGATCGTGAGCGTCGAGCCGGGCAAATTCCCCGACGATCTGCTCGATCTCAATCCGTACCACAGCGTGCCGACCCTCGTCGATCGAGACCTCGTGCTCTATGACTCGCGCGTCATCATGGAGTACCTCGATGAGCGCTTTCCGCATCCGCCGCTCATGCCCGTCGATCCGGTGATGCGGGCCCAGTTCCGGCTCGCGCTGTATCGCATCGAGCGCGACTGGTACAGCCTCGTGCAGCAGATCGAGCAGGAGCCGGACAAGAAACAGGCGCTGAAGCTCAAGAAGGTGCTGCGCGACACCGTGCTGCAGAGCTCGGAGCTGTTCAAGGTGAAGCCGTACTTCCTGTCCGACGAGTTCTCGCTGGTGGATGCGACGATCGCGCCGGTGCTGTGGCGCTTGCCGCACTACGAGGTCGATCTACCCCGCGATCAGGGCCAGCCCATCCTCAAATACGCGAGCCTGGTGTTCTCGCGCCCCGCGTTTCGCGATAGCCTGTCCGACATGGAACATGAGATGCGCATCTCCTGAGCGCCGCGAGCGCACACCGTGTCCGCACCGAATCCAGCGCTGCCCAAACGTCCGTATCTACTGCGCGCCATGCACCAGTGGATCACCGACAGCGGACACACCCCGCACATCATCGTCGACGCCGAGCGGCCCGGGGTGGACGTGCCGCGCGCTCACGTGAAGGACGGCAAGATCGTCCTCAATGTCAGCTTCACGGCCGCTCCGCGCCTGGATCTCGGTAACGAGTGGGTGGAGTTCGATACGCGCTTCGCGCGCGCTGCGCACAGGGTGCGCTTTCCGGTCAACGCAGTGCTCGGCATCTACGCGCGCGAGACGGGGGAGGGCATGGTGTTCTCGGATCAGGACTTGGGTCCCGAGCCGCCAACGCCACCAGCGCAGGATGACAAGCGGCCGTCCGAGACGCGCAGCCGCCCGCAGCTGAAGGTGATCAAGTAGCGGGCGCAAGCCGGCCTTTGCAATGACCCATCGCCATGAAGGTTAGCGTCACGCCTCGAAGGCGTGCTTGATCCATTCGAGCCGCGGCGTGGTTGAGTCGAGTGCGCCGACCACGACGGCATCAAAGCGCACGGGCAGTCGTGCGAGCTCGGTGCGCTGCTGCAACAGCAGCTGCGTGGCACGCACGATGCGCCGGCGCTTGATTGCATCGATGCTCGCCGCACCGCCCCCGTAGGCATCAGTCGACCGGGTGCGTACCTCGACGATGACGAGCACGTCTCCATCGCGCGCTACGAGGTCGAGCTCTCCCAGGCGCCGCCGGTAGTTGCGGGTCAGCACGCAAAGGCCCGCTGCAGTCAGCAGCTGCGCGGCGAGCTGCTCGGCCGCCGCACCGATTGCGCGGCGATCGATCTGCTGCCGCACGGGCGGCGCGCCGTGTTTGCTCACCGGACTCGCGGCGCGCTCGCTGGAGCAGTCGCTGGAGCGAACGCGGCGCGCAAGGCGGCCCGCGAATGATTCGCGCGCGCGGCGGGAGTCGCCGGCGCGCGCACCAGCTGCGGCTGCCCTTGATGCACCTGGGCCCATTCGAGGTCGCGGTGGATGCGTCCCTGCGCATCGAGCGTCAGATGCCCGGTGAGCCCATCGAGCGACAGCGTCGCTGCCTGTTCGGAGCGCAGCACACCGGCGAGGCGATAGGCATCGAAGCCGAAGGCGAACAGGCGATTGCGTCGCGGCCCGCCGTTCGGCCAGGCATCGCGCGCCGCGCCCCGCACGCTATCCGCGAGCCCGCCCCCGAGCATCCAGGGCATGTCGGGGAACATCAGGCCCTCGAGGTCCTGATTCGCCGTGGGATCAGGATCGAAAGCGTCGGAGGTCGCATAGGTCGGCACGTCGCCGGCGAAGTAGTAGCGCAGCTGCGGCCGCAGCAGCCGCGCGGCGGCGGCCGAGCTCGGTGCGAAGATGAAGTCGATATCGGCCCGCCGGCGCGGTTGAAACTGCAGCTTGGTTCCCACGACGGACTCGAGCCGCTTGTGGCGGGCGTAGCTGTCGTTGATGCCCAGCGCGTCCGTGATCGCGGGTGAGTAATTGCCGCGTGCCGCATCGAACATCGCATCCTCGACGAGCGTGCCGCCGCCCGCGCTGAGCTGCTCCTTGAAGGATGCCAGCACGCGCTTGCCCCAAGCGCCCTGCGGCACAAGCGCGACGCCGCGGCGGTAGCCTTCGGCGAGGATGCGCCGCGCGGCCTCGCGCGCCTCATCTTCGGGCGACAGGGCGAACTGATAGAAGGCCGCGGGAGCGGCATGCTCGGGCGGGAGGAAATTGAGCGCGAGCATCGGTGGACGGCGGCCAGTGAGCTCCGCAGCCGCCGTGATCTCCTCGCGCGTCAGCGGTCCGACGATGAACTCCGCGCCGTCCTGCGTCGCGCGCGTCACGGCCTCTGCAATGCTCATCTGCGCGGTGTCGTAGATGCGTATGCGCGGGCGCTGGGCAGCGGGGTTGACGTAGTACGCGGTGAGAAAGCCGTCGCGCACCGATGCCGCGGCACTCGCCTGGCGGCTCGTGAGCGGCAACAGCAAGGCGAGCTGAGGCTGCGCTACGGCGGGCGCGCTCGGCGCGCCGAGCTGCTCACCGCGCACGACCTCCTCGGCAGGATGGTTCGGATAACGAACCCGCCAGGCCTCGACCGCGGCGGCGGCGGTGCCGGGAGCACGGGCGGCCTGCGCCGTCAGAGGCGCGAGCTCGAGCCAGCCGCGCGTGACTGCATCCGGCGCGCTGCGGGGGTCGATCTTCACGTTGTGCTCGCTCGCATCGCGCAGCTGCGCCAGCAGCGCGGCACGCGCCGCGCGACGTTGCTCGGGAGCCAGGTAGCGCTCCTCCTCGATCTCGGCGCGCACTCCATCGAGCGGGCGTGCGGCCGCGAAAGCCACGCGTCGCTTGAGCTCTAGAAAATGCACCGCCGAGGGTGCGTCGGCGGGCGTGTGCACCGCTGTCACCTGCCGCCACGCCTCCTCGGCCTGGCCGCGTGCCAGAGTGAGCTCGATGTTCAGCAGCTGCAGGTCGAAGCTCTGTGCGGCCGTGAAGGGCGGATGCACTTCGGCTGCGACACGCGTTGCCTGATCGCTCTGGTGCGCGACCAGGTATGCCCGCGCCGCCCGCAACAGCATGTCGACCTGGTCGGTGCCGGTGTTCTGCGCGGCGAGCGCTTCGTAGACGCGAGCGGCCCCGGCGTTATCTCCCTGACTTGTGAGCAGGGCGGCGCGATCGACGCTCGGTGGCGGCTCGGACTCCGGCCCGAGGCTGCGACACGCGCCGAGTGCGAGCGCCACGGCGATGAGCGCCGCGTGCGCGCTGCTGCGCAGGATCCATGGTCGCTTCAGCATCGGTTGAAGGGCCTCATGAAGGCGGGCACGATGATCGGGATTATGAACCAACCCCGCGGCCGGCTCGATGTGATCGCGACGCCGATCGGCAATCTCGGCGACCTGAGCGACCGCGCCCGTGCGAGCCTTGCCGCGGCCGACGTGATCGCGGCGGAGGACACGCGCCGTACGCTCGGGCTGCTGCAATCGCTGGGGCTGTCCAAGCCGCTCGTGTCACTGCACTCCCATAACGAAAGCGAGCGCGTGCCGGAGCTGCTCACAAGGCTCGCCCAGGGGGCGGTCATCGCGCTCGTCAGCGATGCCGGCACGCCGCTGCTGTCGGATCCCGGCGCGGAGCTGGTGAGCCGCGCGGTGGCCGGCGGCTTCACGGTGCGCCCGATACCCGGCCCATCGGCGATCACGGCCGCGCTCGCGGTCTCGGGACTGCCACTCGCGAGCTTCTGTTTCGAGGGCTTCCTGCCCGCCACCGAGGCGGCACGCCGCGCACGGCTGCGCGCGCTCGCGCACGAGCCGCGCACGATGGTGTTCTTCGAGGCCCCGCACCGGATCGCGGCGAGTCTCGTTGACTTGGCAACAGCACTCGGCGGCACGCGCCGCGCGTGCATCGCGCGCGAGCTGACGAAGCTGCACGAGACGATCTATCGCGGCACGCTCGCGGAGCTGGCGCAGAGCGCCGGCGCGGACGCCTCCCTGCAACGCGGTGAGCTCACGCTGGTCGTGCAGGGCGCGCCCGCAGAGCCGGTGGCGGCAAGCGCCGTCACGCTCGAGCGTGCGCTCGAGCTGCTGCTGCGCGAGCTGCCCCCGAGCAAAGCCGCGGCGCTCGCTGCGCAGTTGACGGGAGCGCGGCGCAACACGGCCTATGCCCTCGCAATGCAACTGGCGCGCCGCGAGGCGCCGCAGGCCGCAGCGGCGCGCTCCGGCGATACGCCGCCCGAGGAGCAGTGAGCAGGCCATCAGGTGGTATATCCTGCACGCGGGAGCCGGCCGGGTAGTCGCTGCATTTCCAACCGAGATGCAGAGGAAAGTCCGGGCTCCGGCGGACAAGGTGCCAGGTAACCCCTGGGGGGCGCGAGCCCACGGAAAGTGCAACAGAGAGCAGACCGCCTAAGTCCACTCACAAAAAGGGTGGGCCGGCAAGGGTGAAACGGTGCGGTAAGAGCGCACCGCGTCGGTGGCAACACGCGACGGCACGGAAAACCCCACCTGGAGCAAGGCCAAATAGGGAAGCAGCCCTCTCGCCTTACGGCGAGGAGGCAGCGTCGGTCCGTGCGCGCTTCCGGGTAGGCCGCTTGAGGCCCGCGGTGACGCGGGTCCCAGAGGAATGACTGCCCTCGACAGAACCCGGCTTACAGGCCGGCTCCCGCTTCTAAACTGGTACAGCCGCGCCTGAGCTTAACTACTGTATGAGGTTCGCCAGCCAACCGCATGATTGTAAAGAAGAGTATCGTCGGACCACTGTGCAACCGACCTTCCCAGGTCCTCCACCGGGTCTTGCGATCGCCCATAAGTTATTGTGACTGCGACGAATTTCTCACTCTCCCCAATTGACATAGCGTGCCCCGGATTCCTATAGTGGCAGCGAGTGGGCGAAAGTGGGGAGAAGTGGGCGGGTCCTCGCTCCGGGGTCGTGTTTCGCGGTGCAACAAAAGTCACTCTGGACGACAAGGGTCGGATGGTAATGCCCACCCGCTACCGCGAGTCGCTCCAGGAGCGCGCCCAGGGAAAGCTGGTCGTCACGGTTGACCGTGACCAATGCCTCCTGATCTACCCCCTGCCTGACTGGGAGCAGACCGAGCGCAAGCTCATGAGCCTGCCGAGCCTGCATGCCCAGGCGCGGCGTCTGCAGCGCCTCATGGTCGGACATGCAACGGATGCCGAGCTCGACGGGCACGGCCGCCTGTTGCTTCCCCCCGAGCTGCGGGAGTTTGCTGCACTGCAGCGCAACGGCATGCTGATCGGTCAGGGCAACCGCTTCGAGCTGTGGGACGAGACGCGCTGGAGCGAGCGGCGCAGCTACTGGCTCAAGAGCGAGGAGGCGACGACGGACCTGCCGTCGTTGCTCGACTCGCTCTCGCTATAGGGGTCGGGCAATGGAGGCATGGAGATTCAGGGGCAGATGACACTTGCGTGCCGACCCAGCCGGACCCTGCGGACGAGCGCAGCTTTCGGCAGCCGGCATCGAGTCGTCATCCGGCAATAACGCGAGCAATTCGGGGGCGGTCTCAAGCCGCTTGATTACGTGACTGAGCACGAGCACGCGCCGGTGCTCGTTGAAGAGTCGCTGGCGGCTTTGGCCCTCGAGGCGGATGGTTACTATGTCGATGCGACGTTCGGGCGCGGTGGGCACACGGCACGCATTCTCGAGGCCCTGGGTGGAGCGGGCCGCGTGCTCGCGATCGACCGTGATCCCGAAGCCATCGCGTCCGGGCGGCGGCGCTTCGCCGACGAGATGCGGCTTGCGCTCGAGCACGCGTCGTTTGCGCAGCTGGGCGAGCTCGTGCCGGCATATGCGCACGGGCGGCCGTGCCGTGGCGTGCTCTTTGACCTCGGCGTTTCATCACCGCAGCTCGACGATGCAGCGCGCGGATTCAGCTTCCGCGCGGACGGGCCGCTCGACATGCGTATGGATCCGACACGGGGCGCACCCGTCTCAGCGTGGCTCGCTCGGGCGAGCCTCGACGAGGTTCGCGAGGTGATCTCCGCGCTCGGTGAGGAGCGCTTCGCGCGGCGCATCGCGCAGGCGATCGTCGATGCGCGCAGAACCCGTCCACTCGAGCGCACCACGGAGCTCGCGGCGCTCGTGGCGCGCACGGTACGCACGCGTGAGCCCGGCAAGCATCCGGCCACGCGCACCTTCCAGGCGCTGCGCATGCACGTGAATGACGAGCTGGGCCAGCTCGAGCGCGGGCTCGAGGCCGCCCTCGAGGTGCTCGCCCCGGGAGGTCGGCTCGTCGTCATCAGCTTTCACTCGCTCGAAGACCGGTTGGTGAAGCGCTTCTTGAAGCGAGCGGCCAGCGTTGATCCGGCCCTCGACCAGCTGCCCGTCTTGCCCGCGGAGGCGCAACCGCGCATGCGGCTCGTCGGCCGCAAGCAGCGGCCCGGCGCCGCCGAGCGTGCACGCAATCCCCGCTCGCGCAGCGCCCTGCTGCGCAGCGCCGAGAAGCTGCGGTGAAGGAGCCGCGTGCCCAGACCCTGGCGCTCGTCGTGCCGCTGCTGTGGCTCGCGGTGCTCGGCTCCGGCGCGGGGGCGATTTACTGCAAGCACCGCTCGCGCGAGCTGTTCGTCCAGCTCGAGCGGCTCAATGCGCAGCGCGACAATCTGGACATCGAATGGGGGCAGCTGCAGCTCGAGCAGAGCGCATGGTCCACGCACGCCTTCGTCGAGAGCGTCGCGCATACCAAGCTGCACATGGCCACGCCGCCGCCGCAGGATATCAAGCTCGTCTCGCCATGAGCCGCAAGCCGCAATCGGAGACTCCGAGCTCATTTCGCTGGCGCATGCATCTGCTGTTCGCGCTGCTCGCCTGCGGGGCTGCTGCGCTGCTGTGGCGCGCAGTGGATCTGCAGCTCGTCGATCACGGCTTTCTCGCGAGCCAGGGCGATGCCCGCTTCACGCGCGTGACGGCGATCGCCGCGCATCGCGGCACGATCACGGATCGCTACGGTGAGCCGCTCGCCGTCAGCACGCCCGTAGACTCTGTGTGGGTGAACCCGACCGAGCTTGCGCTCGCGACCGATCAGATTCCGCGCCTGGCGACGACACTGCATCTCGACTCGCAGGAGCTCGCGCAGCGCGTGACGAGCAACCTTGATCGCGAGTTTCTCTATGTCTCGCGCCATCGCCAGCCCGCGGATGCGCAGAAGGTGCGCGAGCTCGAGATTCCGGGCGTGTATCTCAAGCGCGAGTACCGCCGCTATTACCCCGCTGGTGAGGTGACCGGCCACATGATCGGATTCACCGACGTGGACGATGCGGGGCAGGAGGGTCTCGAGCTCGCCTTCGATCACTGGCTCTCGGGCGAGGATGGTGCCAAGCGCGTCATCCAGGATCGCTACGGGCGCGTGGTTCAGGACGTGGAGAGCATTCGCCCCGCGCGCCCCGGCCGCGACCTCACACTGTCGCTCGATCTGCGCATCCAGTACCTCGCCTACCGCGAGCTCAAGGCCGCCGTGCGCCAGCAGCGCGCACGCGCCGGCTCGCTCGTGGTGCTCGACGTGGCGACGGGCGAAGTGCTCGCGATGGTCAATCAGCCTCCCTTCAATCCCAACGATCGCGATCAGATGACCGCCGCCGTGTATCGCAATCGCGCGGCGACCGATATCTTCGAGCCCGGCTCGAGCATCAAGCCGTTCTTCGTCGCCGCGGCCATCGCGTCCGGCAGGTACGACCAGCACAGCATCATCGATACCGCGCCCGGCTACATCAAAGTCGGCTCGCGCATCATCGAGGAGGAGCACGGCAGTCTCGGCGCGATCGATATCGCGACCATCCTTGCGAAGAGCTCCAACGTGGGCATGGCCCACATCGCGCTGTCGCTCGAGCCGAAACTCATCTGGACCACGCTCAGCGAGCTGGGTTTTGGTCAAGTGACGAGCGGTGGCTTTCCGGGTGAGTCGGCTGGACTGCTGAGTCATTATTCGCACTGGCGCCCGATCGGGATCGCCACGATGTCGCATGGATACGGCATATCGGTCACTCCGCTGCAGCTCGCGCACGCTTACGCGACCCTGGGTGCGCACGGTGTGAGCCGCCCCGTGTCCTTCCTGCGCGTCGACAGTGCGCCGCCGGGTCAGCGGGTGCTCGATGAGCACACCTGTCGCGAGCTGCTCGGCATGCTCGAGTCGGTCGTGGTCGCCGAGGGAGCCACCGGCCGCAAGGCTGCCATTCCCGGCTATCGCGTCGCCGGTAAGACGGGCACCGCATGGAAGGCGACCGCCGGCGGCTACTCGACGAATCTGTACATGTCGGTCTTCGCCGGCGTGGCGCCCGCGACCGATCCGCACCTCGCGGCTGCGGTCGTGATCGACGAGCCGGGGGCGGGGCTTTATCTCGGTGGTGATGTCGCAGCGCCGGTGTTCTCCGCGGTGATGGGCGGTGCGCTGCGCCTGCTTGCCGTGCCGCCGGATCAGGCCATCGGCGTCCCCGCGGATGAACAGCCTTCTCCGAGCAGCGTGCACCGGCCGGCGCGCACCGTGGCGCGGCGATGACGCCCGGCGGCGCACATCCGCAGCCGACCGCGCGAGCGCTGCCGCTTGCGACCCTGACGGCGGGCCTGATCGAGGCGCCCTCCGATGTCGTGGTGACCGATGTGACGCTGGATAGCCGCAAGGTGCGCCCCGGAGCGCTGTTTCTCGCCTGCCGCGGCGCCACGCGTCACGGGATGGAGTTCGCCGAGCAGGCAGCGGCCGCCGGCGCGCGCGCGATTCTGTACGAGGAGTCGGTGGCACCGACGCCTGCGACGCTCGCGGCGCGTAGCGCGGAGGCGCTCTTCATCGCCAGCGTGCCGCAGCTCGCGCGTCACGTTGGAACGATCGCGGACCGCTTCTTCGGCTCACCGTCGCGTTATCTGAGCATCGCGGGTGTCACGGGCACCAACGGCAAGACCACCTGCGCGTATCTGCTCGCGCAGGCGCTGACGCACTCCGGCCGCCGTGCCGGATACATGGGGACGCTCGGCAGCGGCATGCCCGGCGCCCTCTCGCCCTCTGGACTCACCACCGCCGATGCGGTGAGCGTGCAGCGCCAGCTCGCGGAGCTGCGCGAGCTCGGCACCGAATGGGTCGGCATGGAAGTGTCCTCCCATGCCCTCGAGCAGGGGCGCGTGGATGCGGTACGGCTGCGCGTCGCGGCGTTCACGAATCTCACGCGCGATCATCTCGACTACCACGGCTCCATGCAGACCTATGGAGCGGCAAAGCAGAAGCTGTTCGAGATGCGGGCGCTCGCCGCGCGCGTCATCAACATCGACGATGACTTCGGGCGCGAGCTCGCCGCGCGCCTACCGGATGATGGCAGCCTGATCATCACCACGCGCGGCGAGGTGCGGGCCGATGCACCCGAGGTGCTGCGCACCGCACGCTTCGTGCGTGCCCGGAAGGCACAGGCACTCCCGGCGGCGCTGCGCTTCTCGGTCGAGTCGAGCTGGGGCGATGCTGAGCTCGCCGTACCGCTGATCGGTGATTTCAATGTCGACAACATCCTCACGGTGATCGCGCTGCTGTGCTCGTTCAAAGTGCCGCTCGCGCAAGCCGCGACGGCGCTCGCCGCCTGCCGCGCGGCGCCCGGCCGCATGGAGATGATCGAGGAGCACGGCGTTCCGGTCGTCGCGATCGTCGACTATGCCCATACCCCGGATGCACTCGCGAAGGCGCTGCAGGCCGCGCGCACCCATTGCGCCGGGCGGCTGCTCGTGGTGTTTGGCTGCGGCGGCGACCGCGATCCGGGCAAGCGCCCGTTGATGGGCGGCGTGGCGGCGCAGCTCGCCGATGAGATCGTGCTCACCGATGACAACCCGCGCAGCGAGCCGCCGGCACGCATCGTCGCGGACATTTTGACGGGCATCGGCAACAGGGCCGCGGTGCGCATCGAGCACGATCGCGAGCGCGCGATCTGCGGGGCACTCGCCGGCGCAAGCGCTGGCGATATCGTGCTGATCGCCGGCAAGGGACACGAGGATTATCAGCTCTACGGCAGCGAGCGCCGCCGCTTCAGCGATGAACGCGCGGCACGCGCCTGCTTACGGACATTGCAGGGTCGGGCATGAAGCGCACGCTAGGGGATTTCGCGCATGCCTGCGGCGGTCGGCTCGAAGGGGCCGACCGCTCCTTCACCGGTGTGTCCACCGACACGCGCACGCTCGGCGGCGGAGAGCTGTTCGTCGCGTTGCGGGGGCCACGCTTCAACGGCCACGAGTTCCTTGGCGCGGCGCAGGCGGCCGGTGCCGCCGGCGCGGTGGTCGATTCCGCCGGGGCACTCGTGCATGCGCCGAGCGCGGCGCCGTTCGCGCTGATCACGGTGGCGGACACTCAGGCGGCGCTCGTGCGTGTTGCCACCGCCTGGCGCTCTCAATACACGATGCCCCTGATCGGCGTCGCCGGTAGCAATGGCAAGACCACCGTCAAGGAGATGATCGCTGCGATCCTCGCCCAGGCGGGCGGCGTGCTCGCGACGCGCGGCAACCTCAACAATCACATCGGTGTACCGCTCACTCTGCTGCGCATCGAGCCCACGCACCGCTTTGCGGTGATCGAGATGGGAGCCAACCGCGCCGGAGAGGTCGCTGAGCTCGCGCGCATCGCACGCCCGAGCATCGGGCTCATCACCAACGCCGGGGCGGAACACCTCGAGGGCTTCGGCAGCCTCGAGGGCGTTGCGCGCGCGGAAGGCGAGATGGTCGCAGCGCTCGCGCCCGAGGGCACGGCGATCATCAACGCGGATGATCCGTATGCGGCGCTCTGGCGCGGGATGACGCGCGCCCGCGTGGTGAGCTTCGGTACAGAGGCGGCGGACTTTCGCGCGCGCGAGCTGCGCGCGGAGATCGCCGGGGCCGAGTTCCGCACCTGCTTCACGCTCGAGTGCGCGCTCGGCCGGACGGCCATCGAGCTGCGCCTTGCCGGTCGACACAACGTGGCGAACGCGCTCGCCGCCGCCGCGGCGGCCGCGGCAGCCGGCGCAAGCCTCAAACAGATCGCCGCCGGGCTGCAGACCATGCGCGCTGTGCAGGGCCGACTGCAGTTGAAGCGCGCGCGCAGCGGCGCCTGGCTGATCGACGACTCCTACAACGCCAACCCGAGCTCGGTGCGCGCCGGCATCGAAGTGCTCGCCGGGCTCGATGGGCGCAAGTGGCTGGTGCTCGGAGACATGGCGGAGCTCGGCGACTTCGCCCAGGCCAGTCACGCGGAGATCGGCACCTTTGCGCGCGAACACGGCGTCGAGCGCTTGTTCGCGACCGGCTCGCTCGCCGTGCTCGCCGCGGAGAGCTTCGGCCCGGGCGCGCACTGGTACCCGGATACCGAGGCGCTCGCGCATGCGCTCGATGCCGCCGCCGCACCCGAAGTGCGCATGCTCATCAAGGGCTCGCGCGTCAATCGTCTCGAGCGCGTGGTGGCCGCGCTGCTGCCCGCCGCCGATGCGGCGTGCTCTGGAACCTAGCCATGCTGTACTGGCTCACACAACAGCTGACGGCCGCGTACTCCGGCTTCAACGTCTTCTCCTATCTCACCTTGCGGGCGATTCTCGCGGCGATCTCCGCGCTCGCGTTCTCGCTCCTCGTCGGCCCCGCGATGATCGCGCGGCTGTCGCGCTATCAGATCGGGCAGATCGTGCGCGATGACGGCCCGAAGTCGCATCTGCCCAAGGCGGGCACACCGACCATGGGTGGTGCGCTCATTCTACTGGCGATCCTGTGCGGCACCTTGCTGTGGGCGAACCTTGCCGATCGCTTCGTGTGGACGCTCATCGGCGTGACCTTCGCCTACGGCTTCATCGGCTTCTACGATGATTATTTGAAGCTCGTGGTGCGCAACTCGAAGGGACTCATTCCGCGCTGGAAGTACTTCTGGCAGTCAGTGGTGGGATTGTGCACGGCGGCCACGCTGTACTACACGGCGCAGACGCCGGCGGAGACCACGCTGTTCCTGCCCTTCGTGAAGAAGTTCGCCGAGCCGCTCTCGGCGGTGAGCTTCATCGCGATCGCCTATTTGATGATCGTCGGCATGAGCAACGCGGTGAACCTCACCGATGGACTCGATGGCCTGGCGATCATGCCGGCGGTGCTCGTCTCTGCGGCGCTCGGCGTGTTCGCGTACGCGAGCGGCAATCACGTGTACGCCGAGTATCTGGCGATTCCGGCCGTGCCGCGCGCCGGGGAGCTCATCATCTTCTGCGCGGCGCTGGCGGGTGCCGGGCTGGGCTTCCTGTGGTTCAACGCCTATCCGGCTCAGGTCTTCATGGGCGATGTGGGCGCGCTCGCGCTCGGCGCAGCAATCGGCGTCATCGCGGTGATTGTGCGTCAGGAGCTGGTCACACTGTGGATGGGCGGGGTATTCGTCCTCGAGACCGCCTCCGTCATCCTGCAGGTCGCCTCCTTCAAGCTCACCGGGCGGCGGCTGTTCCGCATGGCACCCATCCATCATCACTTCGAGCTGAAAGGGTGGGCGGAGCCGAAGGTCATCGTGCGTTTCTGGATCATCTCATTGCTGCTGGTGCTCAGCGGCCTTGCGACCTTGAAGCTGCGATGAACGAAGCGCGCAGCAAGCCCTCGGCCGCCGTGATCGTGGGACTCGGTCGCACGGGCTTGTCGTGTGCCGCCTACCTGCGCGCGCGCGGCTGGCGCATTGCCGTGACCGACACGCGTGCTGCCCCGCCCGAGCTGGCGCGGCTGGCCGAGCTCGATCCGCAGATCCCGGTGCGGCTCGGTGGCCTCGACACCCGGCTGCTCGATGAGGCGGTGTGTGTCGTGGTCTCCCCGGGAGTGCCGCTGTCGGATCCCTTCTTCAACGAGGCGCGCCGGCGTGGCCTGACGATCATCGGCGACATCGAGCTGTTCGCCCTCGCCGTGGATGCTGCGGTGGCCGGTATCACCGGCACCAACGGCAAGAGCACCGTAACGACGCTCCTTGGACGCATGACCGAGCGCGCCGGGCTCGCCGTGCGTGTCGGCGGCAATCTCGGCGAGCCGGCTCTCGATCTGCTCGCCGATGCGCATCGCAGCGGCGCGCACGTCGATCTGTACGTGCTCGAGCTGTCGAGCTTTCAGCTCGAGGCGACCTACTCGCTCGATCTGAAAGCGGCCGCCGTCCTCAACGTGAGTGCAGACCACCTGGATCGCTATGGCTCGGTTGGCGACTATGCCGCGGCAAAGGCACGCATCTTCGCGCGCTGCGATACCGCGGTGATCAATCTCGACGATCCGCTCGTCGTCGCGATGCCGCGGCCGCGCCAGCTCGTGCTGAGCTTCTCGCTCGCGGGCGCGCCCGGCGCCGACTACGCGCTGCGCGATGCTTGGCTCACGCGCCAGGGCGAGCCGCTGCTCAGGCTCTCCGAGCTCAAGATCCAGGGGCGCCACAATGCAGCCAACGCGCTTGCGGCGCTTGCTCTCGGCGAGGCGCTGGGCCTTGCGCTCGAGCCGATGCTCGCGGAGCTCAGGAGCTTTGCCGGTCTACCGCACCGCGCGCAGTGGGTTGCACAGATCAGCGGCGTCACGTACGTCAATGATTCCAAGGGCACGAATGTCGGCGCGACGCTCGCGGCGGTGGCGGGCATGCCGGGCCCGCTCGTACTGATCGCAGGCGGCGATGGTAAGCATCAGGACTTCAGCCCACTCGCCGCAGGCGTTCAGGGCAAGGTGCGCCACGCCGTGCTCATCGGTCGCGATGCTGCCGAGCTCGCCGGAGTGCTCGCAGGCGTGTGCAGCCTGGAGCGCTGCGAGACCTTGCCGCAGGCCGTGCGTGCCGCCGCCAGCGCAGCGCACCCCGGAGATACGGTGCTGCTCTCACCGGCCTGCGCGAGCTTCGACATGTTTCGCGACTATGCGCATCGCGGCTGTGTGTTCTCGAAGGCCGTGCGGGAGCTTGCCGCATGAGCGGTCCGCAGCACGGCCTGGGAGCGGCCATGGCGTACGCGCGCTCGGGCGCGCGCGGTGGCGGAGTGCGCATCGACATGGTGACCGTGGCGCTGGTGCTCGGCATCTTGCTGCTCGGCCTCGTAATGGTGACCTCGGCGTCCATCTCCATCGCGAGCCACGAGAGCGATCAGAGCTTCGTGTATCTGCAGCGTCAGCTGATCCTCACCTTGATCGGATTCGCCGGCGCCATCGTCATGTTCGGCTTGCGCACGGAGCTGCTCGAGCGTGCCTCGCTGCCGCTGCTCGCGTGTGCCTTTCTGCTGCTGTTCTTGGTGCTCGTGCCCGGGCTCGGCCACTCTGTCAACGGCAGCCGGCGCTGGCTGCGAATCGCAACGCTCAACGTGCAGGTCTCCGAGCTCGCGCGCGTCTTCCTGCTCGTGTACGTCGCCAGCTACGCCGTGCGTCGCGAGAGTGAGCTGCGCGGCACGCTCGCCGGACTCGCCAAGCCGCTCGGGCTGCTCGCCTGCGCCGGTGGCTTGCTGCTGGCTGAGCCGGACTTCGGCGCGGCCACTGTGCTGTTCGCCGCCGGCTTCGGCCTCTTGTTCCTTGCAGGCGCGCGCCTGCGCTACGTGATCGCCATGACCGCGCTCGCCGCCGGCGGCTTCACCTTGCTCGCGGTCTCCTCGAGCTACCGCCTCAGGCGTCTCACGACCTTCCTCGATCCGTGGGCCGATCCCTGGAATAGCGGCTTTCAGCTCACGCAGTCACTGATCGCCATCGGCCGCGGCCAGTGGTTCGGGGTCGGCCTGGGCGGCAGCGTGCAGAAGCTGTTCTACCTGCCGGAGGCGCACACCGACTTTCTGTTTGCGGTGCTCGCCGAGGAGCTCGGGCTCGCCGGCGTCATCCTCACGCTCGCGCTGTTCCTCGCCCTTGCGTGGCGCAGCTTTCATATCGCGCGCCTCGCGGCCACCGCCAATCTCAAGTTTCCGGCGTATCTCGCCGCAGGATTCGGGCTCTGGGTGGGCATCCAGGCGCTCATCAATATCGGCGTCAACATGGGCGTGCTGCCCACCAAGGGCCTGACGCTGCCGCTCATGAGCTATGGCCGCTCGAGTCTCATCGTGACCATCATGTGGGTGGGCGTGCTGCTGCGCGTGTACCACGAGGCCACGGCACAGACGCGTGAGCGAGGCGCGAAGCGGCGCGCCAGCAGCGCCGAGGAACGCGGGGCGTTCGCGGGACGTGAACCCGCCACCGCCGCGCCCGATGACACATGAGCCGGCCCATCCTCATCATGGCGGGCGGGACGGGCGGACACGTGTTTCCCGCGCTCGCGCTCGCGCGGCTGCTGCGGCAGCGCTCCTTCGAGGTGGTGTGGCTCGGCACGCGCCGCGGTCTCGAGGCGCGCATCGTGCCCGCCGAGCGCATCCCGATCGAATGGCTATCGGTCGGAGGCCTGCGCGGCAAGAGCGCGCTCACGCTGCTCGCCGCTCCCTTTCGCCTCGCGACCGCGCTGCTGCAGGCGTTGCGCGTGATGTGGCGCCACCGGCCGCTTGCGGTGGTCGGCCTCGGCGGCTTCGTCACCGGGCCGGGGGGTGTCGCCGCGTGGCTCGCACGGCGCCCGCTCATCATTCACGAGCAGAACGCGATCGCCGGCTTCACCAACCGCTGTCTCGCGCACCTGGCGCGCGAGGTGCTGGAAGCTTTTCCGGGAAGCTTCGGGGCCGGCATCGAGGCGCGCGCGATCGGCAATCCCGTGCGCCAGGAGATCACAGCCGTGGCCTCTCCGCAGCAACGCTTCGGTGCGCGCAGCGGCGCGATTCGCGTGCTGGTGATCGGTGGCAGCCAGGGTGCCACCCGTTTGAATACGGTGGTTCCCTTCGCGCTCGCGCGGCTCGCCGGGCAGCTGCCCGTGAGCGTGCTGCACCAGGCGGGCGCCCGCTGGCACGAGGCGGCGGTGCAGAACTATGCAAGCGCCGGCGTGAGTGCCGAGGTGCGGCCGTTCATCGAGGACATGGCCGCCGCCTATGCCTGGGCGGACTTGGTGATCTGCCGCGCCGGCGCGCTCACGATCTCGGAACTCACTGCTGCGGGGGTGGGTGCGATCCTGGTGCCCTTTCCCGCCGCGGTCGACGATCATCAGACGGCCAATGCGCATTACCTGGTGCGCGCTGGTGCCGCGGTGCTGATTGCGGATCGCGAGCTCACGGCGGAACGCCTCGGCGCGGAGCTCGAGCGGCTTTGCCAAAGCCGCGCGCCGCTGCTTGCGATGGCCGAGCACGCACGCGCGCTCGCGCAGCCGCAGGCCACCACGGACCTCGCCGATGCGTGTCAGCGCTTCGCTCGGAGCGCCGCGGCATGAGAACCGACCGCATGCGGCGCATCAACACGATCCACTTCGTCGGCATCGGCGGTGCCGGCATGGGCGGTATCGCCGAGGTGCTCATCAATCTCGGCTATCGGGTGCAGGGCTCCGATCTCAGGGAGAACCCCGTCACGCAGCGGCTCGCCTCGCTCGGTGCACGCGTGAGCTTCGGCCACGGCCGCGACAATATTCAGGGCGCCGACGTGGTCGTCGTCTCGAGCGCGATCCCGGCGGACAACCCCGAGATCGCCGCGGCGCTCGAGCAGCGCATCCCGGTCGTGCAGCGCGCCGAGATGCTCGGCGAGCTCATGCGCTTTCGCTACTCGATCGCCGTCGCCGGCACTCACGGCAAGACCACCACGACGAGCCTCGTGGCGAGCATTCTCGCCGAGGGCGGCGCGGATCCGACGTACGTGATCGGCGGGCGGCTCAAGAGCTCGGGCAGCAATGCGCGCCTCGGCGCGGGCCACTACCTGGTCGCCGAGGCCGACGAGAGCGATGCCTCGTTCCGGCACCTGCAGCCGCTCATCGCCGTGGTCACGAACATCGACAACGATCACCTCGTGACGCACGCGGGCAGCTTCGCGCGTCTCACGCAAAGCTTCGTCGACTTCCTGCACAACCTGCCCTTCTACGGGCTCGCCATTCTGTGCATCGACGATGCGCAGGTGCGCAACATCCTGAGCCGCGTCGGGCGGCCGGTGATGACATACGGATTCGCGCCCACCGCGGACGTGCGCGCCGTGAAAGTCAAGCACAGTGGCCTGCAGACCCACTTCGAGGTGGTGCGCTCGGGAGTGGCCGGTCGCAGCGCCAAGGACGCACCGCTTGCGCTCACCCTGAATCTTCCCGGCACCCACAACGTGCTGAACGCGCTCGCCGCCGTGGCCGTGGCGACCGAGCTGGCGCTCCCCGATCGGGCGATGCAGCGTGCGCTCGCGAGCTTTCAGGGAATCGATCGGCGCCTGCAGCACGTGGGCGATGTGGTCACGGCGGCCGGCCAGGTCTCGATCATCGACGATTACGCTCACCATCCGACCGAGATCGCAGCGACGCTCGAGGCGCTGCGGCAAGGCTATCCGGGACGGCGCATCGTGCTCGCCTTCCAGCCGCATCGCTTCACGCGCACGCGCGATCTGATCGATGACTTCGCACGCGTGCTCTCGAGCGCCGACGTGCTGCTCGTCACCGAGGTGTACGCGGCGGGCGAGCCGCCGCTTGCGGGCTGCGACGGCCGCGCGATCTGTCGCGCGGTGCGCTCGCGCGGCAAGGTCGAGCCGATCTTCCTCGAGCGCGTCGAGGAGCTCGCGCCGGCGCTGCAGGGCCTGATGCGCGCCCACGATGTCATCGTGACCATGGGTGCCGGCAACATCAACGTGGTCGCGCAGGCGCTGCCGGCGCGGCTCGCGGCACACCCCCCTCTGCAACCCGTACGCCGGAGGTCGATGTGACCATGGCGGTCGCTGCGGAGTTCATGCCCCGGGTGAAGCGCAACGAGCCCATGAGCCGTCACAGCTCCTGGCACGCAGGCGGAGCGGCGGAGGTTTATTTCAGTCCGCGCGATCGCGCCGATCTCGCGGCCTTTCTGCGCAGCCTGCCGGCAGGGACACCGATTCACTGGGTGGGTCTCGGCAGCAATCTGCTGGTGCGTGACGGCGGATTGAAAGGGGTCGTGGTCGCAACACAGGGTGCGCTCGAGCGGCTCGAGCGGGTGAGTCAGACGACCGTGTATTGCGAGGCGGGCGCCGCCTGCGCACGCCTTGCGAAGCAGTGCGTGCGCTGGGGACTCGGTGCCGCGGAGTTCTTTGCCGGCATTCCCGGCACGGTCGGTGGTGCGCTCGCCATGAATGCGGGCGCGTTCGGCGGGGAGACGTGGCGCCACGTCGTCGACGTGGAGACGCTCAATGCGCAGGGCCGCGAGCACACCCGCGGCGCGGACGAGTATGAGATCGCGTACCGGCACGTGCGCGGGCCGCTGCCCGATGAGGGGTTCGTGGCAGCGAGGCTGCGCTTCGAGCGCAACCCGGGGGCGAGCGACGCCCAGGTGCACGCGCTGCTCGCGCAGCGCCGCGCGACGCAGCCGATCGGCGCCTGGAGCTGCGGCTCGGTGTTCGTCAACCCGCCGGGGGATCATGCCGCGCGGCTCATCGAGGCTAGCGGGCTCAAGGGCATGCGCTGCGGGGATGCAGAGGTCTCACAGAAGCACGCCAACTTCATCATCAATCAGGGCAAGGCGAGCGCGGCGGATATCGAGCGCCTGATCTGCCACGTGCAGGCCGCCGTGCAGCAGCGCTTCGGTGTGCACCTCGAGCTCGAGGTCCGCATCATCGGCGAGATGCTGCCGGGGAGCGCGCCCCCCACAGCCGGTGCGGGGCACTGATGCGCCTGCACTACGATCCCGCCTGCGCCCGCACGACGAGCGATCCGCACGCCTTCGGTCGTGTCGCGGTGCTTTGCGGCGGCTCCTCGAGCGAGCGCGAGATCTCACTGCTCACCGGCAAGGCCGTGCACGCGGCGCTGCGCCGGCGCGGCGTCGATGCGCACACGCTTGATCCGAGCACTTTCGATCTCACGCATCTCGCGCAGGAGCGCTTCGCGCGTGTGTGGATCGCGCTGCACGGACCGGGCGGGGAGGACGGCACCGTACAGGGACTGCTCGAGTGTCTGGGCATTCCCTATACCGGAAGCGGCGTGGCGGGCTCGGCACTCGGCATGGACAAGCTGCGCACCAAGCGGCTCGCGCAGGCAATCGGCGTCGCGACGCCCGATTCGCTGGTGCTGACGGGAGCTCACGATCTGCAGGATGCGCTCGAGCAGCTCGGGCTGCCTCTCATCGTGAAGCCCGCGACGCAGGGCTCGAGCGTCGGCATGAGCAAGGTGGAGCGCGCGGAGGAGCTGCCGGGCGCCTTCCGCGCCGCGCGCGCCATGGATGCGAGCGTGTTCGCGGAACGCTGGGTCACGGGGGCCGAATACACGGTTGCGATCCTCAAGGGCGAGGCGCTGCCTGCCATTCGCATCGAGACTCCCAAGGCCTTCTACGACTATGAGGCGAAGTATTTCCGCAACGACACGCGCTACTTCTGCCCAGCGGGACTGTCGGGGCCGGCGGAGCGCCATCTGGGCAAGCTCGCGCTCGCCGCGTTCGATGCGACCGGCGCCTGCGGTTGGGGGCGGGTCGATTTCATGACCGATGCTGCCGGCCGCCCGCTGCTGCTCGAGATCAACACCGTGCCGGGCATGACCGATCACAGCCTGGTGCCCATGGCGGCCAAGGCCGCGGGCGTCGGCTTCGACGAGCTCGTCTGGCGCGTGCTCGAGACGAGCTTCACCCGCGTGCCACTCAACAGCGAGACCGATGCGAACAGCCATGCGCGCCCAAGAGCGAGTGCGAGCCATGTGGCGCCGTAAGAATCGCCGCAAGCCCGCAACCGAGCGCCGCCTGCAACTGCCTGCAGTGCGCTGGCGGCAGCTGCTCGTATCTGTCATCAGCCTCGCAGGCGTCGCTGCCGTGGTGAGCGCCGTCGTATGGGCGCTTGATCGGCCGATCGAGTCCGTTTCGATCGCGGGACGCTTCCAGCGTGTCTCGCCGATGGACGTCGAGCGCGCCGTCAAACAGAGCGTGCACGGTGCAGGCCTCGTGCGCGTCGATCTGGCGGCGGTGTGCGCGGCCGTCAAGCGGCTCCCCTGGGTGGATGCGGTGAGCGTCGAGCGCAACTTTCCGCGCGGCTTGAGCGTCAACATCGTCGAGCAGGTGGCCGCCGCACGCTGGGGAGAGAACGGCTTGCTCAACACGCGTGGCGAGCTCTTCGCAACCGGGGCGCACCACATTCCGCTCGAGCTGCCGCAGCTCTCGGGGCCCGAGGGCAGCGAGGCCACGGTGGCGCAGCGCTACCTCGCGGTACATGGCCGGCTGCTCGATGCGGGTATGCGCCTCACCGCACTGCGGCTCGATGCGCGCGGCGCCTGGGAGTTCGATCTGGATAACGGCGTCACCGTGCGGCTCGGCCGCAAGCGCGTGGACGAGCGTTTCGAGACCTTCATGGCGACGGCCTCGAAGATCGTCGCGCAGCGGGCGACGGACATCGCCTACGTCGACATGCGGTACGCGAACGGATTCGCCATCGGCTGGCGCAACGGCGCCGTTCGCGACAACAAAGGCGAGGATCAGACAAGCGATGCCTAAGCGTTCGGACAGGAGCCTGGTCATCGGCCTGGACATCGGTACGTCCAAGGTCGTTGCGCTGGTCGGCGAGGCGGGTCTCGACGGCACGATCGAGGTGCTCGGCATCGGCTCGCAACCCTCGCGCGGGCTGAAGAAGGGCGTGGTGGTCAACATCGAGTCCACGGTGCAGTCGATCCAGCGCGCGGTGGAGGAGGCCGAGCTCATGGCCGGCTGCGAGATCCATTCGGTGTACGCAGGAATCGCCGGCAGTCACGTGCGCAGTTTGAACTCGCACGGTGTGGTGGCGATCCGCGACCGGGAGGTGACACACGGTGACGTGGAGCACGTCATCGATGCCGCGAAGGCGGTCGCGATCCCGGCGGACCAGAAGATCCTGCACGTGCTGCCGCAGGAATTCATCATCGACGGTCAGGAAGGCATCCGCGATCCGATCGGCATGTCCGGCGTGCGCCTGGAAGCCAAGGTGCACATCGTCACCGGCGCGGAGAGCGCGGCGCAGAACATCGAGAAGTGCATTCAGCGCTGCGGTCTCGAGGTCGACGACATCGTGCTCGAGCAGCTGGCATCGAGCTTCGCCGTGCTCACCGAGGATGAGAAGGAGCTCGGCGTGTGCCTGATCGATGTGGGCGGAGGCACGACGGACATCGCGGTGTTCTCCTCCGGCGCCATTCGCCACACGGCCGTGATTCCGATCGCGGGCGATCAGGTGACGAATGACATCGCGGTCTCCATGCGCACTCCCACGCAGCACGCGGAGGACATCAAGGTGCGCTACGCCTGTGCGCTCTCGCAGCTCGCAAATCCCGACGAGACGATCGAAGTACCGAGCGTCGGCGAGCGGCCCGCGCGCCGGCTCGCGCGTCAGACGCTCGCCGAGATCATCGAGCCGCGCTACGAGGAGCTCTTCGGGCTGGTGCGCGGGGAGCTGCGGCGCAGCGGCTTCGAGGAGATGATCGCCGCCGGCATCGTGCTCACCGGCGGCAGCGCCAAGATGGAAGGCACCATCGAGCTCGCCGAGGAGGTCTTTCACGTGCCGGTGCGGCTCGGCCTGCCGCAGCAGGTGAACGGGCTCTCCGACGTAGTCCGCAATCCCATCTTCTCCACGGGCGTGGGGCTTTTGCTCTACGGCCGCGACAACGCGCTGCCCACGCGGCAGCGCCGCAACCTCACGAGCGCCAAAGGCGCGCTGGATCGCATGCGCTCGTGGTTTCAGGGCAATTTTTGAAGCTGACAGACGAAGCTGACAAACGAAGCTGACAAACGAAGCTGACAGAGATGAAGACTAGAACAGACAGACGACGAACTAAGGCAGAGATTTCCACCATTGTCTTGCGAGAGGAGCCAGAAGCGATGTTCGAACTAATGGACGCTTACAGTCAGAGCGCCGTCATCAAGGTGATCGGCGTCGGGGGAGGCGGTGGCAACGCCGTCGCACACATGGTCACGAGTGGCATCGACAGCGTCGAGTTCATGTGCATCAACACCGATGCACAGGCTCTGAAGCATTCGAAGGTCAAGACCGCGTTGCAGATCGGCTGCAACATCACCAAGGGCCTGGGCGCGGGCGCGGATCCCGAGATCGGCCGTCAGGCCGCGATGGAGGACCGGGATCGCATCGTCGAGATGGTCGAGGGCTGCGACATGCTGTTCATCACGGCCGGCATGGGCGGCGGCACGGGCACGGGGGCCGCACCCGTGGTGGCGCAGGTGGCCAAGGAGCTCGGCATCCTGACGGTCGCCGTGGTGACGAAGCCCTTCGAGATGGAAGGCGGCAAGCGCTCGCTGGTGGCCGATCACGGTATCGCCGAGCTGGGCAAGTACTGCGACTCGCTCATCACCATTCCAAATCAGAAGCTGCTCACCGTGCTCGGTCCGCAGACGACACTGCTCGATGCCTTCAAGTCCGCGAACCAGGTGTTGCAGGGCGCGGTACAGGGCATCGCGGAGCTCATCACGCGGCCGGGACTCATCAACGTGGATTTCGCCGACGTGCGCACCGTGATGGCCGAGACCGGCATGGCGATGATGGGATCGGGCGCGGCGAGCGGCGAGGGCCGTGCGCGCGAGGCAGCCGAGGCTGCGGTCTCCTCACCGTTGCTCGAAGATATCAATCTTGCAGGCGCTCACGGCATCCTCGTGAACGTCACCGCCGGAATGGATCTGTCGATCGGTGAATTCCAGGAGGTTGGCAACATTGTGAAACAATTTGCCTCCGAGGACGCCACCGTCGTCGTGGGCACGGTGATTGATCCGGACCTGAGCAATCAAGTGCGCGTCACGGTGGTGGCGACCGGGCTCGGTCGGCCCGCAGCTCCCGCGCGTCACCCGAACATCCGCGAGCCCGTTAATACGCGTGAGGCGGCGAGCTCCCGCGATGCACCCATGCGCGTCGTGCGACGCGCTCAGCCGCTCTCGAACAGCGACTATGCGGTGCTCGACAAGCCGACCGTGCAGCGCCAGCGGGCCGTGGGCGACGGCCTGCGCGCGGATACCGACCAGGAGGATCTGCTCGACATCCCGGCCTTCTTGCGCCGCCAGGCCGACTGAGGCCCGAACCAACGACCACGAGGGCGGCAGCCATGCCGCCCCGCGGGAACAAACTCGGCGAGCGCGGCCTTTCGCCGGGCCTTGCGCTCGCGCGCGCAGTTTGCGGTGCGGCAGCGCACTGCGACGCTCTTGGTTGGAACGAGCTGGGGCCCGTGCTACGGTAGCCGCCCTTTAACTTAAGTGCTCGCTGCCTTTCCGGTAAGCTTGGGTCCCAATGGTTGGTCAACGCACACTGAAGAATTCCATCCGCGCGATCGGCGTGGGTCTGCATACCGGCAAGAAGGTGTTGATGACGCTGCGACCGGGCGCCGTGGACACGGGCATTGTGTTCAGGCGCACGGACCTCTCGGGGACCGCGGACGTCAGGGCGCATCCGGAGAACGTCGGCGATACGCGGCTCGGCACGACGCTGGTACGCGGCGACGTGCGCGTCTCCACCGTTGAGCATCTGCTGTCCGCCTTCGCGGGCCTCGGCATCGACAATGCGATCGTGGAGCTCTCCGCACCGGAGGTGCCGATCATGGACGGCAGCGCCGGGCCGTTCGTGTTTCTGCTGCAGTCGGCCGGGCTCGAGGAGCAACGCTCCCCCAAGCGCTTCGTGCGGATCAAGAAGACGCTGCGCGTGGAGGAGGACGGCAAGTGGGCGGGCTTCGCGCCCTTCGACGGCTTCAAGGTGAACTTCGAGATCGAATTCAACCATCCCATCTTCAAGCGCCGCTCGCAGCGCGCCTCGATGGATTTCTCCACCACCTCCTTCTTGAAGGAGGTGAGCCGCGCGCGCACCTTCGGCTTCATGCGCGACCTGGAGATGCTGCGCTCGCGCAACTTGGCGCTCGGCGGCAACCTCGACAACGCCATCGTGCTCGATGACTACCGGGTGCTGAACGAGGACGGGCTGCGCTACGAGGACGAGTTCGTCAAGCACAAGATCCTCGATGCGATCGGCGATCTGTACCTGCTCGGTCACAGCCTCATCGGCGAGTTCAGCGGCTTCAAGTCCGGCCATGCGCTCAACAACAAGCTGCTGCGTGCGCTGCTGGCCGATGAGAGCGCCTGGGAAGACGTGATCTTCGAGACCCCCGCCGAGGCACCGATTTCCTACGTCGAGGCAGCCACGCTGCCGAGCACTCAAGCCTAGTCGTGCGGCTCCCGCGGCCCGCGCCGGCTACGCTCG
>DATJVD010000030.1:0-2718 GCA_035501955.1 Steroidobacteraceae bacterium
GCGTGGCTGTCAGATGGCGTGAACGAGATCTCAGGTCCCCTGCTGGTATACAACATTCGTGCACAGCGGGTGCAGGCGGCGACGCAGCCCGGGAGCGATCAGCGCGTGCACATCACGATCACCCCGCAGAGTGCGCCGGCACCACCCACAGGCAAGCCGCACAACGAGACCGGCAAGCCACCGCCGGCGAGTCCCAAGCCATGACTGCCCTCAAAGCCATGGACCTGGCCAAGAGCTACAGGTCGCGACAGGTGGTACGCAATCTCTCGCTCGAGCTCGCCAACGGGGAGGTGGTGGGACTGCTTGGCCCGAACGGCGCCGGCAAGACCACCGCTTTCTACATGATCGTAGGCCTTGTGCCCTGCGATGCGGGACGAATCCTGCTCGGCGAGGTGGACCTGACGCTGCTGCCAATGCATCGGCGCGCACAGCTCGGTCTCGGCTACCTGCCGCAGGAAGCCTCCGTGTTCCGCAAGTTGTCCGTCGAGGACAACATCATGGCGATTCTCGAGACGCGCGAGATGGAGCGCGGCGCGCGCGAGCAGCGTCTCGAGCAGCTCCTGGAGGAGCTGCGCATCGGGCACGTTCGCAAGACGCTCGGACTTGCGCTCTCGGGCGGCGAGCGGCGCCGCGTGGAGATCGCGCGCGCACTGGCCGCCGAGCCGCGCTTCATGCTGCTCGATGAGCCCTTCGCCGGCGTCGATCCGCTGTCGGTGCTCGATATTCAGCGCATCATCCGCGAGCTTACCCAGCGTGGCATCGGCGTGTTGATCACTGACCATAATGTGCGCGAAACCCTGGGGGTATGCGCGCGGGCCTACATCGTCAATCAGGGCACGGTAATCGCCGCCGGCACTGCGGAAGAAGTCCTTGCCAACCCCCAAGTCCGTGAGGTGTACTTGGGTGAGTCGTTCCGGCTGTGAAGCTCCGGGAGGGCTGGAGTAAAGACTTTGACTTTCAATTGATTAGCTGAGGAACCTGGAGCGGCCGCCACCAGGGCACCCAAGTCACCATGCTCAAACCTTCTCTGCAGCTCAAGCTGGGTCAGCAACTGACCATGACCCCGCAGCTGCAGCAGGCCATCCGACTGCTTCAACTCCCGGCACTCGAGCTGCAGGCGCACATCCGCGAGCTGCTGGAAACCAACGTGATGCTCGAGCCACTGGAGGAGGCTGAGGTCAGCGGCACGTTCGAGACGCTGGTCACCGCGGCCGAGCAGGCGAAGCCCGCCGAGCGCGCCGCCGAGAGCACGGTGGAAGTTCTCGAGGATGGTTGGAGCGAACATACCGCCGGCCGGGCCGATACGCCGTGGAACGGCGACGATGACGAGCGACAGCAGGAGTACGCCGACGCCTCCGGGGAGTCGCTGCAGGATCACCTGTTGTGGCAACTGGAGCTCGCGCATCTGCAGCCGAGGCAGCTCGCCATTGCGCGCGCCATCGTCGATGCGATCAGCGACGACGGTTACCTCACCGAATCCCTGGAGGAGATCGCGCACACGCTGCGTCCCGAGCTCGAGTGCTCGAGCGAGGAGGTCGCGAGCGTGCTGATGCGCGTGCAGCTGCTCGATCCTGCCGGCGTCGGTGCCCGCTCGGTCGGCGAATGCATCGAGTTGCAGTTGCGGCAACTCGACCCCTCCACGCCGGGTTTCGAGACGGCGCTGCGCATCGCGCGCCATCATCTCGAGCTCGTCGCCGAACGCGAGTTGTCGCTGTTACGGCGTGAGCTGCGCACTACCGAAGAGGAGATCGCCTGCGCGCTGGCGCTGGTGCGCTCGTGTCATCCGCGCCCAGGCGCCACGGTGAGCGCCGGCAGCGCGGAGTACGTGGTGCCGGATGTGTTCGTGCGCCGCACCGAGCACGGCTGGGGTGTGGAGATCAATCCGGCGACGCTGCCGCGCGTGCGTCTCAACCAGAGCTATGCCAGCCTCATCGGCCGCAACGCGAGTCACGCCACCATGCGGGCACAGCTGCAGGAGGCGCGCTGGCTACTGAAGAGTCTGGAGATTCGACACGAAACACTGATGAAGGTAGCGCGTTCGATCGTCGAGCGGCAGACGGCATTCCTCGAGCACGGCGAGGAGTACATGCGCCCGATGATCCTCAAGGACATAGCGGAGGCGGTCACCATGCACGAGTCGACCATCTCGCGCGTGACTTCCGGCAAGTACATGCACACACCGCGTGGGGTGTTCGAGCTGCGCTACTTCTTCTCGAGCCAGGTCGAGGGCGCCGATGGCTCGGGCACCTCATCGACGGCGATCCGCGCCAAGATCAGAAAACTCGTCAAAGACGAGCAGCCCGAAACCCCGTTGAGCGACGGCCGCATCGCGCAGCTCCTCTCGGCTGAGGGGATTCCGGTGGCGCGGCGCACCGTCGCCAAGTACCGCGAGGCCATGGGAATCGCCGCCTCGAACGAACGCCGCCGCGCGGGGCCGAAACAGATGTAGGCAGATTCAAATGATGTAGGGCAGATTCAAATAAGGAGACGAGGTATGCAGCTCAGCGTAACCGGCCACCACGTCGACGTCACCGCAGCACTGCGGGGCTATGTGGAGAAGAAACTGGAGCGCATTGACAGACACTTCGATCAGGTCATGGACGTGCATTGCGTGCTGACGGTGGAGAAGCTGCGACAGAAGGCCGAGGCGACGCTGCACGTGAGCGGCAACGCCATCCATGCGGATGCCACGCACGAAGATATGTACGCGGCCATTGA
>DATJVD010000031.1:0-2068 GCA_035501955.1 Steroidobacteraceae bacterium
GCCATCGACTGGACGCTCGGGTCCCAGGGCTGCTTCGCCACCGCATCGGCCAGGGCCTTGTCTTTCAGCCCGGGATTTTTCTTGAGCCATTGCTGCAGCTGAATGATCTCGAGAGGATAGGTAGCGGCGGCCAGCGTCTGCGCCAGCAGCGGGTCGGGATAGAGCGCAATGGGAGCCACAAGCGAGTCGAGCTGATCCGCTGGTACCTTCGCAGCCTGTTGTTGTGTGGAGGGCGCCGACCCGCTCTTTGCTGCCGGTGCTGCTGATCCACTCTGCGGCGGCGGCGACGTCGGCTTGGCGGCCTGCGCGGCAGCAAGCTGAGCGCGGGTGCTGGCGATGGCGAGGACGGCGACCACCGCCAGTACGCCGGGGGAGAAGCTGGCTGCGAGAACGCGTGGCCTCGGGTTCATGGCGATTGCCCCTCCGATCGACTTAGCCGATCTGCACGATGGTTCGACGCGTCGCGCTGTGACAAGCTGCCCTTTCGGGCAGGAGCCTCGGCCACGGCCGGCAGACCCTGCGGCCGCGGCGTTTCCGGAGAATTTCCATGTCCGCCTTGTATCGTGCGCTTGCGAGCCTCGGACCGATCGGCGTGCTTGCCCTCAGCCTCGACTTTACGCCGGCTGTGGCCGGGGATGTGCCGAGATCACCGCCGGTGAAAATTGCGGTATTCGATTTCAAGCTCGAGGATGCGAGTCCCTCTGAGGCGCTGCTCGGCAGGAGTACCAGCAGTCCGGCCACCATGGCCACCGTCAGCGCAGCGGCGCGCAGCGAGCTGGCACGGTCGGGGCGCTATATCGTGATCGATCCCAGCCAGGTTGCTGCGGCGCAGAAGTCGCTGCAGAACTGCAACGGCTGCGAGGCGACCGTCGCCTTGCAGCTCGGCGCCGAACAGTCGCTCGCCGGGGTGCTGACTAAGGTGACCCAGACCGATTACTACGTCCGCATTCAGATCCGCGACGCCCGCAGCGGCAAGCTCCTCGACCAGGAAGAGGCGAACTTCGCCGGCGGCGAGGAAGGCTGGGCGACGGGCGTGCGCATGCTGGTCAAGCACCAGATCCTGGCGGGCGCCGACTAGGCACGCGCGCAATCAGCGCAGGAGCATTTGCGGGCCTAGCCGCGGCCCGCGGCGCAGATGAACAGCTGCGCGGGCGGAAGGTTGTACAGCTCGAAGCTGTGGCGCACGTCACCGAAAGTGCGTCGCAGTGCCGGAAGCACACGCGCGGTGAACTGGTACACGATGAACGCCCCCCCGGGCGCGAGCGCGGCGTGGCTCTTGGCCACGATGTCGGCTCGCACTGCTTCGGGCATGCTGCCGAGCGGAATGCCGGAGATGATGTAGTCGGCTTTGAGCTGCTCGAGCACCGTCTGCACCTCGGCGGCGGATTCGTGCACCACGCGCAGACGCTCGTCCCGCAGCTGCGCCCGCAGGAACGCGACGAAGTCTCGATTGGTCTCGAGGGCAACCAGGCGTGCGTCGCAGCGCATGCGGCGCAGAATCTCGCCGGTGAAGGAGCCGACGCCAGGTCCATACTCCACGAGCACGCGCGCTCGCTCCCATTCGATCGGTTTGAGCACCTGGTTGACCAGGAACCGCGAGCTCGGGATGACCGAGCCGAGCATGTACGGGTGGCGCAGAAAGTTGCTGGCGAACAGTAATGTCTCTGTGATCCTCGATCGGGCGCTCGCTGACATGACGTGCCTCTCCTGTCAGGGGTGGTTGCGGTATGCAAAATCTGTCGCGAGCGGCGGCGTCACGGCGCCACTCCCGACCACAACGAACTCTTACGCCACAGCGTTTCCTGCAGCCGCAGGTCGTGCGCGAGCTTCGCCGCACACGCTACCTGCTGCCGCTCATCGAAGTAGCGCCCGGTGACGGCGCCGGCGCCCTCAGCGAGCGCCAGATGCAGCGTCGTGCGCGCGCCGTCTTCGACGTCAAGGATCCTGCGACTGAGCAGCGGCTTGATGAGCCGCAACCAGCCCGGCAGGAGGTTGGATGCCACGACTCCCGGATGGAGGCAGTTGACGCAGATGCGTGTCCCGGCCAGGCGGCGCGCCAGGGCGAACG
>DATJVD010000032.1:0-32552 GCA_035501955.1 Steroidobacteraceae bacterium
GGTCACTTACGTCGACGGTTTTCCGATCCTCGTGTGCAACCGTGCCTCGCTCGCGGAGCTCAACACCCGGTTGCCGACCGCGATTCCAATGACGCGCTTCCGTCCCAATCTCGTGCTCGAGGGATTGCCGGCGTTCGCCGAGGATTGGATCGATACGCTCGACCTCGGTGAGGTGAAGCTCCGTCTCGTCAAGCCCTGCACTCGCTGTGTCATCACCTCGACGGACCAGCAGACCGGCGAGCGCCTCACAAACCCTCTGCCGGTGCTGCGCCAGTACCGCTTCAGTCGCGAACTGATGGGCGTGATGTTCGGCGAGAACGCGGTGATCGCAGCCGGCGTGGGAGCGCGCATCGCGGAGGGCGCAGTCTTAATCGCACGTGCCGATCGCTGAAGCGCGGCGCGCTCGAGAGCTGCGCGCAGGACGTGCCTGTCTGTCCAGCGTCGTCCTTTCGGTTACGCACCGTCACGGATTAAGGAAAATCGCGCGGCAGGAACTGCCCGATTCCTGTTCGCCAGGTGCGCAGGCACGTGCAAGCCCCGGGGTGCTCTCGGGAAAGTGTGCGCGGCTACCCTGAAGCCATGCTCTAGCTCAGGCGACACTCGCGGTGAGATTTCAACGTGCCGCGTTGCGGCCGGGGTCACAAGCGCGGCATGGGCATGCGCGAGTTGCACGAGATGCACTCCGTTGGGGCGTTTGGATGCCGCGTCTCGGCCCGCGTATGCCCGCCGGCCCAGCTCGCTCTCGGGGCCGCGCTCCTCGCCGCGCGCAGCGCCGTCTCTCAGCCGCTCGCAGCAGGCAGCGCCGCGGCCCTCGTGGCGGATGCCTCGCCGGGACTCTCGCTCGCCCGATTCGGCCTCCTGCTGCTGCTCGCCGCCGGCGTCGCCGTCACGCTCTTTCTGGTCCTGCGCGTCCTGAAGCACGGCGCCGCTCGCTACAACCGCTACCGCGCCGTCCTCGAGCAGTCGCCGCACGGCCTCGTCATCGCGGATGCGACGAGCCTCGCGATCGTGGATGCCAACCCCGCGCTTCTGCGCGCGCTCGGCTACTCGCTCACGGAGCTCAGAAAGCTGCGGCTCCACGACATCTTCGTCGACGACGCAGCGTACGGCGATGCGTTCATGGGGAGGCTCCTCGCTCCGGATGCCGAGGTGCCGATACGGCTGCGCGAGCGCGGCAAGAACGGCGACCTGCTCGTGGTCGAGGCGACCGGACAGCGGCTGATGCTCGGCCGCCGCGCCGTGCTCGCGTTCACGACGACCGACATGACCATGCGCCGCAGGGTCGAGGAGGAGCTGCTCGAGAAGCAGCAGCACCTCGATCATCTCGCGCACCACGATCAGCTCACCGGGCTCCCCAACCGGCTGTACCTCGCCCATCGCCTGCCGGGCGCGATCGAAGAGGCGAAGCGCGCCGGCCGGATGCTCGCGGTGCTGTTCCTCGATCTCGATCGCTTCAAGCACATCAACGACTCCCGCGGCCACGAGACCGGCGACAAGCTCCTGAAGACGGTCGCCGAGCGCGTGCGCGGCTGCGTGCGCGCCGACGACATCGTCGTGCGCATGGGTGGAGACGAATTCATCGTCGTGCTGCAGTCCGTCGAGCGCATTGAGGTCATCAGCGAGACGGCGGCGCGGATCAACCAGGCCATGGGCGCTCCGGTGATCGTGGACGGCCGCCCGCTCGTCACCACGGTGAGCATCGGCGTGAGCCTCTTCCCGCGCGACGGAAGCGACATGGGCGAGCTGCTGCGGCACTCGGACACGGCGATGTACCAGGCGAAGGATCGCGGCCGCAACAACGTCCAGCTGTTCAGCCCCATCATGGCGCGCAAGATCCGCGAGCGCGTCGCCGTCGAGGCGAGCCTGCGCGCCGCGCTCGAGCGCGGCGAGCTCGACGTGCACTATCAGCCGATCATCGACATCGCATCCAACAAGGTCATGGCGCTCGAAGCGCTCTTGCGCTGGAAGCATCCGACACAGGGCTACATCCTGCCCGGGCGCTTCATCGACATCGCCGAGGAAACCGGACTCATCGTGCCGGTCGGCGAGTTCGTGCTGCAGAAGGCCGTGGAGGATGTCAGCCGCTGGCGCGCATCGGGTGCGACTCTGGTGCCCATCGCAGTGAACATCTCCGCCGTGCAGCTGCAACGCTCCAACCTGCGCGACAAGATCGTAGCTCTGACGAGCGCGCACGGCGTGAGCCCGAGCCTGCTGCAGCTCGAGCTGACGGAGAGCGCCATGTTCGAGCGGCGCGAGTCCCGCGGCGGGGAGTCGCGCCACGACGCCATCTCACAGCTGCGCGACCTCGGAGTGCGCATCGCCATCGACGACTTCGGCACGGGCTACTCGAGCCTGAGTTACTTGAAGCAGTGGCACGTCGATTACTTGAAGATCGATCGCAGCTTCGTGCGCGATCTGGTCACCGACATGAGTGATCTCGCGATCGTGGGTGCGATCGTCGCCATCGCGCGCCACCTGAACGTGAAGGTGGTGGCCGAGGGCATCGAGGGCTGGCAGCAGCTGGAGAAGTTGCGTCAGCTCGGTTGCGGTCTCGCGCAGGGCTACCTGTTCGCCAAGCCCGCGCCCGCCGCTCAGGTGCGCAAGCTCCTGCGCGGCGAGCCGATCGACCTCACGGACACCGACGTGCTCATGAACGATCTGCACCGGCGTGTGAAGGTCGGACCGAACGACCTCAGCGCGACCGGCACCTGATAGGCGCAGAAACCGATCAGGGGTGAGGGGCGAGAGCGCTCGTCGCCACACCGCGCGTCGCAAGGTGCTGCGCCAGATCCTCCGCGCGACCGTGCGTAAGCAGCACTCTGCGCGCGCCGGTCTGCAGGCACGTGGCTACCAGCGCCGGCCAGTCCGCGTGATCGGAGATCACGAAGCCGCGGTCGTAGCCACGCCGGCGCCGCTCGCTCTCCGAGCGCATCCATCCGGAACAGAAGCCGCTCGCGTGCTCACCCAGCCGACGCACCCAGGACGTGCGCGCCGCACCGGGTGGAGCGAGCACTAGAGCCCCGCGATAGGAGGCCGTGCCCTGGCTGAAGGCGGGGAGTGTGGGCGGCAGCGCCACCCCTGCATCCCGATAGTCCTGGATGAGCTGTCCCATCGTGTCGTGCACGTACACGGGCTCATCGATAAAGGGAACGAGCTCTGCGAGCAGGCGCTGGGCCTTGCCGAGCGCGTAGCAAAACAGGACCGAGGTGATGCCGCGCTCCCGATTGGCGCGCCACCAGCGCAGCACCTCGTCGACCTCGGCGGCCGTCCCCGGCCAGCGATAGGCTGGCCGCGCGAACGTCGCTTCGCTCACGAACACGTCGCAGGGCAGTGGCTGAAACGCCGCGCAGGTCGGATCGTATTGACGCTTGTAGTCGCCGGAGATGACCCACACTCGCTCTTCCAGCTGGATACGCACCTGTGCCGAGCCGAGGATGTGGCCCGCAGGATGTAGTGATATCGTCGTTCGGCCGAGAGCGAGCGCTGCGCCGTACTCGAGTGCCAGCACATCGGGCTCGCCCTGCAACCGCGTGCGGGCAATGGCCGCTCCCGGACGTGCGAGAATGTAGCGTGCGTGGCCGCGGATCAAATGATCTGCATGCGCGTGCGTGATGACGGCGGTTTGCACCGGACGGCAAGGATCGATGTAGAAGCCACCCTCGGGGCAGTAGAGGCCGCGGTGGGTGCAGACAACGAGCGGTTCGGGGGTTGCCGTCATGATCTGGAGGCGCAGCGCATTGCCGGAGCGCCGCCGCGCGAGGAGGCTGAGTGCAACAGCAACAATGCGCCGGCGCGGTGCTGATGATCAGGCCGGCGCGCTTCGACTACAACGCGGAAACCGCAGCGACGAACGGCATGCAGCGCCCGCGGGAGAGCTCGCTCGAGAATGCCGCCGAGCTGGCGCGCCGCGAATTCGCAGCGCTGGCCGCGAGTCTGAGGAGCGAAGGCATCGAGGTTTGCGTGGCTGAGGACACGCCGGAGCCGGCCAAGCCCGACGCCGTGTTCAGCAACAACTGGCTGAGCTTCCACCCGGACGGCACGCTCGTGCTCTATCCCATGCAATCGGAGAGCCGTCGCCGCGAGCGGCGGCTCGAGATCGCCGCGCAGGTGAGCGCCGAGCTCGGCTTCGTCGTGCGACGCACGCTCGATTTGACCCATCACGAGCACGACGGACACTTTCTCGAGGGAACGGGCAGTCTGGTGCTCGATCATGTCGGACGCGTTGCCTATGCCTGCCGCTCGCCGCGCACACACGCCGAGCCGCTCGCGCAGTGGTGCCGCGTGATGGGTTACGAGCCGGTCATGTTCGATGCTCGGGATCGTCATGGACTACCCGTTTATCACACCAACGTCATGATGTGCATCGGTGCACGCGCGATCGTCATCGGTGCGGCGGCCATCGCGGCGGGGGACCGCGCGCGCGTGCTCCAGCGTCTCGCCGCCGGCGGTCGCGAGATCATCGAAATCTCCCATGAGGCGATCGAGGGCTTTGCGGGCAACATGCTCGAGCTCGCTACCTGGGATGAGGCACTCGGTGACTCCACGGTGCTGGTCATGTCGGCGCACGCGCGCGAGGCCCTGGGCCCCGAGGCATTCACGCGTTTGTCGGCGTGCACCGATGCGGTGCTCGCAGTTCCGGTACCGACGATCGAGAGACTCGGCGGTGGCAGCGTGCGCTGCATGCTGACCGAAGTATTCTTGCCTCCGTGACCGACTTCATCGTGAAGGTTGCGGTCAGCTATCTGCTGGGATCGCTGCTCGGCAGTCTGGTACTCGCGCGCCTGCGCGGTGGCGTGGATATTCGCGCGCTGGGCAGCGGCAGTGCCGGTGCCACGAATGCCCTGCGCACTCAGGGCAAGCTGTTCGCGCTCGGTGTTGCCGTCATCGACGTGGGCAAGGGCTGGCTCGCGACGCGCTGGATTCCACGGCTGGAGCTGCCGCTGCTGCCGCCGGCGGCGCTCGCGCACAACTGGCTTCCCGTCGCCTGCGGCGCCGCGGCCATGCTGGGACACGTCTATCCCCTGTGGTTCGGCTTTCGTGGCGGCAAGGCGGTCGCGACCTGCCTCGGCGCGGTGCTCGGTATCGCCCCGCGCGTGGCGCTGACCTTGGTGTTTGCATGGCTCGGCGTGCTCGTGCTCACGGGTTTCGTCGGACTGGCTTCCATCGTGGCGACCGCGGTACTGCCCCTCGCCGTGGTCTGGGCAGATCTCGGCTGGTACACACCCTTGCTGGTGTTCGGCTTCTTCGCAGCCGCGCTCATCACATTCACCCATCGCGCGAACATCCTGCGGATGTGGGCAGGGCGCGAGCCGCGCGCGCAGCGTTTTTGGCTGTTCGGGCGGCGTGCCGCATAGGAGGCCCCACGCGCAGCACTACCCCCAGTACCACCCGCTCGATGGGCGCGAGCATTCAGCCGACCGCACGGACACCGCTGCCGGCGCGCGTCTATCGGCAGCTCGCGCTCGGCGGATTCCAATCAGGCGCCGAGCTCGCCCGACAGCTGGGAGTAAGCCGCACAGCCATCTGGAAGTCGGTGGTGTCGCTGCGGGGATTGGGCGTGAGCGTGCACGCGGTGCGCAATCGTGGCTATCGGCTGCCGCTGCTCTGCGAGCCGCTCGATGCCGCCAAAATTCGTGCGTCAATGCCCGAGGAGACCCGCGCGCGGCTGCGTCGCCTCGATACCCTCTGGGCCCTCCCATCGACCAATGCAGCGCTCCTCGAGCGTACCGATCTGCCACTGGGCCACTCGGATGTGCTGACTGCCGAGCATCAATCCGCAGGTCGCGGCCGGCGCGGCCGCGTGTGGCTCGCTCCGCCGGGCGGCGCAATCTGCCTCTCGCTCAGCTGGAATTTTGCGCAGCTACCGCGCGATCTCGGTGCCCTCGGGCTAGCGGTGGGCGTGTGTGCGCTGCGCGCATTGCGCGCATGCGGTGCGCAGGGCGTGCGACTCAAATGGCCCAATGATCTGGTGCTCGAGCAGGGCAAGCTCGGTGGCATTCTCATCGAGATGCGCGCCGAGTCGGGCGGACCCGCCTACGTCGTCATCGGCGTGGGCATCAACGTCGCGCTCGCCGCCGCACTGCGCTCGCAGATTGCTGCAACCGGAACTCAGGCGGCGGATCTTGCCGCGGCCGGCGTGGAGCCGGGGCCGCGCAACGCGCTCATCGCCGCGCTCGTGCGGGATATCATCTCCGGGCTGCTGGTCTTTGAGCTCGAGGGACTCAAGCCTTTTGCAGAAGAATGGCAACGGTCGGATGCGCTGCGCGGACGCTCGATCAGCGTACTGGGAGCCGAGCAGAGCACACGCGGCATCGCGCGCGGCATCGATGGCAACGGCGCGCTGGTCCTCGAGACCGCCGACGGCCTCAAGAGGCTCATCTCGGGCGAAGTCAGCGTAAGGCCGGACCGTTGACAGCGCCTCATCGTTCACGACCGATCAACGAGCGCCGCCATCCGCGAGTGCTGCTCGTCGATGTCGGCAATACCCGCATCAAGTGGGCGACCTGGTCGAATGGACGCCTGGGCAGGCTGCAGGCAGAGCCTCATGCGGGATGGGGCCAACAGGATTTCGTGCGGCGGCTCTTCGCCGCCAAGTCGCGCCCCGCCCGCATCATCGTCGCCAGTGTGGCGGGACCGCACATCGAGCGGGCGCTCATCCGCGCGGCGTGGCGCGCTCTGCACATCGAGCCGGAGCTCCTGAGCACCGCGCGCCAGGCCGCCGGCGTCACCACACGGTACCTGGATCCCTGGAGACTCGGGGTGGATCGCTTCGTGGGCGCTATCGGCGCGCACCGGCTGGCGGGCCGCCGCCCGGCCTGCGTCGTCGACGTAGGCACCGCGGTCACGATCGATCTGATCGATAGCCGTGGCGTGCATCGTGGCGGCGCGATCGTGCCCGGCCCGGAGCTCATGGTGCGCAGTCTTCTGAGTAGCACGGAGGGGATCGAACGCCGCGCTTCCGAGCGGCGGACGGCCGCGCGGGATGCGCGTGCGTCGGGTGACAACTCGGCACGTGCTGCGCGGATCTCGCTGTTCGCCCGCAGCACCCGAGCGGCAATCGAGCAGGGAGCGGCGTGCGCGGTGGCCGCGGTGATCGATCGTGCGGTCGACGAGGCAGGGCGGGTGCTGCATGCACACCCCCTCGTACTTCTGAGCGGCGGTGCGGCGGTGTGCATCGAGCCGCTCATACGTTCGCGCCATGTCACGGTGCCTGATCTCGTTCTGCGTGGCATCGCCGTCCATGCCGGGTTGCCGCTGGTAAGATTGCGCGCGTGAGCTTGCGCGCCACATTCTTCCTGCTGCTCCTCGCGAATCTGATCTTTCTCGCGTGGGCCAATCTGGTCGATGTCTCTCCCGAGCTCCCGCACCCGGACGCCTTGAACCGCCTGCCGCGGCTCAAGCTCGCCAGCGAGGCGGCATCGACGCCCGCACAGGGCGCTCCCGATCCTGCCTCTCGCAGCGCACCGCACGGCGCCGCCGGGGGTCCGCCCTCGACCGGCGATGCCGGCGCTCGTAGCGAGACGGCTTCCGGCGCTGCCAGTGCTGCGGCCACACCTGCTGGGGCGGCTAGCGCGCTCGCGGCGTCTGGTGCCGGATCGTCGACCTCCTCGTCTACCGCAGCCCCGGCGCCTGCGGGTCGCTGTATCACCGTTGGTCCCTTCAATGACGGACCGCGGGCCGCACGCGCGGTCGAGGTGTTGCAGTCACGCGGTTTTCGTCCGCACGAGCGCAGCGACGATGCGGCCACCGCGAAAGGCTACTGGGTATACGTCGGTGGCATGAAGAGCGCTTCCGAGGAGACTCAGGTGCTCAAGCGCCTGCAAAGCAGTGGTCTCGCCGACGCTCAGGCGATGCCCGGCTCGGACCAGGGACGGCGCGTGTCGGTGGGTCTGTTCAGCGAGCGCACCGGTGCGGAGCGCCGTGCGCGTGCCGTGCGCAATCTGGGCCTCGATGCCCAGATCGAGCCGCGCGCGGGAACGGATGCGGCCCGCTGGGTCGACGTCGACATCACGGCGAGCCTCGAGACGCTGCCAACCGAGGCACTGCTGTCACTGCAGCGTCCGGGTGAGCGGCTCGAGGTCAAAGAGTGTCCGACGCCCGACAGACGGCTGACCGCCGCGGGTCGAGCGTCAAGGCCCGAAGCCGTTTCACGGTAAACTGTCGGCACGCCGCCGTAGCTCAGTGGTAGAGCAGCCGCCTTGTAAGCGGCAGGTCGTCTGTTCAATCCAGACCGGCGGCACCGTGAGTTCCACCAGTCGCGCCTTGCGGGAGGGAAAGCGGATGTCAAAGCTATTTGGCGCAAGTCATCGTCGCCTGCAGCGGCAGTTCGACACGGAGCGGCTCGCCGATCGCATCGAGCAGCGCTTGTTTCGAGAGCGGCTCACGAGCGAGGACCAGGAATTCATCGGGCGGATGTATATGTTCTTTCTGGCTACGGCCGACAGCGCCGGTCATCCGAACTGCTCGTACAAAGGTGGCGACCCGGGCTTCGTGCGGGTGCTCGACGAGCAAACCCTCGTGTTCCCCAACTATGACGGCAATGGCATGTACGTCTCAATGGGAAATGCCAGCGAGAATGCGCATGTGGGCCTGCTGTTCATAGATTTCGAGAACCAGAAGCGCCTACGAGTCAATGGCATCGCGCACATCGCGCCCGCCGATTCCATACAGCCGCCCTATCCGGAAGCTCAGTTCATCGTGCGGATTACGGTGCGGCAGGTATTTCCAAATTGCCCGCGATACATACACAAGATGCAGCTCCTCGAGCGCTCGAAGTTCGTGCCGCGTGCATCGGTTTCCACACCCGTTCCGCCTTGGAAGCGGATGGAGTGGGCTCGTGATGCGCTCCCGCAAGGCGATCCCGCGCGATTGCCCGAGCCGCAGGAGCCGCCGAACGGGACGTGACTCGTGCGGTGATCGGGCCTACCGCGCAGCCTCCATGGAAACCGGCGGGTCAGAGGCACCCGCCGTTCCCACCGCCACCGCAACAGGGATATGACGGGCAGCGGTCATGCGTACCGATGTGTCATGCAGACACGCTCGTGAAGCCGACGCTGTGATTTCATAGATGCGCCATCGGTCGAAATGGTCGCATATACTGACTCCACCCACTGAAACCGGCGACGGCACTCGATGCGCAACAACAGCATGATCATCGGCAGAGCTGCGACGCTGCTGGCGCTCAGCCTGACCGTGGCAGCCGGCCTTGGTCTCGCAGCACCGCTGGGCCGCGCTGCCGATCCACCGCCACCGGTCGCGGATCAAACGGTCATCGCTCATCTGGAGGCCCTGCAAAGCGATCGCGATTCGCCCGTGATCGGCGATCCGCACGGCGATGTGACGATCGTGGAATTCTTCGATTACGCGTGTTCCTACTGCAAGGCGATCCAGCCACGGCTGGAGAGCGCATTGCGCAACGATCCGCACGTGCGACTGATCCTCAAGGAGTTCCCGATCCTTACTCCGGAATCGATGGTCGCCGCTCGAGCCTCGCTCGCCTCGAGGCGCCAGCACAAGTATCGGGAGTTTCACGAGGCTCTCATGGCCTACCGCGGACCATGGGAGGAGGAGGCAATCTACTCCACGGCCAGACGCGTGGGCCTGAACATCGACCGCCTGCGACACGACATGGCCGCACACAGCATCGACACTGAGCTGCTCGCGAACTTCAATCTCGCACGCGGCCTGCGGATCTTTCAAACACCAGGCTTCGTCGTCGGTGATCACATCCTCACGGGTCCGTCCGCGCAAATCGATTTCCCTGTGGTGATCGAGGAGGTGCGCCGCCAGCGCTCGTAGTCGGCTGGCGCGGCACAATCGAGCCGTCCGCTCAGTCGTACTCGGTGTACTTGCGGGCGCTACCGCGGACGGTATGGGCGGGATAGCGCTGCGCATTCTGCGCGACCTTGTCGTGAGCCGCCGCAATGAGATCAAAGCCCAGCTTATCTGCGAGCCGCACCAGATAGTTGAGCACGTCGGCGGCCTCCGCACGGATGCGCGCCAGCTGGTCGGGGCTTGGCGCCCGGCTCTGCGCCTCGGTCAGCCACTGGAATTCGGCCGCGAGCTCACCCGCCTCGCCGACCAGCGCCATGGCGAGATTCTTGGGGGAGTGAAACTGATCCCAGTCGCGCTCGGCCGCGAACTTCCGGAGCACGGCGGCCAGCTCGCTCAGTGACGAAGGATTCATGGATCTTCTCCCATCGTGCGTCATCGACGGCGAGGCCGCCTCTTTCCGCCACAATTGTTCATCGGACCGCCAGCATCGCATCCCAGGTCGCGCGAGGATGCCATGGCGAAATGCTTCCAGCACCGGCAGGAGCACCGGTAGGAGCAACCACGATGATGCTGGCCAAACTCTCTACGCACGTCCCCTCGGTCTGGGCGAGCTGGTGGGAAGTCATTCTCAAGCTGCTCGCGCTGCTTGCCCTGCTCGCCGTCGGCATCGTGTGGTCTTCGGCGATCGGCTGAGTTCGCGGCGCGACGGCGCGAGATGCTATCTTTGCGCGCCATTCAGCCGCCAGCGACGCGTTCCTGGCATCGCTACACGGCGGCGATCGAGGTCAGGCTCATGCGCATTCGCTACACGCTTCCGCCACTCGGTGCGGCCTCCTTTGCTCTTGCAGCGCTCCTTGCAAGCACTTCGGCGGCTCGCGCGCAAGCAAGCGCGGATTCGGGTCATGGCGCTGCGGCGGGCGGGTGCTCCGAGCAAAGCGGACTCAAACTGCCGCCCGGCTTCTGCGCCAGCGTATTCGCCGATGAGATCGGCCATGCGCGTCATCTCGTCGTTGCCCCCAATGGGGTCGTCTACGTCAACACGTGGAGCGGGCGCTACTACGGCAACGACACCCCGCATGCGGGCGGCTTCCTCGTCGCCCTGCAGGACACTACCGGCAATGGCAAGGCGAATGTCAACGAGCGCTTCGGCGACTCCGTGGCGACCGGCGGACATGGTGGTACCGGAATCGCGCTCTTCGAGGGATCCATCTACGCCGAGATCAACGACAGGATCGTGCGCTATAAGTTGCCCCAAGGCTCCGTCGTCCCGCGGGGCAAGCCGGCGGTGATCGTCTCCGGCCTGCCGCTCACGGGTGATCACCCGATGCACCCGTTCGTGATCGATGCGGATGGCTGGATGTACGTCGATGTAGCCTCGGCGACCAATGCATGTCAGGAGCGTAACCGCATGCTCGAGTCCCCGGGCATCAAGCCTTGCACCGAGCTGCAGACGCGCGCCGGGATCTGGCGTTATAACGCGCGCAAGACCGATCAGAAATTCTCCACCGCAAGGCGTTACGCCACCGGCATTCGCAACGCCGATGGCATTGCGCTCGACTCGAGCGGCCACGGTCTCTACGCGACCCAGCATGGGCGTGATCAACTCGCGCAGAACTGGCCGAAGCTGTATATGCCCGAGCAGGGTGCCGTGCTGCCGGCGGAAGAACTGCTGCGCGTCAAGCGGGATGGCGACTACGGCTGGCCCGAGTGCTACTACGATGCCGAGCAGGGAAAGCTGGTGCTGGCGCCCGAATACGGTGGCGATGGCGGTAAGAGCGTCGGTGTGTGCGGGAAGAAGCTCGGTCCCGTTGCTGCCTTCCAGGCGCACTGGGCGCCGAATGATGTCGTGCTCTACCACGGTCACAGTTTCCCGGAGCATTACCGCAACGGCGCCTTCATCGCGTTCCACGGCTCATGGAATCGCTCGCCCTACGCGCAGGGAGGCTACAACGTCGCCTTCCAGCCGCTATCCGACGGCAAGGCAGCAGGCCGCTGTGAGGTGTTCGCGGACGGCTTCGCCGGAGCACACGAGGATCCTGCGCGCGCGCTGCATCGCCCGAGTGGTCTCGCGGTCGCGCCCGATGGTGCGCTCTATGTCTCGGACGACGTGAGCGGTCGAATCTATCGGGTCACTTACGTCGGCGGCTCATCTGCCGCTGGCACAGCGGATGTCAGTTACTGTCCGGGCCCGTCGGCCCCGGCCGGACCTGTCGTCGCGACAAGCGCCGGGCCGCCGGAGGGTACTAACGCGAACGCGGGAGCGGCAGCGAATCTGCCGGTACCTCCGGGAGCCACGAGCGCGATGGTAGCGGAAGGCAGTCGCATCTATCGAGGCGAGATCGGCGGCGCGACCTGCACCGGCTGTCATGGCGAGAGCGGCGCAGGCTCTACCCTCGGACCGCCTCTCAACACACACAAGTGGCTTTGGAGTGATGGCAGCGTCGAGGGCATCTCAAAGTCGATCACCGAAGGCGTGTCCAAGCCCAAGAACTATCGTGCTCCGATGCCGCCGCTCGGCGGTGCCCAACTCTCGCAGGAGCAGGTGGCTGCGCTCTCCGCATACGTCTGGGGGCTGAGTCACGCCGGCGCGCGCTGAGCCGGCGTCGGGATGGTCCACAGATAGAGCCGGTGGTACCAGCCCAGGCGGTCGACCGTGTAGCGCGCCGTGTCCGGCTTCCAGCTGCCCATGTCGTGGATGTATGAGACCACGCGCGCGCCCGGTGCGAGGTCGCGCAGCAGCCGGGGACGCAGCACGAGATTAGCCTCAGGCAACAGAAACAGCGTCAATACCGTGGCCGGCTTGATTTCGGCCTCGAACAGATCCTGATTGACGAAGCGCACCTTGCGCGTGACGCGTGCCTCCGCGGCCTTGCGCCGCGCTTCGTCGATGCGCGCCGCATGCAGCTCCACTCCGACCGCGCTCGCCCCGAAATCGCGAGCCGCCGCAATCGGTATGCGACCGTCACCGGATCCGAGGTCATAGACCACATCATTGCGACGCACGCCGGCGAGCTCGAGCATTGCCGTGACGATGTGGCGTGGGGTGGGCTCGAAATCTACCTGCGGCCGACGGCTGCCCACGCGCGTCGCGGTCACTCGAAATGCACCGTGCGAGGATCGGTGGGCGGGGCGCATCTGGCGGCTCGCGTGTCCCTACGCCTGACGCTGCCCGCGAGATGAATCTAGACCGGAGCGCTGCGCGTGCTGGCTCTCGCTGCGGGTGAGCAGCTGTCGAACCTCATCGTCCGTCGTCTGCGAGAAGTCCTCGTACCATTGACCGACGCCGTGAAATTCCGCGGGTGTGCTCAAGCAGATGACGCGGTCGGCCACGCACTCGAGGGCCGCGCAAGTGTCCGCCGGGGCGACGGGAACGGCGACGATGATGGTTCGCGGCCGCAACGCGCGCAGCGCCAGAATGGCTGCCCGCATGGAGGCGCCCGTCGCGAGTCCGTCATCGACGAGCACGACCGTGCGCTCGCGTACCGCGGCACGCTGTCCGTGACCTCGGTACTGGCGCTCGCGAGCCGCGAGCACGGCCTCCTCGGCGGCAGCGACCGCCTCGATCGTCGAGCAGGGAATCTGCAAAGTGCGCACGATGTCCTCGTTGAGCACACGGACGCCGTCCGCGGCGATGGCGCCCATCGCCAGCTCCTCGTGTCCGGGCACGCCGAGCTTTCTCACCAGGAATACGTCGAGCTGAGCGCCGAGCTTCTGCGCGACTTCGTGCGCGACGGGCACGCCGCCACGCGGCAGTCCGAGCACGAGGACATCCTGATCAGCGATTTCCGCGGCGACTTGCTGGGCCAGCTGGCGACCAGCGTCGGCACGGTCGCGGAACCGAGCAGGGGCTTTCACGTTGGCTCTCGAGATGACCGCCGCCCATCAAAGCATGTCAGAAGCAAGACACGCGCCCGGTGCTTCGCCATGGCCCGCCGCCGCTTGGGCTCGAGGCGCAGGCCATTGGCGTTACAGTAACGCTCACTCGCTCGAAACGACACCCTGAGAAGGTAACTCCCATGAGCATGAGAACGTTCGTTCTGGCCGGCGTTGCCGCCTGCGCCTCCTTCAACCTGGCTCGCGCCGACCCGAATGGGGGTGCGCAGCCACCCGCCGCGAGCGCGAGCGCCCAGAGCTGGGTGCGCAGCCAGCTGTCCAGTTGGCCCGAGTCGAGCCGGATACTTGCCGCACAGCTCGTCTCACGCTATGGGCGGCCGAACGAGTCCACGGCCCAGCGGCTCACCTGGTATGACAATGCGCCGTGGAAGCGAACGACGCTGTACAAGGAGGGTCCGCTGCACAACTTTCCCAAGGCCCACCACGACATCCTCGAGCAGACGGTCGCCTACCGCGTACCACCCGACAAGATCGGCGATCTCATCGCGTACAACGGCAGCCTGGTCGTCGATCGCACCCGCGGTGAGCTGTCCGTACACTGTGACAGCGAGCAGGCGAATACGCTGACGCTCAATCTCGCCGACGATATCGTGAAGGGTGAGCGATCCGCGGATCAGGCGCTCGCATATCATGCGCAAGTCGTCCGTGGCGTGCAGATCGGCGAGCCGGAGACTTATCCGCAAAAGCTGCGCTTCACAGCGCAGCCGAGCACTGCGACCGCTGACCCGGGCGAGGAGGCGGAGCTGCTCCGGCACCTCGAGCATTGACGCCCGCGCTCGTCACTGTGCGTGACGGTGCCAGACCAGGGTGCGGTTGTTGGCCGGCATCGCCCGATCCTCGACGAGCTGCAATCCGATCGAACGCGCGAGCTGATCCACCGCCTCGAAGTCCCGAATTCCCATGTGCGACGCACGCTGCTTCAGCATCTGGTCGAAGGCCGCATTGCTGTCACTCGTGAAGCGGCCGCCGTAGTTGAAGGGCCCGTACACGGCAAGCGTCGCATCGCTCGCGAGCACCGAGTCGAGCCGGCCGAAGAGCTTCTGCACCTCGCCCCAGCTCATGATGTGCAAAGTGTTCGCGGAGAAGCCGGCGTCGAAGCGCGCGCGCGGCCATGTTCCGTTCACATCGAGCGCCAAGGGGGGCGCGATATTCTGCAAGCTGGCATCATCCAGCCACATGCGCATGCCAGGCAGATTCTCTTCAACGTCGGAGGGCTGCCAACGCACATGGGGCAAGGCAGCCGCGAAGTAAACCGCGTGCTGACCCGTGCCGCTGCCGATCTCGAGCACCTGCTTGCGATCCGCGAAATGCTCGCGCAGCACCTCGAGGATTGGATCGCGGTTGCGATCGCAAGCGGGCGCATGAGGTTTTTCGGGTTGCGGCATGCGGCGATCATACGCTGAGGTTTGCGCACGATGATCACCCTGTCCTTCTCAGCGAGCATCATCTGGGCGATTGCCGCGATGGCGACGGGCGGGGTGATCCTGCGTCCGTGGCAGCTGCCGGAGGCGCTGTGGGCCGTCCTGGGGGCGCTAGCGCTGGTGCTGCTCGGGCTTCTGCCCTGGAGCGCTGCGCTCGCGGCGGTCGCGAAGGGAAGCGACGTCTATCTGTTCCTCGCCGGGATGATGCTGCTGTCGGATCTGGCTCGTCAGGAGGGTCTGTTCGAGCACATCGCCGCACTGGCGGTAAAGCGCTCGCAGGGCTCCTCCTCGCGGTTGTTTGCGCTCGTGTACGGGGTCGGTACGGTCGTCACCGTCTTCATGTCGAACGACGCCACGGCCGTGGTCCTGACGCCGGCGGTGTATGCGGCGAGCCGAGTGGCGCGGGCGGAGCCGCTGCCTCATCTGCTCGCCTGCGCGTTCATCGCCAACGCTGCCAGCTTCGTGCTCCCGATCTCCAATCCCGCGAATCTCGTCGTGTTCGGCGCGGCCATGCCGCGCCTGTTCGAGTGGCTGCAACGTTTCTGGCTCCCATCGGTGGCATCCATCTTCGCAACCTACTGGGTGCTGCGGCGCCTGCACTCGGTTCCACTGCGCGCGCCCATCGCGAGCGACATCGAGGTGCCGCCGTTGCAGCGCTCCGGCCGCTGGGCTGCCATCGCACTCGGCACGGCCGCCGTGCTTCTCCTGTCGGCTTCGGCCCGGGGCGCACCGCTCGGCCTCGTCACCTTCATCACCGGAGCATTGGCGGTCATTGCCGTCCACGCGCTCCGGAGGCGAGCACCCTGGGTGCTGTTGCGCGAGGTCTCCTGGTCGATACTCCCGCTGGTAGCGGGTCTCTTCGTGCTGGTGGCGGCGCTTGATCGCACCGGTGTCACCGCGGCACTTGGCGTGCTGCTGCAGCACAGCGCGCAGCGCTCGGTGGCCGGAGCCGTGTGGGGCTCCGGCATCATCACGGCACTCGCGTGCAATGTGCTGAACAATTTGCCGACTGGGCTGATCGCCGGCTCGACCGTGACAGCCAGTCATATGTCCCCGCAGGTCACGAGCGCTATCATGATCGGAGTCGATCTGGGGCCGAATCTGTCTGTAACGGGCTCGCTCGCGTCCATCCTCTGGCTGATAGCGTTGCGCCGCGAGAAGCAGCACGTGAGCGCACGCAACTTCCTCAAGCTGGGCGCACTGCTGATGCCCGCCGCCCTGCTGCCGGCACTCGCCATACTGATGCTGCGGGGTTGACTGTCGTCCTTTCTTGCACCGCGTCAGCCGGCCCGGCAGCTGCCTTGCTGATGCGAGCGTGAACTTTTCCACTGCTCGCGAGTTCTATGACACGGCCGTCGCGCAGGGACTCGCACACGAGGGAAGTGATATGAGATGCAGGATCGGAATCGTGGCGGCGCTGGTGGGGTCGCTCCTCATGGCCGCCTGTGGCAGCGACAGCTCACCGAAACCTTCGTCCGGAATGGGCGCGAGCGTCTCGCGAGGCCAGCTGCTGAGCAGCCCGCCCTCTCTGGTCGGCTCTTACTCGAGTGCCGACATGCTCGGGATGCTCTCCGGCAACACTCTCGGTCAGGAGCTGCTCACACTCGTCTACACGCCGACGTGCACCGTCAACGTGTACCACATCGAATACACGACGGTCGGCGGCAAGGGCGAGGCGACGGACGGCTCCGGAGCGCTCATGGTGCCGAGCGGCACGGATCCCTCCTGCCAGGGGCCGCGACCGATCGTGCTGTACGCCCACGGCACCTCACCCGACCGCAACTACAACATCGCCGCCATCTCGAGCAACGATGAAGGCTTGATTCTCGCCGCGGTGTTCGCCGCCAAAGGTTACGTCGTCGTCGCACCCAATTACGCCGGCTATGACACCTCGCCGCTGACGTACCACCCGTATCTGATCGCGGACCAGCAGGCCGACGACATGATCGATGCGCTGAGCGCGGCGCGCAGCGCGCTGCCCGTGTCCGCCTCAATGAGCGTCACGGACAATCACAAGCTCTTCATCACGGGCTACTCGCAGGGAGGGTTCGTAGCGATGGCCACGCATCGAGCCATGCAGGCGGCCGGCGCGACGGTCACCGCCTCGGGACCGATGTCCGGCCCGTATGCCGTGGCTGCCTTCGGCGACGCGGTGTTCCTTGGCGATGTGAACCTGAGTGCCGTGGAGAACGTCGTGCTGGTCGTCGACAGTTATCAGGCGGTCTACGGCAACGTCTACGGCATGGCCACGGACATGTTCGCGCCTCCGTACGCGCCCGGTATCGAGTCCCTGCTGCCGAGCACAACGCCCATCAGCTCGCTCTACGCCGACGGCAAGCTGCCGCAGAATGCCATCTTCAGCAGCACGCCACCCGCGCCGCAGTACGCGTCGATCACGCCCTCGACGACTCCGGCCAACCTCGCACCCGCCTTTGCGATGGGCTTCGGCACGGACTATCTCGTGACCAACCCCTATCGGCTCGCCTATATCCAGGACACGCAGACGAATCCCGATGGAGGCTTCCCCACGACCACGACGGGCGTGCCGGCTGCAGCGCCCGGCACGGGCTTGCGCCAGGATTTCAAGTCCAACGACCTGCGCAACTGGTCACCCACATCGCCCATGCTCCTGTGCGCCGGCTCGGGCGATCCGTCGGTGTTCTATCTCAACACGCAGCTCATGCAAGGCTACTGGGCCACTCACCCGCCGAGCGCGGTGCCTGTGATCTTGGACATCGATTCGCCCCCCGGCAGCGGCGATCCTTACGCTGCTTTGAAAGAGGCCTTTGCGGGGGCCAAGGCAGCGGTTGCCGTGGCGAACGGTGCCGACGGCGTCTTGCAGGCCTATCACGCCTCGCTCGTGCCACCGTTCTGCCTGACCGCGGTGAAATCGTTCTTCGATGGGCACTAGCCGAGTGCTCCAGCACGATTGCTCTAGCGCGATTGCTCTAGCGCGTGCGCTCCTCGATTTTGCGGGCGAGCTCTGCAAGCTCCGCCGGATCGAGATCTTCGTCGATCGTGATCTCCCCCGGGGAGTCCGCAGACCCTGACGGCGCTTCGGATGCGGAACCGGCCGCGCCCGGCGAGGGCGCAGGCTTTGACGGCGCCGCCACGCGAGATGACGGCGGCCCGCCGCGCGAGGCGTGAATGCGAGCTGCCTCGCGATCGAGCGCGGGCGCAACGTTCGGTCGCAGCCAGTCGGTCTTCTGCTCCACCCAGCGCTGGTAGCGATCGAAGGTCCACATCCCCTCCTCTCCGCCGGAGAGGATGACGTTCGGAATTTGACTGAGCTGTCCGGCTCGAATCGTACCTTTCGCGCTCGAGCTCGCGAGCAGCACTTCGCAGCGTGGCACGCGAAACTTCGCTGCATCGCCAATACGTTCTGGCTGGCTGCCGAGCGGCTCGAGACGCTGACACACAACGCCTACCAGGCAGTCGGCGAGCTGTGCGCGAATGCTGCCCTGGATCTCGGCGGGGAAGGACATGCAGATGCGACTGAGTGCCTCGGCGCAGCTCGCGGAGTGCATCGTTGCGAGGACCAGATGACCTGTCTCGGCGGCGTTCAGCGTAAGACGTATCACCTCCGGAGTACGCATCTCGCCAATCACGAGCACGTCGGGATTCTCACGCAACGCATCGATGATGGCCTGCTCGAAGCTCGGTGAGTGCGAGGGGATCTCGCGCTGCCGGATGAACGAGCGCCGGTTCGTAAAGAGATATTCGAGCGGGCTCTCGAGCGTGATGATGTTGCGGGATCGCGAGCCGTTGATCTCTTCGATGAGCGCTGCGAGCGTCGTCGACTTGCCGCAACCGGTGGGTCCCGAGATCACGACGAGGCCGGCGGTCGCCTCGATGAGTCTGCGCAGGTCGGGGTGCAGGTTGCACGCGCGCAGATCGCTGGTGACGGGCGTCAGAAGACGCACCGCCAAGGCAACGCCGCGCACGGTGCGGAACAAGCTCACGCGGCAGCGCGCGCCACTTGCCGCGATCGCAACATCCGCCGACCCTCGTGCGAGGAACTGATTCCAGCCTTCTGCTCCGAGCAGCTCGCGCGCCGCATTGCTCACCTGTGCCGCCGATATCGGCTCGCCGCCGGATACCAGCTCGCCGCTCACGCGAGCTACGAGCGGGATGCCGCTCTCCACGTGCAGATCGCTCGCGCCCAGCTCTCGGCCCCTCTGGATCCAGTCCCTGAACGGCACGACTCACCTCCGCGGACGACTATACTCCGCGAGGTTGGGCAGTTCCCCGGTCGCTCGGCACCGCGGCGATGCCACCAATCGGCCAGCAGGTAGCGCACACATGCTCGATCTCGTCATCGATCAGCGCCGGCGCGACATCGGCGGGTTCGAGGTCGGTCGAGTGCTGCCGTTCGCCCGGCGCCGCATGGTCGGACCCTTCATCTTTTTCGATCATCTCGGGCCCATGCGCTTTCCACAGGGCATCGCGCGGACGGTCGACGTGCGCCCCCATCCGCACATAGGTCTCGCCACGGTCACGTACCTGTTCGACGGGGAGATCATGCATCGTGACAGTGTCGGCTCCGAGCAGGCGATTCTCCCGGGTGAAGTCAACTGGATGATCGCGGGGCGCGGCATCACACATTCCGAGCGCTTCGAGAGGGCGCGAGCGCAGGGTGGGGATGTCCACGGCATTCAATCGTGGGTCGCACTGCCGCTCGAGCACGAGGCGACCGCACCGGCATTCACTCACTACGAGCGCGCCACGCTGCCGGCGCTCGATGAGGGCAGCGTCTTCATGCGCCTCCTAGCCGGCACGGCGTTCGGTCTGCGCTCGAGCGTGACGACCCACTCGCCACTCTTCTACCTGCACTGGGCGCTGCCCGCAGGGGCCACCGTGCAGCTGCCGAGTGAATACCCGGAACGGGCAGCATATGTCGTATCGGGTGCCGTGGAAGTCGATGGCCACCGCTACGGCGCGGGCCGCATGCTGCTGTACGCACCCCGTCTCGAGGCGCAACTCACGGCCACGGAACCTTCCATCGTGATGGGGCTCGGCGGCGAGCCGGTCGGAGAGCGCTTCATCGAGTGGAACTTCGTAGCCTCGTCCCGGGAGCGCATCGAGCAAGCCAAGGCCGACTGGCGCGCGCGGCGCATGAAGCTTCCTGACAAGGACGATGCGGAGTTCGTGCCCCTGCCACCCGATCCCCCGCCGGGCGGGCAGCCCCTTTGAATACAATTGACAATCATTCTCATTTGCACTAGCATGTAGCCTGGTGAATTGGCCTGTGGAGCGGGGATGTACGTCTGCATCTGCAACACGATCACGGATCGCGACATTCGCGAGGCCATCGATCGCGGTGCCAGCTCGCTCTTCGATGTCCAATCTCACTTGCCGGTCGCCGGCTGCTGCGGCCGCTGCGAGGAAACGGCGCGTCAAGTCGTCGACGAGTGCCTGATCGCGGCCGGCCGCCACGCATCGGGCTGACAGCCGCTCCGGCGCATTTCTCCAAGCCTTCCACGCCTTGCCGCGCGTTCGGTGTGCTCGGGCTGCGTCAGACTGCTGCATGCCTGGCTTGTTGCAGGCCCGGCGTGGTTCACCGATGATCGCCTGCCTTGCCGTAGAGGGGAGCCCCGCCAGTGAAGGGTGATGCAAAGATCCTCAAGCACCTGAACGTGGTACTGAAGAATGAGCTCACCGCCATCAATCAGTACTTCCTGCACGCCCGCATGTTCGGCAACTGGGGCCTCGAGCGTCTCGAGTCCCTGGAGAAGAAGGAATCGATGGACGAGATGAAGCATGCGGATCGTCTCATCGAGCGCATTCTGTTTCTCGAGGGGCTGCCCAATCTGCAGGACCTCGGCAAGCTCTTGATCGGTGAGAACGTCCAGGAGTGCCTGGAGTGCGACCTGAAGCTCGAGACCAGCGCCCGCGTCGAGCTGAAGAGCGCCATCGCAGACAGCGAGTCGAGCAGCGACTTCGTCTCGCGCGAGCTGTTCGTCTCCATCCTCGAGTCCGAGGAGGAGCACATCGATTTCCTGGAGACGCAGCTCGACCTCATCAGGCGCATCGGCATCGAGAATTACTGTCAGGAGCAGATCGGCGAGCGCAGCTAGCGCCGTGGCGTCACCGGCATTGTTCTCCGAGCCGCCACGCTCGGTCGCGGTGCTGAAGCTCTCGGCCTTGGGCGATGTCTGTCAGACCCTGCCGGTCATCCGGACGCTGCAGCACGCGTGGCCGCAGTCGCGCTTCACCTGGATCATCGGCCGCGCGGAGGCGACGCTTCTCGGCGGTATCGAGGACATCGAATTCATCGTATTCGACAAGCGCTCCGGACTCGCCGGGCTCCGCGCGCTGCGCAAGCTCGTGCGCGGGCGCCGCTTCGAGCTGCTCATGCACATGCAGTTCGCACTCCGCGCAAGCCTCGTCGCGGCGCTCGTCCGCGCTCCGGTCAAGCTCGGCTTCGATCGCGAACGCGCTCTGGATCTGCAGTGGCTCTTCACCACGGATCGCATCGCGGCGCGGCCGCGCGAGCACGTGATGGACGGGCTATTCGGTTTCGCGCAGCGGCTCGGCGTCACCACGCGCGAATACCGCTGGGATATTCCGCTGCCCGACAGCGCGCGCGAGCATGCCGAGCGCGTCATGCCCGATCGCGTGCGTACCCTGCTCCTGAGTCCATGCTCGACTCATCGCGCGCGTAACTGGCGGCCCGAGTATTACGCGCAGGTCGCCGACTACGCGGCCGGCAAGCTCGGCTTGCAGGTGATTCTCTGCGGCGGCCGCTCGGCGCTCGAGGCGCGCACCGGAGCCGAGATCTGCGCGCTCATGCGCGCGCCCTGTCGCAATCTCATCGGTCAGGACACCCTGCTCGATTTCTATGCCACGCTCGCGCGCGCCACGATGCTGCTGACGCCCGACTCGGGCCCGGCACACATGGCGACGGCGCTCGGAATACCCGTCGTCGGTCTCTACGCATCGACCAATCCGGCACGCAGCGGGCCGTATTTCAGCCGCGAGTGGTGCGTCGATCGCTTCGACATGGCCGCGCGCAAGTACCTCGGCAAGGCTGCCGCGGAGCTGCCCTGGAGGACCAAGATCGAGCAGCCCGGCGTGATGGACCTGATACAGCCACGGGACGTGATCGAGCGCCTCACGGCTCTCGCCACACGGCGATAGTCGCCACACCGTGTTCGCCTGCATAATGCGCGCGGCCGTCGGCAGGGGAGCGAGCCGTGACGAGCACGATGGCGGACAGCGAAGTCCGAAAGAATCTGTATTTCGAGGATCTGCGCCTCGGCGAGCGCTTCACGACGGCAAGCTGCACGGTGACGGAGCAGCACATCAAGGCATTCGCGCAGGAGTTCGATCCGCAGCCGTTTCATCTCGATGACGGCGCCGCTCGCTCCACGCTGTTCGGCGGACTGGTCGCGAGCGGCTGGCATACCGCCGCCCTCACCATGCGACTCATCATCGACGCAGGGCCGTGGTTCGCCGGAGGCACGCTCGGCATGGGAGCGGAGATCAAGTGGCGCAAGCCCGTGCGTCCCGGAGACATCCTGCACATCGAGAGCGAGATCATCGAGCTCGCTCCGTTGCAGTCGCGCGTCGACCGCGGACGCGTCGTAATGCTCAGCGAGACGCGCAACGCGCTCGGTGAGACCGTGCAGACCATCGCATCGCAGCTGCTCGTGCCCAGACGGCCAAGCCGATGAGCGCAGCCCGCAGCTCGACAGCAGCGTTCACGATGCGCAGTCCTGAGCTCAACAGCACAGGCACGCGCGCGCCCGCTCGCGAGCGGCGCGACAAGCGCGCACTGCCTCACAGAATTCGTTACGAGTTTGGAATAAGTTAACGCGCATACCAATCACACCAGGGCGACGGGGGAGTTCTCGATGACATCGATCGCGATGGAAATCTGCCCGATGTGCGCCATGTGCCCGCGGATCGCGGGTCGCTGGCTGCTTCAGGTGCGCTGCAGCTGCGGCGCGTGCGGCCCGAAGATGAAGACAGAGCACGAGGCAATCGGCCGCTGGAACTCAGTAGTGAGCTATGTGCGCGAGCTGAGCCATGCGGGCGTGGTCGCCGTTCACGCGCATGCCCGTCCGCCGCGCAGCATCAAGCGGCTCGTGCGACGGCTCGTATGGCAGTGCGGGCTCGGGCCCGAGCAATCACTCTAGAGACTTCTCAGAGGCGCGGGTCGTGAGCTGTTGCGACCCGCCCGCAAGGTCAGAACATGCTCCATTGCATCCGGATTCATTACGTGCGGCGTAATCACCCCTGCCGGCGGGCGAGCCCATCCGGCAGGGATGCCGCACCGCTCAGCCCTTGTGGTCCGCGTCGTCCCGCCGACTCCGCTCGCGCAGCTTGTCCTTCACACCGCCGATGGTGTTCTGCACGGTGCCGCGCGTCTTATCGGCTTGACCCTCGCGCTTGAGCTTCTCGTCTCCGAGCACTTTGCCGGCAGCTTCCTTGAGCTCGCCGGTCTTTTTCTTCGCCGCGCCTTTGATGCGATCTCGATCCATGAAATTCCTCCGTTCGGTTGGCTCTGACTCCCCTGTAGAGAATGAACGGTGACTGCGGCCGCCCGTTCCCGCGCAACATCGCGCCGTGCGCGCATCGAGGACTGAGCGTCTGCCTCAGCGCAGCGGCGTGTCGCCGCCGTTGACAGGCATCTGTAAGCCGAGCGCCGCACGCAGTTCCCTGCGGGCGGCCGACTCCTCCGCCGTGAAGGGCGCGCACGCGAACAGCATCGCTGCGAGCGCCGTGCCCGCAAGGCGTCCCGCCTGCACGTCACTCGGGTAGTGCACGCCCCCCAAGATGCGGTTGTGCGCGTATTCGTCCGCGCGCGCGAGGATCTGCGCGCGTCGCTCCGGCAGCATGTCCGCGAGCACCAAAGCCGATGCGTACGCCCAGGTCGAATGACCGCTCGGGTAAGAAGCTGAAGAAGGCATCGGCACGACAGGGGCAAGGCGGTGCTCGACCCTGAAAGGCCGCGGTCGTTCGAAGCGGTCCTTGGCCACATTCATCACAGCTGCTTCGTCGCGCGCCACATCGCGGAACAGCATCACGGTAAGCGGCAGTTTCGCGGGCGTGAATCCCGCCGGATTGCCTAGCGCATCGCCAAAGCGAAAGATGCTGAGCTCGGCGTCCTGTCGCGCGCGCTCTGCTGCGCTTGGCGTGCGCTCCGCCTGCAGCCGCAACATCTCATCGAGCTCGCTGCGCTCCTGCGCAGACTGCGCCGCTGGCGGTGGCGGCAACAGGCGTGTCAGATCCATGCTGCTCGCACTCACGCAGTGGCCCGCATCGGGCGCGGCAGCGGCAGGCGCCGAGCTCGCAGCCGTGGTCGGCGGAGGCGCGGAGCGATCGTGATCGGCTGCAGCGCTCACCGGCGCTGCAGGCGTGCCCGACAGACACCCGCACACAATGAGCGGAATCAGGAATGAGAGCGCGAGCCGCGCGCGCGTGCGGTCGCTCAACTGGAGCGGGCGCTGCTGTACGCTTCCATCATGAGGCCGGTGCCGCCACGCGAGACGTGAGCGACCACCGCGGTCCGCCGATGAAGCTTGGTCACCGTGCCGAGATTGATCGCGAAGGCCAACTCCACGTGCTGGCCCTTGCGCAGCCCGAGATTGGTCGTCTCGATGAAGACACCGGTCGCGCTGAGATTGACCGCCTTGCACAACTTTCTCTTGCCGCCCGTCGTGATGTACACAGTCGTGCGGGCACGGTGGCGAGTGTGCAGGCGGCGTTCCAACTGAGTTGCCTCGTCGGTTTTTTCTGTCTGAAGGATACCGCAGGAACTTACTTCTCATTATGCCTACGTGCGCCGAGGCGCAAGTCTGCAAGTATACTTAATTTGGCGCCCGCCAGCGCCCCCACCATTCCGTGCACACGCCGGTGGGGGCCGCGGCCGAGACGAGCTGGCGGGCGTTGCTCGAGAGGGGTTCGTGCACACCGTCTGCGTACCGCCGTCTGCGGTACTGCCGTCTGCGGACCGCTGCTCGAGCCGGGCATAATCAACTCGGCAAGCATGACGCCTGCGCGGAGAATGGCGCATCATCGCCACTCCGGCCAGCCGCGTGCGGGAGCGCTCATGGGCCTGATCATTGCATTGGTCATCATCTTGGTGCTGGCGCTGTTCTTCGCCGCTACCTACAACCGCTTGGTAGTGGCGCGCAATGCATTCAAGAACGCCTTTGCCCAGATCGATGTGCAGCTGACACGCCGCTACGATCTCATTCCGAATCTGGTGGAGGTCGCGAAGGGTTATCTGAAGCACGAGCGCGAGACACTCGAGGCAGTGACCCAGGCGCGCAACGTTGCCTATGCGGGTCTCAAGACAGCAGCGTCCGACCCGGGGAACGCGGCGGCCGTACAGCAGCTCTCCGGAGCGGATGCGCAGCTCGGTGGAGCGCTCGGCCGTTTGCTGGCGGTCGCTGAGGCCTACCCCGATCTCAAAGCCAATCAAACCATGATGCAGCTGTCCGAGGAGCTCACCTCCACGGAGAACAAAGTCGCCTTTGCACGTCAGGCGTACAACGATGCGGTCATGGGCTACAACAATCGGCGTGAGATCTTTCCCAGCAGTCTCATCGCCGGCATGTTCGCCTTTCAGCCCGCGCAGCCCCTCGAGATCGCAAAGCCGGAGGCGCGCGAGGCGCCCAAGGTGAGCTTCACTTGAGCGGCCGCGCCGGCCGCGCTGCCCGCTGAGGGCGCGCGCGCATCCCGAAGCACGCGCAAGCGATCCGTGGACTTCTACGCCTATCAGGCCGACGCTCGGCGCCGCACGCACCGGCTGATCTTCGCGTTCGTGCTGGCCGTTGCGACCGTCGTCGCGGCGCTCGATCTGGTGCTGTTCGCCCTGCTCAGCATGCGCCAGTTTGGTGGGCCGGCGCCACTTGCTTACGCGGCGGTGCATCCGGGCGTCGCGCTCTTGTTCTCGTTGCTCGTGCTCGGCGTGATCGGACTTGCAAGCCTGTACAAGTCGCTGGAGCTCCGCGGCGGTGGAGCGGTCGTGGCGCGCTCGCTCGGCGGCGTGCGGCTCGAGCGCACTGCAGCGGATCTGCGACACAAGCGCCTGCTCAACGTCGTCGAGGAGATGGCGATCGCCTCGGGTGTGCCGATGCCCGAGGTCTACGTGCTCGAGCAAGAGCCGGCGATCAACGCATTCGCGGCGGGCCACACGCCTGCCAACGCGGCCATCACCGTGACACAGGGCGCTCTCGATCGGCTAGACCGCGATGAGCTCGAAGGAGTCGTCGGTCACGAGTTCAGTCACATTCTCAATGGCGACATGCGGCTCAACTTGCAGCTCATGGGCTGGCTGTTCGGGCTGCTGGTGGTCGCGCTCATCGGCCGCATGATCCTCGCGTTCGGTCCGCGTGGGCGTGACCGCCGTGATGGCGGTAGCGTCGTCGTTGTGGCGCTCGCCATGGTTGCGCTCGGGTACGTGGGGCTGCTGGCGGGGCGCATCCTGCAGGCGGCGGTCAGTCGGCAGCGCGAGCGCCTCGCAGATGCCTCTTCGGTGCAGTTCACGCGCAACCCGCTGGGACTCAAGGGAGCGCTGCTCAAGATCGCCGCGCTGAGCGAGGGCTCCTACCTGCGCACGACGGATGCGGAGCAGGTAGCTCACATGCTGTTCGCGCCGGGGTTGGCGCGTGTGTTTGCGACTCATCCGCCGCTGCTCGGTCGCATACGTGCCCTGGATCCACATTTCGATCCGCACGAGGAGCTCACCCGCGCGGTGGCCGCGAGCAGGCCCGTGTTGGCGCCGCCGCAACCCGAGGAAGAGCGTCCGGATGCGGGTACTCCCGAGCCGCATTCCGATGCGTTGGCCCGCGTGGCAATCGAGTCCCCCGACGGGGCCACGGGGCTCGCGCCGCTTCGCAGCCCCGTGCCCGCAGCGGCCCAGGCGATTGCCGCCCAGGTGGGCCAACCGGAGACTGCCCACGTCGAGCACGCACGCGAGCTGCGGCTGGCCTTCCCGGACAGCCTGCGCGCCTTCGCGGCTGTCCCGGCCAAGGCGCGCTCGTTCGTGCTGGGTCTGCTTCTCAGCCGGGATGCAGCCGTGCGCTCGGCGCAAACACAGGTACTCTCGGCGACCCTCACGCCGCTCGAGCTGGGTGCCGTGCAGAGCGCCGCCGCGATCGCGGGCGATCTCGATCCGCAGCTGCGGCTGCCGGCGCTGCTGCAGCTGTTTCCCGCGTTGCGGCGCGGCTCGCCTGCCGAGCGGCAGATGCTCTCTCAACTGGCATCGGACCTGATCCACGCGGATCCGCGCATAGATGTGTTCGAGTTCTGCCTCGCCAGGCTCCTCGAGACCTTGCTGCAGGATGTGATTCAGGCGCGGGTGCCTCACGGGACCGGATCGCTCGCGGAGGCGGCGCCGCAGATCCAGGTCCTGTTTGCAACCGTCGCAAGCGCGGGTGCGAGCGATGCGTCCCAGGCCCGCAGCGCCTATGAGGCCGGCATTCAGGCGGTGCTACCCGTGCCCCGGCCCGACTTCGTCGCCTATGAGGACTGGGCGCAGCGTCTCGATGCCGCATTGCCAGTGCTCGAGGCGCTGGATGCCCGGGCGAAGCAGGCGGTGATTGAAGGTCTCGTGCGCACCATCGGCAGCGACGGCGCGCTCGAGGTCGGAGAGGCCGAGCTGCTGCGCACGGTGTGCGCGCTGCTGCATTGCCCGTTGCCGCCGCTGCTGCCGTCCAGGTGACCGGCCGCTTCAACCCGGCGCGAGGAATGACGAGAGCTGTGCGCCGAAGGCCTCGAGATCGACCAGGAACGAATCGTGTCCCTCGAGGCAGTCGAGAGGAGCGAAACGCGTCTCCACCCCCGCCGCCTCGAGAGCGGTGGCGAGCGCGCGCTGCTCATCGATCGTGAAAAGGATGTCCGACTGCACCCCGATGACGAGCGCGCGTTGCAGCCCCGAGCGCGCGAAGCTCTCTGTTGCCGAGGAGCCGTGAGCGGCCAGGTCGAAGCGGTCCATGGCGCGAGAGATATAAAGATAGCAGGCGGGATCGAACGCCCGGACGAAGCGCCGCGCGTGCAGCTCGAGATAGCTCTGAATCGCGAATTCCGGTCCGAAGGGGTCGTCGTCGCGCAGCTCGGGTGCCGCGGGCTGGCGCGCGAAGCGCAAGCGCCACTCGGCCGCGGAGCGATAGGTCATCATGCCGAGCTTGCGAGCGATGCGCATGCCGGTCGCTGGGGGCCGCTCCTCGGTGTAGTAGCCATCGCGCCAGTCAGGATCACGCAGGATCGCCTCACGCTGAATCGAGCGCAGCGCGATGGCGAAGGGCGTGGCGGCCGCCGTGCCGGAGATGCACGCAAGATTGCGCGCGGCGCCGGGAAACATCGCAGCGAACGCGAGCACCACCATGCCACCCAGGGACGGCCCGATGAGCGTGTGCGCGCGCTCGATGCCCAGCGAGCGCAGCACCTCGAAGCCGGCGCGTGCCATGTCTTCGATCGACAGGTCGGGGAAGCTCACCCGATAGGGCGCGCCGGTCGTCGGATCGACCGAGGCAGGCCCGGTGCTGCCGAAGCAGCTGCCGAGCGAATTGAGGCAGATGACGAACAGCCGGTCGGTGTCGATCGGGCGCCCGGGACCGATCATCCCTTCCCACCAGCCGGGAGTTGGATCCGCAGCCGAGGACGCCGCATGCGCGGAGGGCGACAGACCCGTGAAGATCAGCACGGCGTTGTCGCGGCTCGCGTTGAGCTCCCCCCACGTCTCGAATGCCATGCGCGCCTGATGCAGCACGCCGCCGCGCCACATCGGGAAGGGGTCCGGTAGCGCGGTGTAGCGCCGGGCGTCCGCGGTTGCCCGTGACCCCGAGCTGCTCGTCTCCCGGCGATCCGGTCTGTTAAGGCTCCGGGTCGCCACCTTCGGCGATACCTTCGAAGAGCAGGGTCGAGAGATAGCGCTCTCCTGTGTCGGGCAGCATGGCGAGGATCACGGCACCCTGGGGGGCCTCGTCCGCGACCTTGCGCGCAGCGGCGAATGTGCCTCCCGAGGAGATGCCGCAGAAGATGCCCTCGCTGCGCGCCAGCGCGCGCGAAGCCTCAACCGCCTCGGCATCGGTCACGGTGAGCAGACGGTGAGGAACCTCGCGGTTCAGAACTGCGGGCACGAGATCCGGGGTCCAGCCCTGAATCTTGTGCGGCGCCCACGGCTTACCCGCCAGCATGGCGGCGCCCTGGGGCTCCACAGCGACGATCTTCACCTCAGGACGTGCCAGCCTGATCATCTCGCCCGCGCCGGTCAGGGTACCGCCCGTACCCCATCCGGTGACGAAGAAGTCGAGGCGCCGGCCGACGAAGTCGCTGAGGATCTCGGGCCCGGTGGTGTTTCTGTGGTAGGCGGGGTTCGCCGGATTCTCGAACTGCCGCGCAACGAACCAGCCGTGCTTCTTGGCGAGCTCCGCGGCCTTGCGGATCATGCCCGTGCCGCGCTCAGCCGCGGCCGTCAGGATCACCTTGGCGCCGAGCATTCGCATGATCTTGCGACGCTCGATCGAGAAGGTCTCCGTCATGATGGCGACGAACGGATAGCCCTTGGCCGCGCACACCATCGCAAGGGCGATGCCGGTGTTGCCCGAGGTCGCCTCCACGACCGTCTGCCCGGGCTTGAGCTCACCGCGTTGCTCGGCATCCTCGATGATGGCGATCGCGAGTCGGTCCTTGACCGAGGCGAGGGGGTTGAAGAATTCGCACTTCACGTACATCGTGACGTGCTTCGGCGCCAGTCGGTTGATACGCACGATCGGAGTGCGTCCAATGGTGCCCAGAATGCTGTCGTAGATCATGGCGGGCCGCCCTTCGGTAAAGGACCAGAACACGCGAGTATGCTCGACCGCGATTCAATCGCCAACGCCGCGGCCATTCCCAGAGATTAGTCGCTCATGCCTGCGCGACTGCACAAGCTCCTGGCGGCGAGCGGTCACGGCTCGCGGCGCGCCATCGAGCGGTGGATCCGTGCCGGACGCATCACCCGCAACGGGTACGCGGCAGAGCTCGGGGAAGTGGCCGAACCGGGTGACGATATCCGGCTGGATGGCCGCAGGCTGCAACTTGCCCTGCCGCAGCCGGCCATCCAGGTACTCCTTTATCACAAGCCGGCGGGCGAGGTGACCACCCGGCAAGATCCCCAGGGCCGGCCCACGGTCTTCAATCATTTGCCCCCGCCCCGGCACGGACGCTGGGTTGCGGTCGGACGGCTCGACGTGGGCACGACCGGCCTGCTGCTTTTCACCACCGATGGCGCGCTCGCACATCGACTCATGCATCCCTCCTCCGAGGTGCAGCGCGAGTACGTGGTACGCGTGCGCGGACATCTGGCCCGAGAGAAGCTCACGGCGCTGACCGCGGGTGTGGAGCTCGAGGACGGTCGGGCGCATTTCGATGTCCTCGAGCCGCTTCCCGCCCATGGGCACGCGCCCGCGGCGCGCACCCACCGCTGGTACCGCGTGAGTCTGCGCGAAGGACGCAATCGTGAAGTGCGCCGGTTGTGGATGGCGGTGGGCTGCGAGGTGAGCCGCCTGAAGCGCGTCCGCTACGGACCGATCGAGCTGCCGGCGGAGCTCGCGCCCGGCGCCTGGCGTTATGCCGCCCCGCACGAGCTTGCCGCGCTGCAAGCAGCGGCGCCCGCGGTCGGCGAGCAAGTCACTCGCAATGCGAGTGCTACCATCATCCGCCATGGCGCAAGCGATGACGCTCTGGCACGGCGCGAAGGTGGCGACCTGCGATCCCGCCATGCGGCAGCTGAGCGCGGCGGCGATCGTCACGCAAGGCGAGCGCATCGCGTGGGTCGGCGCTGAGGACGCCCTGCCTGCGAGCCTGCGCGCCCAGGTCACACATTCCCACGACCTGCGCGGCGCATGGGTGACTCCGGCGCTCATCGACTGTCATACGCATCTGGTCTTCGCCGGCACCCGCGCGGCCGAGTACGGCGATCGGCTGCGCGGCGTCACGTACGAGGCCATCGCGCGGCGCGGGGGCGGCATTCTCACCACCGTGCGTGCCACGCGCGCGGCGAGCGAGCAGCAGCTCTTCGATGAGAGCGCGCCGCGCCTTGCGGCGTTGCTCGCCGAAGGGGTGAGCACGGTCGAGATCAAATCAGGTTACGGCCTCACGCGTGTGGACGAGGCGAAGATGCTGAGCGTCGCGCGGCGGCTTGCGGCGCAGTTTCCGGTGCGCATCCGCACGACGTACCTCGCCGCTCACGCGCTGCCGCCCGAGTACGCAGGCCGCGCGGATGAGTACATCGATGCCGTCGCACAGCAGTGGCTTCCCGAGCTGCACGCGGCTGGGCTCATCGACGCCGTGGACGTGTACTGCGACAGCATCGCCTTCACGGCGGCCCAGGCCGAGCGGGTGCTGAGCGCTGCGGCGGCCCTGCAATTGCCGGTGAAAGTGCACGCCGAGCAGCTCGCGAACATCGGCGCGAGTCGGCTCGCCGCGCGCTACGGCGCGCTCTCCGCCGATCACCTCGAGCATGCCGGCAGCGCGGAAGCCGAGGCACTCGCGCGTGCCGGAACGGTCGCCGTGCTGCTGCCGGTCGCCTTCTACTGTCTCTCCAGCACGCGTCTACCGCCGATTGCCGAGCTGCGCGCAGCGGGCGCGGCCATTGCCCTCGCGAGCGACTGCAATCCAGGCTCGGCTCCTGGCACCTCGCTGCTGCTCGCTCTGAACATGGGACAGAGGCTCTTCGGCCTCACGCCTGAGGAGGCGCTCGCCGGCGTCACGCGTCATGCGGCGCGCGCACTCGGCTTGCAGAACGATGTGGGCCAGATCGCGCCCGGTTATCTCGCCGAGCTCGCCGTATGGGACATCGAGACACCCGAGGAGCTCGGCTACTGGATCGGCTACAACCGCTGTCGAGCGGTGATTCGCGGCGGTGCGCTGCACTCAGCTGCGGCTGCGCCCGGGCCTTGGAGCGCACCTAGCAAATAGCGCGCCAGGCAGATTGACACCCCTTCGGGCCGAAATCACAATACGCGGCTCGTTTTCGCGGAGGGGTACCCAAGCGGTCAACGGGAGCAGACTGTAAATCTGCCGGCTTACGCCTTCGTAGGTTCGAATCCTACCCCCTCCACCGGAAGGATGGGGGCAAGTGCTCGAGCGGACACACGGCCCCAGCGCCATCAGCGGGTGTAGTTCAATGGTAGAACCTCAGCCTTCCAAGCTGATGACGTGGGTTCGATTCCCATCACCCGCTCCAGCGCGGCAGCGGGCAGTACGCCCACGTAGCTCAGTTGGTAGAGCACGTCCTTGGTAAGGACGAGGTCACCGGTTCAATCCCGGTCGTGGGCTCCAAGAGACGAGTCGCCGGATCGGGAATTTGCGTAGAGGTTAGCTTCAATGTCCAAAGAGAAATTTGAGCGCACCAAGCCGCACGTGAACGTGGGGACGATTGGGCACGTAGATCACGGTAAGACGACTTTGACGGCGGCGCTGACGAAGGTGATGGCCGAGACGCACGGTGGGACGTACATGGCGTAC
>DATJVD010000033.1:0-10405 GCA_035501955.1 Steroidobacteraceae bacterium
CAGAGCTTCGAGGAGGAGCCGTGTGCGATCGTGGATCCGCCGCTTTCCGGACCGTATCGCGCGGGACTGCACACGCTCTCAGCGGCCGGCGACATCACGGTGGTCGATGCGAAGCGCCAATTGTTCGTGCCGCGCGAGATGCGCATGGCGCTCGCTCGCCACTTCAAACAGCGGGGCCGTGCTAGGATTTGAGCTTGAAGCCGTGCAGGGTCATCTGGATCACTGACGAGTTCCCTCCCGAGGTCGGCGGCACCGGAGCGATCGCCTATCAGCTGTCGAACGGGCTCGCCCAGCAAGGACTCGACGTGCAGGTGATCACCCGGCAGACCGTGCCGCCCAGTCCCTGGCAGGAGCGCTGTGGGGTGGTTCCCGTGCGCCGCCTGCCCCCGGCAGGGCTCTTGAAGGGCGCGGGCTGGCGCGCGCTGCCGCTTCTCATGCGCTATGTCGTGCGGCTCGCGCGGCTGCTCATGCGCGAGGCACCGCAGTTCGATCTCGTCATCGTCTCGGGGATGAAGATCATCCCGCTCGCCGCCGTTCCCGTGTGCCGCATGCTCGGCAAGAAGACGATCGTGAGGATCGAATCGCCGTTCGAGATCCTGCAGCCGATCTCCAGCGAGAGCCTGAACACGATGCATGGACCGGTCGGGCGACTGCTGCAGCACGCGCTCAAACGCCTGCAGGCCGCCGTCTTGCGCCGCGCCACGTGCGTCGTTGCGATCTCGACCGAGATCGCCGCTCTGCTCACGCGTCCCGAGCTGCGGCACGAGCGCGTGGTGAAGATACCCAACGCGGTCGATGTCGAGCGCTTCAAGCCCGTGAGCGCAGCGGCGAAGGCGGCTTTGCGCGCGCAGCTCGGGATGCCTGCGTCAAAGAGCGTGCTCGTCAACGTCGGGCGCGTCACGCGCTCGAAAGGAATGCTCACGCTGATTGCGGCGTGGTCGGAGATCGTCGCGCGCTACGATGATGTGCTGCTGGTCGTCCTGGGAGGCGGCAGAGGCTACTGGGACGATTGCGAGGACGAGGTCATCGAGTACATCCGCACGCATCGCCTGCAGGGGCACGTACAGCTCGTGGGTCCGAGTGACCGCGTACACGAGTACCTGCAGGGCGCCGACCTCTTCGTCTCGCCGAGCGAGTACGAGGGCTTCGCCCTGACACTGCTCGAGGCGCTCTCCTGTGCGCTGCCCGTGGTCACGACCACCGTGGGTGAGGCCGCCTATGTCGTTCGCGAGGGTCGCACCGGCTTTCTCTGTCCCCCGAAGGACGTGCAGGCACTCAAGGCGAGCCTCGAGGCCGCACTCGAGCGTCGCGCGGAGTGGCCCGAGATGGGGCGCGAGGCACGCGAATCGGTCAGGCAGTTCGATCTCACACGGGTGAGTGAGCGCTACGCCGAGCTGTGCTGCGAGCTCGTCGGCTCGGGCGCCGTGCGATGAGTCGACCCGAGGACTACGGCAGCGGCGCCGCGCTCTGGAAGCCACCGTGGCTCCTGTGGCTCGCGGTGATCGTGCTGGCGCTGTGTGCGCTTGCGTTCCTGGCGGAGCCCCTGAGCGGCCTGTTTCGCTACGTACCCCGTGATTACAACGAAGGCTGGAACGCCTACTGGAGCGATGTGGTGCTTGCCGGCGGGCAGCTGTACCCCGCGGCAGACAGCGCCATTGCCAACAACTATCCGCCGCTCTTCTTCTACGTGGTCGCACCGCTTGGCCGACTGATGGGCGACAACATCTTTGCGGGGCGCCTCATCGATGTGCTGAGCCTGCTGGTGATGGCGGCCAACGTGTACTTATGGCTCACGATCACACGCTCGCCGCGCGTGGTGGGAGCCTTCGGCGCGCTGCTCTTGCTCGCGGCATTCGTGCGCTACTCGCCCGAGTACAGCGTGATGGACGACCCGCAGCTGCTCGCCCATGCGACGATGCTCACGGCAAGCACCCTGTTGTGGCGCGCTGATTTCTCGCGGCGCGCCATCATCGCGGCGGTGATCCTCATGATCATCGCGGGCCTCATCAAGCATCTGATCCTGCCGCTGCCGCTCGCCACGACACTTTGGATCGCCGTTTATCGCAGGGAGAAGCTTGCCACTTGGATCACCGCCGGTGTGGTCTGTACCGCAGTAGCGCTCGCGCTGCTATGGCTGCTCTACGGTCCGCAGTTCTTTCAGGGATTGTTGGCCGCGCGCACCTATTCGCGCTACCTGCTGATGAAAGCGACCTACCACGCCGTCATCGACTTTCTGCCCGTCGTCGCGCTGGCCGCGCCCGCGCTGTGGGCGCTGACGCCGTCCTGTCCGTGGCCGAGCCTGCGCCGGCGCACGGTGTTCGTGCTGCTCTACTTTGGCATCGCCGCCCTCATCGGCTGTTCGGCCGCGGGGGGTTCCGGCGTCGACCGCAACGCCTTCTTCGATGTGCTGATCGCCGCCTGCCTGGGAGCGGCGCTCGGGCTGCAATGCTTGAGCCTGATCGCGCAGCGAGCCGGTGTGCCGGAAAGCCGGCGCGCGCCAGCGATCGTGGCGCTCGTCCTCGCGGGATTCTTTGCCTTCCAGGCGCTGCAACGCTTGCCTGCCGAGATCGCGACCATTCGCCAGTTGCCCTCACAGGAAGCGCAGGCGTTAAGCGATGTGCGCTTGATCCGGGAGTTCGGCCGTGGAGCGGCGGCGTGTGAGACCTTGTCGCTGTGTTACTGGGCGGGTAGCCCGTTTCGCGTCGACTTCTTCAACTATGGGCAGAAGCTCGCGCTGAAACGGCTGCCGCCCTCCTCCTGCGAGCGCATCTTCGCAGAGGGCGATCTCAAGCTGATCCAGACGGAGCCCGCGGCACGCTCGGGGGAGCTGTCGGGGCGGCTACCCGCGGAATGCAATCGCATCATCCGCGATCACTACGCGCCGGTGCGCACCTCGTTCGATGGCTTGTTCCTGCTGCGCAAGAGCCGCGCGGCCGCCCCGACTAGCGCCGCGTTCTCTTCCCCCAGGTGAAGGTCGTCGTGGCGACGTAGTTCCACACGGTGCCGACCAGAACACCCGCAATCGCAGCCGGCACCCAGCCTTGCTTGCCCTGATAAAGATAGGAAGCGACGCCGACGTTGGCCACGGCGCCTATGCTGCACACGAGAACGAACGACAACCAGCCACGTAGCCAGCGCCAGCCGCGCAGACGCAAGTCCCGATAGGTGAGGACGTTGTTGACCGCGAAATTGAAGGTCATGGCAACCAGCACGGCAAGGGTCTGACTTGCCACGAACGAGAGGCCCGCTACCCGGAAGGCAAGCGTCAGCACCGTAAAATGGACGATGACGCCCAGGCCGCCCACGAAGGAAAAGCCAATGAAGCGAGCCGGAATGACGTTGCCGATCAGCTTATCGAGCAGCAGCATCCCGTAGTCCCACACCACCAGCGAGTCGAGCTTGCTCTCCCCGTGCACGCGCCGGCCGAACTGATAGGGCAGCTCCGCGAATTTCAGGGTGCGGCTCGATGAGGCGAACAGATCCAGCAGGATCTTGAAGCCGATGGCGGAGAGCCGGCGTACGCTCACGGTCAATGCGCTCCGGCGCAGCATGAAAAAGCCGCTCATCGGATCGGACAAGCCGCTCGGCACCAATCTGCGGCTCACGCGCGTCGCCAGGCGGCTCATGAGCGCCCGCGACTTCTGCCAGTCCGCGATGCCGCCACCTTGGACATAGCGACTGCCCACGACGACATCCAGATCCTCATCGGATTTGAGCGAGCTCAGCATCCGCGGCAGCAACTTCTCGTCATGCTGCAGATCGGCATCCATGACGGCAAGGTACGGCGCCGTGCTTGCGAGCATGCCCTCCACGCAGGCCGAGGACAGCCCGCGCCGTCCGATGCGCTGCAGACAGCGCACGCGGCCATCGAGCGCGCCGAGCGAGCGCACCAGATCGGCCGTTCCATCGCTCGAGTCGTCATCGACGAAGATCACTTCCCAGGCGGTCCCGCGCAGCGCAGCGCTCACGCGCTCCAGGAACTCCGGCACGTTGGCGGATTCGTTGAGGGTGGGAACAACGACGGAAAGCTCGGGGCCCGGCGCGATAAGGGGCGCCGGCGCGACCACGTCGAGCGCGCGCGTGATCATCCCCGGTCTCCGGTTATCTTCATCGGCAGATGAATCGCCTTGCTCACCCCGCTGAATCCCCGCTCGAGAACTGCGCCGGCTAAGGTTTGCTTGGTGCTCGGCGAACACATGTTAGCGGCGCCGGAGGAGGCGTACCAAGCATCTTTGCGGCCGCAGCTTTGCTGCCCGGCGGGATTAACTTAAGGCGGCGGCTCGGGCTCAGGCGCCGCCGCGCGGCCGCGCACGGCGAGATAGGCACGCTTGAGCAGCCGGCTGTACAGCAAGCGCCGGTGCCCCTGGTGCACGAGCGTCCAAGCACTCAGCATCGTCGCGCCGCGCGCCATGATCAGATCGCTGATCGCGCGTCGCTCCTTGCTCCACTGCAGCTTGTAATCCTCCACACCGCGACCGAAATCGTAGCGCTTCATTCCGGCGCCGATTGCCTCCTCGATCATTCTGCGCGTGAGCAGCCGACCGGGGCTGAACGTGCTCAGCCTGGGATTCATGCCGTACTGATAAGTGTATTGCGTGCCGTGCAGTCGCAGATCGAAACTCGCGGCCGCGGGCTCATCGTTGATCCGCAGGATGGTGAGCTGAGTGACACCGCTTAGCTGCAGCGCGACGGCGATCTCCGTCAGGGCCTCGCACCAGCGCGCATCGTGGAAGCGGCCGCGCTCGCCCTGGGAGTTCTTGCGCAGCTGGTGCAGTTGAAAGAGCACCGGCAGCGCGGCGCGCAATTCTTGCTCGGTCGTAGGCGTGTGGAAATCAAGCCGCGCATTCTCGGCCAAGCGCTGCTCGCGACGCAGATTGCCGCGGAATCGCTTCGTGAGCGAGCGCAGCAGCTGCTCCATGTCAGAGGGCAGCGGCACGACGATCGCGGCATCCTGCGCGAGCACCCGGTACGGCAGCGCCGGCAGCCACGGCGGCGGCACTTCGAATTGCCCCCGCAGCAGCGCGATCGGTCGCTGAGCCAGGCGCGCGAGCCAGGCGCGTGCGGAATGCTCGCAGGCCGCGCGCCAGGCAGACTCAGCGAGCAGGCCCGGATAGTCGGACAGGCGCGCGCCGATCAGCTCGAGTCGCTTGATGCCGGGCAGGAGTGAGCCCCGGTCGCACAGCGGCAGCACGCCCACCCAGCGCCCGGAGACGTGTTCCCAGACGAGCACGCGCGGCTGGCTGCGATCGTAGCGTGCAAAGCCCACCACCCATTCCCATGTTTGAAACGGCGTGGCATTTGCGACGCGCTGCACGAGATCCGTCCAGGGCGCGCGCGCCGCGTGCAGCAAGTCGAGCGAGCGCAGCTCGTGCAGGCGCAGATCGCCACCGAGCGCTATGCGGGTGCCCTCGGCCCACGAGCGCTCGGGGTCACCCGCAAGACTCGCTCGCAATGCGTCAGCTGGCCGATCGGTCGGCTGCAAATTTCCGGAACGCATCCTCCAATCCTTCGCGCAGGCTGACACGCGGCCGCCACTGCAACAGCCGCGCGGCCTTCGAACAGTCCCAACGCACACGCGTGAGACGGGTGCGGATGCGGTAGCGGTTGGTCTCGGGCTCCTTGTGCCGCGCGGCGGCTGCAAGCTCGGTCAGCATGCCGATCGCGTAGTAGGCGGCGCGCGGCAAGCGCACCACGCTCGGCACGCCGCCCGTGCAGCGGCGCAGCAGCTGCAGATAATCGGCTTGAGTAAGGACCTCATCGTCGACGATATTGAATGCCTCACCGGCGATGCCCGGCACGGTGCCCCCGAGCACGAGCGCGTCCACCGCATTGTCGACCAAGGTGAGCGGTAAGGGAACATCGCCCTTGCCGAACAGAATGACCCGGCCGGAGCCAATGACCCGGCACACGTGCGGGGGAAAGATGCTGGTGCCCGGGCCGCACACGAGGCCCAGCCGCACGATGACGGTCTCGAGCTTGCCGCGGCCGTTTGCCGCAAGCACCAGCTGCTCGCAACGCGCCTTGGCGCGCGCGTAATTGCCGAGCCGACCGGTCTCATCGAACGGGCAGCGCTCGTCGATCACCGCGCCGTCACCCTTGGCGGCGAGTGGGTAGCCGGCGAGCGTACCGACGTAGACGAAGCGGCTGACACCGGCACCTTGGGCCTCGCTCAGCATGCGTTCGGTGCCCTGGACGTCCACCCGCTCGAAAGTTGCCACGTCGCCGCTGATTGCCGAGCCGAGGTGAAACACGACATCCATGCCCGTGGCAATACCCTGCAGGGTGTTGGGCTCTGCCAGGTCGCCGATGCGCACTTCCGCTCCGGCCGCGCGCAGTCCCCTCGCCTTGGCTTCCGAACGCGCAAGAATGCGCACGGAATCCCCACGCTTGAGCAAAGTTGACACGAGACGGGAGCCGACGAAGCCCGTCGCCCCGGTGATCAGTGCCCTCAAGCCACGACCCCGAGCGCGGGCGAGCTGCTCGTGCTTGCCAGGGGCCAGATGGAGCGCAGCACGCGCACCGCCTGCTGGCCTTCGGCCGGACCGACGGGAGCGGACTGCCCCGCTTCGATCGCTGCATAGAAGGCGTGCACGAGCGGCACGATGCCGTAAGAGCCGTCGACCTTGCGTCGCAGCAGCCGCCAAGCGGTGCCTATCGTGGCGCCGACGAGCTGGCTCGCGACATCCAGATTCGCCATCGCCAGCGAGATCTTGCGTGGAAAGGGCAGCTGCCGGTAAGTCGTCAGAGTCATGCTGGATATGTTCAATCGGAGCAACATGCGCTCGCACCACAGGTCGAGCATCGCAAGATCCGGACGCGCGCGGAAAGACAACGCCAGCGTCCCCAGGCCGCGCTCGCCCTCCACGAGGGCCCGCACATCGGGGGGCCGGCCATCGTCCGCTATAGCGCCCCGGTTGAGCGCATAGGTGCGATGCGGCGCCCCGAGGACATGGATCAGCGCCGAGAGCGGGTGAATCGCCACATCCTCGGCCAGACCTCCCGGCATCTCCCCCGACCAATGACCACTCCCGAAGTTCGGGGACCGGCGCAGGTCGAAATTGAAACTCGCTGCCGCCTGGACAACCGCTCCTGCCTTGCCCGATGAGAGCAACTCGCTCGCCTGCCGCATCGCCGGTGAATACACCCAGCAGTGCCCGATGCAAAGCTGTCGATTGGCGGCGACCGCCGCTCGTGTCATGCGCTCACAGGCCGCCTCGGAGATCGCCATTGGCTTCTCGACATACACGTGGGCGCCGGCCTCCAGGGCCGCGATCGTCACCGACTCGTGCGATGCGGGCGGGGTCAGGACGTGGACAACGTCGGGCTGCTGCGCGAGCAGATCGCCCAGCTCGCTCGTGGCCTGGCGGATGGAGAAGCGCGCGGCCTGGGTGCGCGCGCGGGCAATGTCCTTGTCCGCGAGTCCCACGACTTGCGCGCCGGAATAGCTGGTCGCCGCCTTGAGATGAATGTCAGAGATCAGACCGCAGCCAACAATGGCGACCTTCATGTTTGAATTTCCATAGTTGTCGGCAGAAGGTGAGCAAACTTACACTACGCTTACAGCTGCCACAACCCGCGTTTTCCCTTGTAATCTGGGATTTCCGGGCGAGGCTTCATCAATAATGTAAGGAAGTACAACACAGAAAAAGGGGTACTTGCACGTCCCGTGCCGCGGCTGGCACGAGTTGTACACGCACGTGTAAACTCGATGCGTCGACCGCAGAGACACGGGCCGCGCTCGATCACGCTCATGCTGTGGGTGGCCTTGAAATCCGCGTTGACCAAGCTGCTGGGCAGAAAGCCTGTGCGCGCGCCGGCGCTTGCCACGCACTATCACATCACCCATCCCTATCACATCAGCCATCCCTATCACGCCGTCTCGGTCGTCCCCTGCGACGGCGCCTGTGCAATGGCCGAGGAGTTGCGGGGGCGCCGCTATCTGTCGCTCGACGCGCCGCGCCTGCCGTTGGCACGTTGCCCGCTCGGCGATCGGTGCCGTTGCGCCTACAAACATCACGATGATAGGCGCATGCGCATGCGGCGCGTATCCGATCGGCGCACAGCCGATCCCACTCGTCCGGCGCTTTGGTCCGGCCCTGAGCGTCGTCGCTCCGGCGGCCGCAGAAGGACGGACGGATTCGTCTTGCGATGAGCCCGCTGAGGCCTGAGCTCTGCGCGCGCTGACGCCGTGCGTGTTGCTGGCGGTTGCCGCCGCGCCGGCTGCGGCCGCGAGCTACGTGCAGGGCGCGGCCCGCACGCTGAGCGCCCAACAGAGCCCGCAGCGCCCGCAGAGCCCGCAGAGCCCGCAGAGCACGCTCACCGTGAGCTTCCCGAGCACGCAATCGGCGGACGATCTCAACGTGGTGTTCATTGACTGGGATGACACGACCTCGCGAGTGGTCTCGGTCACGGATGCGAGCGGCAACCTCTATCTGCGCGCCCATGAGCTCGCGAGCGCGGGGTTGGCGACACAGGCGGTGTACTACGCGAGCCGCATCAAACACGCGTACGCGGGACGCAATGCGGTGCAGGTGATGTTTGATGGGGTGATACACCATGGCGGCGTGCTCGTCGCCGAGTACCACGGGATCGACCCCCAGCGTCCGATCGACCATGTCTCGGGCGCCGCAGGACGCGCGGAGACCGCGCGGGGCGGGTCGCTCATCACCTCCGCGACCGAGGATCTGCTCGTCGTCGGCGCATTCACCGGCCAAGCTCTGCAAGGCCCGGGACCCGGCTACACGCAGCGGCTGCTCGCGGGCGGATTCGCGCTGCTCGCGGACCGGCTGGCAGGCCCACCGGGTGCCTACGAGTCCGCCGCGCTGCAGAGCGCGGCCGATTGGTACCTAATGCAGGGCATCGCGTTTCGCGTACTTCGGACGCCACCTCCGCAAGCTCCGTATCCCCACAGCCAGATCAGTGCCGGCATGCAGTGGGACTTCTCAACGGTGGTGAGTCATCGCAAGGCCGTGGGCAGTGATCTGTGGCCCACGACCTGGGCTGCGGACGGCAACCTGTATGCAGCGTGGGGCGATGGTGGCGGCTTCAACGGCACGGAGCGCAACAAAGCAACCGGACGTGCGAGCCTGGGATTTGCGCGCATCAGCGGTTTCCCGCAAACCGGCAACACGGCGAGCATCGCCGGCCAGAACGTATGGGGACAGGCACCTGCCTTCGCCGAACACCAGGCGAGCTTCGGTGGCAAGGTGGACGATCTCATCGCGATCCACGGCGTGCTGTACGCGCAAGGCGGCCTGTGGACGCGCGCCAACTGCAACTGTTCCGATCCGACCGTGAAGGGCGAAGACAACCCGAGCGCGCGCACGCTTGCCTGGTCAGCCGATCTGGGCCGGACGTGGCAGATCGCCCCGTGGAGCAGCGCGAACGACCTCGGCAGCACGCTACAGTTCGGCGCCGACTACGCGGGAGCCTTCGATCCCGCACACGTCTATTTCTACTACCAGGGCGATCTTACGCAGGACCCCACTCACCTCTATCTGCGCAGAGTGCGCATCGAAGATCTCATGGCCGATCCTGCCACGTCCGGGCATTTCGAGTACTTCGCAGGCGTCGATCCGAGTGGCGCGGCGCGCTGGTCCCCAATGAAAGAAAGTGCGGCCGCTGTGTTCGTCGACGGGAATGTCGCACCCGGCGTGTACGCCACTGCCTCCGTGGTCTACGACGCCCCGCTCGGGCGCTACCTGCTGAGCACATTTCACGGCGAGCACGCCGGACAGATCGGCTTCTTCGAGTCTCGCGCGCCGTGGGGTCCCTGGGACACCCTCGCCTACTACGATGACTGGGGCGGATTCAACGAGACGGCGGGCGCTGCGCTCGGAGTCAACTTTCCGACCAAGTGGATCAGCCCCGATGGCAAGACTCTGTGGGCGGTCTTCTCCGGCATCAACAACGGCGCCGACAACGAGTTCGATTCGTTCAATGTGGCACGGGTCCAGCTGCAATGAGTGTCGCGGCGGTTACCGGCGACAGCAGAGTGCCTCTACGGCAGGGGTGAGCCGTTCTTCGGCATGCGCGTGAAGTTGGGGTTATTGTCCTTCTCGCGCAGGAAGGAGAGCCCCGGCGAGAGCCGGATAAAGCGGTAGAGGCGCCGCGAGCTCAGTGACAGCTCGGGATCATGCACCAGCTCGATATCCTCGCCGAGAAGCCCGGCGTTGATCTCATGGACCAGGCGCGCCTCCCCGGTCAGGCGCGAACCGAAGTTCATGTTGTTGAGCTCGTCGAAATAAAGCACGCATCCGGAGCGCAACACCGGAAGGAGCCGCTCCAGGACGACGCGCGCCGAGGTGTACAAGTCGCAATCGATCCAAATAAGGATCGGCGGCTCGCGCCGCAGCGAATCCACCAGGTCGCTCGTGAGCGTCAGGTCGAAGCGGCCTCGATGCAG
>DATJVD010000034.1:0-2331 GCA_035501955.1 Steroidobacteraceae bacterium
GATGTTGATGTAGCTGCCGAGCAGCGAGGCGAGCAGCACCGCCATCATGGTGGAAGGGGCGAGTCCCATGCTGGCCGAAGCGAAGCTGAGGACGCGCGCGGCGACGAAGCCGGCGACGACCGCGAACAGCAGCGTGAGCCCCAGGAGAGCCGGAGCCGCGACCGGAAAGTAATAGTGCATGCGCGATGTTAGCGTGGAAGAGCCGCGTCCCGCACCCGAGCCGACGACGGCGGCTTTCCCGCCGGCCTTCTGACCGAGGGATAATCCAGCTTGCAATGCCAGCGTTTTGAGACAGGCGGCAGGATCTCGGGTTCGAGGCCCGCGGGACGCTTTATGAGAGCTCGGACGCCAGGGGTGCTAGTCCCGGCAATGCTCGTCGCGATCGCCGCACTCGCGCCATGCGTGCTCGTGCCACCAGCGATGATGGTCACGGTCGTAGAAGCCCTCACGCGGCTCGACGACGCATCCGGGCACAACGAGCATGAGCCCAAGCAGAACGAGGATTGTCCGAGCGATGGGCTTTCGTATGGCCATTGATTCCTCCGGGGCGCTGCGTGATCACTTACAGGGTGTAAAGAAAAAGCGGTCTCAGAGGCGGGAGCGCCGTGTCAGTCCTCGCACGACCTGTATTGCCGCCGCCCCGAGACCGTCAGCAATGCGCCACTCCGCATGGGGGGGCCTGTCGCGGAGGACGCAGTTCGAATCGCCGTTGAGCGCGCCTGTATGGCCTGCTGCGCGCTTCTGGCGAGCAGTTCGTCAATTGTCAGCGGATTGAGGGGATCGAAATGCGCGATCCCGACCTCGAGCCGCATGCCCGAGCCCGGCGCAGGCACAGCAATGTGCTCCAGAATCGAATCGCGCGAGAGATACTCGACACGGGGCGTCAAGGCGGCGAACTCACCGCCGCCGATGCGCCCGAGCGCCTCGTGGACGCCGTAATCCGGAAAGAGATCGCGCAACCTGTTGCCCATCTGGCGCAGCGTGATCAACGGCACGGCGGCGGCGCCCTGCGGGGTGAGATGGATATAGATGAGGCGGTGGGGACAACGGTCCCGGACCGCCACGTCGAGCAGCCGGGTGGCGCACTGGATGAAGCCGCGGCGGTTGTTGAGGCCCGTGAGCTCGTCATTCATGGCAGCTGAGCGCAGCAGGTGCACCAGGCTCTGCAGTGCGCGGTGCTGGAGTGCAATGCTCTGTGCGCGGCTCGATCCCTTGAACCGCAACAGGTCTCCGAGCAGACGGACGATGGCGGCATCGTCGCCGTTGGCGACGGCCGCACGCAGTTGGGCCGAGATTTCCAGCACGCGGGTACGGGAATCGTTGGTGCGCCTGAGCTGGACCACCGATGCGGCATCCACGGTCTGGGACTCCTCTCGAGACGCACATCAGGAACTGGGCGGCAGCCTATTCTCCGCGCGAGCTTGGCAGTACCGGTATAACACCCGGTTGGGCGTCGGCTCATGACCGCTGCGCTCGTCAGGGAACTCCTACGGCGGCTCCGTCGCACTGCAGCACAGCGCACGCGGTATTATTCCCACGATGAACTCGGTCGCCCGCCAGATGCTGGTGGTCGCGTTGCTGCTTGCGACCGTCGTCGGCCTGTTCGTGGCGGCCCAGCTGGGGCAGCGGCGCCTCGAGGAGGCGAGCACGCGGATTGCGCTGACTGCCCAGCGGCAGCAGGCGCTCGCGGATGTCTGGCAACTGCTGCGCCAGGCGGAGAGTAGCCAGCGCGGCTACATCCTGGTCGGCAACGCGGAGTATCTCACTCCCTTCCAGCAGGCCGCGGCGAGCTGCGACGGCGCGCTGCAGCGGCTCGATGCCGCCTACGCCGGTGCCCGCGCGCCGACGCGCGCCGACGTCACGCGCCTCGAGCAGCTCAGCAACGCGAAATTCGACGAGATGCGCCGGACCATCGAGGCCTTCGGCATCCGCGGCCGAGCCGCGGCCCTCGCGATGATTCGCACCGACCTCGGCGCCTCGACCATGTCGGAGATCGACGATCTGGTGCGCAAGATCGAGGCGCATGACAGCGCCGAGGCCGTCGACGCCAGCCGCCGCTGGCAGGTCAACCGCTGGGGAAGCATCGCCACGACGAGCGCGGCACTCGTCGCGAGCACCGGACTGCTGCTGCTGCTGAGCCGCCTGACGTTGCGCCAGCTGCGCTCCAAGGAGCGCGAAACCGAGCAGCTCGCCGCGCGACAGGCCGAGCTCGAGCACTTGGTGGAGCTGCGTACCGAGGAGCTCTCGGAGCTCTCGACCCATCTGCAGTCGGTGGCCGAGCAGGAGAAGGCCGCGCTGTCGCGCGAGCTTCACGATGAGCTCGGGGGTCTG
>DATJVD010000035.1:0-178253 GCA_035501955.1 Steroidobacteraceae bacterium
GGCTCGTGAGCTTTATGCAGTACGATCTGGGTTACTTCGATGATGAGACAGGTCGGATCGAGAGCGCGGAGAACCCCTTCGCCGCGAAACTGTCACCCATGTCTCCGGTATAAACCGTCGCCCATGTCATCGGAATAGACATGGGTGCAGATGGTAGCGGGGGCAGGATTTGAACCTGCGACCTTCGGGTTATGAGCCCGACGAGCTGCCAGACTGCTCCACCCCGCACCGGAAGGGCGCGCATTCTATGCACGACGCCCGTTAAGTTGCAATCACCCCGAAACCTGGGGCCGAGCCCGGTCCTGTCAAGGCCGATTCGACACCCCGGGCCGCGTCCCTGGCCGGGCGAGCGGCACAAGTCGCCGAGGGCCGCGAAAGCGCCCCGAAAGGACTACCTGAGCAGCCTCGCGCACAGATCGAGCAGTGGCGCCGGCAGCACCCCCAAAATGATCACCGCAAGGCCGTTGATTCCGAGGGCGATGCGCACTCCCACCCCGGAAGCCGTGGCCGGCAGCTCCGCTGCAGGCGGATCGAAATACATCAGCTTGACGACCCGCAGGTAATAAAAGACACCGATCACCGAGGCGCCCGCGGCGATCACGACGAGCCAGGGATGATGCGTCGCCCAGAGCTCCTGAAATATGCGCAGCTTCGCCCAGAAGCCTATGAAGGGCGGCACACCGGCCGTCGAGAACATCAACGCCAGCATGACCAGCGCGAGCATTGGATCCCGCGCATAAAGACCGCGGTAGTCATCGAGCTTGTCCGCCTCGAAGCCCTTGCGGCTTGCGAGCAGGATGACGCCGAAAGAGCCCAGCACCATGACCACGTACGCGAGCGTGTAATAGAGCGCAGCGCTGTAGCCTGCGGGTGTGCCGGCGACGAAGCCACCCAGGATGAAGCCGACGTTGCCGATCGTGGAATACGCGAGCATCCGCTTGAGGTTGGTCTGCACGATCGCGACCACATTACCAACGATGAGAGTGAGCGCAGCGAGCGGTACCAGCATCTGCGACCATTCGTCCACGGCGCCGTAGAGCCCATACCCGAGCAGGCGCAAAGCGAGCGAGAAGTACGCAATCTGCGGCACCGAGCTCACGAAGAGCGTCACGCTCGTGGGCGCACCCTGATAGACATCGGGCAGCCACATGTGAAAGGGCACCGCGCCCAGCTTGAAGGCGACCGCCACCACGACGAACACGATGCCCAGAATGATTCCAGGGCTGAGCGGCCCGCGCAGCTGAGAAGCGAGCTGGTCAAGCGCTAGCGTGCCGGTCAGGCCGTAGAGCATCGACATGCCATAGAGCAGCGCGCCCGAGGCAATGGCGCTCAGAACGAAGTATTTCATCGCCGACTCGGTCGCGATCGGGTTATCACGATCGAAGGCGATGATGGCGTACACCGAAAGTGCGAGCAGCTCCACGCCGATGTACACGGTGAGCAGACTGTTCGCCGACACCAGTACGAAAATCCCCAGCAGCGCGGTCAACGAGAGCACGTAGTACTCGCCACGCAGAATGCCGCGCTGCTCCATGTACACGCGCGAATACAGCAGCACGATGGCTTCGAAGAGAAATCCCGCCAGCTTCAGCACGAAGGCGAGTGGATCGGCGACATACAGGCCGTTGAACAGCACGACGCGGCCGCTCACCTGACCGAACGCGACCAGCAGGGCAGCGCCGAGCGCGAGGGCGAAGATCGTCAGCGTTGCGACCAGTCCGCGCCGGCGCTCGCCCGCGAATACATCGACGAGCAGCACGACACACGCGGCAAAAGCCAGATAGATCTCGGCTATGGCGGGTGCAGCGGCAGCCCAGGTGGTGGGTTCAGCCATGGAACTCACAGCGGCAACTTCGTGGCGACGGCCTGATTGACCAGGTGATGCACGCTTGCGTCCATCAAGTTGACGAGCGGATATGGCCACACGCCCATCAGAAACACGGCAACCGCCAGCACCCCGAGAATCAAGAACTCGCGACCATCGAGATCCGCAAGCTGTGCGACATTGCGATTGGCGATCGGCCCGAATACCACGCGCTTGACGAGCCAGAGCGTGTAGGCGGCGCCCAGCACCAGCGTGATGGCAGCGAGCAGCGCGAACCAGAAGCTCGCGCGGAAGCTCGCGAGGATTACCATGAACTCACCGACGAATCCCGAGGTGATCGGCAGTCCGGCATTCGCCAGCGCGAAGATCACCATCAAGGTGGCAAAACGGGGCATGGTATTGACCACGCCTCCGTAGGCTGCGATCTCGCGGCTGTGCACCCGGTCATAGAGCACCCCGACGCACAGGAACAGCGCGCCGGAGACCAGACCGTGGGAGATCATCTGCGCCATCGCGCCTTCCATGCCGAGCGCCGCGCCCTGCACTCCCCCGGTGTTGAGTACGATCGCGTAGACGACGAAGGCGCCGAGGGTCACGAAGCCCATGTGCGAGATGGATGAGTAGGCGATCAGCTTCTTCATATCCTGCTGTACCAGCGCCACGAAACCGATGTAGACGACCGCGACCAGCGACAACGCGATGATCAGGAGGTAGAGCTCGCGGCTCGCATCCGGGGTGATGGGCAGGGTGAAGCGCAGAAAGCCATAGCCGCCCATCTTCAGCATGATCGCCGCCAGGATCACGGAGCCGCCGGTCGGGGCCTCGACGTGCGCATCCGGGAGCCAAGTGTGCACCGGCCACATCGGCACCTTCACAGCGAAGGCGAGCAGGAAAGCGAGAAAGATCCAGCGCTGCTCGTTGAGGGTGAGCGGCAGCGCATGGAAGCTTGCGATCTCGTAGTTGCCCGCCTTGACGTACATATAGATGAGCGCCACGAGCATGAACACCGACCCGAGGAAGGTGTACAGGAAGAACTTTATCGTGGCGTACACGCGGCGCGGGCCGCCCCAGATCCCGATGATGAGAAACATCGGAATCAGCATGGCCTCCCAGAAGAAATAGAAGAGCAGCGAATCGAGCGCGGCGAACACGCCGATCATCAGCCCTTCCATGATGAGGAAGGCCGCGTAGTACTGGGCCGGACGGTTCACGATCACGCGCCACCCGGCGATGACGACCGGCACGGTCATGAAGGCGGTGAGCACGATGAGCGGCAACGAGATGCCATCGACGCCCAGGTAGTAATCCGCGTGAAACGCAGGAATCCAGGTGCGGCGCTGCACGAACTGAAAGGCTGGCGTCGCGGTGTTGAATGCCGCCAGCAAGGGCAACGATGCGAGCAGCGTCAGCAGCGAGGCCGCGAGCGCGAGCCAGCGGCCGAGGACGATGGAGCGGTCCCCCAGCAGCAGCACGACGATGCCCGCGAGGATGGGCAGCCAGATGAGAACCGAGAGCAGATCGAGACCTTGCAGCATGTACCGGATAGCTCAGTGACGCAGGAGGAACCAGCCTATGAGCACGGCGAGGCCGATGATCATCCAGAAAGCATAGGTGTAGAGATATCCGTTCTGGATGAGCCTCAAGATACCGCCGAAGCGGCTCACCGCCGCCGCGCTGCCATTGACGAGCGCCCCATCGATGACTCCCTCGTCGCCACCATGCCAGAGATCCTCGCCCAGGCGCCGCCCCAGAGCGGCAATGACGTGCTCATTGAACCAGTCGAAGTAGTACTTGTGCTCGAGCAGGCTGTAGAGCGGCCGCAGGATGCGCGCCGTGGCATCCGCGAGCGCGGGCTTCCTGAGAAAGAAGAGCCACGCCGTGATGACTCCCGCCAGGGCCACCCAGAACGTCGGCGCGCGCAGACCTTGCAGCGCGAAGTTCAGCCAGATGGGAGCGGACAGCTCACCGCCGATCTCGTGCAGCACATTGTTCTGCGGCAGCACGAAGATCGAGTTGCCGAAATAGCCGCCGAAGAGCAGCGGTGCAATCGTGATCGCACCGCTCACCACCGAGGGTATGGCGAGCGCCACCAGCGGCCCGAGCACCACCCATGACGACTCATGGGGCGGGCCGCCGTGCTGCGCGTGTTCCTCGGAGGCTGCCTCCTCGTGATGCAGCTCTTGTGAGCGGAAGCGCTCCGGACCGTGAAAGGTCATAAAGAGCATGCGGAAGGTGTACAGCGCAGTGACGAACACGCCGCCGAGCACGCACCAGTAGGCATATTCATGGCCGTAGCGGTGCGAGGCGGCGACCGCCTCGATGATCGCGTCCTTGGAGTAGAAGCCTGCGAAGAAGGGCGTGCCGATGAGCGCGAGCGCGCCGATCCAGCAGGTCACCGCGGTCCAAGGCATGTACTTGGCGAGGCCGCCCATCTTGCGCATGTCCTGCTCGTGGTGCATGCCGATGATGACCGACCCGGCGGCGAGGAACAGCAACGCCTTGAAGAAGGCATGCGTCATGAGATGGAAGATGGCGCCCGAGTATGCGGACACCCCGAGCGCGACGGTCATGTAGCCGAGCTGCGAGAGCGTCGAGTACGCGATGACGCGCTTGATGTCGTTGTTGACCACCCCGAGCAGCCCCATGAAGAGCGCCGTGGTCGCGCCGATCACCAGCACGAAGGACAGCGCGGTCTCGGAGTACTCGAACAGGGGCGACATGCGCGCCACCATGAAGATGCCCGCCGTTACCATAGTGGCCGCATGGATCAGAGCCGAAATCGGCGTCGGACCCTCCATCGAGTCCGGCAGCCACACGTGCAGCGGCACCTGCGCTGACTTGCCCATCGCACCGATGAACAGGCAGATGCAGATGAGGGTGGTGGCGGAGACCGAGGAGGTCGCGGTGAGCTGCAGGCTCTGCGTGCTCAGGTGTGGAGCGGCGGTAAATGCATCCCGATAGTCGAGCGAGCCCACGAAGTAGAGCACGGCGGCGATGCCCAGCACGAAGCCGTAATCGCCCACGCGATTGATGAGAAAGGCCTTCAGCGCCGCAAAGGTCGCGCTCGGGCGCGTGTACCAGAAGCCGATCAGGAGGTAAGAGACGCAGCCGACTGCTTCCCAGCCGAAGAACAGCTGCATGAAGTTGTTCGACATCACCAGCATCAGCATCGAGAAGGTGAAGACGGAGATGTAGCAGAAGAAGCGCGTGTAGCCCGGATCATCGCGCATGTAGCCGATGGTGTAGACGTGCACGCACAGCGACACGAAGGTCACCACCGCCATCATGAGTGCGGACAGCCGGTCGATGAGAAAGCCGACCTGCATCCGCACGCCATCGCTCACCAGCCACGAGTAGACCGGTGCATCGAAGTCCGGTACGTGATCGACGACGATCTGCTTGAGCACGTACACTGAGAGCGCACAGGAGATCGCCACGCCGGCTATCGTCACGCTGTGGGCTCCGGCGCGGCCGATCAGCCGGCCGCCCAGCCCGGCGATGAGCGCCGCGAGCAGCGGCAGGAACGCAATGGTGAGCAGCACCCCCGGATTCATGTGCGACTCATCCCTTGAGCGTGTTCAGATCTTCGACGTTGATGCTGTGACGCTCGCGAAACAGCACGACCAGAATCGCAAGCCCGATGGCGGACTCGGCGGCCGCAACGGTGAGCACGAAGAACACGAACACCTGGCCGCGGATATCCCCGAGATAGCGCGAGAACGCAATGAAGTTGAAGTTGGCCGCGAGCAGCAGCAGCTCGACGCACATCAGGAGCAGGATGACGTTCTTGCGATTGAGAAAGACGCCGGCGACCGCGAGCGCGAACAGTACCGCCGAGAGCGACAACAGCTGCGCGAGGGAGATCACAGGCACTGCTCCAGAAAGATCACGGGCGCTTCTCCGGGGCCATCGGCACGATGCGCACGCGATCGCGGGCGCGCACCGCGACCTGACGACTGATGTCCTGGGCCTTGTGACCGGCGCGCTTGCGCATGGTGAGCGCGATCGCGGCGACGATCGCCACCAGCAGCAACATGGCCGCGAGCTCGAAGGGGTAAGCGAACTGCGTATAGAGCACACTGCCGAGCTCGGTGGTGTTGCTGTAGCTTGCAGGCTCGGGGGTCGGTCCGCTCGACACGTTGACCCCGAAGGTACGCGCGAGTACCACGCCGACGATCTCGAGGATCACGACGGCAGCCGTGAGCCAGCCGAGCCAGGCGAAGCGGGTGAAGCCGCGTCGCAGCTCCTCCAGATTCACATCGAGCATCATCACGACGAACAGGAACAGCACCATCACCGCGCCGACGTACACCAGCACGAGCACGATCGCGAGGAACTCGGCGCCGATCAGCAGCCAGATGGCCGCGCTGGTGAGAAAGCACAGGACCAGGGCGAGCGCCGAATGCACGGGGTTGCGCGCCACGATAACGCCCAGCGCGGCTGCGACCAGCACCGCGGCGAAACAGTAGAACAGGATCTGTACGAGCATGGGCTTCGCTCTCGCGCTCAGCGATAAGGTGCGTCCGCCGCCTTGTCGGTGGCGATCATCGCTTCGTAGCGCTCGCCCACCGCCAGCAGCTTGTCCTTGGACATGATGTTCTCACCCCGGTGCTCCATGTGGTACTCATGGATGCGGGTGAGCACGATGGCATCCACCGGGCAGGCCTCCTCGCAGAAGCCGCAGTAGATGCATTTGAACAGGTCGATGTCGTAGCGCGTGGTGCGCCGCGTGCCATCCGTCCCGACATCCGACTCGATCGTGATGCACACGGCAGGACACACCGCCTCGCACAACTTGCACGCGATGCAGCGCTCCTCGCCGTTGGGATAGCGCCGCAGCGCGTGCAGGCCGCGGAAGCGCGGCGATTGCGGCGTCTTCTCCTCAGGATAGTTGAGAGTGTACTTGCCAGAGAAGAAGGTGCGCAGCGTGACCGACATTCCCTTCCAGAGCTCAGAGAGCAGCAACGTCTTGATCGGGTTGATGGCCATGAACACGCCTTCTCTAGTGGGACCAGGGGCCGACCTTGTAGCTCGCCAGCACCATCTCGACGAAAATCCATACCAGCGTGACCGGAATCAGCGCCTTCCACCCGAGGCGCATGATCTGATCGTAGCGATAGCGCGGAAAGGTGGCGCGGAACCACAGAAAGAAGAACAAGAGTAGAAAGATCTTGCCCGCGAGCCAGCCAAAGCTCGGACGCGCCAGAACGGTCTCGCCCACCCCGGGCCAGCCGTCGAAGGGTGACAGCCAGCCCCCGAAGAAGAACACCGCCGTGAGCGCCGAGATCAGAATCATGTTCGCGTACTCGGCGAGAAAGAACAGCGCGAACGCCACCCCGGAGTACTCGACATGAAAGCCGGCGACGATCTCGGACTCGCCCTCGGCGACGTCGAAGGGCGCGCGATTGGTCTCCGCGACCCCGGATATGAAGTACACCATGAGCAGCGGAAACAGCCAGAACCAGTTCCAGGAAAGCGGGCCGCCGTGCTGCTCGTGCACGATATCCCCGAGGTTGAGGCTGCGCGAAGCCATCAGCACGCCGACCAGCGCGAAGCCCATCGCGATCTCATAGGCGACGATCTGCGCTGCCGAGCGCATGGCGCCCAGGAACGCGTACTTCGAGTTCGATGCCCAGCCGGCGAGGATGACGCCATACACGCCCGCGGAGGTGAGCGCGAGCAAGAATAGAAGTCCGGCGTTGATGTTCGCGATGGTGAGATCGGGAGACAGCGGAATCACCGACCAGGCCGCGAACGCCGGCACGAGAGCCATCGCCGGTGCGAGCCGGAAGAGCAGCTTGTTGGCGTTCGCCGGAACGACCACTTCCTTCATCAGCAGCTTGAACACGTCGGCGAACGGCTGGCCGGCGCCGGGCAAGATGCCAAACAAACGCACGCGATTCGGCCCGCGCCGCAGCTGCATCCAGCCGATCACCTTGCGCTCCCAGAGCGTGAGATACGCGACCGAGATGATGAGCACGACCGTCACGACCAGAATCCACACCGTCGAGCGCACGTAGTCGGGAAGCGAAAACCAGGTCGTTGCGAAGCTATTGAGCACTGCGGCCTCGGGTCTCAGTACGTGACCGGCTGGGCACGGCCTTCGGCCGTGCGTTGCAATGCCGGCGCCCGGCGCACGAGCGCATCCACCTGGTACATCGGCACATCGGTGACTGCGGCTGGCTGCCCAGCGGGCAGCGCCGCCCGATGCGAGCCACGATACGGCGTCGCCCCATTCGATCCGCAGCGGGCGCGCAGCTCGTCGCAGACCTGCGCCGAGGACTGATACTCAAAGCCCGGCAGCGCCAGCTCGGTGCCAAGCACGCGCAGCACCTTCCAGCCCGGGCGCGCCTCGGCATACGGGCTCGCGGCCGCCGTGTAGCTCTGCCAGGTGCCCTCGAGATTGACGAACGTACCCGAGGTCTCCGCGAACGTGCCGATGGGCAGCAGAATGTGCGCGATCTGCTTGAGCTGCTCGCTCGCGTAGGGAGTGACCGCAATCACCTGCCCGGCGGCCGCCAGTGCGCGGAGCGCATCGCTGCCGAGGCCATCGAGCCACGGCTCCACGCCGCCGAAGAGCAGGTAGGTCCGCAACGGCTGTCGCAGCATCTGCGCCGCCGTGAGCCCTGCGGAGCCGGAGGAGCGATCACCGCCGCACTCACGGTGCGGCACGGCGCCTGCCAGATACGCGCCGGCCGCATTGCCGCCTTCGGCGAGCACGCCGAGCGTTGCGCCCGTGACTGCGGCAAGTCCTGCCGCGAGTGCGCGCAAATCGGCAAAGGCCGGGTGGCGCAGCGCCAGAGCTCCGAGCCACACCGCGCGACGCTCACCGGCAGCGAGCGCGGCGGCCAGCGCGCGGTGCTCATCCGCCACGGCCGCACCCGCCACGATGCTCGCAAGATGCTCCGGGACGGGTTGCTTGGCCTCCGCGGCTGCCGCGGCCAACACGGCTGCGAGATCGCCCACCTGGTCTGCGGGTGGACACTCGCGGTAGGCATGCAGCGGAAAGTAATAGGTGAAGCGCGCCGGATTGAGAAACGCCACGCGGGCCCCGCGTCGCGCCGCTTTGCGAACACGGTGGGCGAGAAGCGGCACCTCCCGGCGCAGATTCGAGCCCACGACGAGCAGCCCATCCAGCCGATCGACGTCGGCAATGGACATGCCGAGGCTCGGAAACGGCGGGTCGGCGTCCTGATCGCGGAAATCACGCTGGCGCAGCCGGTGGTCGATGTTGCTCGATCCGAGTCCGCGCGTCAGCCGATTGAGCAGATAGAGCTCCTCGAGCGTGCTCATACTGCTCGCGAGCACACCGAGGTTGGCGCCGCCCGCGCGCAACGCTTCCACCGTGCTCTGCAGCGCCGCCGGCCACTCCACGCGCGTCAATCCCGCCGCTGTGCGCACCATGGGCGCCGTGACACGATCCGGGCTGTAGATCCCTTCGTAGCTGAAGCGGTCGCGGTCGGCGATCCAGGCCTCGTTGATGGACTCGTTCACACGCGGAACGATGCGCATGAGCCGGCCGCGCAGCACATGCGCGAACAGGTTGCTGCCGACGCCATCATGGGGCGAGACGAGCGGATGCGCCGCCATCTCCCAGGCGCGGGCGCGATAGCGAAACGGCTTGGAGTTGAGCGCGCCCACCGGGCACAGATCGATGATGTTCCCGGAGAGCTCGTGATCGACGGTGCGCTCGAGAAAGGAGCGCACGGCCTCCTGCTCGCCGCGGCCCATCAGTCCGAGCTCCTGGATGCCCGCGATCTCCTCCGTGAAGCGCACGCAACGTGAGCACTGAATGCAGCGCGTCATGTCGGTCGAGACGAGCGGCCCCAGATTCTCATCCTTCACCACGCGCTTGCGCTCGCTGAAGCGCGAGATGTCGCGGCCGAAGCCGACGGCGAGATCCTGCAGCTCGCACTCACCTCCCTGATCGCAGATCGGGCAGTCGAGCGGATGATTGATCAGCAGGAATTCCATCACCGCGCGCTGCGCGCCGGTGGCCTTTGCCGAGGCGGTAAACACCTTCATGCCCTCGGCGACCGGAGTGGCGCAAGCCGGCAGTGGCTTCGGCGCCTTCTCCACCTCGACCAGGCACATGCGGCAGTTCGCGGCGATGCTGAGCTTCTCGTGATAGCAGAAACGCGGCACGTAGACGCCGTTCGCATCGGTGACGCGAATGATCATCTCGCCCTTGCGCGCCTTCATGGGCACGCCGTTCACCTCGATGTTGACCAGGTCGTCACTCATATCAGGCCGCCGCCAGACCCTGCTGCTCGGTGATGCTGCGTCCGCCGTGGTCGATCATGTACTCGAACTCGTGACGGAAGTGCTTGAGGAAGCTCTGCACCGGCCACGCCGCCGCATCGCCGAGCGCGCAGATGGTGTGACCCTCGATGCGGTTTGCGACATCCAGCAGCAGCGCCAGCTCCTCGCGCCGTGCCTGCCCCGCGACCATTCGTTTCAACATGCGATTGAGCCAGCCCGTGCCCTCGCGGCAGGGCGTGCACTGCCCGCAGGACTCCGACATGTAGAAGCGCGCGATGCGCTCGAGCACGCGCACCATGCAGGTCGTCTCGTCCATGACGATGACGGCGCCGGTGCCGAACGCCGAGCCGGCACCGCGCAGCGAGTCGTAGTCCATGTTCAGACCCATCATCACCTCGCCCGGGACCACGGGCACCGATGAGCCTCCGGGAATCACCGCCTTCAGCTTGCGGCCCTTCCATACGCCCCCGGCGAGCTGCAGCAAATCGCGAAACGGAATGCCCATCGGCAGCTCGAAGTTTCCGCCTCGACCCACATGACCCGAGACCGAATAGATCACCGTGCCGGCGGAGTTCTTCGGGCCGAGCGCCATGAACCACTCCGGCCCCTTGCGCAGAATCGTCGGCACGGAGGCGTAGCTCAGCGTGTTGTTGATCGTCGTGGGTGCGCCGTAGAGGCCGAAATTGGCCGGAAACGGCGGCTTGAAGCGTGGCTTGCCCGGCTTGCCCTCGAGCGACTCGAGCAGGCCGGTCTCCTCGCCGCAGATGTACGCCCCGGCACCGACGAAGGTATGCAAGTCGAAATCGACGCCCGAGCCGCGGATGTTCTTGCCCAGGAGGCCGGCCTCGTACGCCTCCTGGAGCGCTGCCTCGAAGCGCGGCACCGGCTCACCGAGGAACTCGCCGCGAATGTAGTTGTAGCCCACCGTGGCGCCCATGGCATACCCGCCGATCGCCATGCCCTCGATCAGCGAGTGCGGATTGAAACGCAGGATGTCGCGATCGTGACAGGTGCCAGGCTCACTCTCGTCCGAGTTGCACACCGCGTATTTCTGCATGGGCGCAGTGCGCGGCATGAAGCTCCACTTGGTGCCGGTCGGAAAGCCCGCGCCGCCGCGGCCGCGCAGCCCGGATGCCTTCACCGCCTCGATGATCTGCTCGCGCGGGGTCTTCTCGCGCAGGATGCGCTCCCACACCTCGTAGCCGCCGATCTGACGGTAGGTCGCGAGCGTCCATGGGCGCTCGAGCCGCAACGGCTCGAACACCGTCAGGTTCATCTTCTCCTCGTAGCGCGCGAGGAGCTCGCCGTCGGCGCCCGCGCTCACTTCAGCGCGTCCAGGATGGCATCGAGCTTCTCGGGCGTGAGGTGCTCGTGGAAAATGTGATCGACCATCAACATCGGCGCGCCCGTGCACGCCGCGAGGCACTCCTCCTCGCGCTTGAGGAAGATGCGCCGGTCCGCGGTGCTCTCGCCCAGGCGGATGCCCAGCTTGCGCTCCGCGTGCGCGACCAGCTCCTCGGCACCGCGCAGCCAGCAGGAGATGTTGGTGCAGATGCTCACGTGATGCCGCCCGCAGGGGTGCAGTACGTACATGGAATAGAAGGTTGCAACCTCGTAGACCTGCACCGGCGTGACGCGCAGGTAGTCGGCAACCGCCTCGATCAGCTCGCCCGTGAGGAAGCCCTCGTTCTGCTCCTGAGCCACACGTAACGCCGAGAGCACCGCCGAGCGCTGGCGGCCGGGGGGAAACTTCGCGACCCAGTGGTCGATCTCGCGACGGGTGTGCTCGCTGAGCAGTGCCGCTCTTGCGTTGACGGCGTTCATCAACGATCGATCTCCCCGAACACGATGTCCTGCGTGCCGATCACCGCCACCACATCCGCCAGCATGTGGCCGCGCACCATCTCGTCGAGGGCCGCGAGATGGGGAAACCCTGGAGCGCGCACCTTGAGCCGATACGGCTTGTTGGCGCCGTCGGATACGAGGTAGACGCCAAGCTCGCCCTTGGGCCCTTCGATCGCCGCGTAGGTCTCACCCTCGGGCACGCAGTAGCCCTCGGTGAAGAACTTGAAGTGATGAATCAGTGATTCCATGTCGTCCTTCATGCGCTCGCGGCGGGGCGGGCGCACCTTGCGATCGTCGATCATCGTCGGGCCCGGATGCTCCTTGAGCCACTGCACGCACTGACGAACGATGCGCACTGACTGGCGCATCTCCTCGACGCGTACCAAGTAGCGATCGTAGCAGTCACCGTGCACGCCGACCGGGATGTCGAAGTCCATGCGGTCGTACACCTCGTAGGGCTGCTTCTTACGCAGATCCCAGGCGATGCCCGAGCCGCGCAGCATCGGGCCGGAGAAGCCGAGCTGCATCGCGCGCTCCGGGGACACGACACCGATATTGACCGTGCGCTGCTTCCAGATGCGGTTGTCGGTGAGCAGCGTCTCGTAATCGTCGATCGCCTTCGGGAAGCGCTCGGTGAACGCCCAGATGAAGTCGAGCATCGAGCCCGAGCGCGCCTCGTTCAGACGATCCACATCCTTCTGCGAGCGCCACTTCGATGCCTGATATTTCGGCATGGAATCGGGCAGATCGCGATAGACGCCGCCGGGGCGGTAGTACGTCGCGTGCATGCGCGTGCCGGACACCGCCTCGTACAGATCCATCAGCTCCTCGCGCTCCTTGAAGCACAGCAGGAACACGGTCATCGCGCCGATGTCGAGACCGTGGGAGCCGAGCCACAGCAGGTGATTGAGGATGCGCGTGATCTCATCGAACAGCACGCGGATGTACTGTGCGCGCTCGGGCGGTGTGATGCCGAGCAGCCGCTCGATGGCGAGCACGTAGGCGTGCTCGTTGCACATCATGGAGACATAGTCGAGCCGGTCCATGTAGCCGATCGACTGGTTGTAGGGCTTGGACTCGGCGAGCTTCTCGGTCGCCCGATGCAGCAGCCCGATGTGCGGATCGGCCTTCTGCACCACCTCGCCATCGAGCTCCAGCACCAGGCGCAGCACGCCGTGCGCGGCCGGATGCTGCGGCCCGAAGTTCATCGTGTAGTTGCGGATCTCGGTGACCGCACTCGCTGCGGCATCGCTCATGAGCGCGACACCGGGTTGTCCTTGAGCGCTGGGTTGTAGCGGTTGTCCTCGCGGATCACCTTCGGCACGAGCACACGCGGCTCGATGCTCACCGGCTGATAGATGACACGGCCGCGCTCGGGGTCGTAGCGCACCTCGACATTGCCGCTCAAAGGAAAGTCCTTGCGGAACGGGTGCCCGATGAAGCCATAGTCGGTGAGGATGCGGCGCAGGTCCGGATGACCGCGGAACAGGATGCCGAAGAGGTCGAACGCCTCGCGCTCGAACCAGTTCGCCGCGGCCCAGATTCCCACCACCGAATCCAGCACCGGCTCTTGATCGGTGGCGCAGCGCGCGCGCAGCCGCAAGCGCTCGTTGTGGGTCAGTGACAGCAGATGATAGACGACGGCAAAGCGGGCGCCCGCGGCAGGCACCGGCGGTGGGCTGTGCTCGTACTCCTCGTAGTCCAAGCGGCCGCGGCTGAAACCCGTGCGGGTTGCCGCCTGTGTCTGCCACTCATCGGCGCGGAAGTCGAGGTAATCGACTCCGGCCAGATCCATCAGCATCTCGAAGCGCAGCTCGGGCGCATCGCGCAGCGTACGGCACACATCGAGCAACGCATCCGGATCGACCTCGTAGGCAAGCTCCTCGGCGAGCGCCGGCACACGGCGCAACTGCCCTTTGAGCTGCGCGTCCACCTTCTGAGCCAGTGCCTCTACGTTCATGCGCTACCGGGCGATCGTGCTCGTGCGCGCGATCTTCTTTTGCAGCTGGATGATGCCGTATACCAGGGCCTCGGCGGTGGGCGGACAGCCGGGCACGTAGACATCGACCGGAACGATCCGGTCGCAGCCGCGCACCACCGAGTAGGAATAGTGATAGTAGCCGCCGCCGTTCGCGCACGAGCCCATCGAGATCACCCAGCGGGGCTCGGCCATCTGGTCATAGACCTTGCGCAGGGCCGGAGCCATCTTGTTGACGAGCGTGCCGGCGACGATCATCACGTCCGACTGGCGCGGACTGGGCCGAAACACCACACCGAAGCGATCGAGATCGTAGCGCGAGGCACCGGCGTGCATCATCTCGACCGCGCAGCAAGCGAGGCCGAAGGTCATGGGCCACAACGACCCGGTGCGCGCCCAGTGCACCAGATTGTCGACCTGCGTGGTGAGGAAGCCACGCTGCGCAAAGCCCTCGGCGCCCTCCGCCTCTAGTCCCACTCGAGGGCCCCCTTCTTCCACTCGTAGATGAAGCCCACGATCAGGATCGCGAGGAAGATCCCCATCGCGATCAGGCCGTACAGACCGATCCGGTTGAGGGCGACCGCCCACGGAAACAGAAAGGCGATCTCCAGATCGAAGACGATGAACAGGATGGCGACGAGGTAGTAGCGCACGTCGAAGCGCACGCGCGAGTCCTCGAAGGGCTCGAAGCCGCACTCGTAGGGCGAGAGCTTGTCCCTGTCCTTGGGAAAGCGCGCGAAGAACCGGCCGAGCCCCGTGCCGAGCCCGAGCAGCAGCGCGGCCAGCGCCGCGGCCACGATCAGAAAGATCAGTACCGGAAGATAGTTCGCAGGCATGATTGGCTATCCCCCGGCGCGGGTCGCGCCGGGCTGGATCGGCGTAATCATATCATGGTGCCGACGGTCGGATTCGAACCGACACGGCTCGCGCCGCTAGCCCCTCAAGCTAGTGTGTCTACCAATTCCACCACGTCGGCACGCGGAATGTTTGTAACAGTCGGCGGCGATGCGCGCGCACGCGCATTGCCACCGTCATTTTTGCGGCGTCCCGCCACCACTCGCTGGCGTCGCAGGCGGAGCGGAGCTCGGCGTGGACGGTGGCTGAAGCGGTGCTCGCGATCCCGACTCACTCGTCCCCGATCCCGTCGCTGGTGTCCCCGGCGTGGATGAACCAGGCACCGGCGCGCCCGACGACGGCGTGCCGGGCAAGCTCGCAGGCGGTGTCTGTGTCGGTACGCGCTGGGTCGGTACGGACGTGCCGCCCTTCGGCAACGTCCCCGGCGCCGTCCGAGTGGGCGCCTCACCCGCGGTGTCAAGGATCGACTGCGGTGCCGTCGTCTTGTGCGTACCAACGTAGGCGAGCGCGAGGCTGTTCGCCATGAATACTGCGGCAAAGATCGCCGTCGCGCGCGATAGAGCGGTACCCGCCCCGCGGGCACCAAAGACGGTGCCCGAGGCTCCCGCCCCGAAGCCGGCGCCCGCATCGGCGCCCTTACCGCGCTGGATCAGCACCAGCAGGATGATCACCATCGCACAGAAGAACTGCACCAGGGTCAAAGCTAGACGCAACATCGAGAACTATGCCCCTCAGCGGCGCACCGCGGCTAGGATTGCCAGGAACTCATCGGACTTTAGCGAGGCACCGCCGATCAGACCGCCGTCGACGTCCGGCATTGCAAACAGTTCCGCGGCGTTTGCGGCCTTGACGCTGCCGCCGTAGAGGATGCGTGCCTCGGCCGCAATTCTATCATTGCGCGCCGCAACCAGGCCACGGATGAAACCGTGCACCTCCTGCGCTTGCTCGGGGCTCGCATTGCGCCCCGTACCGATCGCCCAGCACGGCTCGTAGGCGACGATCGCGCGCGCCAGGGCTTCCGTGCCACAGAGCTCGAGGACTGCTTCGAGCTGGCGCGAGACGACCGCCCGCGTGTGTCCCGCCTCGCGCTCGGTGAGTTGCTCGCCGACGCACAGGATGGGAATGAGACCCTTGGATTGGGCCGCGGCAAACTTGCGCGCGACCAGGTGGTCATCCTCGCCGTAGAGCGCGCGCCGCTCCGAGTGCCCGACGATGACGTAGCTGCAGCCCACATCCTTGAGCATGGCGGCCGCCACCTCGCCCGTGTAGGCCCCTTGGCTCTCCGCGCACACGTCCTGCGCCCCGAGCTGCGCGGGCAGCTCCTCGTCGCGCAGCAGCCGTGCGATCTCCTGTAGATACACGTACGGCGGGCAGATCACGCAGGTCGCGCGTGGCTCGGGCGGAAACTGCGCCGCAAGCGTCTCGATGAGACGGGCGTTCTCGGCGCGCGAGCCGTGCATCTTCCAGTTTCCTGCGACGACAGAAGTGCGCATAGCACCGGGCGCCAAATTCGGGGCGCGGATGATAGCGGTTTTCGCCCGCCGCGTCAGTCGGCCGCGGAGCGCACCACCTCGGCGAGCTCCGCCGCGTACGCTCGGGTCGCCTGCTCGTCACGGCCCTCCACCATCACGCGAATGACGGGCTCGGTGCCCGAGGGCCTGAGCACCACGCGTCCCTCGTTGCCGAGACGCTCCTCGACCCGCCGCACTGCATCCCCGACGCGCGGCACCGATTTCGGATCGAATCGCTTGGAGACTTTGACGTTGAGGAGCACCTGCGGAAACTTCGACATTCCGGAGGCGAGCTCTGCCAGGGTCTGTCCGCTTTGCCGCATCACGGCCAGCACCTGCAGGGCGCTCACGAGCGCATCGCCGGTCGTGGTCTTGTCCAGGCACAGAATGTGTCCGGAGGTCTCCCCTCCCAGCATGCTGCCGCTGTCGCGCATCAATGCAAGCACATAGCGGTCGCCCACTGCCGCGCGCAGGAACTCGATGCCCGCGGCGCGCAAGGCGAGCTCGAGACCGAAATTGCTCATGACGGTACCGACCACGGGGCCGCGCAGGCTGCCATTGCGCTTGTGTGCCCGCGCAATGATGTAGAGCAGCTGATCGCCATCGACGACCCGTCCGAGATGATCCACCATCACGAGCCGATCGCCATCGCCGTCCACGGCGATGCCCACACCGGCGCGCACGCCGGGCACCGTCAGTTGCAGCAGCTGCGGCGCAAGGGAGCCGCAGCCGTCATTGATGTTGCGGCCATTCGGCGAGCAGCCGATGGGCACGATCTCCGCGCCGAGATCGGCCAGCAGGCGCGGGCCGACTTTGTAGGCGGCACCATTGGCGCAATCGATCACGATCTTCAGGCCGCTGAGATCGATGCCCGCCGGCAGTGTCGAGGCGCAGAACTCCTGATAGTACGTGCGTGAGCGGTCGACGCGCGTCGCGCGCCCGAGGCTGCGCGAGGTGCGTGTGATGGCCCCGCGCTCGAGCTCGGTCTCGATCTGCTCCTCCAGCTCGTCGGAGAGCTTCACGCCGCGCGCGTCGAAAAACTTGATGCCGTTGTCGTCGTACAGATTGTGCGAGGCGCTGATGACGACGCCGCAATTGCATTCGAAGCGCCGCGTCATGTATGCGATTCCGGGCGTGGGCAGAGGTCCGATCAGCATCACGTCCACCCCGGCGGCGACGAAGCCGGCCTCGAGCGCCGACTCGAACATGTAGCCGCTCAGGCGCGTGTCCTTGCCGATCAGAACCTTGCCGCCGCCGGCGGCGAGCACCCGGGCCGCGGCGCTCGCGAGGTTCAAAGCGAAGTCGACCGTCATCGGGTGCTCGCCCACCCGTCCGCGGATGCCGTCGGTGCCGAAGAACTTACGCGTCATGCTGACGCCTCCCCTGAAGCGCGCCCCGCGCGCACGGCCTGCGCCACTTTGACTGCATCGAGCGTGGCGGCGACATCGTGTGCCCTGATGATGAGCGCACCGTTGTACGCGGCGAGCGCCGCCAGCGCGAGACTGCCATAGAGCCGCTCGCTCACGGGCCTGCCCGTGAGGCTGGCGACCGTCGCCTTGCGCGACACACCCACGAGCACCGGCACAGCGCTGCCGGTGAGTTCGGGAAGCCGGCGCAGCAGCTCGAGGTTGTGCTCGAGGGTCTTGCCGAAACCGAAGCCCGGATCGATGACCAGGCGCTCCGCGGCCATACCGGCCGCGCGACACGCTTGCACGCGCTGCATGAGGAACGTCTGAATCTCACCCACGAGATCCGAGTAGGTCGGACGCTGCTGCATGGTCGCAGGCTCGCCCTGCATGTGCACGAGGCAGGCGGCACAGCCGCTCGCCACGCACGACTCGAGCGCACCCGGCGCGCGCAGTGCACGCACATCGTTGATGAGACCGGCTCCGGCGCTCGCGGCGGCGCGAATCACCTCGGGCTTGCTCGTATCCACGGAGATCACTGCGGCGGTGCGCGCGCGGAGCCGCTCGACCACGGGCACCACGCGCCTGAGCTCCTCCTCCGGCGACACCGCGGAGGCCCCCGGCCGCGTGGACTCGCCGCCCACATCGATGATCGCCGCTCCCTCCGCGACCATGCGCAACGCCTGGTCGAGAGCGCGCTCTGGGTCGTCGAAACGCCCGCCGTCGGAGAACGAATCGGGCGTGACATTGAGCACGCCCATGATCGTGGGACGGGTCAGGTCGAGCACTTTATCGGCGCAGCGGAGCAGCATACGAGCCCGTGACCGCAGCCCTTACGCTCGAAGCGAAAGGTCGCGCCGGAGTAGCTCCCCGCGCGCTGCCGGCCGCTCAGTGCTGGCCAGCGGGTGTGCCGATGGGACCGGGCTGACCGGCCGCAGGCTTCCCAGGAGTCGTCGGCGGCTTGTTCGTCAACGTGTCATCCCATCCGCTCGGCGGGTTCGGCGGCTTGCCGGCCATGATGTCCTTCAGCTGCTGCTCGTCGATCGTCTCGTATTTGATGAGCGCGTCAGCCATCACGTGCAGCTTCTCGAGCGAGCTGGTCAAGATTTGCCGCGCCTGCTGATAGTTGTCCTCAATCACGTTGCGCACCTCTTCATCGATCGCGTGCGCCGTTTCGTCGGACACCTGCTTGTGCTGCGTGACGCTGCGCCCGAGGAATACCTCGCCGGTCTCCTCGGAGTAGGTGAGCGGCCCGAGCTTGTCGGACAGGCCCCACTTCGTGACCATATTGCGCGCCAGCTCGGTCGCCCGCTCGATGTCGTTGGAGGCGCCGGTCGTCACTGCATCCACGCCGAAGATCAGCTCCTCGGCAATACGCCCGCCGAACAACGTGGCGATCGCACTCTGGATACGGCGCTTGGAGAGGCTGTAGCGATCCTGCTCGGGCAGAAACTGAGTGACCCCCAGGGCGCGACCGCGCGGGATGATGGTCACCTTGTAGACCGGATCGTGCTCGGGAACAGTCATGCCGACGATGGCATGGCCAGCCTCGTGATAGGCCGTCATGCGCTTCTCGGCCTCGCTCATGACCATCGAGCGCCGCTCGGCGCCCATCATGATCTTGTCTTTGGCGCGCTCGAATTCCTCCATGCCCACGATGCGCTTGTTGGCGCGCGCGGCGAACAGCGCCGCCTCGTTCACCAGGTTCGCCAGATCCGCACCGGAGAAGCCCGGCGTGCCGCGCGCGATGAGCCCCGGCTTCACGTCCTCCGCGAGCGGTACGCGCCGCATGTGAACGCGCAGGATCTGCTCGCGGCCGCGCACGTCGGGCAGCGGCACCACGACCTGACGGTCGAAACGACCCGGCCGCAGCAGCGCCGGATCGAGCACGTCCGGACGGTTCGTCGCGGCAATGACGATGATTCCCTCGTTGCCCTCGAAGCCGTCCATCTCCACCAGCAGCTGATTCAGAGTCTGCTCGCGCTCGTCGTGACCGCCGCCGAGGCCCGCACCGCGATGCCGGCCCACCGCATCGATCTCATCGATGAAGATGATGCAGGGGGCGTGCTTCTTCGCCTGCTCGAACATATCGCGTACGCGCGAGGCACCCACGCCGACGAACATCTCCACGAAATCAGAGCCCGAGATGGTGAAGAAGGGGACCTTGGCCTCCCCGGCAATCGCACGGGCGAGCAGGGTCTTGCCGGTGCCGGGCGAGCCGACCATGAGGACGCCCTTCGGGATCTTGCCGCCAAGTTTCTGGAACTTGCCGGGATCTTTCAGGAAGTCCACGATCTCGGCCACTTCCTGCTTCGCCTCGTCGACGCCCGCCACGTCGGCGAAGGTCACATTGACCTGATCCTCTCCGAGGAGTCGCGCGCGGCTCTTGCCGAAGGACATGGCGCCGCGTCCTCCGGAGGCACCCTGCATCTGCCGCAGCATGTACACGAATACCAGGATGAGGAGCAGTGCGGGCGCGAGCTGCAGCAGCAGTTGCGCCAGGAAATTGGGTTGCTTGGGCGGCTGACCCTCGATGGAGACGTTCGCCTTCTCGAGCGTGCCGATGAGCGCTGAGTAGTCGGTCTCGGGGTTGTAGGTCTTGAACTGAGTTTTGTCGCGCAGCGTGCCGTAGATCATGTCCCCCTGGATCACGACCGAATCCACCCGGTTCTGCTTTACGTCGTCGAGAAAGGTTGAATAGCGGATCTGCTCCGGCTGCCCGACCGAGGGCATGTAGCGGCTGAAAACCGCCAGCAGCACCAGAACGATGACCACCCAAAGCAGGATGTTTTTCGTCAAATCGTTCAATTCCTGAACCTCATGTGGACTGCGTCACGCATCGAGAAACACCCAGTCTCGAACCTACACCAAGCGCAAGTGCTTAGCCAGCAAGTAAAGCTCGGGGCTGCGTGCCCGTGAGGATTCCGGCTTCAGCAGCTTTACGCCGCGAAAAACCTTGCGCGCCGCAGCGATCAGTTCCGTGAAACCGGCACCTTGAAACACCTTGATCAGGGCAGTGCCTTCGGGCTTCAAGACATGGCGTGACATATCGAGCGCCAGCTCGCTCAGATGCATGCTGCGTGGCTGATCCACGGCATCGATTCCGCTCAGGTTGGGCGCCATGTCGGAGAGCACGACGTCCACGCGCTGTTCCGAGAGGAGCGCCAGCAGGCGCTCGAACACCGCTTCGTCGCGAAAGTCTCCCATGATGAACTCAACGCCCTCGAGCGGCTCAATTTCCAGGATGTCGGTGGCGATTACCCGACCTCTCGGGCCCACGCGACGCCGCGCATATTGGCTCCAGGCACCGGGCGCGGCCCCGAGGTCGAGGCACACCTGACCCGATCGCAGGAGCTTCTCCCGGCGGTCGACCTCCTCGAGCTTGAACACGGCCCGTGAGCGCCAGCCTTCCGCCTGGGCGCGTCGTACGAAGGGGTCGTTGAAGTGCTCCCGGAGCCACTGGGAGCTGCTTTTGCTGCGCCGCGCCACGGCGCACTACTGATACCGCACCGCAACAATCTCGTACGAGCGATTTCCACCCGGCGTGCTCACATCGACGACATCGCCCTGAGACTTGCCCACCAGAGCTCGGGCCATGGGAGAGGTGATCGAGATGCGGCCCGCGCGGATGTCTGCTTCATCCTCGCCCGCGATCTGGTAGACCACGCGGCCGCCCTCGTCCTGGTCTTCGAGCTCGACCACTGCGCCGAAGACCACCCGGCCGGTGTTTGGCAGACTACTGGGGTCGATGATCTCGGCGTTCGCGAGCTTCGACTCGATCTCGTTGATGCGGCCTTCGATGAAGCCCTGCTGCTCGCGCGCAGCGTGATATTCGGCATTCTCGGACAGATCGCCGTGGCTGCGCGCATCGGCGATCGCCTTGATGATGGTGGGGCGCGCCTCGCTCTTCAGTCGCTTGAGCTCCGCGCGCAACGCTTCTGCGCCGCGCAACGTCATCGGGGTACGTCTCATGCGGGATGCGCCTCTGCATGCAGATCGTGCAGGCGATTGACCTCGACCTCATCGAGATGATCGAGCGCCTCACAGGTGGCGAACGCCGCGGCGAGCGTCGTGTAGTAGGTCACGCGGCGGTGCACGGCCTCGCGGCGGATGGAGTTGGACTCGCGCGTTGCCTGCTTGCCCTCGGTGGTATTGACGATGAGATCGATCTCATCATTCTTGATCATGTCGACGATGTGCGGGCGCCCCTCGCGCACTTTGTTGGCGTGGCGGCAGGCGATCCCAGCCTCTTGCAGGGTACGCGCCGTGCCCGCCGTGGCGACGATCTCGAAGCCGCGCTCGATCAGCTTGCGCGCGAGCTCGATGGCGCCGGGCTTGTCGCGGTCGCGCACGCTGATGAGGCAGACCCCGCGCCGCGGCAAGGTGACGCCTGAGCCCGCCTGCGCCTTCGCATAGGCCTCGCCGAACGTGCGTCCCGTTCCCATGACCTCACCGGTGGATTTCATCTCCGGACCGAGGATCGGATCGGCCTCGGGGAACTTCACGAACGGAAAGACCGCTTCCTTCACCGAGAAGTAGTGCGGCACGCGCTCCTCGAGTGCGCCGAGCTCCTTGAGCTTGCGCCCGGTCATGACGCGCGCGGCGATCTTGGCGAGCGGCATTCCCGTTGCCTTGGAGACGAAGGGCGCGGTGCGCGAGGCGCGCGGATTGACCTCGAGAATGTGAATCACACCGTTCTGGATCGCGAACTGTACGTTCATCAGTCCGACCACGTGCAGCGCGCGGGCGAGCTTGCGCGTCTGCTCACGCAGCTCCGCCTGGATCTCCGGCGCGAGGCTGTAGGGCGGCAGCGAGCAGCCCGAATCCCCGGAATGCACGCCCGCCTGCTCCACGTGCTCCATGATGCCGCCGATCAGCACGTCATCACCGTCGCACACGGCATCCACGTCCACTTCGATGGCCACATCCAGGAAGCGATCGAGCAGCACCGGGCTGTCGTTGGCGACGTGCACCGCGTCGCGCATGTACGTGCGCAGATCGTCCTCGGTGAACACGACTTCCATCGCGCGGCCACCGAGCACGTAGGAGGGCCGCACGACGAGCGGATAGCCGACCTCGCGCGCGAGCCGCACGGCCTGCTCCTCGTTGCGCGCCGTGGCGTTCGCAGGCTGTTTGAGAGCGAGCGTGCGCACGAGCTGCTGGAAGCGCTCGCGGTCCTCGGCGATGTCGATCGACTCGGGTGTGGTGCCGATGATGGGCGCGCCGGCCTCCTCGAGCGCGCGCGACAGCTTCAATGGAGTCTGTCCGCCGAATTGCACGATCACCCCGAGCGGCCGCTCCTTCGCCAGGATCTCGAGTACGTCCTCGAGTGTCAGCGGCTCGAAGTACAGCCGGTCCGAGGTGTCGTAGTCGGTCGATACGGTCTCGGGATTGCAGTTGACCATAATGGTCTCGAAGCCATCCTCGCGCAGCGCGAGCGCAGCGTGCACGCAGCAATAGTCGAATTCGATCCCCTGACCGATGCGATTGGGACCGCCGCCGAGGATCATGATCTTGCGCTCCTCGGTGGGCTCGGCCTCGCACTCCTCCTCGTAGGTCGAGTACAGGTAGGCGGTCGCGGTGGCGAACTCGGCGGCGCAGGTGTCGACGCGCTTGTAAACCGGACGGACGCCGAGATCGTGACGGCGCTGGCGGACGGCACGCTCCTTGACGCCCACGAGTTTCGCGAGCCGGCTGTCGGAGAAGCCCTTGCGCTTCAGGCCACGCAGCGTCTCCGCGTTGAGCCCCGTGAGCCCGCGGTCGCGCACCCGCTGCTCGTCGCGTACCAGATCCTGCAGCTGCGCGAGGAACCACGGGTCGATGCGGGTGAGTTCGGCGATGCGCTCGAAGGCCCAGCCGGCGCGCAGCGCGTCCGCGGCGAACAGCAGCCGATTGGGACCGGGCGCGCGCAGCTCGTACTCGAGCCGTCCGACCATCTCATCGGACAGCGGTGGGGTCAGCTGCTCACCGAGGCCATCGAGACCGGTTTCCAGCCCGCGGAGCGCCTTCTGCAGCGACTCCTGGAAGGTGCGGCCGATCGCCATGACCTCGCCGACCGATTTCATCTGCGTGGTCAGGCGATCGTTCGCGTCGGGAAACTTCTCGAACGTGAAGCGCGGTATCTTGGTGACGACATAGTCGATCGAGGGCTCGAACGATGCCGGCGTCATGCCGCCGGTGATGTCGTTCTTGAGCTCATCGAGCGTGTAGCCGACGGCGAGCTTCGCCGCGACTTTCGCGATCGGAAATCCCGTCGCCTTCGAAGCGAGCGCGGAGGAGCGCGAGACGCGCGGATTCATCTCGATGACGAGCAGCCGTCCATCCTGCGGGTTCACCGCGAACTGCACGTTCGAGCCGCCGGTGTCCACGCCGATCTTGCGCAGCACGGCGACCGAGGCATCGCGCATGCGCTGATATTCCTTGTCGGTCAAGGTCTGTGCCGGCGCGACCGTGATGGAGTCGCCCGTGTGCACACCCATCGGATCGAGATTCTCGATGCTGCAGACGATGATGCAGTTGTCCTTGCGGTCCCTGATCACCTCCATCTCGAACTCTTTCCAGCCGATGACCGATTCCTCGAGCAGGATCTCCCGCGTCGGCGAGGCATCGAGCCCCCGCTCGACCAGCGTCTCGAACTCCTCGCGGTTGTAGGCGATGCCGCCTCCCGTGCCGCCGAGCGTGAACGAGGGCCTGATGACCACCGGATAGCCGATATCCCCCACCGCGCCGCGCGCCTCCTCGAAGGTGCGCGCGATGCGTGAGCGCGGCACCTCGAGCCCGATATCGCGCATCGCGTTGCGGAACAGCTCGCGGTCCTCGGCCATGTCGATCGCCGCGCGCGAGGCCGCGATCAGCTCCACGTCGTACTTCTCCAGCACTCCCTCGCGCACCAGATCGAGGGCGGTGTTGAGCGCCGTCTGACCGCCCATCGTCGGCAGCAGCGCATCCGGGCGCTCCTTCTCGATGATGCGCGCGACGGTGCGCCAGTTGACCGGCTCGATGTAGATCGCATCCGCCATCTCCGGGTCGGTCATGATGGTCGCCGGATTCGAGTTCACGAGCACGACGCGATAGCCCTCCTCGCGCAGGGCCTTGCACGCCTGCGCACCCGAGTAGTCGAACTCGCACGCCTGGCCGATGACGATGGGCCCGGCGCCGATGATCAGGATGCTCTGGATGTCGGTTCTCTTCATGATCCGCGACCCGTACGCGGCGCGCTGCCGCCCGCCGCATCGAAGGTGTGCGCCCGCCTCAATGCTCGGCGGCCTGACGCCGCGCGCCCGTCTCGACCATGCGCAGCTGATTCTGCAGCCGCTTCAGCATCAGATGATTGAAGCGCTCGAACAGCGGCTTGAGATCGTGCGGGCCGGGGCTCGCCTCGGGATGTCCCTGGAAACCGAATGCGGCGCGGTCCTTGAATGCAATGCCCTGCAAGGAGCCATCGAAGAGCGAGCGGTGCGTCGCGCGCACCTCCGCAGGTAGCGATGCCTCATCCACGGCGAAGCCGTGATTCTGGCTGGTGATGAGCACGCGACCGCTGTCCAGGTCCTGCACGGGATGGTTCGCGCCGTGATGGCCGAATTTCATCTTCACGGTGCGGCCACCACAGGCAAGCCCGAGAATCTGCAATCCGAGGCAGATGCCGAACACCGGCACGTCCGTTGTCAGAAATTCGCGCGTCGCCTCGATGGCGTAATCGCAGGGCTCCGGATCCCCCGGTCCGTTCGACAGGAACAGCCCGTCCGGGGACAGCGCGAGCGCCTCCCGCGCCGGAGTCTGGGCCGGCACGACCGTGACGCGGCAGCCGTGATCGGCAAGGATGCGCAGGATGTTGCGCTTGATGCCGAAGTCATAGGCAACCACGTGCAGGCGCTGGTGTGCGCGGATCAGCGGCCGCCGGGCATCGTGCCAGAGAGTGCCCTCGTTCCATTGATACTGCCGCTTCACCGAGACGACCTTCGCGAGATCCATGCCCTTCAAGCCCGGAAACTTGCGCGCGGCCTTCACGGCCGCGGCCTCGTCCACACGCTCCCCCGTCATGATGCAGCCGGCCTGAGCGCCCTTCTCCCGCAACAGACGCGTCAGCTTGCGCGTATCGATGCCGGCGATCGCCACCAGCTTGCCGCGCTCCAGGAACTCCTGGAGCGATTCGACGCAGCGCCAGCTGCTGGCGCGAGTGGGTAGATCGCGGATGACGAGTCCGGCGGCATAGATCTGGCCGGATTCCAGATCCTCGGGCGTGGCGCCGGTGTTGCCGATGTGCGGGTAAGTGAGGGTGACGATCTGACGGGCGTATGAGGGGTCGGTGAGGATCTCCTGATACCCCGTCATCGCGGTATTGAAAACGACTTCGCCGGTACTGTTGCCTTTCGCTCCGATTGACTGGCCGCGGAAGATCGTGCCATCCGCCAGCGCCAGTACCGCCGGTCCATTCACCCCACGCTTCCCCTTACCAAGTCCGTGCGCGTTCGTTGCGCGTTCGATGAAACCTCACCGATCGTGGTGCCGCGATCGTATGGATTCAAGCACCTAGATGTGCAAAGCGGGAGGAGTTCCGGAGCGAACATCCTCCCGCCTTGCATGGACTAACCCTTGCGGATTACGCGGAAATTCTACGGGTCCAGGCCGGGAGTGTCCATGCACGGCGCGGCTTTTTTTCGCGTGCTCCGAGTCCCTCCTCGCTACCCGGTCGTGCGGCATCTCGACTGGCCTATAAGCCGCTGTTTCTCAACACGATATCGCGCATCCCATAGCGACCCGGCGGCCGTCCGGCAAGCCACGTCGCCGCATCGAGTGCACCGCGGGCGAAGATCGCTCGGTCGGTGGCGCGGTGCGTGAGCGCGAGCTGCTCACCAGACCCGGCGAAGATCACCGTGTGCTCGCCGACCGCATCACCGCCGCGTAGCACCGCGAATCCGATCTCTCCTTCGCGCCGCGGTGTGTCGCTGCCGGCGCGCGAGCGTACGCCCACATGCTCGAGCTCGAGCCCGCGCGCATCCGCGACGGCATGTCCGAGGGCGAGCGCCGTACCGGAGGGCGAGTCGCGCTTCTGCCGGTGATGCGACTCGAGGATCTCCGCATCGAAGTCCAGCGGCAGCACCGCCGCGCACTGTCGCACGAGCTCGAGCAGCAGCGTCACTCCGAGGCTCGTGTTGGGTGCGACGAGCAGCGCGATGTGCTTGGCGGCGCGCTCGAGCTCGTGACGCAACGAGGGCGCAAGTGCAGTGGTGCCGATGAGCAGCGGCTTGCCCGAGGCGCAGCAGGCGGCGAGATTGGCGGCGGTCGCCGCAGGATGCGAGAAGTCCATGGCCACGTCGCACTCGGTGAGCGCGCCCGACAAGTCCGCGACCAGCGGCACACCGAGCGCGCCGATGCCGGCGAGCTCACCGATGTCGCGCCCGAGCAGCGGGCTGTCCTCCGCGGCGACGGCCGCGGAGATGCGCACATCGGCCCGGTCGCGCGCCGCGCGCACGAGTGCCTGCCCCATGCGCCCGGCTGCACCGATGATCAGTGCGCGGCGCACGCCTCAACCTCCGCCGACGCCGCCGGAGAAGAAGCGCTTCACACCCTCGAAGAAGCCCTGCTCGCGCGGCGCGTGTCGCTGCCCACCACCACGCAGCGACTCCTCCAGCTTTCTCACGAGCTCGCGCTGCTCGGCCGAGAGGTGCACCGGGGTCTCCACGACGACGCGACAGAACAGGTCGCCGCGCCCACCGCCGCGCACCGGCCGCACGCCCTTGTCGCGCAGGCGAAAGACGCGCCCCGACTGCGTCTCAGCGGGAATCTTGATGGCCACCTCGCCATCGAGCGTCGGTACCTCGATGGTGCCGCCGAGCGCCGCGGTGGCGAAGCTGATCGGCACCTCGCAGCTCAAGTGCTCGCCGTCGCGCTCGAAGATCGGATGATCGCGCACCTGGATCTCGACGTAGAGATCTCCGGGGGGTCCGCCGTTGCGGCCCGCCTCGCCCTCGCCGCCGAGCCGCACCCGATCACCGGTGTCGACACCGGCGGGCACTTTCACGGCAAGCTTCTTGTTGCGCCGAATCCGGCCCTGACCGAGGCACGTGTCGCAGGGATTCTTGATGATCGTGCCCGCGCCGCGGCAGCGTGGACAGGTCTGCTGCAGCTGAAAGAAGCCCTGGGAGATTCGCACCTGGCCGCTGCCCCCGCAGCTCTCGCAAGTGCTCGCGCTGGTGTTCTTCGCAGCGCCGCTGCCATGGCAGGTCTCGCAGACTTCGAGCTTCGCCACGTCGAGCTCGACGTTGTGGCCGAACACCGCCTGATCCAAATCGAGCTCGAGCTCGTAGCGCAGGTCGGCGCCACGAAAGACCTGCGAGCGGCTGCGACGGCCGCCGCCGAAGATATCGCCGAACACATCACCGAAGATGTCGCCGAAGGCATCCGCGCCGAAGCCGCCCGCGCGCGCTCCCGCGCCGCGCGTCGCAGCCTCCACGCCGGCGTGCCCGAATTGATCGTAGGCGGCGCGCTTCTGCGAGTCCGTCAGCACCTCGCAGGCTTCCTTCGCCTCCTTGAACCGCTCCTCTGCCTCCTTGTCGTTCGGATTCCGGTCCGGGTGAAACTTCATCGCGAGGCGCCGGTAAGCCTTCTTGATCTCTGCCTCAGTCGCACTCTTCGGTACGTCGAGGACCCGGTAGTAATCGCGCTTTGACATCGTGCCTTGCGGTGTTTCGCTCCCCGAGCGGACTCTACTGAAATCGCAACGCTATTGAAACCGCGTCGCGGTTGATCCGCGACGCGATTCAAACCACGCGCAACGCTCGGCGGACTGCACGGCCAATCCTCGGCCAATCCTAGGAGGCCTTGCGATTCTTGTCCTGGACTTCCTCGAATTCAGCGTCCACCACATCCTCTTTGCCCGTGCCCGCGCCGGCGCCCGCACCGGCGGATCCGGACGCAGCCCCTGCACCGCCGCTCTCGGCGCCACCAGCGCCGCCGGGCGTCTGGGCGTAGGCCCGCTGCGCGATGGCGGCGGATGCCTGCGCGAGCGCGTCGGTCTTCTTGGCGATCACATCCTTGTCATCACTCTTCAGCGCCGTGCGCAGATCGGACATGGCAGCTTCGACGCGCACGCGCTCCTCGCCGCTCACCTTGTCGCCGAGGTCCTTCAGCGACTTCTCGACGGCATGGATCAGCGCGTCGGCCTTGTTGCGCGTATCGACGAGCTCGCGGAAGCGCTTGTCCTCTTCGGCGTGTGCCTCGGCGTCGCGCACCATGCGCTTGATCTCCTCCTCGTTGAGTCCACTCGAGGCCTTGATGACGATCTTCTGCTCCTTGCCCGTCGCCTTGTCCTTCGCCGACACGTTGAGAATGCCGTTCGCATCGATGTCGAAAGACACCTCGATCTGCGGCATGCCACGCGGCGCCGGCGCAATGTCCGAAAGATCGAACTTGCCAAGCGACTTGTTATCCGCGGCGCGATCGCGCTCACCCTGCAGCACGTGAATCGTCACGGCGGTCTGATTGTCATCCGCCGTCGAGAACGTCTGCGCGGCGCGCGTTGGAATGGTCGTGTTCTTCTCGATGAGCTTGGTCATGATGCCACCGAGGGTCTCGATACCGAGCGACAGCGGGGTCACATCGAGCAGCAGCACGTCCTTCACTTCGCCTGCGAGCACGCCCGCCTGGATGGCTGCGCCGATAGCGACCGCCTCATCGGGGTTCACGTCCTTGCGCGGCTCCTTGCCGAAGAAGTCCTTCACGTACTTCTGCACGAGCGGCATGCGCGTCTGCCCGCCGACCAGGATCACCTCGGCCACGTCGCTCGCGGCAAGTCCGGCATCCTTCAAGGCGATGCGGCAGGGCTCGACCGTCTTCTTGACGAGATCCTCGACCAGCGATTCGAGCTTGGCCCGCGTCAGCTTGATGTTGAGATGCTTCGGGCCGCTTGCATCCGCCGTGATGTACGGCAGGTTCACATCGGTCTGCTGCGTCGAGGAGAGTTCGATCTTGGCCTTCTCGGCGGCCTCCTTGAGGCGCTGCATCGCGAGCGGATCCTGGCGCACGTCGACTCCGGACTCCTTCAGGAACTGCTCTGCGAGGAAGTGAATCACGCGCGCATCGAAGTCCTCGCCGCCGAGGAAGGTGTCACCGTTGGTGGAGAGCACCTCGAACTGTCGCTCACCGTCGACCGCGGCGATCTCGATGATGGAAATGTCGAAGGTGCCGCCGCCCAGATCGTAGACGGCGATCTTGCGGTCGCCGCCTTGCTTGTCGAGGCCATAGGCGAGCGCCGCGGCCGTGGGCTCGTTGATGATGCGCTTCACTTCGAGCCCGGCGATGCGCCCGGCGTCCTTGGTCGCCTGGCGCTGCGAATCGTTGAAGTACGCCGGAACGGTGATGACGGCTTCGGTCACCGTCTCACCGAGGTAATCCTCGGCCGTCTTCTTCATCTTCATGAGGACGCGCGCTGAGATCTCCGGCGGAGCCATCTTCTTGCCCTGCGCCTCGACCCACGCATCGCCGTTGTCGGCGCGGACGATCTTGTAGGGGACCATCTTGATATCGCGCTGCACGACCTCGTCTTCGAACTTGCGGCCGATGAGCCGCTTCACCGCGAACAGCGTGTTCTGCGGATTCGTGACGGCCTGACGCTTCGCCGGCGCACCGACCACGACCTCCGAGTCCTTCGTGAATGCGACGATCGACGGCGTGGTGCGATCACCCTCGCTGTTCTCGATCACGCGCGGCTTGCCGCCTTCCATGATGGCGACGCATGAATTCGTCGTACCGAGGTCGATGCCGATAGTCTTAGCCATGGATTTACTCCGAAATATGTCGTTGGCCGCTCAGGCTTTTTTGGGTGCGGGTTGCCACGATTCAAGTGCGACTGGACCGATTCTGTTCCGTGGCCGGACCGCGGGCCCCGCCGCTCGGGGTCCTGGCCACGATGACCCGGGCCGGCCGTAGCAGCCGGCCGTTGAGCTCATAGCCGCGCTGCACCACCTGCAACACGGTGTCGGGCTCGGCCGTATGAGAGTCCTGGAGCATGACCGCCTCGTGCCGCGCAGGGTCGAGCGGCTCGCCGTGGGGATCGATCTCCTGGATGTTGAGCTTCTCGAAGGCTTTGGTCAGCAGCCGCAGCGTCGCCTGGAGGCCCTCGGCCAAGCTGGGTACGCCCGACTCCGCGGCGCTCGCCGCGGCGAGCTCGAGGCTGTCCTTGACGGGCAGCAGCTCGACCGCAAACTTCTCCAGCCCGGAGCGGACTGCATTGTCCACCTCGCGCTGGGTGCGCTTGCGGATATTGTCCAGCTCGGCGACCGAGCGCAGATACTGGTCCCGAAAGCCGTTGGCGCGCTCCTCCGCCTGGGCCAGCGCCCGCCGCAGCTCCTCGAGCTGCGCATCACTGTCGGTGCTTCCCGGCGACTGTGCCGCCGCGGACCCCTCCAGCTCACCATTAGCCATCAGATGCCTCCTGAACGCTTCGATCGTCGGGCGTACGGGGCCCTAGCCGGCCGCCGCTGCCCGAGATGGCGCTTTTCTAGGGGTCAGCGACGGGAATTCAAGGCCGCCCCGAGCAATTTCGCGGTCAGATCCACGATCGGGATGACACGCTCGTAGGCCATGCGGGTGGGACCGATCACGCCGAGCACCCCGACCACGCGATCGCCCGCGGAATAGGGGGCTGTCACCACGCTGCAGTCATCGAGGATGCGGTACCCCGATTCGTGGCCGATGAAGATCTGCACGCCCTCCCCACGCAGGCTCTGATCCAGGAGGTGCAGGAAGTCGCGTTTCTCGTTGAATGCCTCGAAGAGTCGTCGCAGCTTCTCGACGTTCGAGAGCTCGCCGACACCCATGAGATTGGTCTCGCCCGCGATGACGTACTCCAGGCCGACGGGGCTGCCCGCCTCGAACACCTGCTGAGCGACCGTGATCGCATCGATCATGATCTGATTCAGATGCTCGCGAGTCTCGGAGAGCTCGCGCAGAATCTCCTGGCGTACCTGCGGCAGGGTGCGCCCACGGAACTTGTCGTTGAGAAAGTTGGCGGCGCGCTTCAGCTCATCGGGCGAGTAGTAGCGCTCGAGCTGGATCATGCGGTTCTGCACTTCGCGATCGTTCAGCACCAGCACCGCGAGCACGCGGTTCTCCGACAGGCCGACGAACTCGATCTGGGTGATCGAGGCCTGCTCCGTGCTCGGCAAGGTCACGACACCTGCGAGATGGGTGACACTCGAGAGCAATTGCGAGGCCGCCGCGACCAGCGCCTTCGAGCTCTCGTTGCTGCTGTCCAGGATGCGCTGAATCTCCGCGTGCACCTCGGGCACCGCGCTGTCGAGCGCTTGCACGCGCATCAGGGTATCGACGAAGAACCGATAGCCCTTGTCGGTCGGTATGCGACCGGCCGAGGTGTGCGGCGAGGCGACGAAGCCGAGCTCCTCCAGATCGGCCATGACGTTGCGGATGGTGGCGGAGCTCAGATTGAGCCCGCTGTCACGCGATAGCGCGCGCGAGCCCACCGGCTGTCCATCCCTGATGTAGCTCTCGACCAGAACCCGCAGCAGGCTCTGGGCCCGCTCGCTCAGTAGCTCATCTAGGGCGACATGGGGCATAGCAATCCATGAAGCTAGCGAGCCTCACGCATACCGTCAAGCAAAGCGGCTGGGGCGGGGCGTGGCGCGCGACGCGCGCCGGCGGCGCTGCCAAAGTGCCAATTCGTGCACGTTTGACGGGCTCTTTCCCTTGGGGAACGATCGAGCGCATGTTACAAAGTGCGCCGGCGACTTACCGCCATAGACGGTTCACGGCCCGAGAGTCACGATGCCCTTCCCCGCGCGCGTATGTGCGTTAGTCGCCCGGTTCACGGATGCGCGCGTCGAGGAGTCCATCGCACAGCTGCTGCCGCATCTCAAGAGGCGCGGCGTCGAGGTGCTGGTGAGCGAGGAGCTGGCGCCGGCCCTCGCGGGCTCGGTTTCCCGCGTCGACGAGCGCACCATCGCCGAGCGCGCCGACCTCGTGATCGCCATCGGCGGTGACGGAACGCTGCTCTACGCGGCCGGCCTGGTGGCGCGCCATGGAGTCCCGCTGCTGGGCATCAATCACGGTCGCCTGGGATTCCTCACCGATGTCATGCCGCAGGACATGCTCGCCTGCGTCGATGCGGCGCTGCAAGGCAAGAGCGAGGCCGACCGCCGGCCGCTGCTCTGGGCGAGCTCGCAGGCGGGCGGCCGAACGACCGGCGAATGCCTCGCCCTGAACGACATCGTCCTGCAGCGGCTCGCCATGGGGCGAATGATCGATTTTGAGACCTGGATCGATGACCGGTACGTGAATACACACGCCGGCGACGGTATTGTCGTGGCGAGTGCAACCGGGTCGACAGCCTATGCCCTGTCGTGTGGCGGGCCCATCGTTGCGCCCGATCTCGAGGTGCTCGTGCTCGCGCCGATTTCTCCCCACACGCTCTCGGACCGACCGATCGTGGTCTCCGCGCGCTCCCAGATCGAGATCCGTCTGCTGGAGCGGCCCGACGCGCGCGGCCAGATCGTGTGTGACGGCATGGTGCGCGGCGAGCTCGCGCCCGGCGGTGCCATGCGCGTGCAGCTGGCGAGCGAGACGCTCACCCTGCTGCATCCGCTCGGTTACGACTACTTCCGACTGCTGCGCTCGAAGCTGCACTGGGGCCGCGGCAATGTGGATCACTCGCGCTAGGCATTTTCAATGCTGACTTATCTGCAGATTCGCGACTTCGCCATCATCGATGCGATCGAGCTCGAACTGCAGCCCGGTCTCACCGTCCTTACGGGTGAGACCGGTGCCGGTAAGTCCATCATCGTCGATGCGCTCGAACTGATCGCCGGCGCGCGGGCCGGCGTGGAGGTGGTGCGCCACGGCGCCGACCGCGCCGAGATCTCGGCCTCCTTCTCACTCGCGCAGGCCCCCGTCGAGCTGAAACGCTGGCTCGAAGCGCAATCGATCGCAGCCGATCAGGAGCTCGCCGTGCGCCGCATCGTGTCGAGCGACGGGCGCGCGCGCGCCTATCTCAACGGCCAGGCCGTGCCGCTGCAGCAGCTGCGCGAGGCCGGCAACCTGCTGCTGGACATCCACGGCCAGCACGAGTTTCAGTCTCTCACGCGCGCGGCTGCGCAACGCGAGCTGCTCGATGCATATGGCGGTCTCGAGAGTCTCACCGAACAGGTCGCCATCGCGCACCGGGTGTGGCTCGCGCTCCTGAATCGTACGCTCGAGCTGGAGAGTCAGGCGCGCGATCGCGACTCGCGCCTGGCATTGCTGCGCTACCAGGTGCAGGAGCTCGAGGCACTCGCAATCAGCGCGGAGGAGCTTACAAGTCTGACCGAGGAGCGCGGGCGCCTCGCCAATCGCGGGCGCCTCGCACAGAGCGCGCAGCTGGCGCTCGGGCAGCTGTTCGAGGCTGAACAGGGCAGCGCCCATGACACGGCCAGCCGGGCGCTCGCGTCGCTGCGCGGCGTGGACAGCCTGGATCCGAAGATCGGGCCGATCGTCACCTCGGTGGATGCCGCGCTGATTCAAATCGTGGACGCGGCACGCGAGCTCAAGCGCTATGTCGAGAGCCTCGAGATCGACGCGGACCGTCAGGAACAGGTCGAGCGCCGGCTGGCGGCAGTCGAGGAGCTCGCCCGCAAGCATCGCGTGGCGCCGTCCGAGCTGCCGCGGCGTGCGCACGCACTGGCCGCGGAGCGGAGCGTGCTGGAGAACGCCGAGGGCAATCTCAGCACCTTGCGCAAGGATTTGAGCGCGGCACTCACCCGCTACCGCGAGCTCGCCAGCCAGCTCTCTGCAAGACGCGCCACGGCGGCTCGCGCGCTCGGCAAGGACATCACAGCGCGCATGCAGACGCTCGGCATGACGGGCGGGCGGCTGCAGGTCGACGTCGCGCCCCTCGACTCCACGGAGCCCGAGCCGCATGGCGCGGATCAGATCGAGTTTCGAGTCACAGCCAATCCGGGGCAGCCCTTGCGGCCGCTCGCCAAGGTGGCCTCCGGCGGGGAGCTGTCGCGTCTGTCGCTCGCCGTTCAGGTCTCATGCGCGCAGCACACCGCGCGCTGCATGATCTTCGATGAAGTCGACGCCGGCATCGGCGGTGCCGTGGCAGAGATCGTCGGCCGCGAGCTGCGCGCCTTAGGCGCCTCTGGTCAAGTGCTGTGCGTGACGCATCTGCCGCAGGTAGCCTCGCAGGGCCACCGGCAGCTGCGGGTCAGCAAGCTCACCGACGGTCGCACCACCCGGATCAGCGCCCATGAGCTCGCAGCTCACGAGCGCATCGAGGAGCTCGCTCGCATGCTCGGTGGCATTGAGGTGACGGCGAAGGCTCGAGAGCACGCGCGCGAGATGCTCAAGCGCGCGGAAGCAGAGCAGCCGGACGTCAGGTCGCCTTCTTCCGAAACGCGCAGTTCGGCCTCTCGCAGCGCCCGTAGAGAATGAGGGAGTGATCGCGGATATCGAAGCCTAGCCGCCGCGCAACGGCGGTCTGGCGGTCCTCGATGCCGGCATCCATGAACTCCTCGACGCGCCCGCAGTCGAGGCACACGATGTGATCGTGGTGCGTACCCTGATTGAGCTCGAAGACGGCCATGCCGTCCTCGAAGTGATGGCGCGTCACGAGGCCCGCCGCCTCGAATTGTGTGAGTACCCGATAGACGGTTGCGAGTCCGATGTCCTCGTGAGAATCGAGCAGGTTGCGATAGATGTCCTCGGCGGACAGATGCCGGGTGGAGCTGCGTTCCAGGATCTCGAGAATCTTCAACCGAGGTAGAGTGACCTTCAGGCCGGCCTTGCGCAGGTCCTTGCCTTCCATTCGATGCTCCCCGGCTGGCGCCCGAGCGCGCCCCGTGCGATGCGGTATCATGCGGCGCATTATCCTCCATCTCGGTGACGTTTGACCAAATGAGAGCGCTTTCGACCCCGGCCCGTGCGCGCCATGTGCTCGCGGCGCTGCTGTGCGCACTGCTTCTGCCCCTGTGCGGCGGCTGTGTTTATCGCATGAACATCCAGCAGGGTAACTTCCTCGAGAAGCGCGCCGTCGATCAGCTGCAGGTGGGCATGACCCGCAGTCAGGTCCGCTACCTGCTCGGGACACCGATGGTGCCCTCCACCTTCGACACCGATCGCTGGGATTATCTGTACTACCTCAAAAAGGGCCGTATCCACAGGCCGATCGAGTACCGCCTGACGGTGTTCTTCGAGAACGAGAAAGTGGCGCGCATCGATAATCACGGCAAGGACATCATCGACTCGGAGCCCACGGTCACGGAGCGGCCGCTGCGGCCCATCGGCTGAGCGCAGCTCAGCGCCCGATGCGCTGCCGACGCGCTCGCTCGCGCCGCGCGAGCTTCGGATCCTGCTGCAACGGTCTCAGAATCTCGATGCGATCGCCGTCACGCGGCACGTGCTCGCGACCGACCGGCTCGCCGAAGATACCGATAGCCGCGCTCTCCCACGGGATATCCTCGCCGCAGCGGGCAGCGACCAGTGCCTGCTGCACCGTCGCGCTCGCCGGCAGCTCGACCGTCCAGGTGTACTGCCGCTCGGGCGTCGCGTAAGCCACGGTGCAGCACTTGCCTGGGGCCCGACTGTCAGGGGGCTGGCTCATGCGGCGAGTGCCCGCGCCACGAACGCATCCACGAGCGATGCCGCGGTGGTCTTGAAGAGGGGCTCGAACAGCAGTCCCGACACGGGGTTTGCGAACGCGAAGCGCAGCGCCAGATCGACGCGACAGCTGCTCGCGGTGAGAGGGGTGAGCCGCCACTCGCCCTGCAGCACGCTGAAGGGACCGCGCACGAGCTTCATGTGGATGCGGCTCTCGGGCTGGAGCTCGTTGCACGTGGTGAAGACCGCGTGCAGCGGCCCCCTGCGGATCTCGAGCGTGGCGACGATCTGGCGCTCGCTGCGCGACTCGACGCTCGCGCGCGTCACCCCCGGAATGAACTGCGGATAGCTCTCGATATCGTTGATGAGTGCGTAGAGCTCCCCCTGCGGCCGAGCGACCTGCGCCGAACGTTTGACTTCTCTCATGGCGCTGATTGTCCCAGAATCGCGCACCCCATGAGCAAAGCCGACAGCAAGCCCGCTCTCATCGCCGAAAATCGCAAGGCACGCTTCGATTACTTCATCGAGGACCGCTATGAGGGGGGCCTCGCTTTGCAGGGCTGGGAGGTCAAGGCGATGCGCGCCGGCCGTGCGCAGCTCAAAGAGTCGTACGTCTATCTGCGCGGCGGGGAGGCATTCCTGATCGGGGCGCACATCTCCCCGCTGCCGGCGACCTCCACGCACATCGCAGCGGACCCCGTCCGCACGCGCAAGCTGCTGCTTCATCGCAGTGAGCTGCAGCACCTGATCGGAGCGGTCGAGCGGCGCGGCTACACGCTCGTGCCCCTGGAGCTCTACTGGAAGAGCGGCCGCGCCAAGATCAGCGTCGGGCTCGCGAAGGGCAAAAAGCAGCACGACAAGCGCGCGACCGAGAAGGATCGCGACTGGCAGCGGCAGAAGGCACGACTGCTGCGCCGCGGGGCCTGAGAAGGGCTCAAGCCTTTTGCATACCGCTCAGGGCTTCTGCGTGTAGACGAGATTCAGCGTCGTCTGCGTGTCGGTGGTCACCGTACCCACCGGCGGATTGCTGTTGTAGCGCACGGTGTAGCCGAGACTGAGAGAGAGCCTGTTGGACATCTTCACCTGCAGCGCGAGGCTGTTATCGAGCTCGGTGTTGAGGCTGCTCGCGATGGTCGATAGTGTCTCTGTGAGCCGTGTGCTCTGATTGAAGTTGTATTCGAACTTCAGTTTGGCATCGGCGGCGATGCCATCCTCCTCAGGTAGTTTCGTGCGCTGGACGACTTCCCCGGCGGGGTTCTTCGTGAGTATTTCCGGTTGCAGGCGCTGGTAGGCCGGCCCGATCTGCACGGAGAGCTTCGTCTTCGAGTTATCCAGGATCGTGTAACCAACACCCGGGGAGGCGCTCGCCTGATAGGCAAAGCCGCTGAACAGATCATCCTCGTAGTGCACATCCACGTAGAGGTAGAAGCCCGCGGCGATATTCCAGTTGTGCTGCAAAGTCGTCGCCCAGCGCTCGGCATCCAAGATGTCGCCACTCTTGGAATAGAGCCACTCGAATTCGAAGTCATCCGTGTTCGCGCGGGTGTTGTGAATGTATTCGGCCTTGGCGTTGACGGCCGTGGTGTCCGTGTTGCCGCGCGCGGCCAAGATCCCAGCCTGCCCCGTGATCGTGGTTCCGTATTTCGGACCCGTGTCGGCAGAGCTGCCGGCGGCGTCGGCCGCCCGCGCGGCTTGCGCATAGTTCACGGCAACCAATAATCCCCAGACCGCACAGAGCGTGCGTGCGCGCATTGTTGTTCTCTCCCTGTGAGCGGAAGTGCAATTTAACCATATGGTCTAGGTACTTAGGGAACTTCGCGCGCCGGGGCGGGTCTTCCGCTACACTCAAAGTGCTGTCTGAATGGGGGCGACCGGTTTCGACGTGGGTTGCGAACCTTCAGGGGCGTACCGAGGTGCAGTGCCCTCGTAAATCACGCTGCAAAACCATAGTTGCCAACGACGACAACTACGCTCTAGCTGCCTAATCGCAGCTGACCTCTGACCAGCTCGTGCCTATGCGACTGGACCAGGGGACGCGTTCATAGGATCGCGAGCCGGCGTGCGACGGGCCGTCTCGTTAAGAGTCACCGTCTGCTGGCGCGGCGTCTTCCCTGCCCTTCGGGTAGCGCAGCGTGAGAAACAAAGAGCGGGCTACGTACGTAGATCTTGAAGTCTAGCGCTTACGGACGGGGGTTCGATCGAGGGTCGCGCCGGCTCGTAAGGGCCGGTTGAAACACGGAGCTCACATCGGTGAAACCTGACGGCGCCGTTGCAGGACGGCGGCATGGCAACGCCGAGGGGTCGGTAGAAGGCTAACTTCAGGCCGGCCCTGTAGAGACTCATAGACCTGCCGAGTGGCCTCACCGCCGCGGGGCAGGCACTAGGATCGAGTTCGCTTGCGAGCTCGATAACACGCTCCGCATCCGTGGATCGTGCCGGAACGGTACGAGCTCGGATGAAGGCATAGTCCAGCCCGCAGCGAAAGCCGCGGATACGCTGTCCCCCCGCCTCCACCAGTCACAGACGTTCCCGGCCTGCAGGGCCGGGAACGCGAGTGCTCGCGCACTCGTTTGATGACGATGGCCAGCCGACACCGAACGCCGACCCAGGACGCGCGGAGCGCACCCGAGCCGGCAACGGCTGAGTCCGACGGCACCGGGCACCCCGGCTCGCTCGCGGCGCTTCGCGATACTCTGAACGAGTGCCGCCGCTGCGACCGGTGGCGGGCAGCCACACAAGGTGTGCCCGGCGAAGGCAGCTCGCGGGCCGAACTCATGCTGGTGGGCGAGGTGCCCGGCGATGCCGAGGACAGGCAGGGTCATCCTTTCGTGGGTCCGGCCGGGGACTTGCTCGATCGCGCGCTGGCCGAGGCCGGGATCGATCGCGAGTCGGTGTTCGTCACCAACGCCGTCAAGCACTTCAAGTTCGAGCAACGTGGCAAGCGACGCCTGCACGTCAAGCCGAACGGCGCAGAGATCAAGGCCTGCCTCTACTGGCTCGACGAGGAGTTGCGCTTCGTCGCGCCGCAGCTCGTGATCGCCCTCGGCTCGACGGCTGCCCGTGCCCTGTTGGGGCGCACCGTGACGATCTCTGCAGTCCGCGGTCGGCCTATCCCCCGCAATGACTCGCTGCATGTGTGGGTGACGGTGCATCCATCATCCCTGCTGCGCATCCCGGAGGCGTCCGGGCGGCGTGCCGAGTTCGCGCGCTTCGTGCGGGAGCTCAAGGCCGCGCGCGCCTGGCTGCGTGCTCAGCGCGAGCCGGTCTCACCCAGGCGCAGGAGCGCGCCGTAAAGGTCCGGGCGCCGGTCGCGGAACACGAACCAGTTATTGCGTACTTCCGCAAGCTCGGCCAGATCGAAGCTCGCGCTGATGACGGCGTCGGCGTCCTCAGGCGCCTCGGCCACCTTCGCACCCATCGAGTCGGCGATGAACGAGGAGCCGTAGAAGCGCACGTACAGCTGCTGCGGATCCTGCAAGGAGCGCTCGAGGCCGTGACGGTTCGCTGCCACGAGCGGCAACAGATTCGCCGCGGCATGTCCCTGCTGCGTGCGCTGCCAATGATCGCGCGAATTCACCGGCACGGCCGGCGGGGGCTCCGTGCCGATCGCCGTGGGAAAGAGCAGCAGCTCGGCGCCCATGAGCGCGAGTGCGCGCGCCGTCTCCGGGAACCACTGATCCCAGCAGATACCGACGCCGATGCGCGCGAAGCGGGTGCTCCACACTTTGAAGCCGGTGTCTCCCGGACTGAAATAGTGCTTCTCCTGGTAACCCGGGCCGTTCGGAATGTGCGATTTGCGATAAACGCCGAGCACACTGCCGTCGGCATCGATGACGGCCAGCGAGTTGAAGAAGGACAGGCCCGAGCGCTCGAAGAAGCTCACTGGCAGCACCACGGAGAGCTCGCGTGCCACGGCACTGAAATGCCGCACGGCACGGCTCTCGGCCAACGTACGCGCCAGATTGAGGTGACGCGCATCCTGCTCGATGCAGAAATAGGGCGTCTCGAACAGCTCCGGCAGCAGAATGATCTGCGCACCGCGCGCGGCGGCCTCCCGTACGTGTCGTTCCGCGCGTGCCAGATTGGCATCGAGGTCCCAGTCGCAGGAGAACTGCGTGGCGGCCACCATGACAGGCCGCGGCTGGCGTCCAAAATGCGCCGCCGCCGTGGGCGTCGCGCTCACGGCTGCAACGCTGTCATCAGGCGATGACCTTGCCGGGATTGAGAATGCCGCGTGGGTCGAGCGCCGCCTTCAGCGCGTGCATGGTGGCGATCTCCTGCGGCGTGCGCGAGAGCTGCAGATGGGCGCGGCGCTCGAGTCCGATGCCATGCTCGGCGGAGATGGAGCCGCCGATGGCAGCAAGCGGCTCATAGACCAGCTGCTCGACGCGCTCGCGGCTTGCCACGTCCTCGCGCCCCGGCGCGACGATGACGTGCAGATTACCGTCGGCGATATGCCCGAAGGCGAACAGGTGTCCCGGGGGAAACTCCTTGGCGATCGCACTGCGCAGCTGCGCAAGGTAGGCCTGCATCTCCTCGATGGGCAGGCTTACGTCGAAGTTGAGGGTGGTGCCGTACTGCTGCTGCGCCTGCCACACATCCTCGCGTGGCTCCCAGATCGTGCGGCGCTCGGCTTCGGACTTGGCGATTACCGCATCGAGGACCAGCCCTTCCTCGAGTGCGGCGGTGAGCGCCTGCTCGAGGCGGGCCTGATCGGATTCCGCATCCGAGCCGAGTGTCTCGATGAGACCGTACATGCCGTAGCCGTGCTGCAGTACCGGATTGCGTCCGGCGCGCGCACCCGTGGTCACCTCGTAATAGTCGGGCCAGAGCGCCTCGAAAGCGGCGAGCTGTCCGCTCAGCCGCGCATCCATCTCACCGAGCAACTGCACCAGCCCGGGCAGATCGCGGCAAGCGACGAACGCCGTGCCCACGCTGCGAGGCCGCGCAACCAGCTTCAGCTCGGCACGCGTGACCACCCCGAGCGTGCCCTCGCTGCCGATGAACAGCTGCTTGAGGTCATAGCCCGCATTGTTCTTGAGCATGCGATTGAGCGAGCACAGCACCGTGCCATCGGCGAGCACCGCCTCGAGCCCGAGCACCAGATTGCGCATCATGCCGAAGCGCACCACGCGCACGCCGCCCGCGTTCGTGGCGATGTTGCCACCGATCGTGCAGCTGCCGCGTGCGCCCAGGTCCAGCGGAAACATCAGATCGTGGCGCTCGGCCTCCTCCTGCGCCCGCTGCAGGACCACCCCGGACTCGACGCGCATGCTGCGCCCCGGCGCATCGACGCGCTCGATGCGATTCATGAGCTCGAGCGACAGAATGAGCTCGCGGGCATTCGTGACGGTCCCCTCGACGAGACCGGTACGACCGCCTTGCGGTACGACGGGTTGGCGGTGAGCGTGGCAGGTGCGCAATACGGCTGCGACCTGCTCCGTCGAGCGGGGCCTCACGAGCGCCTGAGCGCCGGGGACGTGACCCTGCACATCGAGCGCGCATTCGCGCACGCGCTCACCGGTCACCAGCCCCTGCTCTCCTACCGCGGCACGCAGCTCGGCCAGTAAGGTGCTGTCCAGCATGAACCCTCCGGCCGACGAAATTACAGCGTGGCGCCGACGAAGCCAACCGCCGCGGGCGGATCAGTGCAGCCGGTCAGTGCAGCCGACGCCGGTTGCGCGCGGCCTTGAGCTCAGGAAACAGAGCCTGGTCCAGGGCTTGGAGATACGTTGGGACATCGGCCGGCCCCGGCACGAGGACGCGGCCGTTGATGAGCAGATTGGGCACAACGGCGATCCCCAGTCCCCGCATGCGCTGCTCGTCCGCCGCCACATCGCCGCGAGCTTCGCCGGGATCTGCGAATGCCGCGCAGGTGGCCGGCTCGAGCTGAGCCTCGCGGGTTATTTCGCTGAGCACCGCGGTATCGGCGATGTCGCGTCCGTGCTCGAAATATGCACTGAACAGCAAGTCGATGACCTCGCCCTGGCGTCCGTCACGCGCCGCCAACCGCACCAACCGGTGCGCTTCGTGGGTGTCAGGTAGCGCCCCAAGGCGCTCGAAGGCGAAATCGATCCCGAGCTCGGTGCCAGAGGCCCGCAGGCTCTTCTGCATGGCATCGAGTGTAGTGCCGGGCGGAAGGCGGCTCGCGAAGTGCTCTCGCCAGGTGGGCCGGCGATCACCCGCGAGGGGCAACCCGTGCCAGCGCAACACCCGCGCGGGGAAGCCGTACAGGGACTGCAGCGCGCGCTCGAGGCTGCGCTTGCCTAGAAACGACCAGGGACACACGAGATCCCCGATCAGATCGAACTCCAGCGTGGGCACGGCCGATTTGACATGCAGCTGTTGCGTATCCATGCAACGTATCTGGAGCGCCATGGTTCAAAATCAAGCGCCGCTCCCCTGCCGCGCCGGCAACGCCTGCAGCTCCTGCAGGCTGCGCTGTACTTCCTCCGTGATGCGCATCGCCGTCTCCAGCGCCCGGAGGCCCGCCTCCCCGCCCACGATAGGCGTTGCCGAGGTGCGAACGCATTCGAGAAACGACTCGATCTCGGCCTTCAGAGCGTCGCCCTGATCGAAGCTCTGCTCTTCGATGCTCACCGGCAGACCGCCCGCGGACGCCGCCGCGGGGCGCTTACGGATGAGCGTCAAGAGCTTCTGTTGCAGGTCGATCGACAGATAAGCTTCATCCTGAGGGCTGAAGACGCGCAGCTTGCGCTCGGTCTTCATGCTCACGCGGCTCGCCGTCGCATTCGCCACGCAGCCGTTGGCAAAGCGCAGGCGCGCGTTGGCGATATCGATCTCCTCCGAGAAGACCGGCGTACCGATGGCGTCGACGGAGGTGATCGGCGCGCCCACGATGGTCTGAATGATGTCGATGTCGTGGATCATCAGATCGAGCACCACGTTCACTTCGGTGCCACGCTCCCGGTAAGGGGCCAGGCGATGACACTCGATGAAGCGTGGCGATCGCAGGTAAGGCTCGGCCGCCAGGATCGCCGCGTTGAAGCGCTCGAGGTGCCCGACCTGCAGCACACGGCGCACTTGCGCGGCAAGCTGCACCAGCTCGCGCGCTTGCGCGGGCGTCTCGGTGATCGGCTTCTCCACGAGCACGTGCGATCCGGCTTGGAGAAAATCGCGCGCGATGGCGAAGTGTGCCGGAGTGGGCGTGACGACGCTCACTACTTCGACCGCGCCGAGCAGCTCGCGGTAGTCAGCGAGAGCGTTGGTCTGCAGCTCGGCCGCGACGCGCTCGCTTGAGTCCGCACTCGTATCCACGACCGCGACGAGCTCGCAGCCCGGGAGCTGAGCGTACTTCTGGGCGTGAAAGCGGCCGAGGTAGCCGACGCCGATCACGGCCGCTCTGATTTTCTCCATGGGAAGGCTATTATGCCCGTTCGCATCCGCTAGGCTGGCGGCGAATCATTCCGGGGCCTGACCGCCTCACTGGATCGAACTTTCCCGCGCGGTTACCGTCCGTGTAGGGACACCCTCAAGGAGCTTCATTGGATCATTCCTCCCCGGCGCGGGGGCTCTACGGAGTCACCGAAGCCGCCCGTCGCGAGCTCATCATCCTCGGTGTCGCGTTGCTGGTGGGATTGTTCGTTGCACCGGTCGCTATCTGGTTTGCGGGAGGACGGACGCTCGGCGCCTATGCCGGAGGGAGCCTGGGGCATCTGGTCGGCAACTTCTTTCGGGGCCTCGCCAGCGGCTCGCCGCCCTTCTGGGCCGTAGTGGTCGGTCCCTACGTGGTGTGCGTGCTCGTGCGGGTGCTGGTGCGCCTGCTGCGCCCTCGAGAGACGGCCGCGTGATCATGTCGCTAGATTACGTCACATGGCGTGCCGTGCCGCCGCGCTCGTCAGGCACGCAGAGGCGTTTGCTGCAGCAGCGCAGCCTACGAGCGTCACGCTCAGCGCGGCCAATAGATCCAGACCGCAAGGCCAAGCAGTGCCACGGTCGTGGCGTGCGCCCCCAGACGCCATTGGCGCACACGCAATTCACCATAGAAACTGAGGGCCGCAGCCGCCGAGATGAGCGTGAACACGGCAATAGCCTCGCCGAGCGGCGCGCGCTCCGCCGACAGCTGTGAGGCATACTTGGACGGCAGAAACAGCAGCGTTATCCAGGTCATGATCAGGCCGACGGCCAGTGAAACTGCCGAGCCCATCACGATTCCCAGCAGCATGGCGAGCGGTCGCATGGCCTCCAAATTCCCGCTTTGGGACGCAGACGGACTTGATGCGGTGAACGGGCCGCTCTAGCCTGTGTGCAGAAGCTTACTGAAGGTACGGGCAGCATAATGACAATTCGCCTTACACGCCGTTCGACCGCCTGGTTCGCCACCTTCGTGGTCGGGGCGGTGCTGCTCGCGCTGGCGAGCTCATCCCGCGCGCCGGCCAGCACCATCGCTCTGCCGCCGGGTGCCATCGCGCCCAGCGAGCGGCAACGCATGGTCGCGCGCCGCATCGGCTCCATTCTCGAGGAGACGCATTACCGTCGAGCCACCATCGACGACAAGATGTCTTCGGAGGTTTTCGATCGCTACCTGGAGTTCCTCGACGGGCAGCACAGCTACTTCCTGGCGAGCGACATCACGGAGTTCGAGCAGTGGCGTCTGAACTTCGATGACATGATTCACACGGGCGACATCGACCCCGCGTACCTGATCTTCGCCCGCTTCCAGCAGCGCAACCGCGAGCGCATGCAGTACGCGCTGTCGTTGCTCGAGACCGAGCCGAACTGGACCGTCGATGAATCCTTCGAGTTCGATCGGCAGCACGCGAGCTGGCCCTCCAGCGCCACCGAGATGAACGAGCTGTGGCGCAAGCGCGTGAAGAACGACGCGCTCTCGCTGATGCTGACCGGCAAGCCCTGGAAGGACGTCTCGGACGTGCTGCGCAAGCGCTACGAGCGCGTGTTGAAACGGGTCGATCAGATCACGCCCGAGGACGTGTTCGAGAACCTGATGAACGCCTATGCGCGCACCTTCGACCCGCACTCGAGCTATTTCTCGCCGCGCAACTCCGAGGAATACCGTATCCAGATGAGCCTCAACTATGAGGGCATCGGTGCTTCGCTGCAGATGGTCGACGACTACGTGACCGTGATGAACGTCATCGAGGGTGGCCCTGCCGCGGTCGCCGGTACGCTCAAGGCCAACGATCGCATCACGGGTGTCGCACAGGGCCACGAAGGCGCCCTGACCGATGTGATCGGCTGGCGTCTGGACGATGTGGTGCAATTGATTCGTGGCAAAGCGGGCACGAGCGTGAAACTGCAGGTGCTGCCCGCGGGCGCGGGCCCCGGCACGCCCGAGCAGACGCTCGAGTTCACGCGGAACAAGGTGACTCTGGACAATCAGGCGGCCCGCAAGGAAGTGCGCACCATTACCCGTGGTGATCGCACGCTCAAAGTCGGTGTCATCACGGTGCCGGGCTTTTACGAGGACATCGCCGCGCAGAACGCGGGCGATGAGAACTATCGCAGCACCACACGCGACGTGCGCCGGCTGATCAACGAGCTCAAGGGTCAAGGCGTCGACGGACTGGTGCTCGACTTGCGCGAGAACGGCGGCGGCTACCTGCCCGAGGCCACGGCGCTCACGGGACTGTTCATCGACAAGGGGCCGGTCGTGCAGCTCAAGGACACGACGGGGCGGCTCGAGGTGCTCGATGATCCGGATTCGGGTATCGCCTACGACGGGCCGCTCGCCGTGCTCGTCGATCGCTACAGCGCCTCGGCATCCGAGATCTTCGCGGCGGCCATCCAGGATTACCACCGCGGCGTGATCCTCGGGCAACGCACCTTCGGCAAGGGCACCGTGCAGAATCTCGTGCCCCTCGACCGCTGGTCGCAGCGCCCCGTCAACGGCCAGTTGACCGTGACCATCGGCAAGTTCTACCGCATCACGGGCGAGAGCACTCAGCACCACGGAGTGGAGCCGGATGTGAGCCTGCCCTCACCGATCGATATCGATGAGGTGGGCGAGAGCTCGCTCGAGGCAGCGCTGCCGTGGGATCGCATCGCCGCGGTACCCTTCACCTCCTGGCATGGCGATCAGCGTGCGCCGGGCGCCGTTCCCGCCCTCGCGGTTGCGGAGGACGAGCGCGCCCAGCACGATCCCGACTATCACTGGCTCGCACAGGAAGTTGCGGCGAGCGAGGATCTGCATGGCATGAAGGCCGTGTCCTTGAATCTCAAGGTGCGGCAGGACGAGCGCGTACGGGAGGACCGCGAGCGGCTCGCGCGCGAGAATCTGCGCCGGGCGGCCAAGGGATTACCGGCGCTCAAATCCGTCGAGGAGCTCGACGGCACCGAGGCTCCCGACATCATCCTCGCGCAGTCGGCGCAGATCATGGCCGACATGATCACGGGGGTGCATCCGGGCCCGGCCCATGTGCCGCCACGGCAGACCGTGCGTCGTGAGGATTCGACTCCCGAGCATCCGGTGCCTCAGGTAGAGCGCTAGGCCGCGCGCGCGATGCGCGCGCGTGCCGCTGTCGCCCGCTCAGCGTAGCAGGACTCTGAACAGATCCCAGGTATCCTCAGCGAGCACGTTGGGCATGCGCGCCGCGCGCAGGCCGCCGAGCGGCTGACCCGCGAAAACATCCCCTTCACTGAATGCGAGCGACTCCGCTAGCGGGCTCGTGTCGGCGGCATTGCGATAGCGTGCGAGCTGCTTGAGCCGCTCGGAGCGATTCTTGACCTCGGCAGCGACGTTTGCCTTGTTCTGCACCATCGAGCGCGCCGTGGCGATCTGCGCGATGAGCGTCTCGCAGGCCCCGCGATCGCCGTAGCTGTCGGTCGCCTCGCGCCGCGCGGAGGCTTCCTTGGCGAGGGTGACGAGCGGGGTGTCGATGAGGCGCAGGCATAGCACCTCCGCATAGGCGATGCCGGCGAGATTGATCGCGCGGCGTGCCTCGAGCGACAGGCCCGGAAACTGCGGCGTCGGCTGCTCCTCGAGCTTCGCGAAGGCGTTGCGCGCTTCGGCGAGATCCATGTCGGCGACTGCCACCGCCGCGCGCGCCGCCTCCAGGCGCCGGTCGACGTCGCGACGCTTGAAGTAATGCCAGAAGCGGGTGAGCTTGGCGCGCGTCGCGCCCAGCTCGGCGACCTGCTGGTGCGCGGCCGCGAGTCCGGTCTCGGCCGCGCGCAGCTGACTCTCACAGCTCTGGCGCAGCGCGAACTGCTGGCGGTTGTGCTCGGCGAGATGCGCGCGCCGCTCGCGCTCCTCTTGCTGGCCGGCGAGCTCGGTGACGAACTGCTCGATGATCTCGCGTCCGCACTGCCACAGCGTACGCAGCTGATAGAAGACGAGCGCCGAGTAGGCTGTTTCCGCCATGCCGAGCCGCGACTCGAGCGCGCCGAGCATCTCCTGCACGCGCGCGGTGGCTCCTTCCTGCTGCTTGATGCGGTCCTTGAGGCGGTAGACCTCGTCCTGCAGCTCGCTGTAGGCCTTCTTGAGCTCCGCGCGATTGCGAAACAGCGCGATCACGCGCTCGTCCGCGGGTGCCTCGGGCGGGCGCGAGCGCACACCGATCAGATCGGCAATCTGTGTCAGAGATCTCATGTGTATGGCTTCGGCGGCGCCGGCCACACACGAGCGCGTCTCAGTCGAGAATTCTCGCGGCCGGCGCGAAGCGATGTCCCCGCTCCACGCAGTACTCGAGCCACTTGTTTAGCATCACATTGCGCGCCCAGCGCTGATCCAGTTCACGCTCTATTCGGCGGCGCAGCCGCCGCAGCCCCGGATGCAGGTGTTTCGCCGGCCATTCCTGCGCTTCCGCGAGGCGCGCGTCGTGGTAGAGCCGCACGCCCATGTCGGGGTAGGCCTGCTCGCTGCGCTGATCCGGCAGCAGATAGGTGAGATTGAGCGTCGTGGTGTAGGGGCAGCGCTCGACGATGTTGAGAACGAGGTCACAGTCTCCCGCGACTATGGAGCGGTAGCAGCCGCTCAATGCAGTGACATCACCGGCGAGCCAGCCGAAGCGAATGTAGTTGCTCTCGTAGAGACTCATCAATGCGACGAAGCTGCGCGGTCGCGCGCGCCAGGAGACGGTGGTCAGCGTGTCATCGAACATCAGTTGACTATATCGCACGTCACGTGACGCGCAAGCCGCCAACTGCGTCAATTTCCATGCCATTTGCGTGTCGCGCGTCAGGGCCGCAGGCGCCGCTCGATGCCGCTGTTGTTGAGGATGCGGCTCGCAATCTCCTCGATCGAGCACTCGGTCGTGTCGAGATAGGGAATGGCGTAACGCTGAAACAGCGCCTCCGCGGCACGCAACTCGAACTGCACCTGCTGCGCCGAGGCGTAGCGGCTCTCGGGTCGGCGCTCGTTGCGGATCTGTTGCAGCCGTTCTGCTCTGATCGTGAGTCCGTAGAGCTTGTCGCGGCTCGCCATGAGGCGCGGGGGCAGCTCCTCGCGCTCCAGATCCTCGTCCGTGAGGGGATAATTGGCTGCAAAGATGCCGTATTGTAAGGCCATGTACAAACAAGTGGGCGTCTTGCCCGAGCGCGACACGCCGATCAGCACCACATCCGCGTGCGCATAATCCCCGCCGGACCCGTCGTCGTTCGCCAGCGAGAAGTTGGTGGCATTGATGCGCGTGGTGTACGCGGCATGATCGGCCATGCCGTGCGCCCGGCCGGCGCGATGCGTGGAGCGTACGTTGAGCTCGCGCTCGAGCGGTCCGACGAATGCGGCGAAGAAGTCGAGGAACAGCGCGTCGCTGCGCATGACGATGTCGCGCAGCTCATCCTGCACCAGAGTGCTGAAGATGATCGGCCGCGCACCCTCCTCGAGCGCTGCGGCATTGATCTTGCGGACGACCTCCTCCGCCTTGTCAACGCTCGATACAAATGGCAAAGTCACCGGGCGAAATTCGCGTCCCTCGAACTGCGTCAAGAGACTGTGCCCCATTGTTTCCGCGGTGACGCCCGTCTGATCGGAAACGAAGAACACCGTACGCCGGTTCACGAAAGTTCCATAAGAGCGACTCGAGCTTGCCCGGCGCTTCACCGAGCTGCCGTGGGACGACTTCGTCAGGCGCAAGTGTTTCACCGCGCCGCGGCTCCGGCAACTGCCACAGTGAGGAGGCATGAGTGAGCACCTACGTGATCCCCTTCGAGCGGCTGCGCATGGGAGATGTCGCCACGGTCGGGGGCAAGAACGCCTCGCTCGGCGAGATGATCGGCGCGCTGGCCGGGCTGGGCGTGCGCGTGCCCACCGGCTTTGCGACCACCGCGGGTGCCTATCGGGAGTTCATCGAGCGGGATGGGCTCGGCGCGCGCATTCGCGCCGCGCTCGCCGCGCTCGATGTCGATGACGTCGCCAAGCTGACCGCCACGGGCGCCGAGATCCGTCGCTGGGTTCTGCAGACTCCCTTCCCACCGCAGCTCGAGAAGAGCGTGCTCGAGCAGTTTCGCAGCATGGGTGCCGGGCGGTCGATCTCGGTCGCGGTGCGCTCGTCGGCGACCGCCGAGGATCTGCCGGAGGCCTCCTTCGCGGGTCAGCAAGAGACGTTCCTCAACGTCAGCGGCGAGGCCGCGCTGCTGCGCTCGATGCACGAGGTGTTTGCCTCGCTGTTCAACGATCGCGCGATTGCCTACCGTGCGCACCACGGCTTCGATCACGGCGCCGTCGCCTTGTCGGCCGGCATACAGCACATGGTGCGCAGCGATCTCGGCGCGAGCGGCGTGATGTTCACGCTCGATACTGATTCCGGCTTTCGGGATGTGGTGCTGATCACCGCCTCCTACGGGCTCGGCGAGACCGTGGTGCAGGGGGCGGTGAACCCCGATGAGTTCTACGTCTACAAGCCTGCGCTGCGCGCCGGCAAGCACTGCATTCTGCGCAAGAACCTCGGTAGCAAAGCCATCAAGATGGTCTACGCGGAGCCCTCCACCCGCGAGCGCGTGCGCACCGTGGAGGTGCCGCGTGAGCAGCGCCTGCGCTTTGCGGTGAGCGATGCGGATCTGGTGACGCTCGCGCGCCAGGCTCTGGTGATCGAGGAGCACTACGGGCGACCGATGGACATCGAGTGGGGCCAGGACGGCGCGACGGGCGAGATCTTCATTCTGCAGGCGCGCCCGGAGACGGTGCAGAGCCGCGCCGGTCGGGCGATCCAGCGCTTCACGCTCAAGCGTCGTTCGCAGGTGCTGGCGAGTGGCCGCAGCATCGGTCAGCGCATCGGCGCCGGCCCGGCACGCATCATTCGCAATGTCGCGGAGATGGCGCGCGTGCAGCCCGGCGACGTGCTGGTGGCCGACATGACCGATCCGGACTGGGAGCCGGTCATGAAGCGCGCCGCCGCCATCATCACCGATCGGGGCGGGCGCACCTGCCATGCGGCGATCATCGCGCGCGAGCTGGGGATTCCCGCCGTGGTCGGCTGCGGCAATGCGCTGACGAGCGTGCGCGACGGCCAGGAGGTCACGGTGTCGTGCGCGGAAGGCGACACCGGCTATGTGTACTCGGGGCGGCTCGAGTTCGAGCAGCGCCAGATCGAGCTCGATCGCATGCCGCCGGTGCCGGTGAAGATCATGATGAACGTCGCCAATCCGGACCGCGCGTTCAACTTCGCCGTCATTCCGCACCGCGGCGTGGGTCTGGCGCGGCTCGAGTTCATCGTCAACCGGATGATCGGAGTGCATCCGCGCGCGCTCCTCGATTTTGCGCGCCTCGACCCGCCGCTGCAGGAGCGCATCCGCGCCCAGATCGCCGGCTATGCCGATCCGGTGAGCTTCTACGTGGAGAAGCTTGCCGAGGGCATTGCGCAGATCACGGCCGCCTTCTCCCCGGAGCCGGTCATCGTACGTCTCTCGGACTTCAAGTCGAACGAGTACGCCAACCTCGTCGGCGGCAAGCAGTACGAGCCGGTGGAAGAGAATCCGATGCTCGGCTTCAGGGGCGCCGCGCGCTACGTCGATGCGGGCTTTCGCCCCTGCTTCGAGCTCGAATGCCGCGCGCTGCGCCGCGTGCGCGAGGACATGGGCCTTACCAACCTGCAGGTGATGGTGCCTTTCGTGCGCTCGGTGTCCGAGGCGCGTCAGGTGAGCGAGCTGCTGGCGCGTAACGGGCTCGGCCGCGGGGTGAACGGTCTCAAGGTCATCATGATGTGCGAGTTACCGACCAACGCGCTGCTCGCGGATCAGTACCTCGAGCATTTCGACGGCATGTCGATCGGCTCGAATGACATGACGCAGCTCACTCTCGGCCTCGACCGCGACTCCGGGATCATCGCCAAGCTCTTCGATGAGCGTGATGCCGCCGTGAAGGTGCTCCTGCAGATGGCGATCGCGGCCTGTCGCAAGCAGGGCAAGTACGTCGGCATCTGCGGTCAGGGCCCCTCGGACCACAAGGACTTCGCGCTCTGGCTGGTCGAGCAGGGGATCGACAGCATCTCGCTCAATCCCGATACGGTGGTGGAGACGTGGCTGTTCCTCGCGGGCGATAGGACCTGACGGCAGCCGCGCTCGATGCCGGCGCTGCTCGCCCGGCTCAGCGCATCCCGGAGTAGGCGGGTGCCAGGAGCTGCGTGCGGTAGTGGCGCAGCTCGCGAATCGATTCGCGAATGTCCGCCAGCGCCAGATGCGCACTCTCCTTCGCGAAGCTCTCCGCGACCTGCGGTGCCCAGCGCCTTGCGAGCTCCTTGAGCGTGCTCACATCGAGATTGCGATAGTGGAAGAAGCGCTCGAGCTGCGGCATCTCGCGCGCGAGGAAGCGCCGATCCTGACAGACACTATTGCCGCACATGGGTGAGCTGCCGGCGGTCACGAGTGCGGTGAGAAACTCGAGGGTGCGCCGCTCGGCATCCGCCGCCGCCAGCCGGCTTGCGCGCACGCGCTCCAGCAGGCCCGAGGAGCGATGCTGCTTCTGATTCCAGTCGTCCATGCGCGCGAGCACCTCGTCCGACTGGTGAATCGCCATGACCGGACCCTCGGCGATGAGCGCGAGATCCTTGTCCGTCACGATGGTCGCGATCTCGATGATCGAGTCGCTCGCAGGCTGCAGCCCCGTCATCTCCAGATCGATCCAAATCAGTAGCTCGGCGCTCGGCATGCTCGTTCCTAGCTCAGGAGCTGCCGACCGGCAAGGGCATGCGCGAGCGTGCCGCCATCGACGTATTCCAGCTCGCCGCCCATCGGCACGCCGTGTGCGATCCGACTCGCGCGCACGCCGCGTCGCCGGGCGAGCTCGCTCAGGAAGTGGGCGGTCGCCTCGCCTTCCACCGTCGAGTTCGTCGCGAGGATGAGCTCCTGCACGCCTCCCTCGGCGAGCACGGCATCGAGATCGCGCGCGCCGAGCTGCTCAGGGCCGACGCCATCGAGCGGCGACAGATGCCCCATGAGGACGAAGTAGCGACCGCGAAAGCTGCCCGACTGCTCGACGGCAACCACATCGGCCGGCGACTCCACCACGCACAGCAGCGCGGCATCGCGCTGCGGGGAGGCGCAGATCGGGCACAGCTCCTCCTCCGTGAGCATGCGGCAGCGCCGGCACCGCTGCACCGAGCCGAGCGCGCTCTGCAATGCGCCGGCGAGCGAGTGCGCCTCTGTGCGGCCCTCCTGCAGCAGGTGGAAAGCCATGCGCTGCGCGGTTTTGGGACCCACGCCGGGCAGTGCGCGCAGCGCATCGATGAGCAGGGACAGGCGCGGCGAGAATTTCATCATCCGACCGGAACTGAGGCGTGCCCGCTCAGAAGGGCATCTTGACACCGGGTGGCAGCTGCACGCCGGCCATCAAGCTCGCCATCTTCTCCTGTACACGCGCCTCCACCTTGTGCACGGCGTCGTTGAAGGCCGCCGTGAGCAGATCCTCGAGCATGTCGCGCTCCTCGCCCGCGAGCACGGACGGCTCGATCTGCACGCGTTTCGCCTCGTGACGCCCATTCAGCGTCACTTTCACCATGCCTCCGCCCGACTCGCCCACGACCTCGATGGTCGCGAGCTCCGCCTGCGCCTTCTGCATGCTCGCCTGCACGGCCTGAGCCTGCTTCATGAGATTGCCAAAGTTACCCCGCATAAGTGCCTCTGCTGCCAAATAGGATGGAAGTCATTTCAGCGGCCTGACCGTCTCGGGCAACACCGTCGCCCCGAAGCGCTCCTTGAGTGCGCGCACGGTAGCGTCTGTATCGAGCGCCTGACGAGCAGCCTCCAACTCCGCCGCGGAAGCCCGCTGCCCGGCCTGCGCAGGGGTCTCGTTCGCGAGCTCGCCGACGCTGAGCTCCAAGCGTACCGGCTCGCCGTAGTATCTGGAGAGCGCCTGCGCGAGTTTGTCCTCCTGCGCACGCGTGCGCACCAGCTGATTGCGCGCGTCGAGTGCGAGCCGCACCAGCCCGCCGCGCCGCTCGAGCAGCACGCAATGGCTCGCGAGCTGGCGCGCGGCGCCTTGCAGATCCAGCTGATTGAGAATCTCGCTCCAGCTTCCGGAGCCGGCGGGGGTGAGCGGCAGCGCCGCGCGCTCCTCTGCAGCCTGGCCGGCGCCGGGCGTGTCGAGGGATTGCGCTCCTGCGGGGCGGGCAGCACTCGGTTCGCTCGTCGACCCCGCATTCGCGCGGGCCTGAGCGGAGGACGTGCCGGGTCGAAATGCCAGCATCCTGAGCAGCGTCATCTCGAATCCGGTGCGCGGATCCGGGGCAAGCGGCAGATCGCGCCGCCCGATGATCGCGGTCTGATAGTAGAGCTGCACGTCCTCGGCGGGTATCGCAGCTGCCAGGCGCTGCAGCACCTCGGGCGCGTGCAGCTCGTCGCCCTCGAATTCCGGCACGGCCTGCTTGAGCGCTATGCGGGTGAGCAGTCCCGCGAGCTCATCGAGCAGCTGTGCATAGTCCGGCGCCCACTCCTCCAGAGCGCGTGCGTATTCCATGAGCTGCACCGGATCGGCGTGCGCGAGCCGCTCCGCGAGCGTCACGACGTGATCGCGCGCCACGGTGCCGAGCATGGCGCGGGCCGCCGCCTCCGTGACCGCCCCACCGCCGAAGGCGATCAGCTGGTCGAGCAGCGAGAGGGCATCCCGCACGCTGCCATCGGCCGCCTGCGCGATGAGCCGCACGGCCGGCGGCTCGAACGCGATTGCTTCGGATTCGAGAATCTGACGCAGGCGCTCGCTGATCAACGCCACGGGAAGCCGCTTGAGGTTGAACTGCAGGCAGCGCGACAGCACCGTCGCGGGCAGCTTCTGTGGATCCGTCGTGGCGAGCAGAAACTTCACGTGCGGCGGAGGCTCCTCGAGCGTCTTCAGCAGCGCGTTGAAGGAGCTCGTGGAGAGCATGTGCACTTCGTCGATGAGGTAGATCTTGTAGCGCCCCCGGATCGGCGCGTACTGAACGTTGTCGAGCAGCTCGCGCGTATCGTCGACCTTGGTGCGCGAGGCGGCATCGACCTCGATCAGATCGACGAAGCGTCCTTCATCGATCTCGCGACAGCTCGCGCACTGTCCGCAGGGCTGCGCGCTGACGCCGGTCTCGCAATTGAGGCAACGCGCCAGGATGCGCGCGATGGTGGTCTTGCCTACGCCGCGCGTTCCGGTGAACAGGAACGCGTGGTGCACGCGATCGGAGGTCAGCGCATTCGCCAGCGCCTGACGTACGTGCTCCTGGCCGATCATTTCGGCGAACTGCTTCGGACGCCATTTGCGCGCGAGCGCGATATAACTCATCGGGACGAGCTCTGCCTCAGATGGAGGTGATCCGCACCAGCCGTGGCTCCGGCACCCGACATCGCCGCTGCCGCTGCTCCCTTCCGGGCCTGACGGGGTTCACGACTGGTCGTCGCGGAGTAGCCGATGCGGATCACCATGTACACGGAGAGGGTGGGATTCGAACCCACGAACACCCGTGAAGATGTTACTGGAATTCCAGTCCAGCGCCTTCGACCGCTCGGCCACCTCTCCATTCAATAGGTTACAACTGAAATCTAACGAACTTCCGAGCATCGTGGGCACCGCTCGAAGCGCGGCAGATGATACTACGAGTGGCACGCAGCCGAGCCGCCGATCAGGCGGCCGGAGGAGCCCGAGGCGCTTTGGGAACGGTGAAACTTGGCGGCGCATCCAGGCACGGGCCACTCAACGGACGCGGCGGCGGCGCCGGTTCGTTGAGCTCGGGAAGACGCAGCGCGGCGTGGGTGTCTGGCCGGTCGACGCCCGCGGGCACTTTGAGTGGCGGGATGCTCTGCGCCGACTCATAGGCCTGGGGCTTGTTGCAAGCCCTCGCGGTCTTCAGTCCGTGATGGCAGCCCGATACCGCGAGCGCCGTGCTCAGTCCGAGCAGCCAAGCGATCCATGACAATCTCGAGATCATATTGCGCATCAAGCTCCCGCCGCGGCACTTTCGATTCGTGAGCCCGGCACCGCGTTCAGTGCGCGCAGCACGGCGCCGAGCTGCGCGTGATATTCCTCGCTCAACTCCGTGAGGGGCAGGCGAATGCCGCGCTCGATCAGGCCCATGCGCCCGAGCGCCCATTTCACGGGAATCGGATTGGCCTCCAGGAACAGCGCCCGGTGCAGATCCGCGAGTCCCGCATCGAGCTCTTCCGCCCGCTTTCTGTCACCGCTTGCCGCTGCCGCCATCAGATTCGCCATCGCCCGGGGCGCCACGTTGGCGGTCACCGAGATGACCCCGTCGGCACCTGCGAGCACTGCCTCGCGCGCCGTCGGATCATCACCGCTCAGCACCGCGAGCTCCGTGCGGCACGCGGCCCGCAACTCGCGGATTCGCTCCACCCGCGGAACCGCCTCTTTGACCGCCGCAACGGCCGGAAGTTGCGCGAGTCGGGCGACCGTCGCGGGCAGCATGTCCACGGCCGTTCGCGCGGGTACGTTGTAGAGGATGATCGGCACACGCGTCGCCTGTGCGGCTGCAGCGAAATGGCGATACAAGCCCTCCTGTGTCGGCCGGTTGTACGCGGGCGTGACGAGCAGCACTGCGTCGATCGGCAGCTGCGAGAGCCGGCGCACCCGCTCGACGGTGTTCGCGGTGCTGCTCGTGCCCGCGCCGACGATGACAGGCATGCGGCCGCCGAGCTGCGCGCACGCGCGCTCGGCGAGCTGTGCGAGCTCGGCATCGCTCAGCGTCGCCGACTCGCCGGTCGTACCGCCGACGACGATGCCGCTGGTGCCATTCTGCAAATGAAAATCGAGCAGCCGCTGCCATGCGCCGTAGTCGACGGCGCCGTCGGCACGCATGGGCGTGACCACGGCCACCAGGCTGCCGGAGAAGCGTTTCATCGCACGATGATCTTACGGTGCTGCACGTGAGCGCGCGATGGTAAGAGCGGGTGCTCGGACTAGGCAAGCGCCGCTTGCGGTACAATCTGCGCCCCGGGTGGTCGCCCGGCGTAGGTCGCAACCCGCTCCTGCTACCGGTACACTCCGGCGGCGAGCAAGGAGAACGGCCCAGCAGATGAAGCAACACCTCGCGGTTTCAGCGATCGGCAGCGACCGCACCGGAATGGTCCATGAGCTGACGCGCGTGATCACCGATTGCGGGGGCAACATCAGCGAGAGCCGCATGGCCAGCCTGGGCTCGGAGTTCGCCATGCTGCTGCTGGTGTCGGGCAACTGGCATTCCCTTGCCAAGCTGGAAACCGAGCTCAAGCGCCTCGCCGACAGCAGCAGTCTCAGTATCCACCTGCGCCGTACGGAGCCGCGCACGGCGCGCACCGACATGCTGCCGTACTCGATCGATGTGGTGTGCCTCGATCAGACCGGGATCGTCTCCGGCCTGAGTGGATTCTTCGCTACCCGCGGCATCGACATCGCCGAGGTCTCCACGCGCAGCTATCCGGCCGCGCACACCGGCGCGCCGATGTTCTCGGTGCAGATGATCGTGAACGTTCCGAGCCGCATCCACATCGCGCACCTGCGCGAGGAGTTCATGGAGTTCTGCGATTCGCTCAATCTCGATGCCATCCTCGAGCCCGTGAAGTCGTGAGCGCCGCAGCACGCAAGCCCACCGTGGGACAGCCCATCCCACAGTTCTCGCTGCCCGCCGCCAGCGGCGGCAGCTGGAAGCTCGCGGACGCCGCCGGAACGAAGCTCGTACTGTACTTCTACCCCAAGGACATGACCTCGGGCTGCACGCTCGAGAGCCAGGGATTCCGCGACCACTACGCCGCCTTCCGTCGCGCCGGCACGGCGATCGTCGGGATCTCCCGCGATGGGCTCAAATCGCACCAGAAATTCAAGGACAAGGAGCGCTTGCCCTTCGAGCTGCTCGCCGACGAAGAGGAGCAGGTCTGCAGGCTGTTCGATGTTCTGAAAGAGAAGAACATGTACGGCAGAAAATCGCTGGGTATAGAGCGCAGCACCTTCCTGCTCGACGGCGCAGGTGTGCTGCGGCGCGAGTGGCGCAAGGTGAAGGTGCAAGGACACGTGGAGGAAGTGCTTGAAGCGGCGAAGTCTCTCTGAGCGGGGACACGGACCCGGCGCGGTCACGACCGAGAGCTCATCGAGCATCACCAGCCTGGAACGTCAGCCGATGCGGCAGACCGGCGCCGTGCGCGTTGCATCCGACCCAAGCCCGCTGCGGCGCCGCTGGTTCGTGCTCGACACCAACGTGCTCATGCACGATCCCACGGCGATCTTCCGCTTCGAGGAGCACGACATCTATCTGCCGATGATCGTGCTCGAGGAGCTCGATGCGCACAAGAAGGGTCTGTCCGAGGCCTCGCGCAACGTGCGTCAGGTCAGCCGCTTCCTCGATGACATGATGCGCGACGCGACCAAGGAGCAGATCGATCGCGGCCTGGCTCTGCCGGCGAGCTTCTCGGGCAATCACGGCAAGAAGCCCTCGAGCGGACGGCTGTTCTTCCAGACCCGCCAGCTTGCGAGCGCGCTGCCGGACAGCCTGCCGGGACACGGGGCCGACAACGCCATTCTCGCCCAGACCCTCGCGCTGCAGACGGAGAATCCCGACGTGCGGGTCACGCTCGTATCGAAGGACATCAATCTGCGCATCAAGGCAGCGGTGCTCGGCGTGCACGTCGAGGACTACTACAGCGACAAGACGCTGGAGGACTCGGATGTCCTGTATTCCGGAATGACGGCTCTGCCGAAGGATTTCTGGGACCAGCACGGCAAGGACATGCGCTCGTGGAAAGAGGCGGATCGCACCTTCTACGAGCTCAGCGGACCCGCGGTGATCGAGTGGCAGCCCAATCAGGGTGTCTACGAGGACGCCGAACGCGGCATCGAGGGCATCGTGCGCAAGGTGTCCGGCGCTACCGCGATCATGGAGATCACGCGGGACTATCGTCACGAGCGCCACAACGTGTGGGGCATCACGGCGCGCAATCGCGAGCAGAATTTCGCGCTCAATCTGCTCATGGACGCCGAGATCGACTTCGTCACGATCCTAGGGCCCGCGGGTACCGGCAAGACGCTGCTCGCGCTCGCCGCCGGGCTTGCGCAGACGCTCGACACGAAGCGCTTCGTCGAGATCATCATGACGCGCGTGACGATCCCGCTGGGCGAGGACATCGGCTTCCTGCCCGGCACCGAGGAGGAGAAGATGGAGCCCTGGATGGGCGCGCTCATGGACAATCTGGAGGTCTTGACACAGAGCCAGGAGGGCGGCAACTGGGGCCGGGCGGCAACCAATGACCTCCTGCGCAGCCGCATCAAGATCCGCTCGCTCAATTTCATGCGCGGACGGACCTTTCTCAACCGCTACATCATTCTCGATGAGGCGCAGAACCTCACGCCCAAGCAGATGAAGGCCCTGATCACGCGCGCGGGTCCGGGAACCAAGCTCGCCTGCCTAGGCAACGTTGCCCAGATCGATACCCCCTACCTCACCGAGACCACCTCCGGCATTACATATGCGGTCAACAGGTTTCGGGGCTGGAACCACTCGGGCCATGTTACCCTGATGCGCGGCGAGCGCTCCCGGCTCGCGGATTTCGCTTCCGATAGCTTGTAGCCATTGGTAACGATTGGCCTGAAACTCGGCCAAATCCACCCGGTCGAAGCTTACGGCCGCCGCAACTCACACAGGACGTATGCCCTTCCCCTTCGCCCATCCCCTGCTGCGCCGACTGGCGGTCATCCTGGGCCTGACGGTGTACGTCGCCGCCGCCTCGACGATCGCCCTGGCGCAAACCACGGAGGAGCTGCCCGATATCGGCAACCCGGCAGGCACCATCTTGAGCAAGGACGACGAGTATTCGTTGGGGCTCATGGTGCTGCGCGAGCTGCGTCAGCAGAACGAGATCCTCGACGATCCCGAGAGCGCGGAATACGTGCAGGCGCTCGGCTCCAGGATCGCGGCCCAGGCTCCCGAGGCGGCCCACCAGTTCGTTTATTCCATCGTCAGGGAGCGCGACATCAACGCCTTCGCGGTTCCGGGCGGCTTCATCTTCCTCAATTACGGAACCATCCTCGCCTCGGGCAACGAATCGCAGCTCGCTGGCGTGCTCGCGCACGAGACCGCACACGTCGTGCAGCGTCACATCGCGCGCGCCATCCGCGCGCAATCCCGGCAGAGCATCACAACCGCCGCGGCCATACTCGCCGCGATCCTCCTCGGTGCCATGGGTGGGGGCGGTGCGGCGGTCGAGGGCGGCATCGCCGCCGCCGAGGGCATGGCCGCCCAGCAGCAGATCAACTTCACGCGCGGGGAGGAGTACGAGGCCGATCGCGTCGGCATGGGTTTCCTCGCGCGCGCAGGCTTCGATCCCGAAGGCATGCCGGACTTCTTCGAAGCCCTGGAGCACCGCGTCGGTGTCGAGGAAGTGCTCATCCCCAAGATTCTGGTCGATCACCCGGCGACCGCCGACCGTATCGCGGAAGCCAAGGGCCGCGCGGCGCAGCTCGAGCGCCCCAAGCATCTGCAGGATTCGGTGAGCTATGCGCTCATTCGCGAGCGCGTACGGGTGCTGATGGCCGACCCGGATACCGACATGCGCGACTTTTATAGGAGGCGTCTCGAGACGCGCTATCCGCTCATCAGCGATCAGTACGGGGAGGCGCTCGCGCAGATGCGCAGTGGCCATCCCGCCGAGGCGGTAGAGATCCTGCGGCCGCTCGTCGCCGCGCACGACAGCGTCATTCTGCTGCACTCGGCGCTCGGCGAGGCACAGGTGGCGGCCGGGCAGATGCAGCAGGGACTCAGCACCTTTGCGCGTGCCGAAGCCCTCTTCCCGCGCAACGTGCCGCTCAGCGTGCGCTATGGCGAGGCGCTCATCAAAGCCGGTCATGGCAAGGAAGCGCACGAGCTACTGCTCGATGTATTCAACAACGCCGAGCCCACGCCGCAACAGATTCAACTGACGGCACGCGCCGCGAGCGCTGCGGGCGACCCGGGCGATGCCTATTACTACATGAGCGAGTACCACATCACGAGCGGCAATCTCAATCTTGCCTCTCATCAGCTGGAGCTTGCACTCTCCACGCCGAATCTCACCATCGTGCAGCGCGAGCGTTATCGGGCCCGCCTCGATGAGATCCGCGAGTTCCTGGCCGAGGAACGCCGCGCCCACCACGGAAGGCAGACCGCGGATAACGACGGATCACACCTCGAGGAGATGCGATAGATCGGCTCGCCGCGGGCGCCCTGCTACAATCGCGCCCTTTAGCGGTCCTGCCCTCAAACATGATCCGAACCCACGCGGCCCGCGCCGTGCTCGGCCTCGCTTTGCTCTCGGCGCTGCTGGGCGGCTGCGCCTCGCAGCCGGTCACGCACAAGGATCCGCGCGATCCCTGGGAACGCTTCAACCGCCCGATGTACGAGTTCAACGACGGCTTGGTGCATCACGTCGCCTACCCCGTCGGCCACGCCTACACGCGCGTCACGCCGCACGCGATCCAGGTCGGCATCGGCAATTTCATGGACAACCTGGGCTATCCCGTCGTCATCGTGAACGACTTTCTGCAGGCGAAATTCGTGACGGGGATGAGCGACTTGGCGCGCCTGCTGCTGAACTCGACGCTCGGCATCGGGGGACTGTTCGACCCCGCAACGCACGCTGGACTCGCCAAGAACGACAATGACTTCGGCAGAACGTTGGGAACCTGGGGTGTGCCGCCAGGACCCTACATCGTGGTCCCGTTGCTCGGACCTTCCGATATGCGCGACCTGCCAGCGAAGGTGCCCGACGGCTATCTCACGCCCCAGAACTATCTCGGCTACACGTACGGCTTCCTCGGCTTCTACCTGGTGTATCTGGTCGACCTGGATGCGCGCACCCTGATCCCGGTGTACACGACACTCGATCAGCAGAATGTGTTCGACAAGTATGCGTTCCTGCGCAACGCATTTCTGCAGCGGCGCGCGTTCCAGATCCACGGCACCTCCGCGAAGAGCGAGGAGCAGCAGGAGGAGGAACTGGAGAAGTCCATCCAGGATGAGGGCGCGGACAGCGCCAAGCCCCCTCCCAAGTAGCGCAGCGTCAGCGCCCGGGCGTGCCAGCGGGCGTGGCACCGGGCTCGAGCAGCCCTTCGACCTCACTGATGCGCGCAATGGCGCGCACCGTTTCGGGCAGCTGCGCGAAGTGCAGCTCGCGACCCCTCCGGCGCGCCCAGGCGAGCCACTCGATCAAGACCGCCAGGCCGGCGCTGTCGGAGGCGCCGACTGCGCTGAGATCCACCTCGAGCGCACCGGCGGGAGCTGCGCTAAAAGCGCGAATCCCCGCTTCGCATGCGCGGCGTGCGGTGGCAAAGGTGAGCGGCCCGCGCACGCTGTAGCGGCCCGGTGCCGTCGCCGCGATCTGCACGGCGTCCTCGCGGCTCTCTGAATGGGTCTCGGGCTCTGTCACGTGCGTGAGGGCCGCAGCGGCAGTCAGGACTTCTGACTCGACTGCTGCTGCAGCGACTGCGGCTTGGCACCCTTCTCCAGGCGCTGGATCACGGCTTCGATTCCCTGCTGGTCGATCTGCGCTCCGAAGTCGTCCCGGAAACTCTTCACGTAGCTGATGCCCTGGATGATCACGTCCCAAGCCTTCCAGCCCTGCGGGGTCTGATGCATCGCGTAGTTGACGGGAACCGTGGAGTTGTCGTCGCGGCGGATGGTGGTGCGCACGATCGTGGAGGTCGCGCCCGACTCGACCTTGCTCGGCAGCACCTTCAAGCGATCGGATTTGAAGTCCACCAGTGCATTGCCGTAGTTGTCGAGCATGGACTTCTCGAATGCGTCGACGAAGCGGTGCCGCTGATCCTCAGTCGCATCGCGCCAGTGGCGACCGAGCACCAGGCGGGCGGCGTACTCGAGGTCGAAGAACGGAAGTACGTCCCGGTCCACCGCCGCGCGCAACTGCTGCGGATCCTTGCGGTAGGCATCGCGATGCGCATCGAGATCCTTGAGGAAGCCCGTTGCAACGCTCTGCACCAGCTGCGAGGGATCCTGCGTGTTGGCAGCCGCTGAGCCGGCGGCAGCCGCTGCTGGCGCTGTCCCGTTCGACGGGCTTGCAGCCCAGGCGAGCGGCACCAGCAGGGCGCTGCCGAGGAGCAGCGCGCTGCCCAGCCGGATCAGCCGGGCACGACCATTCACATCGGTACTCCATCTCATCGGGCAGACTCCTCAGTTCTGGCCGTGCGGTGGCGCGCTTGCGGCACCGGGGCCCTTGTCGCTGCCACCAGCATGGCTCGTGCCGCCATCGCCACGCGAGCCGCCTGCGGGCCCTTTGTTGCTGCCCCCCGGGTGTCCCGGACCGCCGGCGGCCCCCTGGGCACCGGGGCTCCCGGCTCCGCTGGAGCCGCCCGAGCCAGCGGAATTGCCGGAGTTCCCGCTCGAGCTGGAGCCCCCGCTCGCAACATTGGCGAAGAACTTGTTGATGATGCTCTCGAGCACGAGCGCGGACTGGGTGAATTGGATCTGGCTGCCGGCCTTCAGGTAGGTCTCAGAGCCGCCCGCACCGATGGCGACGTACTGACCTCCAAGCAGGCCCTGTGTGTTGATGCTCGCGTCGCTGTCGTCGGGTATCTGCCGGAACTGCGGATCGATGCGCATCGTGACCACGGCCCGGTAGTTCTGCTGATCGATGCGAATGGATTCCACGTCGCCGATGTCCACGCCGGCCATGGTGACCGGTGCTCCGGTCTTGAGGTCGCCGACATTGTCGAACTGCGCCGTGACGTGAAAGCCCGCCTTCCTGCCACTCAGCTTCAGACCGCTCGAGGGCAGCTGGGTCGTCAGAAAGAAGAGCGCGGCAAAGCCGAGCAGGACGAACAGTCCGGTGCCGATCTCGAGAGTTGGATTCGCGCGCATGGTGAGCTACACCTTCAATCGCCGGTTGCGAGAGTCACAAGAACGCCGCGGTAAGTACATAGTCAAGCAGCAGCACCAGCACCGAGGAGGCCACGACCGTGCGGGTGGTCGCAAGCCCGACACCCTCGGCCGTGGGCTCTGAATGATAGCCCTCGAAGACGGCGATCAGGCTGCAGACGAAGCCGAACACCAGGCTCTTGATGATCCCCTCGTTGATGTCGTGGAGGTCGACCGAGCTTTGCATCTGTGACCAGAACGAGCCCGCATCGACGCGCATCATCTGTACGCCGATCAGCTGCGCGCCATAGACGCCGACGACGTTGAAGACCGCGGTCAAGAGCGGCATGGCGATCAGACCGCCCAGAAAGCGGGGCGCGACCACGTAGCGCAGCGGATCGACCGCCATGATCTGCATCGCCGTCAGCTGGTCCGTCGCAGACATCAGGCCGATCTCCGACGTGAGCGCCGTGCCTGCCCTGCCGGCGAACAGCAGCGCCGTGAGCACTGGCCCGAGCTCCCGGAGCAGCGTCAGTGCCGCGGCGACGCCCAGAAAGTCCTCGGAGCCGAAGCGCTGGAGCAGATTGAAGCCCTGCAGCCCGAGCACCATGCCCGTGGAGACGCCCGAGAGCATGATGATGATCAGCGAGCGCGCGCCGGCGTTGTAGATCTGATGCGCGATGAGCCGCGGGCGCGCGAGCGCCGGACCGCACTGAGCGAAGAGCCTGAACATGAACCACGTGATGGCACCGAAGCGCCGCACGCCCCTGAGGATCATGCCCTCGGCTCGGCTCACGATTGCACGTCGTCCAGCAGCTCGGCGGTGTAGTCAGGCGCGGGATAATGAAACTGCACCGGGCCATCGGCACTACCGCCCATGAACTGGCGCACGATCGCCGAGGAGCTGGCGCTGAGCTCGCGCGGCGTGCCCGCCGCGACGACCTTGCCATCGGAGATGAGGTAGCTGTCGTGCGCGATCGCCTCGAGCTCGTGCACGTCGTGCGAGACGATGATGCTCGTGATCCTCAGGGCTTCGTTCATCTTCTGGATGAGTCGCAGAATCACTCCGAGTGCAATCGGATCGAGGCCGACGAACGGCTCGTCGTAGATCAGCAGCTCCGGGTCCATGACGATGGCACGCGCGAGCGCCACGCGTCGTGCCATGCCTCCGGAGAGCTCGGCCGGCATGAGGTATGCGGCGCCGCGCAGCCCCACCGCATGCAGCTTGGTCAGCACCAGCTCGCGGATAAGTGGCTCGCTGAGATCGGTATGCTCGCGCAGCGGAAAGGCCACGTTCTCGAACACGTCGAGATCGGTGAGCAGCGCGCCGTTCTGAAACAGCATGCCCATGCGCTTGCGCATCGCGAACACGGCGCGCGCATTGAGCGTGGCCACGTCGCGCCCCCACACCATGATCTGCCCGCTGTCCGCGTAGGCTTGCGCCGTGATCAGCCGCAGCAGGGTGGTCTTGCCGGTGCCGCTCGGCCCCATGACCGCAGTGATCCGGCCACGACGCGCGCGCAACGTGAGCCCGGAGAAGATCTTGCGATCACCGATCGCGTAGTGCACGTCGCGCACATCGACCACGACGTCGTCGGCTGCTTGCTCGCTGGGATGCGCTCCGGAAACGGCCACTTGCGATGCGCCGAGCGCCGCTAGGCGGCCTGGCTTTCCATCGCGGCCTGGTAGCGACCGAGCGTCGCCAGGCCGTTGAGCTTGGCGCGCTTCAAGAACTCCTTCTGGCCAGAACCGAAGTTGGCAGCCGACCCGCCCCAGGCCTTGAGCGCCGTATCTTGCAGCGCGCGGCCGTAGCTGAAAGTCACATTCCAGGGCAGCGGACCCATTTGATTGATCAGCGAGAGATGCTGGGTTGCCTCCTCCGGCGACTGGCCCCCGGAAAGAAAGGCAATTCCCGCCACGGCCGCGGGCACATGACGCTTCAGGCAGCGCACCGTCGCATCCGCGACCTGCTGCGGACCCGCGCGCGAGGCGGCTTTCTTGCCGGAGATCACCATGTTCGGCTTGAGCACCATGCCCTCGAGCACAATGCGATGCTGGAAGAGCTGCCCGAACACCTGCTCCAGGACCTGATCGGTGACCTGCTCACAGCGCTCGATGGAATGGGCTCCGTCCATCAGCACCTCAGGCTCGACGATCGGAACGATATCCTGCTCCTGGCACAGCGCAGCGTAGCGGGCCAGAGCATGAGCATTGGCGGCGATGGCGAAGCGGGTGGGAATGCCGTCGGCGATGTCGATCACCGCACGCCACTTGGCGAAGCGCGCGCCGAGCTTGCGATACTCGATGAGTCGGTCGCGCAGGCCGTCGAGTCCCTCGGTGATGGTCTCGCCCGCAAAGCCCGCGAGAGGCTTGGCGCCCAGATCCACCTTGATGCCGGGGATGATGCCATGCCGCGTCAGATACTCCCCAAAGCTCGTGCCGTCGCGGGTCTTCTGCCGGATGGTCTCGTCGTACATGATCACGCCGCTGATCGATTCCGGTGCCGCCGCGCTGGTGAACAGCATTTCCCTGTAGGTGCGCCGGTGCTCCTCGGTCGACTCGAGCTTGATCGCGTCGAAACGCTTCTTGATCGTCCCGGTGCTCTCATCCGCCGCGAGAATGCCCTTGCCCTTGACCACCATTGCGCGCGCCACGCGCTCGAGCTCGTTGCGATCCATATTCAAGTCCTCCTGGAAGTGCGGCATTTGCGCACGGGCGGATACGCATATGCTCCGGCCCCGGTCACGGCCGCCCGGTGTGCGCCCCCGCAGTTTCGCGAAGGATAGCAAATCGGGCGCCGCTGCCGCCCGCGCCGCGAGCTGCCGCAGTAGTCCTGTGAACGAATTAGGACTAAAATAGTCCTACTTGAGGGTATTGACCATGCTACGTATCAGCAAGCTTACGGACTACGCGACGGTGCTCCTGGCCGCGCTCGCAGCCGAGTCTTCGCGCGTGCAGACGGCGAGCGCGCTGGCCGAGCGCACCCGCATCGCGCTGCCGACGGTGAGCAAGCTGCTCAAGCAGCTGCATCGCGCGGGGCTCGTGGCCTCGACCCGTGGGCTGCACGGCGGTTACCAGCTGGCGCGCCCCGCCGCCGAGATCAGCGCGGCCGCCATTCTCGATGCGCTCGAGGGTCCGCTCGCTCTCACGGACTGTTCCGCCGGGCACGGTCAGTGCGGAATCGAAGAGACCTGTCGCGTCGGGCGCGCATGGCAGCGACTCAACCTCGCCATACGCCGCTCGTTGCAGGAGGTGACATTGGCACACCTCGCGGGCCTCGATGCAGTGCAGCCCCGGCTCCCCGCGGTCGAGCGCGAGATCAAGCTCGCGGCGCGCGGGGGCATCATCACCAAGGCTTGAATCATGAGTGAGACCGACACTCAACTCCAAGAGCTCGTAGGGCGCCAGTACCGCCACGGCTTCGTGACCGATATAGAAGCGGACACCGTCCCGCCCGGCTTGGACGAGGACGTGGTGCGCCTGATCTCGCGCAAGAAGAAGGAGCCTGCGTTCCTCACGGAATGGCGCCTGAAGGCGTTGCGCCACTGGCTCACCATGCGCGAGCCGCACTGGGGACAGGTGCGCTATCCACCGATCGATTACCAGGCGATCTCCTATTACTCCGCGCCGAAGGCAAGGAGCGACGCCCCCAAGAGTCTCGAGGAGGTCGATCCCAAGCTCCTGGCGACATACGAGAAGCTCGGCGTGCCGTTGCATGAGCGGGCGCGCCTCGCAGGGGTGGCGGTGGATGCCGTGTTCGACAGCGTCTCCGTCGCGACGACCTTCAAGGAGCGGCTCGCCAAGGCCGGCGTTGTGTTCTGCTCATTCTCCGAGGCGGTGCAGACGCATCCGCATCTGATCGAGCAGTATCTGGGCACCGTCGTGCCCTCCGGCGACAACTTCTTCGCCGCGCTCAACTCCGCAGTGTTCACTGACGGCTCGTTCGTGTACGTGCCGCCGGGTGTGCGCTGCCCGATGGAGCTCTCGACGTACTTTCGTATCAACGCGGCCAAGACCGGCCAGTTCGAGCGCACGCTGATCATCGCCGACGATGGTGCGTACGTGAGCTACTTGGAAGGGTGCCTGCCCGGAGACGAAGAGGTCAGCTACGGCGACGAGCTGCGCTCGGTCCGAGACGTGGCAATCGGCGATACGGTGCTCAACTCGCTCGGCGAGGAAGCGCGCGTCGCGAAAATCATGCGTCGACCCTATGCGGGCGAGCTCATCACCATCACGCCGCGTAGTCCCGCAAACCGCTTCTCCGTCACGACCGAGCATCCGGTTCTCGTGATCCCGCGTGCGCAAGTCAGCCGCGGCACGCGCGGCCCAAACCGGCTCGCGGACATCGACGCGCGCAAGCTCGTGCAAGCGTCACCGCAGTTCGTGCGGGCGAGCGAGCTCCGACTGGGCGACCTGTTGTGCTATCCAATCAACAAAGTTGAGCGCGATGAGGCCACGCTTGAGGATGACTTCCTGCGGCTGCTCGGCTACTACGTGGCCGAGGGTTGCGTCACGCACTTCAACGGCTGCCCTGCCGTCGAATGGTGCTTCGGTGCGCACGAGCTCGAGTACATCGAGGATGTGTGCCGCTTGGTGCATCAGCTGACGGGCAAGCGGCCCTCCGTCGCGCACGATCGCCGCAAGAACGGCGTTTATCTCGTCACCTATTCGAAGGAGCTGTGCTTCCTGATGGAGCGGCACGGCGGCAAGTACGCGCACGCCAAGCGCTTCAGCAAGACCGTGATGGATTTGCCGCCTGCAAGACAGAAGCTGGCCCTCGATACCTATTACCGCGGCGACGGCAGTGTTAGCCAGCGAGGCAAGCTGCGCGGCATCCGCGCCACGACCGTCTCGCGCACGCTGGCCTTTCAGCTGCAGGAGATCTGGTCGCGCAACGGCGTTTTCGTGTTCGTGCGCGAGCGCCGGGCGTTCACCGAGACGATGCGCGACGGGCGTACGATCCGGCATCGCCCAGCGTGGGTGCTCTATCACAGCGAGGGCGCGCGTGGCCGGCGCGCCATCCGCCACGGCGATATGTTCCTCGTTCCGATCCTGAGAATCGAACGCCGTCCGCACGAGGGCCACGTATACAACTTCGAAACCGTAGCAGAGCCGCACTCCTATCTGGTCAAGGGCTTCGCCGTGCACAACTGCACAGCCCCAATGCGCGATGAGAACCAGCTGCACGCGGCCGTCGTCGAGCTCGTCGCGCTGAACGATGCCTTTATCAAATACTCCACCGTGCAGAACTGGTATCCCGGCGATGCGGCGGGAGTCGGAGGCATCTACAACTTCGTCACCAAGCGCGGCGAGTGCCGCGGCAGGAACTCGCACATCTCCTGGACGCAGGTCGAGACGGGCTCTGCGATCACGTGGAAATATCCCAGCTGCATCCTGCGCGGCGAAGGTGCGATCGGCGAGTTCTACTCGGTCGCGACCGTCAACAACTATCAGCAGGCCGACACCGGCACGAAGATGATCCACATCGGGCGCAACACCCGCAGCACGATCATCTCCAAGGGCATCTCGGCCGGGCATGGGCAGAACGCCTACCGCGGGCTGGTGAAGATCCTGCCGAGTGCGGCCGGCGCACGCAACTTCACCCAGTGCGACTCGCTGCTCATGGGCGGGCATTGCGGTGCGCATACCTTTCCCTACATCGAGGCTAAGAATCCAACGGCCACCGTCGAGCACGAGGCGAGCACTACCAAGATCAGCGAGGATCAGCTGTTCTATTGCCTGCAGCGGGGCATCACGGAAGAAGATGCCGTGAACATGATCGTGAGTGGCTTCTGCAAGTCGGTGTTCAAGGAGTTGCCGATGGAGTTCGCCGTGGAAGCACAGAATCTGCTCGCGGTGAGTCTCGAGGGAGCGGTGGGCTGATGCTCGAGATCAGTGATCTGCACGTCAGTGTCGCTGGCACCGCGGTGCTGAAGGGCCTCACCCTGCAGGTGCCGCGCGGCGAGGTACACGCGGTCATGGGTCCGAACGGCTCGGGCAAGAGCACACTCGCCTACGTGCTCGCCGGCCGCCCGGGCTATGAGATCACGCGCGGCACGGTGAGCTATGAGGGCCGCGATCTGCTCGCGCTCACGCCCGAGGAGCGCGCGCGTCTCGGCGTCTTCCTGGGCTTTCAATACCCGGTGGAGATTCCGGGAGTGAACAACGTCTACCTGCTCAAGGCGGCCCTGAATGCCATGCGCAAGGCACGCGGCCAGAGCGAGGTGGATGCGTTTGAGTTCCTGGCGCTGGTGCGTGACAAGATGAAGCTCATGCGCATGGAGGACAGCTTCCTGTCGCGCGGCGTCAATGAGGGCTTCTCCGGAGGAGAGAAAAAGCGCAACGAGATCCTGCAGATGCTGGTGCTCGAGCCGCGCCTGGCAATCCTGGACGAGACCGACTCGGGCCTCGACATCGATGCGCTCAAGATCGTCGCCGACGGCGTGAACAGCATGCGCGCGGCCGATCGTTCCTTCGTGCTCGTCACCCACTATCAGCGGCTCCTCGAGCACGTGATACCCGATCGCGTGCACGTGCTGGTGCGCGGACGCATCGCACGCAGCGGGGATCGGACGCTCGCTCACGAGCTGGAGCGGCGCGGCTACGACTGGCTGCTGGGCGAGGCGGCATGAGCGCGGATCCCCGAGCGGCACTGGCGGCGCGCATCGGCCGCGAGTATGCCGAGAGCTGGGGTACCCAGACGGAGGCGCGCGCGGGAGCCGCGCGCCGCCAGCGGGCGCTCGAAGCGCTGGTGAGCCAGGGCCTGCCGAGCTCGCGCGACGAGAACTGGAAGTACGCCAACTTGCGCCCGCTCGAGCGTGCGCGCTTCGCTGCGCCCCGGCTCGAGCCCTCACGCGACGCCCTGATCGCGACGTTGCCGCCCGCAATTGCCGGGTACGCACGCTACACCTTCATCGACGGAGTGCGGCTCGAGGACGCCGGGGGCGACTCCAAAACCGCCTCACCGGGACTACTGAACAGCCTGGCCTCCGAGAGTGGCAGGCGCGCCCTCGCTGACCTCGACTCGATCGCGGACGCCGGCCCCGATACGCGCTTCGCGCTGTTGAACGAGGCGTTCGCGCCCGATGGTGCGCTCATTCGCGTGCCCGCAAGCGCAGCAGGCGTCGCGCGTATCGAGCTCGTGTTCGTCTCGGTCGCCGCTGCGCAGGCAGGGGCATCCCACCCGCGCGTGCTGGTACGGCTCGAGCCCGGTGCACGGCTGGATCTGATCGAGAGGCACCTGAGCAGCGGTAGCGGCTCCGGCTTCGTCAATAGCGCCGTCCAGGTGGCACTCGAGGCTGGCGCCACGCTCAATCACTACCGCGTCCAACAGCTTGGAGCGCGGGCGGTTTGGTTCGATACGCTGAGTGCGGAGCTGGCTTCCCGGGCCACCTACCGCGCGTACTGCGCGAGCCTCGGCGCGCAGTCCGCGCGCTCGACGCTGCAGGTGCGTCTGGGTGGTGAAGGCGCGCAGCTCGCGTTGCACGCAGTCTCCGTGGGTGATCGTCAGCAGGTGCTCGACGGCTATGCGCGGGTCGAGCACGCCGCGCCGGCGACGCGAACGGAGGAGACTTTTCGCGGCATTGCCGCAGGGCGCGCGCGCGTGGCGTTCAATGGCAAGATCGTCGTGCGTGCGGGAGCCCACAAGACGGACTCCAGTCAATCGCTGCGAGGATTGCTCGCCGGGCCCGAGGCCGAGATCGACGTGCGGCCGCAGCTCGAGATCCATACCGATGACGTGCGCTGCAGCCACGGCGCGACGGCGGGCAAGCTCGACGAGGCGATGCTGTTCTATCTGCTCACGCGCGGGCTCGAGCCCGACGCCGCACAGCGGCTCTTGAAGTGGGCCTTCTTGGAAGACGTGGTGGCGCGCATCGAGATCGTCGAGCTGCGGCGCCAGATCGAAGCAAGCCTCGCGGGCCAGATGCACGAGGCAGATGCCTTGCAGGAGTTGCTCTGATGGCTGTGAATGCGCGGGACTTGCACACTGAAGCGCAAGCACGCGCCGCGAGCTCGAGTGCTCCGCCGCTCGATGCCGAGCGCGTGCGGCGCGATTTTCCGATCCTTGCACGCACCGTGCACGGCAAGCCGTTGTGCTATCTCGACAGCGCCGCATCGGCGCAGCGTCCGCTCGCCGTGATCGCCGCGGTGGATGATTACGAGCGGCACTCGCACGCCAACGTGCACCGCGGGGTGCACCTCCTCAGCCAAGAGGCGACGTCCGCGTACGAGGGTGCACGCGAGCGCGTGCGGCGCTTCCTCAATGCCAGCTCGACGCGCGAGCTTGTGTTCGTGCGCGGCACCACCGAGGCGATCAATCTCGTCGCGCAGTCCTATGCCCGACCGCGCTTCGGCCCGGGCGATGAGATCCTGATCACGGGCCTCGAGCACCACGCGAACATCGTGCCCTGGCAGATGGTGCGCGAGCAGACCGGCTGTGAGCTCGTGGTGGCCCCCATCAACCAGCGCGGCGAGCTGCCGCTCGAGGAACTGCTGCAGCGACTCTCGGCGCGTACGCGCCTGGTGGCGCTTGCTCACGTGTCGAATGCGCTCGGCACCGTACTGCCGGTTGCAGAGATCGTGGCGGCCGCACACGAGCGCGGCATTCCGGTGCTCATAGACGGCGCGCAGGCGGTACCGCATCTCACCGTCGACGTGCGCGCGCTCGGCTGTGACTTCTACGCCTTCTCAGCTCACAAGCTCTACGGCCCGACGGGCATCGGCGTGCTGTACGGACGTGAAGAGCTGCTCGGATCGATGCCGCCCTGGCAAGGGGGCGGCGACATGATTCTGACGGTCTCGTTCGAGCGCACGACCTACAACGAGCTACCCTGGAAGTTCGAGGCGGGCACACCCAACATCTCGGGCGCGGTGGGTCTTGCGGCCGCCATCGACTACGTCGAGGGCCTCGGTCTTCCGGCGATCGCGGTCCACGAGCAACGCTTGCTCGCCGCCGCCACGGCGGAGCTGCAGGAGATTCCGGGACTGACGATCATCGGCACGGCAGCTCACAAGGCCGCCGTCATCTCCTTCACGCTCGAGGGCATTCACCCGCACGACCTCGGGACGATCCTCGACAGTGAGGGCATCGCGGTGCGCACCGGGCATCACTGCGCCATGCCGGTGATGACCTTCTTCGGAGTGCCGGCGACCGCACGCGCCTCCTTCGCCTGCTACAACACACTCGACGATGTGCGCCGGCTCGCGACTGCGCTGCGCAAGGCACGCGAGATGTTTCGTTCCTGAGGGTGTACGGATCGTTGCCATGGATTTGCGAGATCTCTATCGGGACGTGATCTTGGATCACAATCGTCACCCGCGGAATTTCGGCCGCCTGGAACGGGCCGATGCGCAGGCGGAGGGCCACAATCCGCTCTGTGGGGATCGCCTCACATTGTCGCTGCGGCTGCAGGGCGATCGCATCGAGGACATTCGCTTCGAAGGCAAGGGCTGCGCCATCTCCACCGCCTCGGCCTCCCTGATGAGCGAGGCGGTCAAGGGCAAGGACCGTTCCACGGTGCGCCGGCTGTTTGAGAGCGTCCATGCCCTGCTCACGCGGCACGATGCCGCCGCTCAGCCAGCCGAGCTCGGCAAGCTCGCGGCACTTTCCGGGGTGCGCGAATTTCCCGCCCGTGTCAAATGCGCGAGCCTGTGCTGGCACACCCTGAACGCAGCGCTAGAGCAAAGCGGGGGAACGATCACCACCGAGGTGCCGGACGAGGTGCCCTCGAGCGCGGCCGAGCGGCTCGCAGGGGAACCCTGATGCGCTCGCACGAGAACGAGCCCGTGGTGATCTTCCGCGACGTGCGCGCCGTGATGGTGCCGGCCGGTGCCGAGGTGACTCTCAAGACGGGCCAGGCAGGCTACATCACGCAGGCGCTCGGTGGCAGCTTCACGCTCTATGTGGACGGCAATCTGTTCCGCATCGCGGGCGAGGATGCCGACGCGATCGGCAAGGAAGTCGTGAAGACGCCCGAGCTGCCGCCCAACGCGACCGAGGACGACGTTCTCGAGGCCGTGTGGGCACAGCTGCGCACCTGCTACGACCCGGAGATTCCGATCAACATCGTCGATCTCGGGCTGGTGTACGAGTGCATGGTGAAAGCCAACGAGCAGGGAGCACGCATCGTCGAGGTGAAGATGACTCTGACCGCCCCCGGCTGCGGCATGGGCGAGATCCTGGTCGATGATGCGAAGGACAAGATCGAGCGTATCCCGACGGTGCAGGAGGCGCGCGTCGAGCTCGTGTTCGATCCGCCCTGGAACCAATCGATGATGTCCGAGGCTGCACGGCTGCAGACGGGAATGTTCTGACGTGCAGCCGCGATGACGGGCGAGTGGATCGATGTGGCGGATGCCGCGGCGGTGAGCGATGAGGAGCCCTGCGCCGTGGAAGTCGACGGCCACGCGGTGCTCATCGCGCGCTGTGCCTCGGGATATTTCGCGGTCGAGGACCGCTGTACGCACGATGGAGAGCCGCTGAGCGGCGGCGAGGTCGAACCTGAGCAGTGTCGGATCGTGTGTCCGCGACATGGGGCACGCTTCTGCCTGAAGACGGGAGAAGCCCTCACACCGCCCGCCTACGAGCCCGTGCGCACCTACCAGGTGCGCGCCGAGAACGGCCGCATTCTGTTGCAGCTGCCCGAATAAGGCCCGCGGCTACAGCGTGAGCAGACTCGCATTGCCTCCGAGGGCTGCGGTGTTCACGGTCACGGTCTGCTCGGTCGCAAAGCGCGGCAGGTAGTGGGGACCGCCCGCCTTCGGGCCGGTTCCGGACAACCCACAGCCACCGAAGGGCTGCACGCCGACCACGGCGCCGATCATGTTGCGATTGACGTAGACGTTGCCCACCCGTGCGCGCGCCGCGATCTGCTCCGCGACACTGTCGATGCGCGTGTGGATCCCGAGGGTAAGACCGTAGCCTTTGGCATTGATCGCATCGATCACCGCGTCCAGATCGCGCGCGCGGTAGCGCACCACGTGCACGATCGGCCCGAACACCTCCCGCTGTAGCGCCTCGACCGTTGCGATCTCCACCGCGAGCGGCGCAAAGAAGCGCCCGCTGCGCGTGTGTAGCGGTGTGCGGTGATACCAGGGCGCACCGGCGGTGATGCGCGCCGCGTGCGCTTCCAGGCTCTCGAGCGCTTCGCGATCGATGACCGGACCGACGTCGGTCGCAAGCAGCGCCGGATCGCCCACGGTGAGCTCGTCCATGGCGCCTGCGAGCAGCGCGAGCACCCGCGGCGCGATCTCCTCCTGCAGCAGCAGCAGCCGCAACGCCGAGCAGCGTTGCCCGGCGCTGTTGAAGCCGGAAGACACTGCATCGAGCACGACCTGCTCGGGCAGTGCCGAGCTGTCGACGACCATCGCGTTGATGCCGCCCGTCTCGGCGATGAGGGTTGCGATGGGACCCGCTCGCGATGCGAGGCTTCGCTCGATCTGCCGCGCGGTATCTCCCGAGCCGGTGAAGACGACGCCCGCGATCCGCGGATCGCGCGTGAGCGCCGCGCCGATCGTCGCACCGTCCCCGGGCAGAAAATGCAGCACCTCGGGAGGCACACCGGCCGCATGCAGGATTTCCACGGCGAGCGCCGCGCAGAGCGGTGACTGCTCGGCAGGCTTCGCCAGCACCGCGTTGCCTGCGGCGAGTGCCGCACTCACCTGTCCGGCGAAGATAGAGAGCGGGAAATTCCACGGACTGATGCAGGCGAACAAGCCCCGTGCGCGCAACCGGAGCACGTTGCGCTCGCCCGTCGGTCCCGGCAGCGCGCTCTCGCCGCCGAACAGCGCCCGGCTCTGCTGGGCGTAATAGCGCAGGAAGTCCACCGCCTCGCGCACCTCGGCGACACTGTCGGGCACTGTCTTGCCCGCCTCGAGCACGCAGCGTGCGATGAGCTCGGCGCGGCGCTCCTCGAAGAGATCGGCCGCACGCTCGAGCAGTGTCGCGCGCTCATCCACCGGGCGTGCCTCCCAGCGGCCCTGTGCCATGCTGGCAACGCTGAGCGCGCGCTCGACGTCGGCCGTCTGCGCGCTCGCCACAGCTCCGATGGCCTGCGACTCGCGTGCCGGATTGCACACGGTCACCGCCGCGCCGCCGGCAGCGCTGCCGACCACGAGCGGCGTTGCGCTCCAGGGCGTTTGAGTCGCGCGCTCGCACGCCTCTTTCAGGCGCTTGAGCTCCGCGCCGTCGGCGAAGTTCACACCGCGCGAGTTGCGCCGTTCGGGTGCAAAGAGTGCCTCCGGCAGCACGATGCGCGGATGCGCTGCCGGGCGCACCTGATCCGCCTCCTGCACGGGGTCGCGCACCACCTCCGCGACGGGCAGCCGCGCATCGACGATGCGGTTGACGAACGAGGTGTTGGCGCCGTTCTCGAGCAGCCGGCGCACGAGGTACGGCAACAGATCCTCGTGGGGCCCGACCGGCGCGTAGACGCGGCAGGCGTAGACTGCCGCATGCTCGCGCCCGCTGCCCTCCCCGCCGGCGCCGTCACCTTCAACGACCCGCTCGTAAAGCTCCTCGCCCATGCCGTGCAGGCGCTGGAACTCGAACGAGCGCGCATCGCCACCGAGCAGCTCGATCACATAGGCGACGGTGTGTGCGTTGTGAGTGGCGAACTGCGGGAAGATCACGTCCGCGGAATTCGCCAGCAGCCGCGCGCAGGCGAGATAGGACACGTCGGTGTTCTGCTTGCGCGTGAAGACGGGATAGCCGGGCAGCCCGCGCTCCTGCGCCCGCTTGATCTCACTATCCCAGTACGCGCCCTTGACCAGGCGCACGGTCACGCGGCGCGAGAGCGCGCGCGCACGCGCAGCGAGCCATTCGAGCACGGCGAGGGCACGCTTCTGGTATGCCTGCACGGCAAGTCCGAACCCCTCGTAGCCGGCGCTCACCTCGCTGCGCAGGACGGCGTCGGCCAGCATGAGCGAGAGCTCCAGACGATCGGCCTCCTCCGCGTCGACGGTCAGCGCGATGCCGGCCGTGCGCGCCTGCTCGACCAGCGCGATGAGCCGCGGCGCCAGCTCCGCGAGCACCCGCTGCTCCTGGGCAGGCTCGTAGCGCGGATGGAGCGCGGACAGCTTCACCGAGATGCCGGGGCGCGCGTGGTAGTCCTGCTGGCGGCTGCCCGGATCGGCACCGATGGCGGCGATGGCGGTGGCGTAGCGCTCGAAGTAGCGCTCCGCATCCGTGCGCGTGATGGCCGCCTCGCCGAGCATATCGAAGGAGTAGCGGTAGGCGCGCTCGCTCGCACCGCGCGCGCGCTCGAGGGCTTCCTCGATCGTGCGGCCCATCACGAACTGATGGCCGAGGATGCGCATCGCCTGGCGCAGCGCCGAGCGCGCCACGGGCTCGCCGATGCGACTCGCGAGCCGCGCGAACCAGGTGCCCATCGAGCCGATCTCGCGCCGGTCGATGTCCACCAGACGGCCCGTCAACATGAGCCCCCACGTGGAGGCGTTCACCAGCAGCGAGTCGCTGCTGCCGAGATAGTCCTCCCAATCTCCGGCTGCGATCTTGTCTGCAATGAGACGGTCCGCCGTATCGGCGTCCGGAATGCGCAGCAGCGCCTCCGCGAGGCACATGAGCACCACGCCTTCGCGCGAGGCCAGGTGGTACTGGCGCAGCAGCGCATCGAGGCCGCCGCCGCTCGGGCGTGCCGCGCGCACCGCCTCGACCAGGCGCAGCGCGCGCTCCTGCACCGCGGCGCGCTGCGCGGGATCGAGCCGTGCACCGCCGCTCAGCCGACGCACGACCGTCTCCTCCCCCGCCAGGTAGCTGCCGTTGACTGCGCGCCCGATGGGACTATCGAGTGCGGCCGCGGAGCGCGAGATGAAGGGCGGCGCGGACATGGGACGCTAGCGCTCGGCGCGCACCGCGCCTCCACTGCGCAGCCGCGCGGCATCCGCTGCAGGCTTCTGGGGCGCCGAGACGCGCAAGGCGAACGGATTGAAATTGGTGCCGCGGTCGAAGTAATCCTCGTGCTCGGCCCGCTTAAGGAAGCCGACGATCTTGTAGGTGAGCGGCGTGGCGATGATCTCCCAGCCGGTCTTCAACACGTACTGCGTGGCCATGACGGTCAGCAGATCGCGCCGCGGCCAGAGTCCTGCGAACGCGAGGGTATAGAAGAGTCCCGAGTCGACAAGCTCGCCGCACGCGGTCGAGCCGATCGTGCGTGTCCAGAGCCAGCGCCCGCGTGTCCAGAGCTTCATTTTCGCGAGCACGTAGCTGTTGACGAAGGATCCGCACCAGAATGCGATCACCGAGGCGGCGATGATGCGCGGCGTATTGCCGAAGATCGCATCGATCGCCGCTTGCTTGTCCCTCCAGAAGTCCGCCGGGGGCAGGTGCACGATCACCGCCGCCATCAGCGATGCGAACAGCAGCGCGGCGAAGCCGCTCCAGACCGCGCGGCGGTCGCGAGCGTAGCCGTACACCTCGGTGAGGATATCGCCGAAGAAATACGAGATGGGAAAGAACAGCACGCCGGCCAGGAACGTGACCGCGCCGATCCCGGGCACGTGCACGGTAGATACCTTGGCGGGACCGATGAGGTTGGCGCACAAGAGCACGCAGACGTACGCGCCGAGGATCAAATCGTAGTACTTGTAGTTTCTCTCCACGCTACCCCCGGCCACGCATGCGTCTCAGCACGCGCCGCTCGTGCTTCTCGGGTCGCCCCGCGGGGCGCGGAGCGAGCGCGGCGGCGAGGCGCATGCGCGCCGCGAACTCGGTGCGCCGCGCAGCGCTTGCGGGCGATTCGCTGTAGCACGATGCGACCTCGCGCGCCGCTCCGCGTCGAGCGGGGAATGCCGCCACCTCGCACTCAAAGTCCACCGCTCCGCGCATCAAAGTGATGCGATCACCGACACGCAGCGCGCGTGCCGGCTTCACGCGTGCGCCGTTCACGTGCACCTTGCCGCCACTCACCGCCTCCGCCGCCTGCGCGCGCGACTTGTACAAGCGCACCGCGAACAGCCAGCGGTCGATGCGCATGGCAGGCGCGCCGTGGCTTTCCAGGCCCTGCTCTTGCATGGAGCGAGTATAATTGAGACGACTCATCGAGGATGAACCACGGTGTATTCATCGCTTCGGGACCGGCTGGCGGGTGAGCTGGCGGCGCTGCGCGAGCAGGGGCTCTACAAAAGCGAGCGCATCCTGGCAAGCCCCCAGGGCGCGGTCGTGCGCACCGGCGAGCGCGACGTCATCAATCTGTGCGCCAATAACTATCTGGGACTCGCCGACCATCCTGCGGTGCTCGCGGCCGCACACAGCGCCCTCGATCGTTTTGGCTACGGCATGGCCTCAGTGCGCTTCATCTGCGGCACACACGCCGTGCACAAGCAGCTCGAGGAGCGACTCAGCCGCTTCCTCGGAACCGAGGACGCCATCCTGTACTCCTCCTGCTTCGATGCGAACGGCGGTCTGTTCGAAACGCTGCTCGATGAGCGCGATGTCGTGATCTCCGACGCACTCAATCACGCGAGCATCATCGATGGCATCCGGCTCTGCAAGGCGCAGCGCCTGCGCTATGCAAACAACGACATGGGCGAGCTCGAGAACGGTCTCAAACAGTCGGGCGCGGCGCGCATCCGTCTCATCGCGACCGACGGCGTATTTTCCATGGACGGCATCGTGGCCAACCTCGCGGCCATCTGCGAGCTCGCCGAGCGCTACGATGCCCTCGTCATGGTGGACGACTCGCATGCGACGGGCTTCATGGGAGCCCATGGCCGCGGCACGCCGGAGCACTGCGGGGTAGCAGGTCGGATCGATATCCTCACGGGTACGCTTGGCAAGGCACTCGGCGGCGGCAGCGGCGGCTACGTCGCCGCGCATCGCGAGATCGTCGCCTGGCTGCGGCAGCGCTCGCGCCCCTACCTCTTCTCCAACAGCATCCCGCCGCTGGTGGCTGCAGTCAGCCTGGAGGTGCTCGACTTGATCGAGAAGGACGCCACGCTGCGCGAGCGGCTGCATGCGAACACGAGACGCTTTCGCAGTGGGCTCGAGCGCGCCGGCTTTCAACTGCGGCCCGGTGAGCATCCCATCATCCCGGTGATGCTCGGTGATGCGGCTCTAGCGGGACGCATGGCCGGACAGTTGCTGGAGCGCAGCGTCTATGTCATCGGTTTCTCCTACCCTGTAGTACCCCGGGGCCAGGCACGTATCCGCACGCAGATGTCGGCAGCGCTCAATTCGGAGCAGATCGACACGGCTGTCGAGGCATTCGAGCGTGTCGGCCGTGACCTTGGGGTGCTGCAGTGAAGGCGCTGGTGAAGGCGCAGGCGGCGCCGGGCATCTGGATGGAGGACATCCCCATCCCGAGCGTCGGACCCAACGACGTGCTCATCGAGATCCAGAAGACCGCTATCTGCGGCACGGACATGCACATCTACAAGTGGGATGCCTGGGCGCAGAAGACCATCCCGGTTCCGATGGCCGTCGGGCACGAGTACTACGGCAAGATCGTCGAGGTCGGCTCCGAGGTGCGCGGCTTCGCCGTGGGCGATCGCGTCTCGGGAGAGGGTCACGTGACCTGCGGCTATTGCCGCAATTGCCGCGCCGGCCGCCGCCACCTGTGTCGCAATACGGTGGGCGTGGGCGTCGACCGTCCGGGGGCCTTTGCACAGTTTCTGGCGCTGCCCGCCGTCAATGCATTCAAACTTCCGCCTGCCGTAACCGATGACATCGCCGCCATTCTCGATCCTTTCGGCAATGCCACGCACACGGCGCTCGCCTTCAACCTGGTGGGTGAGGACGTGCTCATCACCGGTGCCGGGCCGATCGGGATCATGGCGGCGGCGGTGGCCCGCTTTGCCGGCGCCCGGCACATCGTGATCACGGATGTGAATGAGTACCGTCTGACCCTTGCCCGCAGCATGGGGGCCACGCGTGCCGTCAACGTGCAGCGCGTGTCCCTGGATCAGACCATGAAGGAGCTCGGGATGCAGGAGGGCTTCGACGTGGGCATGGAGATGTCGGGCAACGCGGCCGCCTTTCGCGAGCTGCTGCGCACCATGCACCACGGCGGCTCGGTCGCGCTTCTCGGCATCCCGCCCCAGGAGACCGCGATCGACTGGAATCAGGTGATCTTCAAAGGTCTCACGCTGAAAGGCATCTATGGGCGTGAGATGTTCGAGACCTGGTACAAAATGGCGAGCCTGCTGCAAAGCGGGCTCGATCTCACGCCCATCATCACGCATCACTTTCCGGCCGCAGACTTCGAGCGTGCCTTCGAGACGGTGGACTCGGGCCACTCGGGAAAGGTGATCCTCGACTGGTCGACGCTGTAGCGCGCCGCGCTCTGGACGCGCGCGTTACACGCGCATCGCGCCTGCGCTCATTGCACCGAGCAGAAGCAGTACGCGTACAGCCGATTCGGCACGGTAAAGCGGCTCACCCTCTCGAGCTCACGTTTGAGGGGATCCAAGTGCTGCAACAGGAATGCCGTGGAGGCATCCCCGCCGCTGACTTCGAGCACCAGCTGCGCGGCCCAGACCTTGACCTGCAAGGTGAGGCTCTGCAGCCAGGACAGCTCCGGCTCGATCACTTCGATCTTGTACTGCTTGAGCTTCGCGCGCTTCGCCGCCGCCTTGACCGCGTCATCGAACGAGCCGAGATGATCGACGAGGCCGATGCGCGCCGCGTCGATGCCGGACCAGACATGCCCCTGTCCGATGCTGTTCACTTGCTCGGTGGTCTTGTGCCGCCCGGCGGCAACGCGTTCCAGAAAGTCACCGTAGCCGTGCTCGACCGTCGCCTGCACCAGCGTGCGTGCATCCGCGCTCAACGGCCGGTCCAGACGCAACTGCCCGGCGAGCGGCGTTGTGCCGATGCCATCAACGCTGATGTGCGCCCAGTTACTCAGCGTACGACTGAAGGTGGGAATGACGGCGAATATGCCGATGGATCCGGAGATCGTCGCGGGGCTCGCCCAGATCTCGTCCGCGGGCGCGGAGATGTAGTAGCCGCCCGAGGCCGCCAGACTTCCCATCGAGATCACGACGGGTTTGCCCGCGGCTTTCAGGGCGACGATCTCCCGATAGATCTGGTCGGAAGCAGTCACGCTGCCACCCGGGCTATCCACACGCAACACCACGGCGCGAATCCTGTCGTCCGTGCGCGCCTGACGAATGAGCCGCACCAGCGAGTCCCCACCAATGGTGCCGGGGGGCTGGCTGCCGTCGAGAATCTCTCCGCTTGCCATGATGACGCCGATCCGTGCGCGATCGCGCCGACCGAGTGCGCTCTCCGCGTGCGCCAGGCGCACGTAGTCCAGATTCGAGATGGCATGGAACGTGCCACTCGACTCGTCCTCGCCCACGATGCCGCTCACATACTTCTCGACGTCCTGCTTTGCCTTCAGGCCGGTGACGAGGTGCGCCTGCAAGGCGACCTTTGCGGTCGCGCCGTGCGCCGCAACGGTCGTATCGGTGAGCGTGTCGACGTACTGCGTGATCGCATCGGCGGGCAGCTTGCGACTGGTGGTGATGCCCTTCTGATAGGTCGTCCACAGGGCATTCAAATAGGCGACGCTCTCCTCACGATCCTCCGGCGACATGCTGTCACGCGTGTAGGTCTCCACGGCGCTCTTGTACGCGCCCACTCGAAACACGTTCACGTCGACGTCGAGCTTATCGAGCGCACTCTTGAGGTACATGCGATAGCGGCTGTAGCCGTCGATCAGCACGAAGCCGAGCGGATCGAGGTAGATCTCGTCCGCGGTGGCGGCCAGGTAGTACTGATCGCGCATGAACGAAGTGCCGTAGGCGATCACTTTCTTGCCGGTGGCACGGAACTCGCGAATGGCTCCCGCGAGCTCTTGCAGGGGCGGCAGCCCGTCGGCACCTTCGAAGTCATCCAGATCGAGCACCAGCACCTTGATGCGTCGATCGTGAGCCCCGGCGCGAATGCTATCGATGAGGTCCCACAGCAAGGTTTCTGGATGACCGGTGCTGCGGGCCTGCGCGATCGCACGGGTGAGCGGATCCCCCGACAACTGCTCCACCAGCTGACCCTCCGGGTGGATCACGAGGGCCGCGGTATCGGGCACGTGCGGCACGGAGCCGCGCAGCGCGCCGATGATGAACCCGAACAGGGCCAGCAACAGCAGCAGGTGCAGGAAGCGACGCAGCCCGTCGAGGGCGCGCCACAAGGTCAGCAATGCGGCACGCACGGAGTTCATGAGCTTAAGCGTCGCATGTCGGCCTCACACCTTTTCCTCGATGCGCGCGGCCTTGCCCGACAGATCGCGCAGATAATAGAGCTTCGCGCGACGCACACTGCCGCGACGCTTGACCGTGATGTCGCTGATCGCCGGGCTGTAGGTCTGGAACACGCGCTCCACGCCCTCGCCATGGGAGATCTTGCGCACGGTGAACGAGGAGTTGAGGCCGCGGTTGCTCTTCGCGATCACGACGCCCTCGTAAGCCTGAACGCGCTCGCGATCGCCTTCTACCACCTTCACCTGCACGATCACCGTGTCTCCGGGGCGAAAGTCGGGTACCTCACGCGCCATGCGGCGCTTCTCGATGTCCTGAATGATCTTGCTCATGGCAGTCACCCTCGATTATTCCCCTCGCCGGCGGCACGCGCGGCGAGAAACTCGTTCAGCATGCGGCTCGCCTCGGGCGGCAGCCCGTGGGCGACGATCAAGTCCGGCCGCCGCAGCCACGTGCGCGCGACCGACTGCCGATAGCGCCAGCGCTGCACCTCGGCATGATTGCCCGAGCGCAGCACGGCCGGCACCTCCAGTCCCTCGAACACCTCCGGGCGCGTGTAGTGGGGCCAATCGAGCAGTCCCTCGGCAAAGGACTCCTCGATGCTCGAGCGCTCATCACCGAGCACTCCGGGCAACAACCGCACGAGCGCGTCGACGACCACCAGCGCCGGCAGCTCGCCGCCACTCAGCACGTAGTCGCCGATCGACAGCTCGTGATCCACACCGAGCGTCACAACCCGCTCGTCCACGCCCTCGTAGCGCGCGGCAATCAACAGCACGCCCGGCAGCGCCGCGAGCGCGCGCGCCCGCGACTGATCGAACCGCTCCCCCTGCGCGGAGAGATAGATGCGCGGGCTGCCTGCGGGCAGGCGCGCGTGCGCGGCGCGGATCGCTGCCAGCAGCGGCTCGGGCTTCAGCACCATGCCAGGACCGCCCCCGTACGGACGATCATCGACCGTACGATGCGGGTCCGTGGCATGACAGCGCACGTCCTCGGTCCCGAAGGCGACCAGCCCGCGCTCGAGCGCGCGCCCCACGACGCCGTAGCGCAGCGCCGCGCGCAGCATCTCGGGAAACAGCGTGACGACTTCTATCTGCACGCCAGCGCCCTTCGACGTATTCGCAACGGACCGGACGTCATGACGGCCCGCCTCACTCGACGACCGCCGGCCAATCGACCACGATCCAGCCGGCGTCCACGTCCACTTTGCACAGATGTCGCGGTGTCGCAGGAACCCAGTGCTGCCCCTCGCCCTGCACCACCATCACCGCATTCCCTGGAGCGTCGAGGAAGTGCTCGACCACTCCGAGGCACACACCCTCGAGGTTTCTGACCTGAAGTCCGATCAGATCCGCACGATAGAACTGCCGCTCCCCCGCGGGCGGCAGCGCCGCACGCGCCACCTCGACCACTGCACCGCTCAATGCGCTCGCCGCGGTGCGGCTCGCGATGCCATCGAGCCGCACGACGAGGCCGCTGCCGTGACTCTGTCCGTCCAGCACGCGCCGCTCGATGCGTTCCCCGGCCCCCTGACGCACGAGCCAGTGCCGGTATCCGAGCAGGCCTTCGGGCGGATCGGTGTAGGAGCGTACCTTGACCCAACCCTTCACGCCGAAGGGGCCACCGATGCGCCCGAGCTCGACCCAATCCACCACTGATTCACCGCACCGGGCGGCGGTGCGCTCCGTACCCGCTCAGGCGGCGACGGCCTGCTTCTTGTACGAATGCACGAGAGAGCGCACACGGTCCGACTGCTGCGCACCCTTGCCCAGCCAGTAGTCGATGCGCGCCAGATCGAGCTTCAACTTCGGCTGGCCACGCCGTGCAATGGGGTTGAAGAAGCCTACCAGCTCCAGGCTTGCGCCACCCTGACGCTTGCGGCTGTCGGTCACGACCACGTGATAAAAGGGCTGATTACGCGCCCCGCGGCGCGTCAGACGTATGGTCACCATGCTATTTCTGCGGCCTATGGCCGAATAACAAAAAGAGCGCGGATTCTACGCAAAGAGCGCGGAATTATCTAATCGCGCGCGCATGGGTGGGAGGCCGGCGGCGCGGCCGCCCCCGGACGGGCGCTACGAGCCGGGAAGGCGTGGCGGAACACCGTTGCGGAATGCATTCATCATGCGCTTGAGGCGCCCGCCCTTCATGCTCTTCATCATGCGTTGCATCTCGAGGAACTGCTTGAGCAGGCGGTTCACGTCCTGCACCTGGACGCCGGCGCCGCGGGCGATGCGCCGGCGGCGCGAGCCGTCAATCGTGCCCGGCAGACGGCGCTCGCGCGGGGTCATGGAGTTGATGATGGCGATCTGGCGCCGCACCTGCAGGTCCCCCTGGTCCGGCGAGACTGCCGACTGGGCAGCGGCGGTCGGCAGCTTGTCGAGCAGCGCGCCGACGCCCCCGAGCTTCTGCAGCTGCTCGAGCTGACCCCTGAGGTCCGACAGATCGAAGCCCTTGCCGCTGACGACCTTGCGGGCGAGACGCTCGGCTTCCTGCGTGTCGACCTGCTTCTGTACCTGCTCGACGAGTGCCACCACATCGCCCATGCCGAGGATGCGCGAGGCCATGCGCTCGGGGTCGAAAGGCTCCAGTGCCTCGGTCTTCTCCCCTACACCAAGGAACACGATGGGGCGGCCGGTGATCTCGCGCACCGACAGCGCGGCGCCGCCGCGAGCGTCACCGTCGGCCTTCGTGAGGATGATGCCCGACAGTGCCAGCGCCGCGCTGAATGCACGCGCGGCGTTCAGGGCGTCCTGACCCGCCATGGCATCGACCACGAACAGCCGTTCGTGCGGGTGCACGGCGCCATCGATGTCACGCACCTCCTGCATCAAGGCGTCATCGACATGCAACCGACCCGCGGTGTCCACGATGAGCACATCGAATACGCCGCGTTGCGCGTGTTGCAGCGCGGCGCGCGCGATGTCGGCCGGCGCACCCTGAGCATCCGCGGCAAAGTAATCAGCGCCCACCTGCAGAGCGAGGCGTTCGAGCTGCAGCATCGCAGCCGGCCGGCGCACGTCGGTGCTGACCAGCAGCACGCGCTTACCGTCGTGCTCGATGAGCCGCCGCGCCAGCTTCGCTGCTGTCGTCGTCTTTCCGGCGCCCTGCAGCCCAGCCAGCAGCACCACGACCGGTGGTTGGGCGCGCAGGCTGAAGCCCTCCGCCGCGGCACCCATCAAAGAGACCAGCTCTTGGTGGAGAATGCCGATGAAGGCTTGACCCGGGGTCAGGCTGCTGCTGACTTCCGCCCCGAGCGCCTTGGCCTTGACACTCTCGATGAACTGCCTGACGACCGGGAGTGCGACATCGGCCTCGAGGAGCGCCACCCGTACCTCGCGGAGGGTGTCCGCCACGTTCTCTTCGGTGATGCGCCCGCGTCCGCGCAGGGCGTTGACGGTCTGTGTGAGACGCTTGGTGAGGCTGTCGAACATGGACGGCGATGGTGCCTGGCGGTGATGACGGTGCGGCCAACGCCGCGGGGGCTGATTATAGGGGCGGCCCGCCACGCTTTCCGCGCCGCAATGCCAAGTTTTCCCGGGCGCCGGGGCAGGCTCTACACTTGCAGCCCGGATGATGCCCTAGAGCTTGGACGATACGGGGAGCCGCTCGCGCCCAGGCACGCATCGTCGCCCAGCGGCTGCGTTACGCGAGGATACAGCCTTGAACGAAGCTCCGACTCCGCTGTTGCTGCTGCTGCTCGCCGGCCTGCTCGCCGTGATCGCTTTCTCCTCGGGAACCGAAGTCGCCATGCTCTCGGTGAACCGCTACCGGGTGCGCCATCGCGCCGCGAGCAATCAGGGCACGGCCAAGGTGCTCGAGCGGCTTCTGCAGCGGCCGGACGACTGGCTCGGTGTCAATCTGGTGATCCTTGCCGCGGCCAGCGTGTTCGCGTCGCAGGCCGCCACCATCATCGCCCAGCGCACGCACTTGCAGTTCGCCCTCTCGGTCACGGGCGTCGTGCTCTCCGTGATCATGATCGTGCTCGGCGAGCTCGTCCCGAAGATCTTCGCCGCCACGCACCCGGATTCGGTCGCGCTCAACTCGGCCTACATCTACCGTGCTCTGGTCGTGGTGGCACGACCCGTCCTGTGGATCACGAGCCGCACGGCCTACGGGGTGCTGCGCCTGTTCGGCGTCGTGCGCGCGACGGGCGAGCGGCAGCTGCTGAGCACCGAGGAGCTGCGCACGGTAGTCGCCGAGGCCGGCCCGTTGGTGCCTGCGCGCCACCGGCAGATGCTGCTCTCGATCCTCGATCTGGGCCGGGTCACGGTGAACGACATCATGATCCCGCGACAGGAGATCGACGGCATCGACGTGGCCGACAGCTGGGAAGACATCCTCGACAAGCTGCGGCTGACCGCTCACACCCGACTGCCGGTGTTCGACGGAGAGCTCGACAACATCGTGGGTATTCTGCACATGAAGCGCATCGCCCAGGAGCTCGCGCGCGACAGCCTCAGCCGCGAGCGCTTCATCGAGATCGCACGCAGCCGCGAGCCCTACTTCGTTCCCGAGGGCACTGCGCTCACGGTGCAACTCGCCAACTTCCAGCGCAATCGCCGTCGTCTTGCATTCGTCGTCAATGAGTACGGCGACATCGAAGGCCTGGTCACACTCGAGGATATCCTGGAGGAGATCGTCGGTGAGTTCACTACGGATCCCGCCACGGTGACTCACAAGGACGTCCACACCGAGAGGCCGGGCGTCTTCATCGTGAACGCGAGCACCACCATCCGTGCAATCAATCGCGCTCTGCAATGGCATCTGCCGACCGACGGGCCGAAGACGCTGAACGGTCTGCTCCTGGAGCAGCTCGAGACCATTCCGGAGCCGGGGACGACGCTACGCGTCGGGGACTATTTGTTCGAGGTGCTACAGATCGCCGACAACGCCGTACGCACGGTCCGCGTCAGCTCGAGCATCCCTACCACGCCGCAGTGAGCGCCTCGGATATGCGCGCGATGGGTTTCACCTCGAGGCCGGCCAGCGGCTTGCGAGGCGCGTTGTCAGCCGGCACAACCGCAATCCTGAATCCCTGCTTGTGCGCTTCGCGCAGCCGCTCCTCGCCATAAGCTACGGGCCGCACCTCACCGGTGAGCCCGAGCTCACCGAACGACACCAGCGAGCGCTCGAGCGGCCTGTCGGACAGGCTCGAGGCGAGCGCCAGTGCGAGCGGCAGATCCCACGCGGTTTCGGAGATCTGCATGCCTCCGACTACATTGACGAACACGTCGTGCTCCTGCAGGGAGAGACCGGCGTGCCGGTTGAGCACCGCGAGCAGCATGGCGACGCGATTCGCATCGAGACCCTGAGCGTTGCGCCTCGGCACTCCGAAACGCATGCGATCGACCAGCGCCTGCAGCTCGATGAGCAGCGGTCGCCCGCCTTCGCGGGTGACCGTGACGATGCTGCCGGCCGCGGGCTGCGGTGCGCGCGCCAGGAAGATGGCCGCCGGATTGCGCACTTCCTTGAGACCCGATTCAGTCATGGCGAAGAATCCCAGCTCGCCGACAGCTCCGAAGCGATTCTTGGTCGCACGCACGACGCGATAGCGGCTGCTGACCTCGCTCTCGAAGTACAGCACCGTATCGACCAGGTGCTCGAGCACGCGCGGCCCGGCGATCGTTCCCTCCTTGGTCACGTGACCGACGATGATCACCGCGGTGTCGCTCGCCTTGGCAAAGCGCACCAGCTCGGCCGTGCATTCTCTGAGCTGCGAGACCGCCCCAGCGCTTGCGGGCACACTGGTGGTTTGCATCGTCTGGATCGAGTCTACGATCAACAAAGCGGCCTTGTGCTCGGTGGCCTGTGCGAGCGCGCTCTCCAGGTCCGTCACCGAGACGACGCCGAGCTGCTCAGCGGCCAGACCGAGCCGCCGTGCGCGCAACCCGAGCTGGCCCAACGACTCCTCCCCGCTCGCGTACAGCACGCGGCCATGCCGCCCCGCGTGTGCGGCCACTTGCAGCAGCAAGGTCGACTTGCCGATTCCCGGATCTCCACCCAACAGGCTGACCGAGCCTCTGACGATGCCGCCACCGAGCACACGATCGAGCTCCGCCTGGCCGCTCGAGAGACGCTCGCTGACAGGAGCCGGGGCGTTATCCAGAGCGTGGATCGGCGGCCGCGAGCCGCCCGCGGCAGTCGCAGCGCGTGACACGACACGCTGGACGAGGGTGTTCCACTCGGAGCAGTGGGGGCACTGGCCCTGCCACTTGCGCGACTGCCCCCCGCAGGCGTCGCACACAAAGACCGTGGTGGCCGACCGCGTGGTCACGGCGGCCACCCGCTACGGCCGCTTGAGATAGGATAGGAGTACATCAAAGGTATTCCAGAGAGTGGCTTGCGAGTCTGGCAGTTTGTGACCAGAAGCTCGGACAGGTGCAGTTACAATGCTAGCTTATGCGGCCAAACATTGGGGCGCCCGCCGAGAGGGATGCGAACGGGTCCCTTGCGATCGGGAGCAGAATGTGGATGAGCGTGGACTCGGGGCCGACTGGACCGTAAGACCGGATTGGACAGCCGGATCGTAATCCGTCGAGCGTGATCGGCGTCACAATCCACATGGAGCGCACGTCCGGGGTCATGCGATGAGCCTGCGCGGCAAAGTGCGCCTTGTCGGGGGTACCGATACCGGCAAGGTGCGCGAGCACAACGAAGATACGATCGCGTATGACGCGGACATCGGATTGCTCGTCCTGGCGGACGGCATGGGCGGATATAACGCCGGCGAGGTGGCGAGCGGCATCGCCGTAAAGACCATCGTCAACCTGGTACGCGAGTCGGTGGAGCGCGAGGATCTGCGCGTGAATGACGGCGAGAGCGGCATGTCTCGCCCGACCATCATCCTGCGCGATGCCATCCACCGGGCCAACAAGATCATCTATCAGACCGCGCGCACCCAGCCGCAGTGCGAGGGCATGGGCACCACCATCGTCAGCGCCCTCTTCTTCGACAACAAGATCGCTATCGCCCACGTGGGCGACTCGCGGCTGTACCGTTTGCGCAACGAGAAATTCGAGCAGGTCACGATGGATCACTCGCTGCTCCAGGAGCTGGTCGACCGCGGCTTCTATTCGGCTGAAGAGGCGCAACGCGCCGCAAATAAGAACTACGTCACAAGAGCGCTTGGGGTCGAGCCGACCGTGGAGGTCGAGGTGCAGGAGGTGCCGGTTCACAAGGGCGATTTCTATGTCCTGTGCTCCGACGGACTGTCGGACATGGTAGAAGATGACGACATTCACTTAACGATCAGCACCTTTGGTGCTAATCTGGATACGGTCGCTAAACAATTGATTCAGCTGTCGAATGATAACGGGGGTCGTGACAATATCTCGGTCGTCATGGCCCACGTCGTTGAGTCGTTTCCGGCTAACAAGGGAATTCTCGACAAGATTCTAGGCTGGCTGGGCTGATAGCAGAGGCGCACATGGCAAGGTTGATACTGAGCCTGGATGGCCAGGTGATGGCCGAATACAACATGAACAAGGAGCGCTATACGATCGGCCGGTTGCCCGACAACGACATCCGCATCGACAACGTCGCCGTCAGTGGCCACCACTCGTTGATCATCAACATTCTGAACGACTCGTTCCTCGAGGATTTGAACAGCACCAACGGCACCTACGTCAACGGCAAGCTGATCAAGAAGCACGCCTTGCAACACGGTGACGTGATCACGGTGGGTCACCACCAGCTGCGCTTCGTGGAGGATGACGAGGCCCAAGACGAGTTCGAAAAGACGATGGTGATCCAGCCCTCGGCACGCCCCGTCGAGAAGATTCGTACCGCTCGCGAGCTCGCCGAGCCCGCCGCGGGGCCGTCGACGAGCGCAACCGGATCGCGACGTGGACTCGACGGCCATGCAGCGCTCAAGAAGGCGAAGTTGCAGGTGCTCTCGGGCGCCTTCGCCGGGCGCGAGCTCGAGCTCAGTAAAGCTCTCACGACCTTGGGCCGTCCCGGAGTGCAGGTTGCCGCCATCACCCGCCGCTCGGACGGCTATTTCATCGTCCACGTCGATAGCGAGAAGGACAATGACTTTCCGCTCGTGAATGGCGCGCCGATCGGCCCGCAGGCACGCAGGCTCACCGACAACGACGTGATCCAGCTCGCGGGCGTGAAGATGGGATTCTTCGAAGGCGGCTAGATGAGCTCGCGCGGCACTCGCTGCCGCACCCCGCACAACAGCTCGTAGGCGATCGTGCCCGCGTGGGTCGCGATCTCATTGACGTCCAGGCCCCGTCCCCAGAGCACGCAGCGCGTTCCCACTTCGACTTCCGGAAGCTCCGACACATCCGCCGCCACCATATCCATCGCCACGCGTCCGACGAGGGGTGCGCGCCTGCCGTTCACCAGCACCGGGGTTCCGGTCGCAAGGCTGCGCAGCAGTCCGTCGCCGTAGCCACCGGCGACGATTGCGATGCGTGAGTTGCGGGGCGCCGTCCACGCGCCGCCGTAGCCGACAGTCTCCCCGCGCGGCACGCGCCGCACGGCGATCACGGTCGAGGCAAGTGTCATCACCGGCACGAGTCCGAAGCGCTCGCTGGGCTCGCCGGCAAAGGGCGAGATGCCATACAGCGCGAGTCCCGGCCGGATCCACTCACCGCAGGCACCCTGCCAACCGAGCACTCCGGCGGAGTTGCCGATGCTGCTCATGAGGCCGAGCCCCGTGGTGACGGCAGCGAAGTGCTCGAGCTGCGTGCGCGTCATCGGGCAGGTGCGCTCGTCGGCGCGCGCAAGGTGCGTCATCGTGCGAATCTCCGCGGCCGGCACCTGCAGGCCACGCACGCGGGCGAGCACGCCTGGAAACTCCTCGGCGCGAAATCCCAGCCGGTTCATGCCGGTATCGATTTTCAGCCACAGGATGAAGCGGTGCGTGCCGGAGAAACGCTCCAGGAGCGCGACCTGCATGGGATCGTGCAGCACGATCTCGAAGCCCTGGCGCGCCGCCTCGGCGAGCTGCTCACGCGTGAAGACGCCCTCGAGCAGCACGATCGACTGCTGCACTCCCGCCTCGCGCAGCGCGACGCCCTCCTCCAGGCGCGCCACCGCGAAGGCATCCGCCTCGTTGAGCGCCAGCGCGGTGGGCACGAGCCCATGCCCGTAGGCGTTCGCCTTGACGACCGCCATGATGCGCGAGCCGGGGGCCTTGGTTCTTATTTGGCGGAGATTGCCCTGCAGCGCGGTTCGATCAATGATCGCGCGGATCAGCTGCGTCACCGCAGGATGCCCTCCGCATAGGAATCCGGAGCGAAGTTGACGAAGCGCGTGTACTGACCCTGGAAGGTGAGCAGGAAGGTGCCGATCTCGCCGTTGCGATGCTTGGCGAGATCGATCTCGGCGATGCCCTTCTTGGTGGTGTTCTTGTCGTACACCTCATCGCGATAGATGAGCAGGATCATATCTGCGTCCTGCTCCAATGATCCCGAATTGTGCGTTGCAATACCGTCGGCCAGCCAGTTCGCCGGACCCGGCACAGTCAAATCAAATACGTCTTCTTCGCCGTCCGGTGCGACCTGCACAACGCGATCCCAGAACACATCCGAGGTCGCCAACATGGCGAGATGCGCGGACTCCAAAATTTTCGCGTAGCTCGCAATCGTTGCGCGACTCGGAGCAAACCGGAAATGCGATGTCCCACCGTAGGCTGTGCCGCGGAGCCGCGCCATCGTGCGTGGTGCAATGCTGTGCAGTTGCATGAGCGCTTGAACGGCGACGAAGGCGTCGGGCGGCAAGGTGTCGACATTCGTGTTGCACACGATGCCTTGCAAGCGCGCAACAAGGGCCTCAAGCGGCGCGCGCCGTGGCCCGAAAGCACCGACCACTTGCGCGAACCGCCTCTGCGCTTCGGCGCCGCTGACCGCGACAGTGTGCAGCGCTCGATAGCGAACATGGCGCACCACTCCGAGGCTTGCGACTATTCCAAGCCTGAGAAGTAAGGCTGCGACATCCTGCGCGAGACCAGGACTGCACGTGCAAAAGTAGACGTGCGCAGAATGCCCAGTTCCGTTTCGACACGTGCTGATTGATCCATCCGTTGCCCAGAGATGTCGCAAGAGCGTCGCAAGCTGATCGTCTGCGAGTGTGAAAACGGCTCTTGGCAAACGCTTCTCATGGGAACGCTGCCCGAAGATGCCAAGTTCCTTGAGCCATTTGCCGACGCCTGCCGGTGCCCAGCGGTTGCCGTTCCCGCTGATGAGGAGCTGGTGCCACTTGCCACGGCCGGCATACCGCTTGACGCGCGAGCCGAACGCCTCAGCCGCCATGCGCACCGCCTCGCTGTTTTCCTCACTGGCGGTCGTGTAGCGAAGCGGTTGATGCGTAAGGTAGCTTCCATCACCGATCAGCTGACCAAGCAGCACGAGCCAGTGATCGGGCCAACGCTGGCATTGAGCCGGCTCGGGTACCTGTCGCGCGAGCGCAATGCGATCGCCCACCACGAGGTCCGAAAGCTTCGCCCAACCCGCGCCCGCCAATACCCGATGCTCTGCGGTCGCCCGGAGCGCTCTACCGCTCGCGAGATGAAGCTTGAACACCTGCCGTCGGCCGACTCTCCAGACTTTATCCGCTCGCGCGCGAACGACTCGTTGCCGATAGTCCAGCGACCACACCTCAGGTTCTAAGCCGACCAACTCCTTGATCGGAACCCGGCGACCATCGGTTAGCCAAACCAGAGTGTCCCCCGTCACGCACTCGCGTAGATCCGACATCACCGGCTTCTTGTGCTCGCGCTGCTCGACGCTGCGATTGAGCTGCGAGAGCGCGATCACGGGCACCTGCAGCTCCTTGGCGAGTGCTTTCAGGCCGCGCGAAATCTCGGCGATCTCGGTGGCGCGATTCTCCTTGGTGCCGGGGACGTGCATGAGCTGCAGATAGTCGACGATCACGAGTCCCAGGCCGTGCTCGCGCTTGACGCGGCGGGCGCGGGCGCGCAGCTCCGTGGGGGTGAGCGCTGGGGTCTCATCGACGAAGATCTTGGCCTCGGAGAGCTGACTGGTCGCCCCGGTGATGCGCACCCAGTCCTCATCCGAGACACGGCCGCTGCGGATGCTTCCGAGGGGCACACTGCCGATCGAGGAGAGCATGCGGGTGATGACCTGCTCCGAGGGCATCTCCATGCTGAAGATGGCGACGGATGCGCGGATGTTCGGATTGATGGCCGCGTACTCGGCCATGTTCACCGCAAGCGTCGTCTTGCCCATCGAGGGCCGACCCGCCACGATGACCAGGTCTCCGCCACGCAGTCCTCCGGTGAGCCTGTCGAAATCCGCAAAGCCCGTGGCAAGGCCCCGCAGCTTGTCCGGGTTGGTGTGCCATTCGTCGATTTGATCGATGATCCCTGGCAGCAGTGCTCGCACGGCGACGGCGCCCTCGCGGCCTCGAAAGCCCTCCTCAGCGATCTCGAACACGCCCTGCTCGGCCTCATCGACCAGCTCGCGCGCGGTGAGACCGTCGCTGTTGAAAGCCGACGCTGCGATGTCGGTGCCGACTTTGATGAGCTGACGCAGCAGCGAGCGCTCGCGGACGATCTCCGCGTAAGAGCGCACGTTCGCCGCGGTCGGGGTGTCGCGGGCGAGCGTGCCGAGATAGGCAAGTCCCCCCGCATCCTCCAGCCGTCCCATGCGCTCGAGCTGTTCCGAGACGGTCACGACGTCGCAGGGCTTACCGCTGCCCGCAAGCACGCCGATGCCCTCGAAGATCAGGCGATGATCAGGTCGATAGAAATCCCCCACGCGGACCACGTCGGCGACGTGATCCCAGGCGCTCGATTCGAGCAGCAGACCACCGAGCACGGCCTGCTCGGCCTCCACCGAGTGAGGCGGCGTGCGCACGTCGACGACCGAGCCGTCGGCGCCACGATAAGCTTTGGCCGAGCTTGCCACTGGCGGTGCGTGCGACGCCGCGCGGCTATTCTTCGGCGACGATGGTCACCGGCAGCGCGACGTCGATGTCGGCGTGCAAGTGCAGATTCACCATATGGTCGCCGAGGGCGCGCAACGGCCCGTTCGGCAGCCTAACCTCACTGCGGGCCACCGCGTGCCCGGCGCGGGTGCAGGCCTCGGCGATGTCGCTCGTACCAATCGAGCCGAAGAGCTTGCCCTCGGTACCGGCCTTGGCGGCGATGGTGAGGCGAAAGTCCTTGAGCGCAACGGCCCGCTGCTCCGCGGAGCCCAGGTGCTCTTGTGCCGCGCGCTCGAGCTCCGCGCGGCGCGCCTCGAACTGAGCGACGTGCTCGGGCGTCGCGAGGGTCGCCTTCCCCTGTGGCAGCAGGTAGTTGCGCCCGAAGCCGGAGCGCACCTTCACGCGGTCACCGATGTTGCCCAGATTGGCAACTTTCTCCAGCAGAATGACTTCCACGGCCCGAACCTCAGTGTTGATCCGTATAGGGCAGCAGAGCGAGAAAGCGCGCGCGCTTGATCGCGGTGGCCAGCTGGCGCTGATAGAAGGACTTGGTTCCCGTGATGCGGCTCGGAACGATCTTGCCCGTCTCGGTGATGTAGCTCTTCAACGTGCCGAGGTCCTTGTAATCGATGTACTTCACCCCTTCGGCGGTGAAACGGCAAAACTTCTTGCGGCGTGAAAAGCGGCTCATGATGCCCCCTCGCTTGCTGCTGAATCATCGTCGTCGACGGGCGCTGCTTCCTCGCGGCTGCGCTCGCGGCGTCCACCGCCGCCCTCTTCTTCCTCGGAGCGCGCCATCGGTGAGGGCTCGGTCACGGCGGCATCCATCTTGACCACCAGGTGCCGCAGCACCGCGTCACTGAAGCGGAACGCGCCCGTGAGCTCATCGACCGTCTTGTTGTCGCACTCGATGTTCATGAGCACGTAGTGCGCCTTGTGCACTTTGGCAATGGGATAGGAGAGCTGGCGCCGGCCCCAATCCTCCAGGCGATGCACGCGGCCGCTGCCCGTCGCGATCATCGACTTGTACCGATCGATCATCGCGGGAACCTGCTCGCTCTGGTCAGGATGCACCAGAAACACGATCTCGTAATGCCTCATTTGTTTCCTCCTTCTGGATTACGCCACCCGCTGCGAGGCTACCGCCGGTGTGGCAAGGAGACCCGGTTCAAGAGCGTCAGGCTCTCGGGCACCGGCCCTTTCGACAGGGGCGCGCAGCATACTCAACCCCGGCGCGGACCGCAATGCCCGAAAGGCATGCGTTGCTTTGCAAATCAGGAGCTTGCAGTGGCCGGCGCGCTCGGCCGGCTGGCGCGCTGGCGCACGGCCTCGTAAAGCAGCATGCCGGCTGCAACTGACACGTTCAGACTCTCGACCGTGCCGAGCTGCGGCAAACGCACGAGGTGGTCGCATGTCTGGCGCGTCAGCTGGCGCAACCCCGAGCCCTCCGCGCCGAGCACCAGGGCGATAGCGCCCGTCAAATCGGCCTGGTAGGCCTCGAGGCTCGCTGCGGCATCGGCGCCGAACACCCACAGGCCTGCCTCCTTCAGGAGCCTCAAGCTGCGCACCAGGTTGGTGACGGGAACGACGGGAACCGTCTCGGCAGCTCCGGCGGCCACCTTGCGTGCCGCCGCGGTGAGCTGCGCCGCGCGGTCGCGTGGCACGAGGACAGCACGCACTCCGCAGGCATCTGCCGTGCGCAGGCACGCGCCCAGGTTGTGCGGATCCTGGATACCATCGAGTGCAAGCACGACCGCGCGCGTCGCGCTCGTGATCTCGCCGAGCAGATCATCCTCCGACCACTGAGGCAGCGGCAGTATGTCGGCGGCGATTCCCTGGTGGGATACCTCGCCGAGGAGCTTGCGCAGCGCGGCGGCGTCGATGCGCTCGACGGGCCGCCCATGCCGATGAGCCAGCTCCTCGATGGATCGCGCACGCGCGTCGTCGCGGCGCTCCGCGATCCGCACCCTGAGGACGCGCTCGGGATGCTGGGTCAGCATGGCGCGCACGGCGTGCAGGCCGTAGATGAGCTGCGTGCCTCTCACGAGTCGTCCGCGGCGGGATCGAGCGCGAGATCGACGAGCCCCTCGATGGGATTGACCGCGGTGACGATCACCCGCACGTGACGGCCCGTGCGCAGAGCTCGGCGCGTGCGCCGCCCGACCCAGGCGTGGCCGTCATCGTCCATGACGTACTCATCATCACGCAGACTGTCCACATGCAGCAGACCGTCGACCGCGATATCCAGAATCTGCACGAAACATCCGAACTCGACCACGGTCGTGATCAGGCCGAGGAAACTCTGGCCGATACGCTCGCGAAGATAGGTGCACTTGAGGAACGTCGCGACGTAGCGATCCGCCTCGTCGGCGCGTTTCTCCAGCCGCGATAGGTTCTCCCCCTTCTCTGCCAGCTCTTCGGTCGAGTAGCGCGCGGCGCTCGGATCGCTGCTATCGAGCAGCGCTTTCAGGGTTCGGTGAACGATGAGGTCGGGATAGCGCCGGATCGGTGAGGTGAAGTGCGCGTAGTGGGGCAGCGCCAGACCGAAGTGGCCAATGTTGGCCGGCTGGTAGATGGCCTGCGGCAGCGCACGCACGATCAGGGACTCGACGAATGCCCGATCGGGTGAGTCGCCGAGACGGCGCGTCAGTGCCTGCAGATCCCGCGGCGCGACGCTCTGCGGCAGCTGTGCGCCGATGCCGAGCGCGCCCAGGCTCGTGATCAGACGTTCGAGCTTCTCATCCTCGGGTTGACCATGAATCCGGTACAGCGTTGGGGTATGCGTGCGCAGCAACTCGCCCGCCACGGCCACATTGGCAAGGATCATGCACTCTTCGATCAGGCGATGCGCATCATTGCGGGCGCGCAGCTCGATGCCACGTACGCGCTCTGCGGCGTCGATTTGAAACTCCGCTTCGGCCGCATCGAAGTCGAGGGCGCCGCGGCGCACGCGCGCGCGATGCAGCGCGCGATAGACCTCGACCAGGGTCAACAGACGATCGGCAAGCGCGGGGCCGAGCTCGCCTCGCGCCTCCGGGCGCTGCTCGAGCAGCGCTGCTTGCGCCAGGGTATAGGTGAGGCGCGCGGCCGAGCGCATGACGGCCGGATAGAAGCGCGCCGACTTGAGCGCGCCCGAGCGCGTCACCACCATGTCTGCGGCCACGCACAGCCGGTCCACGTGCGGTGCAAGCGAGCACAGATGATCTGACAGCGCGGTCGGCAGCATGGGTAGCACGCGCGTCGGGAAGTACACCGATGTGCCCCGCACGAGCGCCTCGACATCGAGCGCCGTGCCCGGACGTACGTAGTGACTCACATCCGCGATCGCGACGATGAGGCGAAAGCCCGCGGGATGCGCCTCGGCGTAGACCGCATCGTCAAAATCGCGGGCGTCCTCGCCGTCGATCGTGACCAGCGGCAGATCGCGCAGATCGACGCGCCGCTCGGACTCGCGCGGGTCGACCGCGTTGCCGAAGGCCTGCGCCTCGCGCAACGCAGCGTTGGGAAACTCGTGCGGCAGATCAAAACGCGCAATGGCGGATTCGGTCGCAAGCTCGACGGGCCTGTCGGGATCGAGTCGCTTCTCGATACGCGCGTGAGCCGGACCGGAGGCGCTCGCGTGGCGCGTGATGTGCGCGATGACCCAGTCGCCGTTCCGGGCACCGTTCAGCTCCGCGGGTGCGACCGAACAGCGCAGCTGCACGCGGCGGTCCGCCGCACTCACCCACGCCTGCCGACCATGGGCCTCGACCGTACCCAGAAAAGCGTTGACGCCACGCGCCAGCACATCCTCGACACGGCCGAGCCAGCGATCGCTCGAGTCGCGCGTGAGGCTGATGCGCACCCGGTCGCCGTGCATGACGCCGCGCATCTGCGCCGGCGGCAGGAATACGCTCTCGCGAGCGCCATCCACGCGCACGAAGCCATAGCCCGCGCGGTGCGCGCTCACCGTTCCTTCCGCGCTGCCGCCGGCTCTGAGCGCACCACTACGCGCTCCGCCGGGTGACTTGGTGCCGGAGCGGTTCGGCTGCGGGCTCGAGCGCGCCGCGCGCGCCGGCGCGTGTGCGGCATCAGCGCGCGCATGCTTGCCGGCGCGCGCGCCGCCCTCGTGGCGGTGAGAAGGACGGAGCTCGGAGCGGCGGCGGCGACTAGTGCGCCCGAACCGGCCTCGCTTGGTCTTCAATTGACAGCTCCCGACCCGCCTGCGTACATTTCGCCGCTCTTTCGCGCGCGCTGCGCGCCGCGAGTCGTTCCTGCTTCCTGCCCGGGTGGCGGAATTGGTAGACGCACTAGTTTCAGGTACTAGCGGGTAACACCGTGGAGGTTCGAGTCCTCTCCCGGGCACCAGATTTATCTTTTCTTTCAACCGTATATTGCCCTTTCTTTGGGTAATTTCGAGTCTCGTTCCGACTCGAATTTGCGCGGGAACTATAGATGATTCCTGCGTAGCTGACTCTCATTGATTACACCTGACGGTGGCGATGGTTCCTTCGCATCGAGAAGACGATCGCAGGCCCAAGAGACGTAGGCTCCTCAAATCCCAACGAGGCGATGCTCCACTATGCACGCGCTCGACTGGTGCGACGGTGGGGAACACGACGGTGGGCGTCGACATACTTCAGAGCCATGTTGAGTGCCAACGCAAGAGGCGCTGTGCTATGCGTGGTCTTCGCGAGCAGCAGCCCACCCTGCAAGGCGGCGAGTACACAGATCGCAAGATCGCGGGGACTAGCCGACGGACTCAATTCACCGCGGCTTTGCATGACAGCAAACCCACGACGCAGCCGGTCAGCCCATGCGTCAAAGCCAGCGACCAGTTGAACTCGTGTTGCCTCCGACTGGCTGGCCAGCTCATTGGCGAGCGAGCCGAGCGGGCAGCCGGTTGTCGTCCCTCGATTTAAGCCGAGAATCGTCTCGGCCCAGGTGCGCAATGCGGCGTGAGAATCCAGCTTTCCGAGGGCCGGTTCCTGTGCAGCAAGAACCCGCTCCGACTGAGCTGCGATCACCTCGCGGACCAGAGCATCCTTGTCGGCAAAATAATGATAGAGCTGCGACTTGCTGACCTTGGCCTCGGCGCAGACATGGTCCAGGCTCGTCCCTTCTACACCGTGGGCGTGCATGAGCCGGGCCGCGACCTCGACTATTCGACGCCGCGTGACAGTACCCCGCGAGGTAAGCGCTTTACTCAGCACCGTTCTTGATGGCGCCATAACCAAATCATCGCATAATTGGACTTGACGGTCCAGTCTAGCGCTCACATACTGGACTATATGGTCCAGTTGCGAGCAATTCACAGGAGACACTCATGAGCAGACTCGACGGCAAAGTGGCGGTGGTGACCGGCGGTAACAGCGGCATCGGCCTGGCGAGCGCCAAGCGCTTGCACGCGGAAGGCGCGCGGGTAGTGATCACAGGACGGGATCCCAGGACCCTGGACGCGGCGGTAAGTGAGATCGGCGCAGGAACCTTGGCGCTACAGTCTGACGTCTCACAGCTCGACGACATCGAGCGACTGTTTTCGATTGTCGAATCCAAGCTCGGCAAGATCGATGTACTGTTCGCGAACGCCGGCATTGCCAAATTCGCGCCCTATTCCGCCTCGCAGGCGACGCTGTTTGACGAGCTGTTCGCGACCAACGTCAAGGGCGCGTATTTCACGCTGCAGAAGGCGATCCCTCATCTCAACGATGGGGCGTCCGTGATCCTGAATACCAGCGTCGCCGCCAGCAAGGGCACCGAGAACATGGGAATCTACGCGGCCACCAAGGCGGCAGTGCGATCCTTTGCACGCACGGCCGCCACCGAACTGAAAGAGCGGAACATTCGGGTCAATGCGGTGGCTCCCGGACCGATTGCCACGCCCATCTTTGGCCGTACCGGCCTCACTGAAGAGCAGATCGAGGGCTTCAAGGCGGGCATATCCGCGCGCGTCCCGCTGGGGCGGATCGGCCGCCCGGAGGAGATTGCGAGCGCAGTGGCGTTCCTCGCCTCGGACGATGCCTCCTACATCACGGGAGTTGAGCTCAACGTTGACGGAGGAATGGCGAACCTTTGATCGACTGTCATCCGCGCAGGGCGCCGCGTGAGCCGGGTTCACAGAACATTCACGTGGCGCTCCTCCGCACAATACGCGCGACCCTGACGCGACAGCACAGACCTATCGCTGTCCAGCAGGCCGCCTGCTTTTGACGAGAGGGCACCGATTCTTCGACCCGCAAGCGAATGCGCGAGGAGAAATGAGAGGGATTTCCCGTCTAGGCAGACTGGCCGTTTCACCGCTCCCGGTTCCTACGAGCTGGTATGCGGTGCCGCTCCGGCTAATCGTCGGCCTCGGTTTCATCGAGCACGGCTACGCGAAGCTAGCGCGCGGCCCGGACGGGTTCATCGCTATCCTCCACGCGATTGGCACTCCGTTTGCACACCTGCTTGGCTGGGCCACGATCGGCGTGGAGATTGTGGGGGGATCGATGATCCTCGTCGGGGCCTTCGTGCCAGTGGCCACGGTGCCTATGATCGTGGTGCTGCTAGTAGCTATCTTCACCGTTCATCTCTCCAATGGATTTAGCTCGATCAAGCTGTTGTCCTACGATGCAATGGGTGCTCACTTTGGCCAACCGGGCTACGAGACCGATCTGCTCTACATTGCTGGGCTCCTGGCACTCTGTGTCGGCGGGACTGGCCCGCTGTCGTTGGACAGCCATCTCACTGCTCGGAGAGTCGATTCGGACACCCCTGAGTAGCGCGACCAGATTCCACAAAGAGACGCGCCTCGTGCTCAAAATGGCCGAATGGGTACTCTCGCCGCTCGACGCGGAGCGTTGGTTTGGCAGCTCGGCGCGAGGCTTCCGCGCACAAGCGCGCTTGACCCGTTGCTTAGCCGGATGTCGGCTTCGCGCAACCCTCAGGCAGCGATGAAACCGGGCAGCTTGATGGCCCGCTGATCGAACGACGCAGTCGCCTCACACCCGAGCTGGAGATGCCGCATGCCGATCAGGCAGTCCGCGAATTCTGCCGCAGAGTCCTTCCAGATGAACAACGCCTGCTCGACCGACGACTCCCCTTCGATCTGCAGTTCTGCCGACTCGAGCAACCCAGAGAACGCCCCGAGGATCTCCGACTTGCTCAAGCCATAGCGGCTGCGCAGCACCCACTCGGTCTCGAGCAGCACCAGGTGACTGACGAACACTGGCTCGCCGCGCTCGGCCTCGCGGCGCAGCAGGCGCTGTGATCTTCCGAACTGCCGCTCCTCGTCGCGCACCAGGAAGCGCACCAGCACGTTCGTGTCGATTCCGAGCATCAGCGCGACAGCTGCTCGACCGGCAGCCCCTTGCGGCCCCGCCGGCGCAGGCTGCCGGCGAGACTCATGACACTCTTGTTCTTGACTCGCATCAGCACGGTGCCGTCTGGCATGGGGGTGAAGGTGATCCGGTCGCCGGGCTTCAGGCGCAGGCTCTCCCGGATGGCCTTGGGGACCGTTGTCTGGCCCTTGCTGGTCAGGGTGGATTCGGTGCTCATGAGACCCTCCTTACGAACAACATTTTAGTAAGGATCAAGGCCGGTGCCTAGAGTCAGAAAAACGCACTTGGACGAACCACGGCGAACCGCGCTGGACGAATCGTCGTTACCCGCTACGCGCCATCGCAAAAGGCGCGTTTAAGTGAGCAATCGTCAGCGGGTAAGGCGGATAGGCGAGCTCTCAACGTTTTGAATCTATTGAGGAAATTCCTCGACTCCGACTCCTCTCTCGGGCACCAATAACTTTATATATTTCATGAGCTTATAGTCCATTCTTTCGTGCTACTCGAGTCTTAGTGGACTCGAACCTAGCTGTCATCAATCTCTCTCGAACTTACGCAAACCCTCGCGCCGTAGACTGTTTCCTCCGGCTTCGCGAACGCCTTGGTTTCCGTGGCAGCTATGGGTAACTCCCGGGTGACTGCCATGCCGATCTGCGCGAGCCCGCGTGCCCTCCCGGCAGCGCGAGCTCAGAGCTCAGGGATCCCAAAGCTTCAAAGACGTGTGCCTCGCGACGTGCCTGAAGTTCGCATCGGCGGTGAATGGTTCCCGCCTAAATTCCACGCCTGCGGCAGCGATTGCGAATTTCTGCGGCGAAGACATGATCTTCTCGGTCTGGCACCAGGAGCGGGAAGGCCGCGAAGTGTCGGATGATCTGTTCTTTGGCTTTCGGACCCGAAACCCATGAAGAAGTTCCTGAAGGATGGGGTGCGGCCGCTCGATGGATCAATTCGGAAACTTCAATTCCCTCATGACCGCCAGGAAGCGCGGCTCTTTGTGCAGGGGATCCATGAGCGGATCGGTCTTCAGCTGGACCAGTCCGGGATCGCGCAATCGCATCGCCGTCTCGAGCCATTCGAGCGCCTTTCCACCATTGCCCCACTGCGCGTAGATCGCGGCGTACTGGTAAGCCGCGTCATCGCCGTCTTCGGCCTTCATTTTCGCAAGCACGCGCTCCGCATCCACGTGCCGCCCGAGCTTCTCGTAGCTCACCGCCAGGCACTGCTGGCTTGCCCAGTAGTCGGGGTTGCTCTCACAGGATGTGTGTGCATGCTCAAAGTCGCGCAGCGCGTAGTAGGCTAGCCCGCTGTCTGCGTAGATCTTTGAATACTCGGGGTCCAGCGCGTGCGTGTCCTGGAAAGCGACGAGGGCCTCCTGGCTTTGGCGTGCGAAGTAAAGGGCCCGACCGAATGTGGCGCGGGCGTTGCGGCTCAGCGGATCCAGCGCGATGGCCCGTCGTAGGGCGGCGATGCCGGCCTCGGTGCGGCCCATCATCACGGCGTTGAAGCCAGCGCTTATCAACACCCGCGCATTGCCCGGCGCGAGTGCGAGCGCCCGCTCGTATTCTGCACTCGCCCGACCCAAATCCAGCGCCCCGTTCTCGAAATAGACCGCCAGCGCCGTGTGCCCCTCAGCAAGGTCCGGCGCCAGCGCAATCGCCTTCTCCGCATCCGCCTGCGCCTTGTCGAAGCTCTCGCGTCTCGCCGATCCCGGTTCATTACCTGCATACTCAGAGAACTCAATCGATCGGTTGGCGAACGCGAGCGCATAGTTCGGATCGAGCCCGATCGCTTCTGTGAGAGTGGCGATCACAGTCAGTCGATCCTTGCTACTGCGAGATGTGATGCCAGCCTTCCGGCCCCGCAGGTACGCGTCGAACGCTGCGGGGTTACGCGTCCCGCCCAACTCGATCCTCGCCGCTTGCTCTCCGAGCAGGCTCACCTTGAGGGCGCTCGCGACGGCACCCGCAATTTCGGTCTCGAGCTTCAACACATCACCCAAGTCCCGGTCGTAGGTGTGGGACCAGAGGTGGTATCCCGTGATCGCATTGATCAACTGCGCGGTGATGCGCACGGTGTTTCCGGAGCGCCGCACGCTCCCTTCGAGCACGGAAGCAACGTTGAGCTTGTGGGCGATCGTGCCAAGATCGACGTCCTTTCCTTTGAAGTAAAAGGACGATGTGCGCGCGGCGACCTGCAGGTTGGTCACCTCGGTGAGCGAATTGAGGATTTCTTCCGTCAACCCTTCCGAGAAATACTCCTGCTCTTTATCTCCGCTCATGTTCACGAACGGCAGCACCGCGATCGAGTGGGCCGGTGGGGCAAAGCTGGCGAGGGATGGCGTCGGGTGCTTCGAGATCCAGAAGTACGCCGCCGGCGTCGCCAGGACAACGACGGCAATGATCGCGAGCTGCACAGGCTTCGACCGCTGGGATGCGCGGACCGTACCCCTGATTCCCGGTGCGGCTCCGGGCACTGGACTTGCCGGCGCCTGGGATGCTGTCGCTAGATCGGGCGACAACAGCCGTTTTATCCGTTCGACAAACGCCGGTGGTGTCTCGCCTGCGGTGAGGCGCGTCCACTGCACCGCGCGGAACTCATCCGGGACAAGGGCTTCCCGGTCGCCCGTCCCGTCAACGACGACAGGCACGAGAAAGGACTTCTGTCGGGCCATATGATGGGCCCGTTCGACCGCAAGGTTCCACTCGTGTCGAAAATAACCCTCAAGCCGCTCCTGGGAGTGCTGGGAGATGATCGGAATGAAGATGACGCACTCGTGGATCTCATGCCGGATTTTCTGATCCCAAGCGTCTCCGCCCCGTAACTCGCTCTGGTCGAGAAAGACCTCGATGCCCCCTGTGCGCAGTGCTACCGCAATCTTCTTCGCTGCCTCCGCGTCCTGCGAGGCGTAGCTTAAGAATACTGCGTGCGATGCTTCAGCCACGAAGCGACCACCCCTGACACTGGTCTTGTCACCGGTCCAAGGCCGGAAGCTTAGCTTAAACGGCTAGGTTTGGCTGAGAACGGCTCGCGGCGCGGTCAGCGTAGAGCCGATTCAACTCTCGCACTGCTGTGATGTCGCGAGGCAAGCTCGAGCATCCCCTTCTAATCGATGCCGCGCGATGAATTCACGCAGCGTGGGCGTAACGGCGGCCGCCTTGGTGCGCTCGCCGCTTAGCTCGGCCCAGCCGCCGCAATATGCGACTACGGCAGACCCATTCCGACTTCAGTAGGCGGACGGCACCCAGCTCTGCTTGGACTTCTTGGGCCGCTTGTAGCCGCTATCGGGCTGGCGCGGCGGCAGCTCGAGCTCCACCGGCCTGAGGTCCTTGTACGGGATCTGGTGCAACAAGTGCCGAATGCAGTTTAGGCGCGCCCGCTTCTTGTTGTCGGCGTCGACGATATACCAGGGTGTTCTCTTGCGGTCGGTGTACTCGAGCATGACGTCCTTGGCCTTTGAGTACTCGACCCAGTGCTTGCGCGCCTCGATGTCCATCGGGCTCAGCTTCCAGCGTTTGATGGGGTTGTGCATGCGCTCCGTGAAGCGTCGCTCCTGCTCCTTGTCGTTGACGGAGAACCAGTACTTGATCAAGCGGATACCCGAACGGACCAACATTCCCTCAAACAGCGGGCAGGCACGCATGAACTCCCAGTACTCCTCATCGGTGCAGAAGCCCATGACGCGTTCGACACCGGCGCGGTTGTACCAGCTGCGATCAAACAGAACGATCTCGCCGGCCGCTGGCAGATGCTGGACGTAACGCTGGAAGTACCACTGCGAGCGCTCACGCTCGGTGGGCGTACCGAGGGCAACCACGCGACAGACACGCGGGTTGAGGCTCTGCGTGATGCGCTTGATGACGCCGCCCTTACCCGCAGCGTCGCGGCCCTCAAACAGCACACACACCCTCAGACGCTGCAGCCGTACCGATTCCTGCATCTTGAGGAGCTCGAACTGTAGCCGCACGAGCTCATCGACATACTTGTAGTCTTTCGGCGGCCGTCCCGGCGGCTTGCCGTCGCCCACGATGCGCCAACAGCGCTCGGCAGCAGCGAGCTCGATCGCATTGCGGTGGATCTCGCCGCTCAGTTCCTCGACGTCGTTATGACCGTTAGGTTTGAATTTCTTCATGGCCGTATCGCCTCCGGGAACGATTCGCGCTGTCCGTCCAGGGACACGAATTCCCACTGGCGGAATTTATCACTCGGGATCTCCAGGGTCAGTCCCGGAGCCCAAAAATAGAGGCGCGAACGGGCTACCTCATGAATTTGGTCGGGTTCCCCGCGTGCGGCGTGTGCTCGCCGCTGAGACTCCAGGGCCCACGCTTTCGGGACCGTCATTCAATGTCACTGTGCCGGGTATGTACTGCCTGCCCCAACGGACGAACGCGAGCAGCACGTCGCCCAGCGCGCGTCCCTTCGGCGTCAGCGAGTAAGCGTGGCGCACGGGACGCTGCTGGTATGCGGTGCTGACGATGATGCCCGCTTCCTCCAGGCGCTTGAGGCGATCCGCAAGAATGTTGGTTGGAATGCGCTCCGGCGAATGCACGAGCTCGCCGTAGGTGCGCTTGCCATGCAACAAGTCGCGCACGACGAGCAGCGACCACTTATCACCGACGATGTCGAGCGAATTTGCGACCGCGCAGGCAGAACGCGTGAACGGCTTTGCGGTCCTCATCTGACTCGTTGCTCCTCAAGAAATCCTAGTGACTTGCATAGTGCAAGTTAGTATGCTACGGTGCCTTATAACTTGCAAAATGCAAGTCTCATCTGAGGATAACGTCATGGCAACGACCGTGCTTCCCCATGCTGGCGAGTCGCAGCCCAGTGGCTTCGGCGGCGTTCCATTCGCAGTGAAGATCGCACTTGGCGCGTGGCTGCTGCTCGTCGTGTCACTCGGCGCCGTCGGAGCATTCGTCGCCGTTCCCGGTGCGCCGCCCTTGCCCATTGCGCTCGGAGTCGTAGTGCCGTTGGCGATCTTCTTTGCTTTGCTGCGTCTCTCGCCAGCATTTCGCAGCTTCGTGCTCTCGCTCGACCTGCGTCTCATCGCGGGTATCCAAGCGTGGCGGTGGGCTGGTCTGGGGTTCCTGTCCCTGTATGCGTACAACGTGCTGCCCGCCGTGTTCGCTTTGCCGGCTGGCTTGGGCGACATGGCCATCGGAATCACCGCCCCATGGATACTTCTGTCCCTCGTGCGTCAGCCCGCGTTCGCTGCCAGCCCTAGATTCAGGCTCTGGAACGTGCTCGGCATCGTGGATCTCGTGGTGGCGCTCAGCCTGGGAACCCTGAGCGGCCTACTCGCCACGGGCGCCCCCGGCGAGATCGGCACGGCTCCGATGCAAACGCTGCCGCTGCTCTTGATTCCCGGATTCCTCGTGCCTTTGTTCCTCATGCTGCATACGGCGGCACTGATGCAGAGCCGGCGAGCCAGACGCGACTAGCATTGCGACGCGCTCGAGGAGAGCCGGCTGAGTCCTATTTGCTCTGCGTGTACACGTCTCTGACTCCGCCGGCTTTTTATACTACGTCCTGAGTCTACGCTACTACATGCGCCGTAGCTTGTGCAAATGAATCTCCACAGGCATGGTCCCTCAGCGGGTGCCGGTGCAGAGACTTACATGTGCACTTTGAAGCAGGAACCGGTATGCGCGATCGTTTCCAAAACGCACGCCAGGAATATCGTGCTGAAGAGAATGACGAGCAGCGAGTCGGCCACGCGGCTTGTCCTGTCCGGCTGGGAGGTCGTCAGCCGTGCAAGCCGCTGGTTGAACAAGGTCGCTGCTCCGGCGCGCAGCGCGCGCTGCGGTTGACCGGGACCGGCAAGTTTTGCCATGGCGCTGATGAGATCGGCACCGCGCGAGCTCTCGATGACTGAGTCGTCACAGGAGAGCTCGCGGAAGAGCGCCAGGCGGAAGCCCGCGAGCCACACGAGTGGATGAAACCATATTGCACAGAGGGCGATCTCGTACAGCAGCCCGACCAGGTTGTCGCGCCGCCTGGCGTGCGTTACCTCGTGCATGAGAACCGCATCGAGTTCTTGCTGGCTGAGCAAGCGTCCTATTCCTGCAGGCAACGAGATATACGGCCGTAACACTCCCTCGACCGAAGGTCCGCGCTCGGCCCCAGATAGCCTGACCGGCACGCCCTGTGCCCGAAAGCTCGGCTGCAGCTCAGTTGCTCGCCGAGCTGCCGCGATCGCCGCCGCCGTCGCGTCCGCGCGATCATTTTGCAGGCGCGCGATGAGCCTCCCTGCCATGAACACTGTGCCGCACAGCCAGACGGCGAGGAGCACGCCGCCCGCGGCCAGATGTCGTGAGATCTGCATACCAACCTCATCGAGACCCGGCAGTTGCGTCGCCCACGACACCGAGGAGGCCCCGAAGCGGTCGAAGAATCCACCGAACGGCAGGATCAAATTGAGCAGGGTCGCGACCCAAATCCAGTACTTCCAGGCGGCGCTGCCGTTCCACATCGATGTCAGGGCCCAGGCCGCCAAGCAGACGAGCGAGGCGTAGAGGAAATGCACCTCGAGGTAGTAGACCACGAGTCCGACGTGCTCATGCATCGCGTTTGCCTCCACGACGCGCAGTGAGCTTCCTGGGCCGCGCCCCCTCAAGGGCCTTCAGATCCTTCAGAGTGATGGTCCCCGACTCCAGCAGATTCGAGACCAGCAAGCGCGGCGAGCCGTCGAAGAGATCGAGGAGCTCACGTACCAACCCGCTGCGAAATTCACTCTGGTCGATGACAGCCGCGAAGATCTGCGCGTTCCCGATTTTCTTCACGCGGCGCAATGCGCCCTTCTGCTCGAGGCGATATACGAGCGTCTGCACGGTCGTATAGGCGACGCGCTCCTCATCGGGAAGGCTCTCGAGGATCTCGCGTACCGAGCTCGCTCCCAGTTTCCAGTATTGCTCCAGGATCCGGGTCTCGGCCTTCGACAGGCGCATTCGGGGCATACTTACTACTCCGCACGTAGATCCTACTACACCGTGCGGTGGCCGGCCAGCAAGGCTGTTCGGCGACAGAGGTCCGAAGCTATTGCAGCGTCACCTTGAACACGGTGCCATCACCGTTTGCGCCTCCATCATGGGTCGTTCCGTAGAGGGCGCCATCGGTGCCTTGAATCAGAGCGGCGTAGGGGTATGCACCATCATCGCTACCGCCTCCAAAGGAGTACAGGAGAGTCTCCGTTCCGCCCGGCGTGAACTCGTAGACGGAGCCAAAGCCGGTGGCACCCCCATTCACCGTGGTTCCGTAGAAGTTGCCGTCGCTAGCTTGAATCAAGCCCGCGACCGGGGTGCCATCGCTGAAGAAGTACAGTACGGTTTCGCTCCCGCTCGGTGTGATCTCGAAGACGCAGCCCAGGCCCGCCGTACCTCCGCGAATGGTCGTGCCGTAGAAGTTGCCATCGCTGCCTTGAATGAGGCCAGCGTAAGGAAATGCGCCATCGCCGTTACCACCGGCGAAGGAGTACAGAAGCGTCTCGGTTCCGTCCGGGGCCAGCTTGAAAACCGTGCCGGAACCAGTCGCGCCCCCGTTGGCCGTGGTTCCATAGAAGTTGCCGTCGCTGCCTTGGATGAGACCAGCTTGCGGAGCCGCGCCATCGCCCGTGCCGCCCGCAAAGGAGTACACAAGCGTCTCGGCCCCGCCCGGCGTGACCTTGAAGACCGCGCCCGAACCACTGGCTCCCCCGTTGAGGGTCGTTCCGTAGAAATTCCCATCGCTACCTAGGATGAGACCCGCTTGGGGACCGGCACCGTCGCCCGTGCCGCCCGCGAAGGAGTACAGAACAGTCTCGGCCCCGCCCGGCGTGACCTCGAACACCGTGCCATAACCGTTCGCGCCTCCGTTGACCGTCGTTCCATAGAAGTTGCCATCTATGCCCTGGAGGAGGCCGCCATAGGGATTGGCGCCGTCGGTCGTGCCGCCCGCGAAGGAGTACAGAACAGTCTCGTTGCCATTCGGCGTGAGCACGAAGACGGAGCCGTCACCATTGGCGCCTCCGCCATAGGTCGTTCCGTAGAAGTTGCCGTCACTGCCTTGAATGAGGCCGGCATACGGATTTGCACCGTCGCCTCCGGAGAACGAGTACACGAGGGTGCTGATCGACACGCACGCGATGCTCACGCTGCTGACATCGGCACCGCCTACACTTCCCGTCCCGTTGGTCACCGAACAATTGAGATTCATCGGCTGCGAGTCGATCGTGATCGCGTACGTGCTCCCGTAGGCAACACCGGTGTTCATCGTGAATTGTGTGGCATTGGCGTTGATGGTCGTCGCATCCCCGCCGTTGTCCAAGAGCACCAGACCGGTGGTGGTGAGCCCCGTGATCTGGCCGCCGATGGTGTAAGTATTAGTGGAGCAGGTGACTACGACGTTGGTGACCGGGGCCGTGCCCATCGTGCCCGATCCGTTGCTGACCGAGCACGTCAGCCCCGTCGGCTGCGTCTGTACTGTGATGTCGTAAGCGCTCGTGTAGGCAACGGGCTGATCCATCTGGAAGCTGCTCGCACCCGAGCTCACCGGCAACGTATCGTTGCCGTTGGCCAGCACCAATCCGCTGGTTGCCAGCCCGCTGATTGTTCCGCCGACGGTATACGACTGATTCGAGCATGCGATGCGCACGTTCGTGACATCGTGAGCCGGCATCGAGCCCGATGCCCTACTCGCCGTGCACGTGAGTCCAGGGGGAGCGCTTTGCACGGCTACCGAATAATGGCTGCCATAGTTCACTGGATTCGGCATCGTGAAACTCTTGGCGCCGGCCGGGACATCGAGCACATCGTTACCATTGGTGAGCACGAGGCCCGTGTTGTTGCCGAGCCCCGTGATCGTCCCGCCGAGGTTGAAGGGCTGGTCGGTACAGGTGACGGCGACATTCGTCACGGCACCCGCCGGCATGGTGCCGGCCCCATTGCTCACCCCACAAGCCTCCCCTCCCGGCTGTGTTTGGATTGTGACCGCATAGCTGCTCGAATACGCAACCGGGGTCGGCATGGTGAAGCTCGTCGCGCCGGATTTCACGGCGAGCGTATCGCTGTCGTTTGCGAGCACCAGACCGGAGCCATGCAGGTTGTTGATCGAGCCGCCGAGCGTATAGGCCTGCTTCGAGCAGGTCACCACGACATTGCCGACGTTCGCCATGTTGATCGTGCCCGTGCCGCCGGCGACCGAGCAGGTCTCGCCGGTCGGTTGCGTTTTCACGGTGATCGCGTAGGTGCTGCCGCTGGTCTCACGCGTACTCATGGTGAACTGCGTGGCGTTGGCGCTGATCGTCGTCGCCCCCGCGCCGTTGTCCAGCAGCACGAGTCCGCTCGAGCTCAATCCTTTGATCGTGCCGCCGACCGTATAGGTATTGAGAGCGCACTTGACCGCCACATTGCTCACCGGCGCGGTTCCCATGGTGCCGGAGCCGTTGGTCACCGAGCAGTTCGAATCCGTCGGCTGCGTCTGCACCGTCACGCTGTAGGTGCTGCTGTAGGCGACGGGCGTGGGCATGGTGAAGCTCGTCGCGCCGGAGCTCGCGGCGAACGTGTCCGAGCCATTTGCGAGCACGAGACCGCTCGCGACGAGTCCTGTGATGGAACCGCCAAGCGCATAACGCTGATCAGAGCACGTCACAGAGACACTCGTGACGTTGGCCGACTCGATCGTGCCGCTGCCGCCCGCCACCGAGCAGTTCTGGCCCGATGGCTGCGTCATGACCGTCACTGTATAGGTTGACCCGGAGGGCAGTGCCGTCGCGAGCTGCTGTGCGGTTGCGTTGGCCGCGACGTCTACCGCGTGGGCATTGACCGCGAGCACCAGGCCGGAGGAGTTGAGCCCGGTTACTGTTGCACTGAGGGAATAGGTCTGAGTCTGTGTGCCGCCGCTGTCACTGCTGCCGCCGCAAGCGCTGAGCATGAGCAGTGCACCAACGCTCGCCATCGCGCTCAGGCGGCCGCCGCGTTTTCCGCAAGAAGTCACATCCGCAACTCGCGGTGACATCCGCAATGCCCTTATTTGCAGGGTTGCCGGCCTCAGAGTTGAGCACCGACGGCCCACCGCAACGGTGAGTCTGATTCAATCGGCGCTGTAATAAGTATCGCAACGCGCCTGCACTGAAAAGTAAGTTATCACAATCGCTGTCGCCCTACCCAAAGGGCCGGCGACCGCAGTGCGACTGAACATAAGATCGACGTGTGTGCAGTACGACAGCTTGTCAGTAGGAGCAGCGCGCCTTAGCGCGCCGCGAGCGCCTCGTCCCGGCCCAGCCTCGCGAATTCCCGCACCTTCTCCGCGTATTGCTGGATCTGCGCGTTGTGGCCTGCCACCAACGCGCCGGCCATGCGCACCGGATCGCCGAAGAAGAAGCGCTCGTAGAGCACCTGACGAGATCCGAAGGCCGAGACGGCGGTGTCCCAGGCGAGTCTGAACAGAGGGATCCGATCGAATGCCTCGGCGCGCGCCGCCTGATAGTACTTCTTGATGTCCTCGCGCAGCGGGCCCCGCACGTCGGCCTCTGTCGGCATCGCGACCAGGCCGCTCGCGCCGATCTGCTGGATGATCTCCACCATGCGCGGATACAGACGCGGGTAGAGATTGCGCGCGGCATCCAGTGGATTCCAGGCAGGACGCATGACGCCCCATTCATCCAGTGCCGCATCCACCTCGGCAGCACGCAGAAACGCCTTCATCGTCTCGAGATTGATCCAGATCTCGGCGAGCTTCTCCTGGATGTGCTGGAAGATCTCGACCCCGATCGCATTCACGAGAGCAGCGGCCAGCCCGAGCAGGAATTCGGTCTTCGCGATGTTCTTCACCATGACCTGATGCGTCATGTGAGCGACTGCGCCGGTGCGGGCGTACGCCTGATTACAGCGTTCCACGTCTCGATACAGGAAGATGTTCTCCCACGGAACGAACACATCGTCGAACACCACCACCGCATCCATCTCCTCGTAGCGCGAACCGAGCGGGTGATCGAAGTGCGAGCGTCCGTAATCGACGCTCTCGCGGCATATGAAGCGCAGGCCCGGGGTATCGTTGGCAATGCAGAAGCCGAAGGCGTAGGGCGCATCCTCCGGCGTGTTCTTGAGCAGTGTCGAGGGAAACACCATGAGCTCATCCGAGATCGGCAGAGTTGCGAGCATGCGGCAGCCACGAATGACAATGCCGGCATCGGTCTCTTCCTTCACTCGGGCAGCCAGGTATGGATCAGCCTGCTGGGCGGAGCTCACCGCCCGGTTGGCTTGTGGTGGAATGAGCGTGTGCGTGAGACACAGATCGTGTTCGCGCAGATACTCGTAGTAATGCACCGCGTTCGCACCGAAGCGCGGGTCCGCCTCCGCGAGAAACGGTGCGCCGGCCGCATAGCCGGTGAGGGCCCGATTGATGTAGTCCGGGACGCGGCCCATCATGCCGTGGGTTGAGTCTGCCCAGACCCGCATGGCCGCACTGATGCTTGCAAGCTCTGCGTGCGTCCTCGGGATGAGGAACGAGCGCGCGACTTTGTGGCCGCTGCTCGGCGAGTCATAGAGAGACACCTCAGGCTGGCGCCACTGCAAGTCATAGAGCGCCGCGAGGGTATGGGCTCCGCCTCGGAAGGCGGGATGCTGCGTCACGTCGCGCACGAGCTCGCCGCGATACCAGATGGTCGGGGGCCGAGCCCGCAATCGCTCGAGCACCTGCTCACCGCGTCGTGCTCCCCCTGCAGCAGCGCCGCTCCGACTGATGTCCGTGCTCATGCCATCTCCTTCGCTGTGCCCGCCGCCGTTCCCTATATCACGGCGTCATATGGCGTGCACGGCATCTCGGGGGCGGGCACCCGCAGCTACGCAAGTGGTAGACTGCACTCCGCTTGCCTCATGCTCAGCCCTTCCTCAGGTCGCAACCGCACCGTAGCTGGACGTCCGTTCATCTCCTTCGGGCTGCCGTACCGGCCCTGGCAGGATCTGTATCACTTCTTCATGACCGTGAGCTGGCCGCGGTTCTTTGCCAGCCTTGCTGCGTTCTTCGTCTTCTTCAATTTGTTCTTCAGCGCGATCTATTCCCTGCAGCCGCGGGGCATCGCCAATCTCAACCCGCCGGGTTATCCGGGTCTGTTCTTCTTCAGCGTCGAGACATTGGCGACCGTCGGCTATGGCGACATGCACCCGCACAGCCTGTTCGCGCACGCTGTCGCCTCGGTGGAGATCTTCACGGGCATGATGTGTCTCGCCCTCATGACCGGAATGATCTTCGCGCGCTTCTCGCGCCCGACCGCGCGCTTCCTGTTCGCGCGGCACACGGTGGTCCGACCCTTCGACGGCATGCCGACCTTGATGCTGCGCGTCGCCAATGCCAGGCAGAACATCCTGATGGAGGCGACGGCTCAGTTGCGGCTCATTCGCGACGAGAAGACGCTCGAAGGTGACCCCTTCCGGCGCATCTACGATCTGCCGTTAAGACGCCATGAGCAGCCGGTGCTGCTGTTCGGTTGGCTGCTGATGCACGTCATGGACGAGTCGAGCCCGCTCTTCGGTGCCACCCCGCAGTCACTTACCGACGAGCATGCCTATCTGCTGTTGACCGTGAGCGGCATCGACGAAGTGACGGGTCAAAGACTCATGGCACGCCATGCATACGCCGCGCGGGAGCTCCGCTGGAACCACGCGTTCGTGGATACGTTGCAAACCGACGCTGACGGCGTCGATCACTTCGACTACACCAAGTTCCACGATGTGAGGCCGCTGAACTTGCCGGAGCTGGTGTTTTCAAGCCGAGGGCAGGAGCTTCTGCCGCGCACGTAGCAGCGCCGGGGGTGCCACCATCTGCCACGCACGTTCGACCAGATCGCCCAAGGCGTCGGGCCGAATTCTATCCAAGTGAACCAGGATCATCGGATAGTCGCGGTAGTGATCGGTCAAGAAGAAGACCTTCGGCTCGGCCTGCAGCAGCATCTGCCGGTCGAGAAAGTCGCAGCGGATTGCAAGGCCACCCTCGGCTTCGGTACGCCAGCGCGAGAGAATCTTGCCTCGAATCTTGACTCCGCGGGTGCCGTAGGACGTGACTTCCTCGGCGCCCGGCAAGCGCAGCGCTATCTTGAGATAACGCTCATATCCCCTGACGATCGCCGGTGACAGGCTTTGGGCTCTATCGCCTTTCTTGCTGCGCGCCTTGCGCCTCATGAGCGAAGTGCGCGCGCGAGCAGCCAGTCGTCGTGGGCGAGGGAGTTCACGCGCGGACTCACGGGGTGCGTCAACATGCGCTCGGTGGGACACGTGCGCAGCAGTGCGTGGACCTCGCCGGGCTTGCCGTGCAACCAGGGCTCATAGTCCTCGTGGCGCAAGATGGCGGGCATGGCTTGTGAGCTACCCTGAATGTCGGCCACGAGCGCGTTCGGCGGCACGGTGAGCATCGCGCAGCCCTCGATCACATCATCCTCCTCGGTCACAAACCGGTCCCACAACGCGGCCACGCCGAACACCGGCTGGCCGAGAAATTGCACGAAATAGGGTTGCCGATAGCGAGCGCTCGTCAGCCGCCAAACGTAGAAGCCTGCAAGCGGCAGGATGCATCGTTGGCCCTCGCGCCAGATCGGCCCAAAGACGCTGGAGGTCGGCACGGCATCGCTCGTGGCATGCACATGAGGGCGTTCCACACGCAGCTCGCCCTTCGCCCAGCTCGGGATCAACCCCCAGCGCATCACGACACCCTCGGATTCGCCGTCGTGCATACGGACGATGGGGGTCGTCTGATCAGCGGCGACGTTGAAGCGTGCTGGGAATTTCCACCAGGTACGCCGCGGCGAAAATTCCCTTTCCACGGTCTCCTGATCCGGAACGGCGTAGCGAGTGCACATCCGGGCCCGAGGATACTTCCCCCTGCCCTGCAATCCTGTGACGCAGTGCCGCCGCCGGGATGCCGTCAGTCATTCGAGCGCAGCCGACCGCCCCATGAGTCATCGCCCAGGCGCGCACCACTCGGCTGCTCGGTGCGCACCTGCAGCTCCCGGCGCCGATAATCGATCACGAGCGTGTCCAGAAGCCCCAGAGCATCCATGCCGATGATCAACGTAGGCTCGGCGGTAAGATTCCAGGACTCGAAAATGCGCATATCCCCGAAGGTCAGGTGAGCGCCGCGGATCACGACGCCGCCGATATCGATGGGGGGCATCAAGGCACCGTCGCCCTCCTGCACATCGTCGGTCGCACCCGTGATGCGATCCTTGGTGAACTCCCTTCCTGAGCGATGGCGCGTGAGCTCCCGGCTCAAGGCCAGGTTGGCGATGCTCGCTTGGCCGCCAGTATCGATGATGGCTTTGGTGCGCACCGAGCCGACGTGGGCGACGGTAATCAGCAGCCCATCGCGGGAAATCTGCAATGGAATCGTGATGAAGCCGCGCTCGGCCCGCCGCGAATGCGAGCGCGATATCGTGATCAGGTCGTGGTGGAAGTCGATGAATATGCGCTTGTCCGCCATTCCCTCAGTGCCCAGCACGCCTTCGGCACCGCCGAGTGCATCCGGCACGATCGGCAGGATCGGCGAGTTGATCTGCAGGTCGCCGACGAGCAGATTTTCCACGCGAATCGTCGGCACGGTTGCCGAGCCCGTGACGCCGTGGAGCAGCACGGCCGCCGAGTCATCCAGGGGAATGCCGAGGGCTTGGGCCACATCCGCTGTAACGGCGGAGCGACTGGCCCCGGTATCGAGCACCAGCCGGAATGGACCCTTGCCGTTGATCAGGACGGGCGCCCAGATGCGACCGATGCGATCGCGAAGCGTCGGCGCAACATAGCGTGGCTCGGGCGCCTCAACCTGGATTTCATCGAGCGGGACAACGGGGGCAGGCGCCGGTATCGAGCTTAGCGGTGGTGCGCTGTCCGCAGCAGTCGCAGACGCCGCGCCCGCCACGGTGCCGGCGCACAGCACGATGCCCGACAGAATCCGTGCCAGGAGAGATCGACTCCACCCACGAGGCGTATCCATCAGCCGCGACATCCGGGTTCGCTCGAAGTCTTCCAGCCGAGGAATCATACGACCGCGGCGGCATGCGGTCACGTCGAATTGAACCAAAGATCGCGCAGGCCCCGGCACAGTCCGTCAGTGCGAATATCCGTCAGTGCGAATAAAAGATGTGCGGCGGCTCGTCGTGCACCTGCGTCAGATCGGGCGCCGGAGTGCCGGATGAGAAGTCCACCGAGCGATATTGCGCGCCGAAGAACAACAGCGGCCGATGCGGCTCGACGCCGCGATGAAGCGCGACGACGCGCCCGACGACGAGCCAGTGATCTCCGCCTTCACTGATACGCTCGGTCTCGCAACCGACCGAGGCGAGACAGCCCTCCAGACGGGGACCGGCCTCCGAGGGCACGAACCGGAAGGGCGGGGGCGCGTCCTGCCAGCTTCCCGCGAAGTAGCTGGAGAGTGCCTGTTGCTCCTCGCGCAGGAAATTGAGGGTGAACTGCTTCATCAGCGGGAGATGGTGTGCGAGGCGCGCGCGCTTGCCCGGACAGAACAGCACCAGCATCGGCGCGAGCGACAGTGAGGTGACGGCGCTCACGGTCATCGCGTGCACGGCCCCCTGCACCTCCGTGACCGCGATGGCGACACCGCTGGCGAACAGGCCCAGCGTATCGCGAAAGGCACGCGGCTCGATGTGCATGGGTAGCCTGACGTTAGGAAGCCTGCTCGAGCATGACAGCCCTTGCAGGTGAGTTCCACAGGCGCGCACAGCGCTGCGCGACCTCGCGCGGCGAGCACTGCGTCGCATCGAGCGCCAGATCGCAGGGCTTGAGTGGTCCGTAGAGCGCAGGGTCAGAGGCGCAGAACAGAGCCACGGTTGGCGTGGCAGTCGCGCTTGCGAGGTGCATCGGGCCTGTATCCGCCGAGATGAACAGGCGAGTGGTGGCAATCGCCGCGGCGAGACCGCGCGTCGAAGGCACATGCAGCGAGGCGTAATGCGCATCAGTGGGCGCCGCACGCGGTGATGGAAGAAACTCGATCGGGATCGCCTCCGGAACGAGCTCGCGAAATGCACTCCAGAACTCGAGCCAGTAGCACGACTGGATGGTCTTGAGCGCCGTGGCATGCGCAAAGAAGCCGAACACGCGCGACAGCGACTCGGAATCCTCGGCGCAATGGAGCGCGCGCGCGATTGCGGCGCGTCCGGCCGCAAGCTCCTCCGGACGCAGCGCGAGCCCCAGTCGCGCGGTGTGCAAATCGGGTTCGGCTGCGAATGCCTGACACAGGAGCAGCGCCTCGCGCGCCTGGTGTGTGATTGCGTGCGGCGCGGGAACCGCGTGTGTCAGGTTCGCCCACTGAGCCTCGGATGCGAACCCCAGCCGGTAGCGGGCACGGCACAGCATCAGGATCAGCCGCCCGCTCGTGGAGTTCGGCGCCGGGTCGATGACCAGATCGTAACGCTCCGCGCGCACTCGTCTCAGGGCGCTGAGGTATCTCCAGAGCAGCTGCCAGCCTTTGTGCGGGAACACGATGATCCTGCGCATCCCGGGCAGCTTGCCGAGCAAGTCCCCCGCCAGTGGATAGGAGGTGGCGAGATCGATTGCGGCTCCGGGCAGCAGCTCGTGCACACGTTGCAGCAACGGCGTGAGGAATAGCGCATTGCCCATGCGTGCGTTGATACGGCAGACGAGTACGCGCGAGAGGCTGCGTGAAATCGGCGTCCCCGCATACTGCCGCGCACCCTTGAGCCGCGCGAGACCGCGGCCGAACGAGAAGCGCAGATTGGCGCGTGTGTCGCGCAGTGCGCGCTTGACTCGCAGGAGCACGCCGCGCCGACCGGGCGGCGAGACGGCACCCTGATCCGAGCGCTGCGCGGCCGGGGATGGCTCAGGAATGAGTGATGCCCTCGGAGCTTGAGGCGCCGCCGCAATGTGCGCGCGCGCCAAGGGCTACGATTCTACACGGTGCCCGGACCCGCAGCGCACTCAGTAGGCGAAGTACGGTCCCATGCCGGCGGGCGTATTCATCCCTTCGACCGCGGTGAACACGCTCCTGCCGTAGAAGAAGCTCAAACCCCAATCAAAGCTCTGCGACGGTGAATTCATCGAGGCCGGCCCGGCCAGGTTGCTGAAAGCGACGAAGCTTGGATTGTTGTTGGCCAGGGCATCGGCGTTGGCGACGCTGAAGTTCACGACGGACGAGGTGCCGCTGCCGGTGTCACTCGCACTGCTGTTAGTCGCAGTGAGATTGAGCGTCGAGGCTGGACAGAAGAAGTCAGGTGCGTCGGTGCACGCCATGATGCTCGGGTCATTGAAGAACAGACCGTTAGAGCCGCTATCGAGATAGCTCTGGGTCAACGCCGTGCCCTTGTACGTCGTCGTGAAGTAACCCGTGGTCGGATCCAGCAGCAGCACCGCGAGGCCGCTGCCTATGCCGTTGTTGCTCTGGGTGCCGATGCCGAAGATGAGCGAGCCCGAGACGCTGGCCGCCCCCGCATCGGCCACGGTAGGCAACTGGATGATGACTCCGTTGTTGTCCGCGGCAAAGAGCGTCACCGGATTCAACACCTGCTCAATGAGGCTCACGCTCGCATTCTGGCAGCTGTTGGGGTGCGGACACGCGTAGTACCACGCCGCGGGTGCGCCAGCCGTGCAGAAGCTGCCGCAATCCTGCGCGAAGGGCGCGACGCCGAGAATGCCGCGAGCGCCGAAAGCCATGACGGTGTCTTCGTTCGTCCCACCCACGCTCGAGCAGTCGCTGGGAACCGTCGTATAGTTCGGATCACCGATGACCTGCAGCTCCACGCTCGAGGCGCTCTCCCCCGCGATCTGCATGTCCGCCGACTCGATGGGGCCCCAGATGTAGCCGTCCGCAAAGACATAGCACTCGGCGAGCGGACTGCCGCTGTTGCCGGTGTTCACGGGTGGCAGGTTGAGCGAGGAAGCCAGTTCCGATGCGAGGATTCGCAAGCCCGTGGAGCCGGTATCGACTTGAATGTGATCGATGGTCTGACACTGCGTGGTGCTGCCGGGAGCGCAGATCGTCACGCTGGTGAAGAGCACGTTGGCGTCCGGCGGATTCAGCGGCAACCCGTTGACGGTTGGCCCGGCATCGACGGTGATCGTTGCGACATTGTTGTCGGTAGGCGGCGGACCGCCTCCACCGCTGATACTCGCCCCGTCGCTCCCGCCGCAGCCACTCAGGAGACCGAGGCCGAGGCCCGTTAGCGCAGTGATGAGACCTAAACGCGACATAGCTCGTCCCATGACTTTGTGAGTGCGCCGTCCGTGCGAGCGGCTACTGGATGTCATCGATAGAAACGTTGGCAGGCAATAACGACGGCACGTAGGCGCGCCCATAGAAGCCGCGCGGACGACCGTTCGACTGTACGACCAGATCAGGTTGTCTGACGGTCAGATGCCGATGACCCACGTGCGGAGCACTGGCTCCGGCGGTGTACTGCTCGAAGTACGTCCCGAGCGTCTGACGCAGATCAGGCATCGTCGGCCCATGCCAGCTCACGGCGAATACCTTGCCCGCGGGCGATACATACTCGCGCACCACGGTTCCGGAGGCGATTGTCATCTGCTGCACCGTGTAGCCGGCCACCGCAACGCCAGGCCGCACGCTGGCCTTCATGTGCGCACCGTCCGCCTGCACCGACGCGACATCGCCGCCGAGCGCCGCCAAGGCGAGCGGCGGGGCTGCCTGAGCCAGCCCCGCCATGGCGATCACCACGCAGCGCAGACGCGCTCTCATACGTTGCGACTCAGCTGCCGGCATTGGCCGCCGGATGCTGTTGCAGCCAGTTCGCACGGCGCTGCTGCATCTGCGTCTTCATATCGGCGAGCACGCCCGGAAGCGCCTGGCGCTGCGCGTCGGTGAGCACGTTCTTGTAGATGTTCGCGGCAAGCGCGCTTTCGAGCTGTATGCGGCTGGCCGCGCGCGTTTGCATGTTCTGAACCGCGGTTGCATAGCCCGCATCACCTGGATTGCCCAGCACCGTGACATCGGGCGCCGCAGCGGCATTCGACTTGTTCTCGTTGCGCGCCTGCGTGAGGAGCGTCCTGATGCTCTGCTTCTGCTGCGGCGTGAGGTTCAACTGCCGCGTAGCACGCAACATCGTGCCGAGCAACATCGAGCCGTGTGCGCGGTGCCAATGTCTGCCCGTCGCGGCGGGTGCGCCGGCGGTCGTTGCCGGATTCGCCGTACTCGGCTCATTCTGCGCCGCCGCAACAGTGCCGACTCCGACACCGGCGAGCGCCGCGGCCAACACTGCATATCGACTGTTCAATTTCATGGCTGAATTCCTGCTGAAAATTTGGATCGAACTGTAACCGACTGTTGCCTCGATCGCCGCGGGAAAGCCACTCACCAGACAATGATGTCACAGATGGACAGCTGTGCAATGACGTGGTTCCCGCAATGCGTTCACGCCGTTCATAGCGTTCGAGGCAGCCTCCGGTTGACGCCGAATGTCGGCTCAGAGCGACGCGACGACGAGGTGCGCGCCGCGGGTTGCGAGCCCGTGCGGTGCGCGGCCACCAAGTTGCGCGGCGCGCCAGGCAGCGGACGGATCCGGACCCGCGTAGTGCAGCCGCCCCCCGCTCCAGCGCACGGCGTCCACCAGCAGCACGCTGTTTGCGCCACTCACGATGCCGAGCACGCGACGCCCGCCGGCGTTCACCAGCAACGGCGCCTGCACGAAAGCACGCGCCGAAAATTGCCGCACTTCCACCGGGCCGGCAGCGAGCACTGCGGCGGTTCCCAGCCCCTCCTGCAGCAGCACGAGTAGCGCTTGGGGTGCACCCCGCGGCCTCGCGAGCAGCCCCGCGGGCCAAAGCGCCGCGGCAACACTCGCGCAGGCATCGAGCAGAAAGCGCCGTCGCATCATCGCGCGGCTCGCGCCTCGTCCTGAAACAGACGAGCGCAATATACCGCGGCGATAGATGACATCAGTGCTGTCGCTTGTCGGTGGTCGCGGCGGCCGCCCCGACGGATTCGCCGGATGCCTTCTTCCAGCGCACCACGCGCCAGCCCTCGGGAAAGGGCTCGTGGGTCAGTGCATTCAGCCACAGCGCTTCGGCGCCTGTGCGGCTCGCGAGGCGGTAGCCGCGCATCTGCGTGCTGCCGCCGTGACCGAACGCGAGCCATACCTCGACGATCTCGTCGACGCAGGGCAGGTCATCAGCCACGTCGATCCAGGCACTCATGCAGTCGGCCGCAGGCGGACGTCCACGTAGGGCGCGCACGCAAGCGTCGTGCCCGTGGACGCATCGTTCGCCTCTGCTCAATGTGCGGGCACCGCTGCGAGTACGTTGCTTTGTGCCGTGAAGGGCTGGCGCAGCACAATCGTCTGCTCCCGCTCCGGGCCGGTGGAGATCATGTTGAGCGGGGCGCCCGCGAGGGACTCGATCCGCTCCAGATAGCGACGGGCATTGAGAGGCAGCCCCTCGTAACGCGTCACCCCCAGGGTCGACTGCTTCCAGCCCGGCATTTCCTCATAGATCGGCTCGGCCTCGGCATAACCGTCGACGAACAGCGGTGGCTCGGAAAGCCGCTCGCTGCCGAGACGATAGCCGACACAGATGCGGATCGTCTCGAGGGCATCGAGCACGTCGAGCTTGGTGATCACGAGGCCAGTGACACTCGACTGCAGCACGCAGCGGCGCAGCACCACGGCATCAAACCAACCACAGCGCCGGCGCCGGCCCGTCACGGAACCGAACTCATGGCCCACACGCGCGAGGTGCTCGCCGGAGTCGTCGAACAGCTCGGTTGGGAAGGGCCCTGCGCCCACGCGCGTGGTGTACGCCTTGACGATACCGAGCACCTCGTCGAAGACGCGCGGTCCGATACCCGTGCCGGTGGCCGCGAACCCCGCCGTGGTGTTCGAGGACGTGACGTAGGGATAAGTCCCCAGATCCACATCGAGCATTGCCGCCTGAGCGCCTTCGAACAGCACGTTCGCGCCGTCCTCGCGCAGCCTGTGCAGAGCCTGGGTCACATCGGCGACGAGACCCTTGATGCGCTCGCCGAGCGCGAGCTGCTCATCGAGCGTTTGCTGAAAGTCGATGGGCGGCTGGTGGAAGTACTGCTGCAGCACGAAGTTGTGGAACTCGAGCACCTCGCCGAGCTTCGCGGCGAAGCGCTCGCGCTGAAACAGATCGGCCACCCGCACGGCGCGGCGCGCGACCTTGTCTTCGTAGGCCGGACCGATGCCGCGACCCGTGGTGCCGATGGCGTTCGGCCCGCGCGCTTGCTCGCGGGCGCGATCGAGCGCCACGTGCGAGGGTAGGATGAGCGGACAGTTGGGGGAGATGCGCAGCCGCTCGAAGACCGGAACCTGCTGCCGCAGCAGCATGTCCGCCTCGGTGAGCAAGGCTTCCAGCGAGAGCACGACGCCATTGCCGATGAGGCACTGTACGCCCTCGCGCAGAATGCCCGAGGGAATCAGCGACAGCACCGTTCTGCGTCCACCGATGACGAGCGTGTGCCCGGCGTTGTGACCTCCCTGAAAGCGCGCCACGGCGGCAGCGCGCTCGGCGAGCAGGTCGACGACCTTGCCCTTACCTTCGTCGCCCCACTGGGTGCCCACGACGATCACGAATTTTCCCATTATCGATCCGCCTCGCGCCCGTTCAACTGATGAGGAACAGCAGCGCAACTCCGAACAGCATCATTACGAACCCCGCCAGGCGCAGGTCGCGATCGGCGAACGCCTGCACGCGCGCGAGCATGCGCTTGACCGCGCCTGGATTGAGAAACGGCATGATGCCGTCGATCACGAGCAGCAGGGCCAGCGCGGCCAGCAAGTCTGTGAGTCTGAGTGACAAGCGTTGCTATTCCAGGCTCGAACAGGACCGAGAGTGCGTGAGCGCGTCAACGCCGCGCGGCTTTGCCGGGATCTTTCATGAACTTCAGGAACTCGCTGTCCGGCGACAACACCAGCACATCCCCGCTCTTGCCGAGCGCGCGCTCATAGGCCTGCAGACTGCGATAGAAGGCGTAGAAATCGGGGCTCGTTTGGTAGGCGTGCGCGTAGATGTCGGCGGCCTGCGCATCCGCGGAGCCGCGCACGCGCAGCGCATCGCGCTCGGCATCGGCGATGATCTCCGTGCGCTGGCGGTCCGCGCCGGCGCGAATGCTGAGCGCGGTGCTGTTGCCCTCCGCCCGCAGACGATTCGCGATCTTGAGAAAGTTCTGCTTCATCTTCTCGTACACGCGTGCGGCAACGTCGTCGGGCAGGTCGATCGCCTGCACGCGCACGTCGACCAGCTGAATCCCGAGTCCGCCCACTGCGCGGCTCGCGCCGCCGAACATCTCGCCGGTGACGGCGGCGCGCTCGGCGGTGACGATCTGCTCGAGCGTACGCTGTGCCACCACGCTCTTGATGCCGTCCTTGACGATCTCCGACAGCCGCTCGCTCGCGACCTCCTCGCGCGCTCCCGTTGCCCGGTAGTACAGAGCCGGATCCCTGACGCGCCATTTGATATAGAAATCGACGTTCAGACCGCGGTTGTCGTTGGTGAGGAAGGTCTCCCCTTGATAGGGCTGGGTGAGGATGCGCCTATCGAACTTGGTGACCTCGTCCCAGGGCAGCTTGAGGTGCAAACCGGGGGCATAGTTGCCCCCGACGATGGCGCCGAATTCGGTGCGCACCGCAAACTCCGTCTCGTTCACGGTGAACAGGGACGTGAGGACGATGAGCGCGACGAGCGCCAGCGAGACGACCACCGCCACGGCACGCGCGGACATCAGCGCTCCCCTCGCGAGCGGCCATCGATCGTGACGGTCTCCGGCTCGCTGGAATCCGGACCGAGTGTGCTCGAGGGCTGCTGCGCCTCTGCGCCAGCCGCGTTGCCCGCGCCGCGACCCATGAGCTTGTCGAGCGGCAAATAGAACACGTTGCCGCTGGTGTTGCCGGGCTTGCTCTCGACGATGATCTTGTTCGAGCGGCCGAGCACGTCCTCCATGGTATCGAGGTACATCCGCTCGCGCGTGAGCTCCGGAGCGCGCGCATAGGCTGCCGCGAGCTGCGTGAAAAACGCAGCGCGGCCTTCCGCAAGCGCGACCACCTGCGCGCGATAAGCTTGCGCATCCTGCTGTGTTTTGGCCGCTTGACCCTGCGCTGCCGGCAACACGCTGCTCGCGTAGGCCTGCGCCTCCTTCACCGCACGCTCCTGGTCGGCGAGCGCCTTGTTCGCATCGCGCTGCGAGGCGATCACCGGCTCAGGCACCTGCACGTCGGTGAGATTGACCGTCGTGACCTGGATGCCGGCGTTGTAGACGTCAAGCACGCGCTGAATGAGCACCTTCACGCGCTGCGTGATCTGCGGCCGCGTCGCGCCCACCAGCACATCCTCGAGATTGCTCTGGCCGACGACCTCGCGGATCGCGCTCTCGCTCACCTCGCGCAAGGTGGTCTCGGGGTCGCGCACCTGGAACAACGCCTTGACGGGATCGATGAGCTGGTACTGAACTGCGAAACCCAGCTCGACGAGGTTGACATCGGCCGTGAGAACGCGTGAGCGGTACTGCGCGCTGTTGATGCTCGCGACGTTGACCTTGGTGATCGTCTCGATGGGCCAGGGCCAGCGCCAGCCCGGTCCTTGAGAGCGCACCTCGACGAGCTTGCCGAAGCGCTGGATGATGCCGCGCTCCGCCGCTCCCACCTGGAAGAAGCCGCTCGCGAGCCACAGCGCGATGGCGATTCCCACGATGACGGCGAGCACCGAGCCGCCGTCACCACCCGGGCTCCCGGGGCGGAACAGCGATTCGAACTTGCGCTGCCAGCGCTTGACCTTCTCGTCCAGATCCGTCCCCCCTTGACCGGCCGCGCGTCGGCTCCAAGGAGTCTTGCCACTGCCGGGTTGATTCCACGCCATATGAGTGCGCGCGTCGTGCGCCGTGCCTCTCAAGCTCGAGGCACGCTCAAGACAGCTCGGCGGCGCTCGCGGAAGGCGCCGATTGTAGGTAGGGCTCGGCAGGGGTACAAGAAATTTGCACAGCCTGAGTCTCGAGAATCTGCACCCCCGCGCTGCGGGCGAGCGCGACCAGCTCCACCTCCGGCAACTCCACCGTGAGCTCGATGGAGCCGTCCTCGGAGGACTGCTCCGCTCGCACGACGCCGCTCGCGTACAGCCTGGAGCGCAGCGCGCCCGCGGTGGCCGGAATTCGCAGCCGCGCACGCTGTGCCTTGCGCGCGAGGCGCTCGGCGATCACCTGCGTGAGCTCGGGCAGCCCGCGCTGCTCGGCGGCACAGATCCATACCGCCGCGGCGCGACCCTCCGCGTCGCGCTCGACGCGCACCGGTGCATCGAGACGGTCAATCTTGTTGTAGACCATGACCTGTGCGATATCGGCCGCGCCGATTTCTGCGAGCACCGCGTTGACCTGAGCGATGTGTGCGTCGCGACGCGGATCGCTCGCATCGACGACGTGCAGCAGCAAGCTTGCCTCACGAGCCTCCGTGAGTGTCGACTGGAAGGCGGCGACCAGCTCGTGCGGCAGCTCACGAATGAAGCCCACCGTATCCGCGACGACGATGGGCGTACCTCCCGGCAGCAGAATCCTGCGCACCGTGGGATCGAGCGTCGCGAACAGCTGATCGGCGATGTAAGCGTCGGCACCGGTCAGGGCCCGAAACAGCGTCGACTTACCTGCATTCGTGTAGCCCACGAGAGTCACGGTCGGCACCGGGATCTCGCTGCGCATGTGCCGGCCGGTATCGCGCTGCTGTTTGATGCGCGCCAGTCGTTTGGTGAGCACGCGCACGCGCCGCGCGAGCAGACGCCGGTCGGTCTCGAGCTGCGTCTCGCCGGGACCGCGCAGGCCGATACCACCCTTCTGGCGCTCGAGATGCGTCCAACCGCGCACCAGCCGGCTCGCGATGTGCCTGAGCTGCGCGAGCTCCACTTCGAGCTTGCCCTCGAAGCTGCGCGCACGTTGCGCGAAGATGTCGAGGATCAGACCGTTGCGGTCGAGCACGCGGCGACCGGTCTCCCGCTCGAGATTGCGTTCTTGGCTTGCCGAGAGCGCGTGATCGACCAGGATGACGTCGGCATCGTGTGCCTCTGCCGTGGCACGCAGCTCTTCCGCCTTGCCGGTGCCAACGAAAAAACGCGGATCCGGGTGCTGGCGCCGGCCGGTCACCGTGGCGACCGGATTTGCACCAGCAGACAGGGCGAGCTGCGTGAGCTCCTGCAGATCCTCCGGGTCGACCTGCGCCCCGAGTCCCAAGCGCACCAGAACGGCGCGCTCGCCGCTACGCGGGCGCTCGAACACTGCGGTTCACGACCTCGGAGAACTCATTCCGCGGCGGGCTCCGTCGCGGCAGGCGCCGCGCCCTCCTCCGCCTGCAGGCGCACATTGCGAGCCGGCACGACGGTGGAAATGGCGTGCTTGTAGACCATCTGGCTGACGCTGTTCTTGAGCAGGACGACGAACTGGTCGAAGGAGTCGATCTGACCCTGCAACTTGATGCCATTGACCAGATAGATGGAGACTGGCACGCGCTCTTTGCGCAGTGCATTCAAAAAGGGGTCCTGCAGCGATTGGCCTTTGGCCATCGGGTTCTCCTTGTTTTCGCGACTTGTAATTGTTGAGTACAGAATCGCACGCGCCCTTCCGATGGACTGCGATCCAGCAAGCTCCGTGCCTCGCAGCGCAAGGCGTGTGCGAACCAGTCTAACACGCTCGCACCCCCGTCGCTAAGGCCCGACCAGCTCGCGGTGCAGTTCGGCACGCCAGCTTTCATAGGCTCCCGCTGCAAGCGGATCGATCCACTTGATTTCACGATCCGCACGCAGCCACGTCAGCTGGCGCTTGGCCAGCTGACGAGTGGCGGCGAGTGCGCGCTCACAGGCTTCTGCGAACCCGAACTGCCCTTCCAGGTGCGCCCACAGCTGACGATAGCCGACCGCGCGCAGCGCCGGATGGCGCGCCGTCAGGTCACCACGGTCACGCAACTGTGCCACCTCCGCTAGAAAGCCTCGTGACAGCATGCGCTCGAAGCGCTGTGCAAGTCGTGCGTGCAATGCACCGCGTTCCCCTGGCGCCAGTGCCCAGCACAACGGGCGAGCGGACAGCTGCGGCTGCGTGGTGCTCTGCAGCCTTGAGATGGGCTGACCCGTGACGTAACAAACTTCCAGAGCGCGCTGAATGCGCTGCGGATCGTGGGGATGGATACGCGCCGCGGCGAGCGGATCGAGCCGGGCGAGCTCGGCGTGCAACGCAGGCCAACCGAGCTGCGCGGCGCGCGCATCGATCTCGTGGCGCAGCGCGAGTGAGCCCCGCGGCAGGTCCGCCATGCCGCGCAGCAGCGCATGCAAGTAGAGCATGGTGCCACCCACCAGCAAGGCAGTGCGCCCGCGTCTGCGGATCTCGCTGATGAGTCGCGTACAGTCCGCCACGAACTGACCGGCCGAATAAGGTTCGCTGGGATCGAGAATGTCGATGAGGTGATGAGGAATGCGCTCGCGCACCGCGCGCTCCGGCTTTGCTGTGCCGATGTCCATGCCGCGGTAGACGAGCGCCGAGTCGACGCTCACGATCTCCAGGTGCATTTCCTCGGCGGCGCGTGCCGCCCAGTCGCTCTTGCCGGTACCGGTCGGACCGGTGAGCACGAAGACGCGAGGCGCTGGGTCGGCGGCCATGTTCGGCGGACACGGAGCCGGCTACGCTTCAGCGGCCCCGCAGGAACAGCTGGTCGAGCTCGGCGAGCGTCAAGCGCGTCCAGGTAGGCCGCCCATGGTTGCACTGGTTGGTGCGCTCGCCGGTCTCCATTTGCCTGAGCAGTGCATCCATCTCGGGCAGCGTCAAGCGTCGCTGTGCATGAATCGCCGTGCGACACGCCAGCGTCCCGAGGAAGCGATCCGCCGCATCTTCCAGGTGATGCACACCCGCGCCGAGATCGAGCTCGCTCAGCACGGCGCGCACGATCTCGGCGGTATTGCGCCCGACGAGCAGCGCGGGGACGCTGCGAATGGCGAGGCGTGTCGGCCCGAGCGCATCGATGAGGAAGCCGGCCTTGGTCCAGGCTGCTTGATGCTCGAGCAATGCGTCGATCTCATGCGGCCGAAGCTCGATCACGAGGGGATCGATCAGCTGCTGCGAGGGCACGTTGCCGGCCGCGTACTGCACCTTCAGCCGCTCGTAAAGGACTCGCTCGTGGGCGGCGTGCATGTCCACGAGAACGAGCCCCTCGCGGCTTTGCGCAAGAATGTAGATGCCGTGTAACTGGGCCAGCGGCGTGCCGAGCGGCTGATCGCCTCGCGCTCCGACCTCCTCCGTCGGGCGCGGGCAATCAGCGGGCACGGCGGACTGGAAATCCTCGACGAACGGGCGGCCACCGCCGCGCCAGGCGAATTCGCGCTCTCCCTCACGCACGGCGCTCACGAGCGCCCATGGGCTGCGCTCGGATGCCACCGTGGGCACCGGCGCGGCCCTGAGCACAGCTGGCGACCACCCGGGAGTTGCAGGGCTCGAGGCCAGATTGGGTCGAGTGGCGGCGAGCGCGCGCTGCAAGACATGGAGCACGAGGTCGTGCACTCCATGGGCCTCACGAAAGCGGACCTCGAGTTTCGCGGGGTGGGCGTTCACGTCCACGGCCTCGGGATTCACGGTCAGATACAGCGCGTAGGAGGGATGGCGTCCGTGGTAGAGCACGTCACGGTATGCGAGTCGCACGGCATTCATGAGCAGGCGATCGCGCACGCCGCGGCCGTTGACGAACCAGAACTGCTCGTGCGGCTGTGCGCGTGCCGCGGTGGGCAGCCCGATCCAGCCGCTCAGTGCAACCGTGCCGGCGGCATGTGCAACGGGGACGGCGCGCGCCAGAAACTCATCGCCCAGAACCGCCCGTAGCCGCGCCTCCGGCGCGGAGCCCTCGCGCGCTCCCGCGGCGGTCTCGAGCAGCACGCGCTCGCCGCTGCGCAGGCGAAAGCCGACCTCGGGACGCGACAGCGCCAGCCGCTCCATGAGACGCACGATGTGCCCGAGCTCGGTCGCCTCGCTGCGCACGAATTTGCGCCGTGCCGGCACATTGAAGAAGAGATCGCGGACCTCGATGGTGGTGCCACGGGTGTGGGCCGCCGGGCGCGCGGGCTTGATGCTGCCCGCCTCGGCAGACACCTCGGCCCCGTGATCGGCTCCCTCGATGCGCGAGATGAGTCGCAGGCGCGACACGGATGCGATCGAGGGCAGTGCCTCACCACGAAATCCGAGCGTGGCGACCGACTCGAGATCACTCAGCGACCCGATCTTGCTGGTCGCATGCCGCGCGAGGGCGATCGCGAGCTCGTCGGCCGCGATCCCACAGCCGTCGTCCTGCACACGCAGCAGGCCGGTGCCCCCACGCTCGATGACGATTTCGATGCGCGAGGCGCCCGCGTCGAGGCTGTTCTCGACGAGCTCCTTGACGACCGAGGCGGGCCGCTCGATCACCTCGCCCGCAGCGATCTGATCGATGAGCTCATCAGGAAGGACGCGTATCGCCATGCGCATCTGAGTATGCCGCATATTCGCGGCGGTACCAGGGCTTCGCGCCAGCGGTCAGCGGCGGGCGGCAGCGTCCGTGAGCATTGCAGCGAGGCTCGCCGATCGTGTTCGTGCGAAGTGCGTGCCCGGCGGAGGCGACTGCTCGAAGTAGCCGCGCACTCCCGCGAAGATCGCACCGGCCAGCTCGCTCTGATGGCCCTGAGCGCGTAAGCGCCGCTCCTCGTTGGGATTGGAGATGTAGGCGGTCTCGACCAGTATCGAGGGAATGGCGGGCGATTTGAGCACGACGAACGCGGCCTGTTGCACCTGGGGCTTGCGCACTTCGCCCACACGCTCCAGCGCATCCAGTACCCGCGCCGCAGCGCTCATGCTGGCACTGATGTTGGCCGATTGAGACAGGTCCAGGAGCACCGACGCCAGCGTGCTGTCCTTGTCTGCGAGCGACACCCCGCCGAGCAGGTCGGCTGCATTCTGACGCTCTGCGAGCAATTTCGCGGCCTCGCTCGTCGCGCCCCGCTCTGACAGCACATAGACGGAGGAGCCCGATACCGCGCTGTTGCGAATGGAATCGGCGTGGACCGAAACGAACAGATCCGCCTTGGCGAGCTGGGCCCGATGAATGCGCTCGAGCAAAGTCAGGAACTCGTCCCGATTGCGCGTCAGGACGGCACGCATCCCGGGCTCGACGTTGATTCTGAAGGCGAGCGCTCGTGCGATTGCGAGTGCCACGTCCTTCTCCTGAGTGCCACCGCGTCCAATGGCCCCCGGATCGAGCCCGCCATGGCCCGCATCGACCGCGATCACGACGTCGCGATCCGAATCCGCCGGGGCGTGGGCGGCGGCTACGACCGCAGGCGCGGACACCGGAGCGATGGAGCGTGACAGGGCTCGTGGTGGATCCGCCGGGTGCTTGGCCGCTGTTGGCTGCAGCGTGAGCACCGTTTGCGGAGCGCTGATCCTGAGAACGAGATGCGGCACGTGCGCGGATGGCCCTGGGACCCAGCGTGCGCTGGCTGGCGCACTGTCATCGACGCGCAGCACCAGTCGCCATACCCCGTGCGGTTGCATCCCCGAGTGCAAGTCACTGACGGCGCCTGCGCCATGAGGCAGCTGCAGCCCACGAGCGCGGTGAGCGTTGTGCACGTCGAGCACAACGCGATGTGGATGCTCGAGCGTGAACAGCCTGTAGCTCGTCGTGTACGACAGATCGAGCGCCACTTCGGTGGCATCGCTCCCGGTGCTCAGACTCACGCTGCGCACCTCGGAACTGCCAGCCGCCAACGCCACCTGGCCTACGAGCAGCAGGGCGGGTATTAGAAAAGCACGCTCAATCATGGGCTTCGCGGTTCAATCTGCGACATAATCTACGTTTACCCGCGGCGCAATTCAACCAGCGCGTGCAGCCAGGCGCGACCCAGGGCCGAGTGCGGGGTAGCACGGAGCGCATGGCTCGAGGATGGTACCTGCAGGGCGATGGCGAGGTCGGGAGGCGGCAGGTGGCCGGCGCCGCGCTCCGGCCACTCGATCAACCAGACATGTCCGGCACGGGCGAGCTCGCGTACGCCGAGTGATTCGAGCTCGCTCGGCTCGGTCAGGCGAAACAGATCCAGATGCACGACTGCCAGGGGTCCGGGTAGGTCGTAGCATTCAAGGAACGTGTAGGTGGGACTGCGCACGGCGCCGCGAAAGCCGCGCCCACGCAGGAATCCGCGCGCCAACGTCGTCTTGCCCGCACCGAGATCACCGCTCAAGTAGACGATCGCCGGTGCGCTTCCCGGAGCCGGGAGCGCTTGCGCCAGAGCTGCGCCAAGCTCCTCGGTCTCCGCGGCCGTGCTTGTGACGCTGCGCCAACTTCGGGCGGTCACAAGTTGACGCAGGCTCGCAGTCCGAGCGCGACCTCACCTGCAATCAGGCCGCGCTCGCCGCCACGCGCCGCGGCATCCCCGCTCATGGCGTGCACGAGCACCGCGACCCGAGTCGCGAGCCAGGGATCCCGACACTGTGCGAGTACGCCGGCAATCGCGCCCGTGAGCACATCGCCCATGCCTGCGCTCGCCATGCCGGGGTTGCCGCGCTCGCACAGGCCAGGCGTGCGACCCGTTGCACCCACCAGCGTGCCCGCGCCCTTCAACACCACGGTGCCACCGTAGCGCTTGATCAGACGCTCCAGGGCGGTGAGACGGTCGTTCTGCACATCGCTCGTGTGTGTGCCGAGAAGCCGCGCTGCCTCGCCGGGGTGGGGAGTAAGGATCCAATCGTCGCGCGCGGCCGCACCGTGCGCCGCAATGAGATTCAAAGCATCCGCATCGACGACCCGCGGGCCCGGGTGGTGCAGTACGGTTTCGAGCACTTGGCGTGCCCAATCGCTTTGCCCCAGACCCGGCCCAATCGCGACCACGTCGGCGCGTTCCAACGCGCGTTCGAGCCCACTCGGCTCGCTCAATGGCAGGCAAATCAGCTCAGGCCGCCCTGCGACAATCCCGACGACATTCTCGGGCGCAACGGCCACCGTTACGAGACCGGCGCCCACTCGCAGCGCGGCTTCGCCCGCCAAGCGGGCCGCTCCCGGCATTCCGATCCCACCGCCCACGATCAGTACGCGTCCGAAATCTCCCTTGTGCGCGGCGCGAGCGCGGCGCGGCAGGGCCGCCGTGATCTCAGCCTCCGTGATGCGCTCGAGCCGCGCGGCAAATTCCCCGCTCTCGGGCACCGGCACTTCGAGATCGTCATGAAAGATGGTGCCTGCGTACTCGGGGCCGTCGCCGATGAACAGTCCTGTCTTGAGCGCCACGAAGGTCACGGTGCAGTCCGCCTGCACCGCGACGCCGAGTGCAACGCCGGTATCGCTGTCGAGTCCCGAGGGCACGTCCAGCGCAAAGATCGGGCGCTGCGCTCCGTTGAGAGTGCGGATGACCGCCGCGAGCTCAGGGCGGACAGCCGCGCGCAGGCCCGTGCCGAGCAGCGCATCGACGATCACATCGCCATCACCGAGCCGCTCGCGGGCGAAGGCGTGAATCTGCCCACCGCTCGCGATGTAGTCACTGAAGGCCTGGCGCGCATCATCCCGCAGGCTCTCCGGCGCCACTGCAGCGAGTACGCTCACGGTGAGGCCGGCCGCCTGCGCGAAACGCGCGAGCACGTAGCCATCACCACCGTTGTTGCCTCCGCCACAGACGATCACGACACGATGGCAGGTAGGCCAACGCGTGCGCAGAAAGCGCAGCGCCGCCTCACCCGCCCGCTTCATGAGGGTGTAGCCCGGTACGTGCAACTCATTGATTGCGTGCGCATCGAGCGCACGCACCTGTGCGGTGGAGTAGAGAGCGACGGGCAGGGGCATGCGCCGATTATACTGACGCGCTATGAGCCCCTTGAGGGACTTTGGCGCGCGCGAGCTGCAGTCCATCAAGCTCCAGCTGACACTGCGCGCACGGGAGCTTGGCTTCCATGGCATCGGCGTCGCCGACGTGGAGCTGCCTGAGGATGAGCGCCACTTGCGGGGCTGGCTGGCGGCCGGCTACCACGGCGAGATGGGCTACATGGAGCGTCACGGCCTCAAGCGTTCGCGGCCAGCGGAGCTCGTACCGGGTTGCACGCGCGTGATCTCGGCACGGATGCACTACTGGCCGCACGATGCTCATGAGCCGCAGACGGTGCTGCGAGACGCCTCACGAGGCTATGTTTCTCGCTACGCACTCGGGCGCGACTACCACAAGGTGATGCGGCGCGCGCTCGCGCGCCTGGCCGAAGAGCTGCGCGCTCGCATCGGCGCGTTCGGCTATCGAGTCTGCGTCGACAGCGCGCCTGTGCTCGAGAAAGCCCTGGCGCGTGACGGCGGGCTCGGCTGGATCGGCAAGCACACCAATCTGCTCGCGCGTGATGCCGGGTCCTGGTTCTTTCTCGGTGAGATCCTGACAGACCTGCCGCTGCCGCTGGATGGGCCGACCGGCGCGCACTGCGGCAGCTGCGAGGCATGCATCACCGCCTGTCCGACCCGCGCCATCGTGGCTCCGTATCGACTCGATGCGCGGCGCTGCATCTCCTATCTCACCATCGAGAACCGTGGCCCCATACCGGTCGAGTTCCGCGCGGCGCTCGGCAATCGCATCTACGGTTGCGACGACTGCCAACTGGTGTGTCCCTGGAACAAATTCGCCCGCGATGCCAGCCATCCGGACTTCAAGGTGCGTCATCAGCTCGATGCGCCGCTGTTGCCGCACCTCTTTGCCTGGACCGCGGACGAGTTCGATCGCCGCATGCGCGGCTCCGCCATCTACCGCATCGGCTACGAGCGCTGGTCGCGCAACATCGCGGTGGCCCTCGGCAACGCGCCGAGCGCATCGGACACGCTCGCAGCACTCAACGCGCGGCGTGAGGATGCATCGCCGCTGGTCCGCGAGCACGTCGCCTGGGCGCTCGGACGGCACGCTCCTAACGCGTGACCTGCAGATTGTCGATGAGCCGTGCGCGGCTCAGACGTGCCGCCGTGAGCACGACCAACTCGCGGCTATCCGCGCGCGGCGCGCTCAGATCGCGGGCACGCACGGCGAAGTAGTCGGGGTGCAAACCTGCGCTCGCGAGCGCCGCGCTGCCCTTGTGCTCGATCGCAGCGAAGTCCGACTCACCCGAGGAAAGCAGCGCCGCAGCACGCTGCAGAGCGGCGAAGATCTGCGGTGCGATGCTGCGCTCGGCGGCCGTGAGATATTGATTGCGCGAGCTCATGGCGAGCCCGTCGCTCTCACGCACAGTGGGCGCGGCGATGATCTCCACCGGCATGCACAGGTCGGCCACGATCCGCCGGATGATCGTGAGCTGCTGGTAGTCCTTCTCGCCGAACACGGCCATGTCGGGCTCGACGATATTGAAGAGTTTCGTCACGACGGTGGCGACGCCATCGAAATGGCCAGGGCGGAACTCTCCTTCCAGGATCCGCGACAGCTCGGGTACCACTACATGGGTCGAGCTCGTGGCCCCTTGCGGGTAGATCTCCGCGACATCCGGCATGAACATGAGATCGCAGCCGGCCGCCACCAACATGCGCTCATCGGCCTCGGGCGTGCGCGGATAGTGTGCGAAATCCTCGTTCGGGCCGAACTGCATGGGATTGACGAAAATACTCGCGACGAAGCGCTCGCCGCGCTTGCGTGCGGCCTCGATGAGACTCATGTGGCCGGCGTGCAGATTGCCCATGGTGGGCACGAAAGCAATGCGGCGTCGATCTCGATGCCACTGCCGCACACGCTCGCGCACCGCGGCTGCGCTGATCAGTGTCTCCATTCTTCCCCTTCCTCGCGACCCTAAAGGCTACGGCTGCGGAGCGGGTTGTAATAGAGCCGGCCGCGCTTCATGCGCGTGATCGCGCTGAACAGCTCATCGTAGTCCGCCTGGTTGTTGATCGGATCGATCGATGCGGCATTTACGATCAGCAACGGAGCCGCCTCGTACTCGTGGAAGAAGCGTGCGTAGGCCTCGTTGAGCCGCTCCAGGTAGGCCTTCTCGATCTGCCGCTCGTACTCGATGCCGCGCTTGGCGATCCGCTCGACCAGCACGTCGACCGGCGCCTGCAGATACACCACCAGATCGGGGCGCGGCGCGACGATGCCCAGCCGCGCATGCACCTGCTCGTACAGCGAGTACTCCGCCTCATCGAGCGTCACGCGCGCGAACAGCCGGTCCTTCTCGAGCAGGTAGTCGGCTACGCGTACGGTCGTGAACAGATCCTGTTGATTGAGGGCGGCCAGCTGCTGCGCGCGCTGGAAGAGGAAATACAGCTGCGTCGGGAAGGCGCCCGAGCGCGGATTGCGGTAGAAGCGCTCGAGAAATGGGTTCTCCGCGGCCTGCTCCAGCACCGGCTCTGCCGCAAGACTCTCGCACAGACGCTGCGCGAGACTGGTCTTGCCGACGCCGATGGGTCCCTCAACGACGATGTAGCGAAACGTTGGGGCCGTGGACGTCATCGAGCATGACCTTCGTGCGCGGATCTCGTGGCGGTCGGGGCGCCATGCGCGCCGCTCGCGATGGGCCAGATTCCCTGCGGTGAGACGTGCCCCTTGAGCTCGGCCACCCGGCCCAAGCCCGGGACCTGCAGATCGGGGGCGATGTCCGCTAGAGGATACAGAACGAAATTCCGCGCCACTATACCGGGGTGCGGCAAGGTGAGCTCAGGGGTAGCGCGCTGCGCTCGACCATGTACTAGGAGATCGAGGTCGAGCACACGCGGTCCCCATTTCTCGTGCTCTGCCGGTCGACCGAAGGCCCGCTCCAGCGAACGCAGCTCACGCAGTAGCACGAGCGGCTCGAGTCGTGTCAACAGCCCGGCAACCGCGTTGACGAAGTCCGGCTGCGCGACCGGTCCGAGCGGTCGCGAGCCATACAGCGGCGAGCGGAGAATGAGCATGCTCTGCGGGAGGCGCGCGAGCGCAGCAGCTGCGCGCACCACCTGCGAGTGCGGATCCTCGAGGTTGCTGCCAATGCCAACATAGGCCGGCTGCCAAGCAGCCATGGCAGGGGCGCGACCTGAAGTGCTCAGGCGGGACTCGCGGGTCGACGGCGGCGGCGACGACGCGGTCCCCGCCTGCCACCACCTTCACGGCGCCCACCCGGCCCACCGAGCGCATCGGCCATGACGGCACGCTCGGGCGGTGCCACCTCTTGTATGCGCCTCCACCAGTCGGCGATCTCCCGCGGCGCGAGTCCAAACTGCGCACGCAGCAGCAGCAGATCGAAGGCGGCGCGAAATCTCGGGTGCTCCAATGTCCTGAGCGAGCGGCGCCCGCGCGGATGCTCGAGGCGCGGCTGCAGAGCAATCATCTCCCGCACACCGAGCGCAAAGCGACGCGGGATCGCCACGTGGGCCTGCGCCTCCCGCAGTGCCCGATCGCATGCATCGAGAATTGTCGCGAGCTCGTGCCAGCGCTCTGGCGGCGCCGCCTCGATGTGCTGCGCGATCGGCCCATAGAGCAGCAGCGCAAACAGAAACGTCGGTGCCACCGACTTGTCCGCCAGCACCCGCTCGTCCGTATTGCGGAGTCCCTGCATGAGAAGCTTCTCGACGACACTGCCGGGGCGCGCGGCCAGGTAGGCGTCCACGCTGGGCAGCAGGACCTCGAGCAGTCTGCGCGCGCGCAGCACTTCGACGCTGCGCGCGCCGTGGCCCGAGAGCAGCAGCTTCAGCGTCTCGTCAAAGAGCCGCGCAGAGGGTACGCCGGCGAGCAGATCGCGCAGCGGAGCGATAGGAGCCGCGGTCGCCGGATCGAGATGCAGTCCGAGCTTCGCCTCGAAGCGCGCTGCGCGCAGCATGCGCACCGGATCCTCGCGGTAGCGAGTCTCCGGATCGCCGATCAGGCGCAGTGTGCGCGCGTTGATGTCGTCGACGCCACCCACATAGTCCCAAACCGAGAAATCCGCGATGTTGTAGTAGAGCGCGTTGGCCGTGAAATCGCGCCGCCATACATCGGCATCGATGGATCCATAGACGTTGTCGCGCAGGATGCGTCCTGTCTCGTCGACCGCGCGCGCATCACCTTCACTGCAGCCGATCAGTACGGGATCGAGCGGCTCGTCGATCTCCGGCCCCTCGCCTTCCTCGGGATCCACGTCGGGAATCGGATCGTCACCGAGGGCCGGCGCGGTCGCGGCGCGAAACGTCGCCACCTCGATCGTCTCCTGCCCGAAGAAGACGTGCGCGAGGCGAAAGCGCCGCCCGACGAGGCGACAGTTGCGAAACAGCGCTTTCACCTGCTCCGGCAGCGCATCGGTTGCGACATCGAAATCCTTGGGCGCACGCTCCAGCAGCAGATCGCGCACACAGCCTCCGACCAGGAAGGCCTGGAAGCCGCCATCGCGCAGCCTGTAGAGCACACGCAGGGCGTTCGGTGAGATCGCCGAGCGGGAGATGTTGTGGTCGGAGCGCGGAATGATCCGCGGCTTCGCGGGCGCCAACGCGGGCGCGGCGGAAGAGTTCAATTCGGTGACTTTCGGCTTGAGCATCAGGGCCAGCCGCATATAATACCGCGCTCTTTTCGGCCGGCCCGAGCGCCTGCGCTCCCTTCGTCTAGAGGCCTAGGACATAGCCCTCTCAAGGCTGTAACACGGGTTCGAATCCCGTAGGGAGCGCCATAAAATCAATAGGTTACGTCTGTAACAGCCTTGTGACGTGAAACGTACGTGAAAAGGGCTGTCAGGAAATCAACGCCAAACGGCGCATCATTCGCGCTTGCCATCTCCGCTCGGAAAGGTAACTCCGCCTCAAGGTGATCCTGCATTCGTGCCCCCCCCCCGCGTGCAGGGAGTGCGCCCGACATTCGAGCTGCCAGATCGCGTGACAAGCTAGGTGAAGGGACAGCGAGCGGCCGTTTCGACGATCAGTGACTTCGTAGTCGATCTGGTGCCGTTCAATTGGCTGCCCACACAGATCACAGGTTGTGCCAGTGCCATAGCCGGCATGCAGTGTGTCGGGAAAGAGAATCGGTAGCCGTCCGTCGGCTATGCGCTCGCGCGCCATTGCACGAAGATCATCGTCGGGGATGCGCGGACCGTGCGGCATGGATTGCCCGTTGGCGAATCTGGCTGAACCTCAGCGGGACCCTCTGCGGGGTGAGTATTAACCCATACTAATATGCTATCTGGTTTCCCACGCTCAAGCTCCACTTCTGACGTAATCCGCGAGACACGCCGGAATCGTTATCGCAGAGCTACGGGGCCACGGGGGTCTCGGCGTTCGATCCCGACCAAAACGCGCTTGCCATCGCGGCTTGCGAAGAAGAACGCGCACCGTGGGCCGATATCCCCAGCAGCCCATCCGGCAGCCATGCGGGCATCTCGAGCGGCATTCAGCACGGCGCGCAGATCGCTCCGCGGCGGGAGCTCGATGCTCTCGACCATTCGGCTCAGTGCATTGCGCACCACGAGCCAGGTGACGGCGTCGACCGGCAGGAGCGGATCGGGGGATGCGCGTTTGCGGCTGCTGTGGCGCATGGGCCGGACTGTAGCGCGTCGGATAGCGCGACCAGCAAGGCGGTCAGACAGGTACTGTACGGCGCCGTGCGATGGGCCTCTGCTTCATAGAGAGTGAAAGCGCCGCAGCGTAGATCAGCCCTTTCCTCGACTCGCGATCGCGGAGATAAGGCCGAAGAGAGCGGCCCCGCAGGCCGCCCCGCCGCCCGATATCCCGACAAATACGGCCGTTCTGACATTGGCCGGAAGCATGCTGGCGAAGTGAGTGAGCGTCGCCCCGCCAATCACCAAGAGAAGTGCCACGACGGCGAGATTTGGCCTGAACTGACTCACGAGATAGTCTCCCAGTCAATTGCCCACGGCCGATATGCCGCCTTCAGTCTCGGCGATTGAGGCAGCGCCCCAAGCTCCTTGCTTGTGAAGCGTATGCCCAGTGATCGTCGCCACCCCGTAAATCTTCAGGTTGTTGAACGCTTTCCCTTCTCTTGTCGCCGTATAGCAGTCGTAGAAGGTCTCAGTGTATGTGTAGAGGTTGTGTGTGGCGTCAATCACAGTGTACTGACCACTCGTGACACACCCGAGCAGTGGGTCGTGCGATGAGAAGGCACCACTCGGCAACACTAGCTCCACCCCGTTGGTCTCGAGTTGCACACCGTTAGCCAGGGGGCTGCTAGCCCAATAGCCAGTGAGCGCCTTAAGGGATGACGGCGTGCTGTAGGAGGTTGAAAGCGAGAGGGTATATTTCGCTGTCAGAGTTGGAGTCGCGAGCGTCCAGTACAGGACATTGCCGGATCGCTTTGCTATAGAGCCGCCAATCGCACCACCAGTCTTGGTCGGAGCGCATGCGCTACTGGCCACTTGACCGCCATATTCGGCGATCAGAGAGGTCGTGATCTGCGTGCCGCCCTTTACCAGAGACCCGGAAATCAGATAAAGGCACTCCCCGTCTCCTGGGATCAGGTCAGTTCGCCCGTAGAAGGTCCCAGAGGGGAGGACATATATGGTCACGGATTGAGAATTGCCGCCGGTGCCACTCAGTGGTGCGCCGTTCACTACGAGCGACCCCGTCCAGATGCCGGCCGGATAAGTGACGGTCTGTGAATAACAGCCAAAGCTCGCCAGAAGCGCCATCAGGCCTATGAGGCTTCTCATCGTCGTCTCCCCCCGCCACTTTCGTTGCGCCCAACGTGAGGCATTCTTGTTCGGCGGCGACTCTAGCGCTTTGCCACTCCGCCGTCATGCTGCTGCGCGGATCAGACTTCGAGCGCGCTGCCAGCAAGCCCCGTCAGCTATCTGAAAGGCAATCGAATACAGGCTTGAAGAAAAAGGCCGCCCATCAGCGGCGGCCATGTGTGGTTACTCCCAGAAGATGCGCTGAAAGCGTGCGCGGGTTGCGTCCTTCCTTGGCGCGCAGTCCCAGCGGACATGTCCCTCTACGTAGAGCTCGAACGCACTGCAGGCGAGGTGTTGCGAGCGACACCGCTCCGCTCCGAGACATCTGTCGCAGGGTCCCGGCCCCATCACGATCGCGTCCCATGTGAAGCGCCCGGCGTCGGGTGCAACGTAGCGCCGTGGAGGTGCATCGGGCTCCGGCGCCGGCCCGATCGGAGCGAACGGCATGCTATTGAGCATTGCTATCGTCTCCGCGAGGCGCTCGTTCACTGGCGCACCGCCTTTCGCTCAGACTCTACATCCGCCGCTCGCTTGGCTCGCAGATACCGAGCTAGGGCGATGTCGTAGAACGTGTGCGCAGCCTCGAGCCGCCGCTCTGCATCCAGGAGATCACGCGCAAGCTCCCGCATATCGGCGATCACGGCGCTCATGGGTATGAATGCGAGGCACACCGATCCGCCACGCGTAGACTGGATCACCAAGTGGTGCGAAGAAGCGTCCGAGTGGATCCTTCTCGATCTGCTGACAGACTTGGCTACGATGGCGCTGCTCGCAACTGGAACGGTACTTGCCTTTAGGGCTCTCGTCGGTACCTAACGAGCCCAGAGCCCCAGCAATACACCGACGAACAATCCCGCTGCGAGCCCAAGTACACAGCCCATCGCGAAAATGAACATTGTTGCGTCGATGCCGAAACGGGTCGCCGTCCTATTAGATGTTCGTCTTGGCATCACGCATACCGTCTGGGCGGATAATGGATCGTCGATCCTGGGCGCCAAGTGGGCTTCGTATATCGCCTATACATCCGGCAGCTCGGGTGCAAACACAAGTACACCATCCCTTGCCTGTCATGCAGCTGACCGATCAGGCTCCCGGGATGCCGGGCGCAGTTGGCGGATATAGCGACGCTTGCTTCCTCGTACGTGATCGGTGGATCCGCGTTCGGATCAACGGGGTACTTAAGATTACGGACGGCATCATCGGGAGCGATGGTTCGGGCTCTTACGTCACTCGGCCTCAGAGCATATACCTCGGTGTCCGGGTCTCCCGGTACTTGATCGGTTGACTCCAGAGCTTGCGCAGTTCCTCGCGACCGCGGACGGCATCGCCAAAGACACGCGTCGCAACGTACTGCAGGGCGTCGTGAGGGTGTGAATATTCGTTCTTTTCCGGTTCGTCGTGATAGCGCTCGGCGGAGCCTGATACCTTCACGCGCCGGTACTGGTAGCGGCCCAAGGAATCCCTTGCGCAGGGTCTCGCAGCGGGGACTGATCTGAAACTGCGGCTTGCCATCGCGCAGTGTGTTGAGGGGCTTGCGCACGGACTCCAGGCGAATCGTGAGATTCTGCTCACCGCCGCGGATCATGATTCCCTTGCCGCGCAGAATGTCATAGCAGCTCTTTTCCGCCCTGTCCGCAGTCATCGCTGAGCGCTGCTCGCCGGCAGGATCCCCGTAGTCCTCGAACGTGTATCCCGGGAAGCGCTGAGCGGTGAGCTCGAGCACGCAGTCGGCGAAGCTTCCAATGCCGATGTCATCCCCGCAGAGCTCCTCGAACACAATCCAGCGGCCGTCGGGTAGCACCTGCGTGAAGACGCAAGCGGGAGTGAGCCCGAAGTCCCAGCCGCGCTTGATCGTGACGCCTTTCATCGGCTCTACGTCAGTGCAGTGCATGTTGTCGTTGTACCCGGGGAAGACTGGCTTGCCGTCCTTCACGTAGCCGTATTGGCCGTCGACATAGACGCGAATGAAGTCATCATCAGCGCCCGCCATCAGGTTCTGGTAATACCGAGCCGAGAGGTTCGGCAGGTTCTCCGCTTCTGCTGATCGGCCGCCTGGCTGCTTGAAGATCTCAGCGCTTACGGGCTCGTCATCCTCGGCCGCCTGCTCCTCGAACATGCGATACCACCACGAATCATCGTCCGGAGGGTTGGAATCCATGATGATCCCGGGATCCACCGCACCGCCATCCTCGCGAGCGGGGTAGCGATCGACGCGACCCTTGAGCGCCCTGATCACCGCCCAGGGGATCTCGCGGGCCTCGTTGCACCAGGCTCCGGTGAGCTCGAGCGACAGAAGGTTGGCGACGTGCTCTTGGCGATCGAGCGCCCGAAAGAGTATCTCGACCTCGAGATCATCGAGGTTGTTCAGCGCGTAGGTGTGATCGGCCTTGTTATAGCGGCCGAAGACCCCGTCAGGCAGCCAGTGCAGAAAGGTCTTGATGGTCGTATCCGCAAGCTGCGGGTAGGTGTTGCGTATGACTGCGAACCGGGCTCGACGCTTACCGTTGATGAGTTGCTGCCGCTTGCCCCACTTCACAAGCTCAATGACGCAGCCCGAGGACTTGCCAGAGCCGAACGGCCCCATGAGGCCGCGGATGAAGGCCCGGGACTGCGAGAAGCGCCTCACGGTTGGGACGTGCGCATAGGAGTACGTCCGGACAATCTCGAGCGCCTCGCTCATGTTACGAGGCTCCTCCCGCTGCACGGGCGCAAAGGGTTAACCTTGGCAGTCATGGAAGAGACCATCCGAGATCGAATCAAGCGGCGGGTCAGATCGCTTGCTGCAGTCGCCGCCGTGGGCTGGGTGATATGCGCTGTCGGCATGGGCCTGGCATTCGAGTCCAGCACGCACATGCCGAATTTCGTGCTCTTCTTTCTCGGCTTCGTTGTGTTCGGCGGAGCCATCATGGGCCTTCAGTGGCTCACGCGATGTCCAAAGTGCTCGACACGCATCGGTCAGTCGATAGCGCTCCAGGTGGCCTTCGGATTGTTCGGATCGCGGCCGAACTACTGCCCCTATTGCGGCGTCAGCCTCGACGAGCGCTGTCCGTAAACGGACATGAGTACGAAAGTCGGGCTCTATCTCTCGCTTCGCTTCTATTTCACCTGGATCGCAATGGGTGCGGGGATTGGACTGCTCATTGTCACTGCTAAACGAGCGGATACTGTCGGTATGTTGATCGGTGTCGGATTCATCTGTGCCGCAGCGATCTGTGCGTTCCGGACACGCTGCCCAAAATGTTCGATGTCCTACGCGCCGTACGCTTTCGCGCTCAAGCGGACAAGCTGGGTAGACTTCGGTATGCCTCCAGAGAAGTGCCCACAATGCGGCATCAGCAGAGACGCGCCCTATCCCAGATAGCGGGCCGCTCATAAGACGGCAGTTACTCATTGATCACGAGCCGGCCACGCACGCCTAGCTCGCCGTCGATCGTGGAGCGCGAGAGCTTCGGGAGTGCGAACTCAGTGATCTTGGCGTAGAGCTCGAGCGCCCGCGCCGGCTCGTTCTGGGCAACCTTGTCCCAGAGCTCCTGCACCTTCTCGGCATTGCTGTCGACGAATGCGGTGATGAGATCGCGAGTCTTGCTCGTCGCCTTGTTTGGGATGCCCTTACGCGAGCCGCCGCCTGTCTTTTTGCCCAAAGCCATCGCACTTCATCTCACTGTGTCAGTGCACCGGCGCATCCGCAGTACGCTTGAAGGTTCGGCAGGTTCTCCGACCGCCAGAGGCTCTTACGGGGTCGGAGGCACCAGCGGGATAGGTGCCAGAGGTCGGGGCTTGTTGGCCGAGGCGCGCCCGCATTGCTTGCAGAGCCATACCACGCGACGCCCCCTGGAATGCGAGCGTCTGCCTGAGCTGATCGAGGGTAAGGTTCTGCTGTGCCACCTGGTTCTGCGCGGAGGCGAGCTGGTAGCAGCTCTACGAAACGACGACGCTTTACGCGCGGGTGGCGCTCTCGGCTGAGGCACGCAGCAGGGAGGGTGACCGGCAGCGCCTTGCACTGCAGGTCGTCACCGGTTCGGTAGCGCACGAGCTCCAGCAACCACTCACCGCCATCATCGCAGAGAGCGAGGCGGCGCGGGTGCTGCTCGAGCAGAGCCCACCCAAGCTCGTGGACGCGCGCGCTGCCGTTGACGATGTGGTGTCCGAAGCCCAACGCGCGAGCGACATCATCAGTTCGATCGGCGTTACGCTCAAGGGCGCGGCGGCCCCGCTAAGGCCCGTGAGTATGTCCAGAGTCGTGAGCGAAGCACTGAAGTTCCTGCACGGTGAATTGCGCACGAACACCGTGGCCGTTCAATTGGAGATACCCGCGGACCTGCCAATGGTGCTTGGCAACCAGGGGCAGCTGATGCAGGTGCTGGTCAATCTGATCACGAACGCCATCGAGGCAATGGCAAATGTGACGGATCGGCCGCGTCTGCTGAGCATACATGCCTCTTTGGGCTTGGCTTCCAAGGTGTCCGTCACCGTGGCCGATTCCGGCACGGGCATCGAGACCGAAAAGGCTGCGCACATCTTCGATCCTTTTTTCACGACCAAGTCGCGTGGCACGGGCCTCGGACTCGCCATCTGCCGGCGGATCATCGAGGCGCATGGCGGACACATTTCCACAGCCCCCGCCAGCGGTCACGGACTGGTGTTCGAGATTCTGATGCCCAGGGTCTAAGTCAGCGCGCAGGGCCTCTGCGCATCGAGCGGCGAGCTCGCTTTGGCTGATCAGCGCTGGGCTTTGGACTTGTTCAGCGTCACGGCGGCACGCACGAGCGTCTTCAACGCCTGCTCGTTTATCTGCTCGCCCTCATGGAAGTCGATGGCACGCCTCGTGTTTCCCTCGAGGCTGGAGTTGAAGAGTCTCGACGGGTCCTGCAGAGCCGCCCCTTTGGCGAAAGTCATCTTCACGACGCTCTTGTAGGTCTCGCCGGTGCATATCAATCCGTCGTGCGACCACACCGGGACTCCTCGCCACTTCCACTCCTCCACGACTTCGGGGTCGGCTTCCTTGACCAGCGTGCGGAGCCGGCTGAGCATCTTGCCCCGCCAGTCGCCTAATTCCTCAATTCTTGCGTCGATGAGCTCGGACGGAGACTCGCCCTTCTGCGGCCCGGTTTTCTGCGAGCCGCTCCTCTTCTTCATGGTCGTTCTCTCCGTAGTTCACTCCGACACTCAGGTCGCGGTCCTTACGCGAATCTCCGGAAACTTGTCGTCGTAGAAGGCGAGCCGGTCTTTGAGGGAGCGGTGCTCGTCAAAGGGCTCCTCGTAGGACCAGACTGCATCCCGCAAGGTTCTGCCACGCAGCTTGAGATTGAAGTAGCGTGCGGTGCCTTTGAAGGGGCACTGGGTGGTCGTGCTCGAGGGCTCGAGCTTATCCGAAGGGACCGCGGAGCGTGGAAAGTAGAGGCGCGGCGGACTTCTGTCCTCCTCGACGCGGATCACGTCTTCAGAGACAGCGACGGTCTCGGCGCCCACCTGAACCTCCGACTTTCCGGCGAGGCGACTCTCCTTGATTTTGTGGTCCGGCCAGTTCTCGCGCGCAGGCGATTTCATGCTTCCTCCATATTGGCGGCCGCCCATGCCACTGCGCAAGTGTCGGTCTCGAGCCGCGCCCTGCGCCGCTACGCCGCTCTCTGATAGAAATCGTACGTGTGACGGTACGGGGTCGCAGTCAAGTAGCGCCACGTCCCGAAAGGCGCAAATCGAACTCTCTTGAAGCGTCGCAGGCTTGGAATCGCAGCGAGCGATACCGGCGTGCGCTGCGGAATATCGTCCCAGCCGAGCAGCAGCTGTCCCGTGGGCGCGAGGCAGGAGTGACACTGTGCGAACGCGGCTTCGCACTGTGCCGCAGAGTCGAGTCCCCACCCGAACACCCCGTTGCAAACGAGCAGATCAAAGAAGCCTTCCGGAACATGCGACTGCAGTTCCTCGAGCGGCGCCACGATATGCTGCTGCGCGCCGAATTCGCGCCGCGTAGCGTCGGCATCGAGAGTCCAAAAATCGTGCTGTGCGAAATGCTGACGCTCGTAGTGCGCCGTATAGAGGCCGCAGCCGACGAAGAGCACGCGCCGGATGGCGGAATTCTTCCGGTAGTGCGGGAAGATGACCTGCTCGAGGACTCTTCGATCCTCGGTCGGCAGCGGATCTGAAAAGCCCATCCACTTGCGCACCAAGTGATAGGCGAATCCCCATTCAGTCACACACCTGACGAGCGCCGTCCACTTGGGGGGTGGTGACCCGATCGCATCTTGATAGATCGCGAGTTCGGTCTGGCGTCGGGCTCGTTCGCGCTTGTCCATCGCCCAAATCCCTCCCTGGTCCGTTGCTCTCGTGACGCAAGGGGAAAGGTAGCATTGAAAGCTCCCTGAAAGAAAACTACAGCGGCGGCCGGGCGGCTCGAACTTCGAGTTCAACTGCAGCAGTCACGCAGAAGCTGAAGCGCCACTGTGGAGCTCGGGACTATGAATCGGGCGCGCTGCGGCAACGCGGCTCGGCCGAAGCTCGTGTTGAGATCTTTGTTTGAAGAGGCCGCTTGATAGATATGGGCTCGCGACGTCCAGCCAGCGCTGGAGTTGGAAAAAATTCGATGTCGCATTCACTTATGGTTGTCGTGGCGCAGGCGCAGCTTTTGGCGGCGCTCCTTATATCTACGCAACGCTCCTGGCGGCAGTAATGTTGCAACGCAGCATCCCCCGCCAAGGCGGGCGGAGTCTCTCCGGGTGGGAGGGTCTGTGTTGCTGCAGCAGGATGGGAATTATGGGTATGCTGCGGTGGTTATGCGGGCGCGAGGCAGAGGTCGGTGCGACAGCAGGTTACGCAGGTTTCCCGCTGCGCTTTGCACCCTTCCCGCAGCCTGCGTGGCACTCAGCGCCGCGGGCACTTGCGCGGCGGCGGAGCACACCCCCGCACAGTGGGGCCTGGTCCAGCATTACTGCACCGAATGCCACAACGTGCAGGACTGGGCTGGGGGCGTCGCCTTCGACACCATGTCCCCCGACCAAGTCCCGTCAGACGCGAAGGTCTGGGAGGATGCCATCAGCAAGCTCCGCGGTGGCTTCATGCCCCCACCGAGCGCCAAGCAGCACCCCGATCGGGCCCAGGTCACGGAGCTCGTCTCCTGGCTCGCGGGCACGCTCGACAACCATGCCAGTCCGACCGCGGGCCGCATCCCACTGAGGCGTCTGAACCGGCGCGAGTACGCCAACGCCGTGCGTGACCTGCTGGCGCTCGACATCGATGCTGCGACCCTGCTGCCCGATGATCATCACAGGACCGGATATGACACCGATGCCGTGAGGCTGCAGGTGTCACCGTCGTACGTCGATCAGTACGTGAATGCGGCGCGTGTCGTGGCGGCACAGGCGGTGGGCAATCCCAAGGCTCCCGCGGTGACGACGACCTTCGGCCCGCTGGGGGACATGGTGATCTCGCTGCAAGTGCGGGGCCACCCCGGCGAAGGTAATCAGCAGCTCTATCGGGACGGGATGCCCTTTGGCACCCGGGGCGGCATGAGTGGCGAGTACGTCTTTCCGGCGGATGGCGAGTACGCACTCACCATCGGCGACCTGGCGCTGGGACGCGACGTGCCGCTCATGGAGTTCGACAACATCGTCGTGGCATTGCTCGACGGCAAGGAGTTCTTCCGCACCCACATCGGCGGGGATGCGGACCAGAAGGCCATCGACCAAGAGCAACAGACGGCGGTGGAGGCCATCAACGGCCGGCTGCGCAATATCCGCTTTCACGCGACGCAGGGACAACACCGCGTTGCGGTCACCTTCGTGCACCGCGACTTCGCCGAGAGCGACGAGCGTCTGCGTGTCAATGCTCTGGAGGGTGGGCAGGAGCGCGTGCAGCTGATGCATGCCTTCCAGATCCGCGGCCCGCTCAGCGTCACCGGCATGAGCACTTCGCCGACGCGAGCGAAGATCTTTATCTGCCATCCTTCGAACGCGGACGAGGAGGCACCGTGCGCTCAGCGGATCATCGAGCATCTCGCGCGACTCGCCTTCCGACGACCCGTCAGCGAAGCGGACCTGAAACCGCTGCTGGGCTTCTACGAGGCCGGACGCCGGGATGGAGGCTTCGAAGCCGGTATCCGCGCTGCGCTCTCTGGCATTCTCGCGAGCCCCTGGTTCCTCTACCGGGTCGAAACGCCCGCGGAGCAAGTGCGCACGGGCACGGCAGCCGCAGGCACGCTCAGCGATCTGACGCTGGCCTCGCGCTTGTCCTTCTTCCTCTGGAGCAGCATTCCAGATGAGGAGCTGCTGGGCCTCGCCGCAAGCAACCGCTTGAGCGATCCCAAGGTGCTCGAACAGCAAGTGCGCCGCATGCTGGCGGATCCGAGGTCGAAGTCCCTCGTCGATGGCTTCGCCTTCCAGTGGTTGAATCTGGCGCGGCTCGACGAGATCGTTCCGGATCGCCTCCAGTTCCCCTATGCAACTGGAGCGCTGGATCCGCGTCCGTTGTTCAAGCAAGAGCTCTCGCTCTTCCTCGACAGTGTGCTGCGATCGGATCAGCCGGTCACGGCACTGCTGACGGCCGACTACACCTATCTCAATGAATCCCTCGCCATGCTCTACGGCATGGAGGACGTGAAAGGCGGCCAGTTCCGCCGTGTTCAACTTTCCGATTCGAGGCGCTGGGGCCTCCTGGGCAAAGGCGCGATCCTGATGCTCACCGCCAACCCGGATCGCACCGCCCCCGTGCTGCGTGGCGCCTGGATCGTCGAGCGGGTATTCGGCTCGCCGGCGCCCACTCCGCCCCCGAACGTACCCACGCTGCCGCAGAACGTCCACGGCAAGCCGCCCAAGACCGTGCGCGAGCGCGTCATGCAACACAGCACGAATCCCACTTGCCATGCCTGCCACGGCGTCATGGATCCGCTCGGCTTCGCGCTGGAGAATTTCAACACCGTGGGTCAGTTTCGCGAGCTCGATCCGTCCACGCACACGCCGATCGATACCACGGGCATGTTGGCGGACGGTACTGTGATCAAAGGTCCCGATGACCTGCGGCGGGTGCTGATGGCGCGCTCGGAGCTGTTCGTGCAGACCATCACTGCACAGCTCATGTCCTATGCCATTGGCCGTCCGCTCGATTACTACGACATGCCCGTGGTACGTCGCATCGCACGCGAGGCGACGCGCGACCACAACCGGTTTTCGTCCATCATCCTGCAGGTGGTGGAAAGTGACGCCTTCCGCAAGCGCGAGCCGCCGGCTCAGCCGGCGCAGCCGGCCGTGAAAAGCGCCTCGCTTGCCGCCCCCACCGCTGACCCGTCTGGAGGTAACTGAGCCGTGTTCCTCACAAGGAAGCACCTCTCGCGCCGTACTGTTCTCAAAGGTGCCGGCGCATGCATCGCGCTGCCCCTGCTGGATGCCATGATTCCGGCCGGTCGGGCATTGGCAAACACGGCTGCCGTGGTGAAGCCGCGCCTCGGATTCGTCTACTTCCCACATGGTGCAGTCCAGAAGTACTGGACCCCGGAAGGAACGGGTCGGGATTTCAAGTTCTCACCGATCCTGAAACCGCTGGAACCGCTGCGCGACTACGTCACTGTGGTGACGGGTCTGCGCAACAAGGGCGGCGAGAGCTCCGATCCCCACGGCATCATCGAGAGCACCTGGCTCACCTGCGTGCACCCGCAGGATCGCAAGCCCACCGGGGATGCCGGTGTGAGCGCCGATCAGCTCGCCGCCCGACAGATCGGCCAGGACACCCCGCTCCCATCGCTGGAACTGTGTGGTGAGCCCGGCGGCTACAGCTCGGTCTCCTACCGCACACCGTTGCAGCAGCTGCCCATGGAGGGCAATCCGCGCAAGGTGTTCTACGGGATGTTCGGCCAAGGTGACTCCAACGAGGAGCGCCGCGCGATCATCAATTCCCAGGGCAGCCTGCTCGACTACGCACAGCAGGCGACCGCCGATCTCAATCGCCAGCTCGACGGCGGCGACCGCGCCATCGTCAGCGATTACCTGGACTCGGTGCGCGAGATCGAGCGGCGGGTGCAGAAGCTGAAAGTGGCCTCCGAATCCTTCGGCAACCTGCCGAATGCGCCGCTGGGCGCCCCCGAGGACTTCACCGAGCTGCTCGATGTGCAGTTCGAGATGATGGCGCTGGCATGGCAAACCAATCAAACGCGGGTGGCGACTTTCAAGCTCGCCAACGAAGCGACCATGCGAGCGTACACGATGGTGAACGTCACCGAGGCGTTCCATCCGCTGTCCCACCACGGTGAGAAAGAGGATGCTTTCGAGAAGCTGCTGCGCATCCAGTCCTTTCATACGATCCGCATGGCCAAGTTCGCCCAGCGCCTGAAGGGGATGAAGGAAGGCAGCGGCAGCGTGCTCGACAGCTGCGTCATTCTGTTCGGCAGCAACATGGCCAACTCCGACCGCCACAACAACGATCCGATCCCGCAAGTCATCGTCGGACACGGCGGTGGCATCAAGGGTGGCCAGCACGTGCACTACCCGCAGGACACGCCGCACGCGAACATCCTGGCCACCGTACTGCAGAAGGTGGGTGCGCCCGTGCAGAACTTTCCGCTGAGCACGGGAGTGCTCGCGGAGGTCTGAAGATGCGCGCACTTGCCGGAATTTGCGCGGTGGGGCTGCTCGCTGTCGCGACGGGGCACGCTGCCGATGGCGATCCATCGCTGCCGGGGGCGGCACCGGATGTGCGCGGCCCCGACGGCAGCACGCCGCTCGAGTGGGCGGTATACCGCAACGATGTCGCCGCGGTGAAGCGCCTGATCAATGCAGGCGCAAAGGTCGACGAGGCCAACGTCTACGGCGCGACGCCCATGCAGATGGCGGCCGCTACCGGCAACACACAGATCCTGAAGCTGCTGCTTGATGCAGGAGCGCACGCGGACGCGGCCAATGCGGATGGGCAGACCGCGCTGATGGAGGTGGCGCGCACCGGTAACGTCGAGGCGGCGAAGCTGCTGCTGCGGCACGGCGCCAAAGTCGATGCGCGCGAGAGCTGGGGAGAGCAGACGGCGCTCATGTGGGCGAGCGCGCGCCGGCATCCGCAGATGATGGAGCTGCTGATTTCCCGAGGCGCCGATGTCAACGCGCGCAGCGCGTGGCGCAACTGGGAGCGCCACGTCACCGCCGAGAGCCGCGCCAAGCGCACCAATGCCGGCGGGCTCACGCCGCTCATGTACGCCGCGCGCGAGAACTGCCTGGAATGCGTGAACGTCCTCATCAAGCACCGAGTCGACGTGGATCTGCCCGATCCTGATGGCGTCGCACCGATGACCATCGCCATCATGAACACCAACTGGGACATCGCGAAACGGCTGGTCGGAGCCGGCGCCGATGTGAATCAGTGGGACATGTACGGCCAGGGTCCGCTGTACGCGGCCGTCGTGAACAGCGTGCCGCGGCCGCCGTCGTTGTTTGGCGGCGGCCCCATTCCCAAACCGCTCGACCCGCCGGAGACGGCGACTCCGCGAGATGTCATCGCGCTATTGCTGGACAAGGGCGCGAACCCGAACATGCAGCTGTTCTATCGTCCAGCCGGGCGGTCCGCTGGAGGTGCCGCTCGCGGCGCGACCCCGCTGATGGCCGCAGCCGCTGAGGACAATGTGGATCTGGTGAAGCTGCTGCTGGCGCATGGTGCAGACCCAAAGCTGTACCAGGCTGACAATCAAACGCCGATCATGGCAGCGCTCGGCGGCCGCGGCGTCTTCGGCGGTGGCGGCGCGGCCAACCCGGCGGGCGCCATCGAGACACTGCGAGTGCTGCACGACGCCGGCACGGAAGTGAACATCATGTCCATCCAGCATCACCTGCTGCGCACGCGCGGTGGCACAGCACTGCACTTCGCGGTCCGCGCGGGCGCGCCCGAGGCCGTGAAGCTGCTCGTGTCGTGGGGCATTGATGTGAATGCCCGGGATCCGGACGGACTTACCGCACTCGACTACGCCATGGCGCGCGGCTATGTGCCGTTCCTGGCGCAGCGGCAGCCGCCGCAGCCCGATCTGGCGAAGCTGCTGCGCGACTCCGGTGCGACGGTGGAACTGTCCAAGACTCCCGACTGGCCACCCGTGGGCCCACCACTCGGATACGAGGCCACCATCTGGCCGCTGCAGCCCAGCGATGCCTTGAGTGCCGCCAGTACGAAGTATCCACCCATGTATCCGCCCGGTGACTTACCCAAGTTCCTGGCTGCGCAAGGCGTGATTCCAAAGGTCCTCGCTGGCGCGGCAGCCAGCGCGCCCGCGGCGCTATCCGCCAAAGCCCAGCAGTAGCGGTCCAGGTGTCCCACATCAATCCGCTTTCGCGCCGCCGTCTCCTCAGCGGCGGCCTTGAAGTGTTGGGCGCCGCGTCCGCGGCCGCTGCCCTAGGTTCGCTCGGTGTGGTGGCCCCGTTGCGCGCCGCGGCTGGCGTCGCCGCCAGCATCAGCATCACGCCGCTCACGCCAAAGGGTATGGGTGGACTTACCCTGCTCCAAGGCGCCGGGTGCAACGTCGTGGCCGTGCCGAGCCCACAAGGTGCGCTGCTGATCGATGGGGGACTCGCGGCGAACTCCAAGGCGCTGCTCAAGGCTGTGGGCGAGGCCACCGGCAACACCCGCGTGAGCACGCTCATCAATACCCACTGGCACCCCGAGCAAACGGGCTCCAACTTGCCGATCGGGACTCAGGGCGGTCTCATCATCGCGCACGAGGTGACACGACTCTATGAGGGCCGCAAGGCCACGTCGGTCTGCTACGAAGGCTCGTACGGACCGCTGCCCGAGAAGGCACGCGCCGCGAGGACGACGCGCACCTCGGGGTCCCTGGAGTTCGCAGGCCAGCACATCGACTACGACTACCTGCCGGCGGCGCACACCGATGGTGATCTCTATGTCCACTTTCCGGAGGCCAATCTCCTGATCTCTGGCGGACCCGTCTCGGGCAGCCGCTGGCCCGTCCTCGACATCCATAACGGTGGCTGGCTGGGCGGCCTGGTGCGGGCGTACGAGAAGCTCGCGACGGTGGTCAAACCCGACACCCGCATAGTGCCCGCGGAGGGCAAGTTGCTCACCGGCGCGGACATCGTGCGCTTCCGCGACATCTACCAGAAGCTCTTCGCGGAGATGTTCGTATTCTTCAACAAGGGCTTCGGCCCGTCGGATGCCGTCGCAGCACGCCCGCTCAAAGCCTACGAAGACGAGCTCAAGGATGCCTCGGAATTCATCGCTGGCGCTTACCGCAGCCTGCTGCAGGCGTACGTGCCGGACTGAAAAGCTGGCGACTGGTATCGGATGCCTCGGACATCGATACTAGGGGGCGCGTCCGCGCGTTGAGAGGCGATCATGAGTCAGTCGGAACTTGCACAGCTTGTCGCAATGCTGCGCTCGAGTGGGCCCGATTTGACGGCGCCCCCGGCACAGTTGCGTGCGGATTTCACTGCGATGGTGGGCGCCGCGCCGTTGTCGTCCGAGCTGCATTTCGAGCCGACTGCGCTCGGAGGAGTGCCGGCACTGTCCTGCATGTCGCCCGGGACGCGCGTCGATCGCTGCCTGCTGTATCTGCACGGCGGCGCGTTTGTGATCGGCAGTGCACAGGACTATCGCTCGTTATTCGGTGAGCTGGGCCGCGCGACCGGTGTGCGCGCGGTGGCCCCTGACTATCGCCTCGCACCGGAGCATCCCTTCCCCGCCGCCATACACGATGTCCTCGCAGCCTATCGCGCCCTGCTCGCCGAGGGCCGCCCCGCTTCCTCGATCGTCGTTGCCGGCGACTCCGCCGGCGGCGCGCTCGTGACTGCATTGTTGGTCGGCGCACGCGATGCCGGCCTGCCCATGCCGGCCGGGGCCTTGCTGATCTCGCCCTGGGTCGATCTCGCCTGCGAGGGGCGCTCGATGAGCACGAAGGCGCTCGTGGACCCCTCGATCACTCGCGAGGGGCTGCTCATACATGCCGCCCTGTACCTGGGTCGACAGCCGGCCGAGACACCGCTCGCCTCGCCTCTGTACGCCGATCTTGCCGGCTTGCCGCCACTTCTGGTGCAGGTAGGCACGGCCGAGATTCTGCTGGATGATGCGCTGCGCCTGGCCGCCCGCGCCGCCGAGGCGAATGTGCGCGTCTCCTTGAGCGTGTGGCCGGATATGCCGCACGTATGGCACTTCTTCGGATTCATGCTGGAGGAAGGGCGCCGCGCCATCGGCGAAGCAGCCGAGTTCCTGCGCGCGCGCCTTGGCGAGTGATGTCGCAACCCATCGATGGAAGCTTAGTCATGCCGAACGATTCCACCCAGGTAGGCAACTTCGACGCGGTGATCGTAGGAGCCGGATTTGCGGGCATCTATGCACTGTATCGGCTGCGTGCCATGGGGCTCTCCGTGCAGGGCCTCGAAGCCGCAGAGGATATCGGCGGCACGTGGTACTGGAACCGCTATCCCGGCGCGCGCTGCGACGTGGAGAGCATGTGCTATTCCTATTCGTTCTCTCCTGAGCTCGAGCGCGAGTGGCTATGGACGGAGCGCTACGCCACCCAGCCGGAGATTCTGCGCTACCTCGAGCACGTAGTGGACCGCTTCGCGCTGCGACCACTGATCCGCTTCAGAACACGACTGACGCGCGCGAGCCTCGATGAGTCGACCGGGCGCTGGCAACTCTTCACCGCTCAGGGCGAGCGGCTCACGGCTCGCTTCGTCGTGATGGCAACGGGCTGCCTGTCGGAACCACGGCTGCCGGCCATCCCTGGCCTGGAGGATTTTCAAGGACACACTTATCAGACGAGCCGCTGGCCACACGAGACGATCGACTTCAGTGATCAGCGCGTCGGCGTCATCGGCACCGGCTCCTCCGGCATCCAGTGCATCCCAGTGATCGCCGCGCAGGCGGCGCATCTCACCGTCTTCCAGCGCACTCCGAACTTCAGCGTGCCTGCACACAACGCACCGCTCGATCCAGCCGCGCGGCAGCAGTTGATGGACAACTACCCGCCGTTCCGCAAGGCATTACGCGAGGGGTTTACCTCACTTCTGCCGGAGACACCGCAGCCCACTGCGCTCGAGCTTACGCCGAACGAGCGGGAGCAGCGCTATCACGCCGCGTGGCGCGAAGGCGGCATCAAGCTCTTGTTCTGCGTATCTGATGCGATCGTCAGCAGGCCTGCGAACGACACGCTGGCTCATTTCGTGCGCGAGCGCATCAGAGAGATTGTGAAGGACCCGGAGGTCGCCCGGCGTCTTCTGCCGACGGACTATCCGCTCGGCACGAAGCGTCTCTGCGTGGACAGCAACTACTTTGCGACCTACAACCGCGCCAACGTTACTCTCGTGGATCTGCGCGCGACGCCCATCGTGTGCGCGACGCGCCACGGCCTGCGCACGCGCGACGCCGATTATCCTTTCGATAGCCTCGTGTTCGCGACCGGCTTCGATGCGATGACCGGGGCGCTGTCTGCGATCGAGATCCGCGGACGCGCAGGCAGACGCCTGGCTGATGAATGGCGCGACGGTCCCCGCACCTACCTCGGAGTCTGCGTTGCGGGCTTCCCGAATCTTTTCATGATCACGGGCCCGGGCAGCCCATCCGTGCTCAGCAACATGGTGATCTCGATCGAGCAGCACGTCGACTTCATCGCCGAGCTCATCCGCGCGATGCGAGTGCAAGGCGTGAGCACGGTCGAGGCGCAGAAGAGCGCGCAGGAAGCGTGGGTCGGCCACGTGGCCGAGGTCGCTAATGGCACGCTATTCCCGCATGCGAACTCCTGGTACATGGGATCCAACGTGCCCGGCAAGGCGCGCGTCTTCCTGCCGTACGTCGGCGGCGTAGGTGCGTACCGCAAGAAGTGTGAGGAGATCGCGGCGGCAGGCTATGCCGGATTCGAGCTGCGCGCCTGAGGACCCGACCAAGACAGGTGGTAAACGAACATGGCCGTCAATGCCGAGATTGCCGCGCGCGCGGCTGAGCCTGAAGCATCCGCGCTCGCAGAGAGCACCTATCCGCCCGCGTCCCAAGGCTGGTACTGCGTCTTCGCGCTCGCACTCGCGGTGATGGTCAATTTCCTCGACCGCGGCATCCTGAGTCTGCTGGTCGAGCCTATCAAGCGCGACCTCCGGCTCTCGGATGTGCAGATGAGCCTCATCATGGGCTTCGCGTTCACGTCCTTCTATGTAGTGCTGGGATTGCCGATCGCGCGCCTGGTCGATCGCAAGAGCCGCAAGCTCATCATGGCCGCAGGAATCACGATCTGGAGCGTGATGACCATGCTCTGCGGCCTGGCGACGAATTTCTGGCATCTGTTTCTCGCGCGCATGGGACTCGGCGTGGGCGAGACGACGAGCGGCCCGTCCGCGTATTCGCTGATGTCCGACTACTTCCCGCCGCAGCGGCTGCCACGCGCCATCTCGTTCATGCAGGTCGGCTTCGTGCTGGGGAACGGCCTGGCGCTGATCCTAGGCGCAGGGATCATTGATTTCGTAGCGGCGAATCCGAACTTGAGTCTGCCCGTGGTCGGCAGACTGCACGGCTGGCAGATGGTGCTGATGCTCGTCGGCTTTCCGGGGCTTGCGGTCGCCGCCATCATGGCAAGCGTGCGCGAGCCTCCCAGAAGAGGAGGAGCACAGTCCAGGCCGACGCCGATCGCGGAGGTCTTTCAGCTCATCCTGCGCCACAAGCTCGTCTACTTGCCCCTCTTCATCGGCATGGGACTGCGCTCGGCCCAGATGTTCGGCTTGCAGATGTGGGGCGCGGCCTTCTATGGACGCACGTACGGCTGGTCTCCTTCCCAGGTCGGCTACATTACGGGGTTGAGCATATTCATCGCGTGGCCGATCGGTATCGCGATCGGCGGCTGGCTCGCCGAGCGTTACTGGAAGAAGGGCGTGCACGACGGCAACGTGCGCGTCGTCGTGCTGGCCACGCTGGTGTCGGTGCCCGCCGGAATTGCCGGACCGCTCATGCCGAATGCCTGGCTCGCGGTTGCCTGCCTGCTGTTCGCGTCGATGACCTCGATGATTCCCGCGGCCGCCGAGAACGCAGCTATTCAGACCGTCACGCCCAATCAACTTCGCGGGCAGATGACGTTCCTGTTTCTCTTCATCATGAATGTGGTCGGGACGGGGCTCGGTCCCATGATCATCGGCGCGCTGAATCAGTACCTGTTTGGCGAGGAGCACATCCGCTTGTCGCTCGCGGCCGCAGGTGCCTTCATGGGGATCCCGGCGGTCTATGTCTTCTGGCGCGGGCTGCGCCCCTACGGCCGCGCGATCGCCACGGGCAGACCGCTCGCGTAGCGCTCAGCGCTCAGCGCCCCGCTGTCCGCTCCCCGCTCGTTGCGGCAAGCGGCATCGCCGCTAGTGCACGCGCGTCGCCGTCAGCTCCTCCTGCGCCACGCCGGCCACGTCGCGGGTGAATTTGATCTCATTGCTCGAGACGATCTTGCCGGTGTAGACGATACGCAACGCGTTGCCTTGATAGCTCAGGTTCTCGACAAAGGACACCTTGTCGCCATCGACCTTGCCCTCGCTGAGCGATGCTTCACCATTCGTTGATTTCGCGCTTCCAGTGAGCTGGTTGCCCTTCACCGCAAACCTGTAGGTGTATTCCTGCTTGCCGATTTGCGTATCGAACGAGGCCTTCCATGTGCCGGAGATGTCGGCGGCGTGAGCGCTGAGCGGCAGCAGGGCGGCTGCGAGGCAAATGACGAGCCATCGGATGCTGTACACGGGACCTCCTCGTTATCGATTGATTGTTATTGCATCGGCGCATTTCACTCGTTTGCGAACTGTTGCAGCCGAATAAGCCAATCATCGCATGCCCAGACGTTCAACTCTACGCAGACATTCAGAAGCGAACACCAGAGAATCAAAGACTTAGCTCTGGGCGGCATGCGCGGTCCAGCGCAATGTAAGCCCCGCGCAACGTTCGCCCTGGCCCTCTAGGCCATAGGTCCTATAGGAGTTCATCGGCCAGGCGGTGCATTCTTCTCACGCACTCTCCCCTGCAAGACATGGAGCTTTCGCATGTCCCTACGAACCACCTTCTTCGCGCTCGGCGCCGTGCTGATCGGCATGTCCACAGCCCACGCGCAGGAGAACTCCCCGGTGCGCTGGTACATCATGGGGGGACTCAATACTCCGGTCAGCGGTACTGCGGATGTTCTCAGCACCGGATGGAACTTCGGTGGCGGGGTAACCTGGCGCGAGCCCGGACACCCGTTCGGCGTGCGTCTCGAATTCGACTACTCGGATAATGGTGCCTCTGGCAAGTTCATCAACTCGCACAGTAGCAATGTGCTGAGAATCGATGGCGGCTGGGCGGATGTCTGGTCAATTACCGTGAACCCCGAGTTCCAGCATCTCTTCACCGATACGATGTATGGCTACATAGTCGGTGGCATCGGCGCGTACTACGTGAGCGCCGCACTGACTCAGTATGGCTACGGCTATATCTGCGACCCCTGGTGGGGTTATTGCTATATCGGTACCGGTCAGGCGGTGGTTGCGAGCAACAGCAGCACGAATTTCGGGTGGAACGCGGGCGCCGGCGTCTCCTTCAGGCTTCAAGGAGGGACGTCGCTGTTCATCGAGGCGCGCTATAACTGGATCGATACCTCACCACAGAAATTTGAGTACATACCCGTGGTGATTGGATTGAAGTTCTAATTCGAGTTGCCGCCGGCCGGCGACTGTCGGCCGGCATCCGGCCCCGCCCCCCCGCCGGGCCACCGGCCGGGATCGACCGGCGGTCGCGGTGCTGTCAGCCCGCGGCGCGCGGCTTGTACTTGAATTTCTGCCCGGCCAACGCCGCTTCGTACATGGCGCCGCCCTTGACGATCGTGAAGACGGCCATTCCCTTGTGGTACTCGCCGATCGTAGCCGCATCCTTCTTGCCGCCGCTCGCGCCTGCGCTGGTTCCCTGAGTTCCTGCCGAGCCACCTGCTGCGGCCGTGATCGCTACCGCGCCGACACTTGCGTCGAACTCGAATTGGCCGCTCGTAAACTCATCGAAAGCCCGTTGATCCTGCAAGAATATGATCTCGCTGTAGGCTTGCCCGCCTGCCTGAAACCCAACGCTCAACTGCGTCATTGACGTGTCACCTACCCACTTCCCCGCTTTGTACACGCGCCCGCTTCCGTGGGCGCCGCCCACACCGAACCCGGCCTTGCCGATGGTCGGAAACACGGCGTAGCCATAACTGTTCTTGAAGAACGAGGCGCTCTGCCCCGCGTCCTGGAACAGCTTGATCGTGTCGTCGTAGGAATCTGCCAGCGCAATGCCGGCCGCCACGGCCGCCAACGCAAGAAACACAGTCATGCGCATCGTTCTCACGGCTCGTCTCCATCGCGACCACAGTTGCGCGTCGCCCGTTGCGGGCGACGCATCACGTGAGCGTACTCGGGCATTGATCCAATGCACTCGGACCAAAGGCGTATTGCAGGTGCGTCAGCCGCGTCGCGCCTGCGCCTCAGGCGACGGTCAGTCCTGTCAACTCCGGGCTCGCTGCGAGCGGACGTTCGGCGCTCGGCACGGTGAAGTGAAACACGGCGCCACCCCCTGCGCGGTTCTCGGCCCAGATGCGCCCTTGGTGCGCCTGTATGATCGAGCTCGCGATCGACAGGCCGAGGCCCATGCCCTCAGGCTTGGTCGTAAAGAACGACTCGAAGAGACGGGCCATTTTGTCCGTGGGTATTCCATGGCCGCGATCAGCCACGGCGACCTCGACACTGCCGCCGCTGAGGGTCTTGGTTTGCACCGTAAGCAGCCGCTCCTCCTCCGCAGTACCGCTCATCGCGTCCATGCCATTGACAACCAGATTGAGCAGAACTTGCTCGAGCGAGGGGCCGTCCGCGCGCACGGGCGGCAGCTCGGGCGCCAGCTCGCGCTGGATCTGCACCCGTCGACGCAGGGCGTCACCGGCTGCGAGACGCAGCACATCCTCGACCGTTCTGTTGAGATCCAATGGCTGCAGCTTCGTCTGCCGCTTGTGCGTCAGTGCCCGAATACGCCGCACGACTTCGTCGGCGCGCAGATCATCCCGACAGATATCGGCCATGATCGCACGCAACTCGTCAAGCGGTGGGTGATCAGACTCCAGCAGCGCTTCGGCAGCCTCGGCGTTGCTCAAGATCGCGCACAGTGGCTGGTTGATCTCATGGGCCACCATCGCCGTCAGCTCACCGATCGCGGCAAGCCGCGCGGCATGACTGAGCTTGCGGTCCACTTCCTCCGCGTACTTGCGGTCCGTCACGTCGTGACCGATGACCTGGAATTCCTGCAACGTACCGTTCGCATCGAGGATCGGATGACACACCCAGCACTGCGCCGCGGTCTTACCATTAGGAAGCGGAATCTCGCACTCCCACTTGTTCGGTCCAAGACCCCGCTCCGCCGCCGCCAAGCACTGGGTCACGGGGATGCGGGCGCTCGCCGGCAGGAGCGCGAGCAGCTTCGCGCCGAGCAGCTCCTCACGACTGCGTTCCAGGAATCTGCAATAGGCTTCATTGACAAAGGTGAGGGTCGTATCCGGCAGCAAGCGGCACACAAAGTCCGTCTGACTCTCGACCACCTCCCGATAGCGCTCCTCACTCGCGCGTAGCGCCGCCTCGTGCTCGCGGCGATCGGTCACATCGATCGCCGCGCCGATGAAACCGAGGAACTCCCCGCTCCGCCCGTAACGCGGGGTTCCTTTGTCCAGGACCCAGCGGTACTCGCCGTCGTGGCGGCGCAGACGATAGTCCATCTCGAAGGGCCGCCTTGCATCGAAGCTCGACTCGTACGTGGCGCGGCAGTGCTGCAAGTCCTCCGGATGCACTCCGTCCAGCCAGCCGGCGCCGAGCTCCTCGGCCAGCGTTCTCCCCGTGAAGTCCAACCAGCCCTTGTTGAAGAACTGACAGTGCTTGTCCGTGCCCGCAACCCAGGTGAGCATCGGAGCTGCATCGGCCAGAGTGCGAAAGCGCTGCTCACTCTCTTGCAGGACGTTGGCGGAGCGGCGCGCTTGATCGATGAGCACCGCGACGATGTACAGCGGAATCGCCCGCAGGAGCAGGAACTCCTGCAGACTCGCGGCTGTCGCCAGTTGCGATTCGCCCGCGAAGGGTCCGCGGCCGTTCATGGCGGTGACAACCGCAAAGAACGCCACCAGTCCGATCGCACCCGATGCCCCGAGCATGCCGAAACGAATGGCAGCCCAGACCAGGAAAGCGACCGGAGCGTAAAAGCGCGTGTCGGCGATACCGTGATCGCCCAATACCGGCTCGAAGGCCACGAGCGTGCTCACCAGCAGGCCCAGCAGCAGCACGGAACCTTCGATCCAGCGCGCAGGACTCACACGCCGCAGATCTACGGGCCGGAGCACCCAATAAAACAGGGCGGGCGTAATGATGAGGCCGGCCAGCGCACCGCCATAGAACCAATGCTGCCAGTTCAGCCAATAGTCCTCGCCGAGCGCGTGCTGTACGAAAGCGCCGCCGCAGGCGGCAAGGGCCGGCGCCGCGAGGACGGCAACCAAGCCGTAGAGGGCGAGGTCGCGCACGCTGTCGAAGCGAAACGGATTCCTGAGGAGCACTCGCAAGGAGGCAGCCGCGAACAGAGCCTCCGTACAGCCGATCGCCCATCTGCACAGCGTGAGTGGCAAGGGAGTATCCGCTGGAACGGGCATCAGCAGCCGCAGCGGCAGCGTCACCAGCAGCAACAACCACCACTGTCGCGGCCGCGTTCGCAACAGCGCGCACAGCAGGATCGAGCCTGGAAACCAGAGCGCGAGGGCCGTCCGCTCGCTTAAGGCGATGGCGCAGGCGTAGGCGAGGTAGTATGCGATTGCGAGCGCGGCCAAAGTTAGCGCGTTGCGCAAGAGCAGCCCGCGATCGAACCTGCGAAGCCCCGCCGCGAAACTCATATCCGTTACCCCTTAAACACTGTCCCGCAACGCCGGGCAACAGCTTCATGCCCACGCCGACGTAAGCGGTCGCTCCCTCTTATCGTCTTATGGTAGCAAAGCGACGTGATAGTGACTTGACCGGCGCGCCGAGAGCAGCAGTCAACTCGCGCACTCAACTGCTGCGACGCAGCAGTCGCCGTGGGCCGTGCAGGCAATAAGCCCTTGGTCCGACGGCCACTTGTGCCGACCGCCGTACTATTCGTGCTTGGGCGCGCAGCAACTCCGCATCACCCGCCGCCCACGCGAAGTGCGCGCAGGCCGTACATCACTCGGGCAGGATGGCAGCGTGCGTGCACGTGCGGCAACGTGATCGAGGAGATGCAATTGCCCGCTCTGGCGCGGCGTCGCGTCGTCTCCGGCGACGCCGACGCCAGAATTGTGGCGTGTCCGCTGGCGTGCGCGCACAACGCGCAGCGAGCGTCGCGCCTCGCTGAAAGGCATGGCCAAGTCACCTGTCATTGCCATCGTCGATGATGAGGAGTCAGTCCGGCGCGCTCTGGCACGGATGCTGCTTGCCTGTCGCTTTGAGGTCGCCGTATACGCCAGCGGCCAAGAATTTCTTGATTCCCTGCCGAAGGGGCTCCCCGACTGCCTGATTCTCGACTTTCAGATGCCTGGTCTGACCGGTCGTGATCTGCAGCGGCGGCTCACGCTGGCACAGATTCACTTGCCGATTATCGTCGTCACCGCACACGATCAACCGACCATGCGCGAGCAGTGTCTGGCCGACGGCGCCGTCGCTTACCTTGCCAAGCCTCTGCGACGCGATCACCTGATCGCGACCATTCACGCTGCCGTGGACCGGCCTCGGCCCTAAGCACCCGAAAGGAGGGGCGGGGTTGCTCTTTCCCGTCTATGGGACCTTGGTCCCATACGGGCGGGCTGAGATTACAATTGGGGGTGGAACAGTAACAGGCGGGGTGATATTACTTCTGCCTGTGGGGGCTCGAGGAGCCGAACAATAGCTCTAATAACCAAGGAGTAGGCCATGAACGACACGCAGCCCATCGTCTTCGTCCTGGACGACGAGGAATCAGTGGTCGTGGCGCTTGCGCGAATCCTGCACGCCGAAGGCTTCGCAGTTCGCACGTGGACGTCCGTATCCGAATTCCTCGAGACCTACGACCCGGAGGTGCCTGGCTGCCTGGTCACAGATGTCCTCATGCCCACCATGAGCGGACTCGAGCTCCAGCGAGCGCTGCTCGACTGCGGCGTCGAGAGACCGATCATATTCATCACCGGACATGGTGATATTCCGACGACCGTGCAGGGAATGAAGGCGGGTGCCATCAGTTTTCTGCCGAAGCCCGTGCGGCGCACCGAGCTCGTGGCCGCCGTGCGCGAAGCGATCGCCAGAGATGCGACGACGCGTGCAGCCCAGCACGAGCGTCAAGCCGTGCAACGGCGCATTGAGAGCCTGACGCGTCGCGAGCGCCAGGTTCTCGAGCTCGTCACTAAGGGAATGCTCAACAAGCAGATCGCCGCCGCGCTCGGAGCCTCCGAGAAGACCATCAAGGTGCATCGGGGTCGGCTCATGGAGAAAATGCAAGTCAGGTCCGTCGCCGCTCTGGTCGGCACCCTGGCACGCGTCTCACCCAGCGAGCCCGCGATGGGCGTTCCTTTTCCTACTCAGGTACCGCTCGATCAACGAATCTGAGCGCGGCCGATAACTTCGCCATCAATGGCTTAGTTGCAGTGCAGGCGGGTGCCCTCGCGCGGGTAACGGCGCGGGCGCCAGATCTGCCGACAGCAGCAGCTGCAGCAGCGCGGCCGCCGACCTCACGCGCATCTTCTCCATCAACCGGCCGCGGTGAACTTTGATCGTCTTCTCTGCGGCACCGAGCAGCGCAGCAATCTCCTTGTTCGTGAGCCCCAGCGCCACGAGTTCCAGGACTTGACTCTCACGCGGCGTCAGGTCCTGCATGAGCGCGCGCACCCGGCGACGCACCGTGAGCTTCGCCCGCCGCGCGGCATCATGTGCGATCGCCTCGCGCACCGCAGCAGTCAGCTCCGTTCGACCGACAGGTTTGCAGAGAAAGCTGATGGCGCCTCCTCGCATTGCTTCCACAGTTGCCCCGATATCACCGCGTCCGCTCAGGAACACGATCGGCAGGCTGCAGTCGCGCGCCGCGAGCGCGCTCTGCAGCTCGAGACCGCTCATCTCAGGCATGATCAGATCCGTCACGAGGCAACCCGGTAGGTCCGGGTTGAATGTGGCGAGGAACGTTGCGGCGGAGGTCCACGTGCGCGTAAAGAATCCTTCTACGTGCAGCATCCGCGCGAGTGCCAGCACTATGGAAGCATCATCATCGAGGATCGACACTACCGCCTGAGCGTTCATCGGATCTGGCGTCTTGTAGGCTTGCGACGGCGAAGTCGCCGCCATGGTGCGAGGCACAGATATTCGTCCTCGCAAGCCAAAGTTCAGATCCGACCAAAGTCCCATATCCAATGCGGAAGACGCCTTCCATAGTTCGCGCTGAATCGCAGACTGCGTGCGGTCGATCTGTGATCCCTGCGCGCGCTGCTACGGTCAGTCAGGCTGGCGCAACCCCAACTACGCGCAAAAGGATCTCTCCATGAAGAGCGCAATGATCATGAAAGTGGCTGCTGCGGCAGTCGTCACCGGTCTTGTCGGCTGCACGGATCTCAAGCCCCTGCAGGCGGACATCGCGGATCTCAAGTCTCAGGTGAGCAAGCTGCAATCGGACGTGCAGGCGGCGAAGTCCTCGGCCGATCAGGCGAGCAGCTCCGCCCAGGCGGCGAATCAGGCGGCGAGCGGCGCCCAGAGCACGGCCAACCAGGCGCTCTCGGCTGCGCAGGCTTCTCAGTCGGCGGTCAACGAGACGAACGAGAAGATCGATCGCATGTTCAAGCGATCGGTGTCCAAGTAGAAGCACTCCCCGCCGGCGGCGATGCGTGCCGCCGGCCACGGCCGGCACACTTCACGGCCGGATCAATCGCTGGTATCAGACGCGCGAAGCGCGTTCTCTCCTCCGGCATCCCGTGCCACAGCTGCCCGTCGCCGCGCTCTGTCAGCTCCTAGGCGCGGCGCATTCCGTGCGATTCCAGCACGTCAATGCCACGGCCCGCATCGGCCCATTGGTACCCTTGAAGTCTGCGAGAGCGATGAGCTTCGAAGGGCTGTGACAGCCTGACGCAGTCACCGAGGGGGGAGACGGTGACAGTGAACGTCGCTGACAGGCCCGAAAAAGGGCCAACGAGCGCGGCGACCGGCAAGCGAGTGTTTGGTGCCAAACGGATTTCATCTGCTTAATCGAGTAGACGTCGCGTGATCGAAAGCGATTCTACGTCAGGGTCAAAGAGGCCGACATCGGACTTTGGTCCCAGAACACGCGACAGCAACTACGGCGTCGACCGAGCACACCGTTACGGTCACGACTGTGCATCGCGCCGCGTCATTGCGCGCAAGGCGCGCACAGCGCACGCCGGGCGAACGGTCGACGATAGATTCCGCACGGCGTTTCAAACACCGCGCGACTTGCGCCGCTGTGCCCTGGCGCGGTGGCTGGACCACACGATCGGGCTCGTACGATTTATGATGCAATGACGCAACGCACCAGAAGAGCACTCGATGTACGCGATACTCGATGAAGCGGCGCGCCTGGCGCGCCAGTATTTGCAGACGCTGGAGAAGCGCAACGTCGCGCCGCATCCCGCGGCCATCGACGCACTGCGCGAACTCGACGAGCCGTTGAGACATGCGGGCGCGAGTGCGTCCGAGACGCTCGCCATGCTCGCACGCCTGGTCTCGCCTGCGACCATGGCCATGGCAGGGCCGCGCTTCTTCGGCTTCGTGATCGGCGGTGCGCTGCCGGCCGCACTGGCTGCGAATTGGCTCGCGTCCGCGTGGGATCAGAACGCCGCGCTTTACGAAGTCACGCCCGCTGTGTCGCGCGTCGAGGAGGTGGCGCTGCGCTGGCTGATCGAGTTGTTTGAATTGCCTCCCGCAACGGGAGGCGGCTTCGTCACCGGTGCGACCGTGGCCAATTTCACGGCGCTCGCGGCGGCACGTCATGCCGTGTTGGCAAACGCCGGCTGGAACGTCGAGGCGGATGGTCTCTTCGGTGCGCCGCGCATCACCGTCATCACTGGCGAGGAGGCGCATCCAACTTTGCTCAAGTCTCTCGGAATGCTGGGACTGGGCCGCAGTCGGATACTGCGTGTCGCCGTCGATGGGCAGGGCCGCATGCGGGCCGATGCCTTGCCCGAGATCAAAGGTCCGACGATCCTGTGTCTGCAGGCGGGAAATCTCAACACGGGCGCGTTCGATCCTTTCGTGCCTTTGATAGCCGCCGCTCATGCCGCTGGCGCCTGGGTGCATGTCGACGGAGCCTTCGGGCTTTGGGCGAAAGCGGCGCCCTCGCTGCACCATCTCGCCGCAGGACTGGAGCAGGCGGACTCATGGGCGACGGATGCACATAAGTGGCTCAATGTCCCCTACGACAGCGGCCTCGCATTCTGCAGAGACGCGCACGCACTGCAGGCCTCGATGGCGATCACGGCAGAATACCTTCCGACGCAGAGCACGCGGCGCAATCCTTCGGACTTCACTCCCGAGCTCTCGCGCCGCGCGCGCGGTGTGGAGATCTGGGCGGCGCTACGTTCGCTCGGCCGCGACGGACTTGCAGAGTTGTTCGAGCGCAACTGTCGACAAGCGCGCCGCTTTGCTCAGGGACTGCGTGAGGCAGGCTATGGGGTGCTCAACGACGTGGCACTCAATCAGGTGCTGGTGACGTTCGGTGACGCGGAGCGCACGCGCACCGTAATCGCAGCGTTACAAAGGGAGGGCACCTGCTGGTGTGGTGCCACGGTATGGCAAGGCCACACGGCGATGCGTATCAGCGTATGCAGCTGGGCTACGACCGATGCGGATGTGGAGCGCAGCCTGGCGGCCATGCTGCGCGTGGCGCGTACCGCGTGAAGCGCTCGTTACGGCGCGCTGCTGTACGGATCCGCCCTGATTGATCCATCGCTGCGCGGCGCCGGCGCGGAGCTCGCGAGCTCCGAGGGTCGGTCCGTCCTCGAGCCGATCTCGGCACCGACGGCGATCTGTCCCGTCAAGCCCTGCGGATGCGCGCTGATGAACGGACCTTTTTGTGCAGGCGGCACAGGCTTGCGGCGCACCTTGCGCCACAGATCGTAGAGTGTGAGCAGGCCCGTCAGCGTCGCCAGCGTAGCGAAGTAGGCGGGCGGCCCGAACGCGGCCATCAGGCTTCCGGCGAGGACGGGACCGATTGCGGCGGAGGCGCCGTTCAACATCAGTAGTGAGCTGCTCGCGGCGATCATCTGCGCCGGCTCGAGCTTATCGTTCACATGCGATACGGCGAGCGAGTACAGCGTCAGTGCCGAACCGCTGAAGAGCGCCGTGAGGAGCAGAAACGCCCCACGCGGTAGCGGACCGAAGGCGGCGACGCTGGCAGCAACGATGGTGGCGAGCGCGCACACGATGGCGATGACCGTACGACGATCGATGCGGTCGGAAAGCCGCCCGATAGGATATTGCGTCAGTACGGCCGCCAGGATGCTCACCGCCATAAACGCCGCAACGCCGGTCGTGGCATGGCCGCTGAGTCGTGAATACACGGGCCCCATCGAGAAAATGATTGACGAGATCATGCCGGAAAGCGTCACGGCGACGACGCCAAGCGGTGAGTTGCGATACAGGTCGCGATAGTGGACTTTGCTCGGCACGGCGATCTCGGGTGTCTTCTGAGCCGAGATCACGATGGGCACCATGGCCAACGAGACCAGCACCGAGACGAGCATGAACGGCGTGGGCGTGCGCGGGTTCGCAAGGACCAGTAGGAACTGGGCCGCGCCGAGGCCCACGTACAGGGTGAGCATGTAGATCGCGAAGAGACTACCGCGGTTGGCGTGGCTCGCGCGATCGTTGAGCCAGCTCTCCGCAACGACATAGATGCCCGCGAAACACAATCCGGAGAGCAGGCGCATCAGTCCCCAGACCACCGGATGAATGAAGGAGGCTTGTACCAGAATCGCAGCGGACGCGATCGCTGCAAGCGCTGCGAACACACGGATGTGTCCCACCTGACGCAGCAGACGCGGTGCCGTCAGAGTACCGAGCAGATACCCGACGTAATAGCAGGACATGATGGCGCCGGTGACCGGCGTCGGAAAACCTTCGAGTGTGGCACGTAGACTGAGGAGCGTGCCCTGCAGTCCTGCTCCGAGCATGAGGATACCCATGCCGAGGAGCAGTGGCCACGTGTTGGTGAGCGAACTCAGTGGCACAGCGGGAACGTTTCGCGCATGAGCTCACGATCATACGCTACCGCCGCAAAAGATAACTGTGAGCGGCTACCCGGCGCCGTAGCTTGCTCGCGTGGTGCGAGTGTGACGACCCGCTCCTGACTCGTCGAGAGCCGTACCGAACACGTGATCCCAGAGGGAGGTCGTTACGCCGAAGTTGCCGAGCTGAGTGGAGTAGTGATGTCGCATGTGACGATGAGAGGCGACCATGATCCGAGCGGCAAGCGCGCGCGGTCTGCGATGGTGGATCGCGTGATGCACGAGGCCGTACCAGAAGAAGCCGAGCATCACCCCGGCGGTCAGTCCGCTTGCGACATTGAGCGAGACGGCGCGCCACGTGGGCCAGAAGATGCCGAAAGCAAGAACCGACAAGCTCACCCAAGTCGGCGTGCCGATGAACGCCTTGGGGGCCGTGTGATGCCGTCCATGCAACATCGAGAATCCCGCCATGCCATGAAACACGAAGCGGTGTAGCGCATACTCAATGAGGGTCCAGACGGCCAAGCCGATGGCCGCCGCGCCGAGCCACTGCGCACGCTGCAGCCAGTCGCCGGAAACGGCGGCCGTCGTGGTGAGCACTCCAATGGAGAGGGCGTACACCCCGAAATCCGCGTAGTAGGCGGTCTTGCTCAGCTGCATTTCAGCATTCTCACTGTTCTAGGTAATCGAGCGCGGAGGCCACTGAACCTGGCCGACTCCCCCGGGCTGCCATATCTCGTGAGATCCGCTCTGCGGTGCCAGAATACCGTAGCGTCGACCTGCTGGGGAACTGTCTACTGTGGGGGGTCGAGCGGCCGGGCATTACCCACCCAAATCAGTGCGCTGGCGGAGGCGCATCCTTGGGCCACAGCAGCCAGAGACGGCCGGATTCTCGCATCCGACCAGCCTGCTCCGCCGCTGCCGACCCGGTGCCCCAGAACAGATCAGCACGCACGGGGCCGCGGATCGCACCTCCGGTGTCCTGCGCAAGCACAAGGTGCTCCAAGGGCGTCGTTGAACCTGGCTGCAGCGTAGCCAGAAACATCGGTGCTCCGAGCGGCAGGAACGCGCGATCGACCGCAATGGAGCGTCCGGGAGTCAACGGGACACCGAGAGCTCCTTTGGGCCCCTCCTCCGGGTTCGTAAGCGCGTCCGCACGAAAGAACACCACACTCGGATTGGCATCGAGCAGCTCCTGCAGTCGATCGGGATGCTCGGCGGCCCACTGGCGGATCCCCGCAAGATCCGCGGCGGCCAGGGGAAGCTCGCCCCGATCGACCAGATAGCGACCGATCGAGTGATACGGCTGGCCGTTCTCGTCCGCGTATCGGACGCGGATCGTCTCCCCCGTGGGCAGCTGCACCCGTCCAGATCCTTGCACCTCGAGCAGGAAGGCATCGAGCGCGTCGGCTACCCAGACGATCTCGTTGCCGTGCAGGCTCGGGTCCGCAGCCAGCTCCGCGCGGCTGAAATAAGGCACCACCGTGTGGCCCTGCAGTCGCCCGCGCACGCGCTTGCCCTTGAGCTCGGGGTACATGGAATCAAGCTCTACGGTCAACAGATCGGGGGGCGGAGCGTAGAGCGGGACGGCAAACTGCGCAGACGCCTCGCGCGCGCCACGCAGCAACGGTTCGTAATATGCGGTGATGAGGCCCGCGTCGCGTCGATGGGACCCGCTCTGCTCGATCACGGCATATGGCTCGAAGTAGGTTTCGAAGAACGTGCGCGCATCACCGGACGTAGCGATGAGCGCGCTGCGCGCAGCGGCACACGCGGAGGACCATTCGGTTCGTACCCCGATTGCGCTACAGCTCTGCAGGAGCGCGGGCCACGCGTCCTTGAGCTCGTCCTTGTCCCAGCCGGGTAGTTGCGACCATTTCGCCGCCTCGTACCTCAGCTTCGCCGGCTGAGCTTGGCCGGGCGGACAGGTTGGAATCGCCGAGCACCCTATGAGGGTCGCGATGATTCCGATGGTGACGACCGAGCGTTGCACGTGAGTCGTTGCTGCCTCGAGGATTGCGCGCATGGCCTCTTTGCATCCGTGTGCTGGTGACTCCTACACTAACCCAGATGGACACAGCGAACCGAGGGCGCGACGCTCCGCCGCCGCAACGCTCCCGAATCCGCGACACCTTGCATTCTGTAGCTGGCGGACCAGGCCATCTCGGGCCGCCCTCGGATCATTTCGACGGCCGCTCCTTCTTCAACTCAAACGCCTCCACCGGACGCTCGTTTTGGGACTTCCTGCGCTGGCGCTTCACGTCCAAGAGCAAACCGTGGCCGAAGTGGGTGGAGAATCGCGCCACTCCTGCCCTTCCCGTCCAACTGGAGACGGGACAGACGGCGTTGACCTTCGTCAACCACATTACTTTTTTGATTCAGCTCCAGGGACTGAGCATTCTCACGGACCCGGTCTACTCCGAGCGTGTGACCCCGCTACGCCGTATGGGGCCCAAGCGCGTGCGTGCTCCAGGGCTCGCCTTCGAGGCGCTTCCGCCGCTACATCTCGTGTTGATCTCACACAATCACTACGATCATCTCGATATCGACACGCTGCTGCGCCTCGAGCGCGCGCATCGTCCGACTTTCATTACGGGACTAGGCAATCGAGCCTTTCTCGAACAGTTTGGCCTGCACTCCATCCGTGAGCTGGATTGGTGGCAGAGCACCCAGGTGGGCGGCGCTATGATCACCATGACCCCCGCACAACATTGGTCTGGGCGCAGCGGGCGCAATCGAAATCGCACGCTCTGGGGCGGCTTTCACGTGCAGCTTGGCACACGGCGCCTGTTCTTTGCCGGCGATACCGGTTACGGCGATCACTTCCGCCAGCTCCGCGAGCGTCTCGGCGCGCCGGAGTTGGCGTTACTGCCAATAGGCGCCTACGAGCCGCGCTGGTTCATGGCCCCGCAACACATGAATCCCGAGGATGCAGTGCGCGCGCATCTGGATCTGCAGCCGCAAGTATCCGTTGGCACTCACTTCGGCTGCTTTCGCCTGACCGACGAGGGCATCGATGATCCAATTCTCGAGCTCGGCGCCGCGCGGCGCCGACACGGCATCTCGGAGACGGATTTTCAAGTGCTCGAGACAGGAGAAACGCGCCTCTTCCAACCGCGGCTCGATGCGGCGGACACAAGCGCTCGCAGCCCGCTAGAATGCGGCGAGCGCCCCCGTAGCTCAGTGGATAGAGCGACCGCCTCCTAAGCGGTAGGTCGTCGGTTCAACTCCGGCCGGGGGCGCCAACGGCCTTTTCCCACCCCGTAGCATCCTGTATCAGCGGGTACCACACGGATCGCTAACTCCGCAGAATCGCGGCCTTTTCCGCCTTTTCCTACAGCTCAGGCCATACCATCCCGATCCTTGCCGTCGTCAGGGACCTGCGGGTACGAATGGGTTCTGGTGCATTAACGGTGAGCTCTAAGATCGAGACCTGCTAATCGGAGGTCTCATATGCCCGCCGCCCGCCACCGCGACGCGATCTATCGACGTCGACGCTTCTGCGCCGAAGTCATCGAGCTCTACGTCCGTTGGTACCTGACGTACCGGCTCAGTTATCGCGATCTGTCTGCAATGATGCAAGAGCGCGATGTCGCCGTGAGCCACACCACCATCATGCGCTGGGTGCAGCACCACGTGCCAGAGTTTGAGCGACGCTGGGCCCGATTCGCGAGGCCAATCAATTCGTCCTGGCGGATGGACGAAACTGCCGTCTCTGTCCGAGGCCGATGGAACTACCTCTATCGGGCTGTCGATCGCGACGGAAAGTCTGTCCATTCGCTGCTCTCTGCAGACCGATCCATAGATTCGGCGCAGGAGTTCTTTCGCCAAGCAGTCAAGGTCACAGAGTCATGGCCGGCGAAGATCAATCTCGACGGAAACGCCGCCTCGCATCGCGGCCTGCGCTTGCTTCGCGCAGAGGATCCGCGGTGGCAGTTGGTAACCGTGCGCTCGCGTCGCTATCTCAACAACATCGTTGAGCAGGATCACCGCGCAGTCAAGCGACGCTGCGCGCCAATGCTTGGACTCAAGTCGTTCCGGACGGCCACGGTTACATTCTCGGGGATTGAGCTTGCTCATCGGATCCGTAAGCGCCAGTTCACCCTCGCCTACGAGCACGACGGGCGAATGAGCTCTCTCCGGGAACTCTGGGATCAGGCGCTCTCGGGTAAGAACATGCCGGTCAGTCCTGAGCATACCCGACTTCCGTTAACGCACCAGATCTCACCCCATTCCCGTCGAGGCGCTCCCGGTCGGCGAGCTAGAAGCGCCTTTGTGCGCTATCAGCGCAAGGTGTCCTTCGGCCGCGGCCTCCACCTGCTCGTCATGCCGCCAGGCAGCCGCTACTGGCGTTTCCGCTACCGCTTTGAAGGCCAGGAGAAACTGATCTCGTTGGGCCGCTATCCAATGGTACCCGTCGAGAGCGCCCGGGCACGACAGCTGGAAGCGCGGCAGCTGCTCGCCCTCGGGGTCGACCCCGCCGGGCGGAGCAAGGCGCTGCGTCGAATCTTTGCCCTACCGGTCTGAATCTCTGAATCGGCGGACACCCGGTTCCAAATGTGTTTTTTGCTCGCACACAGTTTACGACCGAGCAGTTGCTCAAAGGCCGTTACTCAGACCCTCGGGAACAGTCATTACTCGTGTGCTTCACCGAGGATTACTGGTAGCAGTACGCCTCAGGCGGGAAATCCCCGAAAACCCCGCCACCTCCTCGCTGGACCTCGACCGGTCGACTTCCGCTAGACATTGGCGTCGATCCAGCAGTAGACCAGCTGGCGGTTGCCGATATCCTACTTCGGTAGTATAAAGGTAGGATGAAAGCCAAGACTTCCCTGACGCTGTCCGAGGATCTCGTCGCGAGCATTGACAAACTGGCGGGCCCAAAAATCTCTCGTTCTGCGTACATCGAACAGATCCTGCGGGAATTCGTCAATCGTCGTGCCCAGGCCCGTAAGGATGCCCGAGAGGTCGCCGCAATAAACCGCCATGCGGCACAGCTCAACGCCGAAATGAGCGATGCCCTGACGTTCCAGGCCCATACGGCGGATGAATGAAGCGTGGAGAGTTGTACCGCGTGCGGCGACCGACCGGTGATCCAAAGCCTGCCCGCGTCTTCGTCGTCGTAAGCCGTCAGCCGCTAATCGATTCGACGTACTCGACTGTAGTTTGTGCTCCGGTGTTCACGCGTGGGCACGGCCTGTCGACGCAGGTCGCCGTGGGCACCGGCGAAGGCCTCAAGCACGAAAGCGCAATTCAGTGCGATGGTCTGATGAGCCTTGAGAAATCGCGGCTGACTGATTTTGTCGGCGAACTAAGCGGCGAAAAGCTGCGCGAGCTGGATACTGCCTTGCTCGTTGCGCTCGGAATTTCCACAGAGATACGCCCAGCGGCCTGACCCAGCGGTAGACCCACCTCAGCTAAACCGCCGAATCCTTGCTGGTCGCTTGGAACAGCACTATTACCCACGAGTGCCTCGTACCACCTCGGGAAGCGGCGTTGATGAACAGACCACTACTTGCAGTTCATGCGCGGGCCTCGCACACCCGATTCGGGACTGCTTTCACTGGGCAAGGGATTCGAAGACACCGCAAACCTCCTGAGCGACGGAGCGCGACGATGCAAGAGCCAGAGCCAGGAGGGCAAAGGAACGATGCGGGCAGTACCTCGCGTGTGCTCTACGCAGCTTCTGGCCGGCCTGCTCGCAGCAAGCAATTGCGGACTGCCGCGAGCACCCATTATTCTGCGAATAGTTCTTGCAGAGTGATCAGAACGGCGGACAGTGTCTTTGCAGTGAGCATGCCGAGCCGCTTGCCTAGGCGAATCTTGTCCACCGTTCGGATTTGATCGAGCACGATCAAGCCCTTTGTTCCCGCATGCGTTACCGGCACTCGGAACGGCGCTGCGAAGCCCCTGCTAGTCATCGGTGCGACGATAACTGTGCGCAGATGCTGATTGAGCTCGGGGGGAGAAACGATGACGCAGGGCCGCGACTTCTTGATTTCACTTCCGACGGTGGGGTCGAGAGCAACGAGCCATATCTCGCCGCGCTTCACCACTCAAGCTCCAGATCAGAAGCATTTGCAAACTCTCCCATCAAGAGCTCGTCCTCGCCCCGAGTCGCGATCGACTGGGCGGCCTCCGCCCACCCGGAGCGGGCAGACTTGCGAGGCTTCCGCAACACTATCGCCCCGCGTTCAACGGTCAGCTCGGCCTGCTCGGACAGCCCGACTTGAGCCAAAACCGGCTTCGGGATCACAACGCCGAGCGAGTTACCAATGCGGCGGACGATCACCGGTAGTGCTTTCATAGTAATAACAATGTTATTACAGACTGCTAGCCGTGTCAACAGATGCGGGATTACACTCTCTCACCCACACCGCCCGGTGCGACCTGACGATTGCGCATCGACCACGGCCTTTCATCCGCCGCGAAGCTGGTCCTCGAACTCCTGCGTGTTCAGTCCAAACGGGACCTCCTGAGCGGAAGATCGAACAACCAAATGCCGGCAGCCATGGATGCGCGGGTAAAGACGTGTCGGTTCTGCCGGCAAGGCTTACGGCCTAGACATGACCGACGACATGCTCGCTCTCGCGCGCGAGAATCAACGCAAAGCCGGCGTGGAGAATGTCGAGTTCCTCAAAGGAGAAATTGAGAACATCCCGCTGCCGGACAATTCCGTGGACGTGATCATTTCGAATTGCGTCATCAACTTGTCCGCCGACAAGGACAAGGTCTTGTGGGAGGCTCTGCGCGTGCTCAAACCCGGCGGCCATTTCGCGGTCTCGGACGTTGTCGTGCGAGGCGAGGGCCCCGTCGAAGTGCGGCGTAGCATGGAGCTGTGGGTGGGCTGCATCGCTGGGGCGCTCGAAGAAACGGATTACATCAAGAGGCTGGCCGCGGCAGGCTTCGGTGGCATCGACATCGAGCCCACGCGCGTTTACCAGGTCGAAGAGGCGCGCCGCTTTCTTGCGAGTGAAGACCTCGACGTAGATGCGATCGCGCCGTTGGTCGAAGGCAAATTCATGAGCGCCTTTGTGCGCGCCACAAAGCCCGCAGCACGGCCATGACGCCGCTGCGGCGCTTGGTTGCCGAACTGCTGGGCACGGCCTTGCTACTCGCAGCCGTCGTGGGCTCGGGCATCATGGGCGAGCGTTTAAGTGGCGGAAACCTCGCCATTGCGCTGCTGGCGAACACGCTCGCCACCGGAGCTGCCCTCACCACGCTGATATTGACGTTCGGGCCAAATCTCCGGGGCTCACTTCAACCCCGCCGTGACGCTGGCGGATGCAACCCAGGGAGGAATCCGTTGGCAGGAAGTGCCGGCATATGTCGCGGCGCAGATTGCGGGTGCGCTGCTTGGTGTGGCCGCTAGTCACCTGATGTTCGGCGAGGCAGTGTTTCAGGTTTCGCAGCATGTCCGTGCAGGCGGGGCGCAGCTTTTTAGCGAATTTGTCGCCACTTTCGCCTGTTAAGCGTCATTTGGGGCTGCTCGCGACGCCGCGCGGGGGCAGTGCCCGCTGCAGTCGGCCTCTACATCACCGCGGCCTATTGGTTCACAGCCTCTACGTCCTTCGCCAATCCGGCCGTGACGGTAGCGCGGTCCTTCACGAATACCTTTTCTTGCACTTCTCGCGGTGGCCAACGCCGTAATGCCAAAGGGTTCCGCGCTTTTCTATCTGGGATCGACTTGGCACGGCGGTGGTGCCAACCGCAGCCATGCTCCTCGGACTGGTCTCATCAACACCTATTGTCTGGGGTGGCTTCGCTCGGAGGAGAACCATTGCCTTGAGGTTCCACCGCAGGTGGCGCGGCAGTACAACGAAAGGGTACGGCGTCTCCTGGGATATACGACCTATGGCGCTGGTGACGATCAGCTTGGGTATTACGGGGGTAACGACGCGGTGTGGGTGCGGCAGAAGGAGGGGGAGGCAGTGGCTCGCGGGCAAGTGCCGGGAAATGCCGATATGCGCCACCTATCAGGGGCAAAGCCTGCGCCACGCTGATGCCGGACCGATGGACACCACCGTTTGGCTCGCTGAATGAGCGCACCTTCCTCGACCGGCCAAGCAACCTTCGGCATGAAGCATTGCGGCGCAGCCGATCATTTTTCAGGGCATGCCGCTACGAGTCTCCGCCCCTGGCATCGTACCCCTCCACAGCGCGAACTTCCGCCGCATGCGCGGATGCGAGTGATCTCGTATCTGGAAATGAACCAGATTCCGCAGGAAGCGAACACAAACCACACTCCCATATAGCTCAGTCCGAGTCGCGTCAGAACCTCGGTCGAAATCCGCGGGCTTTCGGCGGCTGTTGGATAATGAATCATCGTGAGCAGCAGGCCGGCAAGCAGCGCGCCGAGGGCTGTCGCGGTTCTATCGACAAATGTCTGGCACGCAAATATCGCCCCCTCGAGATGTTGGCCTACCCGGAGCACCACCTCGTCCGTGACGTCCGCGAAACCAGGATTACTGCTCCGCAGACGACCGCCGCCTGCTGATATCCACCGATGTTGGTCTGGCCGATGAGGTGCTCGGGGGTATCCTTGAGCCAAATAGCGTACATCGCGATCGTCATTATCGACCCGACAAACCAGCTGGTCGAAGTCGGAAGTGATGCGAGTCTAGTACGCTCATCATAGTCAGGCGTTAGTTCCGCCACCAAAGTACGGACGGGCGCGTCGAACGTCGCCATCGATACTCGCAAGAGGATTAGCACCGTCAACAGGTACCCGAATAAGACCCATTGCGGATGGAAACCCGCGGGCGGATACCACACAAGCACATACGAGGCGGTCAGCGGAAGTATCGACGCATACATGAAAGGGTGGCGCCGGCCGAGTCGCGATCGCCAGTGATCCGAGAAGTATCCCACCAGCGGATTGGATACAGCGTCAAACGTGAGCGCGATCCCCAGCGCAAGCCCGGTCAGTGCCGCGGACAGACCGATGACCTGGCTGTAGAAGAAAAAGAGAAAGTAATCGATCCCATTGCTAATGATTCCGGTGGTCGGGAGTCCGCTGCACGCAAAGGCCCACTGAGAGAGAGTCGCGACCTTTTTTGTCAACCGCACGCCCTCACGAAGGGATTCCTGCCGGAGGTGCTTCGCCCGACGGCCAGATGGCTTCGCGTTCGCCTGGCAGACTTAGAAACTCAGCAGTGGCACTCTCAGATGCGCGGCCAGGCCGCGTGCGCCGGCTCGCATGACTTGAGCGTGGTTCCAGCGGAAAGCAGGTGCGAGCAGCGGCGACAGCCACGCCATCCAGGCCCGCGTCACATCGACCTGCCACTCGTAACGTACGCTCGTCACGCTGTCGATATGATCGAGGGTCCACATCCCGCGCCCGCTTAGCTCGCCACTCGCCTCGCCTCCAAGCCGGCGGGGACGCTCCACCAGTGTGGTTCGCATGTCGAACGTCAGGCGGTAAGGCAATCGGCTCGACCACGTATACCGACGCACGGCACCCACACCGATGGCATCGCCTGAGTCGAGCAGTTCGACTCGTCGCACGTACTTCCACCAGTTCGGCCAGCCCTCCGAATGATAGATCGCTTCCCATATCGGATCGATGGGTCCCTTGAGCTGCCACCGAGTGACTAAGACAAAGCGTGGCGGCATCACTCAACCTTGCGGCAGTCTGCCTCGCCGAGCCAGAAA
>DATJVD010000036.1:0-40342 GCA_035501955.1 Steroidobacteraceae bacterium
TGCCGGGCAGCGCGCGCGCCTTGCGATAGAGCTCAATCAGTGACGAGTGGTCGGTGTTCAGATTGGGGCAGATGCCCGGGAACACGCAGGATGGCCGGCGGCAAGCACTCTCGATCTCGCGACTCTTGCAGGCAAGCCGATACATGTTCGCGGTCGGGCCGCCAAGGTCTGAGATCACGCCGGTGAAGCCCGGCACCCGGTCACGGACCTGCTCGACCTCGCGCAGCACCGACGCTTCTGAGCGGCTCTGAATGATGCGGCCCTCATGCTCGGTGATCGAGCAGAACGTGCAGCCGCCGAAGCAACCGCGCTGAATGGCAATCGAGAAGCGGATCATCTTGTAGGCGGGGATGCCCGCATCGCCATACTGCGGATGCGGCCTGCGGCGATAGGGCCGCTCGTACACCCAGTCGAGCTCGGTCGTCGTCAGTGGAATCGGCGGCGGATTGAGCCACACGTCGACGTCCCCGTGTTTCTGCACCAGCGCGCGCGCATTTCCGGGGTTGGATTCGAGGTGCAGGATGCGCGAGGCATGCGCGTAGAGAACCGGATCGGCGCACACCTGCTCGAACGAGGGCATGCGCACGACGCTGCGCCCGCGATCGGCGTTCTTCACGCGCCGCACGAAGCGCACGACCTGCTCGCTGCGCGTCGGCGAAGCGCTACGGGGCGCCTGCGGCGCCTCCAGCGCATACGGATCGACCGGAGCCTGCACCTCTCCCGGCACATCCAGATGCGTCGAATCGATCTCGATCCAAGCATCCGCAGTGCCGCGACGCAGAAAGGCCGTGCCGCGCACATCCGTGATCTGGGCGATGCTGTCGCCGGCAGCCAGGCGATGCGCGATCTCGCAGATCTGCCGCTCGGCGTTGCCGTACACGAGCAGGTCCGCCTTCGCATCGAGCAGGATCGAGCGGCGCACTTTCTCGGACCAATAGTCGAAGTGTGCGATGCGACGCAATGAGGCTTCGATGCCGCCGATGACGATCGGCACATCCTTGAAGGCCTCGCGCGCGCGCTGGGCGTAGACGATCACGGAGCGGTCGGGGCGCTGGCCGCCCACGCCGCCCGGGGTATAGGCGTCGTCGCTGCGGATGCGGCGCTCCGCGGTATAGCGATTCACCATCGAATCCATGTTCCCGGCCGTAATGCCGAAGAACAGGTTCGGCCGCCCCAGGGCGGCAAAGGGCTCGGCGCTGCGCCAAGCGGGCTGCGCGATGATGCCGACGCGAAAACCCTGCGCCTCGAGCACGCGACCGATGATGGCCATGCCGAAGCTCGGATGGTCGACGTAGGCATCCCCGCTCACGACGACCACATCGCAGCTGTCCCAGCCGAGCTCATCCATCTCCGCGCGCGTCATCGGCAGGAAGGGCGCCGTGCCGAAGCGCTCGGCCCAGTGCTTGCGATAGCTCGTGATGTCGCGTGCGCTTTGCATGGAATCGAGAATTACAGCAGATCGCTCAGCTCGTGCGCCAGAGTCTGCGCGTCACGGGGGGCTCGCAGCTTGTCGTCGGTGTTATCGAAGAAGCAGTAGACATCCCGGGGGCCGCCATTGGCGCGGTCGAGATGCCAGGTCCGTATACGCTCTGCCCAACGCTCCAGCGCCCGGTCCGAGTAGCCACTACGGTAGAGATCCTTGTCGCCGTGCAGACGCAGGTATACGAAGTCGGCGGTGATGGCCGTCGGGAGTGGCCAGCGCCCTGCCCCCTCGGTGATCACGAGGGCCGCCCCGTGCGCGCGCAGCAGCTCGAGGAAGGAGGGATCGCGAAAGCTCTCGTGGCGTACCTCGATCGCGTGGCGCAGTGGCCGCACTCGATCGATCGCAAGCCGTACGCGGCCTTGCATGCGGCGCGAGCGCTTGCGCGCGAGGGTGAGCGCGGCAAGCGTCGTCTTCGGCAGCAGCTCGAGAAACGGCTCGAGCCGGGCACGCGCCTGCTCGTAGCGAAAGCTGACAGGGAACTGCCAGAGAATCGGGCCGAGCTTCTCGCGCAAATTGAACACTCCCGATGCGAAGAAATTCGCAAGCGGCTGCTCGATGCCGCGCAGCTTGAGCATGTGAGTGATGTAACGTCCGCCCTTGACGGCGAACACGAACCCAGCGGGGGTGTCGCGATACCATAGAGCATAGCTCTGCGGACGCTGCAGAGAATAGAACGATCCGTTGAGCTCGATGGCGGAGAATCTGCGTGCCGCATAGGCGAGCTCCGCCCGCTGCGGCAGACCCCGTGGGTAAAAGCGTCCGCGCCAGGGCCCGTAGCGCCAGCCGGACACGCCGATGCGAATGACGGCCACGGCACGGGCGACGCAGGGATCGCTCCCGCCGAGCCCTGAGGCCGCGCAGCAGAAGCGAGCTTATCCCAGAGCGGAGCGCAGATCCTCGATCAGATCCTGCGCGCTTTCGATGCCGACGGACAAGCGCACCAGCCCATCAGAGATGCCAAGCGCCGCACGCATCTGCGCCGGCAGCTGCGAATGCGTCATGAGGCCAGGATGCTCGATCAGGCTCTCCACGCCCCCGAGACTCTCGGCGAGAGCGAACAGCCGGCAGCGCTCGAGGAACGCGCGCACCTCGGCGAGGCTGCCGCGCAGCTCGGCACTCACGATGCCGCCGTAGCGGCCGCGCATCTGGCGCTGCGCAAGCTCGTGCTGCGGGTGACTCGCAAGGCCGGGATAGTGAACCCGTGCGACCCGGGGGTGGGACTCGAGGAACTGCGCCACCGCGAGCGCGTTCGCGCAGTGCCGCTCCATGCGCACATCGAGCGTCTTTACCCCGCGCAGCAGCAGAAAGGAATCGAGCGCCCCGGACATGCTGCCGAGACCGTTCTGCAGAAACTTGAGCTGCTCGGCGAGTCCCGCATCGGTGACGATCGCCGCCCCGCCGAGCACGTCGGAATGGCCGTTCAAATACTTGGTCGCCGAGTGCACCACGACGTCGATGCCGTGCTCGAGCGGGCGCTGAATGTAGGGCGTCGCGAAGGTGTTGTCGCAGACCGTGAGCAGGCCGTGCCGCCGGGCGAGCTCGCCGAGCGCTGTGAGATCGACGAGCCGCAAGGTGGGATTGGTCGGCGACTCCACCCAGATCATGCGGGTGCGGGGCTTGATGGCTTCCTCGATCGCGCTGTGATCGGAGAGGTTCACGAAGCTCACGGACAGGCCGGCCGAGCGCTTGCGAATCCTCTCAAACAGCCGGTAGCTACCGCCGTACAGATCGTGCGAGGCGATGACGTGTGCGCCGGCATCGAGCAGCTCGACGACCGTCGATGAGGCGGCCATGCCGGAGGCGAACGCGAATGCGGCGCGGCCGCCTTCCACGTTGGCGAGGCATGCCTGGAGCGCATCACGCGTGGGATTGCGCGTGCGCGCATAGTCGTAGCCCTGGTGCACCGCCGGGCTCGACTGCGCATAGGTCGAGGTCAGATAGATCGGCTGCATCACCGCTCCCGTGAGCGGATCGGGACGCTGGCCACCGTGGATGACGCGCGTGGCGAACTCGAGGGGGCGGCTATCGTCGCTCACGGCATCTGTCTTCCGGGTGCGCCTGGGAGCCAGGGCGATGAGCTATAATAGCCGGTCCGATGCGCGCCGAATCCCTCCGCGTATTCGGGCGTCCCCCGATCAGTGGTACTCGAATGACCGATGTCATCCGCGTGCACGGTGCACGCCAGAACAATCTGAAGAACCTGACGCTCGCGATCCCGCTCAACGAGCTGATCGTGGTGACGGGCGTTTCTGGCTCGGGCAAGTCCTCGCTCGTGTTCGATACGCTCTACGCGGAGGGACAGCGCAGGTACGTGGAGACTTTCTCCCCTTACGCGCGGCAGTTCCTCGATCGCATGGACAAGCCGCAGGTCGACTCGATCGCAGGCATTCCCCCGGCCATCGCCATCGATCAGACCAATCCGGTGCGCACCTCGCGCTCGACCGTCGGCACGATGACGGAACTCAACGATCATCTCAAGCTGCTCTTCGCGCGCGCCGCGGTGCTCTACTGCGAATGCTGCGGCCAGCGCGTACGGCGCGACACGGCCGAGAGCATCTACGAGGAGATCGTGCGGCGTGCCGGCGCCGCAGCCGATCCGCGCCTGCTGCTCTGCTTCCCGGTGCCGATCCCCGAGCGTTTCGACGAGGCCGAGGTGCGCTCACTGCTCGAGAAGCAGGGCTACACGCGCATTTTCGAGGCGGGCGAGCTGAGCTTACCGGCGCGAGCGATGGCGGACGGGGCAGCGGCTCCGACGGACGGCGAGCCGGCCGCCGCCGCCCGCGCCGCGGGTCGGCCCGAGAAGGGGCGGCGCACCGGCGGTCGCAAGCGGCGCGCGGCTGCGGGTGCGCCCGCGCGCGTGCTGCAGGTCGTGCAGGATCGCTTTCGTGCCGGTCACGCCGAGCGTGGGCGGGTGCTCGAGTCGCTGGAGGCCGCACTGCGCTTCGGGCACGGACGAGTGTGCGTGTACCTGATCGGGGATGAGGAGCCGCCGCGCGCTCGTGAGGCCTGGCGCTATTCGAGCGAGTTGCATTGCGCCGAGTGCGACATTGCCTATCGAGAACCGGTGCCGAGCCTGTTCTCGTTCAACTCGCCGGTAGGGGCCTGCGAGAACTGCCGTGGTTTCGGGCGCACCATCGGCATCGACTACGGCCTCGTGGTGCCCGATGAAAGCAAGTCGCTGCGCGACGGCGCGATCAAGCCCTGGCAGACCAAGTCCTACGCCGAATGCCAGGACGACCTGCTGAAGTTTGCGAAGAAGCGCGGCATCTCCCTCGATCGCCCCTGGCGCGAGCTGAGTGCCGCCGAGCGCAGCTGGGTGTTGGACGGAGAGGGACGCTGGGAGGACGGCGTCTGGTACGGCGCAAAGCGCTTCTTTCAATGGCTCGAGTCCAAGGCCTACAAGATGCACGTGCGCGTGCTGCTGTCACGCTATCGTGCCTACACGCCGTGCGCGGTCTGCCACGGCGCGCGGCTCAAGACCCAGGCGCTGCTCTGGCGGCTCGGCAACCGCGAGCTTGCCGATGCCGTGCTCGGCGGCGCGGCGCGCTTCCGCCCTGCGGGCGTGCGCTGGGCCGACTCGACTCTCGCGGCGCTTCCCGGGCTTTGTATCCACGATCTCATGCTGCTGCCGATCGAGCGTGTCTGCGAGTTCTTCCGCCGGCTCGAGCTGCCGCGCCCGCTCGATGAGGCGACCGACCTGCTGCTGCGCGAGGTCATGGGCCGCGTGGGCTACCTCGAAGACGTTGGACTCGGCTACCTGACGCTCGACCGGCAATCGCGCACCCTCTCCGGCGGTGAGGTGCAGCGGATCAATCTCACGACGGCGCTCGGGACCTCGCTCGTCAACACGCTGTTCGTGCTCGATGAGCCCTCGATCGGTCTGCACCCGCGCGACATGCAGCGCGTCATCACGGTCATGAAGCGGCTGCGCGATGCGGGCAACTCGCTGCTCGTCGTGGAGCACGATCCGCAGATCATGCTCGAGGCCGATCGCGTGCTCGATCTTGGTCCGGGCGCGGGCGAGCGTGGGGGCGACGTCGTGTTCTTCGGCACGCCGCGCGAGCTTGCGCGCTGCCGTCAATCGCTGACCGCCGACTATCTGAGCGGACGCAAGAGTGTCGGCGCCCCCTCCGCGGCGCTTACGGCGTGGCCGCAAGAGCGCGCAGCTCAGCTCCCCGGTGGTCCCCCGCAGGGTGCGATCGCCGAGGCGCGCGCCAATCGTTGGCTCGAGATCCGTGGCGTAAGCGAGCACAACCTCAAGAGCATCGATGTGCGGATTCCATTGAAGCGCCTGGTATGCATCACGGGCGTTTCGGGCTCAGGGAAATCCACGCTCATCGAGGATGTGCTGCACCCGGCGCTGCTCAAGTACAAGGGCCTGCCCACCGAGGCCCCAGGGCAGTTCACGGCGCTGCGCGGTGCCGAGCTCATCGACGCCGTGGTCATGGTCGATCAGGCCGCCATCGGGCGCACCACGCGCTCGAATCCGGCGAGCTACGTCGGCGCATTCGATGTGGTGCGCGAGCTCTTCGCCGCCGAGCCGGCCGCGCAGGAACGCAAGTACACGGCGGGGACATTCAGTTTCAACTCGGGCAACGGCCGCTGCCCAACCTGCAGCGGCAACGGCTTCGAGCACGTCGAGATGCAGTTTCTCTCCGACGTGTATCTGCGCTGCCCGGATTGCAACGGCCGCCGCTACCGCGAGGAGGTGCTCGAGGTGAAGCGCGAGGGCGCCGACGGGCGCCGCGCCAGCATCGCCGACGTACTCGAGATGACGGTCACCGAGGCGCTCGCCTTCGTTGCCGACACGCGCGAGCTGGCCGAGCGACTGCGGCCGCTTGCGGACGTGGGGCTCGAGTACGTGCGCCTCGGGCAGCCCGTGCCGACGCTTTCCGGCGGTGAAGCACAGCGTCTGAAGCTCGCCGGCCATCTGGCGGAGGCTGCGGCGAGTGCCGCGAGCACGACCCATCACGGCAAGCTGTTCCTGTTCGACGAGCCGACGACCGGACTGCACTTCGACGATGTCGCCAAGCTGCTGCGCGCCTTTCGCAAGCTCTTGGTCGCTGGTCATTCGCTGATCGTCATCGAGCACAATCTCGATGTGATTCGCGCCGCCGACTGGGTCATCGATCTCGGTCCGGAGGGCGGAGACCGTGGCGGCGAGGTGGTGGCCGCGGGCACTCCGGCGCAGCTGTGCGAGCACGATCGCTCGCATACCGGACGCGCACTCGCCGCATATGCGCGCGCTCTCGGTGAGGCCGCGGCCGCAGCGGTGCCCGCTGTTGCGGAGCCGCGCGCGGACTACGTGCGCGGCAACGGACATGTGCGTGACGCCGTGCTGATCCACAACGCCCGCGAGCACAACCTCAAGAACATCGAAGTGCGCATCCCGCACGATCGCTTCACTGTGATCACCGGCGTGTCCGGTTCGGGCAAGTCGACGCTCGCCTTCGACATCCTCTTCAACGAGGGCCAGCGCCGCTATCTCGAGTCGCTGAACGCATACGCACGGCAGTTCGTGCAGCCCGCCGCCCGGCCGGACGTCGATGCGATCTTCGGCATCCCACCCACCGTTGCGATCGAGCAGCGCACCAGCCGCGGCGGACGCAAGAGCACGGTGGCAACGCTCACGGAGATCTATCACTTTCTGCGCCTGCTCTACGTAAAGCTCGGTGTGCAGTACTGCCCCGACTGCGACACGCGCATCGAGCCCCAGAGCACCGGCTCGATTGCCGCGCAGCTGCTGCGTGAGTTTCGCGGCCGGACCATCACGCTGCTCGCGCCGCTGGTCGTCGCGCGCAAGGGCTTCTACACCGATCTCGCGAAATGGGCCTCCAAGAAGGGCTACCGCGAGCTGCGCGTCGACGGCACGCTGCTGCCCACCGCGCGCTGGCCGCGCCTCAATCGCTTCAAAGAGCACACGATCGAGCTGCCGGTCGCCAAGCTCGCCGTGAGCGCGAAGAACGATGGGGCCCTGCACGAGGCGCTCGCGCGCGCCCTCGACTTCGGCAAGGGTCTCGTGAGCGTGCAGGTGAACGGCGCCGCGCGCACCACGATGTTCTCGACCAAGCGCGCCTGTCCTTCCTGCGGGCGCAGCTTCGCCGAGCTCGATCCGCGGCTCTTCTCCTTCAATTCCAAGCACGGCTGGTGCGAGAGCTGCTACGGCACGGGTCTCGAGATGAGCGGCTTCGACGCCGAGCAGAGCGGCGAGGAGCTGTGGTGGAACGAGTGGTACGAGCGCGAGCCGCGCAGCTGCGCGGGCTGCCAGGGACAGCGGCTGAATCCGATCGCTCTCAACGTGCGCTTTCGCGAGCGCTCCATCGCCACGCTCGCCGCTCAGTCCGTGGCGGAGGCGGCCCAGTTTCTCGCCAAGCTGAAGCTCGATGCGCGCGAACAGGAGATCGCGCGCGATCTGCTGGCGGAGCTTCGCGCGAGACTCGCATTTCTCGAGCGGGTGGGTCTCGGCTACCTGACCCTGGATCGCGCGGCGCCCACACTCTCCGGTGGTGAGGCGCAGCGCATTCGGCTCGCCGCGCAGCTCGGCTCCAACCTGCAGGGCGTGTGCTACGTGCTCGATGAGCCGACGATCGGCCTGCATCCGCGCGACAATCGCGTGCTGCTCGAATCGCTCGCCGAGCTCACTTCGCATCGCAATACGCTGGTCGTGGTCGAGCATGACGAGGAGACGATCCGGCGCGCCGATCACGTCCTCGACCTCGGTCCTGGAGCCGGAGTGCTCGGCGGTGAGGTCGTCGGCGCCGGCACGGTCGCGGATCTGATGGCGAACCCGCGCTCGACGACGGGTCGCTTCCTGCGCGCTCCACTGCGTCATCCGGCAGAGCCGCGCCGCGAGACCACGATGCGCTCACCCGCGCTGCAGCTCGAGCGCGTCGAGCTGCACAACGTGAGAGGCGTGGACGTGCGCGTGCCTCTCGGGCGGCTGGTGCTCATCACTGGAGTTTCGGGCTCGGGTAAGTCCACCGTCGCAAGGGACGTGCTCTACGCCAATCTCAGGCGGCTCGTCGGTGATGAGCAGAAGGCGCGGCGCGCCGGCCAGGCGAACGGCGGCAAGGGCAGCACCGCCGCCAACGGCAAGAAGCGCAGTGCGCGCGCGCGCGGCGAGCTCGTGGGCTGTCGCGCCGTGCACGGACTCGACAGAGTCGACCGGGTGCTGGAGGTCGACCAGACGCCGATCGGCAAGACCCCGCGCTCGTGTCCGGCGACCTACGTCGGATTCTGGGACGATATCCGCAGCATCTACGCCGGCACGACCGAGGCACGCATCCGCGGCTACAGTGCCAGCCGCTTCTCGTTCAACACCGCCGGCGGGCGCTGCGAGGCGTGCGAGGGGCAAGGCGTCAAGACCATCGAGATGAGCTTCCTGCCGGATGTCAAAGTGCTCTGCGACGTATGCGGCGGCCGCCGCTTCAACTCGGAGACGCTCGCAATACTCTGGCGCGAGAAGAGCATCGGGGATGTGCTCGCGATGAGCGTCGATGACGCCGTCGTATTCTTCGCCGCTCATCCGCGCGTGCACCACGCGCTGAAGCTGCTCCAGGATGTGGGCCTCGGCTATCTCACGCTCGGCCAGCAGAGCCCAACGCTCTCGGGCGGCGAGGCACAGCGCATCAAGCTCGTCACCGAGCTTTCCAAGGTGCGCGCCGATGTTCGCATGGGTCCGCGGGCGCAGCCCAAGCACACTCTCTACGTGCTCGACGAGCCGACCGTCGGATTGCACATGGCCGATGTCGAGAAGCTCATCCTGGTGCTGCACCGGCTGATCGATGCGGGCAACACCGCGGTCGTCGTCGAGCACAATCTCGATGTGATCGCCGAGGCGGACTGGATCATCGACATGGGCCCCGAGGCCGGTGCGGATGGGGGGCGCATCGTTGCACAGGGCGCACCGGCGGAGGTGGCGGCGAAGAAGGCCCGCTCGCACACCGGAGAGGTGCTCGCCGCATTCCTGCGCGAGCGTGCCGGGGAGTAATCTACTCCCATGTCTCACGATCTGGTTTGCTGGAAGTGCGGCGCCTCGCTCGCCGCGCTCACCCTGCCGCTACGCCGCCTGGAGGAATGCCCGCGCTGCCGCGCCGAGCTGCATGTCTGCCGCATGTGCGTGGACTACGACACACGTGTGGCGAAGCATTGCCGGGAGCCCATAGCCGAGGAGGTGCGCGACAAGGAGCACGCGAACTTCTGCGACTTCTTCAAGCCGCGCTCGAGCGCCTATACGCCTCCGAACACGGCCGAGGTCGACAAGGCGCGTGCGGCGCTGGATAAGCTTTTCGGCAAGCGCTAGCGCCGGTGGCGGCGAGCGCGCGGCTCGCTAACGCTCGCGCCGTGCCCGCTCGGCCAGGCGATCGAGCAGCCGCGTGAACGGCGACTCCTTGCGCACTTCGACTTTGAGGTGGCGCACGCCGCTGTCGTTCAGAGTCTCACCGCTACCATCGTCGATCTGCAGCTGATCGGCGCCGAGAATCTCCAGAGTCTCTTCGAGAGTCTGCGGTGAGCGCCGGTCACGAGCCTTCACCACACGTCCCGCCGGGCTGCGCGAGGCGCGCTTGGATGCGGAGCCAGACACGGAGCCGGACGCGGAGCCTTTCGGCGCCGCAGCGGCGGCTGTCCGGGGTGCATGGCCGTGCACGGCATCGGCCGGCGCGACGGAGGCTGTCGGCGTGGCTGCCTGCACGGGGTGCATCGGCGGTGATGCGTGAGATGCCCCCTGAGGTGCGCTCGCGGGCTGCGACGGTTTCGGCGCTGCCGGCAGATCATCGATGAGCTTGAACTCGCTCGACCCGTCGGGAAGCTTGTTCTTCGGGCGCGCAGCGCCACCGGGCGGCTTGGCGAGCGCATTCTTCTCCGCCTCGCTCGCGCGGTTGCGCTCCTTCGGACTCACCGGTACGACGGCGACGGACGTGAACTCCGAGCGCACGTAATGCGCGACTTGCTTCGCGGAGATCGCATCGCTGAAGAAACCGAGGCGCAGGCCGTACCAGCGGCGGCCCTCCCGACTGCCCTCCACGCTATAGAGAGTGTAGGCACTGAAGATTGCAAGAGGCGGCACCTTGCGCACATCGATCGGCTGCACTGACCAATCGAGCTGCACCGCGAAGGAGACGGCCGAATCCGTTGCGACCGCCTCGTGCAGGGCACGCCGTGTGGCGGTGTCCTCGGGACGCAGCAGCGCGACGCTCGTATCCACCTCCGCACGGCTGCCATCGGCACGGCGTTGTTCGAGTACCCTGAGCACCTGCGAATCTGACAGGTCGGGCCGCGCCGCGGGCGCGCTCGAGCGCTGCGGCGTCGGCACTTGCGCGGCGGGCAGCCGCGGCGCAGGCATCTGCCGCGTTGCGCCCGTCTCATCGAGTGCTGCCAGCACCTCCCGCACATTCGAGACAGAAAGAGCGTGGGCGGCACGTGCCTTGGCGCCTGCCTGAGCGGGTGTTGCGGAACGGACCGCGTTTGCGCTCGGCTGGGCACGGCGCTGGGGCTGCGTCGCCTTCTGTGCGGGTGGCTGCTGGAGTTGCGATTTTGGTGCCGAGGACATCGCCGGCGGACGCGCTGTAACCGCGGCGTTGCTCGGCTGCGTTGTTTGAGCGCGCGCCGTGGCTTGCGTGCGCGGCGCTTGCTGGGGGGCTGCAGCCGCGCGCAGCGTCGGCACCGCGCGGACAGCTCGCGGCGGGGCGCTCTGACGTGCTGCGACATTCGGCGCAGCTGGCTTGGAGCTCATCGCGGGTTGCGTCGTCGCGCGCGCCCGCTCGGCGCCGGATCTGACGGGTGCATTCTGCGCGGGCGCGGGCATGCCGCGAGCGGGCGCACGCTGCGCGGGCGCAGCTGTCATCCCCGCCGCGGGCGGCTGCCGTGTCGCGGCAGGAACCGCCGGCGGGATCGGTGCTGCTTTAGGCACCGACACCGCGGCGGCAGCAGCCGTGCGCTCGCGCAGGCGCTTGCCAGGCGCCTCGCCCGCCCAGGCACCCGGATAAACCTCGCGCACCACGCCGAGCCACTCCTCGGCCTCCGCGAGGGTCTGGAAGTGCCCCATGTGCAAGCGAAAGCGCTCGCGGCCATCCTCGAGCCGGCGGCTCACGTAGAAGCTGAAACGTTTGAGCTCGGCAGACTCCGGCTGCGACAGCGCCATGGGCGTCGTGGACGAACACAGATTGATGACGAATGGGCCGCTGGCGACGACGGGCGCCGCATCGGTGCGGGCTGCGCTGCGCGGCGTTCCCGCATTCGGTTGGGCAGTTGATAGTTTCATGCGTCTTCCCCGGAACGATCCATCGAACGGACGCGGCGCGCGGTACGACGCGGCTCACGGGGCGAAAGGAAGGCACGCGGTGCGCAGCAGGCGCAATTGGCCGGTGGCAACCCCGCCGTCATAGGAAGCGCGTCCTTTAGACCGGTGGCTTTGCGTCCCCGTCTTTCAACGGGTTTGCCCTTTACACCCCCGAAGTGTCGGCAACTCGCGACGATCAGTCAAGCGAGAATCTGTGCATTGAATCACACACCGGATCACACGTCCGCGCTATGACGCGCGCCGCCTCGCGCGGCCGAGAGAACTTAACGATGCGCGACCCTTGCGTGCCTCAGGTGCGCGGCGCCATGCGGGGGCGATCAGCTCGCGAGGCGTGAATCAGCTCGCAAGGCGCGATCAGCTCGCGACGCGCACGCCGGGAGGCTCGCCTGCCGTCGCTGAGCGTGCATGCAGCAGCTCCGTGACCGCTGGGGTGGCGAGCGGGCGTGCCAAGTAGAATCCCTGGGCCAGATCGCAGCGGCGCTCGCGCAGGAAGTCGAGCTGCTCGAGTGTCTCGATACCCTCGGCGACGACTCGTTTGCCGAGAGCGTGCGCCATGACGATGATCGTCTCCACCAGGGTGGCAGAGGCAGGATTCGTGGCCACGTCGGCGAGGAAGCCGCGATCGATCTTCACGATGTCGATCGGATACTGGCGCAGATAACTCAACGAGCTGTAGCCCGTGCCGAAATCGTCGAGAACGATGCGCACTCCGGATTGCGCGAGACGCAGCAGCGCGGCCGAGGCTGCCTCGTCGGCGAAGACACGCTCGGTGATCTCCACGTCGAAGAGCTCGCCTGCGATCGCATACTTGTCGAGGATCCGGCGCAGCGTGCGGTGAAAGTCCGCATGCCGTAGCTGCTGCGGGCTGACGTTGACCGACACGCGCGGCGGAGCGATGCCCTCCTCGCGCCATGCGGCCAGCTGCGCACACGCAGTCTCGAGCACCCAGCCGCCGATATCGACGATCAGGCCGCTCTCCTCCGCGGCCGGTACGAACTCCTCGGGATAGCGCAGGCCATCGCGCGCCGACTGCCACCTCAGGAGCGCCTCCACTCCGGCGACGGCGCCGTCCGTGACCGCGAACTGCGGCTGATAGAAGAGCGAGAACTCGCGCCGGCGCAGCGCGCGCGCGAGGCCGCTGTCGCTGATGCTGTGGGACTTGGCGCCCATGCTGCGCTCGAAGAACATCGTGCAGCCGCGTCCGTTGTCCTTGGCGCGGTACATCGCGGTGTCGGCATTGCGCAGCAGCTGATCGATGTTGCTGCCGTCATCGGGAATGAGCGCGACGCCGATGCTGGCACAGACCTCATGGTCGCGGCCGCCGATGTTCACTGGCAGTCGCAGAGCATCCACGATGCGTTCGGCGATCGTCTGTGCGGCTTCCGCATCGGTGATATTGCGCAGCAGAACCGTGAACTCGTCTCCGCCGAGCCGCGCGACGGTATCGCCGTCCTTCACACACGCGCGCAGGCGCTGCGCCACGATCGTGAGCAACTGATCGCCGACGCTATGGCCGAAGCCGTCGTTCACCTTCTTGAAGTGATCGAGATCGATATACAGCAGCGCCCCGCGTGCAATGCCCGCAGAGGAGTTCGCGAGCTCCTGCTGCAGACGGTCGCGGAACAGCAGCCGGTTCGGCAGTGCCGTGAGAGGGTCATAGTGCGCCTGGCGGTACAGCTGCTCATCGCGTGCGCGCTTCGTGAGCGCGATGGCTAGGCGCGCGGCGAAATCGCCGCCGCAGCGCACGACATGCGGGTCGACCGTCGGAACCTCATGATAGCCGACGGCCAGTATCGCCTCGACCCGATCGGCCACTGTGACCGGCCACACCCAGAAGATCTCGGCGCCGGTTTCCTGCAGCGGCTTCAAGAAGCTGTGGCGGGTGTCCTCGCAGCGCGCGATCGTCAGGCCCTGCGTCTCGGAGGCCAATGTCGCGAGCATATCGTCATCGAGCGCAACGCGGCTCACCGGCAGATCATTGAGCCCGGAGACGGCCATGTAGACGCGCCCGCGCCCGGGGGCGTCTGCATCGCGCAGCGCAATGCCGACACTGTGGCAGTGGGTGACGGTCTGTACGCGCGAGAGAATGGCGTCGAGCACCTGCTCGAGGCCCACGGAGCCGAGCAGCAGTCGATCGATCTCACCGACCGTCTCGAGCGCACGCATCTGCTCCTCGATGCTCGCCGCGCAGCGACTCAGCGCCTCGAGAAGCTCGCGCGGCTCGTCGCTGCCGCTGAAACGCAGTGGCTCGAAGCGCCGTGCCTGCAGCGCGGCGAGTCCCGCCCGCAACGTCCGCAAGGGGGGCGCATAGCTGCGCGTGAGGTGAAACGCGAGGGCGACCGCACAGGTGAGCGCACACACCATCGCGATCAGCAGCGCCGTGCGCGGCGCCACGTTGGCGGCCACTGCAAGCACCGCGAAAGCAAGCAGCGGCAGCATGGCACAAAGCACCAGAGCCGCTGCCATGCGGCGTCCGATGCGGCTCGGCAACGGCCGAAGCAATATCTCCAAGGCCGTTTCCGCGAAACTCCGCGCTGCTGATCGATGCTTTGGCACTGGGGGGGACAGCGAGCCGCTGCCTGACTGTTGTTTGGCTCAATCTGGCATGGCACGGCCCAGCCGGATGTGAACTCGATCACGTTATTTTCGCGGCTGGTGCTGCCGCGGCGCAGCGTTACGTGGCGTACGTTGCTTGGCCGCTACGCGGGCAGCTGTCCAGCCCGCGGCACCGACGGTTACCCGACTTTCGCTGCGCTGCGCGCCGCGCCCTGCTGGGTCTTGCCTCCCGCAAGAGCGCAGATGCCCGAATATGTATAACGGTATACGCCGCGCCGTCCGGAGCGCGCCGCACCCATCATCGCGTCCGCGACCGTGCGTGCCTCGATGCCGCGATACTGCTCGCGGGCGCCGACCAGAGCGAGATTCACCAGGGGCATCATCAGCGTGCGCGTGAGCGCCGCGAAACCCATCTCGCGTCGCATGCCGAGCAGCGGCCCGGGCCGCAGGATATCGAGCGAGGCGAAGCCGAGCGCTTCAAGCGCCTGCTCGATCTCGCCTTTGATGCGCAAGCGCGTGTTCTCCGAATGCTCATCCGCCCCCATGCACGAGAGCATGACCAGCCGTTGCGCCTGGGAGGCCTTCGCGGCGCGAGCGAACGCGAGTACGTGCGCGAAACGCGCAGCGCGTGGGCTCGAATCCTCGCCGGGCCCCTCGCCGAGACAGCAGAACGCCGTGTGGCATACCAGGCCCTTCAACTGTGTCTCGAGAGTCTCGAAGCGCACGATGCGGTTGGCGAGCCGCGCATGCTCCTGCTTGAGAGCACGCCGCGTGACGGCATAGACACGTGTGAAATCTTCGGACTCGAGCAGCCTCGCGAGCAGATGACTGCCCACGAGACCGCTGGCGCCCGCGATCAGAGCGACATTGCCCGCAGAATCCGCCATAGATGCCCCACCGGCGCGAGAACATTTTCTAGTGTGGGATTTTCGGGCAGTTTACCGTATCCGCTGCTCCACGACACGGATGTAGACACCTCCCGCGGCCGGGAGCCGCCTGGGTGGCTCAGCCAGATGATGTCGGCTCGTCGCAGCGCACGCTAATGGTCTGAGCGTCCTGGCCTGGCGCTACTGTCACTTCCCTGCGCACGTCACGATAGCCGGCACGCGTGCCGATCACCGTATACCTTCCGGGCTTGAGCTCGATTTCCCGCCGCGCGAAGGTTCCGAACGAGCCGATCTGGGAAATCTGCACCTGGGTCGCGTTGTCGGACACCAGCGCGAGATGCACGAGCTTGTTGTACTCGGGTAGCAGGGCGGAGAGGCGCGTGGCGAGCGAGCGCGTCGTGGGCCCCGCCGCCGGCTCCAGCGTATCGACCCGATTGATAAGTCCAATTGCCTCGCTGCGCACGGCAGGGGAGTGCAGGCGCTGCGGATCATCGAGCAGCGCCTGCAAGCGATCGGCCAAGTCGGCACGCGCCGCGACCCGGGCCTTGCCCTCCTGTGCGAACCCGAGCGACGGATCGAGCTTGAGCGCAGAGTCGTATTCATTGAGCGCATCGCGCCAGCGCTCTTGCGCCTCGAGGCTCTCGGCATGTTTGCGCAACACCGAGAAATCACGCCCGCGCAGCGCCTCATGTACTTTATCGAGGCCCTCCGCGGCCTCCCGTCCCTGCGGATCCACTGCGTGTGCCCGCTCGAAGGCGGCGCGTGCATCGTCCAGGTGCCAAGCAAAAAGTGCCGCGGAACCTGCGCGCACGTCCTGCGCGTATTCGTCGGAGCCGCGCACCGCATCCGTGCGCTGCAGCCCGGCGTGTGCCTTTGCGTTGTTCGGATCCAGAGCCAGGGCTTTCTTGTAGTCTTGCTCCGCACGCGCGTAGTCGTGTGCGCCTTCGGCGCTCGCGCCATCGGCCAGCAGTGGCTGCGCGCCATCAAGCAGGCGGGCCCGATGTAACCCGACCTGCGCGCGCTGGTTGCTGGGATCGATGCGCCTTGCGAGATCGAAGGCCTGACGCGCAGCGCCCGAGTTTCCGTCTTTCAGGGCTTGCTCACCGGCACCCAACTCGGCGGCGAGCGCCTGCGCGGTCTCTTGGTCGACCGTGCCCAGCAGGCGCTCCGCCTCGGCCAGCCGCTCGGCGGACAGCGCCGCATTGCCCGCATCTGCCGCGCTTTGCGCCTCTGCCACGCGCGCTTTGGCGGCCACGTATGGCGCGCCGCCCCATGCACCGGCCCCGCGTGCATCCAGTGCCGCCACATGAGCCATCACGCTCGCACGGGATGGTGCGCTCGAGGGTGAATCTGCCGCGGGCGCCGCGCTTGGAGACTCCGCGGGCGCTGAGGTCGGTGCAGAGTCCGCGGGCGCTGGGGTCGGTGCAGAGCCCGCCGGAGGTGCCGGCGTGTCTGCAGGCTCGCGGCCGGGCGTGGGCGTGCCGGGATTGAGCGCCGCGGCGGGCGGTGAGGTGCGGCGGGCCGCAGCGGCGACGAGCCGTTCGACTGCCCGCTTGGAGCGCTCCACGCCCTGCTTCACGCTCTGCTCGAGAATGCCCATCAGCTCGGGCACTTTGAGTTCATGCGCGCGCGACTGCAGCACACCGGGTTCGGGTGCCACGCGCGCAAGCCACAGAAAGCCGCCTGTCACGCTCGCGAGCAGTGCGACGATCAGGAGCCACTTGAAGCTTCGGTGCCGTTCCGGCTCCAGACGCATGAGGATCGGCGTCTGCTTCACCTTCACGTCGGCCCACAGCGAATAAAGCTCGCTGCGAGCCTGCGACTCGCTCGTCGCATGCTCTGCGGCACCGGGATCGAACTCGGGCGCCTCTGCCGGGTCAGGCCAGGCGGACACCCGCAAGTCGGGCATCCGTGGTGGAGATGGCGGCGTGCCAGCCGGCGATCGCGGGACCTCGGGCTTGGTCCACGCATCCTCGGGGTCGAGCGCATAGCGGGCAGCGGCGTGCTGCGCGCGCGTGCGCGGCGTCCGTCCAGGCTCGCTCGTGCGCGCAATGATCGATGTGCGGGTCAGCTCGTGGACGCGGATCTGCGGCGCGGCGTGCGCCGACGCCGACGGCGTTTCGGCAGGTGTCTCCAGTTCCTCGTCCTCCTCGAGGTCGAACACCAGGGTGTCGTTGAGTGAGCCCTCGAGGGTTTCGATGACCTCGGCCATCGAGTCGGGTCTGTCCTGCGCGCGCTTGGCGAGCATCGTCATGACGAGGACGATCAGCCGTGCCGGTGCCTGATGCGTGGGTTTCAGTTCCGGAACCGGCTCATCGAGCATGCGCGGGAAATCAAAGTGCGGATAGTGAGGTGGATAGCTCGACAGCAGCTCGTACGCGAGCGCACCGAGGCCATAGATGTCGTCGGTCACCGCGGGCGGCGCCCCACGCAGCTGCTCGGGACTGGCGGTGAACGGCGATCCTGCCGTGGTCCCCGTCGCGTGTGCCCCTGTCGAGCCCAGCACTGTTCCCGCGATACCGAAGTCCGCCAGGCGAACATGGCCGCGCGCATCAAACAGGACGTTGCTGGGCTTGAGATCCCGATGAATGATGCCGCGCACATGCGCATGCTCGAGCGCGCGAGCTACCTCGATGAGCACCGGGACGATCTCGAGATAACTGACGCCGCGCAGCCGACGTAGATCGCCACCTGCGGCGAGCTCCATGGGCAGTGCCGCCAGCTCCTGGTCACGGACGGGCGCAAACACCTTGAGAATCAGGGCATGCTCGAGCTGCGAGGCGATGGCGTACTCACGCTCGAGCGCCCTCCATGCGCTCTCGCTGCGGGCAAGCGCAGGACGCAGAATTTTCAGGGCGACTTCGGCGTGTTGCACCTCATCTCGGGCCCGCCACACCTCGCCTTGACCGCCCGTGCCGAGCTTCTCGAGCAGCACGAAGCGCCCACAGACTTTCGATGCAATGACGGCAGCAGACTGCATGTGCGAGTCAACACACTGAGGCGAGGGTAGGAACCGCCGCGCTTGGCCAAAGCGACGCATGACCCCTCGATTCGTTGACTGAAGGGCCCAGCATGGGCGTTACCATCCCAGGAGATTTCGCTCGTTGTTGCATCCCGACAGGGCTAACGCTCGGCGGCTGCTCCGGTGCCCGCGGGAAGCATCGATGTTCAATTGCGAGGCGACATAACGCGCCATCGCGCACAGCCGCAGCTTCGAGCTGCGGCTCGAAGGAAATGCGGGCTGCATCGCCTGCGATTCCCGTGTGCATGTGGCGCGCTTCTTCTTCCTTGCCCGCACGTTGCAGCTTTGGTGCCAAACAGCCTCGCCGGGCGACGCTGGACACCTCGGGGATGACGCTCCTGCGCCCGCTGTCCATGCCTCGGGAGGCCACCCACAGTATGCCACCGATCAGGTCCTGGAGGCGTAGACCAAGGACCTATTGCCACGTTCCCTGTGCGCTAAAGGTCGAGGTCGAGCTGCACCTTCGGCAGGCACGGCGGCCGAAACTTACCCGTATCCAGCTCGACTTGTCGCCTCGACGAGACACCCGATCGCTTGCAGGCAAGCTCGAAGCGAGCGCGCAGCAGCTCCGCGAATGTGCCCGTGCCACGCATTCGGTATCCGAAACGTGGATCGTTGTCCCGACCTCCGCGCATGGCCTGCACCAACGACATCACATGCTCTGCGCGCAGCGGGTGATGCTCGGCGAGCCATTCCCGGAAGAGCGTCTTCACTTCGTAAGGCAAGCGCAGCAGCACATAGCCCACGCTGCGTGCGCCCGCGCCGACAGCAGCGGCAACGAGATCCTCGAGCTCGTGATCCGTAATGGCCGGGATCACGGGCGCGATGAGCACCCCGACGGGAATGCCGGCAGCGCTTAGCTGCTGGATGACTCTGAGACGCGCCTGCGGCCCGGCGGCGCGCGGCTCGAGTGTGCGCTTGACCTCCGGATCGAGAGACGTGAGGCTGATCGTCACGCTCGTCAAGCCATTACGCGCAAGCTCCTGCAGGAGTGCAACGTCGCGCAACACGAGCGAGCTCTTGGTGACGATCGTCACCGGGTGCATACACTCCGCGAGCACTTCGAGGATGTGGCGCGTGACTTCGAAGCTCTTCTCTACCGGCTGATAGGGATCGGTGTTCGAGCCCATGGCGATGGGCTTGCAGACATACCCAGGCTTTGCGAGCTCGGCTCGCAGCAGCTTTGCAGCATCTGCTTTGTAGAAAAGACGGGTCTCAAAATCCAGGCCCGACGACAGGCCCATGTACGCGTGGCTCGGACGAGCATAGCAGTTGTGGCTGATCACGCCGTTGGCGATGAAATCCTCTGTGCCGGTCGTAATGTCGTAAAGACGCATCGCACCGAGCGGCTCTATGCTCACCACCCGCAGCGGCGCATCGCTCTGCACGGCTTGGCCGGAGAAGTCGAGCTTGTGTGTGACGGCGGGTCTTACCGTGTGCAAAAAGCGCAGGTGCTCCCGGAGACCTCCGGTAATGCGCACGACGTCGAGCGGCTTGCGGCCCTCTGGATGAATCCGCTCGATGACATGCGTGAAGTGAAAGGCGCGCAGGCATCGGCATAGCCAGTCGATGATCTCCGCATCGGTATTGCAGATGCGCAGGACCGTCTGAACGAAGCTTCCTTCGGCATCGAAGCTGCCGGCGAGAAACCCTCCCATCCAAGGGGTGGTCGGGCACGTGGGCCAGTTGCTGAGGTCGCGAACGGCCTCCACTTTCGGTAGCGAATGCATCCTGAGCGCACGCATTTCGCGCCGATCCCCCGCAGCTGTCTGGAACAGGATTTCGGTCGTCGCAATCTGATAGTCGCAAAGATATTCCTGGGCCCTGGCTAGCGCCTCCTGATCGCAGGGCGCCAGGCGAAAATGATTTCGTCGAGAACCACCTCCCCCGCTGCGCTGATAGACGTACGTTCGCGGATGCTCAGCGCCGCGGATGATCCCGCAGAGATAACCGCGCCGATAATCGTTGCTCTCAAACATGCCCTCGGCAAACGCGCCCGTTCCCATGAGCTTGCTGTTTGCGGTCAGGTGCGCTCGCTGTGGCTGCTGCGAAGTGTTGGTGACGTGCTTCCAGCCGCGATCGGTGAGCAAGCGATGATCACCGCTCGTCACAAGCTCGGTGCCATCTTCCAGCGTAGTTTTGTAGGCCGGTTTGATTGTGCTCCAATGTGCAAGCACACGCGTCTTGATATACCGCCGATGCGCTCCGATGCGTTGCGTTCCGTAGATCTCATCGCCGACGCGCAAATCAAGGATCGCTCGCGTGCGACCGTCTCCCGTGAGGACCAAAGTCTCGTCACGTACACAATAAATGCACGAATTGCCGCATCCGCGATACGGATTGATTGAATAGTCGAATCCAATATCGGGAGAGTCGTTGGTCGTGATGATCGAGCGGGCGCGATCGGGCTCGACGGTCGTGGGCGGGCTCGGAGACGACTCCTCCTCTTGGTACCAACCATCGTCCACACTCTCCGTCTGCGTGCGATTGAAGCGACCCGCGGGGTTGGAAACAGCACCGCGTCCTTTGATCGAGTCAGCCATTTTTTCACTGTACATATATACAGTTGAGCCGGCAAGTAGGTCCGCAGCGGCAGAATTTTTAGCGGAATTTTCAGCGGCTTAGTGTGGTCCGACGGGTGCGACGAGTCCCAGCAGGGCGTGCAGGGCTTCCGGCTCCACGGGCTTGACCAGGTGCTGGTCGAAGCCGGCCTCGAGTGCCCGCTCGCGGTCGGACTGCTGGCCGTACCCGGTGACCGCCACCAGTCGCATGCTGTGGATGGCTGGTTGAGAGCGTAGCCGCCGCGCGACTTCGTAGCCGTCCATTCCCGGCAGGCCGATGTCCAGGAGGACGACGTCGGGTTGAAAGGACTGGGCCGTCTCCAGGGCATCCTGCGCATCGTGGACACTGCGGACCTCGTGCCCGGCGATGCTGATCAGCATTGCAATGCTCTCGGCGGCATCGACGTTGTCGTCCACCACCAGCACGCGCACGTGCTGCGCCGGCACCGGTACTCTCGTCACTGGAGTCTCCTCTGGTGCGCGCTTGGGAATCACCGTTCCCTCCCGCAACGGCAGACACACGGAGAATTCACTGCCGAGGCCCAATCCGGGGCTGCGGGCAGCGACCGTGCCGCCGTGCATCTCGACGATCTTCTTCACCAGAGTGAGCCCGATGCCGAGCCCACCTTGAGCACGGTCGAGGGTGCGCGTGCCTTGGGTGAAAAGATCGAACACGTAGGGCAACAGCGCCGATGAGATTCCCATGCCCGTGTCGCGCACGCGCACGATCGCCTCGCTCGCGCGTTGCTCGGCCTCCAGCCAGATCCGGCCCCCTTCGGGTGTGTACTTGGCCGCATTGATGAGCAGATTGGCGAACACCTGCGACAGGCGCGTCAAATCCGCATCGAGCCGCAGCTCGGCGGCCGGTACCGATACTGCGAGTTGATGCTTGCGCTCCTTGAGAAGCGGCCGGCTCGTCTCGAGCGCGTGTTCGACTACATCATGCAGGTCCACGGGCGCGGTCTCGAGCGTGATCTGTCCACGCACGATGCGCGAGACATCGAGCAGGTCGTCGACGAGCCGCGTCAAATGACGGGACTGGCGCTCGATCACCGCGCGCGCCCATTCGAGCTTCGAGTTGCCCTTGGAGTGCAGGCGCAGGATCTGTGCGGCGTTGCGGATCGGTGCCAGCGGGTTGCGCAGCTCGTGCGCCAGCATGGCGAGGAACTCGTCCTTTCTCTGGTTGGATTCCTGCAGCAACTCCTCGGCCTGGCGGTCGGCGCGCGCCTTCTCGAACGCAGGCCAGACGATGTCCGCCACGCGCTCGATCAGCTCGACCTCCGAGGGCACCCAGCGGCGTGGCGCGGCGTTGATGACCGACAGCTGAGCGACCGGCAAGCCACCGCGCAGCAGTGGTACCGCGACCAGCGAACTAACGCCGCGGGGCTCGTACCATTGCTCATACAGATGGGCAGTACGGCTGTCGCGCCGAGTGTCCTGCACGATCGTCGTGAAGCCCTGCAGAGACTCGACTTCAACCCCAAGGGAATTCGCCGGCAACTGCAGGGTCTCCACCTTGAGATCCTCGCCCTCGCACTGGGTGAGCAGGATCGCCGTCCGAGCTTCGTGATCGAGCTCCGCCAGAATCGCCCGCGTGGCACTCAGGCGATCGCGCAGTTTGAGCATCGCGGCACAGACGAGTGCCTGCGGCTCCCCGATGCGCGCCAGCTCGCCGGAGAGTGCTACGAGGAAGCCGCTGCGCGCATGCGATTCAGCGACCAGAGCATGGTGAGCCCGCTCTCGCTCGGCCAGCTGCGCGCGCAACTCTCCGATGCGGCGTACCTGCTCGATGACGGCCGCGGCCTGCTGAGCGAGTGCCTGCAGCGTGCCGTGCTGCTCGGCTGTGAGCACGCGCGGCGCGCGAGCTGCGACACAGAGAGCGCCAAGCACGCAGCCGTCCGCGGTCGACACAGGCACGGCGGCGAGAAAGCGGATGCGCGGTTCCGCGATGACGAACGGGTGGCGCGCGAAACGTGCGTCGCGGCGCGTATCATCGACGATGAGCGCTGCGCAGGTGCGTACGCTCTCGGCGCTGAGCGCTGATTCGCGCGGCAGCTGCTCGAGCGCGAGTCCGACGCTCGCCTTGTAGTGTTCACAGTCCGCATCGAGCAGCGCGAGGCAGGCGATTGGAGCGGCACAGCTGCGCGCGGCGAGCGCGGTCAACTGCTCGAGCGCGCTCTCTCCGGGGGCTGCCAGGATACCGCTGGCATGGAGAGCCTCGAGACGCCGAGTTTCCTGTGCCTCTGACCGAGCTGCCATCGCTGTGTCCCAAACTCCCAGTGCGACCTCGCAGCGCCGTAGCCGTGCTTCCCTTGGAAGCGCCTGTTGGTCATCATCATCGCGAAGATCCTGGAAGCGGAGACCCCGAGTGCGATCCTTTAGCAAGTCTTGTGCCCCGGAGCGGCGCAGCGGCGTGTACCGTGTCGCCCTGGCACGACTTCTGGCCTGCGCGGCAGCGGCAGCTGCGCTCTGCGGGTGCGTGCCGCCGCGGCCTGCGCCCCCTCAGGCTGCTGGCCTCGCAGAAGCGGACTTCGAACGCGTCTCGGCACGGTACCTGAATGAGTGGCTGGCATTGACACCGGTAGCGGCGACGCAGCTTGGCGATCACCGCTTCGATGACCGGCTGGACGATATGGGGCCGACAGCACGCAGCGAGCGCGCGGCGCTGATCCGCGGACTGCTCGCGCAGCTTGCGAGCATGGACGCACCCCACTTGTCGCGGGCGCACCAGGTCGATGTGCTGCTCTTGCGACGCAGCCTCGAGTACAAGCTGTGGCGTCTCGAGCAGCTCGAGGAGTGGCGCTGGAACCCGCTCGTGTACACGGATCTCACCGGTAACAGCATCTACCTGCTCGTGGCACGTGAATTCACGTCCCTGCCGGTGCGACTCAACAATGCAGCCGCGCGCTTGGAGGCGCTGCCGCGGCTGCTCGCGCAGGAGCGCGAGCAGCTCGAACTCGCGCGCGTGCCGCGCATCTATGCCGAGACCGCCATCAAACAGAACCCCGGGATCCTCGCGATCATCAACGACGGGGTCCTGCCGCAGCTGTCGGCGCTCCCGGCCGTGGATCAATCACGGTTGAAGAGCGCGGTGGAGCGGGCACGCACGGCACTCTCGCAGCAGCAAATCTGGCTCGAGAAGCGGCTCTTGCCCGAGGCCAAAGGCAACTTTCGCCTCGGCGCCGCGCTCTACGATCAGAAACTGCGCTTCGAACTTGCCTCGCCACTCTCGCGGCAGGACATCCGCACGCAGGCAGAGGCCGAGCTCGCCCGCACGCGCACCGAGATGTACTCGCTCGCCCGCACCGTGCTGCAGGGCCGCGCGGGCGCACCGCCGCTGCCCGAGAAGCCGAGCCCGGACGAGCAGCAGGCGGGCATCGCCGCGGCTCTCGAGCTCGCCGCGAACGAGCACCCGCAGCGCGCGCGGGTGTTCGACACGGCACAGCAGGCAGTGATCGATACGCAGCGCTTCGTGCGTGACAAGGATCTGGTGACGCTCTACGAGGATGCGCTGCAGGTCATTCCCATGCCGCAGTTCGAGCGCGGCGTCGCGCTCGCCTTCTGCGACTCGCCAGGGCCGCTCGACAAGGGGCAGAAGACCTTCTTCGCCGTGGCTCCCATTCCCGACAGCTGGAGCGATCAGGAGGTCAGCTCCTACCTGCGCGAATACAACACCCGCGCGATCAACGAGCTGACGATTCACGAGGCGATGCCCGGTCACTACGTGCAGCTCGCGCACGCGAACCGCTACGACTCGCCGCTGCGCGCCGCGCTGCAGTCCAACACCTTCATCGAGGGATGGGCGGTGTATGCCGAGCGGCTCATGAGCGAGCAGGGCTACATGAACGGCGACCCTTTGATGCACCTCGTGCAGCTGAAGTGGTATCTGCGCAGCATCGCGAACGCCATCCTGGACCCGGCGGTGCACGTCGACGGCATGACGCGCGAGGCAGCGCTGCGTCTCATGACTCACGACACCTTTCAGGAGCAGAGCGAGGCCGCTGCGAAGTGGGTGCGCGTGCAGCTGACTTCGGCACAGCTACCCACGTACTTCGTCGGCGTACAGGAGCATCTGGCGCTGCGCGAGGAAGCGCGGCGGCGCTGGGGCAAGGACTTCACCCTCAAGCGCTATCATGATGCGGTGCTCTCCTTCGGATCGCCACCCGTGCGCTACGTGCGCGAGCTCATGTTCGATCAGCCGATCACGGCCGACTGACAAAGCATCACGACCGACTGACAACGCTTCGCCGTGCGCGCAGCGACACGGCCTCTAGCTCAGCCCGACGGTGTCCGACAGGATCATCGTGAATGCCAGCAGCGAGCAGCCGGCGAGCGTGAGATTGCGGCGCAGTTTGAGGTAGTCTTCCGGCAGCTCGTTAGCGACCGCTCGATGCTCGTACAGCCAGAAGATGCCCGAGGCGACGACGAGTAGCGCGAGGCCGCGTTGACCGCTCAATACCACGCTCGCGGCGCCAGCAAGGGCGGGCAACGTGCAACCTGCGATGCGCTGCGCGCGCCATGAGATGCGGCCTGCCAGAGCAAGTCCCCAGTGGACCGCGCCCGCCGCGGCGAGCACCGCCGCTCCGTAGGCGAGCGCAACTTCCTGTGCAAGCTCACGCTCTGCGTAGCGCGGCAGGAATGCCATGCCGAGCGGACAGAGCACGAACGGGATGATTCCCGCGTAGGCGGTGAGCTCGGCGGCCTCGCTGAGCCGGCTGCGAGCGGACGAGGAGCTCGATTCGGAAGTCGTCACGTGGCGCGCCGCCCCAATACACGATAGAGGCCATTCTAGCGCGCGAGTGCTGCCAGCAGGCGGGGCACATCGAGCGCCCTTTCGACCGCATCGGCCAGCCGCTCGAGCATCTGCTCCCGCCGCGCCGCATGGTCGATCGCGAGCGGCTGCTCGAGACCCGCCCAGCGCAACAGCGCCGCGCATGCCTGCGGGTCCTCAAACAGCCCATGCAGATAGGTGGCCATGATCTGGCCGTCCGCGGACAGCGCGCCGTCGAGCCGACCGTCGTCGAGCACGACCGCCGGACGCTCGAGCGCTCTGCCGCTGCTGCGGCCGGCGTGAATCTCATAACCGCGCACCCGCGCCTGCGAGAGCTGCAAGTGACCGGCCACGTTGATGAGCTGCTTGTGAGGCTCGAGCACGGTTTGCAGCTCGAGCCAGGCGAAGCCGCGGCTCTCCCCGGCCTCACCCTCGATTCCCGCCGGATCGGCAATGTGCTCGCCCAGCATCTGCAGCCCGCCGCAGATGCCGAGCAGCTTGCCGCCGTAGCGCAGGTGCCTTTGCAGGTAGGCAGGCCAGCCCGTCACCTGCAACCAGGTGAGATCGGCACGCACGGACTTGGAGCCGGGAAGAATCACGAGATCGGCAGCAGGGGCGAGCTGCGCATCCTCTGCGTAATGCAGCTGCACCTGCGGGTGCAGTCGCAGCGGGTCGAAATCCGTGTGGTTACTGATCCGCGGCAGCACGGGCACTACCACGCGCAGCGCCCCCGCCTGCACGGCCACGCCGGGCGCTGCCGCGATGGCATCCTCGGCGTCCAGGTGCAGCCCATGAAGATAGGGAAGGACACCGAACACGCTCTTGCCGGTACGCTCCTCGAGCCATCGCAGCCCCGGCTCGAGCAATGCCCGTTCACCGCGGAAGCGATTGATCACGAAGCCGATCACGCGGGCCTGTTCGCTCGCGGAGAGCAGTGAGAGTGTGCCGACCAGGTGTGCGAACACCCCGCCCCGATCGATGTCTGCAATGAGCAGCACGGGGCAGTCGATCTCCTCCGCGAAACCCATATTGGCGATATCGCCAGCGCGTAGATTGATCTCGGCCGGCGAGCCCGCGCCTTCGACGATCACGAGCTCGTACTGCCGCGCCAAGCGCTCGTACGAGGCGAGCACCGCCTCACGCGCCTGACGTTTGTACTCGTGATACTCCTCTGCGCCCATGTCGGCGAGCGCACGTCCGTGAATGATGATCTGGGCTCGGGTGTCGCTCGCCGGCTTTAGCAGCACGGGATTCATGTCGACCGTGGCGTCGATGCCCGCAGCTTGTGCCTGCAGCGCCTGCGCCCGTCCGATCTCTCCGCCGTCGTGCGTGACGGCGCTGTTCAACGACATGTTCTGCGGTTTGAATGGCGCAACGCGCACGCCACGACGGCGCATCACCCGACACAGGCCCGCCACCAGCGTGCTCTTGCCGGCGTCGGAGCCGGTGCCCTGGACCATGATCGTAGGAGTCACGATAGAGCGGCGTGCGCGCTCGCGGCGCGCCTAGCGAAGGTTGGGAGTGTAGCGCAGCGTGACAAAGGCACCGAAGCCCGGCTGATTGTAGTAGAGCGCCGTCTGATACTCGCGGTCGAACACATTCTTCACCACCAGCTGCAGCAGCCAGCGGCGACTCAGCTGCAGTCCTGCGCGCAGATCTACCGTGCTGTAACCGCCCAGCCGCTGCGTGTTCGCCGGATCATCGTAGCGCGGCCCGGTGATAGAGAAGGTCGCACCGAGGCTCGCCTGGCCAAAGTCGCGATCCACATCGATGCGGCCGCTTGCCTGCGCGCGCCGCGGCAGCAGGTTGCTGTAGTTGACGCCGAGATCACGCGGATCGAGCCAGGTAGCGAAGAGCTGCACGCGCCAGTGAGCGAGTTGAGCGCCGAGTTGCCCTTCGACGCCACGAATACGCGCCCGATCGATGTTGTCGGGCGCGAATGTGGCAGGGTTGTACTCGATCAAATCGTCGACGTCGGTGTGATATGCGTTGAGCGCCCAATTCCACCAGCTCACACCCCCTGATGCGCCGAGCTCGACACTGCGCGAGGTCTCGGGTCGCAGCGCCGGATCGCCATAGAAGGGATAATAGAGATCGTTGAACGAGGGCGCCTTGAATGCGGTTCCGTAGGCGGCCGTGAAGCGCAGCGCATCGCTCACGCGATAACCCACGGCGGCCGCCCCGGTGGTGTGCGCGCCGAACTGCTGGTTGTGATCGTTGCGCAGGGATAGCTGCAGCTCGAAATCATCTGGTCGCCACTGATAGAGACCGAAGACCCCAGTATCGTTGCGGGATTGCACTGTATATGCGGTGTCGCTCGCGATCTCGTCGCGCTCGAAGTCCAGGCCGAGCAGTAGCTCCTGATGCGCGCTTGCACGCACATCGTTGAGCCAGGACGCGGTCGTGCGCCGCGTGTCGAAGAATCCAGCCGGTGTGCCGCTGTAGTTATAGGCAGCCTGATCGAGACTCTGGCCGGCTGCGAGCGTGATGTCGTAGACGGCGAACGGGGTGATCTTCAGGCGCCCACCGAGTACCTGCTGCGTCTCGCGCGTTTCGTTGCCGCTATAGATGTTGCCATTGAACTTCGTATCACCATCGGTGCGCAGATAGTCGAGCGACAGCTCCGCAACATCGCCCCAGCGATAGCCGCCGTTGAGATCGCCCGAGGCGCTCCGGAAGCCCTGGCGAGGGACGGTCGTGTAGCAACTGGCGGTTACAGGCGCATCGGCACTGCAAACAGGAATGCCGTCGGTGTAGAGCCCGCTGCCGCTCACGTTGTACCAGCCTTGACCTGCGCTGCCGGAGTAACCCACCTCGCCTTGGTAGGTGTCATGGCTGCCGCCGCTCACATCGAATGACGGGACGCCGGGCCCCCCGGGCGTACCGTGACGCGTGAAGATCTGGATGACGCCGCCGATGGCCTCCGAGCCGTAGAGGCTCGAGAGCGGGCCACGCACGATCTCGATGCGCTCGATCTGCTCGACCGGCAGCTGCTCGAAGGCTGTGGTGCCCGTAGTGACCGATCCGACCTTGACACCATCGATCAGCACCAGAACGTGATCCGAATTCGTGCCGCGCACGAATACCGAGCTCACCTTGCCGAGATCGCCGTTGCTTACGATCGAAATGCCCGGCAGACCCTCGAGCAGCTCGATGAGCGAATGCGGCTGCAGCCGCTCGATGTCCGCACGCGTGATGACCGTCACGGAGGCGAGCGCCGTATCGAGCGGCTGCTCGATGCGTGTCGCCGTCACGATCACCTCGCTGCCCGCGGGGCTCATGCTCTGAGCATTCAGTACCAGGGGACAGCCGGCAATGAAGAGTGCCAGCGCAAGACGAATAGCCACGTGTCGCACTTCCCGTACGCGCCCAACGCGCGATGACTTGGCCGGAGCGACACGCAGGAGGGAAGGTCAGATCGGGTGCGGCGCGGTGTCCGCACGTAGCCTGCCTCGCCCAGCGCGAGCCGCCCATTCCGTCTCAGGCCGGTCTCCGGGCTCGCGAGCGGATCCTCTCCTGAAGACGGCACCTTCCCGTGCCGGGGGCACAGTGGCCTTCCGCCGTCTTCTCAACTCGCTTACCGTTGCGTGGGCAGCGCCGGCTTTGTCATTCAGCAACGAATGCTCACCGGCTTCCCGTTTAACCCCGCAGAGGTTCTCTGCTTCTGCGGGACACCTGAACAGAAGGCACTCTACTGGCGCCCGAGCATGCAGGCAAGAGCCTGACACGCGAGCCGGCGGATGCCCATCTCACACGGAAGGCTGCAGGGGACGCAGCGCGCGATTGTGCAGAGAACGCAGGGCGCGATCATGCACGCGCGACAGCAGCAACAGCGCGCACACGGCTCCGAGGGTGACGTATAGCATGTGCCAGTGGCCGTTCCACGTGTCGCCCTGCGCGCCAAGATCGGCATGTGCGCCGGCCATCAGCGCCAGGCACCAGTTGATCAGCTCGTAGCAGACGCTCGCGGCCATGCAGGCGGCGACGACGAGCAAAGCGAGCCACGGTCCGGGCACGAGAGGCGTGCGTCGCAACAGAATCTCGCGCAGTACGATCGCCGGCACGAAGCCCTCGACGAAGTGCTCGAGGCGATCGTAATTGTTCCGTGAAAGATGAAACACATCCTGCGCCCACAGGCCGAGCGGAACGCGCGCGTAGGTGTAGTAGCCACCGACCACGAGCACGACCGTGTAGGCGGCGACGAGTGCGTAAGCGAGCCAGGTGAGTGGAAAGCGCTCGTGCGTCCACCCTAGAAGCGGCAGCGCGATGACGACCGGCAGTACCTCGAGCCACCAGCTCATGCGATCCCGAGGATCGATGCCGGAGATGGCTAGGCCGACGACGGCTATACCCATGAAGCCAAGAAATGCCACACGCGAGCTCAATGGAATCGGCATGCGCTCGAGGTGCGAATGTCCTCTGCCGTGGTATTTGAAGGGTGGTCCGGCGTCGGCCTGGTCCACTCAAGTCTCTCCCGGCGACGCGCGCCAGCGCAGGCGGCGCCGCGCTTCCGCTCACTCAGCCCGCGAGGCGCGCAAACTCCATGATCTGGTCTGCAACACCCTGCGGGTCCTCGTGCTGCATCATATGCCCACAACCGGGCAGCGTGGCGATGCGTATATTTTGAAATATCGATTGGAAGTAGGCATCGGTGCCATCGCTGCCGAGCCGCTCGCGCAGCTCCGATTGCTCACCGATCAGCAGCAGGACCGGAACCTCGACGGCACGCCAGCAAGCCTCGGCCTCGTCGCGCCGGTACAGCATCGGATTGATGAGGGAGTGCCGCGGGTCGGCGGCGAGCTCGCGCCGATCACCCACGGCGCGAGTCCAGGCCTCGGCAATGAAGCCGGCGCGAAATGGCGTGAGACGCGGGTTGCGTATGCGAAGCAGGGTGGCGAGCTGCTCGATCGAATGATAACGCTGCGTACGCGGGCCCGAGCGTACCTGGTCCATCCACTCCCGGTAGCGGGCCGGCGCACCGGCGGCAGAGGTGCGCGGCAGCCCCATCCCCTCCAGGTTGACGAGCCACGAGAGACGCCGGGGTCGGATGCCCGCGTACAGCGAGGCGATGTGACCGCCCATGCTGTGTCCGACCACACGTGCCGGGTGGTGCGGCACGAGCGCATCGAGCAGTGCATCCAAGTCGGCGAAGTAGTCGGCGAACCAGTAGCCCGCCGGCGCGCGATCGCTGCCGCCGAAGCCGCGCCAGTCGGGTGCGACGCAAGACCACGTAGCCGGTAGATGATCCACCACGAACTGCCAGGTGAGGCCGCTATCCTTGAAGCCGTGCAGCAGCACGAGCGGCTGCGCGCTCGGCTCTCCCCACCAGGTCAAGCGATGCCGCAGACCGCGCACCTGCAGCTCTTCGTAGCGCGCCGGGCGCCGTATGGACTCGCTCTGCGACATGTTATATAGAGTGTCCACTCGCGCCGCGGAGTCTCCCATGGAAGCCGGCGAAGCCTCGGATCCCGGCCGCATTCAGCTGACACCCGACGAGCGGAGCTGGGGAATGCTCGCACATCTCTCGGCTTTCGTGGGCGTGATCGTGCCTTTCGGCAACGTACTCGCGCCGCTGCTCGTGTGGCTCGCACGGCGCGAGCGCTCGGCATTCGTTGCCGATCAGGCGCGAGAGTCGCTCAACTTCAACATCACCGTATTGGTAGGCGTGCTCGTGTGCTATGCGCTCACGTGGATCCTGATCGGCTTTCTGCTGTTCGCCTTGCTGGGTGTCGCCTGGTTGATCCTCACCATCATCGCGGCCATCCGAGCGAACGAAGGCGTGCGCTACCGCTATCCGTTCGCGCTGCGCCTGGTCACCTGAGGCAAGATGGCACGGCATCCATGAGGCTCTCACGACGCGGTCTGCTGCGGTCGCTCGCTAGCCTGCCGCTGCTGCTCGTCGCGAGCTACGCCTGGCCGTTGATGCGCGCTCCAGCGCCGGTGGTCGAGCTGCACATCGCAACCGATGGTGACTTTCTCGCGTTCACGCCGGACCAGCTCAAGTGCCCGACCGGCGCGCACGTGCGCTTGGTGTTTCACCATGCCGGAAAGCGTGTCACGCAACAGCACAACTGGGTGCTGGTCCTTCCAGGGGCTGCCAGTGCCGTTGAGCAGGAGGCCGTCCAGGCGGGCGACAAGCATGGCTGGCTGCCGCACGGTGATCCGCGCATTCTCGCCGCGACGCGCATGTGTAATCCTGGCGAGACCGTCACGGCGGAATTCATTGCGCCAGCGCCCGGGGATTATCCTTTCATTTGTACCTATCCCGGCCACGGCGCAGAGATGCGCGGTGTGCTGCACGTGACCCCGCGCAACTAGCCACCCTGGAGCCATTTCCCATGTTGCGAATTCCCATGATCCGTTTCGCACCCTGGCCGCTTGCGGCCAGCCTGCTGCTCTTTACCGGCGTACTCTCCGCGCAGACCGCCTGGAAATCGCCCGAGTCGGTCAAGACTGGGCTGCGCATCATGAATCAGGTGGTCGGACACACCGGCCGGCTGATTGCCGCAAAGAACTACGATCAGCTCCCGCACGAGGGTCAGGAGTTCGAAGAGGGACTTGCGGTGCTGAACGAAGGCATCGCCAACGAGTCACCCGACTTCAAGACCAAGATCGGGCCGCTGCTGGCCAAGGCGCGCGTCGCATCCAACGCGATGAGCGAGGCAGCGCAAACTCACAACGATGCAATGCTCTCGGTGACGCATGATCAGTTCGCCGCGGCGGTGAAGGCGGTCACCGATATGTTCCCCGAGGACATGCGGCCCAAGCCGCGGACTCCGCCCCCCGGGGCGTCCTAGCTCACGCTCCAAGGAACATGCGGTAGGCAGGATTGCCGGTCTCGTCGGTATAAGGATAGTGCAGCTCGTTGAGGTGCTGCAGGAACGCGCTGCGCTCGGTCGCTGCGACCTGGATGCCGGCGAGCACCCGACCGTAGTCCGAGCCGTGATTGCGATAGTGGAACAAGGAGATGTTCCAGCGCGCGCCGATCGCCTGCAGGAACTTGAGCAGCGCTCCGGGACGCTCCGGAAACTCGAACCGATATAGCAGCTCATCGGCGATCCCGCGCGCATGGCCGCCCACCATGTAGCGCACGTGAAGCTTCGCGAGCTCGTTGTCCGTCATATCGTTGACGGTGTAGCCCGTTGCGCGCAGATCGCGCACGACGCTCTCCTTCTCCGCGCGCCCCTGCGTGAGACCGAAGGCCATGAAGATCTGGGCTCGTTCGGCGCTCTCGTAGCGGTAATTGAATTCCGTGACGCTGCGCCGCCCGAGCGCCTCGCAGAACTCGAGAAAGCTGCCGGGGCGCTCCGGAATCTCCACCGACAGCAGTGCCTCGCGCTCCGCGCCAAGATCGGCGCGCTCGGCCACGTGGCGCAGCCGGTCGAAATTCATATTCGCTCCGCTGTTGACGGCGACGAGCCGCTTGTCGCGCCACGCATCGCGCGCGACACAGCGCTTGATGCCCGCTACGGCGAGTGCGCCGGCCGGCTCCACGATCGAGCGCGTGTCCTCGAAGACATCCTGGATCGCCGCGCAAATCTCGTCCGTGCCGACCAGCACGACCTCGTCGACGTGCTCGCGTGCGAGCGTGAAGGGCTCATCGCCGACGCGCTTGACCGCCACGCCGTCGGCGAAGATGCCAACGCGATCCAGGACCACGCGCCGCCCGGCCTGCAGCGAGTCGTACATCGCGCTCGCGTCCTCGGGCTCGACGCCCACGATGCGCACGCGCGGGTACAGTGACTTGATGAACACGGCGATGCCGGCGATCAATCCGCCGCCACCGACGGGCACGAACACCGCATCGAGCTGGCCGCCCGTCTGGCGCAGGATCTCCATGCCGATGGTGCCCTGGCCGGCGATCACGTCCGGATCATCGAAAGGATGCACGAAGACGAGTGAGCGCTCGCGGCTCAGTACCAGCGCACGGTCGAAAGCGCTGTCGTAGTCGTCCCCATCGAGCACGACTTCGCCGCCGAGATCCGCGACCGCCTTTACCTTGATGTGCGGCGTGGTTTGCGGCATCACGATCACCGCCGGAATTCCGCGCCGGCGGGCCGCAAGCGCCACGCCCTGCGCATGATTGCCCGCGGAGGCGCAGATCACCCCACGCTTGGCGACCGCCTCCGACAGGTGCGCGATCTTGTTGTAGGCGCCTCGCAGCTTGAACGAGAAGATCGGCTGCAGGTCCTCGCGCTTGAGCAGGATGCGATTGGCGAGGCGCTGCGAGAGGCGCGGTGCCGCGTCCAGCGGCGATTCCATCGCAACGTCGTACACGCGCGCTTTGAGAATGCGTTCGAGATAGGGGCTGGCCACGCGAGGCTTCCGAGTGGAGGGATCGCGTAGAGCTTAACGATTCGCCGCACGGGTTGCGAACCACGCCGCAATCCCGCTGACCATCACCCCTGGGCGGCGCGCGCCAGAGCCGCGCTCTGCTCGAGCCGCGCCTCGGAGGCGAGTTCGTAAATGCGGATCGGCGGGCGCTCCGGATACAGCTGCCTCAAGAGCGGCAGGGCGACGTTGAAGACACGCACCCCCGTGCTGGTTGCGCCCTCCGGTGCTCCGTAGTGCGCATGACCGTGGAACACCACGTCGACCGGATGCCGGTTCAGGGGCTCCTCCAGGCGGCTCGTGCCGAGCCACGGAAAGATCTCCGGCGGCTCACCCTCGACCGTCGCCCGCACGGGTGCATAGTGCAGCAAGGCCACGCGCTGGCGCGTGCGCAGGCGCGCGAGCGCGGATTCGAACTTCAACGCCTCGTCGATCGCCTCCTGCACGAATGCCTTCACGGCCTTCTCGCCCCAGGAGCCGAGCGTGCTGCGGCCAAAGCCACCCGAGAATCCCTTGGCACCCGCGAACCCTACACCGTGGATCTCGCAGCTCTCGCCATCGAGCAGCTTCACGCCCGCATCGGCCAGAATCCTGCGCACCTCGACGTGCTGGCCGGACTCATAGTCGTGATTGCCGAGCACGGCGACCATCGGGATGCGCACCGCCGCCGTGAGCTCCTTCGCCAGGACCTCCGCCTCCTCCGGCAGTCCGTAGTCGGTGAGATCGCCACACAGGAGCAGCACATCGGCCTGCTCGTTCACACTCGCGAGCACCGGCTGCAGCACGCCCTGGGATGTGCTGCGGATGTGCAGGTCCCCGACTGCTGCCAGGCGCACGGCTTGCTTCACGCTCATGACGGCTCCTTCGGGCGCATGGAGCAATCGCTATGCCTGCGCCCGGGGAGGAGGCAGAATCGTGAACGTTGCAATGTACAAGCCGAGCCGTGTGGCAACACGGACGCGGGAGTTCTACCGCGGCACCCTGCGCCACCTGGATGAGCGCGGAATTCGGGTGTTGGTGGGCGGTGCTTATGCGCTCGAGCGCTATACGGGGATCGAGCGCCACACGAAGGACCTCGATCTGTTCGTCCGGCGCCACGACGTGGATGCGCTGATGCGAGAGCTCGCCGCGCATGGCTGCCGCACCGAGCTGTCCCATCCGCACTGGCTGGCCAAGGCATTTTGCAACGATGATTTCATCGACGTGATCTTCAGCTCCGGCAACGGGGTGGCCGAGGTGGATGAGGACTGGTTCGCTCACGCGCAACCCGCCCGGGTGCTGGGGCATCCGACCTTGCTGTGTCCGCCCGAGGAGATGATCTGGTCAAAATCCTATGTCATGGAGCGCGAACGCTTCGATGGTGCGGACATCCTGCACCTGCTGCGCGCGCGCGGCGCCGATCTCGACTGGGAGCGGCTGCTGCGGCGCTATGGAGCGCACTGGCCGGTACTCATGAGCCACTTGCTGCTGTTCGACTTCGCCTATCCGAGCGAACGGCGCCACATTCCACGGTGGGTGCGGGAAGCTCTGCGCCATCGGCTGGACGAGCTTTCAGGCCAAGCCCCACTCGCCCAGGCGGTTTGCTACGGCACACTCTTGTCGCGCGAGCAGTACCTGATCGACGTCGAGCGCTGGGGTTATCGCGACGGCCGTGCCCAGGAAGGCACGATGACCCGGAAAGAAGTCGCGGATTGGACCGCGGCGATCGAGCCAAAGTGTTGACCCGGGCAAGCGGGTGTCGAACGATGACCGAGCTCGAATCATCCATTGCCGCGCCGCGTCCGCGGGCCCGGGCGGTGAACGGCTTCGTCAGCCGTCAGCTGCGTGATGCAGAACGCGCCCGCTCCCACTGCTGCCAGTCTGCAGGTTTGATGCGCGCTGCGAGCTGCGCCCCGCCCTTGCCGTCCGGTTGAAACACCAGCGCCTCTCCCGGCGCGATGTCCTTGACGCTAGAGCCGAACGCAGCGGCGATGTTGGGCGTGTGTGTAACAAGGATGGTGTCGGTACCGCTCTTCGGGCGCCGCCCGACTTCCTTTCTAAGGTATGCGGCCTGCGCAGTGTCGGCACCCGCCTGCATGCCGCGGGCAGGCTCGTCGAGTTCCTCGACGATGGTCGGCGTGCCGAGCGCTGCGAGCTGCACCGTCTGCCGGGCGCGGTAGGTCGGGCTCGACAGCACGACACCGATCGGAATGCCGAGCTGTTTGATGGCGGCGCCCATGTCGTGCGCAGCTGTACGACCGGCCTCATCCAGCTGACGCTCGAGGCGAGTGTTCTCGGGGTCCGCGGTCTCCTGGGTCGGTGGCGTGAACGGCGAGCTCGCATGACGCATGACGAGCACGTAGCCGCCATGGCGCAGCGCCGCAAGGAGCGCAGCGCTCGCCGCCGCTGGCTGCGCCTGCGCGCCAGAGCTCACCTGCGCGTCCACCGCAGAGACATCAACCGCGGCGGCCAGCGCCAGCACCAAACAGAGCAGCTTCATGTGCAGTCCCCATCAGCGTACCGGCGCCGCTGCGTCCTTGCCGACGACCGTGGTCCAGGCTCGCACGCGATGACGCAGCACGAGCCCGTTGCGCACGTAGGGATCCGCCGCGACGAATTTTTCGATGACAGCCGGCGAGTCGACTGCAAAGAGCACTACGCCCTGGTCCGCGGGATCGCCGAGCGCGCCGCCGAGCACGAGCTCGCCGCGCTCGTGGGCCTGCCATGCAAGTGCAAGGTGCTCGGCGCGAAATGCGGCGCGTCGCTCGAGGTAGTCCGGCGCAAAGTCATAGAAGAGGAGGTAGTGCACGACAAGCTCCGTCAACGCCTGCAGGTTTTGCGCGCCTGAGCGCGCATCTTAGCAAGTGCGGAGCGCGCAGATCTTTACTACTGCGTGCGGCGCTCGGTCATCGGAGACTGACGTACGGTGAAGCGAAATTGCGTCTTACCGACAGACAGCGTGTCGCCATCCTTCAGCATCTGGCGCACGACTTTCCGGCCGTTCACGAGCAGCCCGTTGGTGCTGTTGAGATCCTCGATGATCGTATGCACCGGACCTGCGATGATCATGGCGTGGTGGCGGCTCACGAACTTCGTGTCGAGCTGGACATCATTATCGGGCGTGCGCCCGATGCTCGTCCGGCGCCCCAGAACATGCACGACCTCGCCGCCACCGTCAGACTCCGTACGCACGAGCAGCCGCGCGCAACCCTCGGGCGCGAACTCGCTGCCACTCTGGGGCGCGTCCAGTGCACGCATGTTGTGTTGAATGTTGTCGAGCAGCGCCGAGCTGTGCGCGGCTTCGGTTTCCAACCGCCGGATCAGGGCCTCGCGCTCCTCGAGTGATTGTCGCGCGCTGCTCAGCGTCGTTCGCAGCTCTTCGCACTGCTCCCCAAGCTCCTCGATGCGCGCGGTCTTGACGCGCAGCTCGACGGTCAGCCGCTCGATCGTCTCGTCGGCGGCGCACATATTGGCCTCGATGCTGCCGGCACGATCGGCGGTGGCGCGCAGGTCTTCGCGTAGCAAGCGCTGCGCGCCCTCGAGCCCAGTAACCAGCTCGCGCAGACGGCGCACCTCCGACTCGCTTGCGTTGAGCAGCGCGAGGCGCTCGGCATGATCGGCCTCAAATCTCGCGAGCGTGCTCGCGTGCTCCGCCTGCAGCGCCTCCAGGGCACGCGCGTGCTCGGCAAGCAGCCCGTCACGGGCCGCGCGTGCGCTCTCCCGCACTCCCGCATGCTCCGCGTCGAGGCTCTGGAGCGCGCGCGCATGATCGGCCTGCAGGCTCTCCAGCGCACTCGCGTGGGCGGCTTGTGCTTGCTCGAGCCGGCTCGCCTGCTCGGTGCGCAATGCATGCAGGTCGCTTGCATGGTCGGCAGCGAGCTTGTGCAGCTCAGTGGCGTGCTGAACGTCCTTCTTCTGCACGGCGCTGACATGCTCGAGCTCGACTCTTTGCAGCGCGAGGGTGCGCTCGCTCAGCTGCAGCCGAATCGTCGCGAGCTCCGTCTCCAAGGCGCTGACTCGATGCTTGCTATTGGCCTGGGCCTCCTCGAGCTCGCGTTGCAGCTTGACGGCAGACTGGAGCGCTTCGCTGTGTGCCTGAGCGTGTGCGCTCGCGTCCGTTTCGACCGCGCGGATGCGCTCGAGGTGAGCCGCATCCACCGAGCTCAGCTCTTGCAGTCGCGTACGCAGCTCCGTATTGGCGCCCGTGACGACGTTGATCTGTTCGGTCTTCTTCGCGAGCTCCGTTGCGAGCGAGCCGACCTCGGTCTCGAGCGCCTGCAGGCGCTGGTGCGCGACGGTCAGCTGCGCCGAGAGCTGCGTGATCCGCTCGCCACGCGCATTGATGTCACGGTTCGCGGTTGCCAGCTCGGTGTCGCGCTCGCGGAGCTCGCCATCGAGCCCGCGCACGAGCATCTCCTGCACGCCACGCCGGCCCTCGGCGGCTCGCAGCACCTCGACGTGCGCGGCGGATTGGCACCGCAATTCGTCGAGCTGCAATTGCGCGGCCGCAAGCGCCTGATCTCTTTGCAGGATGTCGGCAGCGAGTCGATGACCGCGCAGCGCCGCGTCGCGCGTCTCGGTTTCGCGAACCTCGAGCACTTGTCTGAGCTCGCCGATCTGCGCGCGCGCGGCACCGAGTGAGCTGCGTGATTCCGTGAGCTCGCGGCTGATCGCATCGGCACGCTGCTCCGCGGTGCGGCGCGCTTCGCGCACTGCATCGAGCTCCCGCTCGAGCGCGCTGAGCCGCTCGCCCTTGACGGCGAGCCGCTCCTCGAGCTGCCGCAGATTCGTCGAAAGGTCGCTGAGATCCTGCTCCAGGCGGCTGCGATGCGGGCCTGGGGCGGTCGCATCCGGGGCAGCGGCAACCATGATCGGGCCGCGCCATGCATCCGTGCGAGAGGAGTCGCGGCTGTGAGCCTCATAGGCCGCCACGTCGAGCGCCGGCAACTCGGCGGTCGAGTCGAGATCAGTCGCATCCGTCGCTGCGCTTGGCGGCACGCTCATCAGCGCGCTCCTGTTCTTCCTTTACGTAGAGTGTAGCGCGCGCGAGCGCCTCCAGCGCAACGGTTCTTGAGGAGAGGCCGCCAGCGAGGGCGTGGCCGAAAATTAAGTAAAGAAAAAGGCCTGATCAGCCTCGCAGGAATTCGCGCAACGCGGCCAGAAGCGCCTCTGGCGCGAGCTCGAGCATTTCGTTACTGGATGCGGAGAGCTCGAGGAAGCGGGCGCGTGGCATCAGCTCGCGCGCGCGCAGCGTGGGATCGGACGCCTCATCGCGTGGGCGCACGAGCAGCGTGGGTTGAGTCACGCGCCCCAGACGCGTGCGCGCCGGATATTCGAGCGCGGCCTCCGTGCCCCAACCGGCATTGGCGCCGGCGAGGAGTTTGTCCGCAAACGCGCGCGCCGCGGCATCAAGCGGCAGGCCCGTCCGCGACTGGATGGTGCGCTGCCACTCAATCAAGAGATGGCTGCCGTCTGCGGCAGGCGGCAACGGCCAGGGCGCGTGGCGGAACGCCTCACGCTCGGCATCGCTGGCGATGGGCAAGCCCATCAGCGCTACGCGGCGCACCTGCGTGGCCCGCACGATCGCCAGCTCCGCCGCGACGAACGAGCCGCCCAGACAGCCGAGCACATCGATCTGCCTGAGCCGCATCGTGTCGCAAAAGTCGCCTATCGCGGCGGCGTAGTCGTCGATCGAGGGCTTGTCAGGCGGCGCATCGGAGTCACCGAAGCCCGGCAGATCGGGTGCATACACTGATCGATCCTGCGCCAACGCTCGGGAGAGCCTATGAAAGGCGTGGCCCGAGGCCGGGCTCGGATGCAGGCAGAGGAGTGGCGTGGCCTCATCGAAACCCCCGCCGGGCGGGATGGCGTTGTGCACGTGCAGCTGCCCGTAGCGGCACTCGAAATAGCCCCGTCGCACGCGCGGTTCGGCCGCGGCAATGCGGCCCTTAGCACTCGCCTTAGCCATGGGGGCAGATGATAAATAATCGCGTACCGTGGTGCGTGACATAAGCGGTGGGTGGCGATCTTTCAAATATCGGACGGCCTACCGCTCGCCGCATGCCGCAGCATGCTAGAACTCACGCTCATGCGAGTTGACGTGCGCGTTCCGATTGCCCTGCTGCTGCTCGCAGCATCGCTCAGCCTCACTGGCTGTGGAGTGGCCGACACGGCTGCTTCGGCCGCTGTAGGGGGAGCCTCAGAAGTGGAACAGGCGCGCGAGGCCAAAGCGACCGAGGATCGCGTGCGCGCGCAACTCGAGCAGGCATCCAGGGCCGCGGCCGAGCAGCGTCAGGCTGCCGAGGCAGCAAACCCCTAGCGTGTGCCAGAGCGCGGCCTGGGCAGCCTGCTGCCTGCCCGCGCGGCCCCTCAGCGGTGCCGCTTCGCGGATGCTCGCTTGGCGCGTTTGGCGCCCGATTTCTTCGGGGCGCGGCGCGTCTTGCGACCGCCCG
>DATJVD010000037.1:0-44767 GCA_035501955.1 Steroidobacteraceae bacterium
GAGCTGAGCGAGAGGCGCGCGGGAGAACTGGTCGCGCAGGAGCTGCGCGAGGCGCAGGAGGCGCTGAGCGAGATCACGGGCGAGTTCACGAGCGAGGATCTGCTCGGGCGCATCTTCGCCAGCTTCTGCGTGGGAAAGTAGCACCGGGAAGCATCGACTCCATGCGCCTGCGCCTTGGAACGGCGGTCGTGCCGCCGCCGCATGTGCGCGCCGCGCTCGCGGCGCTGTTCGGAGCAGCGCTCGTCGAGTGCCTCGATGAGGTGCGGGTCATCGAGTGCTCGCTCTTCGCGTGGCTGCACGTGCGCGCCGTAGCCACCACGCGCCGCCGCAGGATTTTCCTGCGCGGCACCGCGGCGGATTTCTTCGACGACCCGGTGCTGATGCTGCACGAGTACTGTCACGTGCTGCTGCAGTGGGAGCCGCGCCGGCTTACGACGCTGCGCTATTTGAGGGAATGCCTGCGGCGCGGCTACTGGGAGAATCACTTCGAGGTGCAGGCGCGCGCCTTCGCGCGTGACAACCTGCAGCGTTTTCGCTCACTGCTACGGGGGCACGACGCGAACATCAGCCGAGCAGCGCCTCGCGCCGATACAGACGTCCGGCGATCGCAATGAGGATCGCGCCCAGCGCGAGCGCGGTGCCAACCGAGATCACCAGCTGCGCCGCAGGAATGCGCTCAGCGCGCAGCAGGCTCGTTATGAGGAAGTGCTGACTCAAGAAGGGCACGGCCATCAGAGCCGTCGATGGTTTGAGGCCGACTGCGCCGGCGAACACGAGCGGCAACGTCGGCACGAACAGCATCAGCCCCACGTAGGTCTGCGCTTCGCGGTAGGTGCGCGTGGATGCGGCGACGATGGTCATGAGGGCCGCACCGAGCGGTGCCAGCGGAGCACAGCAGGCTATGGCGGCGAGCGCGGTCGCGGGGCCGAAGTTGGCACTCATGCCGAAGCGTTCGAGCCCGACGTGGCTCAGCACGACCGCGATCGCCGTGACCGTGAGCGTCAGTGACAACAGCATGAATGCGCACGCGGCGAGGATCTTGCCGTAGATGAGCTGCGCGCGCGGCACGGGTACGGTGAGCAGCGGCTCGAGCGAGCCGCGCTCGCGCTCGCCGGCGGTCGCGTCGATCGCCAGATACAAGCCGCCCGTGAACATCGTGAGCAGCAGCAGGTAGCTCAGCATGCCGAGCGCGAGCACAGAGCGGCTCGCAGGCGTTGCCACATCGACATCCTGCAGCGCTACCGCGGAAAGCACGAGCGGATCGATGCCGCGTGCGAGCAGGCGCAAGCGCGCGAGGCCGCTGCTGTACTGGGTGAGCACCGATCGCAGCCGCGCGCGGGCCTGCTCGTCAGTGCCGTCGGAGGAGTCTGCGTACAGCAGTAGCGGCGCGGGGGCGCCGGCCTCGAACTGGCGCGCGTAGACGTCGGGGATCAGCAGCACGAGCCGGTGGCGGCGGCTTTGCACGGCGGCGCGCGCGGCGCGATCATCGTAATCGACGCGCAGTACGCTGATGCCGTACTGGGCGAGCTGACTCACCAGATTGGGCGCGCGCTCGCCATGGGATACGGCGACCTCGAGCGGCGCGTCGGCCTCGCTGCTGCCGTGCCGAATCATCAGGTTGAGCATCATCGCGAACAGCGCGGGCACGAATACCGGACCGAGCAGCAGCGCCGAGAATAAAGTACGTCGCTCGCGCAGGCTCTCGCGCAGCTCTTTGCACAGCACGATCCATATGGGACGCAATGCGACGCGCATTGCGCTCACGCCAGTCCCTCGACGCTGCCGATGATGCGCACGAAGGCCTCCTCCAGATCGCTGCGTCCGGCGCGCGCGCGGATCTCATCCTGCGTGCCGCTCGCGACCACGGAGCCATGTGCGATCACGACCACCTCGTCGCAGAGCGCGGCGACTTCCTGCATGACGTGACTCGAGAAGAGCACGCAGTGGCCGTGAGCGCGCAGCCGCACGAGCAGTGCGCGCAGATTGCGCACCGCCATCACGTCGAGCCCGTTGGTCGGCTCGTCGAGGATCACATTCTGCGGGCCATGCACCAGCGCCCGGGCCAGCGCGGTCTTCAAACGCTGCCCCTGCGAGAAGCCGTTGGCCGGGCGCTCGGCGAAGTCCTGCATCTCGAGCATCTCGAGCAGCTGTGCCGCGCGCTCCTCGCACTCGGCGCGGGCGAGCCCGTGGAGCGCGCCGAAGTAGACGATGTTCTCGCGTGCGCTCAAGTGAGGATAAATGCCTGCGCCGTGTGGCAGCACGCCGATGCGGCGCCGCGCTTCCAGTGGTGCCTGCGTGACGCTCACGCCATCGACCTGCGCATCACCCTCGTCCGCACGCAGCACCGTGTACAGAATGCGCAAGGTGGTCGACTTGCCGGCGCCGTTCGGGCCGAGCAGGCCCGTAATGCATCCGTCGGCGGCGCGCATCGTGACATCGCGTATGGCCGTCACGGCACCGAAGCGCTTGCAGAGCCCGCGAATCTCGATCACGTCAGCCACTCTCCACGTGGCTCACGGCGCCGGCCCTGCGAACGAGGTGAAGAACGGTGCGGGGCGGGCGCGCCGCGCGCACGCGAGATCGAGGCCGGCGGCGCTGCCGCGCTCGAGGAAGCGCGCCATGATTCGATCCACGCAGGGAGCGGCCAGCTGTCCGTGCCCCATGCCCTCGAGCTCGAGCAGCACACTGTTCGGCAAGCCGAGGCTTACCTGGCGTCCATAGGCCGGAGGGGTGATCGGATCATTGCCGCCGACGAGCAACAGGACCGGCGTCGCAGAATGCAGGGGTGTATGGAAATCCGCATCGACGGGCCCGCGTGGCCAGAGAGCGCAGACGCGCTCGAGCGCATCGAGCTCCGTGGTGCCGAGGAAGGTGCTGGCAAGCCGCGTGCGGTCGAGCGCCGCTTGCCGATAGCGCGGCACATCCTCGCTGCACACGACTGTGTTGTGCATGCCGAAGGCGAGCACGTCTTCATATGAACGGTCCGCGATGAGGAATTGCGCGGCGAGCGGGCCATAGTCTCCGTGCGTACCCGCTGCCCCGAGGATCAGCGGAAGGACTGCTGCCTGCTCCGAGGTATAGCTCGAGAGGCGCAGCACCGTCGCCAGTTGCAGCTGCGTGAATTGCATGCTCCGCGGCTCACCCGTGGTCGGATCGGCGAGGTGCACGCTGACCGGGTGCCGCGTGAGCGTGTCGTGCACCTTGCGATAAGTGACCTCCGGATCCCCGAACCGCGCGCGACAGGCGCTCGCGTTGCGACAGCGCTCGAAAATATTCTCGAGCGCCGCCTGTGCATCGAGCGCGAGGGAGGCGCCGAGTGCGGTCTGCGGCGGCACCGCGCCATCGAGGATGACCGCGCGAGTGTGCTGCGGAAAGTGCCGTAAATAGTGCTGCGCGACGCGTGTGCCATAGGAGACCCCGTATAGATCGATGCTCGCGAGGCCGAGCGCATCACGCACGCGATCGAGATCCAGAACCGCGACACTGGTGGTGTAGAAGGCGACTGCCGCGTGCGCAGTCAGCGCTGCGAGGCAGCGGCGCGTCTGCTCCTCGAGTGCCGCTCCGGGGGAGCGCCAGAGCGCTTCCTCGTCCATGTTGCAGTCGAGGGCATTGGAGCCCCCAGTGCCGCGCTGATCCACCAGCACGAGGTCGCGATCCCGATGAATGCGTGCGAGCGCCGCTGCGGCCGTGGTGTAGAAGGCGGTCGCGGCCATGCCCGGGCCACCCGCGAGCACGAAGAGCGCATCCGGCTGCTTGTGGAGATTGATGGCGGGCACGCGCGCCACCCGCAGCAGGATCTGTCGTCCCCCGGACCCGGCCGGATTCTCTGGTACGCTCAGTGTTCCGCACTCGGCCTGCACCGCGACGAGGTGGGTCGGGTGCTCCAGGCGACACGGAGTGAACACGATTCCGCCGGCGCAAGCCGCGCGGGCGACGAGCGCTGCAAGCGCCCCACAGGCCCAAGCCAGTGCGCCGCGCCGTGTGCGCAGTTGGCGGTTCAGGACCCGCGGCATACAATGACGGTCGGTTCTCTAAGTCTTTGAAGTAGCTTGTTTTGCATGCGTTTTGCGCACCCTTTTGACGTGATCGTGGTCGGCGGCGGGCATGCCGGCACCGAGGCCGCGCTTGCCGCCGCGCGCATGGGCGCGAGTACGCTGCTGCTCACGCAAAGCATCGAGGCGCTCGGCCAGATGAGCTGCAATCCTGCTGTGGGCGGCATCGGCAAGGGTCATCTCGTACGTGAAATCGATGCGCTCGGCGGCGCGATGGCGCGTGCCACGGACCGGGCAGGCATTCAGTTTCGTACGCTGAATGCGAGCAAGGGTCCCGCCGTCCGCGCCACACGTGCTCAGGCCGATCGCCAGCTGTACAAGCAGGCTATCCGCGCGCTGCTCGAAAATCAGCCGAACCTGACACTGTTTCAGCAGGAGGCCGCGGGACTGCTGATCGAGCAGGGACGCGTATGCGGTGTCCGTACGGCGTCGGATTTGCTTTTCGAGGCGCGCGCCGTCGTGCTGACGGTGGGCACCTTTCTCGCCGGCCGGATCCACGTTGGACTCGAGAGTCATCCCGGAGGTCGAGCCGGCGACCCACCCTCGTTGCGGCTCGCCACACAGCTGCGCGAGCTCGCTCCGCGGGTGGGACGGCTGAAGACCGGCACACCGCCGCGCATCGACGGGCGCACGATCGATTTTTCGCTGCTGGAGACACAGCCGAGTGATAACCCGGTCCCCGTCTTTTCGTTTCTCGGGCGAATCAATGAGCATCCAAGACAGGTCAACTGTCACATAACTCAGACCAACGAGCGAACTCACGACCTGATCCGAGCGGCGACCGACCGCTCGCCGCTCTTCACTGGCGTGATCGAGGGCGTGGGCCCGCGCTACTGCCCATCGATCGAAGACAAGGTAGTCCGCTTTGCGGACAAGTCCTCACATCAGATCTTCCTGGAGCCCGAAGGGCTGAGCACTACTGAGGTGTACCCGAACGGCATCTCGACCAGCTTGCCCTTCGATGTGCAGTACGCCCTCGTACGCAGTATCCGCGGCCTCGAGCGCGCACATCTGACGCGTCCGGGCTATGCGATCGAGTACGACTTCTTCGATCCGCGCGACCTCAAGCCGTCGCTCGAGACCAAGCATGTGAGCGGCCTGCTGTTTGCCGGACAGATCAACGGAACGACCGGATACGAGGAGGCGGCCGCCCAGGGATTGATCGCAGGCATCAACGCCGTGCAGCTGGCGCGCGGCCGCGAGCCCTGGGTGCCACGGCGCAGCGAGGGCTACCTCGGGGTGCTCATCGATGATCTGGTGACGCGCGGCACGCGCGAGCCTTATCGCATGTTCACCAGCCGCGCGGAGCATCGATTGTTGCTGCGTGAGGACAACGCGGACCTGCGGCTGACGCCGATCGGGCATGCGCTCGGGCTGGTCGACGAGGAGCGCTGGGGGCTCTTTGAGAGCAAGCGCGCTCTTGCGGATCGAGAGGTCGAGCGGTTGCGCAGCGTGCGTGTGCGACCACACTCCATACCTGCGGAATGGGCGGCCCGCGCGCTGCGCACGCCGCTCACGCGCGAGCAGAGCGCCTTCGAGCTGCTGCGCCGACCCGAGCTCTGCTACGCGCAGCTCGCCGAGCTGATCGGCGTGCCCGCATGGGAAGGCATCGATGAGCGCCTGGGGCCACAGGTACGGCTGCAGGTGGACGTGCGCGCCAAGTACGCCGGGTACATAGAGCGGCAGCAGCAGGAGGTCGAGCGCCAGCAGCGCAACGAGCAGACGGCGCTGCCTGAGGAGCTCGATTATCTGGCGATCGCAGGGCTATCCACCGAGGTGCGCCAGCGACTGAACGAAGTGCGACCCTCGACGCTCGGCCAGGCGGCGCGCATTCCGGGCGTGACGCCGGCCGCGATCTCCATCCTGCTCGTGCATCTGAAGAAGCGCAGCCTGGCCGCGCACGGGCGCGTCGCGTGAGCGGCTTCGCACAGCAGCTGGCCGAAGCCTGGACGCGCAACGATTCACTCGTGTGTGTGGGCCTCGATCCGGAGATCGAGCGTTTCCCGCCCAGGATTGCTGCGCAAGCCTCGCCGATCTTCCAGTTCAATCGCGCCATCATCGATGCCACCGCCGATCTGGTGTGCGCCTACAAGCCCCAGTTCGCCCACTATGCGGCCTACGAGGCCGAGGATCAGCTCGAGCGCACCATCGAATACATTCATCTGCGGTATCCGGGCATCCCGGTCATTCTCGACGCCAAACGCGGTGACGTCGGCAATACCGCCGAGCGTTATGCGCTCGAGGCCTTTGAGCGCTACGGCGCCGATGCCGTCACCGTGAACCCCTACCTCGGTCCCGACTCGCTCGAGCCGTTCTTGAAGTACGCGGCGAAGGGCGTCATCGTGTTGTGCCGCACCTCCAACCCCGGCGCGCGCGAGGTGCAGGATCTGCAGCTGCAGGATGGTCGCAAGCTCTATCAGGTGATTGCCGAGCTCGTCGCGCGTCGCTGGAATGCGCGCGGCAATTGCGCCCTGGTGGTCGGGGCGACTTACCCGCGCGAGCTCGCCCAGGTGCGCGAGATCGTGGGCGACCTACCGCTGCTCGTGCCGGGTGTCGGGGCGCAGGGCGGAGACATCGAGCAGGTGGTCCGCAACGGTCAGACGTCCCAAGGCACCGGGCTCATCATGAGCTCCTCGCGCGCGATCCTCTACGGCTCATCCGACGAGCAGTTCGCAACCGCCGCGCGGGAAGCCACTGCCGCGTTGCGCGCCACGATCAACCGTCATCGCTACCGGCATGATGCGACCGGCACGCGCGGCTGAGTCTGCCGCTCGGTGGCGCGCGCGGCCGAGTGGCGCGTTACTGCGCCCGATCACGATGCAGATCCTGCTGCTCGGCGCCCTCGCCCTCCTTTCCGCGGGTTGCGGGCGCGAGCCGCAAAGCGCGCGGCCGGGAGCGCGGCCGCAGACGGTCCTCCTCCGCGGCATCGGCAACGAGCCCGATTCGCTCGATCCACAGAAGGCCCGCAGCACACAGGCGCAAGACATTCTGCGTGACGTGTGCGAGGGCCTGACTTCCGTAGGCCGGGATGCGAACGTCGCCCCTGGCGCCGCGCGGGAATGGTCGGTGAGCGCGGATGGCCGCACCTACACTTTTCACCTGCGCCCCGGGCTGCGCTGGTCCAACGGCGATACGGTCGTGGCAGCCGACTTCGTCGCTGGCCTGCGGCGACTGGTGACCCCCGCCACGGCCTCCCCCTATGCCGATGTGGTCGAGGTGATCGCCAATGCACACGCGATCATCACCGGGAAGCAGCTGCCGGAAACACTCGGGATCGCCGCACCCGATGACACCACGGTCGTCGTCACCCTCGAGGCACCAGCACCGTATCTGCCCGCATTGCTCGCGCATCCGAGCACCTGTCCGATCCATCGCCCGACGTTGGCGCGCGCGGGTGACGGATTCGCACGACCGGGCGCGATGGTCTCGAACGGTGCCTATGTGCTGCGCGAATGGGTGCCTGGCTCGCACGTGCGCGCGGAGCGCAATCCGCGCTACTGGAACGACGCTGCGACGCACATCGATGTGGTGCGCTACCTGAGTGTTGCCGACGAGAGCGCCGAGCTCACGCGCTACCGGGCCGATGAGCTCGACATCACCGCCGTGGTGCCGCGTGGCCAGCTCGATTGGATCCGCGCGCACATCGCGGGCGAGCTGCACGTCTCGCCGCAGCTCGCGACGTACTTCTACGGCTTCAATCTCGATCGCGCTCCGTTCGGCGACCACCCGAATCTGCGCCGTGCACTGTCGATGGTGATCGATCGCGAGCGGCTCACGGTAGATGTGCTGCGCGCGGGTGAGCAGCCCGCCTACGGCTGGGTCCCGCCAGGCATCTACGATTACAGCCCGCAGTCCTTCGACTATCGCGCCCTGCCGTTGGCCGAGCGCATCGCACGCGCCCGCCGCCTATATGCCGAGGCAGGCTATTCCGCCATGCATCCACTGCGTTTCGAGCTGCGCTACAGTGCCAACGAGGTCAACAGTCGCGTTGCCGTGGCGGTAGCCTCGATGTGGAAGGAGGCGCTCGGCGCGGAGGCACGGCTCACGGCGGTCGAGTTTAAGTCGCTGCTCGCCGATATCGATCGGCGCGACGTCGAGGTGTTCCTCTCGAACTGGGTAGCGGACTACAACGACGCCTACACGTTCGCGCAGTACCTGAAGAGCGACTTCGGCGTGAATCTGCCCCACTACCGCAGCGCCGAATACGATGCGCTCGTGAGTGCGGCCGGCGCGGCAACGGATCTCGGCAAGCGGCGCGCGCTGCTCGAACAGGCTGAGCGCGTTGCGCTGCGAGATCATCCCCTCATCCCGATCTATTTCTACGTCAACAAGCACCTCGTCAAGCCGCGCGTGGCCGGCTGGTACGACAACGCGCTGAATGTCGTCTATTCGAAGGACTTGAGCCTGCCCGGCAGTCAGGGCCCGGCACACTAGAGCGCATTGAGCTCGCGGTGGCGGCCGCTTAGCGCAGGTGCAGCCAGCCCATGCTGGGGCGGAACTTGAGCTGGCGCGGTGCGCCGATGGCAACGTCCGGAGTCGGTACGGTCGCGCCGATGTCCCGCAGGAAATGCGCCACGAGGGTGAGCACGTTCTCGCATGCGACGCGCGCGGTGGTGTCCTCCGGAAGATGCGCGGCGATCTTCGCCTGCAGATTGCGCGCGCCGGGAGCGACATCGCGCAATGCCTCGATGCAGCGATCGAGCAACAGCAGCTCGGTGGCGAGGGTGGTGTCGGTCACGTCCGCAGGCTGCGTGCCGCGCGCGATGAAGCGCAGGTGCAGGAGCGCGCCGGCCTCCTCGACCGCATCGTAGATACATACGGCGATTGCCGAGCGCAGCTCGGCCTGCAGGACGGCGTCCTCCTTAACGACCTCGAAGCGGTCGGGAGCAACGTTCACTTCAGAAGGCGATTCCATATGTAGCTGTATACCGGCTCGAGGCGGCGGATACAGCAGCGCGCTGCGCGACTCGGCACTCCAATGCTCAAACTTTGAACTGTCGCACGCCAGCGCTGGCGCCGCCGCGCGCCAAAGCACTTAATACGCGCGCGCCGTAGCCGATCACCGACACCGCTGCCGAGGCTTCGGACAGCTCATGGAGAGGTTTGCCACGGCGCAGTCTCAGATGCAAGCGTGCGGGCACGCTTTCTGCTCGCTTGCGGTGACCGGAAGAGCGCCGCGAGGAGCCGCACGATGCTCGAAAGCCTCAATAAACTGCGCGATCTTCACGTCCACGCGACCGATGGAGACATCGGCGAGGTAACCGATAGCTATTTCGACGATGAGCGCTGGGTGGTGCGCTACCTGGTCGTGAGCACCGGCGGCTGGCTGAGCGGGCGCAAGGTGCTCGTCTCGCCGTATGCAATCAGCGGCGTCGACGCGCAGCGCCGTGCCGTCGTCACGGCGCTGACGCGCAGGCAAGTACAGGACAGCCCGAGCATCGATACCGCGCAGCCGATCTCGCGGCAGCAGGAGACGGGATATCTCCGCTACTACGGCTATCCGGTCTATTGGCCCTACGCGACGATGTGGGCCTGGGGCGCGATGCCTGTGGTTACGCCGCCCGATCCCGGTCTGCGCGAGGAGCTGCTCGCCGCGGAGCGCCCCGAAAGCGACACGGGGTCCGCGACGGACGTGCATCTGCGGAGTGTCCGCGAGGTCGTCGGCTATCACATTCACGCCTCCGACGATGCGATCGGCCACGTCGAGGACTTCCTGTTCGATGACAGCAGCTGGGCCATTCGCTATGTGGTGGTGGACACGCGTAACTGGCTGCCCGGCAAGCAAGTGTTGCTCTCCCCGCACTGGATTCGCGAGGTGAGCTGGGCCGAGCGGCTGGTCCGGGTGGAACTGACGCGCTCCGGCGTTGAAACGAGCCCGGTCTTCGATGCGGCGCACCCGCCGTCCCGGCACTACGAAGAACAGCTACACCGTCACTATCGCCGACCGGGGTACTGGCACTGAGTCGCTGACCCCGAGAGTATGATGGGCCTTCGGAGCGCAAGTGGGAGGCCTACGATGACCACGGTGCGACACTTGTTGGATCGCAAGGGCCGGGCCCTCTACGTCGTGGGCCCGGAGGACCCGGTTCTGACGGCCATTCGGCTGATGGCCGAGCACCATGTCGGCGCACTGCTCGTGATGCAGCAAGAGAGTCTGCTCGGCATCATCTCTGAGCGCGACTACGCTCGCAAAGTGATCCTGCTCGGCCGCTCCTCGAACGATACCCCCGTGCGGCAGATCATGAGCTCGCCGGTGATCACGGTGAGCCTCGATACGACGGTCGGAGACTGCATGCGCCTCATGACGGAGCATCGCATCCGTCACTTACCCGCGCTCGATGCACGCCGCGTCGTCGGTGTGATATCGATCGGTGACCTCGTGAAGGCGGTCATCGAAGATCAGCAGGAAACCATCGCGCAGCTCGAGAGCTATATTCATAGCTGAGTTGTGGGTTATGAGTTGTGAGTAATGAGTCAGAGCGCGTGGCTCCTACTCACAACTCATAACTCAAGACTCATAACTCATCACTCACTTCCTCCAGAAAGCGGGCGTGAACAGCACCAGCACGCTGAAGATCTCCAGCCGGCCGAGCAGCATCGCGAGCGTGCACACCCAGATCTGTAGCGCGCTCAGGGCGTGATAGGTCTTGAACGGTCCCACCTGCCCGAGCCCGGGGCCCGTGTTGTTCACGGTTGCGAGGATCGCACCGAGCGAAGTCAGAAAGTCGAGGCCCGTCGCGAGCAGCGCGAAGGTCAGAAGCGCCATCGTCATGAAGTAGAGGAAGATGAACGCGAGCACCGAGTTCAGCACCCGGTCAGGAATAGGCCGGCCCGCGATGCGCACTGGAGCGACGGCACTCGGATGCACCAGCAGCTTGAGCTCGCGGCCGGCCTGGCGCGACAGGAGGAGTGTCCGAAACATCTTCACCCCGCCGCCCGCCGAGCCTGTGCTGCAGAGGATGCAGCACAGGAACAGCATCCAGAACGGGGCGAATGCGGGCCAGCTGGTGTAGTCCTGGGACACCAGCCCGGAAGTCGTGGCGATGGACACGACATTGAAGAGCGCATGGCGCAGCGCGATCCCGAAGTTCGAATAGATGTGGTGATAGCGCAGCAGCAGCGCAATTCCGAGGACGCTCGCGAGCAGCACGATCAGTATGGCCTTGGCTTCCGGATCGCGTGTGTAGGGCTCGAGCGACAGGCGGCGTAGGGCGACGAAGTGGCGCGCGAAGCTGAGCGATGCGACGAGCATGAGTGCCGCCAGCGTCAGCTCGATCGCCGGGGAGTTGAAGAACGCGATGCTGCGATCGTGGGTCGAGAAGCCTCCCAGCCCCACGGCGGAGAAGCAGTGGCAGATCGCGTCGAACCAGGACATGCCCGCGATGCGCAGGGCGATGATGCCGACCACGGTGATGCCTGAGTAAGCGAGCCACAGCGACTTCGCGGTCTCGGTGATCCGCGGCGTGAGCTTCTCATCCTTGACCGGCCCGGGCGCTTCGGCGCGGTAGAGCTGCATGCCACCGACGCCGAGCATGGGCAGCACGGCCACGGCGAGCACGATGATTCCGAGTCCGCCGCACCAGTGCAGAGTCGCCCGCCAGAGATTGATCGAGGGGGGCAGTGAATCGAGGCCGGTGAGCACGGTGGCGCCGGTCGTGGTGAGGCCCGACATGCTCTCGAAGAATGCATACGTCACGCTCATGTGCGGCAGCACCGTGAGCAGCGGGATCATCGCCGAGGCCGACATCAGCACCCAGCCGAGCGTCACGAGCAGGAAACCATCTCGTGGCTTGAGCTCGCGCGCATGGCGCCGCGTGGCTGCTGCAAGCGCCAGTCCCACTCCGCCACTCACCACTCCCGCGCCGAGGAAATGCAGCGCCGTGCCGTCCTCGAACAGCAGCGCCGCGAGGATCGGCAGCACGTACATCGCGCTGAAAGCCGCAAGCATGAGCCCGAGCACGTTGGCCACACCGAGCATGCCCGCAGCTTCCTTGCTTCAGGCGCCGAGAAACAGGCGCTCGACCGCCTCTATGTGCCGGCGGTCGGAGAGAAACAGGATCACGTGATCGTCGGCGCGCACCACGGTGTCGTGGTGCGCCATGATGACCTCATCACCGCGCACGATCGCACCGATCGATGCTCCCTCGGGCAGGCGGATGTTCTCGACGCTACGGCCCACCACGCGCGAGCTCGATTCACTGCCGTGCACGATGGCCTCGAGCGCCTCCGCGGCGCCGCGGCGCAACGAGTGCACCTTCACCACGTCACCGCGCCGCACGTGCGCGAGCAGCGAGCCGATCGTGATGGTCTGCGGTGAGATCGCGATATCGATGCTGCCGCTCTCCATGAGCTCGGCGTAAGAGGGCTTGTTGATCAGCGCCATGGCCTTGCGGGCTCCAAGGCGCTTCGCGAGCATCGCCGAGAGAATGTTCGCCTCCTCGGAGTTGGTGACTGCGGCGAACACATCGGTGCTGTCGATGTTCTCCTCGACCAGCAGCTCTTCGTCGGCCGCGTCTCCGTTCAGGACGATGGTGTTCTCGAGCAGCTCCGATACGCGGCGTGCCCTGCGCGCATCACGCTCGATCAGCTTCACTTGATTGCTCTTCTCGAGCGCCTTCGCGAGCCGCAGGCCGATGTTGCCGCCGCCCGCGACCACGACGCGCCGCACCGCGTGCTCTTCCTTGCGCATCTGGCTCATGGCACGGCGGATGGCATCGCGAGCTGCGAGAAAGAACATCTCGTCGCCGTCCTCGATGACGGTGTCGCCCTCGGGGCGGATCATGCGCCCAGCGCGGTAGATGGCAACGACGCGCACGTCGGTATCGGGCAGATGATCCTTGAGCTCGCGCAGCCGCTGTCCGACCAGCATGCCTCCCTTGCGCGCGCGCACCCCGACGAGGCGCACGCGGCCATCGGCGAAATCGAGCACCTGCAGAGTGCCCGGATAGCGGATGAGACGCTCGATGTACTCCGTCACGAGCTGCTCGGGGCTGATGAAGAGATCCACCGCCAGCGCCTCCTCGGTGAAGAGCTCCGGACGGCCGGTGAACTCGGCCGAGCGGATGCGCGCGATGCGGGTTGGCGTACGGTAGAGGATGAACGCGACCTTGCAGGCGATCATGTTCACCTCGTCGCTGTTGGTCAGCGCGACGAGGATGTCGGCCTCGGCGGCCCCAGCTGCCTCGAGGACGGTCGGATAGGACGCATTACCGACGACGGTGCGAATGTCGATGCGATCCTGCAGGTCGCGCAGCGTCTCCTCGTTGATGTCGACGACGGTGACCTCGTTGGCCTCCTCGCGTGAGAGCTGATAGGCCGCCGTGCGCCCCACCTGACCGGCCCCGAGAATGACGATTTTCATGGCGAACGCAGCCGCTTCAGACCGGCTCGAGATTGGCGTATTGGAGCATGAGCCACTTCGTACCCTGACTCTCGAAGCTGACCTGCACGCGCGCGTGCGCGCCGTTGCCTTCGACGTTGAGAATGACGCCCTCGCCAAACTTGCCGTGCCGCACGCGTGCGCCGAGGCGCATTCCCGGCACCGCGGGCTCCTCGGGACGGAAGCGCCCGACGCTCAACGGCCGTGCTACGTGCACTCGGGGGCGCACCTCCTCGATGAGGCGATCGGGAAGCTCCTTGATGAAGCGCGACGGCTGGCCATAGCTGTCCATGCCGTGCAGGCGGCGCTGCTCCGCGTAGGTGAGATACAGCTGTCGCATGGCGCGCGTCATGCCGACGTAGCACAGGCGACGCTCCTCTTCCAGCCCATCGATATCCGTGATCGAGCGCTGGTGGGGAAACAGGCCGTCCTCCATGCCCGCGAGAAACACCACCGGGAACTCCAGCCCCTTGGCGCTGTGCAGGGTCATCATCTGCACGCAATCTTCCCACGCGTCGGCCTGTCCCTCGCCGGACTCGAGCGCCGCATGCGCGAGGAACGCCTCGAGCGATGGCAACTCCTCGGCGGTTCCGGGCTCGAAGCCGCGCGCCGCGCTCACGAGCTCCAGCAGATTCTCGACACGCGCCTCGCCGCGGTCTGCCTTCTCGCGCTTGTGGTGCTCGATGAGCCCGCTCGCCACGAGCACGTGGTCCACCTGCTCGTGCAGCGGACGGCCGCGGATCTCGAGCGCGAGGCGCTCGATCAGCGCCATGAATCCCTGCACGGCGAGTGTGGCTTTGGCGCCAAGACTCTGCCCACAACAGGCGGCGGCCGCCTCCCATAGCGAGGTGGCGTGCTTGCGGGCGTGGTCGCGGATGATATCGAGGCTGCGCGCGCCCACACCGCGCGCGGGCAGATTCACTACGCGCTCGAAGGAGGGATCGTCGCTGCGGTTCGCGAGCAGCCGCAGATAGGCGAGCGCATCCTTCACTTCCGCGCGCTCGAAGAAGCGCAGACCTCCGTACACTCGATAGGGCACCTGCGCCGCGAAAAACAGCTCCTCGAAGACGCGCGACTGCGCGTTGGAGCGGTACAGGATCGCCACCTCGCGGCGCAGTCCGCCGTGCTGCACCCAGTCCTGGATCCTGCGCAGCACGAACTCCGCTTCGTCGCGCTCGTTGAATGCGGCGTAGACGCGAATCGGATCGCCGGGTCCGCCGCTGGTCCACAGATTCTTGCCGAGCCTTGCGGCGTTGTGCGCGATGAGGGCGTTGGCACCACCGAGAATGGTGCCGGTCGAGCGATAGTTCTGCTCCAGGCGATAGAACTCGGCATGCGGAAAGTCGCGGCGGAATTGCGCCAGATTCTCCACACGCGCGCCGCGGAAGCGGTAAATCGCCTGATCGTCATCTCCCACCCCGAACAGCCGGCCCTCGGAGCCGACGAGCAGCTTCAGCCACGAGTATTGAATGGCGTTCGTATCCTGAAATTCATCTACCAGCACGTGGCCGAAGCGGCGCCGATAGTGCGCGAGCAGCGTCGGATGTTGCTGGAAGAGCTCGCAGGCGCGTAGCAGTAGCTCGGCGAAATCCACGAGCCCGGCGCGCGCGCACGTGGCCTCGTACTCGGCGTACAGCGCGATGAGCTGCCGGCGCGTGGCATCGTTGCCGTCCTTGAGATCCTTCGGTCGCCGGCCCTCGTCCTTGTTCGAATTGATGAACCATTGCACCTCGCGCGGCACCCAGCGCGACTCATCGAGGCTCTGTGCCTTGATGATCTTGCGCAGCAGCCGCAGCTGATCCTCGGAGTCCAGTATTTGAAAGCCTGGGGTGAGGCCGGCCTCGCGCCAGTGCAGTCGTAACAGGCGGTGCGCAATGCCGTGAAAGGTGCCGATCCACAGCGCACCGCCTGCGGTGGCGACCAGCTGCTCTATGCGCGAGCGCATCTCACCGGCCGCCTTGTTCGTGAACGTGACGGCGAGCACGGCGTGCGGCGATACGCCGAGCGCCTGCACCAGGTAGGCAATCCGGTGCGTGAGCACTCGGGTCTTGCCGCTGCCCGCGCCGGCGAGCACGAGCACCGGCGCAAGAGGTGCGGTCACGGCAGCGCGCTGCGCATCGTTCAGCGGTGCGAGGATCGGCGATAAATCCATGGGGCGCGCATTCTATACCCTGAATCAGCGTTCCGTGCGTACCCCCTGCTCCGCCATCTCGAACAGCACCCCGATGAGACTGAGCAGCACCGGTCCGAGGATGATGCCGATGAAGCCGAACGTCGCCGCCCCGCCGAGTGCGCCCACGAAGACGGCGAGCGTCGAGACGCTGCCGTGACGCGCGGTGAGCAGCGGCCGCAGGAACTGCTCGGCAATGGCGATCGCCACGCTCCACACCGTGAGAAACACGGCGGCACCCCAGCGTCCGCTGGCGGCGAGATAAATCACGGCGGGCACCAGCACCACTGCCGTGCCGACGGCCGGAATGAACGAGGCGATCATCGAGAGCACGCCGAACACCACCGGCGATGGCAAGCCGACGATCGCGAAGCCGACACCGATCAGCACACCCTCGATGAAGGCAGTGGCGGCCGTGCCGAATACCACGGCACGCATCACGGCGGCGACATGGTGTCGCAGCTGGTCGCGCCGCTTGGCGTCGAGCGGTGCGAGGCGCAGCAGCCGCTCGAGCAAGGCACGCCCGTCGCGCAGCAGAAAGAACAGAAAGAACAGCATGAACACGAAATCGACGAGCGTGCCGGCGACGCCGAGCGCGACGCTGCCGCTGATCGCCGCCGCGGACTCGAGCGCCGAGCGCGCCGCCGAAGTGAGCGAGTCCTGTACCTGCTGCATGGTGATCGGGACGTTATCGCGGATCCACTCGACGATCGGCCCGAGGAGCGGATACTGCTGCAATCGCGTGAGCATCCCCGGAAGGGAGAGGTCGACGTCAGCCTGCGTGCGCAGGTACGAGATGAGTGAAGTGACTTCCCGGGCGAATGCGAGTGCCACGAGGATCAACGGTGCGATGATGACGAACGGCGTGGCGGTGGTGAGTATCGCGGCGGAGACACCGCGACGGCCGGCGAGCTTGCGTGACAGGCTAACCTGCAGCGGAAACAGCAGAAAGGCGAGCACGGCGGCCCACTCGAGCGCGCTCAAGAAGGGGCTCAGCAGCTTCAGCAGCAGATAGCCAAGCACGAGGACGGTCACGAAACCGAACGCGCGCCGATAAAAGTCGGACAACTGCGCCACTTCCATTATCCTTCCCTGCGGCAAGCCTAACCTGTGCACCGGCCGCGTCAATTGCGGGCGTGGCCGCCGTGGTGCCATGCGGCATCTGCGCCGGTAGTGCGCACGCCCATCATTGAAAGGGACGACGATGCAGACCTTGTACGATTATCTGGATTCGGGCAACGGCTACAAGATTCGCCTGCTCCTCGCCTTGCTCGAGCACCCCTACCGCTGGGTGGAGCTCGATATCATGCGCGGCGGCACGCGCACCGCTGCATTCCTCGCCAAGAATCCGAATGGCCGCATTCCGGCTTTGGAACTCGACGACGGTACCTGCCTTGCGGAATCGGATGCGATCCTCTGGTATCTGGCCGAAGGTAGCGCGCTGCTGCCCGACTCGCGGCTTGCCCGCGCCCAGGTGTTGCAGTGGATGTTCTTCGAGCAGTACAGCCACGAGCCCTACGTGGCAACGCCGCGGTTCATTCTCAAACACCTGCCACCCGACTCGCCGCGCCGTGCCGAGCTGGCGCAGCGTCTCACCCAGGGCCGTGCCGCGCTCGGGGTCATGGACACGCACCTCAACGGGCGGCGTTACTTCGTCGCTGACGGCTACACGATCGCCGATATCGCGCTCTATGCATACACGCACGTGGCCAGCGAGGCGCAGCTGGATCTGGCACCCTTCGCCAACGTGCGCGCGTGGCTGGCACGAGTGGCGGCTCAGCCGCGGCATATCCCGATCAGCTATCGTCCGCCCCCGTCCTGAGGCTTCACCAGCGGTTGCGCAGCTCGCGCAGCTTGAGGAATACCGTGCGCTCATCGGGCTGTGGGCCGAGCTCGGGAAAGCTCTGCCGCAAGCGTGTGACGAGCGTCGGGCTCTGCAGCCGAAAGAACGCGTTGATACGTTTCTCCTCGCCGAGAGTGGTCACCGGGGCCGTCTCGGGCTCTGCTCCCCGGCAACGGCGCAGGAGTTGCGCGGCAGCCTCGTTGTCCGGCTCGCGGTCGAGGGTGAACTCGAGATTGCGTGCCAGGTATTCATGCCCGGGATAAAGCCGCGTCGCATCAGGTAAGCGCGCCAACTGCCCGACGAAGGTCTCGTAAAGGAGGTCTGGGCGCCCACTCGTGTGGCAGTTGCCCGCACCGGCATTGAACAGTGTGTCGCCGGAGAACAGCGCCGGCTCCTCGGTGTGCGCGTACAGGCAGATATGGGCGAGCGTGTGTCCAGGGGTGTCAAGACATTCGAGCTCCACGGTACGTCCGATACGCACCCGATCGCCGCGGCGTAAGCCGCGGTCGACGTTGCCGATGCGCGCGGCGGCCTCCGCATGGGCGAGCACCGGGGCGCCCGTGGCTGCCTTGAGTCCCGCATTGCCGCCCGTGTGATCGCGATGCTCGTGGGTATTGAGAATCTGTCTGATCTGCCAGCCGCGCCGCGCCGCGGCATCCAGGCAGCGGCGCCATTCGAGCGGGTCGACCGCGAGGGCCTCACCTGTCTCGGGGCATGCAATCAGGTAATGGAAGTTGCGGTACTCGTTGGCCGCCCAGACGCGCTCGATCAGCATGCGTAAGCCCTCGCAGTCAGGTCGTCGCGCAGGACTTTGCAGAGGCGCGACGCATCGCCCGAAATGAGCGCGATCACTGGCATATAATCAGATCTAACGCAGCACTGCCCGGGCTGCCGGCGTCGTGACAATGAATCACACCTTTCTGTACACACCCGGTGTGTGGACCGTCACCGGCATCTTCTGGAGCGCCGACGGCCACGGTATCGCGCTCGACGGGCGCACCGAGATTTCGCATGGCAAGGAATGCTGGATGCTCGCCGGCCGCATGCGCGTGCTGGCGTCCCCGCCTGCCGAGTTCCTGAGCATCTACAATATCGAGGTGCCGGGGCGCGATGCGCGTGCCTCGAAGTGGACCTCGGAGAACTCGACTCTCGGCAAGCTGCACGGTGTGTTCACGGTGATCGGACCGAGCATCGTGTCGCTGTACCGCTCGCAGCAGGGTGGCTATCAGGGAACCGAGCATTTGCGTCAGATCACCCCCGATCAGTACGAGGGCTACGGGGTGCTGCTCATGGATGATCGCCGCCTCTCCTCCTGGCAGGTGACCCTCGTGCGCTGATAGGGGGCACTGCACCGCGCGTGCCTCAGGGTGATAGTGCCTGCGTGGTCGGTAGATAGTGATCGACCAGCAGCGCCGCGAACAGCCACATCAGATACGTGACCGAGAACCTGAAGACGCGCATCGGCAGCTCCTTGCGCGCGGTGATCTTCAGGGCGAGCGCGTAATACAGGAAAAGTGAATCCAGCACGAGCGCCGCGGCCAGATAGACGAGTCCGCTCATGCGAGTCAGGAACGGCAGCAAGGTCACGAGGACGAGCAGCACCGTATAAAGCAGCACCTGCAGGCGCGTGTAGGCGATGCCATGGGTGACCGGCAGCATGGGAATGCCGGCGCGCGCGTAATCGTCCCGACGCGCGATCGCGAGCGCCCAGAAATGCGGCGGGGTCCAGACGAAGATGATGAGGAACAGCAGCAGCGCGTTCGCATCGACGCTGCCCGTGACCGCCGTCCAGCCGAGCACCGGCGGCGCGGCGCCCGCGGCGCCTCCGATCACGATGTTCTGTGACGTAGCGCGCTTCAGCCACACCGTGTAGATCACCGCATAGCCGATGAGCGAGACGAAGGTCAGCATGGCGGTGAGCAGATTGACCAGGAAGGCGAGGATCGCCATGGCGGTGAAGCCGAGCACCGCGGCAAAGACGAGCGCCTGACGCTCCGTGAGCTGACCGCGCGGCAAGGGACGGCCGCGCGTGCGCGTCATCTGCGCATCGATGCGCCGGTCGAGAACGTGATTGAGTGTCGCAGCGCACGCCGATGCGCAAGCGATACCGAGCGTACCCCACACGAGCGCATCGAGCGGCGGCAGCCCGCGGCTCGCGAGCAGGGTGCCGACGAGGGCCGTGAACACGATGAGCGACACGACCCGCGGCTTGGTGAGCGCGAGGTAGAGGCGCCACGACGGCACCGTCGCCCGGGTCAATTCGGAGTTGGTCGCCAAGGCCTCAGATTCCCGCATCGGCCGCGGAGGACGTCGTTCGGCACAAGCCGTGCAGCAGCGCGATGACGGCCAGCAAGGTGAGCGCTGCGCCGCCATTGTGCGCCGTCGCGAGCCACAGGGGGAAACCCCGCAGCACCATCGATATGCCGAGCGTGAGCTGTAGCGCGAGCGCGGCAATCACACCCGCGGCCGCGAGATACGCTGCACGCGGGGCGGGCTGTCGCAGCACTGCGAACGCCGCGGCGAGCAGCGTCGCAGTCGTCACGAGCGCGCCCATCCGATGGGTGAAGTGGATCGCGACGCGCGCAGTGTTGGCGAGCACACCGCCCTCGTAGTTGATGCTCGGTGCGCGCCAGAGCACGAAGGCATCCCGAAAGTCCATCGCCGGCCACCAGGAGTTCTGGCAGGTGGGAAAATCCGGACATGCGATGGCGGCGTAATTGCTGCTCGTCCAGCCGCCGAGTGCGATCTGCACGATGAGCACGCCCAGGGCGAGGTATACCAATCGCCGCTGCAATCCGAGACGCGGCACGTGCGGCGCTGCGTGACGCCCGGCTGCCGTTTCCGCGCGGGGCGCGCGCAGCGACAGCCACAGCCACCACAGCAGGGCAAGTGTCGTCATGCCGAAGAGCAGATGCAGCGTCACGATGAGCGGCTTGAGCTGCCAGGTGACGGTGAGCATTCCCAGCGCGCCCTGCAGCACTACCGTGCCGAGCAGCAATATCACGTAGCGTGTGCTCACCGTGACAGCGTCGCGTGCGGCGATGACGAGCGCGGTGATCAGCACGATCACCAGTCCGAGCGTGCTTGCGGCATAGCGGTGGATCATCTCTCTCCAGGCCTTGCCGAGATCGAGCGGTGTGCCTGAAGGAATGCTGCCGAGCGCTGCGCTCTGCGCAGCTCCGATCGGTGTGACATGGCCATAGCAACCGGGCCAGTCCGGACAGCCCAGGCCCGCCGCGGTGAGACGCACGTAAGCGCCGAGCATCACCACGCCGAAACCGAGCAGCACCGCCGCGAGCGCGAGCCGGCGCAGCCAGAGCGTGGCGCGTAGAGCGTCGGCTTGCGCAGTGCTGGTCAATGATTTCAGCCGATGTGGGAGAGCTGCAGCAACCGTTTGAGGTCCTCGAGCAGACCCCGAAGGTCACGGCGCGAATCGTAACGCATCATGAGATTGCCAAGCGGATCGACGACAAAGAGGCTATCCGGCAGGTCGCTTGGCGGGAACTTTGCGAGCAGCTTGCTTCCTTTCGCCGTACTCGCATCGAGCACCGTGAGCCCGGGGTGCTCGCGGGTGAGGAAGGCGCGGTCGCAGCATTCTCCCGTCACCAGGAACACACGCTGCACGCGCGTCATGTCGTTGTTGAGTGCGAAACGGGCCTGACGCATCACAAAGAGAGCGCGGCGGCAGGAGTCTGCGCAACGCCCGTCTCCGACGTAGACGATCGTCCAGTGATGCATGAACACGTTCGCAATCGGGGCCCCCGCCATCGCCTGGGGCAGGCTCACGTCGGGCAGCTGGATGACCGGCTCGATGAGCTCGCCGTGATTGATGTGTCCTGCGGGTCGCCAGCCGGCTCCGTAGTACAGCCAGAAGGCGCCGATCAGGGGGAGCAGGAAGAGCAGCGCGAGGGCACTGACTGTACGCAGATTCGCCGCGCGGACCTCATCGCGCACGGCGCTCATGGAACGCTCGAGCGCGAGTCGGCCTGTGGCGTGATCGCACGCCGAGGCGCACTCACAACGGCCCAGATGATGAGCAACGCGAGCGCGAAGCCCCACCACTGCACCGCGTAGGCGAAGTGTCTCATCGGAGGAAGGCCCGGCGGCTGCCACTCGCGCACATAGCCGAACGGCATGTGTGGGTCGAGCAGCAGGATGCGCGACTCGAGGCGCTCTTCGAGCGCGGCGGCGAGCTGCGCCATGTCGGGATAGCTCGTCACCTTCGGCCATGAGGGGCCCGTGGGTGGGGGCATCCGTCCGAGCGCGAGTCCGGGGCTCGGGAGCTGATCGATGCGCCCGACGAGGGTGAGCGGCGTGTCCGCCGCGAGCCGCACGTCAGGCAAGCGGCTGCGAGCGCCTGTGAGGGGAATCCAGCCGCGATCGACCAGCAGCACGCGTCCGTCCTCGAGGTGCAGCGGCGTCAGCACTTCGTAACCGGCCCTTCCCGCATGCGTGCGATTGTCCAGCAGAAACTGGTGCGGGCCATCGAAGCGGCCGGTGACCGAGACGCGGGCGAAGCGCGGCACTGTCGCTATGGCGCGCGCGCCGAGAACGAGCGTCGCATCGGCGCCGCGCGCGAAGGCGTCCCATTCAGCCTGTCGCTGCACGCCCTTGTCCCATTGCCAGCGACCCAGCTGCACGAACGCGACGCACAGCGCGGCCGCGAGCAGGGTCATGGTCCAGGAGGGCGCGAACACGCGTCGACCGATGGGAATGCGCACAATGGGCACAGCGCTTGCTTTCTCCTTCTATCTATAATCGAGGCCTCGCGGCATCGTAACGCGCCGCCTACGACCACGAACAATGCAAAGCCTGCTGCGTCTTGTCGTCGTCCTGATGCTGATCGCGATCGTCGTCAGCCTGGGCTCGGCGTTGTATCAATTGACGCGCGGGCCAGGTGGCGAGGCGTCGGCCAAGATGGCGCGCGCGCTCACCATCCGCATCGGCCTGTCGATCGTGCTGTTCCTGCTGCTGATGCTGGCGTGGTATGCGGGCTTGATCTCACCGCATGGGCTGCAGCCGGCGCACTAGCGGCACTCTACAACCAGTACACGAAGATAAAGAGCCCGAGCCAGACCACGTCGACGAAGTGCCAGTACCAGGCGACGGCCTCGAACGCAAAGTGACGCTGCGGCGTGAAATGTCCACGCAGCACGCGCATCCAGATCGTGACCAGCATGATGGCGCCGATCGTGACGTGAAAGCCGTGAAAGCCCGTCAGCATGAAGAACGTCGAGCCGTAGATGCCCGTCGACAGACGCAGACCGAGCTCGCGATAGGCTTCGCCGTACTCGTGCACCTGCAGCGACACGAAGGTGAACCCGAGGAGGAAGGTCGCAGCGAGAAATGTGATGAGCACGCCGCGCTTGTTCTGACGCAGGGCGTGATGCGCGATCGTCACCGTGACGCCGCTCGACAGCAGGATCAGCGTGTTGATCGCCGGTATGCCGAAGGCTGGGATGACCTCGAAGGCGCCTCCGGCATTGCCACCGACGTGGCCGGGTCCGTTGGTCGGCCACAGGCCCTCATAGCTGGGCCATAGAACGAGATTGGTGAAGAGCTTCACGCCTTGGCCGCCCAGCCACGGCACCGAGAGCATGCGCGCATAGAAGAGCGCGCCGAAGAAGGCGGCGAAGAACATCACCTCCGAGAAGATGAACCACATCATTCCCATGCGGAAGGAGCGATCCACCTGCAGGTTGAAGGTGCCGTGCTGGTTCTCGCCGATGACCGTGCCGAACCAGCAGATGAACATCACGGCCAGCAGAAGGAAACCCGGAATGAGCACCAACGGCCCAGCCCAGTCGTTCAGGTAAATGACCGCTCCCGCCATGATCGTGAACAGCGAGACCGAGCCGAAGATCGGCCACGGGCTATGGTGCGGGATGTAATACCGCGCGGAGTCGGTCTCCGGGGTGTGAGCTTGTGCCATGGTCACTTCCTGACTGAACCCATCGTCGATGGATCGTAAAAGGTGTAGGCGAGCGCGATGCGGTCGATGTAGCCCGGCAGCCCCGGGTCGACATAGAAGCGCACGGGCATCACTTTCTCCTCGCCGATCGCAAAATGTTGCGGGGAGAAGCAGAAGCACTCGGTCTTGCGAAAGTACGCCACCGCCTTCGATGGCGCGATGTTCGGCACCGCCTGTGCAATCGTGTCGTGGCCGAGCAGGTTGTGCGCGAAGAACTGCGCCTCGTACAGCTTACCGGGATGCACTTGCAGCGAGCTCACGAGCGGGCGGAACTCCCAGTTGCCGACGCTCGGCAGCTCCGCGATGAAATCGACGGTCACCGTGCGGTTGAGATCGGGCTTCTCGGTCACGACCGCCGCACGCGCGAGAACCTTCTGATCGCCGACGCCCGTGACGCTGCAGAGCACATCATAGAGCGGCACCAGAGCAAAACCGAAGCCGAAGCTGCCGATCGCAAAGCACAGCAGCTTGAACGTCAGGCTGCGATTCGCGGTCTTGACCGCGTCGCGCCGTGCGCTCTGCTCCTCCTTGCCGCCGCCGGGCTCCGTGCCCTCGCGCTGCTCCGTGCTCACCGCGTTCCCCGCATCACCGACATGAGGATGAAGCCGACGTAGAAGGCGAGCGCGATCAGGGCGAGCAGCAGGGTCGTGCGCCTGATGCGCCTGCGTCGCTCGTCGTCCTCGCTCGACACCATCACGCGATCCGCCTCAGTGCTCGGCGCCGCGCGCGATCACCGCCTCCGCTGGCGGCACTTCCCACGTGTGATAGGGCGGGGGAGAGGGCAGCTCCCACTCGAGGCCGTGCGCGCCTTCCCAGGCCCGGTTGCCGACGCGCGCCCCGCCGCGGATGCACTTCCAAATGATGTAAGGGAATAAGAACTGCGAAAGCCCGAACGCGAAGCCGCCGATGGAGGACACCATGTTCCAGTCGGTGAACTGCACGGCATAGTCCGGAATGCGCCGCGGCATGCCGGCGAGCCCGAGGAAGTGCTGCGGGAAGAACAGCACGTTCATGAAGATCGCCGACAGCCAGAAGTGCCACTTGCCCAGACGCAGGTCGTACATGTTGCCGGTCCACTTCGGCAGCCAGTAGTAGACCGCGGCCATGATCGCGAATATCGACCCCGATACCAGCACGTAATGGAAGTGCGCGACGACGAAGTAAGTGTCCTGGTACTGATAGTCAGCGGGCACGATCGCCAGCATCAGCCCGGAGAAGCCGCCGATCGTGAACAGGAACAGGAACGCGAGCGCGAACAGCATCGGCGGCTCGAATGAGAGCGAGCCCTTCCACATGGTCGCGGTCCAGTTGAAGACCTTCACGCCCGTCGGGATTGCGATCAGCATCGTCGAGAGCATGAAGAACAGCTGACCGGCGAGGGGCATGCCGACGGTGAACATGTGGTGCGCCCAGACTATGAACGACAGGAACGCAATGGATGCGGTCGCGTACACCATCGCTTCGTAGCCGAAGAGCGGCTTGCGCGAGAACGTCGGCACGATCTCGGAGATCACGCCGAAGGCCGGCAGGATGAGGATGTAGACCTCGGGGTGTCCGAAGAACCAGAAGATGTGCTGGAACATCACCGGATCCCCACCGCCCGCGGCCGTGAAGAAGGTGGTGCCGAAGAAATGATCCGTGAGCAGCATCGTCACGGCGCCTGCGAGCACCGGCATCACCGCGATCAGCAGATAGGCCGTGATGAGCCACGTCCAGACGAAGAGCGGCATGCGCAGCAGCGTCAAGCCGGGTGCGCGCAGATTCATGATGGTGACGATGACGTTGATGGCGCCGAGGATCGAGGAGGCGCCCATCATGTGGATCGCAAAGATGGTCATCGGAAAGCAGGCCCCGCTCTGCAGCATGAGCGGCGGATACATGGTCCAGCCGCCCGCCGGCGCACCGCCAGGCACGAAGAACGTGGCGAGCAGCAGCGTGAACGCGAAGGGCAGGATCCAGAAGCTGAAGTTGTTGAGCCGTGGCAGCGCCATGTCTGGCGCGCCGAGCTGCATCGGAATCATCCAGTTCGCAAGGCCGGTCCAAGCCGGCATGATGGCGCCGAAGATCATGATCAGCGCGTGCATCGTCGTCAGCGAGTTGAAGAACGCAGGATCGAACAGCTGCAGTCCAGGCTTGAACAGCTCGGCACGGATAGCCATCGCCGCCGAGCCGCCGACGAAGAACATGATTCCGGAGAACACCAGGTACATCGTGCCGATGTCCTTGTGGTTCGTCGCGTAGACCCAACGCCGCCAGCCATGCGGCTTGTGGTCATGAGCGTCGTGGGCGGCCTGAGCGAGCGTGTGTTCTGCCATGGTCTCTACTCTTTGAATCGCAAAGCTATCGACATCCGGTGGGTGCGGCGAGCGCGTATTCTCGGCAACCTCAACCCGTGGGAGCGGGTGCCGCCGCCGTCTGTGCGGTTGGCGGCGCGGCCTGCTGCTGCTTCTGCTCCGCGGCCTTCGCCTTCAGCCAGGAGGTGAAATCCGCGTTGCTGCGCGCGTCGACCACGATGGGCATGAACCCGTGATCGCGGCCGCAGAGCTCGGCGCACTGGCCGCGGTAGAGCCCGGTCTTGTCGTTGTCGACGAGGAACCAGGCCTCGTTGATGAATCCCGGAATGGCGTCCTTCTTGACGCCGAACGCCGGCATCCACCAGGAGTGGATGACATCGTGCGCCGTGATGAGCAGCCTTACCTTGACGCCCACGGGCACGACGAGCGGGTTGTCGACGTTCAGCAGATAGTGGGGCACGGTGGTCACGTCGACCCCCGAGGCGAGCTGCCGTGCGGCGTCGCTCTCGCGATCGAGACGCGAGAAGAAGGTGACGCCGTGGCCCATGTACTCGTAGTTCCAACCCCACTGATATCCGGTCACTTTGATCGTGAGCTGCGTGTTGCGCAGGTCTTCGATCTCGACGAGCGTGCGGGCCGCGGGCACCGCCATGGCAATGAGGATGACGACCGGCACGATGGTCCAGATGATCTCCACACGGGTGTTGTGCACCATGGTGGTGTCGGGCACCGCGCCCTTGGCGTGCCGGAAGGTGACGATGGAATAGATCATCACGCCGAACACCAGCACGCCGATCACGACGCACACCCAGAAGATGAGCATGTGCAGGTCGTAGATCTTGCGCGAGATCTCGGTGACCCCCGGCGTCATGTTGAGCAGGCTCCAGCCCGATTCCGCCCGCGCCGGCGGCGCACAGGCGCAGACGAGGGCCGCGAGAGCGGTGAGCTTGGAGGCAGCTTTGCAGATCATCATGTATGTCTCGTGGGCTTACGCCCTGTGTCATTCCTCGGCCCGTGCCCCGCCGCGTGCGCAGCCCCCGGCTCTCCGAGCGACCACCATGCGGCCACCGACAAGCCCGCGGCGCTTCGCGCCGCAAGCCCTCAAGCCAGCGTGGGCGACTCGTTGATGCGGCCGATCAGGCGACTGAGCCTTGCAGCGAGCCCGCGACGCTCTTCCTCGGTCAGGAAGTCCCCCACCTCACATTGCCGGCCGTGCGACTCGATCACCAGGCGGCTCGGATGGAGGCGCGATGCGGGGCGGCGCAGTTTAACCTGTGCCCAGTGCCGCGGAAACACGACTTGTACGCAGCGCCCGCGCGTGCGCGACTCCACCAGAATATCGTTGTCCGACACAGTGATGGTCTGACGGTGCCAGCGACGCTTGAGGCTCGATTTGAGGAGCGCCCCGAGCAGCAGCATCTCGAGACCGGCGAAGGGGAGGATGGGCCAGTAGCCCCGCAGGGCGAGAAACCCCGCGATGCCGAAGGAGACCAGGCACAGAGTACCGAACAGGAGCAGCGCACCCTGGACGCTCAGCGAGCAGTTCGGAGCGATCTCAATGCGCTGCAGCGCGGGGTCCACGAGCTCGGCGCCCTCGATCAGAGCCGGATCAGAGGTAGATGCAGTGAACACGCAAAATGGTACTCCACGGTTCTCCGGCCCGGCAAACGGCCGGGGATACGCCTGATGATGCGGCTCTTATGGGTCAAATCGCAGGCGACTCGTGGCTCCGCCTCGTGGCCAGGAGGCGCATGACGGCCGTACTCGCGGCCGCTACGGCCTCGCTTGCCGCCGCGCCCGGCTCGCGCGCCCCAGCATGCGGAAGGTACGCGAGCGCGCCGCTGCCGAGGAGGCGTTCGAGTGTCTGGAGGTTCTCGGTTGCGCGCTCGAACTGCGGGTCGATGTGATTGGCAATCCAGCCGGCGAACGGCACGTGCGCGGCCTCGATCGCACGCGCGCTGAGAAGCGCGTGATTCAGGCAGCCGAGGCGCAGCCCGACGACGAGCACCACGGGGAGTCCCAGGGCGCGAGCGAGATCGGCCCCCGTCTGGCGGTCATTGAGCGGTACGAACCAGCCACCGGCGCCCTCGACGACGATCCACTCGGCGCGGGCCGACTGCTGCTCGAAGCGTTGCAGGATGTGCGCGATATCGATGTGCACACCGTCTGCGGCAGCGGCAATGTGGGGCGAGACCGGCGCGCGCAGGCAATAGGGATTCACGTCGGCGTAGTCGGCGGCCACATTGGCCGCCGCCATGAGCGCGGTCGCATCGGAGTTGCGCAATCCGGCCGGTGTAGTGAGGGCGCCTGCCGCAATCGGCTTCATCACTGCGACGCGCAGCCCGTGGCGCACGAGCGCACGCACGAGCGCCACGGACGCGTAGGTCTTGCCGACGTCCGTGTCGGTACCCGTGATGAAACATCCGCCGCACGCGGACATGCGCTCAGTCTCGCGTGTCCGGTGGGCTGCGTGGCGGTCGGCGGATCGCGTCTACGGCAATGCGCACTTCCCCGCTTGCGGCGGGCGCGCCGGCAGCGCCCCACGCCGCCCCGTAGATGACCTCGTAGCTGGCGGGCAGGGTCCCGCCGCGCCGGAAGGTCTCGTAGGCGGCCGTCATGGCCTGCCAGGCGCCCTTGCCGGTCAGGCCGCGGCGGCGCGTGAGCGCTGCATTGTGGGCGCCGATGCATTTGAGATCGCGCACCAGCGCGCGCACGTCCGGATAGGTGAGCTCGAGCCTCTCGACGTCGAGCACCGGCTCTGTGAGACCTGCGCGCGCTAGCGCGTCTCCCACATCGTGCATGTCGAGAAAGCGGTGCACGTGATGGGCGCTATCCACGGCCGACCAGGCCGCGCGCAGCTCGCGCAAGGTGTCGGGACCAAAGCTGCTGAAGCTCAAAAAGCCCTCCGGCTTGAGCACGCGGCGCATCTCCGCGAGCACCGCGTCGAGCTCGTCGCACCACTGCAGCATGAGATTGCTGAAAAGCAGATCCACGCTCGCAGTGCGCAGAGGCAAGCGCAGGGCATCGCCGCACACCCGCCGGAAACGTGCGAACAGCCCACTGCGCCGGCCGGCCTCGCGCAGCATGCCCGGTGCGATGTCGAGTGCGATGACCGTTGCGCGCCGATAGCGGCGCTTGAGCTCACGCGCGGCATGACCGGTTCCACAGCCCAGATCGAGGATCACCTGGGGGCTCGTCCTCACCAGCTCGAGCCGCTCGAGCAGCTCGCCGCGCACCCGGGCTTGCAGCACGGCGGCGCGATCGTAGCCGGCGCTGGCGCGGTGGAACGCCTCTCGCAGGCTCGCTTTGTCCAGCTGCCACGCATGCAAGTTGGGTGGCGCGCGCATGCTCACGATGCTTGGGCCATCCCGTGCAGCGCGCCGGAGAGCGCGTGCACGAGGGCGCCCACCTGCTCTTCGGTGTGTGCTGCCGAGAAGGTGAGGCGCAGCCGTGCCGCGTTTCTCGGCACCGTCGGCGGCCGGATCGCCGCGACCCAGAAGCCCGCGTCGAACAAGCGCCGGCTGACGGCCAGCACCTCCCGCGCACCTCCGAGGATGAGCGGTTGAATGGGCGTGAAGGAGGCCGCAAGCGGAATGCCGGCCGTGACCGCCGCCGCGCGAAACTGTGCCGTCAACGCGAGCACGCGCTCACGCCGCCAGCTCTCACGCTGCGCAAGCGCGAGCGCGGCACGGGTCGCTGCGGCCACTGCCTGCGGCAGAGCCGTGGTGTAGATGTAGCTGCGCGCGCGCTGGATCAGCAGCTCGATCACGGCTGCCGGTCCGGCAATGAACGCACCGAAGGTGCCGAAGGCCTTGCCGAGCGTGCCGATCAAGATCGGTACCTCGCGCACATCGACGCCACAGTGCTCGAGCGTGCCGCGACCGCGCTTGCCGAGGACACCCAGGCCGTGCGCATCGTCGACGATCAGCCACGCTGCATGCGCGCGCGCTGCCAGCGCGAGCCGCGCGAGCGGGGCGAGGTCACCGTCCATGCTGAAGAGGCCGTCAGTTGCGATGATGGTCGAGCGCTGAGGCCGCATCGAGCCGCTCGGCTCGGCGAGCATTCGCTCGGCCGCCGCGGCATCCGCATGCGCAAAGCGGCGCAGGCGCGCCCCGCTCAGCAGCGCGGCATCGATGAGCGAGGCGTGGCTCAGGCGGTCGAGCAGCACGCGATCCGCGCGCCCCGCGAAGGTCGTGAGTGCCGCAAGGTTCGCCATGTAGCCGGTAGAGAAGAGCAGCGCGCGTTCGCTGCCTACGAAGGCTGCAAGCTCCTCCTCGAGGCGTGCATGCTCGCGGCCGTGACCCGTGATCAGATGCGATGCGCCGCTGCCCACTCCATAGCGACTCGCTGCTTCGCGCAGCGCGCCGGTCACCTCGGGATGGCGCGCCAGGCCGAGGTAATCGTTGCCGCAGAAGTTGAGCAGCCGACGGCCCGCGACGATTGCGTGCGTGGTGCTGTGCGGCTCGGCGTAGTCGGCGACGGTATGCCGTACGCGCAGAAGTTGCTGACGTTCGAGCTCGGCGAGCGCGGTCTCAGGTGAGGGCGGCGGTCTCATGCTGCGGGACGTGCGCATCTGCGCGCTCGGGTCGCATGCCGAGGCGCGTGAGCAGCGCGTGATCGTGCTCCACTTCCGGATTGCCCGTGGTCAGCAGCTTGTCGCCCTGAAAGATCGAGTTGGCGCCCGCGAGAAAGCACAGCGCGTGCAGCTCGTCGCTCATGCCGGCGCGGCCTGCGGACAGGCGCACGTGTGCGGCCGGCATCAGAATGCGTGCCACCGCGATGGTGCGTACGAAATCAAAGGGGTCGAGGCTCGCGGTGCCGTGCAGCGGGGTACCCGGCACCTGCACCAACTCGTTGACCGGCACGCTCTCCGGATGCTGCGGCAGGTTCGCGAGAGTCATCAAGAGCCGGGCGCGATCGCGCACCGTCTCGCCCATGCCGATGATGCCGCCGCAGCAGACTTTGAGACCCGCCGCGCGCACCGCCTCGAGCGTGTCGAGACGATCCTGATACGTGCGCGTCTTGATGATCGTGCCGTAGAACTCGGCCGAGGTATCGAGATTGTGGTTGTAATAGTCGAGCCCCGACTCCTTGAGCTCGCGTGCCTGCGCGGCGCTCAGCATGCCGAGCGTTGCGCACGTCTCCAGGCCCAGCGCGCGCACCTCGCGCACCATCGCGCAGATGGCCTTGAGCTCGCGCGCCTTCGGTGCGCGGTAGGCGGCGCCCATGCAGAAGCGTGTCGCCCCTGCCGCCTTGGCACTCGCGGCCGCTGCGCGCACTTGCTCGAGCGCCATCAGCGGCTCGGCCTCGACCCCTGTCTCGTAGCGCACGCTCTGCGGGCAGTACGCGCAGTCCTCCGGACAGGCGCCGGTCTTTATCGACAGCAGCGTGCTCATCTGCACCGTGTTGGGCTCGTGGTGCGCGCGATGGATCGCCTGCGCGCGCAGCAGCAGATCGATCAGAGGGAGTGCGAACAGCGCCTCGACCTCATCGAGGCGGAAGTCGTGCCGGAGCGCGTGCGGCTGCGATTGAGTCATCAGGTCTGCTCGCCCAGTGGCCAAGGTGGCCCATGTTCTCGATGCGCCCCGCACCCTGTCAACCACGGATAGTTCCACCGGTTGACAATCGGCCGCGGTTTGACCAGGGTCGTGCTGCAGCCGACGAGCGGTTGGCGCGGCGGCCAGGGCGCCCCGGCGCGCGCTGCGGCACGGCGGACGCGCTAGGATAGCCGTGCGAGCTGCGATGTTTCCTGTGAGGCGAGGCGGTATCCATGAGCTGCAAATCCATGCAAACCAGCGCGGGCTCCGCGCCGTTCGACTCCGTGACGGATAGCCAGAGCACAGGCGCCACCTCGATGGAGAGGCGACGCTTCGTGGGGGCGATCGCCACCGTCGGCGCGGTGAGTGCCGCCGCGAGCATCGGCACCGCCTCCACAGCTGCCGCGCAGGCCCCTGCACCACCGGGCTCCTCCAGTGCCCAGGCGATGTCCGCGCCCGGTGCAGGCGGTGGCGCGCATCCGGTCAGCGCGAGCGGCGGCTTCCCGAGTGCGCCGCCGCGGCTCTTTCGCGTGGAGGCGGACATCACCGACCTCGAGATCGAAGGACGCATTCCCGCAGATCTCAGCGGCGCCTTCTATCGTGTCGGACCCGACGCGCAGTATCCGATGAATCCGCACAACATCCCCTTCGACGGCGAGGGGCACGTCGGCATGTTCCGCATCGAAGGCGGCCGCGTGAGCTACAAGAGCCGCTTCGCGCGCAATCAGCGCTACAAGGCGCAGGCGCAGGCGCACCGCATTCTCTTTCCGATGTACCGCAATCACTTCATGGACGATCCGAGCGTCAAGGGCGTGAGCCGCGGCACGGCGAACACGCACGTCATGTATCACAACAAGCTGCTGCTCGCGTTCAAGGAGGACAGCCCGCCGGTGGCCTTGAATCCGCTCACGCTCGAGACGGTGGACGACTACTACACGTTCAACGGACAGCTCGAGAGCAAGACTTTCACGGCGCATGCGAAATTCGACTCGGAGAGCGGCAACATGATCGCCTTCGGCTACGAGGCGAAGGGGTTCGGCAGCGACGATGTGAACGTCTTCGAGTACACCCCGCAGGGCAAGCGCATCTGGAGTGCCTGGATCAAGGTGCCCTACGTCGGCATGCTGCACGATTTCGCGGTGACCCAGCATTACATTGTGTTCTACGTCATTCCGCTGGCGTTCGACCTGGAGCAGATGAAGCGCGGCGGCATCCACTGGTCGTGGGACAGCACCAAGCCGACCTACTTCGGTGCCCTGCGCCGCGGCGGCGACGGTAAGGACGTGCGCTGGTTCAAGGGACCCGAGCGCAGCGCGACGCACGTCATGGGCGCGTTCGACGACGGCGGCAAACTATTCGTGGACGTGGAGATGTCCGGCTTCAATCCGTTTCCGTTCATGCCGTTTCGCGACGGCACGCAGTGGAACCCGGTGCGTGGCTCGAGCCACATCACGCGTCTGTCGGTGGACCTGGCGAACAAGAGCGTCAAGGACTACCAGATGGAGGTGCTCTACCCGCACCAGATCGGCGCGCTGCCGCGGCAGGACGACCGCTATCACACCGTGCCGTACCGTATCGGCTTCCTGCCGTGTCTGTATACGGATCCTCAGGCTCGTGATGCGCGGCCCAGCGTCTGCTACGCGCGCTTCGACAACCAGACGCGCAACGTGCAGCTCTACAAGGCGCCGGACGGGACGACGCTCGCCGAGGCCTGCTTTGCGCCCAAGTCAGTGCGCGCGGGCGAGGGCGTGGGTTATCTCATGGGCGTGGCAACGCGCAACAACGAGGGCGGTCGCGCCGATCTGCTGATCTTCGATGCGGAGCACCTCGATGAGGGGCCGATCGCCACCGTGCGGCTGCCGACGCGCATCGTTGGTCAGATTCACGGCTGGTGGGTGCCCGAGAGCCTGCTGACCACCTGAGGCTTCAGGGGTACAGGTACTGCAGGGCGATGCCGATGAAGATCGCCATGCCCACGTAATTGTTGTTGAGAAAGGCGCGTAGACAGGCAGCGGGCTCGCGCTTGTGAATGAGCCATTGCTGGTGCAGGAAGCACAGCGCGGCCACGCTCAGCCCCGCGTAATACCAGCGCCCGAAATGCATGCTACGACCTGCGAGCGCCAGGGCGAACAGCATCATCACCTGCAGGATCGCGATCATGACACGGTCCATGTCGGCGAACAGGATGGCCGTGGATTTCACGCCGAGCTTGATGTCGTCCTCGCGGTCCACCATCGCGTAGATCGTGTCGTAGATCACCGCCCACAGGACTGCGGCGATGAACAACACCCACGCCACGCGCGGCAAAGCACCCGTCTGGGCGGCGAAGCTCATTGGTACGCCCCAGCCACCGAAGGAGATCCCGAGATACAGCTGCGGAAGCGCGAAGAAGCGCTTGGCGAGCGGGTAGGTGAGTGTCAGCGCCGCGCCGATGACGGCGAGCCTCACCGTGAAACGATCGAGCCGCGTGACCAGCGCCAGCGCGATGAGCAGCAGCACGAGGAGGAGCACGAGCGCCTCGCGCGGCGCGACGCGCCGCGCCGCGAGTGGTCGCTCCCGCGTGCGTTTGACGAAGGGGTCGATGTTGCGATCGAAGAGGTCGTTGACGATGCAACCCGCGGCGCGCATCACCACGACGCCGAGTGCGAAGATGACGAGCACCTTCTCGCTCGGCCGCCCCGCGCCCGCGACCCACAGTGCCCAGAGCACGGGCCACAGCAGCAGCCAGGTGCCGATCGGTCGATCGAGACGCGCGAGGCGCGCGTACTCCTGGATGCGTCGTCCCAGCCGGTGCAGCAGCGGCGCTTCCTGCGGGCGAGGCGCTCCGAGCAGCAGATCGGTCGAGGTAGCGATCATTACGGCCCTCACCCCACTCTTCCGTAGCGCTCGCCCGCGCCGATCCAGCGGGCCGCGAGCGCTGCGATGCTGTCCGGGTGCGTCCCCAGCATGAGCTCCGCGGCGCGCTGCACGTGCGGCAAGAGGTCCGCATCGCGCATCAGATCGGCTACGCGCAGCTGCGACAGTCCCGTCTGGCGCGTACCGAGCAACTCACCGGGTCCGCGCAGCTCGAGATCGCGGCGTGCGATCTCGAACCCATCATTCGTGGTGCGGATCACCTTCAATCGCTTGCGCGCGAGCTCGTTGAGCGGTCCGCGGTACAGCAGCACGCAGGTTGCGGCGTCCGTGCCGCGACCCACGCGGCCGCGCAGCTGATGCAGCTGCGCGAGTCCGAGCGCCTCGGCATTCTCGATCACCATGAGCGTCGCTTGTGGCACGTCCACGCCAACCTCGATGACGGTCGTCGCCGTGAGCAGCTGCAGCTTGCCGCTCTTGAAAGCCGCCATCGTCTGATCCTTCTGTGCCTGCGGCATGCGTCCGTGAATCAGCCCGACACGCACGTCCGGCAGCGCCTCGGCAAGCGCGGCAGCGGTCTCCTCTGCCGCTTGATAGCGCAGCTCGTCCGACTCGCCGATCAGCGGACACACCCAGTAGACCTGGGCACCCGAGCGGCAAGCGTGCAGCACCCGGCGCACCACCTCTTCGCGGCGCTGCTCGCGCACGATGACCGTGCGCACCGGTGTGCGCCCGGGAGGCAGCTCATCGATGACCGAGATATCGAGATCGGCATAGGCCGTCATGGCGAGAGTGCGCGGGATTGGCGTTGCCGTCATGATCAGCTGATGGGGAAAGCGTCCGGCCGTCATCCCCTTCTCCTGCAACTTGAATCGCTGCTGCACACCGAAGCGGTGCTGCTCGTCCACGACGATCAGGGCCAGGCGAGCGAAATTGATTCCTTCTTGGAACAATGCCTGCGTTCCGACCACGATCTGTATCTCACCTGAAGCAATCGTCGCCAGGGCGCTGCGGCGTGCGCGTGCTGGCTGCGAGCCCGAAAGGAGTGCCACTGGAACACCCAGAGGATGAAACCAGCCGCTGAAGTTGCGCCAGTGCTGCTCGGCGAGCAGCTCGGTCGGGGCCATGAGCGCGACCTGGAAGCCGCTGCCCGCGGCGCGCGCGGCGGCAGCAGCGGCCACGATCGTCTTGCCGCAACCGACATCGCCTTGCAGCAGCCGCACCATCGGTCGCTCCGTGCAGAGGTCCGCATCGACCTCGCGTCGCGCCCGCTCCTGCGCGGTGGTGAGCGCGAAGGGCAACGCACGCAGCAGGCGCGAGGCGAGCCCGGCATTGTCATCGAGCGGCCAGGCGCGCTCGGCCTGCACCGTGCGCTTCGTGAGCTTCAGACACAGGTGGTGCGCGAGGAGCTCCTCGAAGGCGAGCCGACGCTGTGCGGGATGGCGCCCGAGTGCGAGCTCATCGAGCCTCGCATCGCACGGCGGGCGATGCACGTAGCGCAGAGCTTCCCGCAATCCCGGCAAATGCAGCTCCGAGTATGTGGCGCGCGGCAGCCAATCACGCACGCTCGCCTGCGCGCCACCCGCGTGCGTCTCGAGCTCGCTCAGTGCGGCTTCGATCAATTGCCGCAGGCGGCCCTGTGCGATGCCCTCGGTGCCGGGATAGACCGGAGTGAGCGTTGCTTCCAGCGGCTCGGGAGTTGCAAGCTGCCGGCGGTACTCGGGATGCACCATCTCCAGGCCGAGTGGACCGCGGCGCACTTCTCCGAAGCAGCGCAGGCGAACGCCGCGGGCGAGGCCGCTCTGCTGGCTGCCGGAGAAATGAAAGAACCGCAGCGTGAGCCATCCGGAGCCATCGGCGATGCGGCAGAGGAGCTGCCGCCGCCGTCGGTAGACCACCTCGGTGAGCTGCACCTCGCCTTCGACCGCTGCACGCATGCCTGGCACGAGAGCGCCGATGCGCGCGATGCGCGTGCGGTCCTCGTAGCGCAGCGGCAGCACGAAGAGCAGATCCTGCACCTGCGTGACGCCGAGCCGCTGCAGACGCTCGGCGAGTGCCGCACCTACGCCCCGCAGCGAGGTGATAGGCCGCTGCTCGGGCGCAGGGCGAGTGGCCGCGCTCGTTTTGAGTGCCTCAGCCAAGAGAGAGGATGCACTCCATCTCGACGCGCGCGCCGCGCGGCAGCTGCGCGACCCCGATCGCGGCACGTGCCGGATACGGTTGCGAGAAATAGGTCGCCATGATCTCGTTGACCTTCGGAAAGTGCGTGAGGTCGGTGAGAAAGACGCCCAGCTTCACCACGTTCGCCAGGGAGCCGCCGGCGGCTTCGGCAATCGCGCGCAGATTCTCGAATACGCGGCGGATCTCGGCCTCGATATCTCCCGTGACCAGCTGGCCACTGGCGGGATCGAGGGGAATCTGACCCGATACGTACACGGTGTCGCCGACGCGCACGGCCTGCGAGTAGGTGCCGATCGCCTGCGGCGCGCGCGCGGTGTGGATGATCTCTCGAGTCATGTCTTGGGACCTTTCCGGGCGGAGTGTGCGGCAATGGTACGCGTCACCCGCAGCACGTCCGGCATGCGCCGGATGGTGCGGATGATACGTGCGAGATGCTTGCGATCGTGCACGCGCAGCTCGAAAACGAGTGCAGAGGTGTCGATATCGCGCTCTTCGACCGCGACGTGATCGATATTGGTCTCGGTGCTGGAGATCGCGGCCGCGACGGCAGCGAGCACGCCCATGCGATTGGGTACGTCGACGCGCACCTGGGAGCTGAAGAAGCGCTCGGCGCCCGCTTGCCAGGAGACCGGCAGCCATTTCTCGGGATGCTTGCGGTAGTCCTCGACGTTCACGCAGGTCTCGCGATGGATGACGATGCCGCGCCCGCTCGAGAGAAACGCGAAGATCGGATCGTGCGGGATCGGGAAGCAGCAGCGCGCGTAGCTCACCAGCAGCCCTTCGGTGCCCGCCACAGCGAGCGGCGCGGGCGCTCCCGAGGTACCGGTCTCCAGCGGCTCGACCGGCAATAGACGCCGCGCGACGAGCGGCGCGAGGCGCTCCCCGAGACCGATCTTCTCAAACAGCTCGTCGATGTCCTTCATGCCGAGCTCGGCGATCGCCGCCTGCATCGACTCCGCGCTGATCTCATCGATCGCGAGCTGAAACTCACCGAGCGATTGATTGAGAAGGCGTTGGCCCAGAGCGATCGCTTCGGTGCGCCGCAGACTCTTCAAATAATGACGGATCGCGCTGCGCGCCTTGGCGGTCACGACGAAATTGACCCAGGAGGGATTGGGCATCGCGCCCTTGGCGGTGATGATCTCCACCGTCTGGCCGTTGCGCAGCACGGTGCGCAGCGGCGTGAGGCGCCGGTCGACCTTGGCGGCGACGCAGCGATTGCCGATATCGGTGTGCACCGCATACGCGAAATCGACCACCGTCGAGCCGCTCGGCAGCCGCAGAATTTCCCCCTTCGGCGTGAAGACGTACACCTTGTCAGGGAACAGGTCGACCTTGACGCTCTCCAGGAACTCCTCGGAGCTGCCACCCTCCTGCAGCTCCACCAGATGATTGAGCCACTCGCGCGCGCGCTGCTGCTGCGCTGAGCCGACCTCTTCGTGGCCCGTCTTGTAGCGCCAATGCGCGGCGATCCCCGACTCTGCAACGCGGTGCATGTCCTCGGTGCGGATCTGCACCTCGATGGGCACGCCGTTCGGGCCAAAGAGCGTCGTGTGCAGCGACTGATAGCCGTTCACGCGCGGTATCGCGATGTAGTCCTTGAAGCGCCCCGGCATCGGCTTGAAGGCGCTGTGCACGCCGCCGAGAGAGCGGTAGCAGGTGTCAGCGCTGTCGACGATGATGCGCAGCCCGTACACGTCGACGATGTCGTTGAGCGTGGTGCGCTTGCGATGCATCTTGCGGTAGATGCTGTAGAGATGCTTCTCCCGCGCTTCGACGTGCGCGCTGATGCCGTTCTTCATCAGCGCCGCGGTGATCTGCTTCTCGATCCTGCGCAGGAACTCCTTCTGGTTACCGCGCGCGCGCTTCAGCGCACGTTCGAGTACCCGATAGCGTTGCGGGTAGAGCGCGCGGAAGCCGAGGTCCTCGAGCTCCAGCTTGAGATTGTAGAGTCCGAGACGCTCCGCGATCGGCGCATAGATATCGAGCGTCTCGCGCGCGATTGCACGGCGGCGCGCCGGCACCATCGCATCGATGGTGCGCATGTTGTGCGTGCGATCCGCGAGCTTGACGAGCACCACGCGCAGGTCGCGCACCATCGCAAGCAGCATCTTGCGAAAGCTCTCGGCCTGGGCCTCCTCGCGGCTCTTGAACTTGATCTGATCGAGCTTCGTGACGCCGTCCACGATCTCCGCCACGTCTGCGCCGAAGCGCTCGACGAGCTGGTCCTTGGGCGTCGGAGTGTCCTCGATGACATCGTGCAGGATCGCGGCGATGATCGTATCGGGGTCGAGGTGCAGGTCGGCGAGGATCGCGGCCGCGGCGACCGGATGCGCAATGAAGGGCTCACCCGAAAGCCGCTTCTGCCCTTTGTGTGCCGAGGCGCCGAATTCCGCGGCCGCGCGGATGCGCTCGACCTGCTCGGCCGGCAGATAGGCTTCTACGGTGGACAGCAGCTCCTTGAGACCGGGTGTGCGCCTTCCACCGGGGAGCAGTCCCAGCAGCGAAGACGCGTAGTCCATGGGAGCTTGGGCGCTGCGTCAGTCTCCGAGGCCGAACTGTGGAGCGCGGAAGGTGGATTGAGCCTCGGCGTCCGGCATGACGGGAGCTTCCGCGGGAGGCTCGGGCTCGCGCAGCATGTCGGCGGTGATGTTGCCTTCTGCGATCTCGCGCAGAGCGACAACGGTCGGCTTGTCGTTCTCCCAGGCCACCGTGGGCTCCGCGCCGTTCGCGAGACGCCGTGCCCGCTGAGCAGCCAGGAGCACGAGCTGGAACAGGTTATCCACGTTCTGCAGGCAATCTTCGACGGTAATTCGCGCCATGGTCCAAACTTCGGAAACTATGGAAAGAAGGCCCGCCGGAGCGGGCGAAGAGCCTCTGAGTGTAAGCGAATCACCCGTCCCGCAGCAACGCCGCGAGCAGGGGCTGGAGCGACTCGCGCCCGGCGCGCAGGTCCTCACCGTGGCCGGCAAGGATGCGCGCAAGATCGGCCTGCGCCCTTTCAAAATCGTCGTTTACCACGAGGTAGTCGAACTCGTTCCAGTGCGACATGTCAGCCACCGCATCCCGCAGACGCCGCGCAATCACCTCCTGCGAGTCCGTACGGCGCTTCTGCAGCCGCTCGCGCAGCGCCGCGCGTGAGGGCGGCAGAATGAAGATCGTGCCGCAGTCGGGCACGGCCGCGCGCACCTGCCGCGCGCCCTGCCAGTCGATCTCGAGCAGCACGTCGTGGCCTGCGGCGCGCAGCCGCTCCACGCTCTCGCGTCCGGTGCCATAGCAGTTGTCGAACACGCGCGCGTGCTCGAGGAAGGCTCCGCGTGCGACCAGCTCCGCGAACTGCTCATGCGAGACGAAGTAATACTCCCGGCCCTCGCGCTCGGTGTCGCGCGCCTTGCGCGTGGTGTGCGAGACGGACACCGTGAGTGCCGGGTTGCGCGCGAGCAGCGCCTGCACGAGCGAGGTTTTGCCAGCACCGGAGGGTGCGGAGATGACGAACAGCCGGCCGCGCGCGCGATGCTCCGGTTGCTCCGACGTACTCTGCTCGTTATCGCCCGCGGCTCGCATGCCTGCCGTGCTCACGTCACTCTGCTGCACCTCATACAGAGTAGCCAGTGAGGCAACCTGCCAGCAACTGAGCCTCGGTGCTGATCCTCAGGGCGCCGCGGCTGCCAAGGCAGGCCATTCCTCCATCTGTACGCGCGCGATGAGCCTGAAGGTACCGTTCTCGGGGCGGAAGATCGAGGCTTCGCCCTCTTTGACGTCGAACCAATCCTTGCCGAGCGCATCGAGGATGTTCGGCTTGTGGGTGATCAGGATCGTGTTGGTGCCAGGGGTCGGTGCAGTGGCGAGCAGTGCCTGAAAGGCCTTGGTGCGGCGGTTATTCTCATTGGGCGAAACCACAAGCCCGCCCTCGGTGATGTCCGCGGTCTTCTCGATATCCTTGAAGCCCGCAAGCACCGCGGTCTCGTAGGCTCGGTTGTACTTGCTGGTATAGACCTTGCCGACCGGAACACTGGCCTCACGGATGGCGACGCCGAAAGCCCTTGCCAACGCCTTGCCCTTGTCGTTGAGATTCCGCTGGGCCGCGATGTTCTCGAAGTTGAGCGGATCAGCGTCCGCCTGGTCCGGGAAGGTGGCGCCATGACGCACCACGATCACGAAACCTCCGGCGCGCAGCGCCTGCACGACATTGGCGCCGTCCGCGGCCGCGCGTCCCGGCATCGCGACGCTGACTAGGCCCAACAGGCTGGAAGAGAGCGCAAGTACGGCAAGGGCTCGTCTCGACGGAAAACGCATGACAGGACTCCTTTGGAAAAATGATCGGGAGCTTTCGCAAATAACCGCTGCATCGAGACGCGTGGCCCGGTTCGTTGCCCTGGCTGCGTCCCGTCAAGCAAAGACTGCCCAGCCCTCGTTCTTATTCCCGCCGCTGTGCAAATGGGAGATGGAATAAAATCCGCACGACGCAAGTCATCAATCTCGGTCACCCCGGATTTCGTTCATGGGCGATGAGCGCTCGCGCTTCGAGGCGCAGGTCCTGCCGCACCTCGACGCGGCCTACCGGTTCGCCCTGGCACTGACGCGGGCACCGGACGATGCTGCAGACCTGGTGCAGGAGGCGATTCTGCGTGCCTTCCGCGGGTTTCAGGGACTGAAGGCTACGGAGGCGAAGCCGTGGCTTCTGACCATTGTGCGCAACTGTTATTTCACCGCTCGCGAGCGGCAACGGCGCGAGACGGCTCTGCCTCTCCGGGACGACTGCGATGAGATCCCGGAGGATTCGCTGGTCGCCGCAGGCCCGGATCCGGAGCGCAGTTCGATCCAGGAGGAGCAGCAGCGCGCGCTGGGTCGTCTACTGCCTAGATTGCCTCGGGAACAGCGCGAAGCTCTGATCTTGCGGGAAATCGAGGACATGAGTTATCGGGATATCGCGGCCGTTACCCGAGTGCCGATCGGCACCGTGATGTCCCGTCTTGCGCGCGCACGCGTGGCGCTGAAAGAACTCTGGATCGCGGAACACGGGGCGGCAGATCGATGAGCTGCGCAGAAGCATTGAAAGTGCAGGCCTATTTCGATGCCGAACTCGATGCGCTGTCGGCCCTCGAGGTCGAGCGGCATGTCGAAGGGTGCGCGGCCTGTCGCGCACTGCTCGAGGATCTCGGCAAGGCGCGCACTTTGATTCGACGCGATGCCGGCTCCATCACAGCGGGCGCAGCACTGCGCTCGCGCATAGGGCATGCGCTGGATGGCGAGAACGGCCCTGCGGCCGCAATACAGCGTGCAAAGCCCTCGATGGGGAGGTCGTGGCCGTTCTGGCTCGGTGCCCTCAGCGGCATCGGCACCGCGGCGATCGCGGCCGCGTTTGCCTGGCTACTCGTGCTACCACACGCGGGCACCGGTCTGCTCGACAGCCTCCTCGCCGCGCATATCAACTCGTTGTTCCCCGGTCACCTGATCGCGGTCCAGTCGAGTGATCGACACACCGTGAAGCCGTGGTTCGCGGGTCACGCCGATGTATCGCCGATCGTTGCGGATTTCTCTGAGCAGAAATTCCCTCTGATCGGCGGGCGCGCCGATTATTTCGCCGGGCAACGCGTGGCGGTCACCGTCTATCAGCACGGCTTGCATGTGATCAACGTATTCAGCTGGAAACGAAACACCGGACTACCACTGCGCGATACGACTCGCAGCGGCTATCACTTGGCGTTCTGGAGCCTCGGTGACGTGCAGTATTGCGCGGTATCGGACTTGAATTGGAGCGAGCTGACGCAGCTTGAGCGATTGATTCGCTCGAGCGGTGAACAAGACTACCCCTAGCGAGCCTCGCCGGCCGGGACGCTCGCGTCAGTTGGCTTTCTCAGCTGCCCCGATCAAGCGGGCTCCTTACGCCCTTCGCCCCCTTCTGCATCACGTGTGTGTAGAGCATCGTCGTCTTAAGGTCCGAGTGACCGAGCAGTTCCTGCACCGTGCGGATGTCGGAGCCGTCCTCTATGAGATGAGTGGCAAAGCAGTGCCGAAACGTGTGGCAGCTCGCGGGCTGCGTGATCCCGGCACCGTGCACCGCGCTCTTGACGGCGCGCTGGACGGTCTGCTCGTGCAAGTGGTGACGTACGAGGCCGCCGCCGTAAGGGTCACGACAGAGATCCCGCGATGGAAACACATACTGCCAACCCCACGATGTGGCCGCATTCGGGTTCTTTGCTGACAGCGCTCGCGGGAGCGAGACTCCGGGCGCTCCTCGCGCTCGCTCGGCCTCGAACCAGCTCCGAAGACGGGTGAGATGCTCGCGGAGCGCCGTGTCGAGGGTAGCAGGCACCACCGTGATCCGGTCCTTCCCGCCTTTGCCTTCCCGGACGATCAGTTCGTGGCGGCTCAGTACGAGATCCTTCACCCGCAGGCGCAAGGCCTCGAGGAGCCGCAGCCCACTCCCATAGAGCAGATTGGCGACCAGCCACGTCGTGCCCTGCAGGTTCGCAAGGATCGCACGGACTTCTGGCCGGCTGAGAACGACCGGCAGCCGGCGTGGCCGATGAGCACGGGTCACGTTCTCAAGCGCGGGCATCTCAATGCGCAATACGGAGCGATACAGGAACAGCAGCGCTTGCAAGGCCTGGCTCTGAGTCGACGCGCTGACCTTGCGGTCGACCGCGAGGTGGGTCAAGAATTGCTCAAGTTCGGCGGCACCCAGTTCACGAGGATGACGCCGCCTATGGAAGACGATGTAGCGCCGGATCCACTGCAGATACGCCTGCTCGGTGCGGTAGGCCAGGTGCCGCGTACGCATCGTCTCCCGCGTTACATCGAAGAGGCTACGTCCCTTGGCAGCGTTGCCTATCGCTCCATTCATTTAGGCCACCTATCTCCCAAAGGTGGCAATGGAAACAGCTCGTTATGTCTCTGGGGAGCAGAATATCTGACGAAAATGACGGGTTTCGGCTTTCCATTTAGGCCATCTACTTAGAGTTAGATCGCGGTGCGGAGGCATCACTCTGTGGCGAACCAAGGTCGATTGTTGCTGACCGTTGCTATCTTTGCCGCCGTATGGGGCGTTTATTCTGCGCATCACCGACACTTGCCCCGCTGGGCGCCCGCCATCTCAACCGAAGTACCGGCCCGCTCAGATGCGCAATCGGACGTCCCGAACTCCGAAGCCGCGGGGTTTCATTGTGACGGCCGTACCTATTGCTCACAGATGACCTCGTGCGCGGAGGCGAAGTACTTCCTCGCACACTGCCCAGATGTGAAGATGGACGGGGACCATAACGGCATCCCGTGCGAGCGGCAGTGGTGCACGGGTGGCTAACCGCGATCTAACTCTCGTTGGAGCGGACCGTGAGTGAGATGGATCACGCCACGGGCGCAGTAAGAGAGTATGCGCCCGCGTCGCTTACCAGGCGCCATCGTACGGCCGCTCAACTCTGTCGTTAGGCAGCCAGGAGACACTGTGACTTCAACGCTGCTTGTCCCGATGTTGATCTGTCTGGACGCGGCTTCAGAGATCGAGTTCTGCCGGCTCGCATTTGACGCCCAAGAACTTTCGCGCAGATCCGGGCCGGACGGTGACGTCGTGCACGCCACCTTGCAGGTTGGCGATACCATGTTTATGGTCCACGGCGAATATCCGCATTTAGAGAGCCGTGCTCCGAAGCTGGATGGAAGCTCTTCTGTTGTTATCTATATTTATGTGGACGATGTTGACGTAGTGATCGAACGAGCGGTAAGAGCGGGGGCGGTGGTCGTTCTCCCGGCCACGAACCAAGCTTGGGGTGACCGCGTGGGTAGGATCATGGATTCGGCGGGTCATGTATGGAACGTGGCGGCGCATATCTACGGATCGAAGGTATAGTTCGTTGTACTCGCCTAACATTCGTTCGAGCGGACGCGCCTGAATAAAGTGCCCTTGGTGGCGCGGTGCCGCGCCGCTCAACTTTGGAGTTAGGACTCACGAAATGGCGGGAACTTTCGGTTTGGCGTCTGCGCTGAGCGGACAGCGTCGGCTAGAAGACTTCCGCGGCTGCTTGCTGATTGCAGTTGCGGTCGCGATGGCAACCGCCAACGCCGCGGTGATGGCGGCCACCTTTGGACCTGTCCGTTACGATCCGAATGGCGATCAGCTCATCGTTACCATGATCTATGACGGTACCGACCCCAATCATCACTTCTCCATCCAATGGGGCACTTGCCGCAAGGGCGAGCAGTTAGACCAGGCGGCGCACCAGACAATAGGCGTAAACATTCTCGATGACGACCATAACGACGCAGCGAAGAAGCCCCATACAGAAACGATAAGGTTACCTCTTGCGAATTTGTCGTGTAGGCCAGCAACAGTGACGCTGTGGACCCCGCCTAACTTCTCTACAAGCTTCGATATTCCGGCCCGGCCGTGACTTCTAACTCTCGCTGGAGCGGACCGTGATGAGTGAGGCAGGCAGCTCGGCGAGCGCGAGAGACATTCTGCGCTCGCCTCGCTGTTTGGTTGCTCGCGCG
>DATJVD010000038.1:0-2512 GCA_035501955.1 Steroidobacteraceae bacterium
CGTGGCCGGAGACGTCCGCAATTACCAGGCCGATCTGCCCGTCCGGCAGCTCAATGAAGTCGTAGAAGTCCCCGCCCATGGTACTCGCCGGAATCATGCGCGCTGCACCGTCGCATCCCGGCGTAGCGGGGAAGGCCGCCGGCAGAATCGCAAGCTGCAGCGATCGCGCCACCTGCAGTTCTGCTTGCAGCCGAGCCTGTGCTTTCTCCAGCGCAGCGTTCTTGTCGGCGAGCTCACGGGTGCGCTCCTCGACCGCGGTCTCGAGAACGTGCGTCTGTAACTTCAGCACCCGCAGCAGCCGCAGCAAGCGCAGCGCCCGCAGCCAGCGCGCGTCGAACCCCACGAGGTAGAAGGGCGCGATCGCGAGCAGATCCACCAAGCCCTGATAGCTGAAGATGAATGCGAGCTTGCTCGTCGCCGCGACGATGCGCAGCAGGTACTCGAACGTGAAGACGGCGACGACGACGATCTCAGCCAGCCACAGTGCGCGCGTCGCCCAGGCAGGAAGGTCCGGAATCGACTCGACGCCAATGGAGGCGACGCTGAATACGATCAGCGCCAGGATGAGGTTCTCAAACGCACGTGCGTACGGCCCGCGGCTCTCCACGAGCATCTGCGCGAGCCCGCAGACCTTCGCGCGCACCGACTCGAACAAGCGCTTGGCCGGCGCCAGGATCATCCGCGGCGTCAGGCTCGTCCGGGCGTCTCGTGCCCGCGAGGAAGCCGATGGAGGGTCCACAGGCGGTGGGGGAACGTCAGTGACTCCGGGCGATATTGCTAAGGCGAGGCTATCCCCTGCCTCCCCGCCCGGCAACAACAGAATGTCCGACCGGCCGACAGTTGGTCGGCCAGCCGTAGCGGTTCTCAGTTTGGCGTGCTCGCGGCATGCGGGTTGCGGCAGCGTCGCGGCGCAAGACGTGCGCGGCGGCATCCGCAGCGCCAGGGGGAAGAACCCCACCTGTTATCCTTTGCCGTAATGCCCGAGCTCCCCGATCTCACCGTCTACCTCGAAGCCCTCGCGCAGCGCCTGGTGGGCGAGCGTCTCGAGCGTGTGCGGCTGCTGTCACCGTTTCTGCTGCGCACCGCGGTGCCGCCGCTGGACTCCGTCCACGGCCGCCGCGTCACCGAGGTGCGCCGCATCGGCAAGCGGCTCGCCATCGGATTCGAAGGTGATCTGTGGCTCGTGTTCCACCTCATGATCGCGGGACGTTTGCACTGGTTCCCCCGGGGCAGCGCGCCTTCGAAGCGCGCCTCGCTGGTGCGGCTGGAATTTGGCAACGGCACGCTGACGTTGACCGAGGCGGGGACCAAGCGCCGGGCCGCGCTGCACCTGCTGCAGGGAGAGCAGGAGCTGCGTCGTCAGGACCCGGGAGGGCTGGAGGTGCTGCAATCGAGCCTCGCCCAGTTTGCCGAGCGGCTGCGTTGCGAGAACCATACACTCAAGCGCGCGCTCACCGACCCCAGGCTGCTCAGCGGCATCGGCAATGCCTATTCAGACGAAATACTGCACGCCGCGAGGCTCTCGCCCATGATGCTGACCAGCCGCCTCGATGAAGCGCAGCTTGCACGCCTGTACGACGCGGCACGCGCGCAGCTGCAGCTCTGGACCGAGCGGCTGCGCCGCCTTGCCGGCGGAGAGTTTCCGGAGAAGGTAACCGCGTTTCGCGACGACATGTCCGTGCACGGGCGCTTCCGCAAACCCTGCCCGGTGTGCGCTACGCCGGTACAACGCATCCGCTACGCCGACAACGAGACCAACTACTGTGCGCGCTGTCAGACGGGCGGGCGGCTGCTGGCCGATCGCGCGCTTTCGCGGCTGCTGAAGCAGGATTGGCCCAGGAGCCTCGACGCACTTGATCGCCAAAGCTGAGCGCGGGCACTCCGGACTTTCCGCCGTGCATGAGATTGCCATGCCCCCTGCGAGCGCCGCGGCCGGTTCCTCGCCGGTCGTTGTGGTAAGCCGACTCGGCAAGACGTACGCGAGCGGCCTCACGGCTCTCAAGAGCATCGACCTCACTATCGATCGCGGCGAGATCTTTGCCCTGCTCGGCCCGAACGGCGCCGGCAAGACTACCCTGATAAACATCATCTGCGGCATCGTCACGCCCAGCACCGGCACGGTGACGGCAAACGGTCACGACATCGTGCGTGATTACCGCGCCGCCCGCAGCAGTATCGGCCTGGTGCCGCAGGAGCTGCACACGGATGCGTTCGAGAGCGTGTGGGCTACCGTGACCTTCAGCCGGGGACTATTCGGCAAAACGCCGAATCCGGCTTATTGCGAGCGCGTGCTGCGCGAGCTGTCGCTGTGGGACCGGAAGGACACGAAGATCATGACACTCTCGGGAGGAATGAAGCGACGCGTTCTGATCGCCAAGGCGCTCGCGCACGAGCCGACCATCCTGTTCCTCGATGAGCCGACCGCCGGTGTCGACGTGGAGCTGCGCCGCGACATGTGGCAGCTGGTGCGCGGGCTGCGTGACAGTGGTGTCACGATCATTCTGACCACTCA
>DATJVD010000039.1:0-33219 GCA_035501955.1 Steroidobacteraceae bacterium
GCCACCGCCCGTTCCAGTTCCGCGACGCGCGCCGCGAGCTCGGGCGCGCCCGCGCGTGGCGACTGTGCCTCGGGCGCCGGGGTCGCGTCCTCCGCCGGCGGGCGGGCGTCCGCGGGGCTGAAGCGCTCGGCGTAGCGCGCCTCGCGCGCGCCCGGCTGGCGTGCCAGCTTCTCGACGAACGGCCCGTCGGCGCGCAGCGTCAGCGCGTCCAGCGTCGCCTCGACCTGCGCGAGGTCGGCGAACGGCGCGAGCCGCTGCGCGCGCGTCCTGAGCTCGCCCGGCGTCTGCGGCCCGCGCAGCAGCAGCTCACAGACCACCGCGAGCTCCTCCGGGGAGAATTTCAGCGCACCGTATTCCGTGTTGCAGAAGCGATGCTGATACTTCGGCACGCGACTACCGAACCCGGACTTCTCCACCACCAGGTGTCGCTTCCCGAGGGCGTCGACGACTGCCTGGACACTGTGCTCATCGAGACTCATCACCGGGTCGCGGTTGCTCTTTTGGTTGCAGGCATTCATGAGCGCGTTGAGCGAGAGCGGATATTGATCGGGAGTCGTGATCTGCTTCTCGATCAGAGAGCCGATCACGCGAGCCTCCGCTGCCGTGAGCTCCATCTTCATCGTCAAGGTGCCTTTCTGGCGCGCGTCGATGCGCGGCGCAGAGGGTACAGGAAGTGCGCGCTTCCCGCTCAGCGCGGCGTGACGCGCCGCGGAGCCGCGACGAATACGAGGGAGCTGCGCTCCGAGGGCCGGGCGGCTCCCGAGGCATGCGCGGGCGCGAGCAGCTCGCGGGCGCGCGCGGCCGCCTGATCGGCCTCCTTGCGCGCGAGCTCCATCTCCACCGGTCGCCCCAGCAGGAAGCCCTGCACGCTCACCGGTCCGCACTGGGACAGAAACTCGAGTTGCCCGGGTCGCTCGACGCCCTCGGCCACGACCTGCAACCCGAGCCCGTGGCAGAGCGCAATGACGGAGCGGGCGATCGCCGCCGAGCGCGGGCTGGAATCGATGCCGCCCACCAGCGTGCGATCGAGCTTCACGCGTGTGATCGGCAACTGCTCGAGCGAGGTGAGCGAGGAGTAACCGATGCCGAAGTCATCGAGTGCGATCGCCACGCCGAGCTCGCGCAGCCGCCTGAGCGCCGTGATCGTCGCGGGCCCCGTCTGCATGACCGTCTCGGTGAGCTCCAGCTCGAGTGCCTGAGGCGGGACGCCCGTGACCTCGAGCGCCTTGGCCACCTTGTCGACGAAATCCGTCTCGAAGAACTGCGGCGCGGAGACGTTGATGGCCACACAGGCCTGATGCCAGCCAAGCGTGCGCCAGGCAGTGACGGTGGAAGTCGCAGAGCGCAGCACCCAGGAGGTGAGCTCGCGCATGAGGCCGGTCTTCTCCGCGATATGGATGAACTCAGCGGCGGTGGCGAGGCGGCCGTCGGGCTTGCGCCAGCGCAGCAGAGCCTCGACACCGACGGCCTCCAGCGTATGCAGCGCGACTTGCGGCTGATAGAGCAGCAGCAGCTCGCCGGCCTCCACGGCGCGGCGCAGTGACTGCTCCATGCGGAAATGATAGGCCGCCGCATCGTAGAGCTCGGGGCTGTAGAGCGCGAAGCGATTGCGGCCGAGGTCCTTGGCGCGAAACAGTGCGACGTCCGCGGCACGCAGCAGGGCATCCGCGTCGCGCGCGTGATCCGGGTACAGGCTCGCGCCGATGCTGGCGCTGGTGGAGAGCACGCGCCCGTGCACGGCGAGCGGCTGCTGCAATGCCTCGAGCAGCGCCCCGACGCGCTTGCCGAGCTGCTCCTCCGAGCCGGCGTCCTCGAGCAGCACGGTGAATTCATCGCCGCCGAGGCGCGCGATGAAGGCACGGGGCCCGGCCGCCTGCTGCAGCCGATCGCCGATGCCCTTCAGCACGTGATCCCCGAAGGTGTGTCCGAGTGTGTCGTTGATGGACTTGAAATTGTCGAGATCGACGAACAGCAGCGCGGTGCGCCGTCCGCTCTGCGCGGCGCGCGCCAGCGCCGCGGCGAGCTCGGTGCTCAGATGGCGCCGGTTGGGCAGCTGCGTCAGCGGATCGTGATGCGCCAGATGATGCAGCTGACGCGTGCGCTCGGCGACGTGGCGCTCGAGCTGGGCCTGCTGGCCGCGCAGCTCGCTCTCCACGGTGGCGATCTGGTCGGCCATGGCATTGAAGGACTCGGCGAGCTCGTCGAGCTCGGCGAGGCCGCCGCGGCGCGCGCGCACGTCGCGCCGCCCGGCGGCCAGTCGGCGCGTGACCGCCGTCAAGCGCCGCACCGGCAGCGTGATGCTGAGCGCGAGCAGCACGGAGACCAGCAACAGACCGGCGGTGACCGTGACGCCGGTCTTGGTGAGTGTGTGCTGGGCGCCGGCCGCCGCAGATGCGGCACGCTGCGCAGCCGCGGCGAGACTGGCCCGCGCGGGCTCCTGCAGCTGCGTCTGCGCCGCGATCATCAGCACGGAGCCTTCTTCGAGAAATTGCCGGCGCGCCGCCTCGCTGCCCGCATCGAAGCGCTCGATGCTGGCGCGCAGGTGGCTCGCCGCGCGAAAGTCATCCCATACCAGCTCGAGCCACGCGCTGCCGGGCGAGCGTGCGAGCTCCGCTTGGTTGGCCTGCAGGGCGGCGCGCATGGATTGCTCGGCGCGCTCGAGCGCGTCGGTGGTCTCGGCCTCACGCAGCGCGCTGATGGCGGTGGCCAGCTCGGCGAGCGAGCGCCGTGCAAGCACCTGGTTATTGGCGATGAGAAGTCCCGTGCCGCCGGCGGAAGCGATGCGGCGGTTGACGCCCTCGAGCAGCATGCGGCGCTTCTGCAGCCACTGCGCGCGCTGTGCGGCACCGTCGGCGAGCTCGCGGCCGCGGCTCTCATGACCCATCAGTTGCCGGCGCAGGTCGGGAGGTGCGCCCGTGTCGGCCTCGGGTCCCTCGTAGTAGCTCGCGACCGCCGAATCGAGCTCGGCGCGCGCGGCGCTGATCAGATGATCATCGGCGGAGCGCTGCGTCTCCAGATACTCGGCCACGCTCCGGTCGTATGCGGTGAGCTTCTCGATGATCGTGGCCGCGCGTCGCGCACGCGGCTCGTACTCGAGCTCCATGCTGCGCACCGCCTCCATCGCAGTGCGGCTCGTGCGGGTGGCGATCGACTGGCCGACGAAGACGACCGCGCCGATGACGGCCAGCGCCAGCGCCAAGTGCGTGCCGATCGTGAGGCGCAATCTGCGCCGAGCCGGGGCCAGCCCGGACGAGACGATTGCTGCGAAACGTGTGAGCGTTTGCACGACTGTCCCGTTATGCAACATGCAACATAAGTTGCCGTTCCGATGTACTTCCCTGACGACGCCGGCTTCGGGCGCATGCCTCGCGCATGATGCGCGGGGGTGGGGGAGAGGTCCGCCGACAGCGTCCCAGAAAGCCGGTTCACGCGCGCGCTAGCGCCCCCGGCTCGGTCCGGAAGGGGACTTGCTCTATACTTCGCTGCATGACTGAGCTCGCTGATACCTTCGACTCGGCCTTTGCGAAGGCCGTGGACCTCGGGAATCGGCTCGCGGACAAGGACAAGGACGCTGACCTCTGGGATATCGCCGACGGTCTGCTCGCCGGCGCCCTGCAGTACTGGCTGTACTCGCGCCAGCCATGCGGCGATCCGCGCTGTCAGGACTGCATGCCGATCAGCACGGCCGAGGGTCGGATGGCGGAGCTCAAGCGGCTGGTCGAGCAGCTCTCCTCGGAGAGCGAGTACTTCCACACGCCCACCGACGCCAACGCGGGCCGCGCCTGACCAGCGTTCATGGGTTCAGCCCCGGAAGCCATTCGCGCCGAGGTCGTCATCATCGGCGCAGGTCCCTGCGGATTGTTCCAGGCATTCGAGCTCGGTCTGCTCGGCATCAGCGCGCACGTGGTCGATTCGCTGGCCGTGGCCGGCGGACAGTGTGCGGAGCTCTATCCGGACAAGCCGATCTATGACATTCCCGCGCTGCCCGTGTGTGGCGCCCAGGAGCTGGTCGATCGGCTGATGCAGCAGATCAAGCCGTTCAACGTACAGTTTCACCTGGGACAGGAAGTGAGCGAGCTCGCGCGCGGCGCGGACGGCCGCTTCCAGGTGCGCACCGCAACGGGCACCACCTTCGACGCCGGTGCCGTCGTGATCGCCGCGGGCGTGGGCTCATTTCAACCACGCCGACTCGGGCTTGCCGACTGCGAGCCGTTCGAGGGACTCTCGATTCAGTACCGCATCCGCAACGTCTCGGAGCTCTACGGTCGCCACCTCGTGATCTTCGGCGGCGGCGACTCGGCGCTCGATTGGACGCTCGAGCTCGCTCCGAAGGCGGCCGCTCTGACCCTCGTGCACCGCCGGGCGGAGTTTCGCGCGGCGCCGGCCTCGGTCGCCAAGATGCGCGAGCTCGTGGCTGCCGGCCGCATACGCTATCTCGAGGGCCTTGCACAATCGATCGTCGCCGATGGCGGTACGCTCAGTGGAGTCATCGTCAAGGGCGCCGACGGAGGGCTGCACACGCTCGAGGCGCAGCAGCTACTCGTGTTCTTCGGTCTGCATCCGAAGCTCGGTCCCATCGCGCAGTGGGGGCTCGAGCTCGAGCGCAAGGCATTGCGCGTCGACACCGAGAAGTTTGAGACGAGCATGCCCGGAATCTTCGCCATCGGAGACATCAATACGTATCCCGGCAAGAAGAAACTGATTCTCTCGGGCTTCCACGAGGCAGCGCTCGCGGCGTTCGGCATTCAGCACCATCTGTACCCGCAGAAGAAGCAGTTCCTGCAGTACACCACCACCAGCCCGATCATGCACAAGCGACTCGGAGTCCCTGACACCTGAGCGGTAGGTGCCGCCGCAGCCATGCTGATGCACAATACTTGCTGCGCAAGCGACTGCCGTCATTCAAGATCGAGGAGCACGCGATGAGTTTCACGCACTTTCCGACGCTCGCGACCCTGGCTGTCCTGGTCACGGCGCTCGGCTCGGGCCAGGCCGTGCACGCCGCGGACAAGGTTTGCAAGCTGAGCATCTCGGGCAACGACCTGATGCAATACGATAAGAAGGAGCTGACTGCCCCGGCCGATTGCACGCAGATCGAGCTGACGCTCACGCATACGGGCAAGCTTCCCGCCGCCGCGATGGGTCACAACTGGGTTCTGGTGAAGAGCGCGGATGCAACGGCCGTCGCCAATGCGGGAGCCTCCGCCGGACTCAACAACAGCTACCAGCAGCCCGGTGACCCGCGCATCATCGCCTCGACCAAGACCATCGGTGGCGGCGAGTCGACGAGCGTGACCTTCCCCACCTCGAAATTGCAGAAGGGCGGGGACTACACCTACCTGTGCACCTTTCCCGGCCACAATGCGCTCATGAAAGGCACCTTCCATTTCGGGTGACGCCATCTCGGTTGCTGTGGATCCGCGCGTCTCGGAGCTACTCGCGCTGCTCGAGCTCGAGCGCCTCGAGGTAAACCTGTTTCGCGGCGAGAGCCGCGACATCGGCAGCCCGCAAGTATTCGGCGGCCAGGTGTTGGGCCAGGCATTGATGGCCGCCTCGCGCACGGTGGAGCAGCGCGTCGTGCACTCGCTGCACGCCTATTTCCTGCGGCGCGGCGACTTCAATGCGCCGATCGTGTACGAGGTGGATCGCAGCCGCGATGGTCACAGCTTCTCGACTCGTCGGGTCGTTGCCATCCAGCACGGCGAGCAGATCTTCAACATGGCGGCCTCCTTCCAGGTGCAGGAAGCGGGTCTCCAGCACCAGATTCCCATGCCGCAGGTGCCGCCTCCGGAGTCGCTAGCGGACAGCTCGCGGGTTTCGGCCGAGATCCTCGCGCACCTGCCCGAGCGTGTGCGGCGCCTGCTCGAGAAGCCGCGGCCGTTCGAATTCCGGAGTGTGCAATCCAGCGACCACTGGCGCGGAGGTAGCGCACCGCCCACCCGCGAGATCTGGTTCCGCGCCGTGAGCGCAGTCCCGCAGGATGAAACGCTCAACCGCTGCCTGCTGGCCTACGTGTCGGATTACTACCTGCTCGAGACGGCCACGCTGCCGCACGGCATCTCCGCGCTGAGCGGCAAGGCGATCACCGCGAGCATCGATCACGCGATGTGGTTTCATCGGCCGCTGCGTGTCGATGAGTGGCTGCTGTACGCCGTGGACAGCCCGAGCGCCTCGGGCTGCCGCGGCTTCGCGCGTGGCAGCGTCTTCGCGCGCGACGGGCGGCTGGTTGCCAGCACGGCCCAGGAAGGTCTGGTGCGCGTCGTCAGCTAGCTGGACTCTTGTGCTCGTCAGGACCGGCGAGCACTGCAATCTCGTGCAGCAGGATCGGATTGAACTGCCGCGCATCGTCCATCATCAGAAAGTGATCGGTGCCCTTGAGGACGATCGCCCGGAACTCGGGCACGTGCTTGCGAATGCGCGCCTCGTTGGTGAGCGAGCCGAAATCCGAGTTGATCGCGATGATCGGTACATGCACGCTCTGCAGCACGGAGGCGAAATCCATCGCGTTGAGTGCGACCAGCGTCGGGATCGCGATCTGCGGCGGCGCGCGCGCCATGTCATCGGTGACCTTGCGCACCAGACCCGGGTCGGTGCTCTTGCGGAACAGGAACTCGGGCACGAAGCGGTGCATCTCACCGATGAAGTCGGCCCGGAAGGGCTCGATCTGCTTCTCGACCTGATCGCGCGCGGGCGGTGGTAGATCGATTCTCTTGAAGGTGTCGACACCGATGATACCGATGACGCGCGAACCGAGCCGGGCAGCGGCTTCGAGCACCACCGGACCACCCATCGAGTGACCAACGAGCACGACGTGCGCATTGCCCATGTGCTGCACGACCGCTGCCACGTCGGCACCGTAGTGCACCATCGACCAGTCGCGGCGATTGCGACCCGATGCCCCGTGCCCGGCAAGGTCCACCGTGACCACCGTGTAATGAGACTTCAGATCATCCAGCTGCGCGCTCCAGTAGGCCGAGCTGCACGACCAGCCGTGCACGAGCACGATCGCCGGTTCGCCGTGCCCGTAGGTGCGATACTCGATGTGCACGAGATCCGGCGATTCGACGATGAGGGGCGCACCGTCGATGTGCTGCGCGGGCGCGCCAGAGCTCCCCGCTACGGATGCCGCAGTGGACGCCGCGTGCGACTGGACGGCCGGGGCCACGGCGTGCGCGGGCTCTGAAGCGCCGGCGGCGTGGGCGTTCGGACCGCCGGAGCGGCTGCACGCAGCAGCCAGCGCCACACATGCGAACGCGGCAACAGCATTTCTGATCATCACCCGAGTCCCTCCCTGCGCAGAACCTTGCCAGGATTGAGAATGCCATGCGGGTCGAAGGCGCGCTTGATAGCGCGCATGAGATCGAGCTCCACGGGGGCGGTGTAGCGCTCGAGCTCGGCTACTTTCGACTGTCCGATGCCGTGCTCGGCGCTGATGCTGCCGCCGAAGGAAGCGACCAGGTCGTGCAGCGCCCGCATGATGCTTGCGCTTCGCGCAAGGAAGGCGCGCGTGTCCGTACCCGACAACTGATTGACGTTGAAATGCAGATTGCCGTCGCCCACATGGCCATAGGCGACGAGCACGCCATCGGGTACATGCGCGCTCACCCAATCGGCTCCGGCGCGCACGAAGTCCGGCAGCCGGCCGATCGGCACGGAAATGTCGTGCTTGAGGCTTGCGCCCTCGCGCCGTTGCGCCTCGGGGATGTGCTCGCGCAGATGCCAGAACGCGGCGCGCTCGCGCTCGCTCTGCGCGAGCGCCGCATCGAGCACCAGGCCGGCTTCGAGCCCCTGCGCGAGCGTCTCCTGCAGCAGCTCATGGAGCGGCTCGGGACGCGAGGAGCTGATCTCGCACAGCACGTACCAGGGATGCGGCTCGGCGAGTGGATCCTTGACGCCCGGAATGTGCCGCACGGCTAGCTCGAGCCCGATGCGCGGAATGAGCTCGAACGAGCTCACACGATCGCCGCTTGCCGCGCGCAGCTCGGTCAGGAGACGCACGGCCGCATCCACGTCGGGGACCGCGACGAGCGCAGTCGCGACGGCGCGCTGCTTGGGAAACAATCTGAGGCTTGCGGCCGTGATGATGCCCAGTGTGCCCTCGGCTCCCAGGAACAGCGACTTCACGTCATACCCGGTGTTGTCCTTGCGCAGGCTGCTCAGGCCCGACCACACGCGCCCGTCGGCGAGCACCACCTCGAGCCCCAACACGAGGTCGCGCATCATGCCATAGCGCAGCACATTGATGCCCCCGGCATTGGTCGATAGATTGCCACCGATCTGACAGCTGCCCTCGGAGCCCAGGCTCAGCGGGAACAAGAGATCGGCCGTATCAGCCGCGCGCTGCACGTTCGCGAGGATGCATCCGGCTTCGGCCACGAGCACGTGACTGGCCGCATCGAGCGAGCGAATGCGATTGAGTCGCGCGAGCGACAGCACGATCTGCCGCCCCGATTCATCCGGAGTGGCGCCGCCGCAGTAGCTCGTGTTGCCGCCCTGCGGCACCACGCCGATCCGCCGCTCGTTGCACAGAGCGAGAAGCGAGGCGACCTGCTCGACGGAGCGTGGTAGCAGGACCGCGCTCGTGCGCCCGTGATAGAGATCGCGCAGATCGGTGACATAGGGAGCGACGTCGTCCGCCGCGGTCAGCACCGCATCTGCGCCGAGCCGCTCCCGGAACTGCTCGATCACGCTCCGCAAGAGGCCGTGCTTTACGGGTGAGGCGGTGCTTCAGCCCAGGGGTTGGGCGCGCAGCGCCGCGATGCGCTCATCGAGCGGCGGATGGCTCATCAGCAGCCGGCGCAAACCACCCGGTGCATCGCCGGAGGTGATGCCGAACGCCGCGAACTGCTGCGAGGGCAGCGGCTCGTGGGCGGCCTTCAGCCGCTCGAGCGCCGCGATCATGTTCGGCGTGCCGGCGAGGTGCGCGCCGCCGCGATCCGCACGGAACTCGCGCAGCCGCGAGAACCACATGACGATCAGGCTGGCGAGAAAGCCGAGCACGATCTGCGCGAAGATCACGGTGACGAAATAGGCAGGTCCGCGCCCCTCATCGGAGCGGAACAGAGCGCGGTCGACGATGTTGCCGATCACGCGCGACAGGAAGATCACGAAGGTGTTCACGACCCCCTGGATCAGGGTCAGTGTGACCATGTCGCCGTTGGCGACATGGGTGATCTCGTGCCCGAGCACGGCTTTGACCTCGTCGGCGCTCATGCGCTGCATGAGCCCGGTGCTCACGGCGACCAGCGCATTGTTACGGCGCGCGCCGGTGGCGAATGCGTTCGGCTCGGGCGAATCGAAAATACCTACCTCCGGCATGCCGATCCCGGCCGCCTGGGCATGGCCACGCACGGTATCCACCAGCCACTGCTCCGTGCGGTCGGCGGGCTGGCCGATGACCTGAACGCCCATGGCGCGCTTCGCCATCCACTTGGACATGGCGAGCGAGATGAACGAGCCTGCGAATCCGAAGAAGGCCGCGAAGACGAGCAGCCCCTGCAGGCTGCTGCCGTGCTGCGCCAGGTAGGCATCGAGCCCGACCAAGTGCGCGACGATGGACAGGACGAGAACGATCGCAAGGTTCGTGACGACGAACAGAAAGATGCGTTTCATGGCGGCAGTCCGTCTCCTGGGCCCCGGGTAAGAATTCGACCAGCGAGCGGGGGCCCGAGTTCGAATCCCGTGGCCACTCTACCGGCCCGACGCTCCTGAGGCCAGATAAGGGGTCGGGACGGGTGTTTTTCAAGCTTGTACGGGGGGCGGGACCTTGACAGATCAGCGCAGCGCAGCGCCCAGTGCGCGGCCGACGCAGAAACTGACGATGCCGGCACCCCCGCCGATGGCCAGCATGCGCAGGGCACCCCGCCAGGCGGCGCGCCCCGTGAACAGGCTGAGCACCATGCCGACGGCGAACAGTGCGGCGAGCGTGAGGACGGCGGCCCCCGCGATGGCGCTCGTCCCGCGCACACCGAGCACGAACGGAAGCAGCGGGACCGCCGCGCCGACGGCGAATGATAGGAACGAGAAGCTCGCCGCATGCCACGGTGAGCCGAGATCATCCGGATTGAGTCCCAGCTCCTCCCTTGCGAGAGTGTCGAGAGCCTGCTCGGGCCGGGCGAGCAGGGCACGGCTCATCTCGCGCGCCTGCTGAATATCGACGCCGCGCGCCTCGTAGATGAGAGCGAGCTCCTCGGCCTCTTCCTCCGGATACTCAGCCACCTCTTCGCGCTCGAGCGCCATCTGATATTCGTACATGTCGCGCTGGGAGCGCACGGAAACGTATTCCCCGGCGGCCATCGACAGCGCTCCGGCGAGCAATCCGGCAGCGCCCGTGGTGAGCACATACGACCCGGTCGCTCCCGCTCCGGCAATTCCCATGACCAGGCTCGCATTGGAGACCAGACCATCGTTGACGCCGAATACCGCCGCGCGCAAGTTTCCGCCCACGCTGCTGCGATGGCGCGCACCGACCTCGCTCGCAGACCTCGGCATGGCGTGTCCGGCGACGGTCGCTGGCATGCTGTAGACCGAGAGTCCGCGCAGCTTCATGGCCGCGAGTACGCCGCGCATGGCGCGCGGGCCGAAGATGCGCAGTAAGCGCGCGACGATGCGGGCACGCAGCGAGGGTTGAAAGCTGCGCGGGTGCTCGAGCGCCTGCGGGAGCGACATCCAATGGGCGGCCTGCTCTTCGGCCGCCGCGGCGAGCTTCAGGAACAGCTCGCTCTTGCGCTGATCGGGCTCGGAGCGCGCGAGCTCCCGATACAGCCAGGCGGATTCCTTCTCATGGAACCAGCTGTCGAGGGCCGCCGCGCTCAATACTCGTCCCGATCCTCGGCGTCCTCGTCTTCATCCTCGTCAAGGTCGTCGTCATCTTCGTCCTCGTCCCAATCTTCGTCGTCTTCGTCTTCTTCTTCTTCCTCCTCCTCCTCTTCTTCAGTCTCCTCGTCGTCATCGTCTTCTGCGGACCCCGTCCACCCCTCGGGCTGCTCGATGGTATCGAGATCCATCTCGTGCCACGTCTCGAGGTCGATCTCCTCGATGTCCCCGTCGAGGTACTCGATCTCGACCAGCTCGGAGTCCTCGTCGACCGAAAGCACGCGGAAGGATTCCTCCTCCTCCAGATTCTCGTACCACTGGCCGGGAACCGGCTCGTAATCTCTGCTCACCGCGGGTGTCCTCGAGTCAAGCGCTCAGGCGGACACCAGTTTAAGGGCGGGCGCGCGGCCGAGGCAACGAGTGAACCGCGATGTCCCGCCATTGGACCGGGGTCGCCGGTGAGGCGTCGATCCCGTATAGTTTTTGCCCATGACGCTGCCACGTCCGAGCCCCGCATCTCCTTTGACGACGGCGCGGCGGGTCGTGGTCAAAGTCGGTTCCGCGCTGCTCGTCGATCAAGAGTCGGGTCGCCTCAACCGCAGCTGGCTCGAGTCTCTGATCGACGATCTGGTGCGCCTGCGCAAACGCGGACAGCAGCTGCTGCTCGTCTCCTCGGGGGCCATCGCGCTCGGACGCCGTCAGCTCGGCTTGCCCAAGGGTACTTTGCGCCTCGAGGAAAGCCAGGCCGCGGCCGCCGTCGGTCAGATACGGCTGGCACATGCCTACAAAGAGCTCCTGGAGGAGAAGGAGATCACGGTTGCACAGATGCTGCTGACGCTCGAGGACAGCGAGCGGCGGCGGCGCTATCTCAATGCGCGCGCTACGCTCGAATCGCTGCTCATGCTCGGTGCGCTGCCGGTCATCAACGAGAACGACACCGTCGCCACCGCCGAGATCCGTTACGGGGATAACGATCGGCTGGCGGCACGTGTGGCGCAGATGGCAGGAGCGGATTGCCTGGTGCTGCTCTCGGATGTGGAAGGACTGTACACGGCAGATCCCAATCGGGACACCGGCGCCGAGTTCGTCGAGCGGGTGCTGCAGGTCACCCCGGAGATCGAGGCGATGGCCGGGCGCTCGGTCTCCACCCTCGGCTCGGGTGGCATGAGCACCAAGATCATGGCCGCCAAGATCGCAGTGTCCGCAGGCTGTCACATGTGCATCGCCGCCGGACATCACCGGCATCCGGTGCGCCGCATCGAGGAGGGGGCTCGCTGCACGTGGTTCATGCCGAATGCCACGCCGATCGCAGCGCGCAAGCAGTGGATCGCCGGAACGCTGCGTCCGGCCGGCGCGGTCTGTATCGACCCGGGCGCGCTGCGGGCGCTGAGCGAGGGCAAGAGCCTACTGCCGGCGGGGGTGATCCGCGCACTCGGCCGCTTCGATCGCGGTGACACCATCAGCGTGATGGGCCCCGACGGCCGCGAGGTCGCCCGGGGGATCAGCGCCTATTCCGACAGCGACGCCGCGCGCATCCTGGGCCGCAAGTCCTCCGAGATCGAGGGCATCCTCGGCTTTCGCGGCCGCGACGAGATGATCCACCGGGATGACCTCGTGATCCTGCGCGCGGACCTGACGCCGCCGGCGGAGGCGGCCCCGTGAGCGCTGAGGTGGGCGCGCTGATGGAGCGCATGGGAGCTGCGGCGCTCGCCGCGGCGGACGCGCTTGCGCTCGCGACGACCGAGCAGAAGAATCGCGCGTTGCAGGGTGCCGCGGATGCAATTCGCGCGCAGCGCGGCGAGATTCTGCAGGCCAATGGCGCAGACCTGCGCAAGGCAGGCAGCAAGGGCCTCTCGGCTGCGCTGCTCGACAGATTGCGCCTCGATGAGGCGCGCGTGCAAGCGATGAGTCACGGCATCGAGGCGATCGCTGCGCTTCCCGATCCGATCGGGACCATCGCGGCGGAGTGGGAGCGTCCGAACGGCTTGCGCATGCAACGCGTGCGCGTGCCGCTCGGTGTCATCGGCATCATCTATGAGAGCCGTCCCAACGTCACCGCGGATGCCGGCGCACTGTGTTTGAAATCAGGCAATGCGGTCATTCTGCGCGGTGGGTCCGAGAGCGAGCACTCGAGTCGGGCGGTCCATGCCTGCCTCGTCCAGGGACTGCGCGGCGCTGAATTACCGGAGACCTGCATTCAGCTCGTGCCGACCACCGATCGTGCCGCAGTGGGCTACATGCTCGCGGGAATGAGCGACTATCTCGATGTGCTGGTGCCGCGCGGCGGCAAAGAGCTGGTCGCGCGGGTGCAAAAGGAAGCGCGCGTCCCGGTGATCGGCCATCTCATGGGCAACTGCCATGTGTACGTCGATCGTGACGCAGATGTGCGCATGGCACGCACCATCGTGCTCAACGCCAAGATGCGCCGCACCGGCGTGTGCGGGGCCGCAGAGACGCTGCTGGTGGATCGAGCTTGTGTGGCGACGCACCTGACACCGCTGATCCTCGACCTGATCGAGGCCGGCTGCGAAGTCCGCGGCGATGAGGCGGTGCAGCGAGTCGATTCGCGCGTGCGCGTCGCCACGGAGGATGACTGGTACACCGAATATCTGGACGCGATCATCGCCGCGCGCGTGGTCGATGGAGTGGACGCGGCCATCGCACACATCGCGCATTATGGCTCGGCGCACACTGAGACGATCGTCACCGAGAACTTGGCGACCGCCGAGCATTTCCTGCAGCGCATCGACAGCGCGATCGTGCTGCACAACGCCTCCACCCAGTTTGCGGACGGCGGGGAGTTCGGTATGGGAGCCGAGATCGGGATATCGACCGATCGCTTTCACGCCCGCGGCCCGGTCGGGCTCGAGCAGCTCACGAGCTACAAGTACGTGGTGCGTGGGACAGGACAGGTGCGGCCGTAGCGGCTGTTGGCTGCGCCTTAGGAAGCTGCTCGAGCGGCCGGCTCAGCGCCGCAGCTTGGCAAGCTCTGCGAGCGCCATATGGTGCTCGACGAAGTAGAGCACCTTGAGATTCACGGCAGCGGCGAAGTAGCGGCGCGCGCCGTCCGTATCCGCATCCGCCAGACGCAGCTCTCCGACGTAGTAGAGCGCCTCGACCAGTATCTCGCGGCGCCGGTGCGCGCTCGGCTCCTTGCGGACCTCCTCTAGCAGGCCGTCCTCCGCGAGCTTGCCCTGCAGTGTCTCGAGTACCGGCCGCGGCCAGCTATCCGTGAGCATGCGCCCGGTGAGCTGTGGTCGCGCCGTGCCGGCGCGGCGCTGTGCCACCCAGAGAAAGCACTCCCAATACATCGCCGGCTCCGGTCCTGGGGCGGCCGCGGCCGACCAGCGCAGCCAGGCGATAGCGTCGGACCAGCGCTCCTCGATGAAATAGAGCCGCGCGATGATGTTGCCGAGGCGGTAGTCGTTCCGGTCGATCGCAAGTCCGCGGGATGCGGTTGCAAGGGCTTCCGTGTAACGGCCGGCATGCATCAGCTCCTCGGCGAGCGCGGCGTGCAGGTAGAGCGTCCGAGGACTGCAGGCGAGGGCGGCTTGATAGGCTTGCACCGCGCCTTCCGGGTCACCGAGTGCCGCGCGCGCTGCGCCGAGCTCATCGAGCAGTCCCGCGAAGCGCCGCGCGCCGAGAGTGCGAGCGCAGTCCTCGGAAGGTGGAGGATCGTGAGCGATCGCGTAGGTGGCGCGCGCGAGCTCGCGCCGGTCGCTCTGCTCACCGGGCAGCGTGTCGAAGCTGAGCGTGCGCGCATAATCCAGCAGGGGCGTGGAAGTGCTGGCGACTGCGCCGCCGCTCAGCAGCCACAAGCCGAAGTAGAGCGCTGCGCGGCCCGCGCGGCGGCTCACGCGGGCAGGCGCGCGCTGAGAGCAGCGATTCCGCCGTGCAGCGAATACGCGGATTTGAAGCCGCGCGCGCGCAGCTCCTGCGCGGCGCCGAGACTGCGCCGACCTGTGGCGCAGAGCAGCAGATACTTGGCGCTGCACTCGAGCGGCTGACGCTCCTGCGGCTCGCCGCGTGCGATCCGCAACAACTGCTGCAGGGGTATGTGACGCACACGCGCGGCCGGGGCCGCGGCCTGCGCGACCTCATGCGGCTCGCGCACGTCGATCAGCTCGAAGCCTTCCTCGAGCGCGGTGGCGAGCGTCGTGAAAGACAGCTCGAGCGCAGGCGCTGCGCGCGCAGCCTCGGCCTCACGCGCGGCGGCCGCGGCTCGAACGCAGGCTCCGGCGCTGCATGCGGCCGCGCGCCGAGCGCGTATGCGTGAGATCGTCACCGTCGACAGATCGATCATGAGCAGCTCGTCGCCGAGCTGACCGGGCAGGTCGAGCAGGATCTTCAATGCCTCGAGCGCCTGCAGGCTGCCGAACACGCCCGGTATCGGCCCGAGCACGCCCGCTTCGGCACAGTTGCCCACGAGTCCATCGCGGGTCGCTTCCGGCCAGATGCAGCGCAGGCAGGCCGTGCCGGGCGCGGAGCGCACGACCTGCAGCTGCCCCTCGTACTGATAGATACTCGAGAAGATCACCGGCTTGCCGAGTCGTACGCACAGATCATTGAGCAGGAACTTGCTCGAGAAGTTGTCGGTACAGTCGATCACCAGCGCGTACGGCTCGATGAGCGCGGCACCATTGCTCGCGTCGAGCCGTACCGGATGAACGCGCACGTCGACATCCGGGTTGAGTGCGCGCAGCCGCGCTGCGGCGAGCTCGGCCTTCGGCTGTCCCACATCATCGAGAGCATACAAAGTCTGACGGTGAAGGTTCGATGGCTCGAGCCGATCACCGTCGACGATCCCGAGGCGCCCAACTCCTGCACCTGCGAGATACGTGAGCACCGGCACACCGAGTCCGCCTGCACCGACCACCAGAATGCGGCCGGCCCGCAGGCGCGCCTGACCCGCCGGGCCGACTTCCTTGAGGGCCATCTGCCGGGAATAGTCAGGCACGAGGGGGCGCGCGTGCGCATGCGCAACTGCGTGGTCATGTGCGTACGCGCGCCCGTGTTCATGCGCGTGCGCCGGCTCGGCATGCGCGTGCGCCGGCTCAGCACAGCGCTCGCAATTCACCCAGCCGCTGTGGCCGCTCTCGTAATGCTCCTTCTTCCAGATCGGCAGCCGATGCTTCACTTCGTCGATGATGTAGCGGCAGGCAAGGAAGGCCTCGTGGCGGTGACGAGCGCTCGCACCGACCCAGACAGCCATGTCGCCGATGGCGAGGTCGCCGACGCGGTGCACGCAGGCCGCATGCTCGATGCCGAAGCGCTCGATGGCTTCGCTCAGGACGCGGTCGCCTTCCTGCAGGGCGAGCGGTGCGAAGGCTTCGTATTCGAGCCGAGTGACACGCTGTCCCTCGTTGTGATCGCGCACCCAGCCTTCGAACGCGGCGTAGCCGCCGCACGCTGGGTCGGTGAGCTCGTGGCGCAGGGCGAGCGGGTCGAGGGGCTCGTTGCAGAGGCGGAAAGTCTTCATCGGCGCGCGCGGTCAGCCGCCGGCTACTGGAGGAATGAACACGATGGCATCGCCCTCGGCGAGCGGCTGCGACCAGTCGCCGAACTCCGCATTCACGGCTACACGCAGCACGTCGCTTGCCAGCGTGAAGGGATGGCGTTTGCGCAGCTCCTCGTAGAGCTCGCGTGGCGTGCGCGCACGAGTGTTGATCGTCTCTTCACTGCGCCCGGCCTGCTCGCGCAGCAGCGCGTAGTACTGCACTTTGATCTGCATGGGATCACTCGCCACGATGCCGCTGTGCTCGGAGACGTGCGCGCCGCGGCCGAGCGCCGCCATGGTGGCACCGTATTCCTCGGGCGTGTTCACGTTATCGAGCGCGCGGGGGTTCGGCTCGTCGATGAGCGCGACGTCTGCCTGTAGCAGGAACTTGCGCGGACACTGGCGCCCGCTTTCGATATAGGCGCTGACCGCGGCGCTGCTCGAGGGCTCGTAGATGGCGCACAGCGGCTCGGGCAGTCCGTCGTGGCTCGAGCGGTAGGCCGTCGCCTGGCGCTGCGGCTGCCGCGCCTGCAGGAGGTGCTCCAGCGTTGGCCGGTCGAGCAGCGGCAAATCGCAGGCGAGGACCAGCCATGCGACCCGCGGATGCTCTTGCTGCGCGGCCGCGATCCCGGCGATCGGACCGATGTCGGTGTGACGGTCCACGATCCGCGCAAAGCGCGCGCGCACGGGATCGTCAGTCTGGTCGGCACGCACCGAGACAAAAGCACGCTCGACCACCGGCTCGAGCAAGCCGACCGCCCACTCGAGTTGCCTTCGACCATGGAACTCGAGCGCGGCCTTGTCGCGCCGCATGCGCTTGCTGCGGCCGCCGGCGAGCACCAGACCATAAACGGTGGGGGCGGTCATGAGGCTCATTTTAGGGCCGGCGTCGCGAGCCGGTCGATTCCCGGCGGAAGTTGCGCCGTCCGCCGGATTTCGCCAGCAAGCGGATGCCTGAGATCTCGATGTCGTGGGAGAGCGCTTTGCACATATCGTAGATCGTGAGGGCGGCCGCGCTCGCACCGACCAGCGCTTCCATCTCTACACCCGTGCGGTGGTGGACGGAGACGGTGCAGCGCACGCGCAGGCCGCCCGCCTCCGGCTCGATCTCAACCGCGCAGTTCTCGAGCGCGAGCGGATGGCAGAACGGAATCAGCTCGTGGGTGCGTTTGGCGGCCATGACGCCGGCGATGATCGCCGTATCGAAGACCGGCCCCTTGCGCGTGCGGTGACCGGCGCGGCGCAGAGCGAGCAGCACGCTGCGCGGCAGGCGGATGTGCGCCTCGGCCCTCGCGGTGCGCTGGGTGGCATCCTTGCCGCCCACATCGACCATAGCTGGAAGGTTGCGCGTATCGAGATGCGTCAGAGAAGAGCGGGAACGCATTGCGGGCCCTCAACCCCCGATGTAGTACATCTCGATCTTGCGCTGCTCGCCGGAGGAGCGCCGCAGGTTCGCCCGCAGCTCGCTGTAGCGGTCGCTGCGTACGAGCCAAGTGCGACGAATGAGCTCGGTGAGCTCCTCATCGCTCGCGCCGGAGCGCAAGGCATCGCGCAGGCTCGTGCCATGGGTCGCAAAGAGACAGGTATAGAGCACGCCATCCGATGAGAGCCGCGCCCGCGAGCAGTCTCCGCAAAAGGGCTGTGTCACGGAAGAGATGAAACCGATCTCGCCCTGGCCGTCGTCGAAGCCATAGCGTGCGGCGACCTCGCCCCGGTAATTGCGCTGGAGCGGGGACAGCGGCCAGCGTTCGCCGATGCGTGCGAGCAGCTCTTTGGACGGCACGACGAGCTCGGGCTGCCAGTGGTTGCGGTTACCGACGTCCATGTACTCGATGAAACGCACGATGATGCCGGTACCGCGAAAGCGGGCCACGAGATCGAGCACCGTGTGGTCGTTGACGCCGCGTTGCACGACGGCATTGACTTTGATGGGCATGAGCTCGACCCGACGCGCGTGCTCGATACCATCGAGCACGTCCTCGATGCCGCCGAAGCCGCCGCTCAAGCGTGCAAAGACGGTCGGGTCCAGGCTATCGAGACTGACCGTGACCCGATTGAGGCCGGCGGCCTTGAGCTCCGCCGCTCTGCGGGCCAGAAGGACACCGTTGGTCGTCAGTGCGACATCCTCGATCCCCGGAATCGTCGTGAGATCCCCGATCAGATCGGCGAGGTTGGCACGCAGCAGCGGCTCCCCACCGGTCAGCCGCAACTTGCGGACGCCGAGATGCACGAACAGCCGCGCAAGCCGCACGATCTCGTCGAAGGACAGCCGCTCGTTGGATTTCAAGAAGCGGTAGCTCTCGTGGTACTGCTCCCGCGGCATGCAGTAGGGGCAGCGGAAGTTACAACGATCCATCACGGAGATGCGCAGATCGCGCAGCGGGCGCGCGAGGGTGTCGCGGGGACGCGGGGCCCCCAAGGGAACGATGACCTCCGGGTTGCTCATGAATGCCCTATATACCTGCTGATATAGCCTTCTGACCGATCATGGGGGCGAGCGTTCGCCTTTGCGAGCGGGGGCTTTGCTCGGGTGCTCAGCAGGACGAGTTTAAGCGCTCGTTACGGCCCAGCCTACGCCGCGGCGCTGGGTCTGCGGCTGGGGGCGACATAACGCTGCCCGCGCCAGCCCGGCCGGCTCACGAGCGCGGGCGCCGCCGGCCGACGAGTCCGATGCGACCTCTGGAGTCCTTGTCAGCTGCCGCCCTTCTTCTTTGCCTTGAAAGCGCGAATCTGCTCGTTGAACCGCGCCGTTACGGCCTCGGCCTGGTCGACGGCCGCGTTGTTCTTCTCCGTCTCGATGTTATCGAGCTGTTTCTTCATCGCATCCTTCTGGTCCTTGGTCAGCTTGTCCGCATCGGCCTTGGCAAGCGCCTGGTCGTGCTCGAGTTTCAGGCAATCCGTGTATGCCTTGATGTCGGCGTTGTACTGCACGACCAGCTTCTGCGCTGCCACCATCTCCTCCATGGTTGCCGTGGCACCGTCCGGTAGCTTTTCCGGGGCTTGGGGATAGCTGCAGGTTGCATAGGCGTGACCGCTCGCGAGGGCGGCCAGGATGAACAGGGAGTGGAGCGCCTTCATGGGCGAGGTCCTTCAGGTTGTTATGAGGGGACGCACTATCTTATGCGATTTCGCGCGGGGCACAGAAAGCAGCCGCGGACGTGGTCGTTGACGACCCCCACCGCCTGCAGGAACGCATAGACGATCGTGGTGCCGACGAACCGGAAGCCCTTGCTGCGCAGGTCCTTGGAGATGAGATCGCTCAGAGCCGAGCGACTGGGCACGTCCGCGAGTCGCCGCGGGCGGTTGACGATGGGTCGACCTTCCACGAAGGACCAGAGGTAACGCTCGAAGCTGCCGTGCTCGCGCTGAATGGCAAGATAGCCGCGGGCGTTCGTGACGGTGGCATCGACCTTCAGGCGGTTGCGGACGATGCCAGGATCCCGCAGCAGCGCGGCGCGTTTGCGTCCGTCGAAGCGCGCTACCCGCGCGGGATCGAAGCCTGCGAAGGCACGGCGATAGTTATCTCGTTTGTTGAGGATGGTCGCCCACGAGAGACCGGCCTGTGCACCCTCGAGGGTGAGCATCTCGAACAGGCGGATGTCGTCGTGAACGGGGCGCCCCCATTCCTCATCGTGGTAACGCGTGTACTTCTGGTCGCCGGCCCTGACCCACCCACAACGCTGCACCGATGCTGCGGCCGCCGCCATCATTGCTCCCATCGTCAGCCGCGGCGCCGCCGCGCCGTGCACCCGGTCGTCATGGTACTCGCGGGCACGCGCCTTTACACTGGCGGCACGCGCCTGTAGCTCAGCGAATAGAGCATCGGTCTTCGGAACCGAGGGTCGGGGGTTTGAATCCCTCCAGGCGCGCATGCGCGCTCAGGAAGGATCTGCGGCGCGCGGCTGCAGGACCGATTCGCGCGGCAGCAGCAGGCTTACGAGCGCGCAGCAAGCCAGCGCACAGGCAATGAAGATGAACAGTGCCGTGGAGCCGGGGAACACCTGCCGCAGCAAGCCTCCCACATAAGGGCCGAGGATGCCGCCGAGGCGGCCCACGCCGAGCTGCGCGCCGACGCCCGTGCTGCGAATCTCCGTGTCATAGAGTGCCGCCGTGCGGTTGTTGAGGACGATCTGGGCACCGGGGACGAAGAAGCCGGCCAGCCCCACGAATGCGATATTGGTGGCATGCAGATTGATGAGTGCCAGGCCGAGCGCAGCCGCCGCACCGCATGACCAGGCAACGAGCAACGTCGTCGCGCGCCCGCGGCGGTCCGCCGCCCACCCGCAGCCGAGACCTCCGAGCAGCGATGCAAGCTGCAATTCACCGCCCAGAGCGACGCTGGCGCCGAAAGCCTCACCGCGCTCGAGCATGATCTGCGGCGTCCAACTGGACAGACCAAAGATCGAGAACAGCGAAAGCGCCGAGCAGAGCCATACGATGAGCGTGCTGCGCCGGAGCGTCGGCGTCAGCAAGCGCGCGAATGAGCCGCGGTGGGCGGTATCCTCCGGAAGGGAGAAGTGCGCCTGCGAGTAGCGCGCGCTGTTGAGCGGGTACAACGAGGACATGACGCGGCCCACCGCCTCTTGCCGCTGCTCCACCACCAGAAAATGCGGGGATTCAGGGAGCACGAGCGCCAGCACGCCGGCGAGCGGCAGTGCAAGGCCGCCCAGTGCGAAGAGCGCGGGCCAGCCCAACGCGGGCAACAGAGCCCACGCTGCGAGCGAGGCCGCTACGCCGCCGAGCGACCAGCCCACCATGACCCAGCCCACCACCAGGTTGAGCGCGCGGCGTGGCGCGAGCTCGTTGATCAGTGTGACGGTGACGGGCAGGATCACTCCGAGTCCGACGCCCGTGAGCGCGCGCAGCGCGAGGAAGCGCACGAACGAGTGTCCCCAGAGCGCGGTGGCGATGTTGCCGGCTCCCGCGAGCAGCAGTGCGAGGAGCAGCGTCGGCCGGCGGCCCAGGCGATCGGCCGAGGCACCGTTCACGAGCGACCCGAGCATGAAGCCCACGAGTCCGGAGGACACGAGCAGCCCGGCCTCGCTCGGCAGCAGTCGCCACGCACGGGTAGCAAAGGGAATGACGTACCCGGGAACGAATACGTCGTAACCGTCGAAGAGCGTCGCCGCGGCGAGCGCGATGACGATGAGCACGTGGCGCCCACCGAAGGGGAGCTGCTCGATCTCCGCACGCAGCTCCAGCGAGCGCGTACAGCCGGCTGCTATGATGGATGGGGCGCCACGCGCGGACATCGAAGCGATTTTACAGAAAGCATTACACAACGCCCGTGGACAGCCGCTCGATGATCATTGAGACGCACGATCTCTGGAAGATCTACGGCCGCGTGGAGGCACTCAAGGGTTTGAGCCTTGCGGTGCCCGAAGGCAGCATCTATGCGCTGCTCGGTGCGAACGGCGCCGGCAAGACTACGGTCATCAAGACGCTTCTCAATGTCATCGAGCCGACGCGCGGTCGCGCGACCTTGCTCGGCGTCGACTCGCGCGCGATCGGCCCCGAAGTGCTCGCGCAGGTAGGCTACGTCTCTGAGAGTCAGGTGCTTCCCGGCCGACTCAAGGTGCGGCAGTTCTTCGACTATGTGCGCGCCTGCTATCCACGCTGGGATCGAACCGCCGAGGACGAGCTGCGACGACGCATGCGACTGCCCGCCGAGCGCAGGATCAGCGCTCTCTCGCATGGGATGCGGCTCAAGCTCGCGCTCGCTTGCGCACTGCCGTTCAGTCCCCGGGTGCTGATTCTCGACGAGCCCTTCAGCGGGCTCGATGCATTGGTGCGCGACGAGGTCATCGAGAGCTTCCTGCGACACGCCGGTGAGACCTCCATTCTCATCTCCTCGCACGAGCTGGACGAGGTCGAGCGGCTGGCGACTCACGTGGGCGTCGTCGATGACGGGCGGCTGCTGTTCCAGGGACCTCTGGCGGAGTTGCGCGAGCGCTCGCGCCCATTGTTGTCCCGCACCGCGACTGCAGGGGACGCAGTGCGTGCCTCGCTGCGCGATATCTTCGTTGCCATGGCTCGTGAGGCGCGCGGTGCGCAGCCGCATGCGGTCGGCGGGCAGACATCACGCGCGGTCGGCGGGCAGACATGATCGGCCGCATCCTGCGCAAGGACCTGCAGCTTCTCTGGCCCCTGGTCCTGCTCGTGATCCTCATTCAGGCATGTCTGCAGTGGGCCTGGTACAAGTTCGGTTTCTTCGGTCAGGATCTGGCGGCCAGGGAGCTGCTGCATCCGCTGACCGTGGCCTGGTTCGCCGGCATCGTCGGGCTGACGGCGGTCGTCGTGCAGCAGGATGCCGTGCCCGCCCTCGATCAGGACTGGCTGATCCGTCCGCTCGAGCGCACCCACCTGCTGCTCGCCAAGCTCGTGTTCGTGGTTCTCACGATCTGCGTGCCGATGTTCGTACTCGATGTCGCGCGTGCCCTCACGACGGGCTTTCCACTCAGCGCATCGCTCCCCGAACTGGCGTTCAAAGAGCTACTGGTGATCGCCTGGCTGCTCGTGCCGGTGCTGGCGCTCGCCACGCTGACCGCCAGTGCGGCGGAGCTGCTGCTGGTCGGCGGGGCTTTGATCGGCGTCTACGCCGTTGGACTCAGCGTAGCCGCGTTGCTCTGGGGGGGCGACAGCTGCCCCACGTGCGACAGCGGCGTAGCCTGGCTGCAGCATCTGCTGCAGCACGCCGGCGTGCTGCTCGGTGCATGCGTCATCCTTGCGCTGCAGTACTACCAGCGTCGCACGCAGCTCGCGCGCGCGGTGGCAGTGATCGGCGCCGTGCTGCTGGTCTATCTGCAGCTGCCATGGAGCGCGGCCTTCGCCTGGCAAACCCGGTTGTCCCCGGAGCCCGGGTCCGCAGCCCGGGTAGGGTTCGCATTTGCCTCCCAGGATCGGCCGGCGGCCGGTGCTGCAACGGCGGCCAATCCGGCGCGGCTGGGAGCCGGTCAGGCCGCACGGGCGCTGCTCGCGGGCAATCTCAACCAGGCGGCACAGTATCTGCAGAACCGCGTCGGCAAGGGTGCAACCGATGTACCGCTTCAATTGCCCGTGCGCATCGATGGAGTGCGCGCGAATGAGCGGCTGCTGGTGGATCAATCGCAGCTGACACTGTGGGACGCCCATGCGCGCAAGCTCTACAGCACCGTGGATGTAGGCGTACTGGATCAATCACCCGTCAGCGCCGGCGATCCCGCCGTGCAGCAGCTGCTGCTTCCCGAGCCACTCTATCGACGCTTCTCTGGCAGTGCTGTTCGCTTGCGCCTTGACTACTCTTTGACTCTGGTGAGACTGCAGGCGCAGGAGCGCGTGCCGGCGCTGACGCGCCGCTTCCAGGCGGCGAGCCTCGGACGCTGCGCGACCACCATGGATGCGCAGGGGCTCTCTCTCAGCCTGCGTTGCAAGAAGCTCGGGCCGGCGCCTTTCTGCCTGAGCGTTACCCTGTACGGTGCACAAGGTCGTCACAATCCCGAGGTCCTCAATTGCGACCCGGACTATCGGCCCGATCTGCCCTCACTCACCTATGGCATCGGCTTCTATGGCCTCGACCTGCCGGTGCATGATCGCACGGGAATGATTCACTATCCTGTCGAGCGCACCGAGCTCGGGGACGCCTATGTGCTGATACGCGTCTACACGGTCCGCGAGCACTTCACGCGCGCGCTGGACGTGCCCATCAAGCTCGAGGAATGGCACGTGCAGTCGTGAGTCACGCAGCCGAGGCAAGCACCGATCTGCAGCAGCGCGCCGCCTCGCCGCTGCGCTGGGGCGTGCTCACCCTCGCAGCCCTGACGATCTTCAGCAGCTACTACGAGTCCGATGCCATCGGACCGATTGCGGATCTGCTGGGCCGCCAGCGCGGCTTCACACAGTCGCAGATCGGTGATCTCACCGCGGTCATCAGCCTGCCCAACATCCTGCTCTCGGTGTTGAACGGCGTGCTCATCGATCGCTATGGACCCACGCGCATCACGTTCTGGGCCGCCGCCATCGGGTTCGTCGGCGCGGTGCTCACCGCGATCGGCGATCCGTACGCCCTCATGTGGGCCGGACGGCTGGTATTTGGCATCAGCGAGGCGACGATCTTCATCGCGCTCATCGCAACGCTCGCACAATGGTTTCCACGTACGGGGATCGCGCTGGCGACATCGGTGTTCCTGTCCCTGGCGCGCGTCGGCTCATTCTCGCTTGACACCTCGCCGACCTGGGCCCGTGCGGCTTATGAAGGCGGATGGCAGCCGCCGCTGTGGCTGGGCGCGGGCATCACGGCCGTCGGCCTCGTCGCCGCGGTGCTGCTGCGGCTGCTCGATGGGCGCCGCATGCCACGCGCAGCCGAGCAGGCGGCGCGCGAGCGCTGGAACTGGTCAGCGATCTGGTCTTTCGATCAATCGTACTGGTACATCCTCGGATTGCACGTGCTGTACGCCGCCGTGTTCTTTCCGTTTCGCCAGACCTTCGCGATCGAGTACTTCCAGCATGCCAAGCACCTGACGTTGCAGCAGGCAGGCAACGTCAATTCCGGCGTGTTTGCCGCGGCGGTGTTTGCCACGCCGCTCTTTGGCCTACTCGCCGATCGCTTCGGCCATCGCGCGCTGATGCTCACCTTCGGCACGCTGCTGCTGCCGGTGACGTTCCTGGTGCTGGGGCTCACCGATCTCAATCCGTGGTTCTCCACGGTGCTCATGGGCGTCAGTTTCTCGCTGGTGCCGGCGATCATCTGGCCTTCGACGACGCTCATCGTGGAACCGCGGCGCCTGGGAACGGCGCTCGGCGTGATCACGCTGCTGCAGAACGTCGGCCTGTGGGGCTCCAATCGCATCGCGGGCTGGCTCGCCGACGCGGCCGGTGCAGGCCCGGCGAATCCCGCCGGCTACACGACCATGCTCTGGTTCTTCGGCCTGCTGAGTCTCACGGCGCTCACCTCGGTAGTTCTGCTGTGGCGGCGCGAGAGCGGGCCGCACGGTCATGGGCTGGAGCTTGCGCGCTTGCGCGCGCCCGTCCGCGGCGAAGTCGCTCCCTACCAGGGCAGCGAGTAGGTCTTCGTGTTGCAGAAGCTCTTCATGGCCTCGAGCACACCTTCCTTGTAGCCGAGACCGGAGTCCTTGATACCGCCAAAGGGTGTCACCTCGAGCCGGTAGCCCGGCACCTCGCGCACGTTGACGCTGCCCACGTGCAGCTCGCGCACCAGGCGCGTGATGAGATCGAGCCGATTGGTGCACACGGCTGCCGACAATCCGTAGGCGGTGCCGTTGGCGATCTGAATCGCCTGGTCGACGGTTGCGAAGCGGATGACCGGAGAGACCGGACCGAATGTCTCGCGGCGCACGACCGTCATCTCCGGTCTGACGTGATCCAGCACCGTGGGCGAGTACAGTGCGCCGCGCCGCACGTTGCCGACCAGCAGCCGCGCGCCCTGCGCGAGCGCCTCGTTCACCACCGACTCGAAACGCTGCGCCGCCGCCTCATCGATCACCGTGCCCATGTCCATCGTCGCATCGAAGGGATCGCCGTACTTGACCGCGCGTGTCTTCGCGACCAGCAGCTCGACGAAGCGCTCGGCGATGCTCTCCTGCACGAGAATGCGCTTGATGGCCGTGCAACGCTGGCCCGAGTTCTTGTAGGAGCCGCTGGCCGCGAGGGCCGCCGCCTCCTCGATATCGGCATCCTCGAGCACAATGATCGGATCGTTGCCGCCGAGTTCCAGAATCTGTCGCTTGTACACGGCGCGCGCGGCGATGTACTTGCCGACCTCGACGCCGCCAGTGAAGGTCACCAGATCGACTGCCGCATGCGTCAGCAGCTCATCGGCGATCTCCGCCGGATCTCCAGTGACCACCGAGAGCATCGGCGGAGGCAGACCCGCTTCGTAGAGGATGTCGGCGAGCGCATATGCCGTGAGCGGCGTCTTCTCGCTCGGCTTGAGCACCACGCGATTGTTGGTGGCGACCGCCGGAGCGACTTTGTGAATCACCTGATTGAGCGGATGGTTGAAGGGCGTGATCGCCGTGATCACACCGAGCAGCGGCTCCCGCAAGGTGTAGACCTTGCGGCTGCGGCCGTGCGGGGTCAGATCGCACGAGAACACCTGGCTGTCATCCACGAGCGCCTGGTTGGCCGCGAACAGCAGTACATCGGAGGCGCGCCCCACCTCGTAAAGCGAATCCTTGAGACACAACCCGGATTCGAGCGTGATCAGCCTCGCGAGCTCATCGCGCATCGCGGCGACGATCTCGCCGGTGCGCATCAAAATGCGATAGCGATCGTGACGCGTGAGCTCGCCACGATAGTCGCGCGCGGTCTGCAGCGCGCGCCTCACCTCAGCGACGCTAGCCTTCGGCACCGTACCGACCAGCTCGCCACTGTAGGGATGATGGACCTCGATGATGCGCTCGCTCGGGACCTTCTGTCCGGCGATGCGCAGCGACTCGCGGATCAGCTCACGCGCTGGTGGCGGGGACGGAGCGAGTGCCATGGCTAACCTCTCACGACTCACGAGGCGAGATTCAAGCCGAGCTCGAAGGCATCGAAGTTGCGCCAGCGCCGCCCCGGAGTGAGCGTGACCCCGCGATTGACGAGCAGCGGCACCTGCTGCTCGGAGAGACCACCGTGCGAGCGCAGCGGTACGTCGAGACCGGACAGATCGTGCTCGCCCCGGCGCTTGCCGATCACGGTGTCGCGCTGCGAGATGACCACCAGATCACCGATGCGATCGGCAGGCAGCTCGAAGCGCTCGGCCGCCGCCGCGCGTGGCAGCACCAGCTCGATGCCCGGCAGCTCGGCGATGCGCGCGCGCAGCTCCTGCGCATCGAGCTCGGCAGGCAGGTACACGAGCGCGAAGGAGCCGAGCGCGCCGTGGTGCACGACGTAAGGATCGGTAATCGGCAGGATGACGCGCACCCTGGGATTTCTCAGCCAGCCATCGAGTGTGTCCTGCAGATAGACGACGTTGGGATTGCCCTGTGCGTCGTGCTTGGCATGCATGCCGTGATCGGCCGTGAGCACGACGGTCGCACCGAGCTCGTCGAGCCGCGCGACATGCCGGTCCAGCATGCGATAGAAATCGTTCGCGAGCGCCGTGCCTGGGGCCGCCTTGTGCTGCACATAGTCGGTCGTCGACAGATACATGATGTCCGGCCGGTCGCGCTCGAGCAGGCGGCAGCCGGCGACGAAGATGAACTCCGACAGCTGCGCGCTGTAGACCGAAGGCACAGGCATGCCCACGAGCTCGAGTACCCGGTCAATGCCGTTCTCCGACAGCGTGGCGCAGTCCGCCTTCTCCGAGGAGAAGCATACCCCGCGCAACTGGTAGCCCAGCAGCTTGCGCAACTTGTCCTTTGCGGTGATCACGGTCACGCGCGCACCGGCATCGGCGAACGCCGCCAGGATGGTTCCGGTGCGCATATAGCGCGGATCATTCATCATCACCTCTTCACCGCGCTCCGCATCGAAGAAATAGTTGCCACAGATGCCGTGCACCGCTGGCGGCACACCCGTGACGATGGAGAGGTTGTTTGGATTGGTGAAGCTCGGTATCACGCAATCCGCGAGCACGCAGGTGCCGGCACCGGCGAGCAGCCGCTGCAGAAACGGGGCGACGCCCGCCTCGCTCGCAGCGGTGAGGTACTCGTGTTGACAGCCATCGACGCAGATGACGACGAGCGGGTGGTCCATCCAGCCGTAGGAGCGGCCGTTGACGGTGATGCGTTCTGCCACTGTCACAACTCCGACGCAGGCTTCGGGCAGAAAGTATAATCGACCGGCCAGGTCGCTGGAGACATCGATGACGTCCGACCCGATCCTTCTCACGCCGGGCCCGCTCACGACCTCGGCGCGCACTAAAGAGAGCATGCTGCGCGACTGGGGCTCGTGGGATGCGGACTTCAATCGCATTACCGGCCGCGTGTGCGAGGCATTGCTCAGCATCGTGCACGGCAAGGACACGCACGAGTGCGTGCCGCTGCAGGGCAGCGGCACCTTCGCGGTGGAGGCGGCCGTCGGCACGCTGGTGCCGCGCGCGGGGCATGTGCTCGTGCCTCTGAACGGTGCTTATTGCCAGCGCATCGCGCGCATCTGCCGTGTGCTCGGCCGGCGGCTCACGACGTTCGACTACGCCGAGGATCAGCAGGTGCGGCCCGAGGATGTCGAACGGCGACTGTCCCAGGATCCTTCCATCACACACGTGGCGGTCGTGCACTGCGAGACGAGCACCGGCATTCTCAATCCTCTGCACGAGATCGCGCTGGTGGTCGCACGCCACGGCAAGAGTTTGCTCGTCGACGCGATGAGCTCCTTCGGCGCGCTGGAGATCGATGCGCGCCGCACGCCCTTCGATGCCCTGGTCGCGGCTTCTGGAAAGTGCCTGGAAGGCGTCCCCGGCATGGGCTTCGTGATCGCGCGGCGCGCAGTTCTCGAGCGGAGCGAGGGGGTGAGTCACTCGCTCGCGATGGACCTCTACGATCAGTGGGCCTACATGAATCGCACCACGCAGTGGCGCTACACACCGCCGACGCACGTGGTCGCCGCGTTCGATGCCGCGCTGACGCAGTATTTCGAGCAGGGCGGACTCGCGGCGCGCGGCGCGGCCTACGCAGCCAACTGCCGCGAGCTCCTCGAAGGCCTCACGGCTTTGGGCCTGCGCAGCTTTCTGCCGCGCGCGATCCAGGCGCCCATCATCGTGACCTGTCACGCGCCGGAGGATCCGCACTACGAGTTCGCGCGCTTCTACGCCTCAGTCAAGGCGCGCGGCTACATCCTCTACCCCGGTAAGCTCACCGCCATCGAGACGTTCCGCGTCGGCTGTATGGGGCAGCTCGGCAGTGCCGGAATGAGGGGCGCGGTCGCGGCGATCGGTGGCGGATTGCGCGATCTGGGCATTCGCACACAGGCGCTCGAGCGCAGCGTCGGTTGAGCAGCAGCGTTCCGGCTCAGGCCCGCGTCGTCATCATCGGTGGTGGCGTCATCGGCTGTTCCGTCGCATATCACCTGACCAAGCTGGGATGGACCGATGTGCTCCTGCTCGAGCAGGGGCAGCTCTCGTGCGGCACCACGTGGCATGCGGCCGGCCTCGTCGGACAGCTGCGTTCCGAGGAGGCGCTGACGCAGCTCATCCGTTACTCGGCGCAGCTCTACGGCGAGCTCGAGGCCGAGACCGGCTGCGCGACCGGTTGGCGCAACTGCGGCTCGCTGTCCGTGGCGCGCACACCCGAGCGCATGACTCAGCTCAAGCGCACCGCCGCGCTGGCGCGCGCGTACGGAGTGGCTTGTGAAGTCGTGAGCGCGCGCGAGGCCGGCGAGCTCTGGCCGCTCATGCGCACGGAGGGTCTCGAGGGCGCGGTCTGGCTGCCTGGCGATGGCAAGGTGAATCCGAGCGACCTCACGCAGGCGTTCGCTCACGGTGCGAGGAATGCCGGGGCGCGCATTCTCGAGCGCGTGCGCGTCACGGGTATTTCGATCGTGAACGGGACCGCTTGCGGCGTGAGCTGGCACACGCAGGAGGGCGCCCAAGGATCGGTCGCCTGCGAGATCATCGTCAATTGCGCCGGCCAGTGGGCGAAGGCGCTCGGGAGCTCGTGCGGCGTGACGGTGCCGCTGCACTCGGCCGAGCACTATTACATCGTCACGGAGCGAATCGCAGGCATTGAGCCGCGCCTGCCGGTGCTGCGCGACCCCGACGGCTTCGTATACTTCAAGGAAGAGGTCGGCGGCTTGCTCATGGGCGGCTTCGAACCCAATGCCAAGCCCTGGGGCATGCAAGGGATCCCGCAGGACTTCGAGTTTCAGCTGCTGCCCGAGGACTGGGACCAGTTCGCGATTCTGATGGAGAACGCTCTGCAGCGCGTTCCGGCGCTCGCGAACGCCGGTGTCAAACAGTTCTGCAATGGGCCCGAATCGTTCACGCCGGACGGCAACTTTCTACTGGGTGCGGCTCCCGAGTTGCGCAATTTCTATGTCGCGGCCGCATTCAACTCGGCGGGTATCGCCTCGGCGGGCGGCGCAGGGCGGGCGCTCGCCGAATGGATCAGCGCCGGGGAGCCGACCATGGATCTGTGGGCCGTGGATATCCGCCGTTTCGCGCGCTTTCACGGCAACGATCTGTGGCTGCAGCAGCGCGTCAAGGAGACTCTCGGTCTGCACTACGCAATGCACTGGCCGAATCGCGAGCTCGCGAGCGCGCGGCCGCTGCGCCGCTCGCCGCTGCATGCGCTGCTCGACGCCCGTGGCGCCTCTTTCGGCAGCAAGATGGGCTGGGAGCGTGCCAACTGGTTTGCACCGGCGGGCACTGCACGCGAGCTGCGCTATTCCTTCGAGCAGCCGCACTGGAGCGCCTTCTCGGCGCTGGAGCATCAAGCGGCCCGCGCCGCGGTGGCGCTCTTCGATCTATCGTCGTTCGCCAAGTTCATCGTCAAGGGCAGCGATGCAGAGCAGGTGCTGCAGCATCTGATGAGCAACGATGTCGCCGTCGCTACGGGCCGCACGGTCTACAGCGCCATGCTGAACGAGCGCGGCGGCTTCGAGTCCGACCTGACCTTGACACGTGTCGCCGGCGATGAGTACCTGGTCGTGAGCGGCTCGGCGCAGGCGACACGCGACCGCGACTACATCGAGCGCCGCATTCCAGCCCAGCGGCGCTGCTCGATCGTCGAGGTGACCGGGATGTACGCCGTACTTGCGGTCATGGGTCCGCGATCACGTGCGCTGCTCGCGCGGGTCTCACGCGCAGACTTCGATAATGCGGCATTTCCGTTCGGAAGCAGCCGTGAGGTCGATATCGGCTATGCCACGGTACGCGCCACACGGCGCAGCTACGTCGGCGAGCTGGGCTGGGAGCTCTACGTACCTGTGGAGCAGGCGATCTGCGTGTACGAGACGTTGTACGAGGCCGGCAAGCCGCTCGGACTTCTCGATGCAGGCTACTACGCGCTCGAGTCGTTGCGGCTCGAGAAGGGTTACCGCGCGTGGGGACGCGAGCTCACTCCCGACCGCACGCCGCTCGAGGCCGGGCTCGGCTTCGCTGTGAAGCTCCACACGCCCATTGCGTTTCGGGGACGCGAGGCGCTGCTGCAGCAGCGCGCGCAGGAACCGCAAAGCCGCCTCGTCATCGTGACACTCGAGGATCCGGCTGCCATGTTGTGGGGTGGCGAGCTGATCGTGCGCGACGGCAAGGCCGTGGGGCACCTCACATCCGGAGCCTATGGGCACACGCTCGGCAGAGCAGTCGGGATGGGCTACGTGCGCGATGAGGGACGCCCCATCAGTGCGACATTCATCGAGCAGGGCCGTTACGAGATAGACGTTGGCGGTGCCATGAAGCGCGCCCGCGCGCAGCTGCGCGCGCCCTACGATCCGAGCTCTGAGCGCGTCAAAGCCTGAGCGGGCGCGGCGAGCTCGAGCAGCGGCAACAGCGGCGCGACATGGGGCTCGTAATGGCGCCAGCGTGCCACCGATGAGGCATGTATCTTCTGGCGCACCTGCCATTTGCTGAGCGTGATCACGACACGCTCGGTCCGATCGAACTCCAGACATTGCGGATCCCAGGGCAGGCCGATGAAATCCAGCATGCGGCGCGTCCAGCCCTCCTGGTCGGCGATCAGGCCCTCGTAAGGCACCTCGAGCAGCGTCGCCGCCGGCAGCACCGCGCGCCAGTGATCCGTGATGCGGACGTACTCGCGATAGTAGTGCGCGAGGTTCTCGAAGTCGTTGGCGTAGGGATGCAGGTGCGAGAAATAGTGGAAGTAGATCGACAGGCAGGTATCGATCGGGTGGCGCCGCACGTGGATGATGCGCGCGTGTGGCAAGGCGGCGCAGATCTGTCCTGCGTTGAGGAAGTTCAACGGCATCTTGTCCACCACGCGCTGCGCGTCGGCGGACAAGGATCGCAGCCGTGCGAGGTAGTCGCGTGCCATGCCCGGCAGGAGGCTCGTCCCGTCCTCGCCTTTGAGCTCGGCAGCCTCGTAGGTGGCGAAGGCCGTCTGCCAGAACGCCAGCTCTCCGGCACCGAATACCGCCGGGTGAGAGGCGAGAATCTGCTCCGTGAGGGAGGTGCCTGAGCGCGGCATCCCCACGATGAACACGGGACGCTCCGAGGGATCTCCCCGGGACAGAAAGCGGCGCATGCTCTCCGCGTCGAAGCGCCGCGTGACACGCGCGACCCGCTCGCTCACCTGCGCCCGGTCGTAGCTCACCGCGTAGCGCTTCGTGAGCTCGTTCGCCGCTTTGAAATTACCGAACGCGCGCTCGTACTCCTGGATGTCGTCGCAGTACTTGCCGAGCGCGTAGCGCAGGCTGATCTCGTGGCGCAGAGGCAGGGGCGTCGCGAGCAGCGCCTCGGCGCCCTGCAGCCACGAGCCGTCCGCGCGCGTCATCCTGCGATTCATCGCGATGCTGTAGAAGGCGAAGGGGAAGCCCGGATCGAGGGCGATCACCTCGCGGAACAACCGCTCCGCCTCCACGAATTGTCCGCGGTCGGCGCGCAGCTCGCCGAGCAAGGAGAGCGCCGAGACGCACTTCGGGTCGATCGCAAGCGCGGCGCGGCAGCTCGCTTCGGCCGCTTGCGTGTGCCCCTGCATGCGCAGCGCCGCGCCGAGCCCAGCGTGCGCCAAGGCATTCTGCGGCTGCAGAGCGAGCGCTTGGCGGTAACTTGCCGCAGCCTCCTCGAAGCGCCGAAACTCGAACACCACGTTGGCGAGATTGCGGTGGCTCTCGGCGCGGGCCGGATCGAGCTCGATAGCACGGCGCAGCAGTGCGATCGCCTCGCGCCGGCCACCGAGCTCGGGCAGCAGCGTACCGAGATTGTTGAGCGCCTCAACGTAATCGGGTTGCAGCTCGAGTGCCCGCCGGTAGCTGGCGACGGCCTGCTCGCGCCGCCCGAGCCCCGTGAGGCACAGCCCCAAATTGTTATGCGC
>DATJVD010000040.1:0-2836 GCA_035501955.1 Steroidobacteraceae bacterium
CCCTCCGAGCAGGTGATCACGCGCATGCTCGCCTCGGTGGGCGGGGTGCCGCTCTCGAGCCTGCGCAGCGGCCGCATTTCCGATGACGACTGGGTGCGCATCACCGGCGCGACCAGCCAGCTCTCGGAAGCGAAGATCTTCGTCGACGAGACACCGGCCTTGAATCCCACCGAGCTGCGCGCCCGTGCCCGGCGCGTCAAGCGCGAGCACGGCCTGCATCTCATCGTGGTCGACTACCTGCAGCTCATGCAGGTACCAGGCACGCAGGAGAACCGCGCGACCGAGATCGCGGAGATCTCGCGCGGGCTCAAGGCGCTCGCGAAGGAGCTCTCGGTGCCGGTGATCGCGCTGTCGCAGTTGAATCGCGGCGTGGAGCAGCGCGAGCACAAGAGACCGGTGATGTCGGATCTTCGTGAATGCGTCACGGGCGACACACTGGTGTGCCTGGCGGACGGCCGCCGCGTGCCGATTGCGGCGCTGGTTGGAACGGAGCCCGAGGTGTGGGCCGTCGATGGCGAGCAGCGCCTCACGCGCGCGCGCTCCGACAAGGTCTGGAAGGTGGGGCGTCGCCCGGTCCTCAAGGTGCAGCTGGCGAGCGGCCGCTCGATCCATGCAACAGCGGAGCACAAGCTGTTGTCAGGTGACGGATGGACGATCGTCGGCGCGCTCAAGGTGGGGGATCGTCTGGCTCTTGCACGCCGCCTGCCCGAGCCGTCTCAGACGCAGAGCTGGCCCGACCATTGGCTGGTGCTGCTCGGCCACCTGGTGGGCGATGGCAGTTACCTGGTGCACCAACCGCTTCGCTACACAACTGCATCCGAGGAGAACAGCGCGGCGGTGCGCGGCGCGGCGGAGATGTTCGGATGCCGCGTCGCTCGGTACGAATACACGGGTACCTGGCACCAGCTGGTCATCACCGGCAATGGCAACCGCTGGTCGCCAGCCGGGGTGGGCAAGTGGCTCAAGGACCTCGGGATTTTCGATCAGCGCTCCCACGAGAAGCATCTGCCGCCAGCCGTATTCTCCTTGCCGAACGAGCAGATCGCGCTCCTGTTGCGCCACTTATGGGCCACCGACGGCACGATCAGTCGCCACAACGCCCGCAGGAAATATCCTGAGCACGTCAACTTCGCGACCTGCAGTTATCGTCTGGCTTCAGACGTCGCGGCCTTGCTTCTGAGACTGGGCATTGTCGCTCGCATCAGAACTGTTCACAGCGGCCAAAATCGCCCCCTCTACTACGTCGACGTCAGCGGTGCCGAGGCGCAGCGCATTTTCATCGAGAAGGTTGGCGGCTTCGGGCCACGCGCGGCACCCGCCAGGGCACTCGCGGCTCGCCTGCAAGTCATACAGGCCAACACGAACGTCGACACTCTGCCGATCGAGGTATTTGCGGCGGTGCGAGCCGAGATGCGCGCGCAGGGCATCAGTCAGCGTGCCATGGCAAGCATGCGTGGGACTTCCTACGGCGGCGCGTCGCACTTCCGCTTCGCGCCGAGCAGAACGCAGCTGGCGAGCTATGCGCAGGCGCTGCACTCGCCTGAGCTCGAGAAGTGGGCGAGCTCGGACCTCTTCTGGGATCGCGTGCTGGCGGTCACCGAGGGATGTGAAGAGGATGTTTTCGATCTGACCGTTCCGATGTATGCCAACTGGCTCGCGGACGGCATCGTTACTCATAACAGCGGTGCGATCGAGCAAGATGCAGACATCATCCTGCTCATCTACCGCGACGAGGTCTACGACAAGAACACTACCAAGAAGGGCATCGCCGAGATCGATCTCGTCAAGCATCGTAACGGCGAGATCGGCACCTTCCTGCTCACCTTCCAGGGTCAGTACACCCGCTTCGCCAACTACGTTTCGGATTCCTACGCCGAGGGTGTGCTGCGGTGAGCCGGCTGATCCGGGCCGTCATCGAAACGCGCGCACTGCGGCACAATCTCAACACCATCCGTGAGCGGGCGCGTCGCGCGCGCGTCATGGCCGTGGTCAAGGCCAACGCCTATGGGCACGGCCTGGTCCCGACCGCGCTGTCGCTCGCCGAAGCCGATGCCTTCGCGGTGGCGCGGCTCGAGGAGGGCCTGGCGCTGCGCGCGGCCGGGATCACGCAGCCCATCGTGCTCCTCGAGGGCGTGTTCACGGCCGAGCAGCTGCTCGAAGCCGCGCGTCACGGCTTCGATCTCGTGGTGCACGATGCGCTGCAGGTCGAGCTGCTCGAGGAGATGACCGGCTCGCACCGCTTCGTGCTGTGGATCAAGATCGACACCGGCATGAACCGCCTCGGCTTTCCGCCGCGCGACTTCGCGGCGGCGCTCGAGCGCGTGCGGCGCTTGACGCCCGCGCCGCTCGAGATTCGCCTGCTCACCCATCTCGCGTGCGCCGACGAGCGCGATGGGCGCATGACCAACGAGCAGCTGGCGCGCTTCCGCGCGGCCACCCGCGGGCTCGACTATTCGGTGAGCATCGCCAACTCGGCCGGGGTGTTCGGCGATGTGCAGTTGAGCGGCGACTGGGTGCGGCCGGGGCTGGCGCTCTACGGCGCTTCGCCGTTCGCCGACAGCTCGGCGGCGCAGCTCGGGCTCACGCCGGTGATGAGCCTCGAGTCCTCCGTGATCGCCGTGCGGCACATCAGCGCCGGCGAGACTGTCGGCTACGGGGCCGCGTGGCGGGCGCCGCGCGACTCGGGTATTGCGATCATCGCGGCCGGCTACGGCGACGGCCTGCCGAGAAACCTCCCGGGCGGCACTCCGGTGCTGGTCGACGGCGTACGCGCGCCGCTCGTCGGGCGCGTGTCCATGGACATGATCGCGGCGGATGTCACGGCGCTGCCCGAGGT
>DATJVD010000041.1:0-78215 GCA_035501955.1 Steroidobacteraceae bacterium
TTTCCCCGTCGCAACGGTGGGAGTCGTAGCGTTTGCGACCAGTGCGCCGAAGTTCGCGGGCACGGTGTTGTCACCGATGGCGAACTGCGAAACGTTGTTGTCACTGTTGTTGGCGGCATACGCGAACTCGTTCTTGACCGACAGCGTCGCGTTGCCGCTAACGGCACCAAACATGGCGCCGATCGTCGTGCTGGGGCTGCCGACAGCGCCGACGGCGGTCGCCAGTCCCTGCGAGCCGGAGGCGTTGCTAATGGTGGCGGTCGTGGTGGCCGACGAGGACCAGGTGACCGTCGTCGTCAGATCTTGCGAGCTGCCGTCATTGTACGTGCCCAGCGCGACGAACTGCTCCGTGCCATCCGCAAGGATGGTGGCATTGCTCGGCAGAATGGCGATCGATGAAAGCGTTACGTTGCCGACGGTGAGCGGCGTACTCCCTGTAACACCGCTGAAGGTTGCAGTGATCGAGGTGCTCCCATTGGCGACTCCCGTCGCCAGGCCTTGGGAGCCGCCTGCGTTGCTGATCGTCGCCGCGGGCGCATTGGTCGACGCCCAGGTGACCTGGGTGGTCAGATCCTGAGTTGTCGTGTCGGAATAGGTGCCTACCGCCTTGTACTGCTGCGTCGTGTTGACCGCAATGTTCGCACCGGCTGGGGTGACGGCGATGGATACGACTACCGCCGGCGTCACAGTAACCTGATCCGGAGCTGAAGTAACCGATCCGAGGGTGGCCGTGATGTTCGCCTTGCCAGTGGCTACCGGCGTGACCAAGCCGTTGCTGCCCGATGCATTGCTGACCGTCGCAACGCTCTTCGTATCCGAGCTCCACGTGACCAGGGTCGTGTAAATTGGATGGCTGCCATCGGACAGATTACCCGTAGCAACGAGTTGCTGCGTGGTACCGATGGCTACACTCGGGCTTGCCGGTGTGATCGTGATGGACGTGAGCGATGCCGACGATACGGTGAGAGTGCCGCTGTTGTTGCCACTGGCAACGCCATTCAAACTGGCCGAGATCGTGGTCACTCCGGCAGCCACGGTTGTTGCGAGACCGGTCGTTGCAGCGATGGTGGCCACGGAGGTTTGACTGGAGCTCCAGGTGACCTGCGTAGTGATGTCCTGATGCGAGTTGTCGCTGTAGATGCCGGTCGCCGTATACTGAACCGGAAAGTTGCTGGGCACGCTCTGGCTCGTCGGGGTCACTTCGATCGACTTCAGTGACACCCCCGTCACGGTGATGGTGTCCGTGCCCGAGACGGTGTTGAGCTTCGCGGTGATGGTTGCCATACCCGCGGCGACACCGGTCACAAGTCCCGCAGCGCTGACCGTGGCCGTACCGGTGGCCGAGGACGACCAGGTGACCTGTGCCGTCAGATCCTTCTTGGAATTGTCCGAGTAGACTCCCATCGCCGTCAGTTGCACGGTGGAGCCCGCGGCCACACTCGGATTCGTCGGCGTAACTTCAATCTTGCTGAGCGTGGCGGCCGTCACCGTGAGCTGCGTGCTGCCCGTCATGCTCTGCATCGCCGCGGAAATCGTCGTGGTGCCGGCCGCGACAGCGGTCGCCAAACCAGCGCTTGAAATGGTCGCGACCGCGGTGCTCGAGGAGGACCAGGTGACCTGGCTGGTCACGTCTTTGTGACTGCCATCGCTGTACATTCCGGTGGCAGAGAATTGCTGCGTGTCACCCGCCGCCGTGGACGGGTTGGTGGGCGAGACGTCTACCGACTGGAGTGTCGGAGCGGGGGGCGTGCTGCTCCCGCTCCCACCACCACCGCCACAACTGGCGAGCGTGATGAAGATTGATGCGAAGAGAGCACGAGCCGCGAGGTGCGTGTCCTGGCGGCAAATTCTGAAGAGGCTCATTCCATCGTCCCCTTTATCGTTGTTTGGCCGAGCGCGCTAGCAAAATACCTGAATAGGAATCTCAGCGGAGAGGGCTGAGAATGTGACGCAGTTATCAGTTTGATACGGCCCGCGAATTAAGTATCAAATTTGATGAATTCTGTAAACTCATCCTTTCAGCATGCTGACTTCAGTGTTGGACTCAACCATCAAACTTTTGCGCCAGCGCCACACCTCAACATCCTTGTCCTCGCAGAGGCCATCGCGCTCAAAGCCAAGCTTCAGCAGCACGCGCCCGGACGCCGTGAGCAAGCGTGGCCGTGGCGTTCTCGAGTATGAAGTGAGTTCCGCAACCGTCCTCGCTACGCGTTTATCCGTACACGTGCAGAATGCTCCCGTAAGCGAAGCAGCATAATCAAACAAAGCGCCGCGCATCGCGCCCGGCGGCCCGCACGCGCCTGCAGCGCCGACCGACCCCGAAAGGAGCGCGCGCGGCACCGCTCCGGCACAATGCGCGCGTGACCACGGTACGCGGCTTCATCCTGCAGGCGAGCTATCGTCTGGTCACGGGCGCGCGCGGCCGGCGCACGCCCGTGGTGCATCTCTACGGTCAGCTGGAGCATGGCGGTAGCTTCCTCGCGCGTGATGATCGCCAGCGGCCCCACTTCTACATTCGCGCAAGCGATGTCGAGCGCGCGCCGCCCCTCGGCGTACACGAGCTGAGTGCGATCGACCGGCACACCTTCGATGGTGCGGCCGCCGCTCGCGTGCAGGTGGACATCCCCGCCGACGTTCCGCCGCTGCGCGACCAGCTGCACCGCGCCGGCATTGATACCTTCGAGGCCGACGTGCGCTTTGCGGTGCGTTACCTGATCGAGCGCGGCATCAAAGGCGGCTGCGAGATCGAGGGCGAGGCGCGGACCGGACAGGCGACGCAGGGAGAGGCAGGCATCAGCCTCATCTTCGACAATCCTGCGCTGCGGCCGGCACAGGTCGCAGTCGAGCCGCGAATACTGTCCTTCGATATCGAGACGGACGCCAAGGGGGAGCGTCTGCTTGCCGTGTCGCTCTACGCGCCGGGCATCGATGAGGTGCTGATCGTCGATGGCAGCGAGCGGCCCATGCCGGCGCACGCCACGCGTTGCGTGAATGAGCTCGCGGCACTCTCGGCCTTCTGCGAGCGCATCGCCGCCTTCGATCCCGACGTGCTCACCGGCTGGAACATAGTCGACTTCGATCTGAGCGCGCTGCAGCGCATTGCCCAGCGCCTGCATCATTCGCTGCCTCTGGGGCGCGAGCCCGGGGTGATGCACTTGCGCAAGCCCGAAGGCTATTTCGGCAGCGGTCAGGCCAGCATTCCCGGACGCGTTGTGCTCGATGGCATTGACCTCCTGCGCGGTGCGTTCGTGCGCATGGGCGACTACTCGCTCGATGCGGTCGCGCGCGAGGTCCTCGGCGAGGGCAAGACGATAGCGGCAGACGGACGCGAGCGCATCGCGGAGATCATTCACAACTACAAGCACGACCTACCCGCGTTCGCCCTGTATGCCCGCACCGATGCGCGGCTCGCATATCAGATCGTCGCGAAGCTCAACCTCGTGCGGCTCGCATTTGCCCGCAGCCAGCTGACCGGCATGACACCTGACCGCGTGGGGGCAAGCATCGCCTCCTTCGATTTCCTCTACCTCGCCGAGCTCGAGCGCGTGCGCGTGGTCGCTCCGAGCGTGAGAAGCAGCGACGCGCGCGTTCACGTCGCACAGCAGGGTGGTCACGTGCTCGAACCGGTGACCGGGCTGCACAGCAATGTGTGGGTGTTCGATTTCAGGAGCCTGTATCCCAGCATCATTCGCACCTTCAATATCGATCCGCTGAGCTATGTGGCCAACCCCGCTCCCGAGCTCGATCTGATCCGCACGCCGGGCGGCGCGTTCCGCCGCGATCCCGCGATCCTCCCCGGTCTGCTCGATCAGCTGTTTCCGAGACGTGCAGCGGCCAAGAGGAACCATGACGATGTGGCCGCACATGCCATCAAGATCCTGATGAACTCTTTCTACGGCGTGCTCGGCACGCCGGCCTGTCGCTTCTTCAACCCGGCATTGGCCAACTCGATCACCGGGACAGGCAAGGAGCTGCTGCTGTGGTCGAAGCGCTGGTTCGAGGCTGCCGGCTTCGCCGTGCTCTATGGCGATACCGACAGTCTGTTCGTGCAGTCAGCGCCCGATGCGGGCCGCTTCGACGCCGAAGGTACTCGCGCGCAGGCGCGTGAGCTCGTCGCCGCCCTGAACCGCGAGCTCGCGAGCTATATCGAGGACCGCTGGCATCTGCAGAGCCGCCTCGAGCTGCAATTCGAGAAGCTCTATCTGAAGCTGTTTCTGCCCCGCGCGCGTCACAGCACTCGAGGGGCGAGCAAGCGCTACGCGGGTCTGCTCGAGGTCGGCGGCATTCCGACCGTTGAGTTCGTCGGCATGGAAGTGGTGCGGCGTGACTGGACGGCGCTTGCCAAGCGCGTGCAGCGCGAGCTCTATCAAAGGCTGTTCACCGATCAACCTGTGGATGCATATCTCGCGGAGATCGTGAGCCGCGTCCGCCGCGGCGAGCTCGACGAAGAGCTCGTCTATCACAAGAATCTGCGCAAGGACGCCGGTGACTACACGACAACGACCCCGCCACATGTGGCCGCCGCGCGCAAGTCGAGTCAGCCTCCGGGGCGCTCGATCCGTTACGTCGTCACGAGCGCGGGCGCCGAGCCGCTCGATAACGTCAGGCATCCGCTCGATCGCGAGCACTACATCGACAAGCAGGTGAAGCCCGTTGCAGAGGCGGTGCTGGAGATCCTGGGTCTCGAGTTCGAACGCGTGATCGGAGACACGCGCCAGTTCGACCTGTATTCGTGATGCAGCGAGTGATGCCTAACGATCTAATGCCTAACGATCGGATGTGGCCTCGGAGCGATAGCCGCCCCTCGCCGCCATCCGGCGCGCTGCCGCACGGATGATCCAGGGTGCAAACCGCTCGAGGGCCACGAAGATCTTGCCGTGTCGCGTGATGATCACCTCGCGACGCCCGCGTGCCACCGCGCGCAGCATTTGGCGCACGGCCGGTTCGCGCCGCATGACGAGCCACTGCGGAATCGGGTCCGGAGCCTCGGCGTGCACCTCGCCCAGATTGTCCACGCGGCGAATGTCACTCTCGACGAAGCCCGGACTGATCAGGGTGACGGTGACACCGCCGCTTGCGAGCTCCGGTGTGATGGCATTCGCCAGAGCGCGCACGGCGAATTTGCTCATGGCGTACGGTGAGCTGCCCGGTGTCGAAATCCAGCCGGCGACGCTGCCGAGCAGCACTATCTGTCCAGAGTTTCGCTGCACCTCGGGCAGCGCGGCCAGGAGCGTGCGCAGCACGCCGAAGACATTCGTCTCGAGCTGGCGGCGATAGTCATCCAGCGAGAGCTTCGCGATGGCCCCGACCACACCGAAGCCGGCATTGGCGAAGACGATGTCGAGTCTGCCTCGCGCGCGCAGAGTCTCGGCGACCGCGCGCTCCGGATCAGAATCCTTCGTGACGTCACATTCGACGACGAGGCACTGCGTCCCGCCGGCCGCGGCGATCTTCTCCGAGAGCAGCGCGAGCCTTTGCGTGCGGCGCGCCGCCAGCGTCACCAGGGCACCCGCGCAAGCCAATTGCCACGCGAGTTCCTCGCCGATCCCCGAGGAGGCGCCGGTGATCAGGACGACCTTGCCGCGAAAGTGGCCTTGCATGCCCATGACCGTATCTGCTCCGGAAAAGGCACGCGCTGCCGCGTGCAGAGGCCGGGCATTCAATGATACGGGGAACCGCGGCGCTCGAGGCCGGCGCCGTTGCGCTATTTCTCGGCGCCCTCCGGGTGCTTCTTGGCTTGCGGCGGATTGGTGCTGTGCTTCACCGCCCTGGGAGGTTGCCCATTGTGCAGGTTACTTCCCTGCCCATTCTGCGCACCGTTGCCCGCGCCATGGTGCGCATTCATTCCGGGCCCCGGGTGCACATTGCTTCCTGGTCCATTGTGCACATTACTTCCTGGCCCGTTGCCTGGGCCATGATGCCCATTCATGCCTGGGTTGTGCTCATCGCTCGGCTGCCCCGCCATCAACCCACGCGAGTTGGCACCGTGGGCGCCGACGACACCGGGACCCGTAAACGCGCCGGGGCGCTCCGTTGCCGCGATGCCGGGGTGACCCCCATTGGCGCGAGCGAACATACCCGGGTTCCTGGCGGCTTCCTCGATGTGCTGGTGCTGCAGAGTGGTCGGAGGGACATGGGATTCCATTGCCACCATGCGCTCGTGGGCGTTCGGAACCGAAGTGAGGCCGCCGGCTCCGCCGTTGTAGCTCACACGGTTCACCACCGTGACGTTGTTGATCACGGTCTCATGGTAGGTGTTGTGCACCACCGTCACGTTGATGTTCGCGACGGCGCGGTTGTATGCGAATGAGTTGCCGACCCAACGTCCGCCGGCGAAACCCACACCGGTGTATCCGAAGCCGTAGTTGACGCCGCCGTAGAAGCCGACGTGCGGCCCCCAGTAGCCCACGTGCCAGGCATATACACCGCCGACGAATGCCCAATAACCCGGTGTCCACAGCAGTCCGACGCGCGGTGGCATCACCCACGTCCCAGGCACCCAGTAGTACCCGCCAGGACCGTAAGCCCAGTAGCCGGGCGTCCATAGATAGCCATCGCCAGGACACGCGGGCTGCTCATAGGTCGGCAGCGGCGGCGGCGCTTCCGTGACTTGCGCGGCCGTCTCTGCGGCGGGGGCCACATCGGCCTCAGGGGCTGGGGCGGGCGCTACGTAAGCGGCAGGCGCGGGCGGCGGCGCGACGACGCGCACCACGCAACCTGCCACAAGACCTGCCACGGACAATGAAAGCGCAATGCGCGGGAACGAGACGGCAGCCACGTTTGAATGCTCCAAGAGGCGTCGTGCGCCTCGACAAGCCGATAGGCGCGGGCAGCCTACGCCGGCCTCCGCGCGCAGGAATACTCATGGCGTCACAGATTGCGACGCATGCCTCACTACCCATTGGCGTGTGCCGCTGCCGCGCGGCCGCCACTGCGAGATGTCGGTGGCATGCGTCATGGAGTAGCCTGCCCTGTCATGGCCCTCACGTCCGACGGACGCCCGATCCTCGCCGCACTCGGCGCGGCCGTGTTCTTCGGCGCGAGCACGCCGTTTGCGAAAGCGCTCCTCGGTGCGACCTCGCCGATCCTGCTCGCGGGACTGCTCTATCTGGGAAGCGGAACGGGTTTGTGGTGTATTCGTGTGCTACGTCATCGCGGCCTCGCGCCCGCTGGAATGGCGCGTGACGAGTGGCGGTGGTTCGCGGGCGCGATCCTGAGCGGCGGCGTTCTTGGTCCCATCCTGCTCATGTTCGGCCTCATGCACACCTCGGCGGCGGACGCGTCGCTGCTGTTGAATCTCGAGGCCGTACTCACGGCGCTGCTCGCCTGGATCGTGTTCGCGGAGAACACCGACCGACGTATCGTCCTCGGCATGGCACTCATCGTCGCCGGAGGTGCGCTCCTTGCATGGCCGAGTCATCGCACCGCCGCTCATGGCGGACTCTTCGGTGCGACGGCAATCGCAGCAGCTTGTTTGTGCTGGGCCGTGGACAACAACCTGACGCGCAAGGTTTCAGCGTCCGATCCACTCTTCATCGCCGCGACCAAGGGACTCGTGGCCGGGCTCGTGAACCTGACTGTGGCGGCAAGCTTCGGTGCGCACTTGCCGCGAGGAGCAATCATCACGGCCTCGATGCTGGTGGGCTTCGTCGGCTATGGGGTGAGCCTGGTGCTGTTCGTGTACGCCCTGCGCGGCCTCGGCACGGCACGCACGGCCGCCTACTTCTCGACGGCTCCCTTCATCGGCGCGGCGATCGCCGTCATCTTCTTTCACGAGCATCCCGCTGCGGTATTCTGGCCGGCAGCAGCGCTGATGATCACCGGGGTATGGCTGCATCTGTCCGAGCGACACGAGCACGAGCATACGCACGAGCGCCTCACTCACAGCCACGCGCATCGTCATGACAGTCATCATCAGCACGAGCACGCCTTCGCGTGGGACGGGGGCGAGCCACATACGCATGAGCACACTCACGAGCCGCTCAGGCACACTCATCCTCATTACCCGGAGGTGCACCATCGCCACGGTCACTAGCCTGCTTGCCGCGGCTACTCGCAGCCGTGCCAACCTACTGCGTCTCCTGGAGCGTCCGGATGGAGTCGTTGCTCGTTTCGATCTCGACCGTCGCCATCGCGGAAATGGGCGATCGCACGCAGCTGTTGTCGCTGCTGCTCGCCGCGCACTATCGCCGCCCATGGCCGATCCTGGCCGGGGTGCTCTGCGCAACGCTCGCCAACCACGCCGCGGCGGGACTGATCGGAGCACATCTTGGCCGCTATCTGACTCCGGCACGGCTCGATGCAGTCGTCGGCGTGAGCATGCTCGCCATGGCGCTGTGGACGCTCAAACCGGACACGCTACGCGAGGGGTCAGCAGGCACGCGCGGTCGCGGCGCGTTCGTCGCGACCACCATCTCGTTCTTCATCGCCGAGATCGGGGATAAAACTCAGATCGCAACCCTCGCGCTCGCCGCCGTCTACCCGAATCTGGTGGCTGTGGTCGCGGGCACCACGACGGGCATGTTGCTCGCGAATGCGCCGGTCGTCTTTCTCGGCAAGGCCTTCTCCGACCGATTGCCTTTGCAGGCGATCCACTACGTCGCGAGCGGCCTGTTCGCGATCCTGGGCGTGGTATTCATCGTGCGCGCTCTGCATGGGCGCTAAGGCGCGCTGAGGCATCATCCGGGCGGGGTGCCCTCCCAGGCATGCTGCAGCAACGTGCGCACGGCGCTGCGCTCGATTGGCCGCGGATTCCAGTACGGATCGGCGCTCGCCAGTTCAGCGGCGCGATCCAGATCAGCCGCGCGCATGCCGAGCTCGCGCAGGCTGTACGGCGCGCCATGCGTACGCGCGAGCGCGTACAGAGCACGTGCGGGGGCCTCGCTCCTCAGGGCGCGCGCGAGCGCGCTCAGCGCCTGCGGCGCAGCCGCTGCGTTGTACTCGATGGCATGCGGCAATACGACCGCGTGCACCTCGGCGTGCGGCAGAGCGAAGCTGCCACCGAGCGTGTGGCAGAGCTTGTGATGCAACGCCATGCCCACAGTGCCCAGCACCGTGCCGCACAACCACGCGCCGTAGAGTGCCTGCGTGCGTGCCGCGAGATCGCGTGGACTTGCATGCAGCGACGGCAGGGCGCCGGCGACGCAGCGAATCGCCTCCTCCGCGAGCAGCTCCGTCAGTGGGTTGCCGTCCCGGGCGTACAAGCCTTCCGCTGCATGCGCGATCGCATTCATGCCGCTCGTGATCGACAGTCGCAGCGGCAGATCGAGCGTCAGCTCCGGATCGTAGATGACGACGCGCGGCAGCACGCGCGCATCTCTGCCCGTGCGTTTCACGCCGCCCTCGGTGAGCCCGTAGATCGGTGTGACTTCGGAGCCTGCGTAGGTCGTCGGCACGGCGATGATCGGGACGCCGGACTCGAGCGCGATGGCTTTGGCCAGTCCGGTGGTCGAGCCGCCACCCAGAGCGACCAGGCAATCCGCGTGCAGCCGCGCGGCCTGGGTGCGCGCCTCGCGGGCCATCTCGAGCGGCACGTGCATCAGCGCGCGTGCAAACACGCCGGCGGCTCGCCCACCGAGGTCGCGCACGAGGCCCTCAGCCGCCGCCGAGTGTCCCGGCGTCGACAGCACGAGTGCGCGCCGCGCGCCGAAGAGCTCGAGCTCACGCGGCAGGTGCCGTAACGAACCAGCGCCGAAGACCACACGCGCCGGCTGTCCTACATGAACGAACTCTCTCATTCCCTCGCTACCGCACGCTGCTGTCGCTCGAGTCGTGATCCTCGGGCATCGCCTGGGCGCGCGCAACCCGCGCGCGCCAGGTCTATAAACACATGTGTTGACATTAAACTCACATGTTGATATTTAGCACATATGGTGAGGGTCCCGAGCGCGCTGCGACTCGTCGGCGATGCCGCTGCCGAGCCGCACGCGGAGCAGCCGCCCCTGGACAGCGTGTTCTTCGCGCTCTCGGATCCGATCCGCCGCAGCATCCTCGAGCAACTCGACGGGCGTGCCCTGCTGGTATCGGAGCTCGCGGCACCCTTTGCGATCTCCTTGCAGGGTGTGTCGCGCCACATTCAGGTGCTGGTGCGTGCGGGACTCGTGCAGCAGGAGCGCAGCGGGCGCATCAGCCGCTGCAGCCTCGTCGCCGGCCCGCTGTACGAGGCGGCCGTCTGGATCAACCGCTACAGCAAGTACTGGCAGCAGCAGTTCGAGCTGCTCGCGGCGAGCCTTGCCGAGCTCGATGACACGCACGTCGCGCCAACGCGCCGGCCGATCCACAAGCGCCCCGCGCGCCGCAAGTAGCCCTGCGCGGCGTGAGACGCAATCTGATCTGTTCACCGTTCCTCGCCGGCGCACCGCTCCTCGCCGGCGCACTGCTGCTTGCCGGCGCGTTGCTGCGCGCCGCAGGCGTGTGCGCCGCGGATGCCCCATCCGGCGCCTTCGTGCTGCATCCGGCTCAGGTTTGGTCCGCCGACGGCAAAGCGGCCCACGCCGGTTGGAGCGTCGTGGTGCAGGATGGCCGCATCCTCGCCGTGGGTGCGGACGGTAGCGTCCCGACACCCACCGGTGCACACCGCATCGATCTGCCCGGTACGACCCTGTTGCCCGGCCTGATGGACATTCACTCGCATCTCTTTCTGCATCCCTACAACGAGAAGCTCTGGAACGATCAGGTGCTCACGGAGCCGGTCGCCTATCGCACGCTGCGCGCCGCGCGGCAGGCACAAGCGACGCTGCTCGCGGGCTTCACGGTGCTGCGGGATCTCGGTACCGAGGGTGCGGATTATGCGGACGTGTCGCTCAAGCAGGCGATCGAGGACGGGCTCTATCCCGGTCCTCATCTATATGTGGCCACGCGCGCCATCGTCGCGACCGGAACGTACGGTCCATTGCCACGCGGCTTCCGCCCCGACATCTGCTGCACCCCGCAGGGCGCGCAGGAGGCGAGCGGAGTGCCGGAGGTCATCAAGGCCGTGCGCGAGCAGGCCGGACGCGGTGCCGATTGGATCAAGGTGTATGCGGATTACCGTTGGGGTCCAGGCGGCAGCGCCCAGCCCACTTTCACGCAGGAGGAGCTCAATGCTCTGGTGATGGCAGCGCACACCTCAGGGCGGCCCGTCGCCGCCCACGCGACCACGGTAGAGGGCATGCGCCGCGCCATCCTGGCGGGTGTCGATACGATCGAGCACGGCTTCGATGGGACCGAGGAGCTCTTTCGCATGATGGCGGCGCGCGGCATTGCTTACCTGCCCACACTCACGGCACAGGAAGCTTACGCGCAGTACTTCGAGCACTATGTGCCCGGAGGCGGTGCCTCGAACGAGCTCATCGAGAACTCCGCGCGCGCCTTCAGGCTCGCGCTCAAGTCCGGCGTGACGATTGGCTGCGGGAGCGATGTGGGAGTCTTCGCTCACGGCACCAACTACCGCGAGCTCGAATGGATGGTGCGCGATGGCATGACGCCCGTGCAGGCGCTGCTCGCTGCGACGGCCGTGGATGCCAGGATTCTGCGCAAGGATGGGGAGCTCGGTCAGATCAAGCCCGGACTCGCCGCCGATCTCATCGCGGTCCCCGGTGACCCCTTGCAGTCGATCGCTGCGGTGGAGCACGTGTCCTTCGTGATGAAGGGCGGTGTCATCTACAAGCAGCCCTGAGCCGCCGTCCTAAGTCATTTCAGGTGCTCTCCGAGACTGTCGGCCTGCGTGTCGCTCAGCGAGATCTTCAACACCTGCTTGTCCGTGGTCGTGATCATGAGTACGCGACCCGGTGCCGTGCCGAGCACACTGTAGGCCAGTGCGGTATGGGTCTGGGATCTCCCCGTCGCCGCTGCCGCGAGGGCGGCCAACGCCGATCTGGCGATCTCATCTGCGGCAACCTTGAACAGTGTGCCGGTGAGCTTCATCGGGAAGTCCGGATCCAATGACACGGCATGGATGACTTCCCCGGCGACGCCCTCGAGCGTCAGTCGCATGAGTTTATTGCCTTTGTGGTCCGCTCCCGGTTCTGCCCCCATGCCCTTCAGAATCAACGTCTGAATCTTTGCGGACATACGCGCTTCGTGCACTCCTCCCCAAGTCCAAGCGCGCGCTCTTTTTACATAGTGCAGCTCTTTCGGTCAAGCCTTATGAGGCTCTTTGGCACGAAATCAGCCAGCGGACGTGCGTGCACTCCACAGCATGGGGAACAGCTCATGGTCCATCGGTGCTCCGGCGGGTAGTTGCGCCGCAAGTCCAGGGAATTCGGGCGAGGTGGCCCACATGCGCGGCGCGTGTCGGACATCGTCACCCATGAAGCGCACCGAGAACACGCGGCGCCGGCGGCCGCTCTCCACGCCCCCGGAGCCGTGCAAGGTCAGCATGTGAAAGCACACCGCATCGCCGGGCTCGAGCGCCCAGCCGATGATGCGGTGGGCATCGCGCTGCGCCTCGATGTCCGGCAGATCGAGAAGCGAGCCCTCCGGGAACCACTTCGCCTGCGCGTCCATGAATGAGCGTGGCATGAGCCAGGGGCCGAGGTGCGAGCCGGCCACGAACTCCAAAGTCGCCGCGCGGCTCACGGGGTCAACCGGAATCCAGAAGCTGCAATTCTGCCGGCCAGCGATGTTGTAGTACGGCTGATCCTGATGCCAGGGTGTCCTTTGGCGTGTGCCGGGCTCCTTGGTGAGCATGTGATCGTGATAGAGACGCGCGGTGGTGCTGCGCATGAGTCCGCCGGCGACGCGCGCGAGCGGTGCATCGAAGATGAAGCGCCGGTAGCATTCGTTCTCCTGCCACGAGCAGAAGTCCTCGAGAAACCAGCCCGGATCGTCCGAGCGGCTCGCGACCTTGGCGCGCGGGCTGGGATGACGCAGATTCGACTCGATACCCGCGCGCAGTACCGCGAGCAGCTCTTCGCCGATCAGATTGCGCAGGCACACGGCGCCGTCACGCTGAAAGTCCTCGATCTGCTCGGGAATGAGCGTGAACGGCGCTGTCGGTGTCACCATACCCATGAGAATCAGCGCGCGCGCAGATCGATCACGCGGCGTGCCTTGCCGCTCGAGCGCTCGAGCTTGCCCGGCGGCTCGACCCGCACCAACGCCGAGACACCGATGCGCGATTTGATGCGTGCCGCGAGCCCCGCGGCGCTGGTTGAGCGCTCGGCTTCACCTGCGGCGTCCGCGCGCGCCTCGACGCTGACTTCGAGCGTATCGAGCGGGCCCTCGCGCCATACTTTGAGTTGAAAATGCGGCGCCAGCCGCTCATCCGCCAGCACCAGCTCCTCGATCTGAGTGGGAAACAGATTGACGCCGCGAATGATGAGCATGTCATCCGTGCGGCCGGTGATGCGCGCCAGGCGACGCATGGTACGCGCCGTCGGCGGCAAGAGGCGCGTGCGGTCGCGCGTGCGGTAGCGAATGACCGGCAGTGCCTCCTTGCTGAGCGAGGTGAGCACCAACTCGCCCTCCTGGCCCTCGGGCAGCACCTGGCCAGTTTCCGGATCGACGATCTCGGGATAGAAGTGATCCTCCCAGATGACGAGACCATCCTGAGTCTCGGCGCACTCGCTCGCTACCCCGGGTCCCAGCACCTCGGAGAGCCCGTAAATATCCACCGCGCGCAGTCCCACACGCGCTTCGATATCGGCGCGCATTGCATGCGTCCAGGGCTCGGCGCCGAAGATTCCTACCCGCAGCGAGCAGGCACCGGGATCGAGCTTCTGGCGCGCGAACTCCTCTGCGAGCGCGAGCATGTACGAAGGGGTCACCATGATGACTCGCGGGCGGAAGTCCTGGATCAGCTGCACCTGCTTCTCGGTCTGTCCGCCCGACATCGGCACGACGGTGCAGCCGAGCCTCTCGGCGCCGTAATGCGCGCCCAGTCCACCGGTGAACAGGCCATAGCCGTAGGCGATGTGCACGACGTCTCCGGGTCGTCCGCCGGCTGCATAGATGGAGCGCGCCATGAGGCCGGCCCACATGTCGAGGTCGTTACGCGTGTAGGCGACGACCGTCGGCTTGCCAGTCGTGCCGCTCGAGGCGTGCAAGCGGACGATGCGTTCGCGAGCGACCGCCAAAAGACCGAACGGATAGTGCGCGCGAAAGTCCTGCTTGATCAGGAAGGGGAACCGCGCCAGATCCTCGAGCGAGCGCAGGTCCTGCGGATGCACGCCATGCGCGCCGAAGCTGCGCCGATAGTGCTCGACGTTCTCGTATGCATGCCGGAGCGACCACTTGAGGCGCTCGAGCTGCACACTGCGCAGCTCATCCGCGCTCGCTTGCTCGATGGGATCCAGGCACGGCATCCGGCACCGCGTGCACGCTCACCATAGTGAGGACATCGTAGCTCGCAACCGTCGCGCCGTCCTGATTGGTGATCTCGGTGTCCCAGCGCACCTCGCCGAAGTCCTTGTCCGCGCGCAGAGTCTTCTCCTTGCAGGTGAGACGCACACGGATGCTGTCGCCGGGCTTCACGGGCTTGAGAAAGCGCAGCTGATCGATGCCGTAGTTGGCCAGCACCGGTCCGTAAGGTGGGTCGACGAACAGTCCTGCGGCGGCCGCGATGAGAAAGTAGCCGTGCGCGACTCTGCCGCCGAAGAGCGGATTGCGCCGCGCCGCCGCCTCATCCGTGTGCGCGTAGAAGGTATCTCCGGTCAAGCGTGCGAAGGTCTCGATGTCCGCCACCGTGACCTCGCGCGCCGCGCTGCGAAACGTATCGCCGATGCCGAGCTCGTGAAACGGCTTGCGGAACGGATGTGTGCCCGGGGCGAGCTCGCGTGCGCCGCGCACGTAGCGGCTCGTGACGGCCGTGATCACATCGGGCGTTCCCTGCACGGCGGTGCGCTGCATGTAGTGCAGCACGCCGCGCACTCCGCCCAGTTCCTCGCCGCCGCCCGCGCGTCCCGGTCCTCCATGCACGAGATGCGGCAGCGGCGAGCCGTGACCCGTCGAGTCCTTGGCGCAATGCCGGTTCACGACGAGCACACGCCCGTGGAAGGGTGCCAGCCCGAGCACGAGGCGCCCCGCAATGGCATCGTCCGCCGTGAACACGGAGCTCACGAGACTGCCCCCGCCGCTGCGCGCGAGCGCGACGGCTTCATCGAGGCTTGCATAGGGGACGACGGTGCAAACCGGACCAAAGGCCTCCACGGAGTGGACAGCGCGTGCCGTATCGCCACGGCGACAGTAGAGGAGCGTCGGAGGCACGAATGCGCCCTTCGCGCCGTCGGCACCGCGAAGCTGCATGCGCCGGGTGTCTCCGCAGATGAGCTCAGCTTCGCGCTCGAGCAGGCCGAGCCGCTCCGTGACCTCGCGGCGCTGACTCAATGAGACGAGCGGCCCCATCTTCACCTCATCGAGCCGGGGATCGCCGACCACGACGGCGGCGAGCGCCTCCTGCAGGGCCTGCACGGCCTCACCCGCGCAAGCCGCGGGGACGAGCGCCTTGCGGATGGCCGTGCACTTCTGCCCAGCCTTGACCGTCATCTCGCGCACCACCTCGGTAACGAAGAGCGCGAACTCATCCGTGCCGGGGCGCGCATCCGGTGCGAGCAGCGCCGAATTGAGCGAGTCGGTCTCCGCGGTGAAGCGCACGGCGCGTGCCATGATGTTCGGGTGCTGGCGCAGCTTCTGCGCCGTGGTTGCCGAGCCCGTGAAGGCGACGACATCCTGACAGGTGAGATGCTCGAACAGGTCGCCGGCGGCACCGCACAGGAGCTGTACGGCTCCCTCGGGCAGAATGCCCGAGTCGATGATGCGCTTGAAGACTCGCGCGGTGAGATAGGACGTCGCCGTGGCCGGCTTGACGATGGCGGGCACGCCGGCGAGCAGCGCCGGCGCGAGCTTCTCGAGCATCCCCCAGACAGGAAAATTGAAGGCGTTGATGTGTACGGCGGCGCCTTCGAGCGGCACGCAGATGTGCTGGCCGACGAACTTGCCGCTGCGCGCGAGGATCTCGGTCGCACCCTCGCTGTAGACATGGCCGTCGGGCAGCTCGCGCGTGCCCTTGCTCGCGTATACAAAGAGCGTGCCGATGCCGCCGTCGATGTCGATCCAGGAATCGCCACGCGTGGCGCCCGTGCCGAAGGAGCTTTGATAGAACTCCTCCTTGTGCTCGGTCAGGTCCTTCGCGAGCGCCTTGAGCAGCGCGGCGCGCTCATGGAAGGTGAGCTTGCGCAGCCGCGATCCGCCGACGCTGCGCGCATGCTCGAGCATTGACGCGCGATCGATCCCGTCGGCCGAGGCGCTCGCGATGAGCTCACCGGTGGTCGCATCCCGCAGGGCCACGCCCTCTCCGGATCCCGCTTGCCAGCGCCCAGCGACGAAGCTTTGAATCTGCATGCTTTGCGCCTGCATGGCCTCAAACCCGCTCGAGCAGCAGCGCGATGCCCTGTCCCACTCCGATGCACATCGTGCACAGAGCGCGCCGTGCGCCGCTCGTTTCGAGCTGATTGATGGCGGTCGCGACCAGCCGCCCGCCGCTCGCACCGAGGGGATGGCCGATGGCGATAGCCCCGCCATTCGGGTTCACGTGCTCCGCATCGTCGGGCAGACCGAGCTCGCGCAGCACGGCGAGCGCCTGCGCGGCGAAGGCCTCGTTGAGCTCGATGACGTCGATCTCGCCCAGGGTCAAGCCGTTCCGCGCGAGCAGCTTCTGCGTCGCCGGCACGGGACCGATACCCATGATGCGCGGCGCGACACCTGCCACGGCGCTCGTCACGACTCGCGCCCGCGGCTCGAGTCCGTTGCGGCGGGCCGCCTCCTCGCTGGCGATGATGAGCGCCGCGGCACCATCGTTGATGCCCGATGAGTTGCCTGCGGTCACGCTGCCATCGGACCGCACGACGCCCTTGAGCCGGGCGAGCGCCTCGAGCGTCGTATCGGCGCGCGGATGCTCGTCGGCCTCCACGAGCAGGGGCGGTTGTTTGGGACGGGCGACCGCGACCGGCATGATCTCGCGCCGAAAGAACTCGCGCGCCCGCGCGCGTGCATAGCGCTGCTGGCTGCGCAACGCGAACGCATCCTGGTCCCGGCGCGCGATGCGCCGCTCGGCCACCAGGTTCTCCGCGGTCTCGGCCATGGAATCGACGCCCACGCGGGCCTGCAGCAGCGGATTCACGAAACGCCAGCCGAGCGTCGTGTCCTCGAGCTTCGCACCGCGTGCGAATGCGCCTTCAGCCTTGCCCAGCACATAAGGCGCGCGCGTCATGCTCTCGACACCGCCGGCGAGGACGAGCTGCGCCTCGCCTGTTTGAATGGCCCGCGCCGCCTGCGCTGTGGCTTCCAGGCTCGAGCCGCACAGGCGATTGATGGTCACGCCGGGCACGCTCTGCGGCAGGCCGGCCAAAAGCAGCGCCATGCGTGCCACATTGCGATTGTCCTCGCCCGCCTGATTCGCGCAGCCGTAGTAGACATCATCGACGCGCTCCCAATCGACGCGGTGATGACGTTCCATGAGCTGGCGCAGCGGAATCGCTGCCAGATCGTCGGCGCGCACGCCGGCGAGCGCACCGCCGAAGCGTCCGAAGGGCGTGCGCAGCGCATCACAGATGTAGGCGTGTTGCATGAGTGTTCAGCCGCTTTAGCGTGCGTCGTAATCCAGCTCGAGCTCGGGGGTCTTGGCGCGCGATTGACACGCGAGAATGTATCCCTGCTCGAGCTCCCAGTCCTCGAGAGCGTAGTTCTCGCGCATCTCGACCGCCCCGCGCAGCAGCTTCGTGCGACAGGTCGAGCAGACCCCGGCGCGGCAGGAATACGGCAGATCGAGTCCCGCGCGCGCAGCCGCATCGAGGATCGTCTCATCGGCGGTGCGCATCGGGAACGTGCGCCGCCGGCCGTCCATCAGCACCGTGACCTCGGTGTGTCCGCTTGGCTCCGCGGCCGGGAGAGCGGCCGGCGCGCGCGGCGTCTCGGACTCAGCATCAGTGATCGCGCGCCCGACCCCCGCATGCGGCGTAGCCTGCGCGTGCTCCGCGTGCGCATCGAGGTTGAAGTGCTCGGCGTGAATGCGCTCGGGCGCCACCCCCAGCGCGCGCAGCTCGCGCCCGACATCCTCGATCATCGTTCCGGGTCCGCAGACGAAATAGGCATCCACGGCGCCTGCATCGAACAGCTGCTCCGCGAGCGCGCGCACCTTGGCGCCGTCTATGCGCCCGTTGAGAAGCTGCACCTCCTGAGGCTCATCGCTCATGAGGAAATGCAGCGCGATGCGCCCCATGAAGCGGTTCTTGAGCGCCTGCAGATCCTCGAAGCACATGGTGCGCGCGCTGTTGCGATTGCCGAAGAAGAGCAGCACGCGCGCGCGCGGCTGCTCGGCGAGCGCCGTGTGCACGATCGAGAGCACCGGTGTGATGCCACTGCCCGCGACGAACATGACGTAGAGCGCGCCGCGCGGAGCCTCTGCGGCCTGCGCAAGCGCCGCCCCGAAGCTTCCCGTGGGGGGCATGAGCTCGAGCTGATCCCCGCGACGCAGCGCTCGACCGAGATACAGCGAGCAGCGCCCGCGCTCGTGCATGCGCACCACGAGCGTCAGTGGCAGCTCGCCCGCGCGACCGATGACGGAGTAGGTGCGCCGCTGCTCGATGCCCTCGAGGAGCAGGCGCACGACGACGTGCTGCCCCGCTTGGGAGCGAAACGTCGACTCGAGAGACGGCGGTACTTCGAGCGTGAGGCGCACGGCATCCTCAGCGTCGGGCTGCACGTCACGCACGGCGAGCACATGAAACTTATGCATGGCCTCGACCGCGCTATTCGAGCGGCCAGCTCTCGAGGCGTTGCACCAGCACCTCGAGGAAGCGGTTGGCCCGATGCCCGTCCATCACCCGATGGTCGATCGTCAGCGTGATGAAGCAGCGCGGCCGCGCGGCGATGCGATCCGCGCCGGACTCCTCGACCACCACTGCGCGCTTCTGTAGCTTGCCGACGCCTAGGATGGCGACCTGCGGCTGGTTGATCACGATCGGCGCCGCGATGAGGCTGCCGCTCACGCCGTGATTGGAGATGGTGAACGTGCCGCCGCGCACCTCGGCCGGGGTAAGGCGATCCTCGCGTGCGAGCCCCACCAAGCGCTGCAGCTCGACGGCGATCTCGAACAGGCTGAGCGCCGCAACGTTGCGTACGACAGGCACGATCAATCCCTTGTCCTCCACGGCCGTCGCGATGCCGATATCGATCTGATCGAACAACTCGAGCGCCTCATCGGTCCAGCGTGCGTTGGCCTCGGGCACCGCGCGCAGCCCCTCGACACATGCGGCCAGGATATACGCAGTCAGAGTGAGGGGTGCGCCGCGCCCAGCATATTGCTCGCGGTGGCGCTCCCGGTGTGCAAGCACGGCTGAGAAGTCCGCCTCGAACACGGTGGTGACGTGAGGCGCGGTGTGCAACAGGCTGCGCACCATGTGCTCGGCAATGCGCCTGCGCGTGGCCGAGTGCGGCACGCGGCGGCTGCTGGCCCCCTGCGCGAGATGCTCGAGCACGTCGTTCACCGTGACGCGACCGCCCTCGCCCGAGCCCTCGATGGCGGCTAGCTCGAGGCCGTGCTCGTCCAGCAGCCGGCGTACGGCGGGACTCACGCGGGTCGCCTGGGGACCCGCGGCGCGGGTATCAGCCCGGGCGCCAGCGTGCGGGTCAGCGTCAGCGTGTGCAACGCGAGCGCTCCCGCCCGTGCCTGCGCTCTCGGTTGTCACTGCCGGTCCGCCTTGCGCCTCCTCGCTCTCGATGCGCCCCAGTACCTCGCCCGGCGCAATCTCCTGATTCGGCTCTTTGAGAATCTCGCGCAGCACGCCTGAGATCGGCGCCGGGATCTCGACGGTGACCTTGTCCGTCTCGACTTCGAGCAGCGGCTCGTTCTGCTCGACATGCTCGCCGAGCGCTTTGAGCCAACGGATCACCTGCGCCCGCGAGCCTTCGGTCTGGTCGCTGGGCGTCCGCACTTCCGTGCTGAGCGCCATGGCGCTCAAAGACTCGCCAGGCTGCGGATCGTGCTCACGATGCGCGCCACGCTCGGCAGGACCGCATCGAGCAGCTCGGGGCTGTGCGGACTTGGCACGTCCGGCATCGCCAGCCGTTCGACCGGCGCATCGAGCTCGAAGAAGGCATCCTGCGCCAGGGTGGCGGCGACCTCGGCACCCCAGCCCGCGGTGACATTGTCCTCGTGCACGATCAGACAGCGATGCGTGCGCGCGACGGAGGCGATCACGGCCTCGCGGTCCCAGGGCACGAGCGTGCGCAGATCGAGCACCTCCACATCGACGCCCGAGTCGCTCGCCGCCCGCTCGCAACGCTCGACCATCGCGCCCCAGGTGACGATCGTGAGCTCCTGGCCGGACCTGACCACGCGCGCCTTCCCGAAGGGCAACACGAACTCATCGCCCGGATACGGGCGGCGCGCCCAGGCGGCATCGAGCATCGCACGATGCTCGAAGAAGATCGTGGGATCGTTGCCGCGCAAGGCGGCGCGCAGCAATCCGACGGCATCCTCGGCGTTCGAGGGCATCGCGACGCGCCAACCGATCGCGTGCGCGAACTGCGCCTCATTGCTCTGACTGTGCCAGGGATCGCCGCATTTGAAGAAGCCTCCCGGCATGCGCACGACCATGGGCGCCGCGTAGCGATTGGCGGTACGCCAGCGCATCGTGCCGCAGTCGTTCAGCTGCTCGGTCGCCGGATCCGCGTACTTGCGGAACTGAATCTCCGGCACCGGCACCAGACCGGCGAGCGCCATGCCGACCGCGCGTCCGATGATGCCTTCCTCGGACAGGCTCGTATCGAAGACGCGCTCGGCGCCGAACTTCTCCTGCAGCCCGAGAGTGGCGGCATGCACCCCGCCCTTCTTGCCCACGTCCTCGCCGAACACCACCACGCGCGGATTGATGGTGAGCTCATGCTCGAGCGTGCGGCGTATGGCGGTGAGCATGTTGATGCGCGCACCCACCGGATGCGGGCGCTCCTCGCCAGGGGGCGGCTCGACCCCTTCGGCGCGCATGCCACCTTGCAGCTGCAGCTCGAGCGATCCGTCGGGCTGAGTTTCGCTGAAGGCAAAACGCGTGACCCGCGCGACATCGGGCGGCGGGCGCTGCTCCACGCGCGCAAGGGCCTGGAGCACCTCCTCCTTGGCGCGTTGCTCGTGCCTCATCCAGGTGTCCGCACTCATGAGCTGCGGCACGATCTGCTCGCGCAGCTTGAGGAGCGGGTCGCGCGCTCGCTCGGCCGCAATCTCCTCCGGCGACTTATACGTCTGAGTGTCCTGACCGGAGTGACCGGAGAGCCGTGGCACCGTCAGACGCAGCAGCGCCGGCCCCTCCCCGTTGCGCACGGCGCTCACCGCGGCATTCACGAGCGTGGCCGCGCCGCGCGGATCCGCACCGTCGCCATCGAGAATCCTCAGGTTGCGGAATGCGGCCAGGTTCGCGGCGATGTTGCCGCCGGGGGTCTGCCACTGCGATCGCACCGAGATGCCGTAGCCGTTGTCCTCGATGAAGAACAGCACCGGCAGGTGCTGCGTGGTCGCGATATTGAGCGCGGCCCAGAAGCCGTTGGTGGCGGTGGAGGCCTCTCCGCCATGCGCCACCGCGATGCAGCGGGCAAAGCGCGCATCGTGCCGTACACGGGTGTGATAGGCGATCGCCTGGGCCCAGCCCACCGCGGGCGTGTACTGCGTGCCGACACCGCCGCAGGCAGGCAGCACACAGGGGCCTTCGCGCCGTGGCAGATTGAAGACCACGCCGATATCGCGCCCGTCGCTCACCCCGCCCCGGCGCATCATGGTCGAGGCGAGCGCCTCATCGAGCGGTAGGCCGAGCGCCAACAGCAGCGGACGCGAGCGGTAGTAGACCGCGGCGGCATCGCGGGTGCCGTGCAGCGCCTGGGCGAGCAGCGCCTGGGTCACATCGTGACCCCGCGCGGTGAATTGGTAGAGCACCTGACGCGCCGGCACCAAACGGCTCTCCTCGAGCGCATCCAGCGCGCGCGAGAGCAGCACGGTCTGCAGCACCCTCGACCAGTCGATGCTCGACGTGGCTGCAGGAGCCTGATCCAGATGGGGAAGTGCGCTCATCGGTAACCGCCCTCGAAGCTGCATGCACGGCAGCACCCGCCGCGGGAGCCGCCGCTCCTACGCTAATCCGCGTCGAGGGGTGAGAAGCAGCGATTCTGGCCTTCTGGAAGCGGCTCAATAGGGATAATATCTCGTGTATCGATCTAACTTGGCGATATTCACCATGCGACTGGATCGTTTCGATGCTCGGCTCGTGGCCGAGCTGCAAAAGGACGGACGGCGGCCGGTGGTCGAGCTGGCGGAGGAGATCGGACTGTCGGGGACTCCGTGCGCGCGACGCGTCCGGCGGCTCGAGGAGACGGGGGTGATCCAGGGTTACACGGCGATCGTCGATCCTGCGCGGCTGGGGCTCACCGTACAGGCGTTCGTGCAGGTGAAGCTGGAGCGACATACCGACGAGAACATCGCGCAGTTTCGCCGCGCTCTCGAGGCACTCGAGGAGGTCGTGAGCTGCTATGCGACCACCGGCGCCTACGACTTTCTGCTCCAGGTCGTGGCCACCGACCTCGATGCCCTGAGCACCATCGTGCTGAAGCGGCTGCTCAAGATCCCGAGCGTGCGCGACGTGCACTCGAGCATCGTGCTCGAGACCATGAAGCGCTCGCTTCGCGTTCCCCTCGGTCATCTTTCGCGCACATCTGGCGAGAACTCCTGAGCCCCGGCGAGGTCCCTCGTCTGTGACGAGAGGGCACAGGCGCAGCCCCCGCCAGGCCCCTTGACCGGACCAACTGATATAGTTATATATAACACCATCTCACGTCGGCTGCGTAGCCGGAGCGCTCGATCGAAACGCGGTCGGGCGTGGCTAGCCGCTGCGCGCGCCCTCGCCATCGAAATGCGGTAAAAGCCTGCAGACGCTTATGGATGTCCTCAATCGATCCGCCTCGCTGCGGGGGCCCCTAGAGCTGGTGCGCCGGCGCCGGGTCGCGGTCGTGCTGGCGGCGATCGTGCTGCTGCTCGCCCTCCTCGTGGTGCGTGGGTTGCACCGCCATCGGGTCGCGGCGGAGCAGGCGGAGCAACAGGATCAAGCCAACAGCATCGTCGCCGTGTCGGTCGCGAAGGTGACCTCCGGCGACATCCAAGTGCGCATCCCCGCACTGCTGGGAACCATCACGCCGCTCGCGACGGTGACCGTGAAGACGCAGATCAGCGGGCAGCTGCAGAAGATCGGCTTCCGTGAGGGGCAGCTGGTCAAGCAGGGCGAGTTCCTGGCGCAGATCGATCCGCGGCCATACCAGGCCGCCCTCGATCAGAGCCGTGGCAATCTGCGGCGTGACGAGGCGCAGCTCAAAGATGCGCGCTTGGATCTCAATCGCTACGAGGACCTCATCAAGGAGGATGCAGTCTCGGGACAGCAGCTCGATCAGCAGCGCGCGCTCGTCGAGCAGTACGAGGGCACGGTCGAGTCGGACAAGGCGCAGGTGAGCGCCGCGGAGGTGAATCTCGCCTACACGCACATCGTCTCGCCGGTCACCGGCCGCGTCGGCCTGCGGCAGGTCGATGCGGGAAACTACGTGACGCCAGCCGACGTGAACGGCATCGTCGTCATCACGCAGCTGCAACCGATCACCGCGATCTTTCCGGTTCCCGAGGACAATGTCTCTGACATCAGCCGCCGCCTGAATTCGGGCGCCACCTTGCCCGTGGAAGCCTACGACCGCAGCAACGCCAAGAAGCTCGCCGTGGGCAAGCTGCTCACGATCGACAACCAGATCGACACCACCACCGGTACGGTGAAGCTGCGCGCGCTGTTCGACAACGCGGACGGGGCGCTGTTTCCGAACCAGTTCGTGAACGTGCAGCTGCTCGAGAACACGCTGTCGGGCCAGATCGTCATGCCGAACGCAGCCGTGCACCACGGCGCACCGAACGGACTCGTCTCAACGTTCGTGTATCTGGTCAAGCCCGATAGCACCGTTGCGGTACGCCCGGTGACCCTCGGTGTGCTCGATGGCGAGCAGGTGCAGGTCACCTCGGGCCTCGCCGTCGGCGATGTGGTCGTGACCGAAGGCGGCGATCGCCTGCGCGACGGCGCGGCGGTGCTGCTGCCCGGCGCGAAACCGCCGCCGCCGAGCACGTCGGGCAACGCGTGGCAACGCGGTGCGAATGGTGCGTCGAAATCCGGCTCCTGGTCGCACCGCGGAACGCGTCACCCCTGAGCGCAGTCTCGTTGTTGCTGCAGCCGGCCCGGATGCCCACATTGCACAGCGCTGCGGATACTGAGGGCGCGTGAACCCGTCGCGGCTCTTTATCGTGCGCCCCGTCGCGACGACGCTGCTCATGCTGGCGATCCTCGCGGTGGGGGTGCTCGCGTACTTTCAATTGCCGCTGTCGGCACTGCCGGATGTGGCTTACCCCACCATCGAGGTGCAGACTTTCTATCCGGGGGCGAGCCCGGAGGTCGTCACCTCGGCGATCACCGCACCCCTCGAGAAGCAGTTCGGGCAGATGCCAGGGCTCACGCAGATGGCCTCGACGAGCTCTGCGGGCGCCTCGGTCATCACGCTGCAGTTTGATCTCGCGCTCGACCTCGACGTCGCGGAGCAGGAAGTGCAGGCCGCGATCAGCGCCGCACAGGTGCTGCTGCCTCAGGATCTGCCCGCGCCGCCCATCTACGCCAAGGTCAATCCCGCCGACGCGCCGGTGCTGAGCCTCGGCATCACCTCGCGGGTGATGCCGCTCACGGAAGTCGAGGACCTGGCCGATACGCGCATCGCGCAGAAGATCTCGCAGTTGAAGGGCGTGGGCGTCGTCAGCATCAGCGGCGGGCAGCGACCGGCCGTGCGTGTCGTGGTCAATCCGCGCGCGCTCGCCGCCAATGGCCTGAATCTCGACGATCTGCGCACCACGATCAGCGTCGCGAATCAGAACGGTCCGAAGGGAACGCTTGACGGACCGACGCGCGCCTACACCATCAACACCAACGACCAGCTGCGCAACGCCGCCGACTACGGCGACATCATCATTGCCTATCGCAACGGCGCGCCGGTGCGGCTGCGCGACGTCGCGACGCTGCGCGCAAGCGCCGAGAACGTAAAGCTCGGCGGCTGGATGAACGCGAGCCCCGCGCTCATCCTCAACGTGCAGCGCCAGCCCGGGGCCAACGTGGTCGATGTGGTTGACCGCGTGCAGGAACTGCTGCCGACGCTGCGCGCGGCGCTGCCCGCGGGCGTCGACGTGGCCGTGCTCACCGACCGCACCACGACGATCCGCGCCTCGATCCGCGATGTGCAGTTCGAGATGAGCCTCGCCGTCGCCCTGGTCGTGCTCGTGATCTTTCTGTTCCTGCGCAACGTTCCCGCCACGATCATCCCGAGCCTCTCCGTGCCGCTATCGCTCATCGGCACCTTCGCGGTGATGTATCTCGCGGGCTTCAGCCTCAACAATCTCTCACTCATGGCGCTGACCATCGCCACCGGCTTCGTGGTCGATGATGCGATCGTCATGATCGAGAACATCGCGCGCTATCTCGAGCGCGGCGAGCGTCCGCTCGCGGCGGCCCTCAAGGGCTCGGGCCAGATCGGCTTCACCATCATCTCGCTCACCGTGTCGCTGATCGCGGTGCTGATTCCGCTGCTCTTCATGCAGGATGTGGTCGGACGGCTGTTCCGCGAATTCGCGGTCACCCTCGCCGTCACCATCCTGATCTCGGCGGTCGTATCGCTCACGCTGGTACCCATGCTGTGCGCGAAGCTGCTCAAGCCAGGCGGCGCGCGCGAGCATGGCGCGGCGCGCTCCGGCGCCTGGTTCGCGGCGCTGCTCGACTGGTACGGGCGCAGGCTCACCTGGGTGCTCGATCATCAGCGGCTGACGCTCTACATCGCGGTGGGCACGCTGGTTCTCACGGCCGCGCTCTACGTGCTCATTCCCAAGGGCTTCTTTCCGGAGCAGGACACCGGCCTCATCCAGGGCGTCTCGGAGGCGAGCGAGGCCGTCTCGTACGAGGAGATGGCTGCGCGGCAGGAGGCGTTGGCGGCCGCCATCCTGGCCGATCCGGCCGTGGCGAGCATGTCCTCCTTCATCGGCGTGGACGGCAGCAACGTCACGCTGAACAGCGGCCGGCTGCTCATCAACCTGAAGGCGCGCGAGCAGCGCAGTGCCAGTGCCACCGAAGTCATCCGGCGCCTCAAGCGCGAGACGGCGCGGGTACCCGGCATCACGCTCTACATGCAGCCAGCGCAGGATCTGACTCTCGCCACCACGGTGAGCCGCACGCAGTACCAGTTCATCCTGGAGAGCGCCGACGCGGCGGCGCTTGCCACCTGGGCGCCGCGCCTGGTCGCTGCGCTGCGCAAGCAGCCGCAGCTCGCCGACGTTGTCAGCAATCAGGAGGACAACGGACTGGCCGCCTACGTGACGATCGATCGCGACAGCGCGGCGCGGCTCGGCATCAGTGTCGGCACCGTCGACAATGCGCTCTACGATGCCTTCGGGCAGCGCATCGTCTCCACGATCTTCACGCAGTCGAATCAGTATCGCGTGATCCTGGAGGCCGATCCGGGCTTATATCGCTCGGTCGACTCGCTCGCCTCGCTCTACGTGCCCTCCGCGGCCGGCGGCCAGGTGCCGCTGTCCGCGATCGCCAAAGTCGATATCGAGTCGCGGCCCCTGGTGATCAATCACCTGGCGCAGTTTCCCGCGGCGACGGTGTCCTTCAACCTCGCCGCGGGAGCCTCGCTCGGCGCCGCGGTGGCGGCGATCGAGCGCGTGGAGCGCGAGATCGGCGTGCCCGAGTCCATCCGCACGACCTTCCAGGGCGCGGCGCTCGCCTTCCAGAAGAATCTCACCAATGAGCTGCTGCTGCTCCTCGCCGCCGTGCTGGTGATGTACATCGTGCTCGGGGTGCTGTACGAGAGCTTCATTCATCCGGTCACGATTCTCTCGACCCTGCCCTCGGCCGGTATCGGCGCGTTGCTCGCGCTGATGCTCGCCGGCGACGATCTCACCATCATCGCGCTCATCGGCATCATCCTGCTCATCGGCATCGTGAAGAAGAACGCGATCCTCATGATCGACTTCGCCATCGACGCGGAGCGCGCGCAGGGCCTGCCGCCGCGCGAGGCGATCTATGAGGCCTGCCTGTTGCGCTTTCGGCCGATTCTGATGACGACGGTCGCTGCACTCTTCGGTGCGCTGCCCCTCATGTTCGGCTCCGGCACCGGCTCGGAGCTGCGCCACCCGCTCGGGGTGAGCATCGTGGGCGGCTTGCTCGTGAGCCAGGTGCTCACGCTCTTCACCACGCCCGTCATCTATCTCGCCTTCGACCGTCTGGCGAAGCGTCCCGCGCATGACCTCGCGCACGAGGCGGACGACGGCGAGCTCGCGGACAGCGCGACATGAACATCTCGGCGCCGTTCATCGCGCGACCCGTCGCGACGATCCTGCTGACGCTCGGCATTGCGCTCGCGGGCGCCGCGGCCTTCGTGCTGCTGCCGGTTGCGCCGCTGCCGCGCATCGATGTGCCGGCGATCTTCGTCACCGCGCAGCTGCCCGGAGCGAGCCCCGAGGTCATGGCTAGCAGCGTGGCGACGCCGCTGGAGAGGCATCTCGGCGCGATCGCCGACGTGGACGACATGACTTCCACGAGCGGCGTGGGATCGACCAACATCCAGCTGACTTTCGGCATCGACCGCGATATCGAGGGCGCCGCGCGCGACGTGCAGGCCGCGATCTCCGCCGCGCACGCGGACCTGCCCACGGCCCTGGTGCGCAACCCGCAGTACCGCAAAATCAACAGCTCGATGTGGCCCGTGCTCGCCATCGCGATGACCTCGGATGTGCTCACGCAGGGGCAGATCTACGATGCCGCGGACGCGGTGATCTCGCAGCGCCTGGCACAGATCAAGGGCGTCGGTGGCGTCAACGTCAACGGCAGCGCGCTGCCCGCGGTGCGCGTGGAGATCAATCCACTCGCGCTGTCGAAATACGGCATTGGCCTGCAGGACGTGCGCGCGGCGATCTCCAATGCCAACGCGAATGCGCCCAAGGGCGCGATCGAGGCCGGCGCGGAGCACTATCAGATCTACACCAACGACAATGCGCGCGAGGCCGAGGCCTACCGCAACCTCATCATCGCCAACCGTGGGGGCTCCACCGTGCGCCTGCGCGATGTCGCCACGGTCACGGACATGCAGGACGGTGCGACCGAGAACATTCGTACCTACGGTGTTTACAACGGCAAGGCCGCCGTGACCGTGCAGGTGCTGCAGCAGCCCGGCGCCAACGTCATGGACGTGGTGGACGCCGTGAAAGCGGAGCTGCCCGCACTCAAGGCGGCGATCGATCCCAAGATCGATCTCGTCGTGACCTTCGACCGCTCCACCACTATCCGCGCCTCGCTCCATCAGATGGAGCAGACGCTGCTGGTGGCCATCGCGATGGTGATCCTGGTCGTCTACATGTTCCTGCAGAGCCCGCGCGCCGCTTTGATCCCGGCGGTGGTCGTTCCCGTGTCACTGCTCGGCACGCTCGGCGCCATGTACCTGCTCGATTACACCCTGGACAATTTCTCGCTGATGGCACTCACGATCGCAACCGGCTTCGTCGTGGACGATGCCATCGTCGTCATGGAGAACACGAACCGTCACATCGAGGCGGGCATGTCGCGCATGCAAGCTGCCCTGCGCGGCGCGCGCGAGGTCGGCTTCACCGTGCTGTCGATGAGTCTGTCGCTGGTCGCGGTATTCATTCCGTTCGAGCTCGCGGGGGGCATCATCGGCCGGCTGTTCCGCGAGTTCACGATTACGCTCTCGGTCGCCATCCTGATCTCGCTCGTCATGTCGCTGACGACCACGCCCATGATGTGCTCGCGGCTTCTCGGACGGGATCGCCGGGGTCCGGCGGTTGGGCCGGGCCGCGTTGGGCCGAGCCGCTTCGAGCGCGGCTTCCTGGCGCTGCGTGCGGGCTACGAGCGCACGCTTGCGTGGGCGCTCGATCACCGGCGGCTGATGCTGCTCCTGCTGTTCGTGACCATCGCCTTCAACGTCTATCTGTACATCATCGTCCCCAAGGGCTTCTTCCCGCAGCAGGACACCGGGCAGCTGCAGGGCGGGATGCGCGCGGATGCCTTCGCCTCGTTCCAGCTCATCAAGAGCAAGCTGCAGGAGGTCACGCAGATCATCCAGCGCGATCCTGCCGTGCAGAGCGTGACCGGCTCGGCCGGCGGCGGCAATTTCGGCTGGTTCGGCCGCGGCGCGAGCGCCACGATCAACGCGACGCTCAAGCCGCGCTCTGAGCGCGACGTGTCCGCCGACCAGGTACTCGATCGGTTGCGCCCCAAGCTCAATGCGGTGAGCGGTGTGGCCACTTTCCTGCAGTCCGCCCAGGACATCGGCGGCGGTGGTGGCGGCCGCTCGGCGAACGCGGAATACCAGTACACCCTGCTCGGCGATGATCTGACGGAGCTGCGCACCTGGTCGCAGAAGCTGCGCGTCGCGCTGCAGAAGGTACCCGAGCTCACCGACGTGGACACCGATCTGCAGCCCGGCGGGCTCGAGGCCGACCTGATCGTGGATCGCGACAGCGCCTCGCGTCTGGGACTCACCGAGATTCAGATCGACAACGCGCTCGGGGATGCCTTCGCGCAGGCTCAGGTCTCGACGATCTACAATCCTTTCAGCCCGCAGCAGTACCACGTCGTCATGGAAGTGGCGCCGGAGTTCTGGCAGCAGCCCGACATCCTGCAGCGCCTCTACATCAGCACGGCGGGCGCCGCCGTGACCGGCACGCAGGCGACCCAGGCTGTCGCAGGCACCACTCACTTCAAGACCGCCACCGCGGCGAGCAGCGCCGCGGTTTCGCAGGATGTCGCGCGCAATCTTGCCGCCAACTCGCTCGCGAACGCCGGGCGCGGCAACACCTCGACCGGATCGGCCGTGAGCGTGAGCCGCGAGACCGTCGTGCCGTTCGCCGCCTTCAGTCACTTCGCGACGGGCACGACGCCCACGAGCGTGAATCACACCGGCACCTCGGTCTCTACGTCCATCGCCTTCAACCTGGCCGACGGGGTCTCCCTCGATGAGGCGCTGGCGGCAATCGAGCGCACGATGAATCAGATCCATGTGCCGGTCAGCGTGCGCGGCAGCTCTTACGGCACCGCGCGGCTCTTTCAGCAGAACGCGCGCAACCAGCCGCTCATGCTGCTCGCGGCGCTGGTCGCCATCTACGTGGTGCTTGGCATGCTCTACGAGAGTTACAGCCAGCCGGTCACGATCCTCTCGACCTTGCCCTCTGCCGGGCTCGGCGCGCTGCTCGCGCTCATGGCGACGGGCACCGAGTTCAGTCTGATCGCTTTTCTCGGCATTCTGCTGCTGATCGGAATCGTCAAGAAGAACGCGATCATGATGGTCGATTTCGCGCTCGATGCCGAGCGCACGCTCGGGCTCGAGCCGCGCGCCGCGATTGCGCGCGCCTGCTCGCTGCGCTTTCGGCCGATCATGATGACGACCTGTGCGGCGATCGCCGGCGCGCTGCCGCTCGCGCTCGCCTACGGCGACGGCACCGAGATGCGCCGGCCGCTCGGTATCTCGATCGTCGGCGGTCTCATCGTGAGTCAGCTGCTGACGCTCTACACGACCCCGGTCGTCTATCTGTACGTGCACGGCTGGGGACGGCGCAAACGGCAGGCGGGTCGCGTGCCGCCGCTGCTCAAGGCAAGCGGTGGGCCGGCGCAGGCCAACACGTGAGGCGCGGCGCCTCTACGCTGCCTGCAACACGAATAGCAGCAGCGAGCGGCCGGTAACCTCGTACTCGTGTCCCGGCTCCAGAGTGGTACCGTCGGCGCCGTGCTCATCGGGTAGATTCGTATCGAAGACACGCTGCCAACGCGCGCCGTCCTCGTAGGACGGCAGCGCGAACTTCACCGCGTCGTGGTAAGCGTTCAGGACCATGAGCACGGTGGCATCGTGACCGCGCTGCCTGAGGCCGGTCGGCTGAGCACGTCCATCGAGCAGCATGCCGAAGCAGAGCATCGTCCCCTCGTGCCACTGCTCCTGCGTCATCTCCTTGCCCGAGGCATGAATCCACGTCACTTCCTTGATGCCGATGCGCTCATTGAGCGCGCCGGAGAGGAAGCGGTTGCGGCGCAGGATCGGATAGCGGCGTCTGAGCGCCGTCAGCCGCGTGACGAAGGCGATGAGCGCCTGACCCTCGTCGGAGAGCTTCCAGTCGACCCAGCTGATCTCGTTGTCCTGACAGTAGGCGTTGTTGTTGCCCTGCTGAGAGCGACCGAACTCGTCCCCGGCGAGCAGCATCGGCGTGCCCTGCGACAGCAACAAGGTCGCGAGTAGATTGCGCTGCTGGCGGTGCCGCAGCCGATTGACGCCGGCGTCCTCACTCGGTCCTTCCGCGCCGCAGTTCCAGGAGCGATTGTCGTGGCTGCCGTCGCGGTTGTCCTCGCCGTTGCGCTCGTTGTGGCGCTCGTTGTAGCTCACGAGATCGCGCAGCGTGAAGCCGTCGTGAGCGGTGATGAAGTTGATGCTCGCGTAGGGCCGGCGGCCGAACCTGTCGAAGATGTCGGCCGAGCCGCACACGCGCGGCGCGAGTGCCGCGGCCGAGGCGGCGCCACGCCAGTAATCGCGCACGGTATCGCGGAACTTGTCGTTCCATTCGGCCCAGCCGGGCGGGAACGCCCCAACCTGATAGCCGCCGGGACCGCAATCCCAGGGCTCGGCGATGAGCTTGATGCCCGCGAGCACAGGATCCTGCGAGCAGGCCTTGAGGAAGCCGCTTTGATTGTCGAAGCCGTTCGCCTCGCGCGCGAGAATGGTGCCCAGATCGAAGCGAAAGCCGTCGACGTGCATCTCGAGCACCCAGTAGCGCAGGCTGTCGGTGACCATCTGGATGACGCGCGGGTGGCTCAGATTCAGCGTGTTTCCCGTGCCGGTATCGTTGATGTAGTAGCGCTTCTTGTCCGGGATCAGCCGGTAATAGGAGGCGTTGTCGATCCCCCTGAAGCTCAGGGTCGGACCGCGCTCGTTGCCCTCGGCCGTGTGGTTGTAGACCACATCGAGGATGATCTCGAGCCCCGCGTCGTGAAAGCGCGCGACCATCTCCTTGAATTCCGCAAGTCCCCGCTCCGGGTTCGCGACGTAGCGCGGATCGGCGGCGAAGAAGCCGATCGAGTTGTAGCCCCAGTAGTTGGTGAGGCCTCTCTCGAGCAGGTGACTGTCATTGATGAAGGTGTGGATCGGCAGCAGCTCGAGCGTGGTGATGCCGAGTGATTTGACGTACTCGATGACCTCGCGCACGGCAAGCCCGGCGAACGAGCCGCGCAGCTTCTGCGGCACTGCGGGATGCAGCTTGGTGTAGCCGCGCACGTGCGTCTCGTAGATGACCGTCCTGTCCCACGGCACGAGCGGCTTCGTGTTCTCTTTCCAGTCGAAGCCCTGATCCACGACCACGCATTTCGGCATGAAGGGCGCGCTGTCGCGCTCATCGAAGCCGAGATCATCGCCTGCGGCGCCGATCGTGTAGCCGAAGCAGGCCGGATCCCAGCGCAGCTCACCGACGTGCGCGCGCGCATAAGGATCGAGCAGCAGCTTGTGCGGATTGAAGCGCTGGCCGTGGTCCGGCTCGTACGGACCGTGCACGCGATAGCCGTACACAGTGCCCGGTGCGAGCTCGGTCACATAGCCGTGCCAGATCTCGTCGGTGTACTCAGGCAGCTCGATGCGCTCGAGCTCCTGCTCGCCGCGCGCATCGAACAGACACACCTCGACGCTGGTCGCGTGAGCCGAGAACAGGGAGAAATTGACGCCCTTGCCGTCCCACTGTGCGCCGCGTGGATGGGGCAGGCCTTCTCGAAGCTGCATGCTGTGGACGCTCACCGGCAGTGCGTGTGCGCATAAACGCACAGCGCGGCCGTTGCGTTCCGGGATGGGCCGCTCCGGCTACTTGATCGGCGGGCGCGGCAGCACCGCCTCACCCGGCTCCATCACGTAGGTGTAGTCGAGGGAGTACCAGGGGCCGGCGGCGCCGGAGGGGTGCGGCTCCTCGTGGCGCACGTAATCGCCCGTCGTGGCGCGCGTGACGCCGAACTGCACGTCGCTGTCGATGTAGCGGTCCTCACGGTCGTAGACCTGCGAGATCAGCGTCTTGTAGCCGGGCTTGACGATCAGCGCGTGCAGATGAGCCGGGCGATAGGGATGGCGATCCTGGGCACGCAGCAGCTGCCCGACGACCCCGGAGGTCGGCACCGGATATCCCGCCATCTTCACGGTGCTGAACCAGAAGCGCCCGTCCGTGTCGGTCATGAACTTGCCGCGCAGATTCATGTCCGCCTGGGTCGGATCCTGGACTTCGTAGAGTCCTACCGGCGAGGAATGCCACACGTCGACTTCGGCGCCTGCGATCGGCTTGCCTGCGCGATCCACGACGCGCGCATTGACGTAGAGCGGCTCACCCGGGGTGGCCGAGCGCACGATCGAGCCGCCGTTCGCGACGCGCGGTGAGTGCATGCGCCAGAAGGGTCCGAGCAGGGACTGCGAGGTCTCGGACGCACCGCGATTGCCGTTGTTGAGGAGGCACACGAGGATGGAGACGCCGAGCGAGCCGGCCATCAGTATGACCTCGTTGTGGCTGTCCGTGGTCTGCTGCCCGAGCTGCGCGAGCATCGCGGCCGCATCGCGCAGCTCCGCCTCCGTCAGGCGCACGTCACGCACGAAAGCGTGCAGGTGCTGCACCAGGGACACCATGATCTCGCGCAGCCGCGGATCGCGCGTGCGCTGCATCACCTCGAGCACGGCCGGCGTCACGTCTTCGGGATGCTGGATGGTCATGGCGGCGGGATACCCCAGCGGTAAGGGTCGGTGGCGCTCAACAGCAGGAACGCCTCACCGGTCACGTGCGCCGTGCCGGTGATCGTCGGCACGATCTCGCCCTTACCCTCATCGTGCCAGCGGTAGCGGGCGACGAAGGTACTACCGATCAGGCTCTCCTGGATCCAGGGCTCGCCCTCGGCGAGCTTGCGGTCGGCGGCGAGGCACGCGAGCTTGGCGCTCGTGCCGGTGCCGCACGGCGAGCGATCATAAGCCTTGCCCGGGCAGAGTACGAAGGCGCGGGCGCGTCGTGCATCCTCGGCGACCGCCGTGAACAGCTCGACGTGATCGACCTCAGGGAAGCCGCTCGCATTGACCGCCCGGCGCAGCCGCGACGCGAGGTCCGTCAAGGCGTCGAGGTTCTCGAGCTCGATGCGCTGCGCATGCTCCTCGGTGAGGAAAAACCAGTTGCCGCCCCAGGCCACATCGCCGCGCAACTCTCCGAGTCCTGCGACCGGCACGCGCACGCCGCGCGCGCGGCGAAAGCTCGTCACGTTCGTTACATCGATGCATCCGTCCTCGTGCAGAAGCGCATCGACGGGACCGACCGGCGTATCGATGCGCAGCCTCCCCGGTACACAATCTCCGGTGTGCGCGAGCGAGGCGACCGCACCGATCGTGCCGTGTCCGCACATCCCCAGATAACCCACATTGTTGAAAAAGATCAGCCCGAAGGCGCACTCGCTGCGATGCGGCTTGCACAGCAGCGCGCCGACCAGGGTGTCCGAGCCGCGGGGCTCGTTGACGATCGCGGCGCGATAGTGATCGAAGCGCTCGCGAAAGCGCTGCAGCCGCTCACTCAAGGGCCCCACACCCAGCTCCGGGCCGCCACCGATCACGAGCCGAGTGGGCTCGCCGCAGGTGTGCGAGTCGATCACGTGGATCGAGCCCGGCCAGGGCTCGCGCACCTTCCTCATGTGGGTCGCGTGTCCCGCGCGCGCTCGACCATGCGCGTGACGGCCGCGCGTCGCTCGCCGGCGAGCGGCAGGCGCGGCGGGCGCACCCGCTCGCTGCCGCGGCCCATGAGCTGCTCGGCGAGCTTGATCGACTGCACCAGATCGGGGTCGGAGTCGAGATGCAGCAGCGGCATGAACCAGCGATAGAGGCGCCGCGCCCGCTCCAGATCGCCGGCGCGCAGCGCCGCGTAGAGCTCGAGGGATTCGGCCGGAAATGCGTTGGTCAACCCCGAGACCCAGCCGCGGGCGCCGAGCAGCACGGCCTCGAAGACCACATCGTCGAGCCCGGCGAACAGCGCGTAGCGATCACCGAGCGCATTGAACAGATCGGTGAAGCGGCGCGCATCGGGTGCCGATTCCTTCAGCGCCACCACATTCGGCAGATCGGCGAGGCGCTGCAAGGTCTCGATGCCGATGTTCACGCGATAGGCCGGAGGATTGTTGTAGAGCATGATGGGCAGCGAGGTGGCCTGCGCGACACTGCGGAAGTGATACTCGAGCTCCTGCGGCGTCGGCACATACACCATCGCCGGCAGCACCATCAGGCCATCGACACCGATGCGCTCGCAATCGCGCGCATAGGCGACCGCATTCGCGGTGGTGAGCTCCGATACGCCCGCAATCAGCGGCACCTTGCCTGCAACGGTGGCCACCGCCGCCTGCAATACGTTGCGCTTCTCGGTGGCGCTCAACGAGTTGTTCTCGCCGACCGTTCCTAACAGGACCATCCCATGCACACCGTCGCGCACGAGCGCACTCTGCACGCTCTGCGTCGCCGGCAGATCGAGCTCCAGTGCCGGGGTGAACTGGGTGGTGGCCGCGGGGAATACGCCCGACCAGTTGCAGGTGCGAGGTGTGCTCATGGCATGCTCCGGCGGCGCGCTTGGCGCCCGTATTGCCGCCTCCTATACCGCAGAGGGCGCGGCGGGCACAACTGCAGTGAGACAGCGGCGGCCCGATATAATCGCATCGAACATGACCGCCAGCGCCCACAGCCCCGCACCGGGCGCGCCCCCGGCCCCGCGCGGAGCTCTGGATGTGGCTTCGATCGCGACGTGCGCGCTCATCTGGGGCACGACCTGGTACGCGATCACGCTGCAACTGGGCAGCGTCGATCCGATCGTCTCGGTCGTCTACCGCTTTGGGTTGGCCGCGGCGCTGCTCTTCGCCTGGTGTGCAATCACCCGTGCGCCCGTGGCACTCACGCCGAGGCAGCATGCAGCCTCTTTCGGCGTGGGCCTCTGCACCTTCACGGTGGACTATGCCTGTGTGTACCTCGCGGAGGCACGGGTAACCTCGGCGGTCGTGGCGGTCGCGTTCGGCGCGACGGCCTTCATCAATCTCATCGTGTTTCGCTGGCTGTTCGGGCAGCGCTCGCCCGCGAGTGCCTGGGTGGCGGCAGGCTTGGGCGTGCTCGGCGTCGCCTTGCTGTCCTGGGAGGAGCTCGCAAGCGCCCACCTCGATCGGAGGGTGATCACCGGACTCGCCTTCTCCCTGGTCGCCGTGCTGACCGCGGTGCTCGGCAATGCCTGCGCACGCCGTGCCGAGCAGGAGGCGGCACCGCTCGCCGCCTCCACCGCCTGGGCCATGGGCTATGGTGCCACGCTGCTCAGCATCTTCGTGTTGCTGAGCGGGCGGCGCTGGAGCTTCGATGCGCGCGCGACTTACGTCCTGTCGCTGCTGTATCTGGCGCTACTCGGCTCGGGGGTCGCATTCCTGCTTTACTTCGGCGTCGCGCGCCGCCGCGGCTACACCCTGGCGGCCTACGTCACGGCGCTGACGCCCCTGATCGCCATGCTCATGTCGAGCCTCTTCGAGGCCAAGAGCTGGCATGCGCTCGCCCTCGTCGGCGTCGCGTTCGTGATCCTCGGCCAGTGGCTGCTGCTGCGTACGCGCACCGACACCAAGGCACCGCTCAATGTTCATGGTCCCGCAGAAGAGCGCGCTCGCTGAATTCATCGAGCGCTACGCGAGCATCGTGGTGCTGAGCGGCGCAGGCTGCAGCACTGCCTCCGGCATTCCCGACTACCGCCATGCCGACGGCACCTGGAAGCGAGCGCCGCCCGTGAGCCTGCGGGCGTTCATGGGTGATGCGCGCATGCGCCAGCGCTACTGGGCGCGAAGTCTCGCCGGCTGGCCGCGTTTTCATCGCGCATGTCCCAATGATGCACATCGCGCGCTCGCTGAGCTCGAGCGGCGCGGTCGGCTCGCGTTGCTCGTGACGCAGAACGTCGACGGGCTGCACCAAGCCGCAGGCAGCACTCGCGTGCTCGATCTGCACGGCCGGCTCGATCGGGTCAGCTGCATGACGTGCGGTGCCTGCAGCGAGCGCGAGGCTCTGCAGCTCGAGCTGTTGCGGCGTAATCCCGGCTGGGCGCAGCTGCAGGCAAGCGACGCGCCCGACGGCGATGCCGATCTCGCGTGTACCGACCTCGCGGACTTCGAAGTGCCCACGTGTGAGCGTTGCGACGGTGTCTTGAAGCCGGACGTCGTGTTCTTCGGGGAAAGTGTGCCGCCGGAGCGCGTCACGCGCGCGATGCAGGCGGTGCGCGCCGCCGACGCGATGCTCGTGATCGGCTCCTCGCTCATGGTCTATTCGGGCTATCGCTTCGTGCATGCCGCAGCGCTCGCGGGCAAGCCGGTCGCGGCGGTGAATCTCGGTCGCACCCGCGCCGATGAGCTTCTGGCGCTCAAGATCGACGCACCCTGCGCGAGCGCGCTCGGCTTCCTGCTGACCGGCGGGGCTCAGCGTGCGCGCGGAATCGGCGGCGCCGCGCGCTGAAAAACCGGCTTGATCGCGAGGCTCGACTGGATGTGAGCCACGCCCGGAATGCGCGTGAGGATGTCCAGCATGAAGCGCTGATAGCTCGCGAGATCCGATGCGACCACACGCAGCAGGTAGTCACCCTGCCCCGTCATCAGATGACAGCTCATCACTTCGGGCACGTCCGCGATGCGCCGCTCGAACACCTTGAGCGTCTCCTCGGTCTGCCGCTCGAGCGTCACGGATACAAACATGGTGATACCGACGCCGAGGCGCTCCTCGTCGAAGCGCGCACTGAATCCCGAGATGAAGCCGCCCTCCTGCAGGCGCCGCACGCGCCGCAGGGTCGGTGTCAGCGACAGGCCGATCGCCTCGGCGAGATCGCGCCAGCTGATGCGCCCGTCCTTGGCGAGCAGTTGCAGAATCTTCGAGTCGGTCTTGTCGAGCTGCAGGTGATCCATCTGAGGGTGCCGGGCCGTCGTTAGTGCAAACATACTAAACCACGGCGGCGTTTAGTCCAATATTGGCACAAATCTGCTCAGCAATGCGCGCTAGGGTATTAGCATGCGCGCACCCGTAGTCTCGTTCGAATTCCCTCCGCAGAGTCCTGCGGAGAACGAGGCGCGCCTCTGCGGACGATCGAGCGTGCGGTGGCATAGGAGCGTGCCATGTCCTCACCGGTAGCCGATACGGGTGCGCGCGCCTCGCGCGCCGCGGAATTCAGGCGTCTGCTCGCCGAGCGGATCGTGATGCTCGATGGCGCCATGGGCACCATGATCCAGCGCGAGAAGCTCGATGAGGCCGCATACCGCGGCGCGCGCTTTCGCGACTCCACGCGCGAGCTCAAGGGCGCCAACGACCTGCTGACGCTCACACAGCCCGAGCTGATCGGCGCCATCCACCGGCAGTTCCTCGAGGCCGGCGCCGACGTGATCAGCACCAACTCCTTCAACTCGAACGCGCCCTCGCTCGAGGACTACGGCCTCGCCACGCTCGTCGGGGAGCTCAACTGCGCCGCGGCGCGCCTGGCGCGCGCGGTCGCCGACGATGTGGAGCGGGCAAGCGGAGCCACGCGCTTCGTCGCCGGTGTGCTCGGACCTACCAACCGCACGGCCTCGCTTTCGCCGGACGTGAACGATCCTGGATTTCGCAACATCAGCTTCGATGCGCTGGTTGCAACCTATGGTGATGCGACGCGCGGCCTGATTGCGGGCGGCGCGGACCTGCTGCTGATAGAGACCGTGTTCGACACCTTGAATGCCAAGGCGGCGATCTATGCCGTGCGACGCGTGCTCGAGGAGCTGTCGCTCGACTTGCCGCTGCTCATCTCCGGCACGATCGTCGATGCCTCGGGCCGCACGCTCTCCGGTCAGACCCTGGAGGCCTTCTGGAACTCCGTGCGGCACTCGCGCCCGACGATCGTCGGACTCAACTGTGCGCTCGGTCCACGGCAGCTGCAGGCGCACGTTGCAGAGCTTGCGCGCATCGCCGACACCTACGTGAGTGCGCATCCCAACGCCGGCCTGCCCAACGCCTTCGGCCAGTATGACGAGACCCCCGCCGACATGGCGGCCATCCTGCGCGAGGCAGCCGAGCACGGCGATCTCAATCTCGTGGGCGGCTGCTGTGGCACCACGCCCGAGCACATCCGCGCCATCGCGGATGCAGTGCGCTCCGTGCGCCCGCGCAGCGTGCCGTCCGTGCCGGTGCGCATGCGGCTCTCCGGACTCGAGCCCTTTAATCATTCGAGCGACATTCCTTTCGTGAATGTCGGTGAGCGCACCAACGTCACCGGCTCGGCGCGCTTTCGCAAGCTCATCGAGGCCGACGATTACCCCTCTGCGCTCGCGGTCGCGCGCCAGCAGGTGGAGAACGGCGCACAGCTGATCGACGTCAACATGGATGAAGGCCTGATCGACTCCGAGGCGGCGATGGCACGCTTCCTGCGTCTGATCGGGGCCGAGCCCGACATCGCGCGCGTGCCCGTGATGATCGACTCCTCGCGCTGGACGGTGATCCAGGAGGGGCTCAAGTGCCTGCAGGGCAAGGGCGTGGTGAACTCGATCAGCCTCAAGGAGGGTGAGGAGACCTTCCTCGAGCGGGCGCGCGAGGTCCAGCGCTACGGCGCTGCGGTGGTCGTCATGGCCTTCGACGAGCAGGGTCAGGCGGACACGACCGAGCGCCGCGTGGAGATCTGCGCGCGCGCCTACCGGCTGCTGCGCGAGCGGCTCGATTTTCCCGCCGAGGACATTATCCTCGATCCCAACATATTCGCCGTCGCCACCGGCATCGAGGCGCACAACGGCTACGGGCGCGCCTTCATCGAGGCGACCCGCCAGATCCGGACGCGTTGTCCGCTCGCGCATGTCTCGGGCGGCGTGAGCAACGTCTCGTTCTCGTTCCGCGGCAACGAGCCCGTGCGCCGCGCGATGCACTCGGTCTTTCTCTATCACGCGATTGCCGCCGGCATGGATTTCGGCATCGTGAACGCCGGACAGCTCGGCATCTACGATGAGCTCCCGGCCGAGCTGCGCGAGCGCTCCGAGGACGTGATTCTGGAGCGCCGCGCGGATGCCACCGAGCGGCTGCTCGAGGTGGCCGGCCGCTACCAGGCCGAAGTGGCCGAGCAGAGCACGCAGACGCTCGCGTGGCGGGAATGGCCGGTCGCGCAGCGTCTGGAGCACGCGCTGGTGCAGGGTATCGATGAGTACATCGTCGCGGACACCGAGAGCGCGCGTACCGAGCTCGCCTCAGCCCTCGCCGTCATCGAAGGTCCGCTGATGGCCGGCATGAACGTGGTCGGCGATCTGTTCGGCGCCGGCAAGATGTTTCTGCCGCAGGTGGTGAAGTCCGCGCGTGTGATGAAGAAGGCGGTCGCCTATCTCACGCCCTTCATCGAGGGTCAGAAAGGCGCCGAGCGCAGCAAGGGACGCATCGTTCTCGCCACGGTCAAGGGTGATGTGCACGACATCGGCAAGAGCATCGTCGGCGTCGTCCTGCAATGTAACAACTTCGAGATCATCGATCTCGGCGTGATGGTTTCCTGCGACCGGATTCTCTCGACCGCCGCCGAGGTGGGCGCCGTCATGGTCGGACTCTCCGGCCTCATCACTCCCTCGCTCGATGAGATGGTGCACGTCGCAGGCGAGATGCAGCGGCGCGGCCTGCGCTTGCCGCTGTTGATCGGCGGCGCGACCACCTCGCCCCAGCACACGGCCCTGCGGATCGACCCCCAGTACGAGGGTCCGGTCGTGTATGTGAAGGATGCATCGCGCGCGGTCGGAGTCTGTCAGCGCCTGATCTCGGCGGATGCGCGCGCCACGTACGTCGGCGAGACCAAGGCCGAGCACGCGCGGCGCCGCGAGCAACACGCGCAGAAGGACACCAAGGGCCGCGCGCTCGCCATCGAGGAGGCGCGCAGCCGCCGCGTGCCGATCGATTGGCGCGAGTACTCCCCGCCCGTGCCGCGCTTTCTCGGCGTGCGGACCCTGCAGTCAGTGCCGTTGCAGGAGCTCATTCCGTGCATCGACTGGATGCCGTTCTTCAACGCCTGGGAATTCACCGGCACCTTCCCGGCCATTCTCGAGGATCCGGCGCGCGGTTCCGTGGCGCGCACGCTCTACGCCGATGCGCGCGCAATGCTCGAGCAAGTGGTGCGCGAGGGCTGGCTGCAGGCGCGCGCCGTGCTCGGCTTCTTCGGCGCGCAGAGCAGCGGCGATGACCTCGAGCTGTTCGCAGGGACGGACCGTGGTGAGGTGCTCGAGCGGTTGCACTTTCTGCGCCAGCAGCGCTGCCGCTCGGACGATCAACCCTATCGTTGCCTCGCCGACTTCGTCGCGCCGGCGGAGTGCCCGCAGCGCGACTACATCGGTGCGTTTGCAGTGACCGCCGGTCTCGGCATCGAGGCACCGCTCGCACGCTTTGCGCGCGAGCACGACGATTATTCCGGCATTCTGCTCAAGTCGCTCGCGGACCGGCTCGCGGAGGCGGCCGCGGAATGGCTGCATCTGAAGGTGCGGCGCGAATGGTGGGGCTACGCCCCCGAGGAGCGGCTCGCGACCGAGGAGCTGATCGCCGAGAAGTATCGCGGCATTCGACCGGCACCCGGCTATCCGGCCTGTCCCGAGCATACCGAGAAGCACACGCTGTGGAAGCTTCTGGACGCGGAGCGCGCAACCGGCATTCGTCTGACGGAGTCCTATGCCATGTATCCGACCGCGGCCGTGTGCGGCTGGTACTTCGCGCACCCGAGCGCCAAGTACTTCGCGGTCGGGCCTATCGGCGCCGATCAGGTACGCGACTACGCCCGCCGCAAGCGCATGAGCGTGGAGCAGGCCGAGCGCTGGCTGGCACCGAATCTCGGCTATGCGGCCGCACGCGCACCGATACTCGCGGATGCGCGCGCGTAGCGCCGGCCCACGCTATCCAACCGCTATCCGCCGCTGTTCGATCGCTACCCTCCCGCGCGCGCAAGCCCCATCGCTTCACGCACGAAGGCGTAGATATCGGCGGTCTCCTCGATCAGTTTGGCCGTCGGCTTGCCCTGGCCGTGTCCGGCGCGGTCATCGATCCGCAGCAGAATGGGGCGGCCGTGCGGATCGGCGTGCTGCATGGCCGCCGCGAACTTGAAGCTGTGCGCGGGATACACACGATCATCGTGATCGCCCGTCGTGATGAGCGTCGCCGGGTAGTTGACTCCGGCTTTCACGTTCTGCAGCGGTGAGTAGGCGAGCAGCGCACGAAACTCGGCGGGCTCATCGACGGAGCCGTAATCCGATTCCCAGCCCTTGCCGACCGTGAAATCGCGAAACCGCAGCATGTCCATCACACCGACCTGCGGCACGGCCGCCGCGAACAGCTCGGGACGCTGCTCCTCGACGGCGCCCACGAGGAGTCCGCCGTTGGAGCGGCCCCAGATCGCAAGCCGCTGCGGACTCGTCCAGTGCTGGGCGATCAGATACTCGGCCGCGCCAATGAAGTCATCGAACACGTTCTGCTTGTGCGTCTTCATGCCTGCCTCGTGCCACGCACGCCCGTACTCCCCGCCTCCGCGCAGGATCGAGAGTACGTAGACGCCGCCGAGCTCGAGCCAGCCCGCAACGGCGGGTGAGAAGGCAGGCTGCAGCGAGATGTTGAATCCGCCGTAGCCGTACAGGATGGTCGGATTGCTGCCGTCGAGCGGCGCGCCGCGCCGATGCACGATGAAGATCGGCACGCGTGTGCCGTCCTTGCTGATCGCGAACTGCTGCGTGGTGTCGAACTGGGCAGGCGTGAAGCCCTGCACCGTCGGCTGGCGCCACAGTTGCGCGGCGCCGCTTGCGAGGTCCAGCCGATACACACTCGGCGGAGTGGTGAAGCTGCTGAAAGCGTAGTACGTCGAGGTATCGTCGACATGGCCCTGGAAACCGCTCGCGCTACCCAAGCCCTCGAGCCGCACCTCGCCGAGCAGCTTGCCATCGGGCGCGTAGCGACGCACCGCGCTGTGCGCATCCTCGAGGTACTGGGCAATGAGCTGCCTTCCGACCAAGCTTGCGGCCTGCAGCGTCTCGGTGCCCTCCGGCACGATCGTGCGCCAGTTCGCGGCGTCCGGCTTGCCGAGATCCATCGCGATGATGCGATACCGCGGCGCCCCTGCATCCGTGAGCACATAGAAAGTCGAGCCGATGTTGCCGATGAAGCTGTGGACGGCCGTCGGCTTCGCCACGAGGGTGCGGATGGGCGCCTGCGGGTGGGAGAGATCCTGCACCAGCAGCGTGTTCTGCACTTCATCGCCATGGTTCGCCGAGATGACCAGATAGCGTCCATCGTCGGTCACCTGGCCGCTCACGAACCAGTCCGGATCGTCGCTGCGGGTATACACCAGAGTGTCCTGCGACTGCGGCGTGCCGAGCTTGTGGAAGTAGAGCTTCTGATACTTGTTGGCGGCCTTGAGGAGCTCGTTCGACTTCGGTGCGGCATAGCGCGTGTAGTAGAAGCCCGCGTCGTCCTTGCGCCAGGCCGCACCGCCCGCCTTCGACCAGTGCAGCTCGTCGGGCAGATCCGTGCCGCTCGCCACGTTCCGCACGTGCCAGATCTGCCAATCCGAGCCGGCCTCCGAGAGCGCGTAGGCGAAGAGCTTGCCGTCGTACGTGATCGCGGTCTCGCGCAGCGCGACCGTGCCGTCCTTCGACAGTGTGTTGGGATCGAGCAGCACTCGCGCCGGCGTCGCAGCGTCTCCCGTCACGAACAGGACAGCTTGATTCTGCAGCCCCGCGTTGTGCGCATAGAACCAGTTTGGCCCGTACTTCTCCGGAGGGCTCCAGCGCTCGAAGTTCCACGTCTGCGTCAGGCGCTGGGCGAGCGCGCGCCGCCCGGGAATCGCACTCAGATACTCGCGGCTGAGATTGCCTTCGGCGCTCACCCAGGCACGCGTCTCCGGCGAGTCGATGTCCTCCATCCAGCGATAAGGATCGGCAACCTTGACGCCGTGATAGACATCGAGCTGCGGGCCGCGCGCGGCGGGCGGATAGCTGAGCGGCAGCTGCGCGGCGGCAGGCGCCGCCGCGGCAAGCGGCAGGCCCGCAAGCAGCGCGGCGACTGCACAAGAGAATGCAATGGGGCGTCTCGGGTCCATGATGGTCCTGTCTCCTGATGCTCAGCGATAAAGGGGCGCGAGCTCGCCGGTCCGGCGCGCGCCAGAGCGTGAGCTCCCTGGCGGGGTTGGCAGCTCGACGAGCGCCTCGGCGAGCGCGCTGCCGCGCCATGCGCCGCCGACGTAGCATGCACGCTCGAGCTCGCGCAGCAGGAGCTTCAATTTTGGATCCGGCGTGAGCCGCGCGAGCGCATTCACACCCGGCGTTATCCTGTGTACACCCGGCGCTGCCGTGTGCGGCCAGGCGCCCGCCATCCACGCCAGAAGCTCGCGCCGCGCCTCTACGGCGGCGCCGTTGCGGCACGCGCGGCGAAAGGCGGCGCGCGCGCGCGCGATATCGGGCTTTGGCGCCGTACCCGGTTCAGCGCCGCGTGTCAGACGCTGCCCGGAGGTGAGCCAGGCTGCGAGGGTTGCAAGCCACAGCACCGCGAAGAGCAGACTGATCCAGGGCCAGGGAGAGCTGGATTCGGCGTGCGAGGCATGCGCGTCGTTGGCGGCCCGCAACGCGTGCGCCTCGTGAGGGCTCGCGCTCGCCGTCGCCGCGGCGCCTGCTGTGAGCGACGGAAGAATCGACAAAGTGCGCGCCGGCAGCACGGTTTCGCGCACCACATCGGCACTCGTATCCCACCAGCGAACGTGCAGGGACGGGAGCGTGAAGCGACCCGGACTCTGCGCGATGAGCGCGATGCTCTGCTCCCGGCTGCCGACGAGTGTGCCCTCCTGCGAGCCGTTGGCGAGCCGGGCCGCATCCGGATAGGCCCTGAATCCCGATGGCAAGCTTTGCAGCTGCGACAGATCAGGGAGCTGCTCCGCCGTCAATCCTTCGGCCGAGAGGCTCAAAGTGATGGTGAGCGGATCACCGACGCGCACTTGCAGCTGATCGGGATGCCACGTGCTCTTGAGATCGATGCGCCGCGCGGGCAGCCAGTAGCTGCCCACTGTTCCCGGCGGCCGCGGACGCACGTCGAGGGTGATGTCCGAGGCCTGCAGCCGCAGCGCACTGGCTCCTGCCACCAATCCGCCGAAGGGCGAAGCGCCGAAGAAGCTCGCAAGGGGGTCCGTGCCGAACGGGTCGGGGCCGTCCTGTGCGAGCATCATCTGAGCGCTCAGCATCGGACCGGGCAGTCGCAATCTGCCGCTACGCTGCGGAAACACGAGATAGTGGCGTGTCAGCAGCGCGAAGAGCCTGCCATTGCGACGCACGCTCCCGTGCTCGTCGGCGCCCACCTGGTGCACGACGGCAGCATCGCTGGGCGGCAGATCCAGCTCCGTGTGGTAGAGCGGCCGCGAGCTGAAGGCGCGCACGGTGACGATGACCGCCGCTTGCACGTAAGGGTCGCTCGGCTCGACCGTCCGCTCGATGAGCACGCGGCGATCGCTCGCAGCGGCAGCACCCGTATCGGCATGTGCTCCCGCGGGCACCCATGCGGCGATCAGCAGCGCGCAGAGCAGACGCGATGCGGCTGCGTGCGGGAAGCTCACGTGCGGGAAGCTTACGTGCGGGAAGCTCACGGCTCGTTCCCCTGCTCGCGCATCAAATGCTCGATGAGGAACTTCCGGCGCAACAGTCCGCCCGGATCCTCCGGGATGCGGCGCAGCCATTGCTCGAGAGCCAGCGCCTGCTCAGTGCTCGCCTCGGAGAACGGGGCACCCTTGCGCGCCGCCCTCACGCGCAGCGCATCCGCGTCGTTCGTGTGTCCCGAGGCGGAGTTGGTGCCCGCGGTCGCGCCCTGCGGCTGCCCGGATTCCGCGCGTCCCCGGCGCAGCGCGGCGGCAGCCTCCGCATCCCGTTGCGCTTCCTCGACCGACGTATCCGCAGACTGATCGTGGGACGCTCCGGCGCTGTTGCCGCCGCCGGTCGAGGGTGTTGAGTCGGGACCGGTTCCCTTGCGGCTCTGCGCATCTCCGTCCACGCGGGTCTCATCGCTCACGCGATAGCTGTCGTCGCCCTCCTCGGGCTCATCACCCTCGCGACGCGCGTGCTGAGCGCTCTGCTGACGCAGCGCGCGCGCGACCAGATCGCGATTGTGGCGCACGTCGAGCGCGGCGGGTGCGCGCGCGAGCGCGGCATTGTACGCGGCCAGCGCCGCGCTCAACTCGCCCGCGCGCGCCAGCGCGTTGCCACGGTTGTACTGCGAGTCGATATCGTCGAAAGGCGCTAGCAGACGCGCCGCCGCGCTGTAGTGCCCGGCGCGCAGCTCCGCGTAAGCACGGCGCCGCGGATCGCTGAAGAGCAGTGCCGCTTGCGCGGGGCGGCCACGGTCGAGCAGGTGCTGCGCCTGCTGATCCGGAGTCGCCCACAGGTCGGCCCAGCTCCCCGCGCGCGCGGTGGCGCTCACGAGCACCAGCACGATCCACGGCCATGCAGGCAGGCGGCTCATACCCAGCCCCTGCGCGCGAGCAGCGCCGCGAGCAGCAGCAACGGTGGCAGCAGGAACACGCCGCCGTTCTGCCAGCTCGTCACTTGCGTTGCGGCCAGAGTGCTCATGTCGAAGCTGTAAGGGCGAGCGGTCTGTAGCTGCGTGATCAAATCGTCGAGGCTACTCAGGGACACGAAGCGGCCGCCGCCGGCATCCGCCACGCGCTGCAGGCTCGGCTCCTGAAGTCTGCTGAGCAGAATCCCGCCGTGCGCATCGCGCACGAAACCGCCGTTCGCATCCGGCTCGGGGGCTCCGGAGGCGGTGCCTATGCCCACGACGTGCACGGAGGCGCCCTCCGTGCGCAGGCGCTGCGCAACCAGCACCGCCCGGTCCGAGTCTGCGAAGCCGTCCGACAGCACCACCACCTGACCCTGCTCGGCATGTCCGGCGCGCAGCAGGCGCTCTGCCGCTTCCAGAGCCGGTGCCAGCTCATCGCCCGGCTCCGGCATGAGACCCGGCGCGAGCGGCTGCAACAGCGTGCGTACCGTAGCGACGTCCGTGGTGAGAGGTGTCACTACATGGGGCTCGCCTGCGAAGACCACGAGCGCGACGCGCGCATCGCGCGATGCAGCCAGCAGATCTGCCACCGCGTAACGGGCGCGCGTGATCCGGTCCGGCACCAGATCGGCGGCCGCCATCGAGGGCGACAGGTCGAGCAGCAGTACCCACGAGGACGGCACCCGGTACGCCGCACTCGGATCGCGACGCCACGCGGGTCCAGCGAGCGCCACGACGGCGAGTGCCCAGATCGCGCCGACGAGCAGCCACGGGGAGTGCGCGCGGCCGCGATCGGGCAGCCGCAGCGCGGCGAGCAGCTGCGGGTCCACCAGGCGCGACCACACGCTGCCCTCGGCGCGCGCGAGGAGCGCCCACAGCACCAGCAGCAGCAGCGGCGGCAGTGCGAGCAGCCACAGTGGGTGCAGGAAATGCAGACCGTGAAATGCGCTCATGCCCATTGCCTTCCCAGAACGCATGCTGCCGGAACGCTGAGCAGCAGCGCGAGCGCGAGCGGCCAGGAGAACCATTCTGCGATCGGCCGCACCCATTGTTGGTGTCCCTCGGCCGGCTCGAGCCGGTCGATGCGGTCGTACACCGCCTGCAGCGCGCCCGCATCGGTCGCGCGAAAGTACTCGCCGCCGGTGAGCCCGGCGATCGCGCGCAGGGTGTCCTCGTCGAGATCAGAGTTTCCCGGAGCGCCGAGCGCGTCATCGGCCGAGGCGCCCACGCCGATCGTGTAGATACGCAGCCCCGTCTGCGCAGCGACGTGTGCCGCATCGAGCGGCGGCATCACGCCGGCATCGTTCTGACCGTCGGTGAGCAGGACGAGCAAGGTGCGTTGCGCGCGCTCGGATGCCCGGCCGTCCTGTGCCTCGGCACGCAAACGTTTGATGGCGAGTCCGATCGCATCGCCGATTGCCGTCTCGGTACCTGCGACGCCGACCACGGCGTCATCGAGGAAGCGATGCACCGTGACGAGATCGGCGGTCAGAGGGGCCTGCAGGTAGGGTTGGGTGCCGAACAGGATCAAGCCGACGCGGTCGCCCTGGCGTCCGTCGATGAAACGGCCGGCCACCTGTTGCACGACCTGCAAGCGGCTCTTGCCGCCGGCCATGTCCTCGATGGCCATGGACCCCGAGACATCGACGGCCAGCAACATGCGGCGACCGCTCGTCGGTACCGGTTGCGGATCGCTGAGCCACTGTGGACGCATGGCAGCGGCGCTGAGCAGCAACCAGGCGGCGATCAACAGCAGCCGTGCGCTGCGCGGCGCCAGCGTATGCGCGCTACCGGGCAGCGACAGCGCGGCGCTGAAGGGCAGGTAGAGTGCGAACGCACGCGGTTCGGCGGTGCTCCGCGCGCGATAGTGCAGCAGCGGCAGAATCGCCAGCAGCGCCATCCAGGGCCATGCGAAATGGATCATGGCGGCCTCGCGGCGCGCCGCACGCGGGCGCTGCGAATGAACTCTTCGGCAGCGGCGAGCCAGTGCTGGCGCTGATCCGGCCCACGCGCTCCGAAGGCCGCGACCAGCAGTGAGTGTCCGGTCTCGCCGGCCAGCCGCTCACCGCCCTCGCGGCCCAGAAAACCGAGCCATGCACTGCCCGTGAGGCGTGCCACGCGCTCGGCGCCATAGAGCGCCATGGCATAGCGGCGCAGCAGCGTCTCGAGAGCCGTTGCGATCGTGGAAGTATCGGCAGGCCGCGCTCGTATGAGCTCGAGCTCGCGCAGCGCCGCGCGCCGGTAGCGGCGGCGTGGATCCCGCCACCATCTCAATGCCGCCCACAGTACCGGCGTGAGCGCCGCAGCGAGCACCAGCACCGCCCACCAACCGGGAGCCGGCGGCCACCAGCTCACCGCGGCGGGTGCGTGATCGGGTGCCAGCTGCGCGGTCCACGCAGAGCTCATGCGACGCTGCCGCGCAGCGGCAGCAGGGGCCGCAGCGTGTCCTCCACCGAGTTTGGGGTGTCCAGACGGCTGAGGGGCGCGGCGATCAGGCGCGCGAGCGAGCGGACGCGAGCCTCGCGCGCCAGCCAGCTGCAGCGCCAGTCGGCGCGCACGCCGGCCCCGTCCAGGATGCGCACGAAGCCCGGCAAGCCGGCCCGAAAGCGACCGTTGGGCAACGCCGCCTCCTCGAGTGGGTCGGTGATCCAGAAGAGCCTGCACTCACTGTGGGCGGCCACGGCGAGCCACAGCGCCTCATCGCAGCTATCGAGCGAGGCGAAGTCGCTCAGCGCGAGCACGAGGCTGCCCGGGCGTACGAGCGGCGTGAGCAGGCGCAATGCGCTCTGCAGGCCGTTGGCAACGCGTGGCGCCGGCGCACGCGGCTGCATGTCCACGAGCGCGGCGAGCAAGGGCAGCACACCGGCATCACGAGAGCGCGGCGGCAGCACGCGATGCCCGTCCGGACCGGCGATCACACCCGCGATACGATCGCCGCCGAGCACCGTCGTCCAGGCGAGCAGCGCGGCGGCGCGCAACATCAGCGCAGACTTCAACTGCCGGCGCGTGCCGAAGTACAAGCCCGCATGCAGATCGATCAGCAGCCACACGGGCCGCTCGCGCTCCTCGCGGAACAGCTTGGTATGCGGGCGCCCGCGGCGCGCGGTGACGCGCCAGTCGATGCTGCGCGGATCATCGCCCGCCACGTACGGGCGCACCTCCTGGAACTCCAGGCCGCGCCCGCGATAAGTGCTCGGATGAGCGCCGAGCGCCTGGGCGCGCGCCGGGGCGCGGGCTCGCAGGCTCAGTCCCTGAGCCGCACCGCGCAGCGCGACCAGCTCATCGAGACCGGGCAGGGTCATGGGGCAGGTACTTTGGCGAGCAGCTCCTCGACGCAGGCCTGCGCATCGATCCCGCGCGCCTGCGCGCCATATTCCAGCAGCACGCGGTGGCGCAGGGCATCCGGGGCGATCGCCTGCACGTCCTCGGGGCTCACGAAGTCGCGCCCGTCCAGCCAGGCGAGCGCGCGCGCCCCCCTCTCGATGGCAATGGCCGCACGTGGGCTTGCACCCCAGCGCAGCCAGTCGCTGAGGCGCGCGCTGTAGGCTTCGGCATGCCGCGTGGCATCGACGAGCGCCGCGACGTACTCGGCGACGACATCCGACAGCGTGATCCCCAGCACCTCGCGCCGCGCAGCGAACACCGTCTCCTGCGCGAGCCGTTGCGGCGGGGGTGGCAGCTCCCTTTGCGTGAGAGCCTCGTGTCGCGCCAGCTCCATGATGGTGAGCGTGGTCGCGCGATCCGGGTAATCGACGCGTGCATGCAGCATGAAGCGATCGAGCTGCGCCTCGGGAAGCGGATAGGTGCCCTCCTGCTCGAGGGGATTCTGCGTGGCCATCACCAGGAACAGTTGCGGCAGCGCGTAGCTCGCAAGGCCCACGCTGATCTGACGCTCGGCCATCGCCTCGAGCAATGCGGATTGCACCTTGGCGGGTGCGCGGTTGATCTCGTCGGCGAGAATCAGGTTATGGAAGAGCGGACCGCGCTGAAAGCGAAAGCCGCCCTCCTCCGGCCGATAGATATCCGAGCCGGTGAGGTCGGCCGGCAGCAGGTCCGGAGTGAACTGCACACGCTGGAAGTCCGCCTCGAGGGCATGCGCGAGCGCCTTCACCGCGCGCGTCTTCGCCAGCCCGGGTGGACCCTCGACGAGCAGATGGCCGTCCGCGAGCAGCACGATCAGCAGCCGCTCGACGAGCGCTTCCTGGCCGATGATCTGACTCGTGAGATAGGCACGCAGCCGCAGAAACTCGCCATGCACGCCGCCCGCACCGCTCTGTGGCGTGGCGACCGGAAGGTGGCTGATGCCGGCATTCATGGCAGATCCTCGGGACAGCGCGATGTCCAGGGTATACCCGTGGCCCTTCCAGACCAAAGAGCGCTTGCGCCGGGGTCCAGCCGTAGCTCACTACGGGGTCCCGTCGTGCGGTGGAATCTCCGTGACCCAGCTGCGCCACACGGACATCAGCGCCGCCATCAATGCGGGTCCGAGAAAGATGCCGATCAGGCCAAAGGACTCGATGCCGCCGAGAATGCCGAGGAGCACCCACAGGAAAGGAAGCCGCGCCGCGCCGCCGATGATGGCAGGCCTCACGAAGTGATCGGCGATAAAAAGGACGATGGTGCCTGACACCAACACCGCCACAGCCGCGCCGAGGGATCCCTGGAATCCGAGCACGAGGGCCACGATCCCGAATACCAGCGGCGCCGCGAAGGGCACCATGGCGAACACACCCGTGAGGGCTCCCAGCAGCACCGGGTGACGGGCACCGGCGAGCGCGTAAACGATGCCCAGGATCGCCCCTTCGGCCACGGCGACGAGCACGATCCCGTCGACCGCAGCTCGGATAGCGCCAACAGCACGATGCAGCAGTCCCTCGACCGTAGGGCCGAATAGCCGCCGACTGACGCGGGGCACGTCCTTGCGTAGTTGATCCCGATACAGATAGACGAAGAACAAAGTCAGAAGCGCAAATCCGAGCGTGGCGATGCGCCGCACGATCTGCGATCCCACCTCGCGCGTGAGCTGGACGACGCTCGCGCTCGGCCGCGCGTGCACTAGGGCGCTGGTCGCGGCGCCCCCGCGGCTGAAGGTCTCGTACCACACACCGCGCACCCACTCCTGGGCGCCGGGCAGCTGCTGCAGCCATTGCGGCAGCTCAGGGGGCCCACTGCGCGCCGACTCGACGAACGAGCGGATGAGTGAGAACGCTTCGCTCGCCGCAAGCACGGCCGCATAGACGAGCGGCACGATCAAGACGATGGCCACGAACGCCGTGAAGCTCGACGCGGCCCAAATGTGGCGTCGCTTGGTATGAAAGCGCGCCAGCCATCGGTCGTACAGAGATGTGGTCGCGATCGCGAGCACCACTCCCCAGCACAGGGCCGGCACGAAGCGACGCAACATCCAGAGGCCGAGCAGCGCGAGAGACGCTATGAAGACGTAGCGCGCGACTCTTTGGGCTCGGGTTGTATCGAGATCGGACACGCAGCCTGCATCGTCGCCTGAGCCGTTGCGTTTGGCAATTGCTCATTTCAAAGGCCCCGGCTGTGCGGCCAGCCGTACGAATACGGCCTGCATCGCTTGTACCCGAGCGAGGTAGCCGCTCACCTCGTGGTCGCCACAGCGCTGAGCGGCGCTCAGCCGGAAGTGGCGCCGCGCGAACGCATCGCCTGCGCCAGCCCCGCACAGATGAATGACGGCGGCGAGCTGCAGGCGCTGCCGCGGCGTGCTCGTCGGGGCGTAGCGCTCGAGAGTTGCGGCGACATGTCGATCGAGATAGGCCGCTGTGAGCTCCACGGCATGACTGGGAAGCACGCGAAAGTAGAGCGTGTTGAACCAGCATGAGCGCCACTCGTTCCAGGGTCCGTCCTCGATCACGCCGTGGTTGCGGATGCAGTAGTGCCGCGCCTCGGCGAACGTCCCATCTGTGATCTGATACATCCCGACCGCGCTCGATGCCGGCCGATAGAGCTCGAAGGGCCTGGGCTTCCACGACCAGCGCCAGTAGGTACGCACGATGGGATTGCCCGAGCCTTCGACCTGTGCCAGCGCGGCGAGCAGCTCGGGCGTGATGAGCCCGGTGGAGTAGCGCTCGAAGAGCGGCGCATACTGCGCCCAGGTCTCCGCAGGCGTCTTATAGAGCGTGCCGCTGACCGGAAAGAACAGCTCCGAGGGCTTACGTACGACCTGGTAAACACCGTTGATCGCAAGCGCCGCGAGGCCGACCGCAGCGAGTACCGCACCCAACTGCACGAGCCGCGGAGCTCGCTTGAACATGCGCCACCCGCGACGCGGCCAACGCGAGTTCGGCCACAGTCGCGGGAAACGCAGCCGGCGCTTGCCCCTGCTGCGCACGCTGCGGCGTTCGCTCTGAGCCTTGGAGCGGCCCGCCACGCGCTTGGGCCGCCGGCTCAACTCTGACAAGTTAAATAGCCTTCCATGCGCCCGCCGTATACCACGCGGGGGTCCGAAGAAACAAAACTGCGGCATCGCCGGCAGACCCACCGGTCAAACTCCAAGCTGCATCACGGTAACGCTGGATGTGGCATGCTTAGCTATATACGCATACCAAATTATGGTGACACGGGGGGAGGCGGCGCGAGTGATGCATGGGCGAAGACAACTGTGGTGCGTGGCTCTTGTGCCCCTGCTCCTCGCGAGCGTTGCGGCGCTGGGCGCCGAGAATAGCGCTGCATCCGCTGCACCCGCGGCCCATCACCTCAGGCATCACCACCACCATCATCTGCGCGTGTCGACGGATCCGAACGACCCGGGCCTGCGCTCAGCGTCCGCGCTGGTGCTGGATGCGAGCAACTCAACGGTCCTGTACGCGCGGCACGCCGATGTACCGCAGCCCATTGCTTCGATCACGAAGCTGATGACCGCCCTCGTCGTGGCCGACGCCGGTCAGCCGCTCGATGAGATCCTCGAGATCGATCGGGACGATTGCGCGAGCGGCCGTGGCGCGTACTCGCGACTCAGCCGCGGCACGAAGCTGAGTCGCGGGGACCTCATCCATCTTGCCCTCATGTCGTCCGAGAATCGCGCCGCGCATGCCCTGGGCAGGAACTACCCCGGCGGCTTGCCCGCCTTCGTGCATGCAATGAATTCCAAGGCCGGTGCGCTCGGCATGACCAGCGCGCATTTCGTCGATCCGACCGGTCTCTCGAGCGACAACGTCGCAAGCCCGGAGGATCTCTCGAAGCTGGTCACTGCCGCCTCCGCGAATCCGGTGATCCGCGACTACTCAACTGACGCGGGCTACGCCGTGCGCGTCGGTCGGCACATGGTGCAGTTCCACAATACGGACTCCCTGGTCTCCAATCCGACCTGGGACATCGTCGTGCAGAAGACGGGCTACATCGCCGAGGCGGGCCGCTGCCTCGTGATGCAGGCAGTGATCGAGGGCCGCACCGTCGTCATCGTGCTGCTCAACTCCTTCGGCAAGTACTCCCGCGTGGCGGATGCGCGGCGCATCCGCAAATGGATGGAGAGAACGCTGAGCGAGTCGACCGAACGGCTGCCGGCAAAGGTCTAGCCGCGCAGACTCTCCTTGATGTACTGGACGGCGCCTGGCGCTTCGGTCAGGATCTCGCCGCGTGTCCAGAGCCGAACCTGCCACCCATTCCCTGTTGATTGACAAGCGCCGCAGGGTGCTGCGTGGCGCCGCGCCGGGCGCGGCTGCGCTCTTCCTGGTGCTCGGCGCGCTGCTTGCAGCGCCGCTGCCTGGCGTGCCGGCCGCCCCGACCGCTCCCGCTGCGCCATCGGAGACGGTCGACGCAATGCTCGCGCGGCTCGGCATTCAGGCCGCGCCCACGCCGGTGCGCGAGCGCAAGGATTGGCGTCCACCGCGCAAGGTGCTGCTGCTCGCGTTCAACCCTGCGACGGCTGGCGAACGCGACAGGCTCGCGGCCGCCGTGCCGCGGGCGCGCTTCGTGCTCGCGAAGGACGTGACCGAGGCCGTCCGCGAGGCGGCCGATGCCGATGTGCTGATCGGCTTCAATCCCCAGATCTGCAACGCGCGGATCATCGATGGCGCGCACCAGCTGCGCTGGATATTGTCCCTCGCCGCCGGCGTCGAGAACTGCATGGCGGTGCCCGGGGTACGCGCGCGCAACCTGCTGCTGACGAATATGCGCGGCGTCGATTCCGCCGTGATCGCGGAGCACGCCATTGCGCTCGCGCTCGCGCTGGCCCACGGGCTCGACGTGTTCGCCGCCGATACGGCGCGGGCGCACTGGAGCCGTGGAGAGGCGGCGCAGCCGCGGATGCAGATGCTCAGGGGCAAGACGCTGCTCGTCGTGGGACTCGGGGGCATCGGCACCGAGGTGGCGAAGCGCGCGCACGGACTCGGCATGAATGTCGTGGCGACGCGCGAGGGAGGCAGTGGCGGACCGGAGTTCGTGAGCCACATCGGCCAGCCTGGCGAGCTTCTGACCCTCGCCCGCGAAGCGGACGTGATCGTCAACGCGGTCCCGCTCACTCCGCAGACGACGCACATGTACAACGCGCAGTTCTTCGCCGTTCTCAAGCCCACGGCCCTCTTCATCAACGTCGCTCGCGGCCGCAGCGTGGTGACCGACGAGCTCGTCAAGGCGCTCGATGAGCACCGCCTTGCGGGCGCCGGGCTCGATGTGGTCGATCCCGAGCCGCTGCCCCCGGAACATCCTCTGTGGAAGGCCCCGCGCGTGATCATCACGCCGCACACCTCCTCGAGCTCGGATCTGCCTGGAGTGGAGCGCTGGGTGATCGCGCGTGAGAACCTGCGCCGCTATGCAGCCGGAGAGCGCATGCTCTCCGTCGTGGACCTGCAGCGCGGCTATTGATCGAGTTCAGTCGCGATCGGTGAGGAGCACAAGCCGTGTACGAGAAACTCCGCGTGTTCGCTCTTGTCGGTTTGATCTCGCTGGTGGCACTCGGGCGCGGCTGCGCGGTACCGGCGGCAGGCGCTAGCGCGTCTGCGGCGGATGCCGAGCTGCTGCGCGAGGTACGCGACCGCGCCGAGATCGATGCGCTCATGTGGCGCTACGTGCGTGCCCTCGACTCGCTCGACGAGAATGCCTACGCCGATCTGTACACCGCCGATGGCAGCTTCGGCAGCGGCGCACGCGCCGCGAAGGGGCACGAGGCGCTCAAGAAGGTCATTACCGATGTGCAGCACGCGCGGGCCGAGCGCGAGGCGAAGAGCGGCGCCAAGTCACCCAAGATGTACCACGTGATCACCAATCCGTACCTCGAGTTCACCGACCGCGATCACGCTCGCTTGCAGTCCTATTGGATGACGGTCTTTGCGGCCGCCGATAGCAACTCACAGCCGCGCGTTGCGGCTGTGGGCCGCAGCGTCGACGAGCTCGTGCGCGTCGACGGTCAGTGGCGCATCCACACGCGGGACGTCGCACCCCGCGATTGACGCTCGTCAGGCGCACCGCCAACGGCCGCGCGCCTCAGGGCTTGTTGGTCGCGTTCGGATCCGTGTGTAGCAGCGCCGGATTCTTCGGCAGATTGTCCCAGTGCTCGGCAATCTTGCCGTCCTCGATGCGAAACATGTCGAAGTGCGTGCTGGCGTAGCGGCGCGACGCGTCCTGCGGATCCGGTGCATAGCTGACCGTCGCAACGACTACCAGGTCGCGCTCCGCGAGCATCGCGACCAGCGGAAAAGTGATGCTCGGCTGGATCGGCCTAAGCGGTCGGCTCTCGCGCATGAACTTGACCAGTGCGTCGCGGCCGCTTGCCACGTTCGGATTGTGTTGAATGTATCCTGCGGTGAAATACTTCGCGGCGAGCTCCGTGTGCCCGCCTTGGATGATGGCGCGCCACATGTCGTACACCAGGCGCTTGTTGGCGGCGAGCTTCGCGTCGGCACTTTGCAGCTGCGCCGCCTGATCGGCGACACCCGTCGGGGGAACCTGCGACTGCAGCGTGCTCGATACGAGCGTCACGAGCGCAGCGCATCCGATGAGAGAAGGCTTGAGTCTCATTCCACGCTCCCGGTTGGACCAGCGGATTCTGCGCGTGCGCCGCAGCAGTGTCATCCGGAGTCACCGGGTTTGAGTCGCATGCAGCCTCGGCGTAGATTCCTGGCTAGCGATGCGCTGACTCATCAGGGAGCAATGCCATGCGTAGTCAGATGATTACCGGTGGCGCGGGGGTCCGGCTGCATGTCATCGAGTCGGGCAATCCACGCGGGCAGCCCATTCTCTTCATCCACGGCTTTTCCCAGAGCTCGCTTGCCTGGAGTCGACAGCTGCAATCGGAGTTGCGCGATGACTTCCGGCTGGTCGCACTCGACCTGAGAGGTCATGGCTGCTCCGACAAGCCAAGGGAAGCCTACGGGACTTCGCAACTGTGGGCCGATGATGTGCACGCCGTGATCGAGGCGTTGCATCTCGACCGGCCCATTCTCTGCGGTTGGTCGTATGGACCTCTTGTGATCCTCGACTATCTGCGGCACTACGGGGAGCGCGAGATCGGTGGCGTCAATTTCATCGGCGGAGTCACCAAGCTCGGCAGCGAGGCAGCGGTATCGGTGCTCACGGCGGAATTTCTCGGCCTCATACCGGGCTTCTTTTCCGCGGATGCCGAGGAGTCCGTGCGTAGCCTCAGCGCCTTGCTGGATCTGTGCTTTGCCCATGAGCTGACGGAGGAGGATCGCTACCGGATGCTGGGTTACAACGTGCGGGTTCCGCCCTATGTGCGGCAGGCCCTGTTTTCGCGCGCTTTCGACAATGACGATCTGCTGCCGCGGCTCACCAAGCCGGCGCTCATTACGCACGGCACCGCAGACGCGGTCGTCAAGCCGACGGTCATCGAGCAGCAGATGCGGCGCATCCCGTCAGCGAAGGTCCACATGATAGAGAGCGGACATGCCTGCTTCTGGGACGAGGCAGCCACCTATAACGAGAGCCTGCGCGCGTTTGCGCAGACTCTCTGAGCTCGTTCCGCCCGCAGACGCTGTGAGCTTCCCGCTCAGTGTGCTCCCGCAGCACTCGCCCCGGCGGCGGCACCGCCGCCGTTTATGGGCCGTGCCAGCCAGATCACGACGATCAGCGCCACAAAGAGCAGGCCCGAGACGAAGAAGATGTCATCCGCCGAGAGCATGAAGGCCTGGCCGTCGACGAGCCGATTCAGCAAGCCGTAGCTCTGGTTTGCGCCGAAGCCGCTGCCTTGCAGACTTGCCATGCTTTGCACGGTGCTCGGATCACCGCTCACCAGATGCTCGACCAGCCGGGCGTGGTGCAGCGTCGCACGCCGATCCCAGAGCGTCGTGACGATGGAAGTGCCGAAGGAGCCGGCCGTGATGCGCGCGAAATTCATGAGTCCGGATGCCGCCGGCACCCGCTGCGGCGCAAGCCCGGATAGCCCGATCGCGATCAGTGGCACGAAGAAGCAGGCCAGAGCCGCTCCCTGGATCAGGGTGGGCACCAGGAGCACACCGATGGACGCGCTCGTATCGAAGTGACTGCGCATCAGCATCACGAGCGCGAAGATACCGAACGACACGGTGACGAATACGCGTGGATCGATGCGACTCGTCAGCCGGCCGACGAGCGGCGTGAGCACGATGGCGAGCACTCCCACGGGTGCGAGCACCCAGCCGGCAAGCGTTGCGGTGTAGCCCATGTACTGCTGCAGCCACAGCGGCAGCAGCACGACGTTGCCGAAGAAGGCAGCGTAGGCGAGCAGCATGGCGAGCGTGCTCACCCAGAAGTTGCGACGCTTGAACAGGCTCAGGTCGACGATCGGGTGCGCATCCGTGAGCTCCCAGATCACGAACAGCGTGAAGCCGACGACCGCGAGCACGGCCAGCGTCACGATCTGCGGGGAGTTGAACCAGTCGAGATCCTTGCCCTTGTCGAGCAGCACCTGCAGCGCTCCCACCCAGAGAACCAGCAGACCCAGACCCACCTTGTCGATCGGGAGTCGCGCCGTGGGTGTCTCGCGCTTGCGATACACGAGCCACGTGACCACGCCGGCAGCGATTCCGACCGGCACGTTGATGTAGAAGATCCAGGGCCAGGAGATATTGTCCGTGATCCAGCCGCCCAGCAGCGGGCCGACCACCGGTGCCACGAGAGTCGTCACCGACCACATGCCCAGGGCCGAGCCCGATCTGTCTTTGGGATAGCTCGAGAGCAGCAGCGACTGCGACAGCGGGATCATCGGGCCGGCCACCGCGCCCTGCAGCACCCGGAACAGAATCAACATGCCGAGCGTGGGCGCCAGCGCGCACAGGAACGAGGCAATGACGAATGCGAACACCGAGCCCACGAAGAGTCGCACCTGGCCGAAGCGCTGCGTGAGCCAGCCGGTCAGCGGCAACGAGACCGCGTTGGCCACACCGAACGAGGTGATGACCCAGGTGCCCTGATCGGGTGACACGCCGAGATCGCCCGCGATATAGGGCAAGGAGACGTTCGCGATCGACGTGTCGAGCACGTTCATGAACGTCGCGAGCGAGAGCGCCACCGTGCCGACGAGCAGCTGCGAGCCGCTCAGCGGCCCTGGGCTCATCGGCGCGCGGGTTGCTTCGGCGATCGCGGCACCGCGGCCACCGCGCGCCAGCTCGGCCGCGCGCTCCTTAGAAGCCATGGCTGCCCGCTCGAGGCGCATCTTGACTCAGCTGCAGCACTGCCGGAGTGGCTAAGTGCCCGCCGAGCGCGGGTTGCACGAGCTGCCAGCGCCCGTGACGCTCGGCGGCGGCCTGCGGGTTGGCCTGCGCACCATCCGCGAAGAACGCGCGGTCGGATGCAACGGCCTCGGGTGCGTTCGCGGCGATGATCGCGCGCACACGCGCATCGGCGGCCGCATCATTCGAATCGAACACGTCGGTCGAGTACGCGGGCGCCCTGCGCGCAGCCGGCGCCAAGCGTGCGCCGCCCCTGTCACGAATCACCACATCGGCTTTCATCGACAGCCCGATCTGCAGCGGATGCGTGCTCACCTCGTGCGGATCGAGCGCAATGCGTACCGGGACGCGCTGCACGATCTTGATCCAGTTCCCGGTCGCGTTCTGCGCCGGAAGCAGCGAAAACACTGCGCCAGTGCCCGCGCCGAACCCGGCCACGGTACCGTGATAGCGGACGCCGCGACCGTAGAGATCCGCGCTCAACGTCACGGGCTGGCCGATGCGCATCCCCGCAAGCTGCGGCTCCTTGAAGTTGGCGTCGACCCATACCTCGTCCAGAGGAACGACCGACATGAGAGCGACACCGGGGTTCACGCGCTCGCCGAGCTGCACGTTGCGCTTGGCCACGTAGCCTGACACCGGTGCCGGCAGGACCGTGCGGCTGTAGGCAAGGTACGCGCTGCGCACGGCGGCGGCCGCGTTGCGCACATCCGGATGATCGGCGAGCGTCGTGCCCTCGATGCGCACGTGAGTGGCAGCGAGCTGCTGCTGCGCCGCGCGCAGTGCGGCGGTGGCCGTACGCACGGCGTCACCTGCGTGCTGGAACTCCTCGCCCGAGATGGCGCCCGTACGATGCAGCTGCTCGCGGCGCGCTAGGTCCTCTTTGGCGGCAGCCAGATCAGACTCGCGTACCGCAACCTCGGCACGGAGCTGCGCGCTGGTGGCGACGATATTGCGCACGCTGCGCACCGTGGTCGCAAGATGAGCCTCGGCCTCATCGAGCGCTACCTTCGCATCGGCCGGGTCGAGGCGCACCAGCGGCTGACCCTTCTTCACGAACTGCGTATCGTCGGCCGCGATCTCGACCACCGTTCCGGAAATCTGCGGCGTGATCTCCACCACGTTGCCGTTGACGTACGCGTCATCGGTCGCTTGGTGGAAGCGCGCCACCGCGAGCCAGTAGGTGCCGAACGCAGCGCCGATCAGCAAGAAGCCCCCGAGAGCGAGCGCGAGCCAGCGCCACCGCGGCACGCGCCACCACGAGAGTGGCCGCATGTCCTTGCTCTGCACTATCGAGATCGGCCGCATGTCCTTGCTCTCAATGTCCATGTTCCGTTCTCCGAGCTTCGACTTTCGAATGTTGGTGACGGCGATAGAGCCAGAGCAGCGCGGCGATCACCGAGCCGCCCGGGACCATGAGGCCCACGGCGGCGTAGGGTCCGAACTCCAGCAATCCGCCAGCACCGCGTGTCATCCAGCTCGAGATTTTTTGTGTCATGGCTCAACTCCTCACTGCACGGGTCGCAAGTTCCTGGTTGCGCCGGTGAATGCCCTGGCTGTCAATGCCTCGGCTATAAATGCCGAAGCTGTCAATGCCTAGGCAAGTGTCTGTCCAAAAAAACACGCGCATGCTCATGCATTGTCCAGTACCCGCAGCAGCAGGCTCTCGAGTTCACGCGCTTCCGCGCGACTCATTCCCTGCAGAAAGCGGTTGTGCACGACGCGCGAGATCTCACGCATGCGTGGATACGCAGCGCGTCCTTCCTCGGTGAGCTCCAGGTACACGAGCCGTCGATCGTTCGGACAGCGCTCGCGGCGGATGAGCCCCTTGCTCTCCAGCCGATCGATCATGCGGGTCATGGCCCCTGCATCGTACGAAATGCCCTTGCAAAGCGAGGATGCGGAGCGCCGCTCCGTACTGCCCGCGAGCGTTGCGATGATGATGTACTGAGCCGCGGTCACTTCCAGCCGGCCGAGCTGCTCATCGGAGGCGAACTCGGTATCAAGGCTTGCCAGCATCTCACCGCGCACGCGACCGATCAGGTGGCCAATGCTCTTCCGCGGCTCGAAGCCCTCGCGGTCGTACACTTCCGCCGGCTCCAGCTCCGCAACCATTGCACGTTTTGCCATGGCCGGGAATATACTTGCCTAGGCTGTCATTGTCAAGGCTTTAATTGCCTATACAGGACCGGAAGCTCCGCCTCTATACTCGCCACCCCTACCGCGGCCCCACGCGGGGGCCACCAAGGCTGCGGCGATGCTGCGCTTCTCCGCCAACATCAGCGTGCTCTTTCGCGAGCTGCCGCTGCTCGAGCGCTTCGCTGCCGCCCGCGCCGCGGGCTTCGGCGCAGTCGAGATTCAGGTGCCGTACGAGGCGCCGGCGGCGGCCCTGGTCGCCGCGGCCACAGCGAGCGGGCTGCGGGTCGTCCTCATCAATGCGCCCCTCGGGCCCGAGCCGGGCGCGCCCGGCATGGCGTGCCGGCCCGAGCATCGGGCGATCTTTCGCAGCGAGCTGCAGCGCGCGGCCGAGTACGCACACGCGCTCGGCGCACCGTGCGTCAACGTGCTGGCGGGCCGTGCCGCGCCGCAGGAGCACACGGCATGTCTGCAGCAGCTGCAAGAGCATCTGTGTCTCGCGGCCGAGGTGCTCGCACCCGTGGGCGCGCGAGCGCTGCTCGAGGCGGTGAATCCCCTCGATGCTCCGGACTATTGTGTGCCGAGCTTTGAGCTGGCCGCCGAAGTCCTCGGGCGCTGCGCCGGTCGGGTGTGGTTGCAATTCGACGTCTATCACGCTGCGCGCCTCGGGCTCGAGCCCGAGACGCTCTTCAAGCGCCTGTTGCCGCAGATCGCACACGTGCAGTTCGCGGACTTCCCCGGGCGCCACGAGCCGGGGACGGGCGGGCTCCCCTTCCCACGGATATTCCGCACCATCGATGCGAGCGACTACGGCGGCTGGGTGGGTGCCGAATATCACCCTTTGGCCAGCACGCGCGAGAGCCTGGGCTGGCTCGAGGTCTCAGCCCACCGGCAAGGATAGGATCGTGCCTGCCGACTTCGCGGGGGCGACCCAGATGCGTCCCGGCTCCTCGTGCAGCACCGTGTCGCTCGGCCGGCATTCGCCGCATTTGGGTTTGAGAGGCAGATCGGCAAAGCGGCGGCTCGCGACTTGAACCTCGGGAGCGGGCGTCGCGATGCGCGCGATGGTGACTGCGAGTGCCCGGCTCAGGTCGAGGGCCGCATCGTTCACCATCCGATCGAGTGGGCCGCCGGGCCCGAAGGTGCTGGCAAAATTCTGCGCGTGCTGTCGCTCGGCCCGCAGCGGCGGCGCGAGGTGCCTGATGACGATATCGGTGCGCGACTCGTGCGCGGTGGCCGCCCAGCGCAGCAGGCGCACGTGCGTCTCGGCGCTGAACTGCACGGTATGCGTCAGATCGAGCAGCTCACAGCTCAGGGTCACCACGGCCACGTCCTGGCCCTTGAGCTCCGTGAGAATGATTGCGACCTGCGCGGGCGAGCTCACCATGCGCAGCGCCCGCCAGGGCCAGTTCGCCTGCGTGTGATCGAGAGCGTGCGTGAGCTCGGACCCAAAGCCGCGATCGGGCTGGGTCGTGCGCCAGGGCTGCGGCAGCGGATCGACACTCTCGCGCGCGTGGCTGCGAATGATGGGTCCAGCTATGAACAGCCCGAGCTTGAGCGCGAGACGCTCCGCGGTGCTCGGCGACAAGGGCTGTGCGTGATGCACGAGCATGAGCTCGTCCGCCGGCATGACGATCACGAGCGTCGGACGCACATCGGGCGAGAGCGCGGTCACCTGCGCGGAGGCGGCCGAATCGGGCAGCGCGGCGCCCCAGATCAGCGACACGGCAAGCAGCGCGGCGGTGGCGCGCGGTAGGGCGCTCGGAATGCGCATGGGTCCGCATGATAGCGCTCAAGGGCGCACCTCGCGGCTCCGCAGAAGCCACGATGCGCGCGCCGCGATGCGCGCGCCGCGCCACGCAGCCTGTGTAAGATGCCGCTCAAACGGGAGGATCCGCGATGAAGAGCAGCGAGCTGTTTGCCGTCAAAGGCTATGGGGTGATCGTCACCGGCGGCGCAAGTGGCCTCGGGCTCGGCTATGCCGAGGCACTTGCGGAGAATGGCGCGCGGGTCACCCTTCTCGATGCCGACGCGCAGCGCATCGCAGAGGAGACCAAACGGCTGCGCACGGCGGGCCTCGATGTGCGCGGTGAAGTCGTGGACGTGAGCGACCATCCAACTCTCGACCGGGCAGTGGACAGCGCTGCCGAGGCTTACGGGCGACTGGATGTCGTCTTTGCCAATGCAGGCATCGACTCCGGGCCCGGCTTTCTGGGCGCATGGGTAGGCTCGCAAAGGCCGCGCGTGGCCGAGGGGGCGCTCGAGAACTACAGCGACGCGCGCTGGAACCGCGTGATCGACGTGAACCTCAACGGGGTCTTCGCCACCATGCGCGCGGCCGCGCGCCACATGCGCCCGCGTCGCAGCGGCCGCATCATCGTCACCACCTCGCTCGCCGCGCGCAAATGCGAGGCGGCCATCGGCGCTGCCTACATGGCTGCGAAGGCGGGAGCTGCGCATCTGGTCGAGAACATCGCCCTCGAGCTGGCCGCCTACAACATCACGGTGAACGCGATCGCGCCCGGCTTCTTCATCACCAACATCGGTGGTGGGCATGCGAAGAATCCCGCGGTACAGACGGCGGTCGCCAAGATCGTCCCCATGCACCGCGTCGGCTTCCCCGAGGACATCAAAGGATTGGCGCTGTTTCTGGCATCTCCCGCCTCAGGCTACATCACGGGCCAGCAGATCATCATCGACGGTGGCTGGGGCCTCGGCGAGGCCGATTGAGCGGCGCCTTCCACGATCCGCCTTGGCCCTTTGACCGCGTGGCGAGCGGCGCGCCGATCAGCTGACGGGTGGGGAACTCGAGGCACCCTCTACGCGTCGTACGGGTAAGCCGTCCATCAAGTCAAAGCGCAAGGATCGCGCGCCCCCGCCGCGTCACCTGCTGCGGAGGCGGTCCAGGGACGGGCCACCTTATTGGTGCCGCGGCCGATCGCGGAGTGCCCAGATCGCGGAGTCGCTCCGCGATCTGCGGCATCCGCACCGCGGCGCCGGCACCGCGCGCTCAAATATCGGTGAATATCAGCGCAGGATGCTCCAGACGCTCCTTGAGCGCCTGAATCATGGCTGCCGCCTCGTGCCCGTCGATGAAGCGGTGATCGAACGAGGAGGACAGATTCATCATGCGGCGAATGGCGACCGTTCCGCCCAGGGCGACCGGCCGCTCGACCGCGCGGTTGACGCCGATGATCGCGAGCTCGGGAGCGTTGATGATGGGCGTCGAGGCAATGCCACCAAGCTTGCCGAGGCTGGTGACCGTGATGGTCGAGCCCGTGAGCTCTGCGCGGCTTGCCTTGTTGGAGCGTGCCGCTTCGGCCAGGCGGCGGATCTCCGTCGCGAGCTCCTGCAAGGACTTGCTCTGCGCATCGCGCAGCACCGGGACCTTCAAGCCCTCCGTTGTTTGAGTCGCCAGGCCGACGTGCACCGCGCGGTGGCGCACGATCACACCGCGCTCGCCATCGTAGCGGGCATTGCACTGCGGATACTCGCGCAGCGTGCGCGCCAGGGCGAGGATCAGGAACGGCAGATAGGTGAGTGAGTCGGCGGCGCTGCGCTTGCTGTTGAGGCGCTCGCGCAGCCGCTCCAGCTCCGTCACGTCCACTTCCTCGACATACGAGAAGTGGGGAATGGTGCGCGCCTCGGTCATGCGCTCGGCGATCAGGCGCCGCAGACCGATGATCTTCACCTCTTCGGTTTCCCCGGCGACGGCCGCGGAGGATGCCGCGGGCGCACGCGCCTGCGAGGCGCCGGACGGCTGCGCCGCCGGCGCTCCCGCCTCGTGCGAGCGCTGCTCGAGACGCGCCTCGAGATCGCTGCGCATGATGCGCCCGTTGGGTCCCGAGCCCACGAGCCCCGCGAGGTCGATGCCGGCCTCGCGCGCGCGGCGCCGGATGGCGGGCGATGTGAGCACGCGTGCCCCAGCGGGCGCGGCGGCGGGCGAGGCGCCCGAGCTCTGCGCTGGCCCAGGAGCTCGCGAGACCTGTGGTGCAGCCGCGGGCGCTGCTCCTGCGGATGCAGTGCGCGCCGCCGGCGCACCGGCGTCCGTCTCAAACACAGCCAGCTCGGACCCCACGGCGATCCGCTCGCCAGGCGTCCCAGTGGTGGACACGACGCGACCACTAACGGGTGCGGGCACCTCCACGGTCGCCTTCTCGGTCATCATCTCCACCAGCGCATCGTCCTCGGCCACGACGTCCCCCGGGCGCACGCGCCATGCGACGACCTCCGCATCGACCGTGCCCTCGCCAAGATCCGGAAGTTTGAAGACCATGCGGCTCATGTGGCCTCCATAACGGCGGTGAGTGCGGCCGCGATGCGCTGCGGCCCCGGAAAGTATTCCCATTCGAAGGCATGCGGATAAGGCGTATCCCAGCCCGTCACGCGCTGTATCGGCGCCTGCAGGTTCCAGAAGCATTCCTCCTGGACGGTCGCGGACAGCTCCGCTCCGAAGCCGCTGAAGCGAGTGGCCTCGTGCACCACCACGCAGCGCCCGGTCCTGCAAACCGAGCTGCACAGCGTATCGGTATCGAGCGGCACGAGCGTGCGTAGATCGATGATCTCCGCATCCACCTGCGCGAGCCGCACCGCCGCTTCGGCCACGTGCACCATCGTGCCGTAGGCGAGCAGCGTGACATCGCGGCCACTGCGCACGATCTCGGCGCGCTGCAGCGGTACGGTGTAATGGCCCGAGGGCACCTCACCGGAGGGATGTGTGCTCCACGGCACTGCCGGCTTGTGCCAGTCGCCGTCGAAAGGTCCGTTGTAGAGCCGCTTGGGCTCGAAGAAGATCACCGGATCGTCGTCCTCGATGGAACTGATGAGCAAACCCTTCGCATCGCGCGGATTCGAGGGCATGACGACCTTGATGCCGCAGACGTGCGTGAAGATGCCCTCGGGGCTCTGCGAATGCGTCTGCCCACCGCGGATGCCGCCACCGCAGGGCATGCGCACCGTGACCGCGGCGGAGAACTCGCCCGCCGTCCGGTAGCGCAGCCGCGCCAGCTCGCTCACGATCTGATCGAATGCGGGATAGACGTAATCGGCGAACTGGATCTCCGCCACCGGCCGCAAGCCGTTCACTCCCATCCCGATCGCCGTTGCGACGATGCCGCCCTCGGCGATCGGCGTGTCGAGCACGCGGTGCTCGCCATACTTGCGCTGCAGACCCTCGGTGCAACGAAACACGCCGCCGAAGTAACCCACGTCCTCACCCATGACGACGACCGAGGGGTCGCGACCGAGCATCACGTCCATTGCGGAGTTGACCGCCTGCACCATGTTCATCTGCGGCACGGCTCAGCCTCCGGAATGCTGATCCGGCGCCTGGTCCGCATGCGCGTGTGCGGTCTCGAGCAGTGCTCTGAGCTCGCGGCGCTGGCGCACGAGATGCGGCGGCATCTCTTTGAACACGTCCTCGAACATGGTCTCGGGATCGAGTGATGGACCCTCCGTCAACGTGCCGTACTGCATCGCCTGCTTCCATGAGGCGGCAACCTGCGCATCGAGCTCCTTCTCGAGCTGCTCCTGGCGCTCCTGCGACCACTCGCCGAGTGCAACGAGATGCTGCTGCAGGCGCGTGATCGGATCACCGAGCGGCCAGGCGCGCCATTCCTCCTGCGGGCGATAGCGCGAGGGATCATCACTGGTGGAGTGCGCCGAGGCGCGATAGGTGACGTGCTCGATGAGCGTCGGGCCCGCTCCACGGCGCGCCCGCTCTGCCGCCCATTGCGTCACTGCGAAGACCGCGAGGAAATCATTGCCGTCGACACGAATGCCGGGCATGCCGTAGCCCGGCCCGCGCGCGGCGAAGGTGCGATGCTCACCGCCGGCGAAGCCCTGGAAAGTCGAGATGGCCCACTGATTGTTGACGACGTTGAGAATGACGGGCGCCTGGTAGACGGCGGCAAAGGTGAGTCCGTGATGAAAATCGGCCTCGGCCGTCGAGCCTTCGCCGATCCAGCTCGCCGCGAGCCGGTCCTCGCCCTTGATCGCCGCGGCCATCGACCAGCCCACTGCCTGTGGAAACTGCGTCGCGAGGTTGCCCGAGATCGAGAAGATATGGCCGCTCGCCGAGTGATACATTACCGGCATCTGGCGTCCCTTGCACATGTCGTGGGTGTTCGAGAGGCACTGGCACATGAGATCCACCAGGCTGCTTCCGCGCGCGATGTGCAGGCCCTGATTGCGGTACGAGGGGAACAGCATGTCATCCGGGCGCAATGCCATGGCGGCGGCGATCGAGACCGCCTCCTCGCCCGTGGATTTCATATAGAAGGAGATGCGTCCCTGGCGCTGGATGCGCATCATGCGATCGTCGAAGCGCCGCGTGAGCACCATGTGGCGCAGGCCGACCTGCAGGTCCTGCGGCTCGAGATGCGGATTCCACGGACCGACGGCGCGATGCTCATCGTCGAGCACGCGTACCAGCTCTGCGGAGAGCGGCGCGATGTCGGCGACAGATGCCGTGATCTCGGGGCGCGCCACGCTCCCGGCGGGCGAGGTCTTCAGGTAGCTGAAGTCCGGCCGGTCACCGGGCCGCGCAGGGGGATGCGGAATGTGCAGTCGCGAAGCGCGCGCCATGCATTACACCGGCGTGAGCCATCCGAAGCGATCCTCCGACTCGCCGCGCTGCAAGGCCACCAGAGCGGCGCGCAGCTCCTGCGTCTGCGGTCCGACCTCACCGTTGCCCACGCGATGATCGCGCCCGCGATGAATGAGGGTACCGACTCCGGCGAGCACTGCGGCGGTGCCTGAGAGCACCGCCTCGCCGTCGCTGCACCAGTGCAGCGCCTCCTCGATACCGAACACCCGCTCCTCCACCGCATAGCCGAGCTCGGGTGCGAGCTGCAGCAGCGACTCACGCGTGACGCCGTGCAGGAACGTGCTATCGAGGCTGCGCGTCAGAATTCTGTGCTTGCGGATCAGCAGAAAATTGGCTGCACCGGTCTCCTGCACCTGCCCATCCGGGCAGAAGAGTACCTGGTCGGCCTGATGCTCGCGGCGTGCCGCAAGTGTCGGACCGAGCGCCGCGGCGTAGTTACCGCCCGTCTTCACCACGCCCAGGTGCGGAGCAGTGCGGTGACTCAGCGCCACGAAGATGCGCAACGGCTTCATGCCTCCGGTGAAGTAGTCCCACACGGGACTTGCGAGCACCACCAGGCAAGCCTCCTGGGTGGGTACGCCAGCCGCGCCGATATTGGCCATCGTGCCGAACAGCAGCGGCCGCAGATACAGGGCCCCGGGGGCCTCCGGCACTGAGCTGCGGCAGTGATCGACGAGCTGGACGACCATTTGTGCGACGTGCGCAGCCTGGGGCTCGGGTAGCACCAAAAGGCGCGCGCTCTGGCGCAAGCGCTCGATGTGACGCTCCAGACGGAATATGTGAATGCGCCCGTCGCTGCGGCGGTAGGCCTTGAAGCCCTCGAAGCACGAGCTGCCATAGTGCAGCGCATGCGCGGCCGGATGAATCTGCAACGCAGCCGTGGGCTGGATCTGCCCCGGGCTCCACTCACCCTCGCGATACCAGGCAACCGCCATCGACTCCGTGAGCACGCTGCCGAAGGGCGCACGGGAAAGAGCGTGGGTGTCCATGAGGCGAATTATAGGGCCCCGCGGGATGCTCCGGGCGCCGCCGTGTAAAATGTCGCACAGGAGACAAGCATGCTCGAAAAGTCACGAACCTCGAGTGTCGCGCGCGTGGTGCGCGCGCGGCGCGGAAGTGCGCTCAGCGCGCGCAGCTGGCTCACCGAGGCACCGCTGCGCCTGCTCATGAACAACCTCGATCCCGAGGTGGCCGAGCGTCCCGACGAGCTCGTCGTGTACGGCGGCATCGGGCGCGCAGCGCGCAACTGGGAATGCTTCGATAGCATCGTCGCGACGCTCGAGCGGCTCGCCGAAGATGAGACGCTGCTCATCCAGTCCGGCAAGCCTGTAGGTGTGTTCCGCACGCATGCCGATGCGCCGCGCGTGCTGATCGCCAACTCCAATCTCGTCGGGCGCTGGACGACCTGGGAGCATTTCCACGAGCTCGACCGCAAAGGGCTCATGATGTTCGGCCAGATGACGGCCGGCTCCTGGATCTACATCGGCAGCCAGGGCATCGTGCAAGGCACGTACGAGACTTTCGTGGAGGCGGGGCGCCAGCACTATAACGGTGATCTGGCGGGGCGCTGGATCCTCACGGCGGGGCTCGGCGGCATGGGAGGCGCGCAACCGCTGGCCGCCACTCTCGCGGGCGCCTCGATGCTCGCCATCGAGTGCCGCCCCGAGCGCATCGCCAAGCGACTCGAGACCCGCTATCTCGATGTGAGCGTGGATTCACTCGACGAGGCGCTCGAGCGCATTGCGCGCGCGACGCGCGCGCGCCAGGCAATCTCGGTCGGCCTGCGCGGCAACGCGTGCGAGATCCTGCCGGAGCTGCTGCGCCGTGGCGTGCGTCCGGACATGGTGACCGATCAAACATCGGCTCACGACCCGGTGAATGGCTATCTGCCCGGAGGCTGGACGCTCGAGCAATGGGATCGCCTGCGGCTCGAGGATCCCGAGCGCGTCTCGCGCGAGGCGGCGCGCTCGATCGCGCGCCACGTCGGGGCGATGCTCGAATTTCACTCCCAGGGAATTCCGGTATTCGACTACGGCAACAACATCCGTCAAGTCGCCGCCGACGAGGGCGTGAAGAACGCCTTCGCATTCCCCGGCTTCGTGCCCGCCTACATACGACCGCTCTTCTGCCGCGGTCTCGGCCCCTTCCGCTGGGTCGCGCTCTCCGGAGACCCGCAGGATATCTATCGCACCGATGCCAAAGTGAAGGAGCTGCTGCCGCAGGATCCGCATCTGCATCGCTGGCTCGATCTCGCCCGCGAGCGCATCCAGTTCCAGGGTTTGCCGGCGCGCATCTGCTGGGTGGGTCTTGGCGATCGGCACCGCCTGGGCCTCGCATTCAACGAGATGGTCGCGCGGGGTGAGCTCTCCGCTCCCATCGTCATCGGCCGCGATCACCTCGATTCCGGTTCCGTCGCGAGTCCCAATCGGGAGACCGAATCGATGCGCGACGGCTCGGATGCAGTCGCCGACTGGCCGTTGCTGAATGCGCTGCTCAATACCGCAAGCGGGGCCACGTGGGTGTCGCTGCATCACGGCGGCGGCGTCGGCATGGGCTACTCGCAGCATGCTGGCGTCGTGATCGTGTGCGACGGTACGCCCGCTGCGGCGCGCCGCATCGAGCGCGTGCTGTGGAACGATCCGGCAACCGGGGTCATGCGGCATGCCGATGCCGGCTACGAGGAGGCCATCGCTTGCGCGCGCGAGCAGCATCTGGATCTGCCCATGATCGGGCGTTTCTGAGCATGCCGGCCGGCGGCTCGAAAGCGCCGGGCGAGTCTCGAGCCTTGCGCGAGGCGCCATGAGCGTCTCGGTCACGCTCTCCGGGGAGCGCATCGCACTCGCGACGCTGCGCGCGATCGCGCGCGCACCCGTGTCCGTCGCGATCACGGCGCAGGCGCGCGCGAGCATCGATGCCGCCTATCGCGTCGTCGGTGACATCGTGGCGGAAGATGCGCCCGTATATGGGATCAACACGGGCTTCGGGCTGCTGGCCCAGACGCGCATTCCGCGCGAGCGCCTGAGCGACCTGCAGCGCAATCTTGTGCTGTCGCACGCCGCGGGCACCGGCCCGTTGCTCTCGGATGCGGTCGTGCGCCTGGCGCTGGTGCTGAAACTCATCAGCCTCGCGCGCGGCTGCTCGGGTGTGCGTCCGCTGCTCGTGGATTTCCTCTGTACTTTGGTGGAGCGCGGCGCCTATCCCTGCGTGCCGGCGCAGGGCTCGGTGGGTGCCTCCGGCGACCTCGCGCCGCTTGCGTACATCGCGGCCGCGATGATGGGATCGGGCCGCATGCGTCTCGAGGGGCGCGAGCTCTCCGCAGCGGAAGCGCTGCGCGCCATCGGCCTGCAGCCCCTCGAGCTCGCTCCGAAGGAGGGCCTGGCGCTACTGAACGGCACACAGGTCTCGACGGCGCTGGCGCTGCAAGGATTGTTCACCGCCGAGAATGTGTTCGCAGCCGCGCTCGTCGCCGGCGCGATGTCCGTCGACGCCTTGAAGGGGAGCGATGCGCCGTTCGATGCGCGCATCCATGCAGTGCGGGGTCAGGTCGGCCAGGAACGCGTCGCCGCGCTCTATCGCTCGCTCCTCCACGGCAGCGCGATCCGCGAGTCACATCGCGATTGCCCCAAGGTCCAGGATCCGTACTCGCTGCGCTGTCAGCCGCAGGTGATGGGCGCGTGTCTGGACACGCTGCTGCACGTCGCGCGCATCCTGGAGATCGAGGCGAATGCCGCGACGGACAATCCGCTGGTGTTTGCGGGCGACGGCGCAGTGCTGTCCGGCGGTAACTTTCATGCCGAGCCGGTCGCGCTGGTGGCCGATGCGCTCGCCGTCGCGCTCGCCGAGATCGGCTCGCTCTCCGAGCGGCGCATCGCGGTGCTGGTGGATCCCAAGATGAGCGGCCTGCCGGCCTTCCTGGTGCGCGACAGCGGACTCAACTCCGGCTTCATGGTCGCGCACGTGACTGCCGCATCGCTGGTGTCGGAGAACAAGTCACTCGCGCACCCCGCGAGCGTCGACAGCATTCCCACCTCGGCCAACCAGGAAGACCATGTGAGCATGGCGACCTTCGCGGCGCGGCGGCTCGGCGACATGGCGCGCAACACCGCCGGCATCGTCGGCATCGAACTACTCGCCGCCGCGCAGGGGATCGAATTTCATCGGCCGCTCAGAAGCTCGCAAAGCCTCGAGAGTGCATTGCAGATAGTGCGATCCGTAGTGCCGCCCTACGAGCAGGATCGCTTCCTGCATTCCGACATCGCGGCGGCCACCGCACTCGTCGAAGCCGGCCGCTTCGCGGGCTTTGCACCCGGCCTTTCTCCCTGAGGGAGCCTTTTCAGCGCATGAGGCGCAGCCGTCTCAGCGCGTGAGTAGCGCGCTGGCCCGATCAAGGCGCTCGGCATACGCATTCAGCACGCGCGCGGTGAGACCGATATAAGTGTTCGCCTCATCCCAGCGATTACCCTCGATGGCCTCACGCACCCCCGGCAGGGTCTTGGCCCCGTAGCCGGTCAGGACACCCGGCGCGTAGATCAGGTGCTTGTACCAGTCGCGGCCCGGAAGTCCGCGCGCATCGGTCAGCGACTGCTCCATCCCGCGCAGCAGCGCATTCAGCTGATCGCGGTCCGCGGCGGCAAGCTGCAGACCCCCGGCGGCGCTGCGGGCATAAGCCGCATCGTAGCGGCTCGCCGCGCTCTTCAAGCGCGCGACGGCGTTGTCGAGCGGCGCGAATTCCAGATAAGGAACAGCCGGCTCGCGCTGCGGAGCCAGTAGCGGCCGCGTCGGATCCGAGGCGAGACCGAAGTCGTTCTGATCGATGAGCCGCCCGAGGTCCTCGGCATTCTTACGCCGCTCGTCGGCGAGCTTGTGGACCTCCTGCAGATAGGTGGCCACCATGTCGGCGAAGCCCGCGAACTGCAGCGGCAGCACGTCCGCATCCGCGCTGCGCAGTACCAATCGCCCCGCGGTCTGCGCCATCGCGACGCCGTAATGAAAGCCCGGATCGCCGAAGCGCACGTAGTGATCGAAGGAGTCGTACTGCGAGTGATAGACGCCTGACTGATCGTCCTCACCGCTGTAGTTGAAGTTGACGGCGGCGATGCCCAGATGCTGCAAGAACGGCGTGAAGTCCGAGCCCGAGCCGAGCGCACCGAGCTGCAGATCGGCGCCGCTGGCCGCGCTTGCGGCCACCTTGGCGGCCTCCTCGCGCACATTCGGACCGTAGCCGTTGACGAGCAGGCGGGCCCGCAGCCGTGCCTGCACGCTCGCGCCGGTCTCCGGATCCTTGACGGATGCCGCCACCTGATTCACGAGCGCCTGCAGAGAGTGGCTGCCGCCGACTTGCAGAAAGCCGCGCCCATTGTCGTCGGTGTTCACGTAGAGCACGGCTTTGCGCTGCAGCTCCTCGGCATGGGCCTCGGCCCATTCCGTGGAGCCGAGCAGACCCGGCTCCTCCCCGTCCCAGCTCGCGTACACGAGCGTGCGCTGCGGCTTCCAGCCGCTCTTCAGCAGGGTGCCGATCGCCTTGGCCTCGGCGAGCTCCGCCACGGCGCCCGAGAGCGGATCCCACGCCCCGAAAACCCAGCCATCATGGTGATTGCCGCGCACGATCCACTCATCGGGCCAGCGCGAGCCCGGAATCCTGCCGATCACGTCGTAGATGGGCTTCAGGCTCCAGTCCGACTTGATCGTGAGGTGCACGCGCGCAGGACCGGGACCTAAGTGATACGTGACGGGCAGCGCGCCGCGCCACGGCTCGGGCGCAACGGGACCTCCGATGGCTGCCAGCAGCGGACGCGCATCCGCGTACGAGATCGGAATCACGGGGATCTTGAGCACCGTCTTCGCGTCCGCGATCGAGAGTCGCTTGGCATTCTTGGTCGCCGCCGTGCCCGGCGTGAGGGGATCGCCGGCGTAGATCGGCATATCGGCGACGGAACCGCGCTGCACGCCTTCGGCCGGACGCCACCCGCCTTGCGGATAGGGATCTCCCGGCGCATAGCCGTCATCGCGCGGATCGGAGTAGATGATGCAGGCGAGTGCGCCGTGCTCCTCGGCGAGCTTGGGCTTCAGGCCGCGCCAGCCGCCGCCGTAGCGCACGAGCACGATCTTGCCCTTCGGGTCGATGTTGCGCCGAGCCAGCTCTTTGTAATCGCCGTCCATGCCGTAGTTGACATAGATGAGATCGGCGGTGACATCGCCGTCGGCGCCGTAGACGTTGTAGGGCGGCAGGCCGTCGGTGCGGCTCGAGGTCGCATCACCTGCAATCGGCGGCTCGTGCAGGCTCGCCGTGAAGCTCGTCGGCGCGACGAGCTCGAGTGATTCCGTCTTCGGTGTCGGGTACAGCACATAGAAGGTCTCGATGTGCGCATCCCAGCCCCAGGACTTCAGCATCTGCTCCATCGTCTCGGCGTTCGCCTTGTCGTGAGGCGAGCCAACGTGATTCGCCTCCGCGGACAGGCTCTTGAGCCACGTGCTCTGATCGGCAGGATCGAGCGCCGCATCGAACCGCCGCTCCAGCTCCGTCTCGCTCGCGGCACCCTCGCTCGTGAAGCCGAGCAGCCCGTGTGAGGGCACGGGCGCATGCCCGTCCTGAGCCAGGGCAACCATCGCGACACCGATTGCACACGCGGCGGCCAGCATCATGTGTGCGCGCACTGGCGCGCGCGAGCGATTTGCATTGTGCACTCTCAACACTCCGGAACGTTGACGGCGAGGCCGCCCTGTGAGGTCTCCTTGTAGATGGTCGCCATGTCGCGGCCGGTCTGGCGCATGGTGGCGATCACCTGATCGAGGGAGACTTTGTGAGTGCCGTCGCCACGCATCGCGAGGCGAGCGGCATTGATCGCCTTCACCGCACCCATGGCATTGCGCTCGATGCAGGGAATCTGCACCAGGCCGGCTACCGGATCGCAGGTGAGGCCGAGGTTGTGCTCCATACCGATCTCGGCGGCATTCTCGATCTGCTCATTGGTGCCGTGGAGCGCGCCCACCAGACCCGCCGCGGCCATCGAGCAGGCGACGCCGACCTCGCCTTGACAGCCCATCTCCGCGCCGGAGATCGAGGCATTGCGCTTGTAGAGCATGCCTATGGCAGCGGCCGTGAGCAGGAAGCGCACGATGCCCTCCTCGCTCGCGCCCGGCTCGAAGCGCTGATAGTAGTGCAGCACCGCGGGCACGATGCCGGCGGCGCCATTGGTGGGTGCGGTCACCACTCGCCCGCCGGCGGCATTCTCCTCGTTCACCGCGAGCGCCCACGCATTCACCCAGTCCATCACATCGAGCGCGCTGCCTTCCGCGCGGCTCTCGGTGAGCACGCGATAGAGCTTCGGTGCGCGGCGGCGCACGCGTAACACGCCAGGAAGAACGCCGCTCTGGCGAAAGCCGCGCTCGACACACGCCTGCATGACGCTCCAGATCCGCAGCAGCTCGCTGCGGAGCGCCTCTTCCGAGCGCCAGGTGCGCTCGTTGGCCATGACCAGCTCGAACACCTCGAGCCCATGCTCCCGGCACGAGGCGAGCAGCTCGGCTGCCGTGTTGAAGGGATACGGCGGGGACGGATGCACGGCATCGCGTGCCTCCGGCTCGTCACCGCGGACGATGAAACCACCGCCGAGCGAGTAGTAGTCCTCTTCGCATAACACGCGCTGCGCAGGCGCGAGCGCGGTGAAGCGCATGCCGTTCGAATGACGCGGTAGCAGCTCGTGCCGCATGAAGAGCAGCTGCATCGGCTCATCGAAGCTGATCTCGCGCTCGCCGAGCAGTTGCAAGCGCCCGGTCGAGCGGATGCGCTGCACGGCCGGCTCGATGCCATCGGGATCTATGCTCTGCGGATCGGCTCCCTCGAGCCCGAGCAGAATCGCCCGATCCGTGCCGTGCCCGTGGCCGGTCAGCGCGAGCGACCCGTAGAGACGGACGGCGACCTCCTCAGTCTGCTCGAGCAGACCCGCGCGCTTGAGTCCTAGAGCAAATTCGCGCGCGGCACGCATCGGCCCCATCGTGTGGGAGCTCGATGGGCCGATGCCGATCTTGAAGACATCAAATACCGAGAGACTCATGCCGGCCAGGCGTGCCCATCCCCGAGGAAGGCCGCCAGTGTCTCACACCCGCGCCTCTCCGAGGGCTGACTGCAGCGCGCGCGCCACGGCCTCGTGCCGGATCTCGCCGTCGTGCACGTTGAGCCCACGGGCCAGATGCGGATCACGCTCGAGTGCGCCCTTCCAACCATAATCGGCAAGCTCGCGCACGAAGGGCAGCGTCGCGTTCGTCAACGCATAGGTCGAGGTGCGCGGCACCGCGCCCGGCATATTCGTGACACAGTAGTGAATCACGCCGTCCACCTTGTAGGTTGGATCCGCATGCGTCGTCGGACGGCTGGTCTCGAAGCAGCCACCCTGATCGATCGCGATGTCGACGACGACCGAGAGCGGCCGCATCTGCGCGACCATCGCGCGCGTGACGAGCTTGGGCGCGGCAGCGCCCGGGATGAGGACCGCACCGATCACCACGTCGGACTCGGTGACCAGCTGCTCGACGGCTTCGCTCGTCGAGTAGACCGTCTTCAGCCGGCCGCCGAACTGCGCTGCGAGCTCGCGCAGCCGCTTGACGGAGCGGTCGACGACGGCCACATCCGCCTGCAGCCCCACGGCCATCTCGATCGCTTGAGTACCCGCGACGCCGCCGCCCAGCACGACCACGCGTGCCGGCAGAACACCCGGCACGCCTCCGAGGAGCACGCCACTGCCGCCGTTCGCCTTCTGCAGGCAGCTCGCGGCGACCTGGATCGACATGCGCCCCGCCACCTCGCTCATCGGCGTGAGCAGCGGCAGCGAGCCGTCGGCGGCCGTCACGGTCTCGTAGGCGATCGCCGTCGCACCGGAATCCATGAGCGCGCGCGCCTGCGCGGGATCGGCGGCGAGATGCAGATAGGTGAAGAGCACCTGCCCTTCGCGCAGCATGCGACATTCGGAGAGCTGCGGCTCTTTGACCTTGACGATCAGATCCGCAAAGCGGAACACCTCGGCCGCACTGCGACCGATGCTCGCACCGGCCTGTTGATACTGCAGGTCCAGAATGCCGACGCCTTCGCCGGCCTCGGTCTCCACCATCACTTCATGGCCGGCCGCCACCAGCTCGCGTACGCCTGCCGGCACCAGTCCGACCCGGTATTCATGCACCTTGATCTCTCGCGGGACACCGATACGCATACGCGACTCCGAGAATTTGTAATTCTGATTCCGCAAGCCTATCGCGATGGATGCAAGAATACTTGTAACTTGCGTTGCGGAAGGCGGTCCATATAGCAGATAATTGCGTGATTGATGAAATTTGTCGCATATTATGCCTGAGACTTAACGGCCATGAAGCTCGACCGTACCGACCGCCTCATCCTGGATGTGCTGCAGCGGGATGCGCGCATCACCAACGCCGCGCTCGCCGAGCGCGTTCATCTCTCCGAATCAGCGTGTCTGCGCCGCGTAAGGGCTCTGGAGACCTCCGGACTCATCGCAGGCTACGGTGCACGGATCGATCAGGAAAAAGCCGGCCTGCCGGTCAACGTCTTCGTGAGCATCACGCTCGATCGGCAGGACCAGACCGATCTGCAGGCATTCGAGGAGGCCGTACGGCGCATTCCCGAGGTCATGGAGTGCTACCTCATGACGGGCGACTACGACTATCTGGTGCGCGTCGCGGTCGCCGATACCGCCGACTTCGAGCGCGTGCACAGTCAGCAGCTCACGCGCCTGCCGGCCGTGGCGCGCGTGCACTCGAGCTTCGCGCTGCGCGCAGTCGCGCGGCTGCACGTGCTACCGATCCGCTGAGCGGATCGGCGGCTCCGGCGCACCGATTGCCTAAGGTTTCGCGGGCGCCGACCCCGGCGCGTTCTCCCAGCCACCGCCGAGCGCCTTGTAGAGCGCCACGAGATCGGTCGAGACGGCCGTCGTGGTCTCGGCGCGCGAGAGCTCGTTTTGCTGCAGCGTGCGCTCTGCATCGAGAACTTCAATGAAGCTCGTCACGCCGCTTTCATAGCGCTGCCGAGCGAGGGTCAGTGCCTCGCGACTCGCGGCCGATGCCGCCTCGAGCGAGACACGCCGATCCTGGTCGGTGGTGTAGGCCGCGACGTCGTTCTCTACCTCATGCAGGGCGCCGAGCACCGTGCGCGCATAGTCGATCGCGGCCTCCTGCGCCCGCACGTTCTGCAGGTGGATCGTGGCAGTGCGCCGGCCGGCATC
>DATJVD010000042.1:0-191625 GCA_035501955.1 Steroidobacteraceae bacterium
GAGATGGTGATGCCCGGGGACAACATCAAGATGACGGTGGAGCTGATCAGCCCGATTGCCATGGAGCAGGGCCTGCGCTTTGCGATCCGCGAGGGCGGCAAGACCGTCGGCTCGGGGGTGGTGTCGAAGGTGTTGAAGTGAAACATGCCCTCCCACTCACAACTCACAACTCATAACTGAGCACCACACATGGCAAACCAGAACATCCGGATCCGGCTCAAGGCGTTCGATCACCGCCTGATCGACACCTCCGCGCGCGAGATCGTCGAGACCGCCAAACGCACCGGTGCGACCGTGCGGGGGCCTGTCCCACTACCGACCAAGATGGAGCGCTTCACCCTGCTCATCTCCCCGCATGCCGATAAGGATGCGCGGGACCAGTTCGAGCTGCGCACCCACAAGCGCCTCATGGACATCCTCAATCCGACCGACAAGACCGTCGATGCGCTCATGAAGCTCGAGCTGCCGGCGGGTGTGGACGTGCAGATCAAGCTGAACTGATTCAATTTGGCTGAAAGTCGCCTGCGGCGCTTGCAGCGGAGCAGGTGCAGCCCACCCAGTTTCGACGGCCGGCAAAAGGCGTGGCTTTTGCCGGCGGGGCAAGCCATTCCGGGCTTGTACGTGGGCAGCGCGCCCCGTATACTCCGCGGCCTTTTCCGCCAGGGCTAATCCCGCGGCGCGTTGCGTCGTGAATGGCGGTATCGGGCGAGGTTGGAGCGTGCCGCGGCGCCTCTCCAAGACCACTCGAGCATCAGGCCCCGTCGCGGCCGCCTGAACTCCTGTTGTCCGAGCACCTCCCTGACTGGGTCGCCTTGACGCACCCACGGATGCCACCGGTTTGGCAGATCGTGAACCACCGTAGGGCCACGAAGCGCTCATGAAAAACTCGATTGGTCTGGTCGGCCGCAAGTGCGGCATGACGCGCGTCTTCACCGACACCGGCGAGACCGTTCCGGTTACGGTGATCGAAGTGCTGCCCAACCGTGTCACGCAGCTCAAGTCTGTCGAGGACGAGGGCTATCGAGCCGTCCAGGTGACCTTCGGCACTCGCCGGCCGCAGCTGCTGAGCAAGGCCCTCGCGGGCCATTTCGCAAAGGCCAACGTGGCACCCGGCCGTGGCCTGGTCGAGTTCCGCATCGCCGCAGGCGAGGCGGCTGATCTGAAGACGGGCGCGGAGCTGCGGGCGGATCTGTTCCAAGCGGGCGCGATCGTCGATGTAACCGGTACGACCCAGGGAAAGGGCTTCGCCGGGACGATGAAACGTCACAACTTCGCAGGCGGCTACGCCTCGCACGGCAACTCGGTCTCGCACCGGGCACCGGGCTCCATCGGTCAGCGCCAGACGCCCGGTCGCGTCTTCAAGGGCAAGCGCATGTCGGGGCATCTCGGGGTCGTGCGGCGCACGACCGAGAACCTGCGGGTGGTGGAGGTAGACACCGAGCGGAACCTGCTCCTTATCCGGGGCGCCGTGCCGGGGGCCGAGGGCGGCAACGTCATCGTGCGACCCTCGCTCAAGGCGGCGCGCCTTGCTGCACGCAAGACTATCGCCCCGAGCAAGGCGGTGAAGCCGGGCACGACCCTGCCCAAGCCCGCGGCGGCTCCTGCGACCAAGCCCGCGGCGGCCCCTGCCACCAAGCCTGCGGCGGCTCCTGCCACCAAGCCTGCGGCGGTCAGCGCCGCACCGAGCAAGTAGCGAACGTCCATGATCAATCTCAAGCTCATCGATGGCGGCGGCGCGCTTCAGGCATCCGAGGCCGCATTCGGGCACGAGCTCAATGAGGCGCTCATTCATCAGGTCGTCACCGCCTATCGCGCGGCAGGCCGCGCGGGCACCAAGGCGCAGAAGACGCGCGCCGAGGTGAGCGGCGGCGGCCGCAAGCCCTGGTCACAGAAGGGCACCGGGCAGGCGCGTGCCGGCTCGAACCGCAGCCCGATCTGGGTGGGCGGCGGCAGGACCTTTGCCGCGAAGCCGCGCAGCTTCGCGCAGAAGGTGAACCGCAAGATGTATCGCGGCGCTATCCGTTCGATGCTCTCGGAGCTGGTGCGCCAGGAGCGGCTGCTGGTCGTCTCGCAGCTCGCGCTCGATGCCGGCAAGACCAAGCTGCTCGCCTCGCAGCTCAAGACGTGGCAGCTGCAGAGCGTACTGATCGTGGTCGAGGCCGGCGACGAGAAGCTCTACCTCGCCGCGCGCAACCTGCCCGAAGTGGAAGTGCTCGAGGTCGCGCAGCTCAATCCCGTGAGCCTGCTCAGCCATGACAAAGTGCTGATGACCGCGGCGGCGGTGAAGATGGTGGAGGCGCGGCTGCAATGAACCGTGAACAGCTGACCGGAGTGTTGCTCGCACCGCATGTGACCGAGAAGACCTCGCTCGCGACGCAGAACAACAATCAGTACGCCTTCCGGGTGCGCCGCGAGGCGACCAAGACGGATATCAAGAAGGCGGTGGAATTGATGTTCGAGGTGCAGGTGCAGGGCGTGCAGGTCATCAACGAGCCCGGCAAGAAGCGCCGCTTCGGGCGCCTGCAGGGCCGCACGCAGGATTGGAAGAAGGCCTACGTGCGCCTCGCGCAGGGACAGACGATCGACTACGAAGCGAAGGCGAAGGGCTGAGCGGGGAGACGGCACGATCATGGCACTCAACAAGCTCAAGCCCACATCACCCGGCACTCGCGGCGTCGTGCGCGTGGACCGCTCGCATCTGTACAAGGGCGAGCCGCATCGCCCGCTCACCGTCGCGCAGCACAAGAGCGGCGGTCGCAACCACTTCGGCCGCATGACGACGCGGCACATCGGCGGTGGTTCGCGTCAGAAGTACCGGATCATCGACTTCCGGCGTGACAAGGACGGCGTTTCGGGCGTCGTCGAGCGCATCGAGTACGATCCGAATCGCACCGCGCACATCGCGCTCGTGCGCTTCAAGGACGGCGAGCGGCGCTACGTGCTCGCCACCAAGGGCATGTCACAGGGCGACGAGGTGCGCTCGGGCGCCGACGCGCCGATCAAGTCCGGCAATTCGATGGCGCTGCGCCACATTCCGGTCGGTTCGCTGGTCCACAACATCGAATTGAAGCCGGGCAAGGGCGGGCAGCTCGCGCGCAGTGCCGGCAGCTCCGCGCAGTACACCTCGCGCGAAGGCGTCTATGCATTTCTGCGGCTCAAGTCCACCGAGATCCGTAGGGTACATATCGATTGCCGCGCGACGATCGGCGAGGTCAGCAACGACGAGCACAATCTGCGCAGCTACGGCAAGGCGGGCGCCATGCGCTGGCGCGGCGTGCGTCCCACCGTGCGCGGACTTGCCATGAATCCCGTCGACCATCCGCACGGCGGCGGCGAGGGCAAGTCCGGCCAGGGCAACCCGCATCCGGTCTCGCCCTGGGGCTGGAACACCAAGGGTTTGAAGACGCGCCATAACAAGCGCACGGACAACATGATCGTGCAGCGGCGCCGCAACAAGGTGCGCTAGAGAAACTCAGGTAGTCACACATGCCACGTTCAACGAAGAAGGGTCCGTTCGTCGATCTGCATCTCGCGAAGAAGGTGCAGGTGGCACATGCCAGGAACGACCGCAAGCCGATCAAGACCTGGTCGCGCCGCTCGATGGTCGTGCCCGACATGGTGGGACTCACCATCGCCGTGCACAACGGGCGCCAGCACATTCCGGTGCTCGTGACCGAGAACATGGTGGGGCACAAGCTCGGCGAGTTCGCGCCGACGCGCATCTTCAAGGCGCACTCGGGCGACAAGAAGGTAGAGACCGCGCCCGCGGCGACTTGATGGCAGGGCTCGAGGCACGCTAAATGGAAGTCACAGCCGTATTGCGCTACGCGCGGATCTCGCCGCAGAAGTGCCGCCTGGTGGCCGACACCGTGCGCGGCCAGCCGGTCAACAATGCGCTCAACACCCTCAAGTTCATGCCGAAGAAGGGCGCGAAGCTCGTCTACAAGGTGCTCTGGTCGGCGATCGCGAATGCGCAGGAGAACCAGGGACTCGACGTGGACGATCTGAAGGTGTCCCGTATCCACATCGATGCCGCGCCGATGTTCAAGCGCTTCGCGGCACGCGCCAAGGGACGGGGCACGCGCATCATCAAGCGCAACAGCCATATCACCATCGCGGTCAGCGACGGCAAGAAGGACTGAAAGCATGGGTCAGAAGGTCAATCCGCTCGGCATACGGCTCGGCATCACACGCGACTGGATGTCCAAGTGGTATGCGGGCAAGAAGCAGTTTCCGGTGCACGTGAATACCGATTTCCGTGTGCGCCAGTTCCTGCACAGTCGCCTCGCGGACGCCTCGGTGAGCCGCATTCAGATCGAGCGCGCCGCGAAGAAGGTCAACATCACGATTCAGACGGCACGTCCCGGCATCGTGATCGGCAAGAAGGGCGAGGACATCGAGAAGCTGCGGCTCGAGACAGCGAAGCTGCTCGGCATGAACGTCATCGACGTGCGTCTCAACATCGCCGAGATCCGCAAGCCCGAGCTCGATGCGCAGCTCGTGGCCGACGGCATCGCGCAGCAGATCGAGAAGCGCGTGATGTTCCGGCGTGCCATGAAGCGCGCCGTGATGAGCACCATGCGCAGCGGCGCCCTCGGCGTGAAGGTGCGCGTCTCGGGACGGTTGAACGGCGCGGAGATCGCGCGCACTGAGTGGTATCGCGAGGGGCGCATTCCACTGCACACTTTCCGCGCGGACATCGATTACGGTCTGTCCGAGGCGCGCACCACCTACGGCGTCATCGGCGTCAAGGTGTGGATCTTCAAGGGCGAGATCTTCGACCAGGCTGATCTCACGCAGGCGGCGGCGCCCGAAAGCGAGGCGGCCGCACCGGCCACGGCGACACCGCCACAGGCACCGGCCACTCCGGCGGCGCCGACCGAGACGCCGGCCTGAAGGCACCCTCATGCTGCAGCCGAAGCGCACCAAGTACCGCAAGCAGTTCAAGGGCCGCAACGGCGGCATGGCGTTGCGCGGCAGCTCCGTCTCCTTCGGCGAGTTCGGGCTGAAAGCCACGAGCCGCGCGCGCATGACCGCGCGCGAGATCGAGGCGGCGCGGCGTGCCATGGCGCGCTACGTGAAGCGCGGCGGACAGATCTGGATCCGCGTCTTTCCCGACGTGCCGATCACCAAGAAGCCGCTCGAGGTGCGCATGGGCAGCGGCAAGGGCAACGTCGAGTATTGGGTCGCGCGCGTACAGCCCGGCAAGGTGCTGTTCGAGATGGAAGGCGTGGATGAGGTTACGGCGCGCGAGGCCTTTCGCCTGGCGAGCTCCAAGCTGTCGGTGTCGACGGCGTTCGTGAAGCGGCAGGTGCGCTAGATGGAAGCCAAGCAGCTGCGGGGAAAATCAGCCGAGGAGCTCGTCGATGAGCTCACCAAGCTGCGCCGCGAGCAGTTCGCGCTGCGCATGCAGAGGGCAACCGGACAGACCGTGAAGCCGGATCAGTTCAGCAAGGTGCGCCGCAATATCGCGCGCCTGAAGACCGTCATGCGCGAGACGCAGGCGGCGGGTGGAGTACGCAGCAAATGAGCGCAGAGACCAAGACCCTCACCGGCCGCGTGGTGAGCAACAAGATGCAGAAGACGATCGCGGTCGAGATCGAGCGCCTGGTCAGGCACCCGACCTACGGCAAGTACATCCGTCGCACCACGAAGCTGCTCGCACACGACGAGAAGAATGAGTCGCGCGAGGGTGACAAGGTGACCATCGCGCAGTGCCGGCCGCTGTCGCACCGCAAGTCGTGGCGGCTCGTGGCCGTGCTCGAGCGCGCGCAGGCGCGCTGAGTCGCAGCTCGAGAGCTCACCATGATTCAACTACGTACCATGCTCAATGCCGCGGACAACAGCGGCGCGCGCACGCTGATGTGCATCAAGGTGCTCGGCGGCACGCGGCGGCGCTACGCGACGGTCGGCGACGTCATCAAGGTGAGCGTCAAGGATGCGATCCCGCGCGGCAAGGTCAAGAAGGGCGAGGTGTACGACGCAGTCGTGGTACGCACCAAGCGCGGCGTGCGGCGTCCGGATGGCTCGCTGATTCGCTTCGATGGCAATGCGGCGGTACTGCTCACCAACAAGCTCGAGCCGATCGGCACGCGCATCTTCGGACCGGTGACGCGCGAGCTGCGCACGCAGGCCTTCATGAAGATCATCTCCCTCGCTCCGGAAGTGCTGTGATGAGAAAGATCCGCAAGGGCGACCAGGTGGTGGTGATCTCGGGGCGCGACAAAGGCGCGCGCGGCACCGTGATCCGCGTGCTCGAGGAGCACGTCGTGGTCGAGAACGTGAACAAGGTGAAGAAGCACCAGAAGCCCAATCCGCAGGCGAGCCCGCCGCGGCCGGGTGGCATCATCGACAAGGAGATGCCGCTGCACGTCTCCAAGATCGCCATCTGGAACCCCGCCACCAAGAAGGCGGATCGCATCGGCTTCAAGACGCTCGCCGACGGCAGAAGGGTGCGCTGCTTCCGCTCCAACGGAGAGATGCTGGAGGCGTGACGAGCGCCCCGGTTGTGTGAACTTATGGCCAGACTGCAAGAGTACTACCGCGACAAGATCGTGCCGCAGCTCCGCAAGGACCTCGGCCTCGAAAACGCCATGCAGGTGCCGCGCATCAGCAAGATCACGGTGAACATGGGCGTCGGTGAGGCCGTGGCGGACAAGAAGATCATGGATGCCGCGGTCGCCGACCTCACCAAGATCACCGGACAGAAGCCGCTGGTCTGCAAGTCACGCAAGTCGATCGCCTCGTTCAAGCTGCGCGCGGGCCTGCCCGTCGGCTGCAAGGTGACGCTGCGCGGGGCGCGCATGTACGAGTTCCTGGATCGACTGATCAACATCGCGATTCCGCGCATCCGCGACTTCCGCGGCGTCTCGCCGCGCGCCTTCGACGGGCAGGGCAATTACAGCCTCGGAGTGCGCGAGCAGATCATCTTCCCCGAGATCCAGTACGACCAGATCGATCAGGTGCGCGGCATGGACATCACTATCACCACCACCGCGGCCGACAACAAGCAGGGCCGGGCACTGCTTGAGGCATTCAGCTTCCCGTTCAGGAAGTAAGAGGTACGAAACGCTCATGGCGAAGACGAACATGGTCGAGCGCGAGAAGCGTCGCGCCAAAATCGTGAAGCGCTACGCGGCGAAGCGCGCGCAGCTCAAAGAGCTGATTCGCAATCCCAAGACCGGCCCCGAGGAGCGTCAGGCCGCACAGGCGCGCCTGCAATCACAGCCGCGCGATGCGAGTCCCTCGCGCCTGCGCAACCGCTGCCAGATCACCGGGCGCTCGCGCGGCGTGTATCGCAAGTTCGGCCTGTCGCGCGTCAAGATCCGCGAGGTTGCGATGCGCGGTGAGATCCCCGGGCTGTCGAAGGCGAGCTGGTAAGGAAAAGCCGCATGAGCATGACCGATCCCATTGCCGACCTGCTGACGCGCATTCGCAACGGACAGAGCGCGCGCAAGACCGAGGTGACCGTGGCCTCCTCGCGGCTCAAGACCGCGATCGTGCGGGTGCTGAAGGAGGAGGGTTACGTGGCCGACTATCGCATCGACGGTGACGGCCCGAAACAAACTCTCATCGTCGGCCTCAAATACTACGAGGGCCGGCCGGTGATCGACCGCCTGGAGCGCGTGAGCAAACCCGGGCTGCGCATCTACCGTGGCAAGGACGAGCTGCCGAAGATCCTCGGTGGCATGGGAACGGTGATCGTTTCGACGCCGAAGGGCGTCATGACGGACCGCCAGGCCCGCTCGATCGGGCAGGGTGGCGAAGTGCTGTGCATCGTCGCGTGATTCCATGAGCAGAGTCGCCAAAGCCCCCATCGAGCTGCCCCAGGGCGTGAGCGCCACCGTCACGCCCGAGATCGTGACGATCAAGGGCGCCAAGGGTACGTTGACGCTGGCGCTCAAGAAGGGCATCAGCGTCGTCCAGGAGGAGAAGAAGCTCGCGGTGAAGTACGGTGGTGAGGACGGCATGCAGGCCGGTGCCACGCGTGCGCACATCGCAAATATGGTGCTCGGCGTCACCAAGGGCTACGACCGCAAGCTCGAGCTGGTCGGCGTGGGCTTTCGTGCCCAAGTGCAGGGCAAGTCGCTGCACCTCACCCTGGGTTTCTCGCACCCAGTCGATTACCCGATCCCGGAGGGTATCGCGATCGAGACGCCGAGCCAGACCGAGATCATGGTGCGCGGGGTCGACCGGCAGAAGGTCGGCCAGGTGGCCGCCGAGATCCGCGGGTTGCGCCCGCCGGAGCCCTACAAGGGCAAGGGCGTGCGCTATGCGAACGAGAAGATTGAGCTGAAGGAAGGCAAGAAGAAGTGATGCGGAGATCGAAGCGATGAGCGTGATCACGAAGAAGGGGCGCCGCCAGCGACGCTCGGTGAAGACCCGCGCACGCATCCGCGCGCAGGGCGTGGCGCGGCTCAGCGTGCATCGCACCCCGCGGCACATCTATGCGCAGCTCACCGACCCCACGGGTGCGACCGTGATCGCAGCGGCCTCGACCGTGCAGGAGCAGGTGCGCCAAGGGCTCAAGACCACCGGCAACGTCGAGGCCGCGAAGGCCGTCGGCCGCGCGATCGCCGAGCGCGCGAAGGCAGCCGGCGTGCAGAAGGTAGCCTTCGATCGCTCGGGATTTCAGTTTCACGGCCGCATCAAGGCGCTGGCGGATGCCGCGCGCGAAGCGGGCCTCGAGTTCTAGAGAACGGGTATCTGAATCATGGCAAGACCGGAAAAAGGGCAACCCGCGGATGAGCTGCTCGAGAAGCTCGTCGCTGTCAACCGCACAGCCAAGGTCGTGAAGGGCGGCCGTCAGTTCGGCTTCACTGCGCTCACAGTGGTGGGCGATGGCGCCGGCCGCGTCGGCTACGGCTTCGGCAAGGCGCGCGAGGTGCCGGTCGCCATCTCCAAGGCGATGGCACAGGCGCGCAAGAACATGATCAACGTCGCCCTGCGCAACGACACCCTCTACTACGCGGTCAAGGGCACCCACGGCGCGACGCGCGTCCTGATGCAGCCCGCCTCGGACGGTACGGGTGTCATCGCAGGCGGTGGCATGCGCGCGGTGCTCGAGTGCGTCGGCGTGCGCAATGTGCTTGCCAAGAGCTATGGCTCGCGCAATCCGATCAACGTCGTGCGCGCCACCATCGATGCGCTCTCGCACGTGCGCTCGCCCGATGAGGTCGCCGCCAAGCGTGGCAAGACCCTGGAGGAGATCCTCGCGTGAGCGCCCCCGCCAAGGAACTCAAGGTGACGCTCCTCAAGAGTGTTCACGGGCAGCTCGCCCACATCGCGGCCTCGGTGCGCGGCCTCGGGCTGCGCCGCCGCCATCAGACCGTGAGCGTGGCGAATACCGCCGAGAACCGCGGCATGATCCGCACGGCGCAGCACCTGCTGCGCGTGGAGGGCTGACCGTCATGCGCATGAATACTTTGAAGCCGGGCAGCGGTGCGCGCCGAGCGCGGCTGCGTGTCGGGCGCGGTGCCTCGGCAGGGCAGGGCAAGACTTGCGGGCGCGGAGTCAAGGGACAGCGCGCCCGCAAGGGCGGCTATCACAAGGTCGGCTTCGAGGGCGGACAGATGCCGCTACAGCGCCGCATGCCGAAGGTGGGCTTCCGCTCAGCCATCAAGCTGACGCGCGCGGAGGTTCGCCTGCACGAGCTTGCGAAGCTCGACGTGCCGGTCATCGATCTCGCCGCGCTCAAGAGGGCGGGGATCGTTCCGGAATTCGCCGAGCGCGCCAAGGTCGTACTCTCGGGAGCGATCGACAAGGCCGTGACGCTCAAGGGCATCGCGGCGACCAAGGGCGCGCAGGCCGCCATCACGGCGGCGGGCGGGAAGATCGAGGCCTGAGGATCAGCGCCTCTTCAACGGAAACGAACGCAAGTGGCCAATCAAACTCTTACCAATCCCGCTGCCGCGCTTGGCGAAGCCGCGCGCTACGGTGAGATTCGCAGCCGGCTGCTGTTCCTGATCGGCGGCTTGGTCGTGTATCGCATCGGCACCTTCATCCCGGTGCCCGGGATCAATCCGGCGGCCGTGGCGCGCTTCTTCAACGACCAGTCGAACACCATCCTCGGCATCGCCAATATGTTCTCGGGCGGTGCGCTGCAGCGGCTGTCGATCTTCGCCATGGGCGTGATGCCCTACATCTCCGCGTCCATCATCATCCAGATGATGTCGATGGTCGTCCCGCAGCTCATCGAGCTGCGCAAGGAGGGCGAGTCCGGCCGGCGCAAGCTGACCGAGTACACCCGTTACGGCACGGTGCTGCTTGCCTTCTTCCAGTCGCTCGCTGCCGCTGTCGCGCTGCAGAACAACGGCATGACGATCATCACCGGCTTCCAGTGGTGGTTCACCGCGACGGTCACCATGACCACGGGCACGCTGTTCCTCATGTGGCTGGGCGAGCAGATCACCGAGCGCGGCATCGGCAATGGCATCTCCATGTTGATCCTGTCAGGCATCGTCGCGGGACTTCCTGGCGCGGTTGGCAACACGGCCGAGGCGATCAGCACCGGCGAGATGTCGGGTCCATTCGCGCTGCTGCTCATTATCGTGGTGCTCGGCGTGACGGCCTTCGTCGTGTTCATGGAGCGCGCGCAGCGCCGCATTCCCGTCAACTACGCCAAGCGTCAGGTGGGGCGACGGCTATACGCCGGACAGAGCAGCCATCTACCGTTCAAGCTCAACATGTCGGGCGTCATTCCGCCGATCTTCGCCTCGAGCCTGCTCGTATTTCCCGCGACGATCGCGAATTTCCTCGGCTCGAGCACCAACGGCTGGCTCGGTAACACGCTGCAAGGCCTCGCGGCCTCCCTGGGATACGGGCAGCCGCTGCACCTGGTCGCCTACGGACTGCTGATCCTCTTCTTCTGCTTCTTCTACACGGCTCTCGTGTTCAATGCGCGCGATACGGCGCAGAACCTGCAGAAGTCGGGCGCGTTCATCCCAGGCATTCGGCCGGGCCAGCAGACGGCGGAGTACATCGACAAGGTACTGACGCGGCTCACGCTGTGGGGCGCGCTCTACGTCGTCGCCGTATGCCTGCTGCCGGAGTTCCTGGTGTCTTCCCAGGGTGTCCCGTTCCAGTTCGGCGGCACCTCGCTCATGATCGTCGTCGTGGTCGTCATGGACTTCATGGCGCAGCTGCAGGCGCACACGGTCTCGCATCAATATCCCGGCCTGCTCAAGAAAGCCAACCTGCTCGGCTACGGCCGCAGCGGCCCCGGAGGCTGATCCATGAAAGTCCGTCCATCAGTGAAGAAGATCTGCAAGAACTGCAAGATCGTGCGCCGGCGCCGCGTGGTGTACGTCATCTGCAGCGATCAGCGGCACAAGCAGCGCCAGGGCTAGAGCGTGGCGCTTCCATTGAATTCCCGGGCCCCAGGCCATAGATAGGCAGGTTCGCACATGGCACGCATAGCCGGCATCAACATCCCGATGAACAAGCACGTGTGGGTGGGGCTCACGCATATCTACGGCGTGGGACGCGCGCGCGCGCTCGAGGCCTGTCAGGGCGCCGGCGTGAAGCCCGAGACGCGCGTCAAGGACTTGACCGAGGTGGAGGTGAACGCCATCCGCTCGCAGATCGCGAAGTGGGCGGTGGAAGGCGACCTGCGCCGCGAGGTGTCCATGAACATCAAGCGCCTCATGGACCTCGGCACCTACCGGGGCATGCGCCATCGGCGCGGGTTGCCGGTCCGGGGGCAACGCACGCGCACCAATGCGCGCACGCGCAAGGGCCCGCGTAAGCAGGCCGTGAAGCTCAACGCACCGCCCGGCAAGGCATGAGGTTTTAAATGGCTGAGCAGAAACGCGAAGGTCAGAACGCGGGCGCGAGCGCCGCTGCGAAGAAGCCGAAGAAGGCCCGTAAGAACGTGCTCGATGCGATCGCGCACGTGCATGCGTCGTTCAACAACACCATCGTCACGATCACCGATCGACAGGGCAACACGCTCTCCTGGGCCACCGCAGGTGGCTGTGGCTTTCGCGGCTCGCGCAAGAGCACGCCATTTGCCGCGCAGGTTGCCGCGGAGAAGGCGGGCACAGCCGCGCAGGAGCACGGTGTGAAGAACGTGGAAGTGCGCGTGGCTGGACCGGGACCGGGGCGCGAGTCGGCCGTGCGAGCGCTCAATTCCTGCGGCCTCAAGATCACGAGCATTGCGGATGTGACCCCGATTCCCCACAACGGCTGCCGGCCGCCCAAGAAGCGTCGGGTCTGAGAGGAACAGCGACATGGCGCGTTACATCGGTCCGAAGTGCAAGCTCGCGCGACGCGAGGGAACGGATCTGTTCCTCAAGAGCGGCGTCAAGCCGCTCGAGAACAAGTGCAAGCTGCAAGTGCCGCCCGGAGGCATCAAGGGCGAGCGCCGCACGCGGCTGTCCGATTACGGCCTGCAGCTACGCGAGAAGCAGAAGCTGCGCCGCATGTACGGCGTGCTGGAGCGGCAATTCGGCAACTATTACGAGGAGGCCGCGCGCCGCGCGGGGGCGACCGGCGAGAACCTGCTGAAGCTCCTGGAGTGCCGGCTCGACAACGTCGTTTATCGCATGGGTTTCGCGGCCACGCGCTCCGAGGCGCGCCAGCTCGTCAGCCACAAGGCGCTCACGGTGAACGAACAGGTCGTGACCATTGCGTCCTATCAATGCCGGCCCGGCGATGTGGTGCAGGTGCGCGAGAAGTCGCGCAAGCAGCTGCGCATCCAGGGCGCGCTCAACGTCGCGCAGCAGGTCGGCCTGCCCGACTGGGTCGAGGTGGACGACAAGCAGATGCGCGGAGTGTTCAAGACGGTGCCGGCGCGGGATGACGTCCTGCCGGACATCAACGAGAACCTGGTAGTCGAGCTGTATTCGAAGTGATTGAGCTCGCGCGCCGCATGGGCGGCGTGATGCGGTTGGCCTGGGTGACCGCACCGTATACGCAGTGATTTCCTTTGCTGCCGGGTGCGCCGGCAAGGTGTGAGTGCAATGCAGGGTTCCATTGGAGAGTTTCTGAAGCCGCGTGTGGTCAAGGTGCAGCCGGTTGCGCCTCGACAGGCACGCGTCGTGATCGAGCCGTTCGAGCGGGGCTTCGGCCACACGCTCGGCAACGCGCTGCGGCGCGTGCTGCTGTCCTCCATGCCGGGCAGCGCCATCACCGAGGTCGAGATCGACGGCGTGCTCCACGAGTACACGAGCATCGAGGGCGTACAGGAGGACGTGGTCGACATACTGCTCAATCTGAAGCAGGTCGCGATTCGCATGCACACGCGCGACACGGCCGAGCTGCGTCTGCACAAGAAGGGTCCCGGTCCCGTGACGGCGGGAGACATCCAGACGGATCACGACATCGAGGTCGTCAATCCCGACCTCATCATCGCCAATCTCACCAAGGCGGGCGAGCTGAACATGACCTTGCGCGTGGAGCGCGGGCGCGGCTATCGGCCGGCGGCCCAGCGCGCCGCCTTCGAGGAGCAGACGCGCCCGATCGGGCGGCTGCAGCTTGATGCGTCCTTCTCGCCCGTGCGCCGCGTCACCTACTCGGTGGATGCAGCGCGTGTCGAGCAGCGCACTGACCTCGACAAGCTCGTGATCGACATCGAGACCAACGGCACCATCGATGCCGAGGAGGCGATTCGCCGCGCGGGTGGCATTCTCAAGGATCAGCTCTCCGTGTTCGTCGATCTGCAGGGCGAGGAGGAGGCTGCCACCAAGGTCTCGGAGATGCAGTTCGATCCCATCCTGCTGCGTCCCGTCGACGAGCTCGAGCTCACCGTGCGCAGCGCGAATTGCCTGAAGGCCGAGAACATTCATTACATCGGCGACCTGGTGCAGCGGACGGAGGTCGAGCTGCTGCGTACGCCCAATCTCGGCAAGAAGTCCCTCACCGAGATCAAGGAAGTTCTGCAGAGCCACGGACTGATGCTGGGCATGCGGCTCGAGGGCTGGCCGCCGGCGGGTCTCAAGCACGACGAAGACAGGGACGTTCTCTAAAGGCGCTCCAAGGGCGCTTCTGAGCGGGAAACGCACGCATGCGACATCATCTTTCAGGCCGGCAGCTGTCACGCAACAGCGCGCACCGGCACGCGCTGCTCCGGAACATGAGTGTCGCGCTGCTGCGCCACGAGACCATCCGCACCACCTTGCCCAAGGCGAAGGAGCTGCGCCGCGTGGTGGAGCCGCTGATCACACTGGCCAAGACGGACAGTGAGGCGCGCCGGCGCCTCGCCTTCGCGCGGCTCCGCGACTCAGTCATCGTCGAGAAGCTCTTCGCCGAGCTCGCGCCGCGCTTCAAGGCGCGGCCGGGCGGCTACACGCGCATCCTGCACATGCTGCCGCGTCCGGGTGACGCGGCACCCATGGCGCTCATGCAGCTCGTGGAAGGCGTCACCGAGAGCGCTTCGACCGACGAGAAGCCAAAGCGGAAGAAGAAAGCGGCGAAGGAAGCCTCGGCTGCGGAGAAGCCAAAGCGCAAGAAGAAGGCCGCCGAGGATGCGGCGACCGAGGAGAAACCGCGGCGTCGCAAGAAGGCCGCTACCGCCTGAACGACATCACATAGCCGGGGAGTGCGTCATGGGACTTGCCACAGAATTCAAAGAATTCGCAATGCGCGGCAACGTCATCGACCTCGCTGTTGGCGTGGTCATCGGCGCTGCATTCGGCAAAATCGTCAGCTCGCTGGTCGGCGATCTCATCATGCCGCCGCTCGGACTTGCCATCGGTGGCATCAACTTCAGCGAGCTCGCCATGCGGATCGGGTCGGATCCGGCCGGCAAGCCCGTGCTGTTCAGGTACGGGAACTTCTTTCAGACGATCTTCGAATTCGTGATCATCGCGCTTGCGCTCTTCATTCTCCTCAAGGGCATCAACAGCCTGAAGCGGCCGCCGTCGCCGTCATCCGCGACGCCCCCCCCGCCGCCGACGAAGACCGAGCAGCTGCTGCAAGAGATCCGCGACGAGCTCGCGAAGCGCTGAGGAAGCCCGGGCGCCGTCGCGCGCCCGAAGCGCTGCAAAACCGCAGCCGACCGGGTCGGAAAAAACGCGACGTCCCGGGGCGGTCGTGTATGTGCGGGTGAGGGGTCTGCCCAACTGGAAAGTGTATGTTCCCTCAGAGTCGATAGGGGAACATCCATGTGCCACTTTCACGAGGGGGCGCATTCACTACTTACTCCCCCCGCCGCGCCGACTCGGAGCGGAAGGCATCGCGCGTCAGGTTCTCGCAGCCACTCGCCGTGACCGCTAGATCGTCCTCGATACGGATGCCGCCGAACTTGCGCAGGCTCTCCACACGCGCCCAATCGATGCGCGCGGCGCGATGATCGCTGCGCGCCTGCTCGAGGAGCTGCCCTATGAAGTAGATGCCGGGCTCCATCGTCACGACGAAGCCTTCCTCGAGCACGCGTGTCAGGCGCAGGAATGGATGCCCTTCGGGGCGCGGGATCTCGTCCCCCTCGGGCGCACGCAACAGTCCACCGACGTCGTGCACCTGTAGTCCAAGCAGATGGCCGACGCCGTGCGGCAAGAACACGCTCGATACGCCGGTTTCGACCGCCTCCTCGGCATCGCAGGTGATGATGCCGGCATCGCGCAGCAGCTCGGCGATCAGGCGGTGCGCGGAGAGGTGTACATCGCGCCAGTCGATACCGGCATGCACGCTCGCGCATAGCGATTGCTGCAGGTCGTCGAAGTGGCCCACCAGGGCGCCGAAATCGCCATCACCGTAGGCATACGTGCGGGTGATGTCGCTCGCGAAGCCGCCAAACTCCGCGCCCGCATCGATCAGCAGCGAATGCACGGCGGCGGGTCGCGCGCGCTCCAGCAGCTGATAGTGCAGCACGGCCGCATTCTCGTTGAGCGCTACTATCGGGTTGTAGGGCAGCTCCTGCTCTCGCAGACCGCAGGCTGCGAGAAAGGCCAGCTCGATCTCGAACTCAGAGGCGCCGCCCGCGAACGCGCGCGCCGCCGCCAGATGTCCGCGTGCGCCCATGCGGCTCGCGCGGCGCAGGCAAGCGAGCTCGTAGCGCGTCTTGACGGCCCTCTCGTATTCAAGTCGCGTGAGCAGATCGAGCGGATTGAGCGCCTCGATCCCCCAGCTCCCGAGCTCGGGAATGGCGCTGCCGATATAGGCGATGCCGCCGAGCTTCTTCGGCAGAGCTGCGCGTGCTGCCGTGCGGTCGGGGACCGGCTTGAGATCGACGAAGTGCGTCCAGAAGGCCTGCGGCAGATCCGCGGGCTTGTACCAGTAGTCGACCGGCTTGTGGAACAGCACGGTGGGCGAGCGTCCGGGCTCGTAATAAAGAAAGCAGTCCGGCACGTCCGTGACCGGCACCCACGCCTTGAACCAGGCGTGCGCCTTGAACGGATAGGCCTGATCGTCGCGGAAGATCTCTTCGAGCGGTCCGGAGTAGATGAGCACGCCCGAGTAGCCGCTTGCGGTGAGCGCGCGATCGAAGCGCGTACGCACCTGGCTCAAGTGCGCGGGGTAGTCGGCCGCGAGATCGGCGAGATCGGCGAACTCTGCACTCACGCGGGCAGACTAGAAGATCGGCAAAAGGCCTTCAAGGCGTTGCAGACTGTAACGCTGCGCTGCAGCATTCAATGTAGCACTCGAGCATCACGCCAGAGTGCAGAGTGCACGTGCGCTCATGTGCGCGTACAGGGAGCACAGCAAGGCACAGCGAGGCACAAGGGGGCACGCTGTTCCCACGCAAGTGTCGCTGCCATCCGACACGTGCGTCACGAATGTTTCAAAAGCGGCGGCGACTCTATAGAATTTGCCGGCGCGATAAGCAATCGGTTGACTACGTAGTTGGTTTGACCTGGTCTCTCACCGTTTTCCTTCTTTCGGGGTACCGCTCAATGAATACGAAACTCGCTCTCAGCGCTCTTGCCGCAGCGCTTCTGCTGGCAGCCTGTTCAAAACAGGAAGCCACCAGCCCAGCGCCCGCAGCAGAGTCTCCGCCTCCAGCGTCGGCTCCGGCCGAACAGCCGGCGGCTCCCGGCGCGACGCCTCCCGCAGACAATGCGGGTGGTGCGCCGCCCGCGTCGACCGAAGGCGGTGCCGCGCCCGCGACGCCACCTGCCGAAGGCAATCCGCCTGCTGGTGGTGCTCCTCCGTCGACGCCGCCGAAGCAGTAAGCTCGAGGCTTGTTGACTCGAGCCTGAACGGCTCACACACGGCCCGGACCGGCGCGCGAGCGTCCTGTCCGGGCTGTTTGTTTTCGGAATGCTTCGTGGAACGCAGGGAAGGCTAGCGTGACCGTCAGTGTGCGTGATGCTCGCGACTCGGAGACCGACCGGCTCTGGATTGCGCGCGTGTACCGCGACTATCTCGATGATCTGGCGCCGCTCAACACCGGAATCTTCCCGGTGCTCGGTGAGGTCGGTCATCGCGAGCCGGATCAGATCGCGCGCTGGTTCGGCGATCCCAACGCCTACCCGCTGGTGATCGCGAGCTCGGCGCAGCCGGTGGGATTCGCGATGGTCGCGCGCGCCGCGCCGCGCGCCGACGGCCGCAGCGTGGACTACCGCATGGCCGAGTTCTTCGTGTCGCGCCCGCATCGCGGGCTCGGCATCGGACGCGGCGCGGTGCAGCTGATCCTCGATCGTTTCGCAGGCCGCTGGGAGATCGTGGAGTACCAGCGCAATCCGGGCGCGGTGAATTTCTGGCGTCGCGTGGTGTCGATCTACACTCGCGGCCGCTACAAGGAGACCGTCATCAACGGGGAAGTGCGTCAGCTATTCGAGTCGGGCCAGCGCCGCGCGCGCGAGCCGGGCGCACAGCCCTGACAGCCGCGCGCCGCATCCGCGAGCGCCGCCTTCCTGACGCTCGCGCGCCAGCGGCCGACACGCGTGCGCTCGCGAGCGGCGGGCAGCAAGCGCTCGAGCAGCCATAGTCGCCGACCCGCGGACAGCAGACGCCACACGGCATAGACGGCGCTCAACGCGACGAGTACGGCGGCGATCACGATCTGCAGCTGCATGAGTCGCGGGCCTCCTATGCGCCCGTCAGCAGCCGCGTGACGCGGTACGTGACGAAGGATGCCGCGTAGGCGAGCGCGAACAGATACAGCACCATCGCGAGCGGATAGCGCCAGGAGTTCGTCTCGCGCCTGACGACGGCGATCGTCGACAGGCACTGCGGCGCGAAGGCATACCAGGCAAGGAGCGAAAGCCCGGTCGCGAGACTCCAGCTGCTGGCGATCACCGGCAGCAGCGCACCGGCGACATCCTTGCCCGCTGCCGACATGGCATACACGGTGCCCAGCGCGCCCACCGCCACCTCGCGCGCGGCGAGCCCCGGCACCAGCGCGACCGAGATCTGCCAGTTGAAGCCAATCGGCGCGAACAGCGTCTCGAGCCCGCGGCCGATCATGCCTGCGAAGCTGTACTGAATCGCCGGTCCCGTGGCGCCGGCGGGCGGTGCCGGAAAACTGGCGAGGAACCAGAGCACGATCATGAGCGCGAGCAGAATCGTGCCCACGCGCATGAGAAAGATGCGGATGCGCTCCAGCAGGCCGAGCGCCAGATTGCGCAGATTGGGCCATTTGTACTCGGGCAGCTCGAGCAGCAGCGGGTGGTAGTCACCGCGCATGAAGGTGCGCTTCAGCACCAGGCCCACGCCCATGGCCGCGAGCACGCCCAGTGCGTACAGCGCGAACAGCACGATGCCCTGCAGATTGAACACGCCGTAGGAGCGGCGCGGGATGAACGCGGCGATCAGCAGCGCATACACGGGTAGCCGCGCCGAGCAGGTCATGAGCGGCGCGATCATGATCGTCGCCAGACGGTCCCGCGCGGAGGGAATGGTGCGCGTGGCCATGATTCCGGGAATGGCGCACGCAAAGCTCGAGAGGAGCGGGATGAAGGCGCGGCCCGAGAGTCCCACCTTGCCCATCAGACGATCGAGCAGGAATGCCGCGCGCGGCAGATAGCCCGAGTCTTCGAGCGCCAGGATGAATGCGAACAGCACGATGATCTGGGGCAGAAATACGAGCACGCTGCCGGCACCGGCGATCACGCCGTCCACGAGCAAATGGCGCAGCGGGCCATCGCTCATCGTGCTCCCGATCCAACCGCCGAGGGCTGCAACCGCGGACTGGATCGCATCCATGGGGAGCCGCGCCCAGCTGAAGACCGCCTGGAACATGAGGAACAGCACGACCGCGAGCAGCAGCGGCCCTGAGACCGGATGCAGGACGATCGCATCGAAGCGCTCCAGGAGCGCAAGCCGCGGCGGCACGCGATAGCCGATCTGACCGAGGATGCGTCGCACTTCGCGCTGCGTAGCCTCGATGTCCGCGGCGCTCGCCGCGGGAGCATCGACCAGACCGGACCGTTCGAGTGGCGTGCGGCCGCTGAAGTGCAGATCGATGGCCTCGATGAGCCCGCGCTCCCCGCCGGCTTGCACGGCGACCGTCTCGATGACCGGCACGCCGAGTGCGCGCGCGAGCGCCGCGCGATCGAGACCATAGCCGCGCTCGCGTGCCAGATCGCTCATGTTGAGGGCAACGATCAGGGGCCGCCCGAGGCGCTTCAGATCGAGCACCAAGCGCAGATTGAGACGCAAATTGGTGGCATCGACGACGCACACCAGGAGGTCGGGCGGCTGCTCGGAGGCATGTCGGCCGAGCACCACGTCGCGCGTGATCGCCTCATCGAGCGTCGTGGGCTGGAGGCTGTAGGCACCGGGCAGGTCGACCACGCGATAGACGTGCCCCGTGCGCGGCGCAACGAGGCGCCCTTCCTTGCGCTCCACGGTGACCCCGGGATAGTTCGCGACCTTCTGGCGGCTTCCCGTCAGACGGTTGAAAAGTGCGGTCTTACCGCAGTTCGGTACACCGACGAGCGACAGGCTGATGCCCGGCGCAGCGGCCTGGGCGTTCACGGCTCACCGTCGGTCCGCGTGACCCACACGGACTCCACCTCACGGCGCCGCAGTGCGAGGGTCGTACTGCCCAGGCGGACGACGATCGGATCACCGCCCGGACGAGCCTCGGCGAGAACCTGCACCTGCTCTCCGCCGATGAATCCCAGCTCCAGCAGCCGCCGCTCGAGCGCGCTCAACGCTTCGCGCCGGATACCGACCGAGACGACCATCGCGATGCTGCCGGCACGCAGCGAGCTCAAGGACACGCTCTCGCGAGCCTCCGCCGCTGCAGTCGACACTGCGCCCATGATCGCAACACCGTCCATGCAAGCAGTATCGATGAGAACGGTTCGCATTTGCAACAACCAGGTTCACGAGGCGGCGGCGAGCCTCGAAAACAGCGGCTCGGAATCCGCGACACGCCCTGTCACGCCCCCGCTGAGGCGCGGGTAACGCCCGCCCGCGCCAGGAGGGGTCGCAGGTACTCCCCGGTATACGAGCCCGCCACGGCAGCCACGGCCTCGGGGGTGCCACTCGCCACGAGAGTGCCCCCCTGAGCGCCTCCCTCGGGTCCCAGGTCGATCACCCAATCGGCCGTCTTGATCACATCGAGATTATGTTCGATGACGACGATCGTATTGCCCTCGTCACGCAAGCGGTGCAGGACCTCGAGCAGCTGTGCCACGTCGTGGAAGTGCAGCCCCGTGGTGGGCTCATCGAGAATGTAGAGCGTGCGACCGGTGGAGCGCTTGGAGAGCTCGCGCGAGAGCTTTACGCGCTGGGCCTCGCCGCCCGAGAGTGTGGTCGCATTCTGCCCCAGGCGCAGATAGGACAGCCCCACGTCGACCAGTGTCTGCAGTCGGCCGGCGATCGCAGGCACGTTCTGGAGAAAGCGCAGCGCATCCTCCACGGTCATCTCGAGAACCTCGTGAATGTTCTTGCCGCGATAGCGGATCTCGAGAGTCTCGCGGTTGTAGCGCTGCCCCTTGCACACATCGCACGGCACGTAGATGTCGGGCAGGAAGTGCATCTCGACCTTGATGAGGCCGTCCCCCTGACAGGCCTCGCAGCGTCCGCCCTTCACGTTGAAGCTGAAGCGTCCCGCGTCGTACCCACGCGCGCGGCTCTCCGGCACGGCCGCGTACAGCTCACGCAGCGGCGCGAACAGCCCAGTATAGGTCGCAGGGTTGGAGCGCGGCGTGCGCCCGATAGGCGTCTGATCGATATCGATCACGCGGTCGATCTGCTCGAGCCCCTCGATCCGATCGCAGGGCGCAGCCTCGAGCGGGGTCCCGTTGAGCGTGGATGCGGCGTGGCCGAACAGTGTGTCAACGATGAGCGTGGACTTGCCCGAGCCGGAGACGCCCGTGACGCACGTAAACAGTCCGACGGGAATCTCGACGGTGAGATTGCGCAGATTATTGCCGCGCGCGCCCACGATGCGCAGTGCGCGCTCGGGAGTGCGTGGCGTGCGCACCGGGGGCACGGGAATCGCGCGCTTTCCGCTCAGGTACTGGCCCGTGAGCGAGGCGGGATTGGCGCGGATGTCACGCGGCGTGCCCTCGGCGACCACCTGCCCGCCATGAATGCCCGCGCCCGGACCCAGATCCAACACATGGTCCGCCGCGAGAATCGCCTCCTCGTCGTGCTCGACGACGATGACCGTGTTGCCAAGATCGCGCAGCGCCGCGAGCGTTGCGAGCAGCCGGCGGTTATCGCGCTGGTGCAGTCCGATCGAGGGCTCATCGAGGATGTACATGACGCCGGTGAGGCCCGAGCCGACCTGGCTCGCGAGGCGGATGCGCTGCGCCTCACCGCCCGAGAGCGTCTCGGCACGGCGATCAAGCGTGAGATAGTCGAGCCCGACATCCACCAGGAAGCGCAGCCGCTCGCTCACGTCGCGCACGATCTTCGCCGCAACCTCGCCGCGCCAGCCCTCGAGCGAGAGCGTGCGAAAGAACTTGAGTGCGTCGCCGATGGTGAGCTCCGCGAGCTGCGGGAGGGTGCGCTCGGCGACGAACACGGAGCGCGCGGTGCGGCTGAGCCGCGTTCCTCCGCAGTCGGGGCAGGGACGCGTGCCGAGGTACTTCGCGAGCTCCTCGCGCACGATCGAGGACTCGGTCTCGCGATAGCGCCGCTCGAGGTTCGGCACAATGCCCTCGAAGGCCTGTCGCCTGCGCTGGGCGCGCCCCTTCTCGCCCGTCTGGCGGAACTCGATCAGCTCGCCGTCGCTGCCGTACAGCAGCACCCGCTGCACCTGCTCGGGCAGCTCCGTCCAGGGCGTCTCGACGTCGAAGCGGTAGTGCCGCGCGAGCGACTGGATGAGCTGGAAGTAATAGACGTTGCGGCGGTCCCAGCCGCGGATTGCGCCGCTTGCGAGCGGCAGTTGTGGATGCACGACGACGCGCTGCGGATCGAAGAACGGCTGCACGCCGAGCCCATCACAGGTCGGACAGGCGCCCGAGGGATTGTTGAAAGAGAACAGCTTGGGGGCGAGTGGTGGGACGCTGAAGCCGCAGACCGGGCAAGCATGGCGGCTCGAGAAAATGAGCTCCGCGCGCGTCGGCTCATCGAGGAAGGCGAGCCGTGCGAGACCTCCGGAGAGGCGCAGCGCCGTCTCGAACGACTCGGCGAGGCGTGCCGCCGCATCCGGCTTGATGCGCAGCCGATCCACCACGGCATCGACCGAATGCTTGCGCTTGGGATCGAGCTTGGGCAACGCATCGAGCTCGTGCAGCCGCCCATCGATGCGCACGCGCACGAAGCCCTGATTCGCAAGGTCCTCCAGGAGCTGCGCGTGCTCGCCCTTGCGCTCGCTCACGAGCGGGGCGAGCAGCGCGGCGGCGGTGCCCGCGGGCAGCGTTAGGACCTGATCGACCATCTGGCTGACCGTCTGCGCGGTGAGATCGATGCCGTGATCCGGGCAGCGCGGCGTGCCGGCGCGCGCGTACAACAGTCGCAGGTAGTCGTAGATCTCGGTGACCGTCCCCACGGTCGAGCGGGGATTGTGCGAGCTTGCCTTCTGCTCGATCGCGATGGCCGGTGAGAGCCCCTCGATGCTGTCGACATCGGGCTTCTCCATGATCGCGAGAAATTGCCGCGCATAGGCGGAGAGCGACTCGACGTAGCGCCGCTGGCCCTCTGCGTAGAGCGTGTCGAACGCGAGCGAGGACTTGCCCGAGCCCGAGAGGCCGGTGAGCACGATCAGCCGCTCGCGCGGCAGGTCCAGATCGATGCTCTTGAGGTTGTGAGTGCGCGCCCCGCGTACGCGGATGTGCTGCATGGGGAAATTCTACCCGCCTCGGCGCGCCCGGCTCAAAGAAGCAGGGAAAAACTCGACAATCGCAGCGCCTGCGCAGGTCGCGCCGCGCGCAACGCGCGACTACAATGGCGCATCACGGTTCCAGACGAAGGGCGCACTCCTATGGCACGGGGGATCAACAAGGTCATTCTCATCGGCAATCTGGGTGCGGACCCCGAGACGCGTGCGATGCCCTCCGGCATGAGCGTGTGCAACTTGCGCCTCGCGACCAGCGAGAGCTGGAAGGACCGGCAATCGGGCGAACAGCAGGAGCGCACCGAGTGGCATCGCGTCGCGATCTTCGGGCGCTTGGCCGAGGTGGCCGGTGAGTACCTCCACAAGGGCTCGCAGGTCTACATCGAGGGCAGCCTGCGCACCCGCAAGTGGCAGGATAAGCAGGGCAACGAGCGCTACACGACCGAGATCGTGGCGAGCGACATGCAGATGCTCGGCGGCCGAGGCGGTGGCGGCGCGGGGGGCGCGGGGGGCGCGGCCGAGCCGCCACGCGAGCGCGGAGAGAGCGTGGAGCCTCTCAGCACCAGCACCGAGCGCGACGAGTTCGACGACGACATTCCGTTCTAGCGGCCATTAAGTCATTGAAAATGCGGCACTATCGTTGCCGCGGAGCGGCCATGCGGCCGCCATTTTCACGCAGATCCGGTGCGGCGGGCGGGCATAGGCCGTAAAATCTCGCCTTTAAGTACGCCGTTGCTCATGCCAGGTCGGTTCTACCTCAAGACATTCGGCTGCCAAATGAACGAGTACGACTCCGCGCGTATCGCGGACGTGCTCCATGCGAGTGACCGGCTCACGCCCACGGACGACCCCGCCAGCGCGGACATTCTGCTGATGAACACCTGCTCGGTGCGCGAGAAAGCACAGGAGAAGGTGTTCTCGCTGCTCGGTGAATGGCGCACCCTCAAGACACGGCGGCCACACGTGATCATCGGCGTAGGCGGCTGCGTCGCGGCACAGGAGGCGGGCGGCATCCGCGAGCGAGCGCCGTTCGTCGATCTGGTGTTCGGGCCGCAGACGTTGCACCGCCTACCCGAGATGATCAGCGCGCTGCGCGCCACCGGAGCGCCGGTGGTCGACGTGAGCTTTCCGGAGATCGAGAAATTCGATCACCTGCCTGCGCCGCGCGCCGAGGGCGCTGCGGCGTACGTGTCGATCATGGAGGGCTGCAGCAAGTACTGCAGCTTCTGCATCGTTCCCTACACGCGCGGCGAGGAGCTCAGCCGCTCGTTCGCGAGCGTGCTGGACGAGGTGCGCCAGCTCGCCGCGCAGGGCGTGGTGGAGCTGACGCTGCTCGGCCAGAACGTCAACGCCTACCGTGGCGCAATGGACGACGGCGTGCCGGCGGATCTGGCTACGCTCATTCATCACATCGCCGCGGTGCCGGGGATCGAGCGTATCCGTTTCACCACCTCGCATCCGAGCGAGTTCAACGACAGCCTCATCGAGGCCTACGCGAATGTTCCGCAGCTCGCCAACCATCTGCACCTTGCGGTGCAGAGCGGCTCGGATCGCGTCCTCGCGCTCATGAAGCGCGGCTACACGGCGCTCGAGTTCAAGGAGAAGATTCGCAAGCTGCGCAAGGTACGCCCCGACATCAGCATCTCCTCCGATTTCATCGTGGGATTCCCGGGTGAGACCGAGCGGGACTTCGCAGCCACGCTGCAGCTCGTGCGCGATGTGGGCTTCGATCAGTCCTTCAGCTTCATCTACAGCCGCCGCCCGGGCACGCCGGCCGCGGCGTTGCCGGATGAGGTCCCGCACGCGATCAAACAGGAGCGTCTCGCGGCCCTGCAGGGACAGCTCGCGCAGCAGGCCGAAGCGATCAGCGCGGCCATGGTGGGCTCGGTGCAGCGGGTGCTGGTCGAGCGCGAGTCGCGCAAGAGTGCGCATGAGCTCGCCGGTCGCACCGCGAACAATCGCTGGGTAAACTTCGCGGGCAGCCGCGCGCTCATCGATCGTTTCGCGGATGTCCTTATCACCGCGGCGCTGCCCCACAGCTTGCGCGGCCGGCTCGGCGCCTGAAGTCGTGGCAGCTTCCCCCAGCGACACACAACGCGAGTTCGATCTCGAGCCGACCGATAACGCACGGCTTGCCAACCTGTGCGGACCGCTCGATGAGAACCTGCGGCTGCTCGAGACGCGCCTCGGAGTGGAGGTACGCCGCCGTGGCGACAGCTTTCGGATTCTCGGCGAGCGCGCCGCCGAGGCCGAGGAGACACTGCGCGAGCTGTTTCGCCTCGCCAAGCAAGCGGAAGTGACCCCGGAGCACGTGCATCTCGCGTTGCAGGATCTCGAGGCGCGTCCCGCGCAGGATGCGCGCGCGCCGAGCTCCGCACCGGTGGATGAGCACTTGGTGCGCGTGTACCGCGGCGCGATCCGCGCGCGAGGTGCGCACCAGCGCGAGTATCTGGCGCAGATCCGCGCGCGCGATCTCACCTTCGGCATCGGACCCGCGGGCACCGGCAAGACCTATCTCGCGGTCGCCTGCGCGGTGGAGGCGCTGCAAACCGAGCGTATCCGCCGCGTCGTGCTCGTGCGTCCCGCCGTCGAAGCCGGAGAGCGCCTCGGCTTTCTTCCGGGCGATCTCACCCAGAAGGTCGACCCGTACCTGCGACCGATGTACGACGCGCTCTACGAGATGATCGGCTTTGATCGCGTCGCGCGTCTGATCGAGCGCAACGTGATCGAAGTGGCGCCGCTCGCCTTCATGCGCGGCCGCTCGCTCAACGATGCCTTCATCATCCTCGATGAGGCGCAGAACACGACCGTCGAGCAGATGAAGATGTTTCTCACCCGTATCGGCTTCGGCTCCAAGGCGGTGGTCACGGGAGATGTCACGCAGACCGATCTGCCGGCGGGCAAGCTCTCCGGCCTGCGCCACGTCGTCGATGTGCTGAACGGCATCGAGGAGGTCGCATTCACCTTCTTCGATGCCAAGGATGTGGTACGCCATCCGCTGGTACAACGCATCGTGCAGGCATACGAAGCGCGGGGCGGTGCCACATGAGCGAGCCGCTGCGTGTGGAGGTGCTGCGCCGGGGACGCACCTGGTCACCGGGTGCCACGCAGATCGATGCCTGGGCGCGCGCCGCCCTGGGCCGCCGCGCAGCCGGTCGGGAGCTCGCGGTTCGCATCGTGGGTGCGCGCGAGAGCCGCAGGCTCAATGCGCACTACCGCGGTCGCGATCGGCCTACCAACGTGCTGTCGTTCCCGATGAGCTCTGCCGCGCAGCCGCAGCGGCCGGGCGCCATGGCGTCCACTGCTGCCACGGGCATGCCCGCCGCGCTCGGCGATCTCGTCATCTGCTCGCCGCTGGTGCGGCGCGAAGCACAGCTGCAGCGCAAGAGCCTGCGTGCGCATTGGGCGCATCTCGTCGTACACGGCGCGCTGCATCTCATCGGCTACGATCACGAGCACCCGCGCGCCGCGCGCCGCATGGAGCGGCGCGAGATCGCAGTGCTCAAACGGCTCGGCTTTCAGAATCCGTATCGGAGCGTTTGAATAGTGTCGAAGGACAGCAGCACAACGGGGCGCTGGCTGCGCCGGATTACACAATCTTTTTCCGGTGAGCCGCAGGACCGAGAGGAACTGATCGAGTTGTTGCACGAGGCGAGCGAGCGCGGACTCGTCGACGGCGACGCGATGACCATGCTCGAGGGAGTGCTCGAGGTGGCCGACCTGCAGGTGCGCGACATCATGGTGCCGCGCGCGCAGATGGTGTTCGTGCGCCGCGACGATCAGCCCGGGCGCATCTTGCCCGTGGTAATCGAATCGGGCCACTCGCGCTTTCCGGTAATGGATGAGGACCGTGACGACATCGTCGGCATCCTGCTGGCGAAGGATCTCCTGCGCCTCACCGCGGACGCGCACCGCGAGCGCTTCGATATCCGCGAATACATGCGCCCCGCGGTGTTCGTTCCGGAGGCGAAGCGTCTCAATGTGCTGCTGCGGGAGTTCCGCCGCAATCGCAACCATATGGCGATCGTCGTGGACGAGTACGGCGGGGTCTCCGGCCTCGTGACCATCGAGGATGTGATCGAGCAGATCGTCGGCGAGATCGACGACGAGTTCGACGTCGAGGATGAGCACAATATCCGCAAGGAGGCCGAGCGGCAATTTCACGTGCGCGGCGTCACACGGCTCGATGAGTTCAACGAGTACTTCGGCACGCAGCTCGCGAACGACGGCTTCGACACGGTGGCGGGTCTCATCATGAGCCGCCTGGGGCGGCTGCCGCGGCGCGGCGAGACGCTCAGCATCGACGGCCTCGAGTTTCGCGTCGTGCGCGCCGACCGCCGTCGCATCGATGCGCTGCGTGTGGTGAGCGCTCGAGACGTCGTGCCGCCCGAGGAGCGTGCCGCGGGCGGCGACGCCTGACCGCCAGCTATCTGAGCCACCTGACTTATCTGAGCCGCCTGAGCCATCTGAGCGCCGCGCGCATCCGCGGCGCCCTCGCGGCGGCGTGCGGCGCGATGCTCGCGACCTCCTTCGCGCCGTTGCAATGGTGGCCGCTCGCACTGCTGTGTCCCGCGGCGCTGATCGTGCTCTGGCAGGATGCGACGCGGCGTGAGGCTGCGTGGCGCGGTTTCTGGTTCAACACCGGCACCTTCGCCGCCGGCACCTACTGGCTGTACATCAGCATCCATGGCTTCGGCGGCGCGCCCCTGTGGATCGCTTTCGGTCTCATGGCCGGCCTCGTCGGCATCATGGGACTCTACGGCGCGCTGCTCGGCTACTGCGTCGCGCGCTGGCTGCCGCGGCGCGGCGCGCTGCGCTGGATGCTCGGTATCCCGGCGGCGTGGCTGCTCGTGGAATGGTGGCGCGGCTGGTTTCTATCGGGCTTCGCGTGGCTCTCGCTCGGCTACTCGCAGAGCGACACCTGGCTCGCAGGCGTCGCGCCCGTGCTCGGAGTCTATGGCATCAGCGCACTGCTGCTCCTCGGGGCGGGCGCACTCGTCACGCTCGTGCTGGGCAGCGCGCGCGAGCGGGCGATCGCCGTCGTGGTACTGCTCGTGCCATGGCTGGCCGCAGCGCCGCTGCGCAAGATCGAGTGGACCCAAGCCGTGGGAGCGCCCGTGAGCGTCGCCATCATTCAGGGCGCGATCCCGCAGGACCAGAAGTGGCTCGACAGTAATCGCGACACGACCCTCAGACTCTATCGGGAGCTCACGCTGCAGGCGCTCGGCACGAAGCTCATCGTCTGGCCGGAGTCCGCGCCGCCGGATCTCGCCAACAATCTCACCGATTACCTTTCCGAGATCTATCGCGATGCGTCCCGCCGGGGCTCGTCTCTCGTGCTGGGTGTGGTGCGCGCGGACGGCGATGATTACTACAACTCCGTGCTCGCGCTTGGCGCGAGCGTCGGCTGGTACAACAAGCGCCACCTCGTACCCTTCGCGGAATTCTTCCCGGTGCCGGAGTTCGTGCGCTCCTGGCTGCGGCTCATGAGCCTGCCGTACTCGGATTTCACGCGCGGCGCGCGCGTTCAGTCGCCGCTCAGGGCCGGCGGACTCGCGCTTGCGACCACCATCTGCTACGAGGACGCCTACGGCAGCTACGAGTTGCCGGTGCTCGCAGAGAGCGATGCACTCGTGAACGTCACCAACGATGCGTGGTTCGGTCACTCGAGCGCGCGCTATCAGCACTTTCAAATCGCGCGCCTGCGCGCCATGGAGGCCGGCCGCTTCATGCTGCGCGCCGCGAACGACGGCATCTCCGCCGTGATCGGCCCACACGGCGAGGTGCGCGCGCGGGCCGTCGAGTACCGACCTTTCGTGCTGCGGGCCACCATAACCGCGCGACGCGGACTGCCACCCTTCGCGCGGACCGGAAACTGGTTGATTATTTCCCTCGGTGCGGCCACGCTGGTGTGCGTGCTGGCCTGGCAACGGCTCGCCGGCGCCGGCGGCGCACGCGAGCGTACCGCGTGCGGCCGGGGCGCGGGTACACTCGATGCTTCACAGTCGTGATATGTCCCCAATGCAGGCGGAACCTGTGCCGTACGCGAAGGTCTAGCGGAGCCGGATCCGCCTCGATCTCGGAGTGCTACATGAGTCTTCACTGGTCGGCCCGCCGGGCCGCATTGCTGTTTGTATCCAGCGTGGCGCTTGCTGCGTGCTCGGGCAGCTCGAACGCGCAGCCGAGCGCATCCGTCGCGCCCCGCACCGTCGCTCCCGCGCCGAGCACCCCGGATGCGGGGGCCGTGACTGGGCTGCCGGACTTCTCCGGCCTGGTCGAGAGATATGGGCCCGCGGTCGTGAACGTCGAGGTCGTGGAGCGCTCGCAGCAAGTGGGCGGCCAAGGGAGCGGCTCCGACAGCGATTCGGATGATCCATTCAATGACTTTTTCCGCCGTTTCGGCATTCCGGGACCTAACTTCGGCCCGCGCAATGCGCCCCCCCAGCACGGCACCGGCTCGGGCTTCATCGTCAGCGCCGATGGCTACATCCTCACCAATGCCCATGTGGTATCGAATGCCGAGCAGGTGACAGTCCGCCTGACCGACCGGCGGGAGTTTCAGGCCAAGGTGGTCGGCGTCGACCAGCGCACGGATGTGGCCGTGATCAAGATCGCCGGACACGGGCTGCCCGTGGTGAAGATCGGCGATGCAAACAAGTTGCGGCCCGGACAGTGGGTGGTCGCCATCGGCTCGCCTTTCGGATTCGACAACAGTGCGACCGCGGGCATCGTGAGCGCCACCGCGCGCTCGCTGCCGGGCAGCGACAACAACTACGTGCCATTCATCCAAACTGACGTCGCGGTCAATCCCGGCAACTCCGGCGGTCCACTCTTCAATGTGCGGGGCGAGGTCGTGGGCATCAACTCCCAGATCTTCAGCCAGACCGGCGGCTACATGGGCCTGTCCTTCGCCATCCCGATCGATGTCGCTGTGAACGTGGAGAACCAGCTCATCAAGACCGGTCGCGTGGTGCGCGGGCGGATCGGCGTGACCATTCAGGACGTGAATGCGCAGCTCGCCGAGTCATTCGGGCTCGACCGGCCGCGCGGGGCGCTCGTGAGCTCGGTGGAGCCGGGCGGGCCCTCCGACAAGGCAGGCGTCAAGCCCGGCGACGTGATTCTCGCCGTGGACGGCCAGAACATCGACCGCTACAGCGAGCTCTCCACGGAGATCTCGAACATGAAGCCCGGCACCATGGCGCGACTTGCGGTGTGGCGCGGCGGCAAGGAGCAGGAAGTCAACGTCACGATCGCCGAGCTCAACGAGAAGGCCGAGCGCACCGCCTCACGCGGCGGCAGCGGCCGGGGCGGCGATCAAGCGGCACGGCTCGGTCTCGAGGTGCGGCCGCTCTCGCCCGATGAGAAGCAGCAGGCACAGACTCAGGGCAGCTTGGTCGTGGAGCGCGCGAGCGGGCCGGCCGCCGCGGCGGGCGTCGAGCCGGGGGACATCGTGCTCGGCGTGAACGGCAAACGCGTGCACAGCGTTGCAGAGCTGACGGATGCGGCAAAGGGCGCCGGCAAAAGCATCGCGCTGCTCATCCAGCGCCAGGATGCGCAGATATTCGTGCCGCTGCGGTTGCCGTGAGCGGCGCGTGAGCGTGCCCGCGCGCGCTGATGGATGAAGTCTACGATCCGACGGCGGTCGAGAGCGCCGCGCAGCGCCATTGGCGTGCCATAGACGCCTACCGCGCGCGGGAAAACGATCCGCGCTTTCCCAAAGGCAAGTACTACGTGTGCTCGATGCTGCCGTATCCGAGCGGCAAGCTGCACATGGGCCACATGCGCAACTACACGTTGAACGACGTGGTATATCGGTTCATGCGCTCGTCGGGCTACAACGTGATGACGCCGATGGGCTGGGACGCCTTCGGTTTGCCGGCCGAGAACGCGGCCATCGAGAAGCACGTCGCGCCCGCGGCGTGGACGCGCGCCAATATCGCGGAGATGAAGTCGCAGTTCGCTCCCATGGGCTTCGCCTTCGACTGGTCGCGCGAGGTGACCACTTGCGATCCCGAGTACTACCGCTGGAACCAGTGGCTGTTCCTGAAAATGCTGAAGAGCGGTGTCGCCTATCGCAAGACGCAGATCGTCAACTGGGATCCGGTCGATCAGACGGTGCTCGCGAACGAGCAGGTGGAGGACGGCCGTGGCTGGCGCTCGGGGGCGCTGGTGGAGAAGCGTGAGATCCCGGGTTACTACCTGGCGATCACGCGCTATGCGGACGAGCTGCTCGAGTTCGTGCGCAACGACCTGCCGGGCTGGCCTTCGCAGGTGCGCACCATGCAGGAGAACTGGATCGGGCGCAGCGAGGGCGTGCGCTTCGCATTTCCCTACGAGCTGCACGGCGCGCAGCAGCGGCTCTGGGTGTTCACGACGCGCGCGGACACCATCATGGGAGTGACGTTCGTCGCTCTGGCGCCCGAGCATCCCCTGGCGCTGGAGCTCGCCGCGGGCAACCCGGCGCTCACGAGCTTCATCGAGGAGTGCAAGCGGGGCGGTGTGGCCGACGCCGAGCTCGCCACGATGGAGAAAAAAGGCGTGCACACCGGTTTCTTCGTGACGCATCCATTGACGCGGCAGAACGTGGAGGTATGGATCGGCAACTACGTGCTCATGAGCTACGGTGAAGGAGCGGTGATGGGCGTGCCGGCGCACGACGAGCGCGACTTCGCGTTCGCGCACAGGTACGGCCTGCCGATCAAGCAAGTGCTCGAGGATCGCAGCGACGCATTCGATCCTTTCGTTTGGAAGCACTGGTATGCGTCGAAGCTCGACTCCGTGCGGCTCGTCAACTCGGGCAAGTACGACGGCATGCGCTACGGGCCCGCGGTCGACGCAATTGCTGCGGATCTCAAAGCGCTGGGGCTCGGAGACAAGCAGGTTCAATGGCGTTTGCGCGACTGGGGCATCTCGCGCCAGCGCTACTGGGGCACGCCGATCCCGGTCATCCATTGCGATGGCTGCGGCGTCGTGCCCGTGCCCGAGACGGATCTGCCGGTGCTGCTGCCGGAGGATCTGGTGCCCGACGGCAGCGGTAATCCGCTCAACAAGGACGAGCGCTTTCTCGCGTGCACCTGTCCCACGTGCGGCCGGCCCGCACGGCGCGAGACCGACACGATGGACACCTTCGTCGACTCCTCGTGGTACTACATGCGCTACTGCTGCCCCGGGGCGCAGAGCATGGTCGATGCGCGCACCGATTACTGGATGCCCATGGATCAGTACATCGGGGGCATCGAGCATGCCGTTCTGCACCTGCTCTATGCGCGCTTCTGGACCAAGGTGATGCGTGATCTCGGTCTTACGCAGTGCGACGAGCCCTTCAAACGGCTCTTCACGCAGGGCATGCTGCTGGCGCACTGCTACTACCGGGAAGATGCGAGCGGCAAGCGACGCTGGTTCTATCCCGCGGAAGTGGAGCAGCAGTTCGACGAGCACGGCATGCCGGTGAGCGCGGTCGCTACCGAGGATGGCGCGCCGGTAAGCTATGGCGGTATCGAGAAGATGTCCAAGAGCAAGAACAACGTCGTGGAGCCCGGAGTCTTCGTGCAGCGCTTCGGCGCCGACACTGCGCGCGCCTTCGTGATGTTCGCCGGCCCTCCGGACCAGAGCGCGCCCTGGTCCGACACGAGCGCGGAGGGCGTGCACCGTTTCCTCAGGCGTCTCTGGGCCTTCTGCTACGAGCAGCGCGCGCGAATCGCCGGCGCAGGGCCCTTGGCCGCAGCGACTCTCGATGCCCCGCTAAAGAAGAGTCGGCGCGAGCTGCACGCGGCGCTGCACCAGGCGCTCTTCGACTACCAGCGCATGCAGTTCAACACCGTGGTCTCGGCGGCCATGAAGATGCTCAATGCGCTGGAGGGCGCGAAGACGCAGCCTACGGCGGCCGCGTCGTTGCACGAGGGCGTGGGCATCCTGCTGCGTACGCTGTATCCGATCGCGCCTCACATTGCGCATGTGTTGTGGGTCGAGCTCGGCTACGATCGTGAGCTCGGCGATCTGCTCGACGCGCCGTTGCCTCAGCCGGCGGAGGATGCGCTGCGCCAGGACGAGCTCGAGCTGGTCGTGCAGGTGAACGGCAAGCTGCGCGGTCGCGTTACCGTGGCGGCGGAGGCGAGCGAGGAGGCGATCAAGGCCGCCGCGCTGGCGGATCAGCACGTGCAGCGCTTCGTCGAGGGCAAACCCGTGCGCAAGGTAATTCTGGTCAAGGGCAAGCTCATAAATATCGTCGTCGTATGAGTGCCCGCACGGCGGCTGCCGGCGCCCGTCGACACCTACTGTGGCTGGCGCTTGCCTTGCTGCAGGCCGCCTGCGGATTTCACCTGCAAGGTCACGCGCCGCTGCCGCAGTCTTTTCATACGACCTACGTCGAGGCCAGGGACGAGCAGAGCAACTTCGTGCAGGGCCTGCGCAAGGCGCTGCTGATCGCAGGGGCCAACGTGGCCGACTCGAGCACCGACGCGGGCGCCGTGGTGCATGTCCTCGATGACCGTATGACCGAGCGCGTGCTGGCGGTCTCACCGAGCAACATTCCGGTCGAGTACGAGCTCACCTATACCGTGCGCTTCTCGGTCGCGGCGAACGGCAAGGAGTTGCTCAGCCCGCAGGAAGTCTCCGCGCGCCGCGATTTCAGCTTCGACGAGCACGTTCTGCTCGCAAAGGACAACGAGGAAGCCATCCTCCACGATGCCTTGGCGCGCGATCTGGTGGGGGTCGTGATGCGGCGCCTCTCCAGTCTCTAGCACGCATGGAGCAGGCCTCTGCTCTGGTGATGCGGCTCGACGCCGCGCCCCGTCTGGGGCTCACGGCGTTGCTGAGCCGCTACGGGCTCGAGCTCGTGCTGCTCGCGCCGCAGGAGCTCATTCCGGGCTCTTATTGGGGCGCGAGCGAAGCGGGGCTGATCGGCGCGCGCCTGTACGCGCGGCTCGACACCCCGGTCCATTCGGTCCTGCACGAGACGGCGCATTTCATCTGCATGAGCCCAGAGCGTCGCGTGGGGCTCGAGCGCGACGCTGGCGGCGACGACCTCGAGGAGTGCGCCGTGTGCTACCTGCAGATCCTGCTCGCGCGCGTGCTGCCCGAAGTCGGCAGCGAGCGTCTGTGCGCCGACATGGATGCGTGGGGCTACAGCTTCCGACTGGGCAGCACTCGCACGTGGTTCGAAGGCGATGCAGAGGACGCCCGCAACTGGCTCCTGCGCGCGGACGTGATCGATGGCAGACAGCAGCTCACTTACCGTCTGCGCGGCTGAATGCGTCGGTGGCCGAGACCAGCTCGTGCGTGATGCCTGGCTCGAATGCCGAGTGGCCGGCGTCGGGCACAATGCGCAGCTCCGCCTCGGGCCAGGCGCGATGCAGATCCCAGGCGCTTCTCATGGGACAGACGACGTCGTAGCGGCCCTGCACGATGACCGCCGGGATGTGGCGCATCGGTCCGATGTCTGCAAGCAGCTGGTCGTCCGAGCGCAGGAAGCCGCGGTTCACGAAGTAGTGGCATTCGATACGCGCAAAGGCCGCCGCGTAGGATTCCACCTGAAACTTGGCGATGTACTCGGCATTCAGCCGCAGGAAGCTCGTGGCTCCCTCCCAGATCGACCAGGCACGCGCCGCACGCTGCAGCTGCTCCGGGTCATCGCCGGTAAGGCGCCGGTAGTAGGCCGCGATCAGGTCGGAGCGCTCCGCGGGCGGAATCGGCTCGATGTATTGCTCCCAAAGATCCGGGAACAGCGCGGCGGCCCCGCCCGGGTCCTGATAGAACCATGCGAGCTCCCAGCGGCGCAGCAGGAATATGCCACGCAGCACCAGCTCCGACACGCCCTGCGGGTAGCTCTGCGCGTAGGCGAGCGCGAGGGTCGAGCCCCAGGAGCCGCCGAAAACGAGCCAGCGCTCGATGCCGAGATGCACGCGCAGCCGCTCAATGTCCTCGACGAGATGCCAGGTCGTGTTCTCGTGCAGGCTCGCGTGTGGGCGGCTGCGCCCGCAGCCTCGCTGGTCGAACATCACGATCCGATAGCGCTGCGGATCGAAGAACTGGCGCATCTTCGCGTCCGTGCCGCCGCCCGGGCCGCCGTGCAGAAAGAGCGCGGCCTTGCCCTCACGATTGCCGCTTTCCTCGAAGTAGAGCTCGTGCACGTCCGAGACGCGCAGGTAATCGCGCCGATAGGGGCTATGAGGGCGGTAGAGACGCCGCAGCGTTCGCGGCGCCGGGCGCCCTTCGGATACCGTGGGCATGACGATGACCTGGCCGGCTGGATCACTCAATATACCGCAGGTAGCATGAGACCCACGCTCGGTAGCGAGGGGAGCGTACGAGAGTTGAAGCTGAGCCCGGAATCTCTGGTCCGCCATCTCGAGCAGCAGCTGCTGCCGGTCTATCTCATCTCCGGAGATGAGCCGCTGCTCACCGGCGAGGCCGCCGACGCGGTGCGCGTGCGCGCGCGGTCGGTGGGCTTCAGCGAGCGCGAGGTGCACTTTCTCGATCGCGGTATGGACTGGGATGCCGTGCGCGGTGCCGTGCACACGCTCTCGCTGTTCGCGCAGCGCCGCATCATCGAGCTGCGGCTGCCGAGCGGCAAGCCCGGGACAGTCGGCGGGCGCGTGCTCGCGGGTCTCATCGAGTCATTGGGCACCGATGTCGTGTTGCTGATTCTTACGGGCCGCCTCGATCGCGATGCGCAGAGCGCGGATTGGGTGCGGGCCGTTGAGGCGCGCGGAGCGTGGGTGCAGGCGTGGCCGATTCCCCTGGCCCGCATGCGGCCGTGGCTCGAGGCACGCTGCCGCCGTCTGGGTATCGCCGTGGACGCTCAGGGGCTGCGGCTGCTCGTCGAGCGCACCGAGGGCAATCTGCTGGCTGCGCATCAGGAGCTGCAGAAGCTCGAGCTGCTGCATCCGCGCGAGCGCATCGATGCCGAGCGCGTGCTCGCGGCGACCGCCGACAATGCGCGTTTCAACCTTTCCGAGCTGACCGAGGCGCTGCTCTCCGAACAGGCGCCGCGCGCGCTGCGCGTGCTCGAAGGTCTGCGAGCCGAAGGGGTCGAGCTGCCGCTCATCCTGTGGGCCGTCGTGAAGGCACTGCACCAGGCGTGGTCGCGCTACGCGGATGCGCCCCGCCAGGAGACGCGTTTTGCGCGGCTCGTGGCGCGCGCATTGGACGCAGACGGCAAGGCGAAGGGTCGTCTGAGCGGTGATGCCTGGGACGAGCTCGCGCTGCTCGTTGCCGACATGTGCGGCCGCGAGGCCCTGTCGGCTGCCTGATGCCACGCGTCATGCAACCCATCGGACTGTTTGGTGGCGCCTTCGATCCGATCCACTACGGCCACCTGCGCACCGCGTTCGAGCTGTGGCAGGCGCTTGGTCTCGCGGAGGTGCGCTTTCTGCCCACGGGCAATCCCCCGCATCGCACGGAGCTCCGCGCGAGTGCCGAGCTGCGCCTGAGCATGGTGCGGGCCGCAACCGCCGATCAGTCGGCGTTCGTGGTCGATGACCGCGAAGTGCGCCGCTCGGGCGTGTCCTATTCAGTGGACACCCTCACGGAGCTGCGCGCCGAATATCCGGACCGCTCGCTCTGCCTGCTGCTTGGCATGGATGCCTTCGTCGGCCTGCCCAACTGGCATCGCTGGCGTGAGCTGCTCGATCTGACGCACATCGTCGTGGCGCACCGTCCCGGATGGAAGGCACCCACCATGGGCCCGCTCGGCGAGGTTATGGTGGATCGGGGCACCGGCAGCATCCGCGATCTGCACGACTCCGCCGGCGGGTGCATCTACGTGCATGCCGGCACGCAGCTCGAAATCTCCTCCACGGAGCTGCGGCAGCTTCTGGTGGCGGGCCGTGATCCGCGCTACCTGGTACCCGACCCCGTGCGCAAGATCATCTTCGAGACCGGGTGCTATGCTCGGCGACAGCAGCGCTAGGCTCAGCTCCAGGGAGCGCCCCCAAACCGCATGAGGATCACCCGCACGCCTTCACCGCCCACCCCGGAAGCGACTTCCACGCTGCACTCTCTCGTGACGGCGGCCCTCGAGGACATGAAGGCGACGAACATCAAGGTGCTCGACGTACGCGGGCTCACGGACATTGCGGACACGATGATCATCGCCTCGGGAAACTCTGACCGTCACGTGCGCGCAATCGCCGACCGCGTGGTCGAGAAGGTCAAGGCGGTGGGTCTCAGGCCGCTCGGGCTCGAGGGCGAGCGCGAGGGCGAATGGGTACTCGTCGACCTCAACGATGTGATCGTGCACGTCATGCTGCCGCGGGTGCGCGAGTTCTACAGCCTCGAGCGACTGTGGGAGGCGCCGCAGACGCGCGAGTCCGCGGATGCGGGCTTACGTCGCGCCACGCGGCGCAGGCCGCAGGAATAGTTTCGCGCCCGGCCGGCGGCGGGCAGCAACATGCGACTACGCGTGATCGCGGTGGGCACGAGGATGCCCGCCTGGGTCAGCGAGGCCTGCGCCGACTATGTGCGCCGGCTGCGTCCCACCTTGCAGGTCACGCTCAGCGAGATTGCGCCCGCGCGCCGTGGTGGCGCGGGGGCACGTGCCGCCGGCACAACCGCGCAGGCGATCGCCGCAGAAGGCGAGCGCCTGCTCGCCGCGCTCGCGGCCGACGATTTTGCCGTCGCGCTCGATGAGCGCGGCCGGCAGCTCACGTCGCGGGAGCTCGCGAGCTGGCTATCACGTCGCATGCACGAGGGGCGCGACGTAGCCTTCCTGATCGGTGGGCCTGACGGGCTCGCAGTGCCCGTCCTGGCGCGCAGCGACTTCACCTGGTCGCTCTCGCGGCTCACATTGCCGCATGCGCTCGCGCGCTTGCTGCTCGTGGAGCAGCTATATCGGGCCCATACGCTCCTCGCCGGACATCCGTATCATCGGGAGTGATGGATACCCCGGCACCCATCGCCACGGCCGTCGCGCAGCACGTGCTGTGTCTCGCCTCCGCCTCGCCACGGCGGCGCGAGCTGCTCGCACAGATCGGTGTGAGCCACACGGTCTGGCCCGCAACGCTCGATGAGGAGGCTCTGAGCGGCGAGGCGCCGCGCGATTATGTGCAGCGGCTTGCCCGCGCGAAGGCGCTCTGCGTGTGGAACCGTCGACAGGACTTGCCGGTACTCGCTGCCGATACTGTCGTCGTGCTCGGGTCCGCGCTTTATGGCAAGCCCCGAGATCGCAGCGACGCACTCGAGATGCTCGCGGCGCTCTCGGGACGCACACACGAGGTGCTCACGGCCGTGGCTCTGGCGACGCGCGAGGGCGTCGCGGCCGCGCTCAGCGTGAGCAGCGTGCACTTGCGCGCGACGAGCGCGGCGGAGCGCGCCGCATACTGGCAGACGGGTGAGCCTCGGGACAAGGCGGGCGGCTACGCGATCCAGGGCCTCGGCGCAGTGTTCGTGGAGGCGCTGCACGGCAGCTATTCGGGCGTGATGGGACTGCCGCTGTTCGAGACGGCGCAGCTGTTGCGGGCCGCGCGCGTGCCTTGCTGGCAGCGCCCGGCGGCTGGCTGAGTCGAGCGCCGCGCCATGGAGCTGCTCGTCAACGTCGGGACCCGCGAGACGCGCGCCGCGCTCATCGAAAGTGGCGCGCTGCATGAGATTCACATCGAGCGTGCAAGCCGGCGCGGCCTCGTCGGCAATCTGTACAAGGGACGTGTGTCGCGCGTGCTGCCAGGCATGCAGGCGGCGTTCGTGGAGGTCGGTCTGCAGCGCACGGCGTTTCTGCACGTCGGGGACATAGCGCTCGCGCGTCCCGAGGATACCGTCGTGGAGCTGCCCGCGGTGGATGACATCCGGCGCCTCGTGAGCGAGGGCGACGAGATATTGGTGCAGGTGGTGAAGGATCCCATCGGCACCAAGGGAGCGCGGCTCACGACCTTCATCGCGCTGCCCTCGCGGTACCTCGTCTACCTGCCACGCGGGGAGGGCGTCGGCGTCTCGACGCGCATCGAAGAGGAGGGCGAGCGGGCGCGGCTCAAGACGGCCGTCGGCGAGCTGCTCGCAGGTGCAGCGAGCGGCGGCTACATCGTGCGCACAGCCGCCCAGGGCGCCACGCCCGAAGGCCTGCGCGAGGACATGAGCTATCTCGACAAGCTGTGGCAGCACGTACACGGCGTGGCCGCGAGCACGCGGCCGGGGGAGATCGTTCACGAGGATCTGCCGCTGCCCCTGCGCATGCTGCGCGATGAGCTCGCGCGCGGCGTGACGCGCGTGCTCGTCGATTGTCCGCACGAGCACGCGCGCATGCTGGCATTCGCGGCGACCTTCCTGCCCGACACCTCGGCCGCGATCGAGCTGTACGCTGCCCCGCGGCCGCTCTTCGACCTGCACGGCATCGAGGAGGAGCTCACGCGCGCGCTCGACCGCAAGGTGCCGTTGAAGTCCGGCGGTCATCTGATCTTCGATCAGACCGAGTCGATGACGACGATCGATGTGAACACCGGCGCCTACGTCGGACGGCGCAACCTCGAGGAGACCATCTTCCGCACCAATCTCGAGGCCGCCGTCGCCATTGCGCGGCAGCTGCGGCTGCGCAACCTCGGTGGCATCATCATCATCGACTTCATCGACATGGTGGACGAGTCGCACCGCCGGCAGGTGCTCACGGCGCTCGAGCGCGCCCTGGCGGGCGATCGTGCCCAGACACGCATCGTGAGCCTCTCGCCCCTGGGGCTGGTCGAGATGACTCGCAAGCGTACGCGCGAGAGCCTGGAGCACTTGCTGTGCGCGCCGTGTCCGAGCTGTGACGGTCGCGGCTTCGTGAAGACGCCCGAGACCGTGAGTCACGATATCTTTCGCGAGATTGTGCGACAGAGCCGGCAGTTCGCGAGCCGTGAGCTGTTGATACTGGCCCATCAGGACGTCGTGGACCACCTGCTCTCGGAGGAGTCGGCCGCGCTGGCAGAGCTCGAGGCACAAGTGGGTCGTCCGATCCGCCTGCAGGTCGAGGCGCTCTACGGCGCCGACCAGTACGATGTCGTGTTGATCTGAGCTGCGCCACATGAGCGAGCTGTCCGCAAACCACAGCGATCGACCCGCCAGCCCGGCGCGCTCGAACTGCCCGGTGCAACGCGCATGGCCGCTCGCACGCTGGGCGCACGCGGCGCTCGCGGTACTGGTGAGCGCGGCATTTCTCGCCTTCTGCTATCGGCTCGCGCTCGCCCGTGTGCCGCAATATCGCGCGAACCTGGAGAGCCTGGCCCGCGCCCGTACCGGTCTCGATCTGCATTTCAACGAGCTCGGTGTGCGCTGGGGTTGGTACGGTCCCGAGGCCGTGTTCCGCGACGTAGAGCTCGGCGAGCCGGGAGCTTCCAGCGTGCTGCTCCGTGCCTCGGAGCTCATTGTTGGTCTCGACCTGTGGCGCACTCTGCAGAGCGGCCGCTTGCAGGCCGGGCGCATGACGCTGATCACGCCCGACATCGACGCCGCACGTTTCACAACCCAGCGGACCGCGACTGCGCAGCGTGGCGCGCCGCGCGCGGCTGAGTGGGATCCGGCGCTGCTCGAGAAGTGGCCCGAGGGGCGTCTCGATGTGGAGGGTGGAACACTGACACTGCCGGACGCGCAGAGTCCAACGCGCACCGCACGGCTGCTCCTGAGGCGCGCAACTCTGCGCCATGGAGTCGGTCTCTGGAGCGCCACGGTCCAGACTCTGCTGCCCGAGCGGCTCGGAAGCGCCGCGAGCTTCTCGCTGCAGCTGAGCGATGAGCGCGCGCAGCATCGCGGTCTTGCCATGCGCGTCCATTTTCGGGGGCAGGGAGTGCATTTCGCGGGCTGGCACGGGCTTCTCGAATCGCAGTGGCCGGCGGCACGGCTGCCAGCGGCGGGAACGGGTGACATCGATATCGCACTCAGCTTGAACGACGGCCATCTGAGCGATGCGTCCGGTCAACTGCGCGCGGAGGAGGTCGGGTGGCGCCGCGCCGCGCCGGGAGCGCCGAGCGAGGAGCTGCGCGTTGGCCACGTGCAAGGCGAGTGGCATCTCTTGCGTGCCGCGGGCGCGTGGCATTTGAGAGCTCACGATCTCATCCTGGGCACGAGCGGGTACGCCGCGCCGCGGGCCGTGTTGAGCGTCGATGTCCGCGACGATACGGGCGCAGTGAGCGGTGAGATCAGCGACGGGCCGCTGCAGCTGCTGTTAGCGGCCGCGCCGTGCGTCGTGCCGGGCCTCGAGATGCCCGATCCGTCAGCGCTACGGGGCACGCTGGCGCACCTCACGTTTCACTGGAACGCTCGCACGAGCGGCGCGCGGCTCGAGCTCGCGGGTCACAGTGAGGATCTGCAGCTCGCATTGCCGGGGACGACCCTCAAGCTCGCAGGTCTGCATGCGCGCCTCGCGGGCACCGAGCGTGACTTGGGCATGGATCTGGAGGCATCCGCTGCGCGACTGAGCTCGGCGGCGGCGCGGCGTGTGCTCGATGGAGTGCAGGTGAGCGCGCATCTGCATTTGATGAGACTCGGCAATGGGTGGCAGCTCGCTGCCGATCATGTCGCCCTGGAGCACGCGGCCGGCGCGTTGTCTTTAAATGGCACGGTGCGCATACGACCCGAAGGGCAGCCGTCTTCGCTCTTGCTGCATGTGATGCTGGCCCATGCCGATGCGGCCGCGTTGTCGGATCTACTCCGGGAGTCGCTGCCCCAGAGCTTTGCCGCGCAGGCCGCGCGTGTCCGCAGCGGACGTATCCCGCATGCAGAGCTCGATTGGGCCGGCGCGCTGGGCGCGCCGCCCGCAGCCGCCCGGCTCTTCAGTGGCTCGCTCGCGCTCGAGGACGGGAGCATGGACGGTGTGGGGGGCTGGCCGGACATGCAGCAACTCTGGGGACGCATCGCCTGGCGCGGGGACCAGTTTCGCGCGGAGATCGAGCGCGGACGCGGTGGGCCGTTCCGTATCGAGGCCCTGAGTGCCAGCTGGCGCCTAGAGCGCCCAGAGAGCGCGCGACTCGCAGGACAGGCGCACACGCGACTCGAGGACGCAGTCGCCTGGCTGCGTGCCCATCCCGAGTTCGACGGTTTTGCATCCGCCGTGCGTGATCTGGACGTTCGCGGGCCCGCCACGGTCAGTTTCAACCTGGATGCCCCGGCGGTGAACGCCACAAGTACCGCCGCAAGGCTGCGAGTATTGACGCAGCTCGATGCAGATGTCGTACGCCTCGCAGCGCCGCTGCCCGTGCTGCAGTCTCTGAGTGGCGTGCTCGCCATCGACTCGGGACATCTACAGCGCTCCGTGCTGCACGGCAGCTGGCTCGGTGGCACGCTTGCGCTACGCATCAGCGAGCGCCGCGAGGCGCATGCGTCCGCGCTCTCGATCCAGGCACAGGGCACGCTCGACTCGCGCGAGCTCATGCGCACCCTCGGCGTGGACACGGGCACGGGCACGGCCTCCGTCGCAGGCCGTACGAGCTGGAGCGGCGAGCTCATCTGCCCGCTCCTCGCCGCGCACGCGCTGCATGACGCTGGGACCTGGAGCGCGCAACTCGACAGCTCGCTCACCGGTGTGTCGAGCTCTCTGCCAGTACCGCTCGCCAAAACGGCATCCGCGCTCGCTCCTGTGCATCTGGATCTGCGCGGCACGAGCGACACGACCCGCCTGCAGCTGAGGCTCGGTAGCAAGGTGTTCGGCATTCTCGATCTCGAACGCGCCGGCGGCGGCTGGCGCCCCTCGGGCGGATTGCTGGCCCTCGGGGAATCGCCGGGAGAGTCGGTTCCGCAGCGCCTGTTCAGCCTTACCGGTTACCTCGACCGACTCGACCTACCCCGCTGGATGCTTGCCTGGCGCAGGTTGGCCGCGACTCCCCAGGTGCTGCCCCTCAGCGCCGATCTCGAGGTCGGAGCGCTCGCGCTGGCCGGCGAGTCCTATTCGGACGTGGATCTGACGCTGACACCAGATGACCAGGGCTCCGTGCTGCGCCTCGAGTCGGACGGGCTTGCAGGCTCCGTTCGCTGGCCTGCGAATGCAGGCCAAGGCTCGGTCGAGGCACATCTGCGCAGCGTGAGTCTGGCCGAGAACTCCGACCCCTCAGCTGGCTTGGCGCTGCTCGCCTCCCTCGGGCCCGAGGCCGATCTGAGTGCCGACCGCATTGTGTGGCGAGGCCGCTCGTTGGGCTCACTGAGCGCTCACCTGCGTGCCGTGGGAGATCGCCTGACGATCGATCCGATCGCGCTCAGCAACGCAAACGAGGATCTCGGGGCCACCGTGCGCTGCGAATCGATCGGTCCGTGTCGCGTGCGTCTCGAGCTCAGCAGCCGCGATGCGGCGGCGAGTCTCAAGGACTTCGGTTTCCGCTCGGATCTGAGCGCCGCGAGCGGTGCGCTCCAGGCGGAGCTCGCATGGACGCCCCGCAGCGTCAACTCGGTGCGCGCGTGGGTGGCAGGGCTCAGCGGCCAATTGAGCCTCACGCTGGGTGCGGGCAGGGTACAGCCGGGCGCACACACGGAGCCAGCGTTCGCTCTACTCGCGGTCCCGGAGCTGCTGCGTGACTCCTCGGCCGCGTTCGGCATCACCGATGCGCAGGCGAGGCCGACGCTCGCCTTCAGCGGCCTGACCGCCGAGTACCAGCTGCACGACGGCAGCGCCTTCACCTCGAATCTGCATCTGGACGGCGATGTCGAGATCCTCATGAGCGGTCGCATCGGACTCGTGGCGCAGGACTACGATCTGGATGCGCGGATCCTGCGCGGCGAGGAGCGACTGCCCGCGCCGGTGCGGCGCTTCGCGAGTGTCCCGCGTGTGGCGGCCGTGTGGATGGGGCTACGCGATCTGCTCTCCGCGCCCGCACGATCCGACTCGCGCGCGACGCTGCATCTGGGCGGAACGTGGGATGCTCCCGTGGTTCGAGGTGGCCGATGAAGATCGCCGCGCTGCAAATGACGTCCTCGGCCGACGTGTCAGGCAATCTTGCGATCGCCGGGCAGTTGCTCGAGGAAGCAGCGCAGACCGGCGCACGCCTTGCGGTGCTGCCCGAAAACTTCGCTTTCATGGGCCTTGCGGATGCGGACAAGCGCAAGGTGGCCGAATCGCAGGGAACAGGTCCGATCCAGCAATTCCTGTCGTCCACGGCGCAGAGACTGCGGCTCTGGATCGTTGCCGGCACGATGCCGATGCGGATGCCCGAAGAAGAGCGCGTGGCCGCCGCCTGCCCGGTGTACGACGAAACCGGTCGGCTCGTGGCCCGCTACGACAAGATCCACCTCTTCGATGTGGATATTCCCGGTCGAGACGAGCACTATCACGAATCTGCGAACATCGTGCCTGGAAAAGCACCGATTGTCGTGGATACGCCGGCAGGACGCATCGGCCTTACTGTCTGCTACGACGTGCGCTTTCCCGAGCTCTACAGGCAGCTGGGGGCAACCGGAGCGCAGCTCTTCACCATTCCATCGGCCTTCACCGCACCCACGGGGCGAGCGCACTGGGAATCGCTGCTGCGCGCGCGCGCCATCGAGAACCTCTGCTACGTCATCGCCCCGGCGCAGAGCGGCTTTCACCAGAACCGCCGCGAGACCTATGGCGATTCGATGATCATCGATTACTGGGGCCAGGTGCTGTGCCGCAGGCCGCGCGGGCGGGGCATCCTGGTGGCGGACGTAGACCTCGAGCGTCAGCGGGAGGTCCGGGCAAGCTTTCCGGTGCTCGAGCACCGGGTATTGTAATGTGGCCCGCCACGCCCAATAGGACTGCCCTAGGCTGACAAACAGCCCACGGAGAGCGCGACAGATGACGATGCAAGCCGCCGAGCGAGCCGATGCCTTGAGCATTGCGCGAGACGTCATATTGCGGCCGAGCGGTCTCGACGATGCGCGCATCGATCGCGTCGTCGGTCAAGTGCTCGCGCACTCGGTGGATTTCGCCGACGTGTACTTCCAGCTCGCGCACGAGGAGTCGTGGGCGCTCGAGGACGGCATCGTGAAGGAGGGCAGCGCTGCCATCGAGCAGGGCGTCGGCGTGCGTGCGCTGGCGGGCGAGAAGACCGGCTTCGCCTATTCCGACGAAATCATCCTGCCAGCGCTCGATGAGGCTTCGCGCGCCGCGCGCGCGATCGCGCAGCAGGGTTCGGAGCGCTCCGTGCAGGCATGGCAGCCGCGCGCCGGACATCAGCTGTATCTGCCGGATGATCCCGTTGCAACGCTCACCGATGCCGACAAGGTCGCCTGGCTCGAGCGCGTGGATCGCCAGACGCGCGCGCTCGATCCGCGCATCGTGCAGGTGATGGCGAGCGTCACCGCCGTGCACGAGGTGGTGCTGGTCGCCAACAGCGACGGTGAGCTGGCGGCCGATGTTCGTCCACTCGTGCGCTTCAACGTGTCGGTGATCGTGGAGCAGAACGGCAGGCGCGAGCAGGGCTACGCGGGGGGCGGCGGGCGCTTCACTCTCGCGGACCTCGTCGCGAATGATCGTCCGCTCACGCTGGGCCGTGAGGCGGTACGTCAAGCGCTCGTGAATCTCGAGGCGGTTGCTGCTCCCGCCGGATTGATGACGGTGGTGCTCGGGCCCGGCTGGCCGGGAGTGCTGCTGCACGAGGCGATCGGCCACGGTCTCGAGGGAGATTTCAATCGCAAGGGGACGTCGGCGTTCGCGAATCGCATCGGCGAGCGCGTCGCCACACCCGCCTGCACCGTCGTCGACGACGGCACGCTCTCGCGGCGACGCGGCTCGCTCAACATCGATGACGAGGGCACTCCGACCGCCTGCACCACACTCATCGAGAACGGCATCCTGCGCGGCTACATGCAGGACAAGTTGAACGCACGCCTCATGGGCGTACGCTCGACCGGCAATGGACGTCGCGAATCTTTCGCGCACGTCACGCTGCCGCGCATGACCAACACCTACCTGCGCCCGGGTCCGCATGCGCCCGAGGAGATCATCCGCTCGGTCGAGCGCGGCATCTACGCCGTCAATTTCGGCGGCGGCCAGGTCGATATCACATCGGGCAAATTCGTGTTCTCGGCGAGCGAGGCATATGCGATCGAGAATGGTCGCATCGGCGCGCCGCTCAAGGGCGCGACACTCATCGGCAACGGCCCCGATGTGCTGACGCGCGTCAGCATGGTGGGCAACGATCTCAAGCTCGATGAAGGTGTCGGCACGTGCGGCAAGGAAGGCCAGAGCGTGCCGGTCGGCGTCGGTCAGCCGACGCTGCGCATCGATGGACTCACCGTCGGCGGCACTGCATAACAACAACGCGGCGCGCTTGCGCGCGCCTCGATTGCGCTTCGCAACACACACCACACCGTGGTTGTCACGGCTCCGAAGAGCACGGCCACGCTTGCGAATGCAATGCGATCGAGTATGCAATGAACCGCGACCGACAGACATAATTCCGCAGGGTGTGTGCGACTTGCGACGGCGCTCGCATCACGCGCAACGCTTGTTTTGAAGCTGTGATCTCTGGCACGCCGGCTCGGCTGATAGGACCGTAGTTTGCTTCACCAACGCGACAGCAGGAGCACTGAGATGTTCGCCGACCCTGCAGAGCCGAAGCTGGAACTTCCGAAGGATCTTCTGTCCGAGCTGCAACGGCGCGGCCCGAAGCCACGCACCGATATGCGCGTCGATGGATGGAAGCCCTCGCTGCTGGGCCGGTTGCTGCGACTGTTCGATACCAAACGCTCGGAGTAAGCTTGGGCGCATGAGGCGCCCTGAGCTGCGTCTGGCGCGACCGATCTACGAAGGCCTGCCCTGGCTCTACCTGCTTTTGGGCGTCGCCGCACTCTCCGCCAGTTACCGCCAACACTCCGCCTCGTTGAGCGTTGTCCTCGGCCTTCCCGGTCTTGTATGCCTGCTCGCCGGCATTGTCGTGCTATTGCGACGGCGCCATTACCGGCGCATGCGCGCCTCGTACGTGCGTCCAGATGCGCTCTCCGAGCCGACACGCGAGGAGCGAAGCTCCTGAAGCGCGCTAGTCCCCGAGCTTACTGAAGCGCTACTCGGCGGACTCGTCGGGCTGCACCGCCGGCACCGTCTCGACGAAGGTGGTGCGCTTGGCCGGGGAGCGCTCATCGATGTACATGAGCTCGTGCTTGCCGATCACGACGACGTCGCCATCGTTGAAGTTGTGGCGCCGCACACGCTTACCCTGCACGTAGATGCCGTTCGTGCTGTTCAGGTCCTCGATGATGCTGCCGTGCGCGTTGGTGATCAGCTGGCAGTGATGACGACTGACGAAGCGGCTGTCGATCTGCACGTCGTTGTCGGCCGTGCGGCCGATGATGATGCGGCCGAGGCGCAGCGTGAGGTCCGCGACCGTGCGCCCCTCCGTCGCGATGATGATGCGGCCGACGATCTCGCGTGTACTCTCGCGTACGTTCTCGGGTGAGGTGACCGGGCGCACGCCCTGCGGCTGCAGTTCAGGCTGCGCAATGCGCGCTGCAGCATGTGCGCGCGCGGCAAACTCCACCCAGCGCAGCTCCTGCACCGCCGATGCAATGTCCTCCGGAATCACGTAGTCACGATCCATGTTGAACGCGGCCATCATCGAGGTGTCGCATAGCGTGTTGATGAGGCGCGGCACGCCTCCGGCGTAGCGATAGACCTCTGCGAAGGTCTCCTCGGCGAACAGCTGCCGGTCGCCCGCTCCTGCCACCTCGAGGCGGTGCTGGATGTAGGCGCGCATCTCCGCGGGCGAGAGCGTTCCGAGATGAAAGCGCAGCCGGATGCGCTGCGCGAGCTGCACCAGATCGGGTGCATCGAGCTTCTCGTTGAGCTCGGGCTGACCGGCGAGAATGATGCGCAGCACCTTCTCCTTGGTGGTCTCCACGCCCGAGAGCAGCCGGATCTCCTCGAGCACGCGCAGCGAGAGATTCTGCGCCTCGTCGACGATCAGCAGCACCTTACGGCCGGCGGCGTACTGCTCGACCAGGAAATTGTTGAGTGTCGCGATCAGCTCGGCTTTCTTCATCCTGAAGGGCGAGAAGCCGAACTGCACCAGGATCGCCTGCAGGAAGTCGATCGCGGAGACCTGGGTCTGATTAACCTGGGCCACGACCACGTCCTTCTGAATCTCCTGCAGGAAGGACTCGATCAGAGTCGTCTTGCCGGAGCCGATCTCACCGGTGATGACGACGAAACCATCCGTGAACCAGATGGTGGACTCCATGTACGCCTTGGCGCGCGCGTGCTGTTTGCTGAGATAGAGAAACTGCGGGTCCGGGCTGAGCCGGAACGGCAGTTCCTTCAGTTTGAACAGCTCGAGGTACATGCAGTGATACGGTGCCTCCCCGCACGTATCAAAGCGGGCGCGCCGCTTCCGCTTAGATCTTACGGGATGCGAATCTCCGGGGCCAATTCGGCGAGCAACCGGCGTGCCCGGGTGTCGCGTGCATGCGCGCTCGCAGCCACGAGCGTGCAATGCCCCAGTTTGCGCCCCGGCCGCGGCCGCTTTCCATATTCGTGCAGGTGCAGGTCCGGGTACGCGAGCAGCGCGGCGCGCGGCGGCAGCGAGCCGATGAGATTGATCATCGCCGAGTGTCCCCGGGCGCGCGTGGAGCCGAGCGGCAGACCGCCGATGGCCCTCAGGTGATTCTCAAACTGGCTGGTGTCCGCGCCCTCGATGGTCCAGTGACCCGAATTGTGCACGCGTGGCGCGATCTCGTTGGCGATCAGGCGGCCGGTGCGCACGAAGAACTCGATGGTGAGCACGCCGACGTAGCGAAAGTGCGCGAGCATGCGCCGCAGATACTGGCCTGCGAGACGCTGCAGACGCTGCGAGCCGTAGGGCGCGCGCGTGAGGCGCAGCATGCCGGCGGCGTGCATGTTCAGACTCAGCGGGTAGAGCGCGGTGCGCCCGTCGCGCGCACGTACGCCGATGATCGAGACCTCGAAGTCGAAGTCGACGTGCTCCTCGTACATGAGCGGCACGCCGCCGAGCCGCTCCCAGGCGCGCTCGGCATCCGCGACGCTACGCACGCTCGCCTGTCCCTTGCCGTCATAGCCCAGGTGGCGCGTCTTGAGCACTCCGGGCAGGCCGATCTCTGCGAGCGCGCGTGCCAGATCGGCTTGCGTGTGAACCGCGCGCCAGCGCGTGGTGGGGATGCGCAGCCGCTCGAACAGGCGCTTCTCGCTGACTCGGTCCTGCGCCGCCGCGAGCGCCGCGAGCGGCGGTCGCACGCGCCCGCGGCGCGCGAGGAAGCGTGCGGTCTCGAGCGGTACATTCTCCCAATCGAACGTGATCACGTCGGCGCGCTCGGCGAGCTCTGTGAGCCGCGTCTCATCGGTGAACTCACCGCATAGCAGCGGCGCAAGCTGTCCGGCCGGCGCATCGGCGGCGTGGTCGAGGAACACGAATTCGAAGCCGAGCGGATAGCCCGCGAGTGCGAGCATGCGGCCGAGCTGGCCGCCGCCCAGAACGCCGATGATCATGCGCCGCCCGTGTGGCGGGGATCCGGATTCTGTAGTACGGCGGCCGTTTGCTGCTCGCGGTAGTCCCGCAGCGCGGTCGCGATTACCGCGTGCTTGTTGGCGAGGATCGCCGCGGCGCTGAGGGCGGCATTGGTGGCGCCAGCGGCGCCGATCGAGAAGGTGGCTACCGGCACCCCCGCCGGCATCTGCACGATGGAGAGCAACGAGTCGAGACCGTGCAGCGCGCGCGACTGGATTGGCACACCGAGCACCGGCAGGAGCGTCTTTGCAGCAGTCATCCCGGGCAAGTGCGCGGCACCACCGGCCCCGGCGATGAGAACTTCCAGCCCGCGCGCTTGCGCCCCGCTCGCGTACTCGAATAGCAGATCCGGGGTACGGTGGGCGGAGACCACACGCACCTCGTAGGGAATCGACAGCGTGTCGAGCACCTCGGCGGCGCAGCGCATGGTGTCCCAGTCGGATGCCGAACCCATGATGATGCCGACCAGCGCTTGCATGGCTTCATTGTAGCTGCCCGGCTGCAGATACCAAACAGCCGCTCCGGCACGCGGCGGCGCGCTCAGACCTCTGTATCCGTGCGTGCGAACAGCCCGCGCAGCATGCGCAGCAGCCGGCGCCGGGCTCCGCTTGCCGGGCGGCTTTGGTCGCGCTCCGCGCGCGCGGCAGCGATAGCTGGCTGCCACTCGCCGCGGTCGACCCGTGGATGAATGCGCGCGAGCTCCGCGAGCGCAGCGTCGCTCTCGATGAGGCGGTCGCGCCAGGCCTCGAGCCGGTGCAGGCGTCGTGCCTCGAGCGCATCCTGTGCGCGCCGCGCTGCGAGGGCAGCGCGCACGCCTTCGAGGTCCAGGGAGCGCATCAGCCGGCCAATGTACTGACGGTGGCGCGCGCCGGCGCTCCGGCTTGCAATGCGCCGCGCCTCACGCAATGCGTCGATGAGCGGCTCCGGAAGCGCGAGCGCCGCGAGCTCCGCGTCGTCGAGCTCGATCAGCTCTTCGCCGAGGCGCTGCGCCGCCTCGGCCGCACGCTTGCGTGCGCTCCTGCTCGGTGTCACGGCAGGCGCAGCGCGCTCGGCTTCGTCGTCGGGGCCTTTCTCGGAGGTCACAGACATCGACTCACATGCCGTAATGGCGGGTGCCGCTGCTACAATTCTGCGCTCAGACTCGTGCGGCGGAGCCTATGCAGCAACAGGAAGTCGACGCAAAGCGAATCCCCGAGCTCTCGGAGACCGTGACGCTCGCGCTGCGCGAGGCCACCCGCCAGGGTGCCACGCAAGCCGAAGCGGATGCCAGTGTGCAGCGCGGACTGACGGCGACGGTGCGGCTCGGCGAGGTGGACACGGTCGAATATCAGCGCGATCGCGGCCTAGGTGTCACGGTTTATTTCGGCAAGCGCAAAGGCTCGGCCAGCACGGCCGATCTGGCGCCTGCGGCTGTCCGGGCGACCGTGGAGAAGGCTTCTGCCATTGCCCGCTATACGACCGAAGATGCCTGCGCGGGGCTTGCAGATCCGGAGGATCTCGCCCGCGACGTGCCGGATTTGGATCTGTACCACCCCTGGCCACTGGAGCCCGACGCCGCCGTGGAGCTGGCCCGCAGCTGCGAGGCCGCGGGGCTGGCCGTCGATGCGCGTCTCACCAATTCCGAGGGCGCCTCGGTCTCGACCCATCGAGGCGTGCGCGTCTATGGCAACTCGGCGGGGTTTCTCGCCGGTTACGCGAGCAGCTCGCACACGCTCACTTGCGTGCTGCTCGCGCAGCAGGGCGAGCATATGGAGCGCGACTACTGGTACTCGACTGCGCGCGATCCGCAGCAGCTCGAGGCGACCGCGACCATCGGGCGCCGCGCGGGCGAGCGCGCGGTTGCGCGCCTCGGCGCTCGCAAGCTCAGCACCCGCCGCGCACCCGTCATCTTCGTCCCCGAGATGGCGCGCGGGCTCTTCGGCAGCTTCATCGGTGCGATCCGCGGTGGCAGCCAGTACCGCAGGTCCTCGTTCCTGCTCGGTGCCTCCGGTCAGCCGGTATTCCCTGCGTTCCTGCAGATGCACGAGCGTCCCCACATCGCCAAGGCGATGGGCAGCAGCCCCTTCGATGATGAAGGTGTCGCCACGCGTGACCGCGATCTGGTGCGCGATGGGGTTCTTCAGGGATACGTGCTCGACAGCTACTCGGCGCGCAAGCTCGGACTCAAGACCACGGGCAATGCCGACGGTGTGCACAACCTGCTCGTAACCGCGCCCAACCACGCCTGCGCATTCGATGAGTTGCTGGCGCGCATGGGCACGGGGCTCCTCGTCACGGAAATGATGGGCCAAGGCGTCAATCCGGTCACCGGTGACTACTCGCGCGGTGCGAGCGGTTTCTGGGTCGAGAACGGCGTGCCCGCCTTTCCCGTGCACGAGATCACCGTTGCAGGGAACCTGCGCGAGATGTACCGCAATATCATTGCGCTTGCGACCGACGTCGACACGCGCGGGGCGATCCGGACGGGCTCGGTGCTCATCGAGGGCATGACGATCGCCGGCGAGTAACCGCTACTCGAGCAGCTCGCGCAGGCTGTGAGCGCCGCAGCACTTCTGCCGTGCCTCCTCCAGGCGCGTCGCGAGCTCTTCCGCCGCTGGCACGTGCACCTCCGGCAGCTTGAAGCGGCCGCTGGGCGGGCCGCGCGCCGCATCGAGAATCGCGAGCGTGCCTATCTGATCCGGATCGCGGGCGAGGGCGAGCTCGCCGTTACCTTGCACGCTCAGCAGGCGCGCCTGCTCCAGAGCCGTCGCCGCCCGAGCCACTGCCAGCCCTGGCAGCTGCAAAGTCGCAGCGACAGAGTCGATGCTGACGTGTGCGGCACCCTTGAGCTGCGCCTCTCCGACCAGGACCATCACCTTGAGGGCGAGCTGTTCCTGCTCAGCGGTTGAAAGAGCCGCTTCGCTCGAGCCGAGGCGCAGATACGCGGGATATTGCAGGTAGAAGGCCAGCTGGGCCCCCGTGAGCAGGATGACCCAGCCGAGATAGGTCCACATCAGCACCGCGATGATCACCGCGAAGCCGGCGTAAACGACCGTCAGACGCGCCGAATGCTCGACGAGCTCCGTGAACACCCGTCCTATCGTGGCCCAGGCGATGCCCGCGCAGAGGCCCGCGATGAGCGCCGGGCGCAGCCGTACATGCGTGTTCGGCACGAATATGTACAGCAGAGTAAAGAACGCCGTGACCACCGCGTAGGGCGCGAACCGGAAGGCGAGCTGCAACATGCGCCGGGTGAGCGGCAGCTGCGTCACGACACGTGCCGGCTCGCTCGTCAGCGCGGCATGCGTGAGGCCGATGACGGCCGCGACCAGGATCGGACCAATGACGAGCAGCGCCACATAGCCAGTCATCCGGCGCGCAAGGTTGCGGGGCCGGTCCACGCGCCACACGAAGTTGATGCTGTCCTCGGCTTTCTTGAGGGTACCGATCAAGGTCCATGCAAACAGCGCCAGTCCGATTCCGCCCACGAATCCGGTGCGCAGCCGATGCGCGAAGTGCACGACGCTGGTCGAGAGCTGGGCAGCCCCGGCCCCCGCGGGCCGAAAGAACTCATAGACGATGGGCTCCAGAGAGCGATGCATGCCGAGCAGCTTCAGCAGCGAGAAGCTCAGCGCGACGAGCGGCACGAGCGACAGCAGCGTCGCAAACACCAGGCCCATGGCGCGCAGATTGATCTGTCCGCGCAGGAGCTCGCGCACGATGGCGTAGGGGTAGCGCGCGAGGCGCAGCGCCACACCGCGCAGCGAGCGCCGCTCGGAGGCCGGTCCAAAGAACGGCGCCTCGATGTGATCCCAGATCCAGTCCGCTGCCGTCATGGTTTTGCTATCGTCAACGGCTCCTCGGGTCACGGCCGGCGATTGCGGCTGCAGCGCGCCATGGATGCATCCACGCACTATCCGCAACGCATCGTCTGCCTCACGGAGGAGACGACCGAAACTCTCTACCTCCTCGGCGAGGATTCACGCATCGTCGGCATCTCGGGCTTCACCGTGCGCCCGCCACGCGCCCGCCGCGAGAAGCCACGCGTCTCTGCATTCACGAGCGCCCATACCGAGCGTATTGTCGCGCTGCACCCGGATCTGGTGCTCGCTTTCTCGGATCTGCAAGCAAGTATCGCGGCCGACTTGGTGCGGGCGGGCATCGAGGTGCACGTTTTCAATCAGCGCAGCATAGCCGAGGTGCTGCGCATGATCCGCACGCTCGGTGGCCTGATCGGCTGCGAGGCGCGGGCGCGTGAGCTCGCCGAGCGCCTGGAGGCGGGCGTGGCAGCCGTGCGCGAGCGCGCCGCGGCGCTCCCGCGGCATCCGCGCGTGTACTTCGAGGAGTGGGACGAGCCGCAGATCTCCTGCATCCGCTGGGTCTCCGAGCTCATCGGAGCCGCTGGGGGCGCGGACTGTTTTCCCGAGCTCGCGCTCCAGCCGCTCGGGCGTGGTCGCATCATCGCGGATCCGCTGGAGGTACCGCGCCGCGCGCCCGACATCATCTTCGGCTCCTGGTGCGGCAAGAAATTCAGGCCCGAGCGTGTGGCGGCGCGCCTCGGCTGGCAGGACGTGCCGGCTGTCCGCGGCGGTTTCGTGCGCGAGATCAAGTCGGCGATCATCCTGCAGCCCGGGCCGGCGGCGCTGACCGACGGCGTGCGCGCACTCCAGGAGGTGATCCTCGAATGGGTCAGCTCGTGAGGCGCGTGAGCGCCTCGAGGTACTTCTCGCTCGTCTTGGCAATGACATCCGGCGGCAGATGCGGCCCCGGAGCCCGCTTGTCCCATTCGAGTGTCTCCAGATAGTCGCGCACGAACTGCTTGTCGAAGCTCGGCGGACTCGTGCCCGTGCGATAGGTCGCCGCGGGCCAGAAGCGCGATGAGTCCGGCGTCAGCACCTCGTCGATGAGGGTCAGTCGACCGGCCTCGTCCACGCCGAACTCGAACTTGGTGTCCGCGATGATGATGCCGCGCGCGGCGGCGTGCGCGGCGGCGAACGCATACAGCGCGAGCGCCGTGCTGCGCACCTGTGCAGCGAGTGCTGCGCCGATGAGCTGCTGCAGATGCGCGAAAGAGACATTCTCGTCGTGCGTGCCCGCGGGCGCCTTCGTGGCGGGCGTGAACAACGGCTCCGGCAGGCGCTGCGCGAGCTCGAGGCCCGCAGGCAGCGCGATGCCGCAGAGCGCGCCCGTTCGCTGGTAGTCCTTCCATCCCGAGCCAATCAAATAGCCGCGCACCACGGCCTCGACCGGAAGCGCGCTCAGACGCCGCACGATCACGGCTCGTCCGTCGAGCATTGCGAGCTCGTCGGCGTCGTGAAGCACAGCATCGAGCGGCCTGCCAGTGAGATGGTTGGGCACGATGTGCCGCGTGCGCTCAAACCAAAAATTCGAGATCTCGTTGAGAACGCGACCTTTGTGAGGAATGGGATCGGGAAGGATCACGTCAAAGGCAGAGAGCCGATCGGTCGCAACCATCAACAAGCTTGCGTCATCGACGGCGTAGATGTCGCGCACTTTGCCCTCGTGCACTTTGCGCAGAGTGCCGAGGTTCGTGCGATAGACCGTGCGCGTCGCCATGGCAAGCTAATATACAACGTATGACGCAATGGACCGGCAAAGTCATCGGCGGAGTGGTGGGGATGCTCGTGCTCGGGCCGCTCGGGGCTGCCGTCGGCGTGCTCGTAGGTCATCAGTTCGATACTGGCGCGGCAACGCCACAGCCGGATGCGGCGCTCGACGCTGCTGCGATCGGCGAACTTTTCTTTCGCACCACCTTCCAGGTGATGGGCCACATCGCCAAGGCGGACGGCAGAGTCTCGGAGCGGGAGATCGAGGCCGCGCGCGGCGTGATGGCGGAGATCAGATTGAATGCGGGCCAAGTGCGCGCGGCGATCGCGCATTTCACGACCGGCAAGCAGGCAGGGTTCAATTTCGATGCCGCAATCGACTCGCTCGCGCGCGCATGCGCCGGGCGTCCCGATCTGGTGCGCATCTTCCTCGAGATCCAGATGCGTGCCGCATTGAGCGGCAACGATCTCGGTGGGCCGGCGCGCGTGCTCATGCAGCGAATGGCCGGGCGCCTCGGCGTGTCCTTCCTCGAGCTCGCGCACATCGAGGCAGTTCAGCGCATCCGGCGCGGCAGCTTCAGCCGCGGTCCGGCGCACGATGCGGGCGCGCAGCAACTGCAGCTGCAGGAGGCCTATCGCGTCCTCGAAGTGGAGTCCGACGCGGACAACGAGGAGCTGGTCAAGGCTTACCGGCGCCAGCTCAGCCGGCATCATCCCGACAAGCTCAAGGCCAACGGACTGCCCGACTCCATGATCGAGCACGCCAAGCAGAGGACGCAGCAAATCATCGAAGCCTATGACCTGATTCGCGAGCGCCGCGGCATCTGAGCGCGGCCGATGCGAATGCTACACTCGCTGGATGCAGCCATCCTGGATCGCCCCTTCGATTCTGTCGGCAGATTTCGCCCGGCTGGGTGAGGAGGTCGCCGCGGTCCTGCAGGCCGGCGCGGACCTCATTCACTTCGACGTGATGGACAATCACTACGTGCCCAACCTCACCGTCGGGCCACTGGTGTGCGAGGCGCTGCATAAGCACGCGCCGGACGCCCTGATCGACGTGCATCTGATGATCACGCCCGTCGACCGCATCGTGCCCGACTTCGCGAGCGCCGGGGCAACCTACATTACCTTTCATCCCGAGGCGACCGAGCACATCGACCGCACCATCGAGCTGATTCGCGACCACGGCTGCCGTGCCGGGCTCGTGTTCAATCCGGCGACGCCGCTCGATTATCTGGACTACACGCTCGAGGAGCTCGACATGGTGCTCATCATGTCGGTCAACCCAGGCTTTGCGGGTCAGAAATTCATTCGCGGCGCGCTGCGCAAGCTCGCCGAGGTGCGGCGCCGGATCGACGCGGTGGGCAAGCCCATCAGGTTGGAGATCGACGGCGGGGTGAAGGTCGACAACGTCGGTGAGATTGCGCGCGCGGGAGCCGACACCTTCGTTGCCGGCTCGGCCATCTTCGGCAGCACGGACTACGCCGGAACGATCCGCGCCATGCGGCGCGCGATCGGCACGATCGGCTGACCCAGCGCGCGCTAGCCGCTATTCGTCGTCGCTGTCGTCGTCCTCATCGTCATCGTCATCGGCCGCTACGCGTGATGTCTTCGCGATGGCAGGCTTGGCCGGCACGATGACCGGCCGGGTCTTCATCTTGGGTCGGGCGTTGAAGACGACGATGGTCTTGCCGGTCGCCCGCAGCAGACCCTGCTCCTCGAGGACCTTGAGCACCCGACCGGCCATCTCGCGCGAGCAGCCCACCAGGCGGGACAGCTCCTGACGGCTGACCTTGATCTGCATGCCCTCGGGATGCGTCATGGCATCGGGTTCGCCGCAGAGGTCCATGATCGCGTGTGCCACCCGTCCGGTCACGTCGACGAACGCCAGGTCGCCGAGCTTGCGGTTAGTGCGGTCGAGGCGCGTCGCGAGCTGCGTCGCCAGCTCGAAGATGAGGCCGGGGCTCTCCGCGGCGATCTGCCGAAAGCGCGGATAGGTCATTTCCGCGAGCTCGCACTGATTGCGCGTGCGCACCCAGGCGCTGCGGGTGGGTTGCTCGTAGAACAGGCCCATCTCACCGAAGAACTGTCCCTTGTTCAGATAGGCGAGGACCATCTCGTTGCCTTCTTCGTCCTCGATCATGACCTCGACGGAGCCGCTGATGATGTAGTAGAGAACGTCCGGCAGATCCCCGGCGTGGATCACCACCGTTTTCGACGGCACCGTCCGGATGCGGCAATAGCTCAGGAAGCGGTTGATCGCCGGGATATCACTCAGCGGCTTGACGTTTTCTTCCATATTGACCCCCTGGACCGCGCGTGCACGTTAGGTGCAGGTTTTTATACATAAGCCCGCAGAACTGCAAGCGAAGTGGTCGAGATTCTTCACGGTTGAGGCAGCGAGGCCCAGCCGCTACACCCAGTATGCCGTCCGCGTCATCAGTCGCGCGGTGCGCCGCATGAGTTCCTGAAGCGGATGGGGCAGCTCGATCGCCCCGGCGGTGCGGGCGTTCGAGGCATGCCGCGATTCGTCCTCGCGCATCGCTCGCAGGAGGCTACGGCTGCGCTCGTCGGCGCGCGGAAGCCGGGCGATGTGCTCGTCCAGGTGGCCTTCGACCTGGCGCTCGGTCTCTGCGACGAAGCCGAGACTCGCCTTGTCGCCAAACGCCGCCGCCAGGGCACCGATCGCGAATGAGCCGCCGTAGAAGAGCGGATTCAGAAGGCTGGGTCGAGAGCCGAGCTCGTGCAAGCGCTGCTCGCACCACGCGAGGTGGTCGGATTCCTCTCGGGCCGCCTCCAGCATGAACTTGCGTGTCACTGCGGAGCGCGCCGCCAGAGCCTGACCATGATAAAGCGCCTGGGCGGCAACCTCCCCGGCGTGATTGACGCGCATGAGGGCCGCGGCGGTGCGGCGAGCCCCGTCCGGCATTGCCAAATCGCCGCCGCTGGCGGGATTCGGACGCGCAGCCTGAACCGTCCCGGAGAGGGTCCGTAGCGCGCGATCGGCGGCGATGATCAGGGGCTCCAGGATCCGTCTCGGTGCCATACCCTATCTTAAGGGAATCGCACGACGCGGCAGCGGCCTGGCCCGGCTGGGGGGCGCTTTGCATTGGCGGGGGCGCTTCAGTACACTTCCCCGCCTTTTTCGGCATGGTTTCCCGCGCCTCGACCGGCATCCGGCGGGCGGAGTTCATAAGATGAGTACGGTATTCGCCAAGCCTGGACTGGTCCGCGGCGACTGGTACATCGTGGACGCGAGCGGTAAGACGCTGGGGCGGCTCGCCTCGCAGATCGCGCATCGGCTGAAAGGCAAGCACAAGCCGAGCTACAGCCCGCATGTCGACATGGGTGATCACATCGTCGTCGTGAACGCGGAGAAAGTCCGCGTGACCGGCCGCAAGCTCTCCGACAAGGTCTACTACCACCACACCGGCCATATCGGAGGCATCAAGTCGATTGGACTCGGGAAGCTTCTGGCGGAGCATCCCGAGCGTGCGATCGAGTTCGCCGTGAAGGGCATGCTGCCCAAGAACCCACTCGGCCGCCGCATGTACAGAAAGCTGCACGTGTTCGCCGGGAGCAATCACCCGCACCAGGCGCAGCAGCCCAAACCGCTGGAGATCTAGGATCCCGATATGGCGCTTCAAAACCACTACGGCACAGGCCGCCGCAAGACCGCCACGGCAAGGGTCTACCTTCAGCCAGGCAGCGGGATCATCACCGTCAACAACCGCCCGCTCGATGAGTTCTTCGGCCGCGAGACCGGCCGCATGATCGTGCGGCAGCCGCTTGAGGTCACGCAGCTTGCCAGCAAGTTCGACATCACGGTCCACGTGACCGGGGGCGGGATCACCGGCCAGGCTGGCGCCATCCGCATGGGTCTGACGCGAGCTCTCATCGAGTACGATGACACGCTGCGCAAGGCGCTGCGGGTTGCCGGCTTCGTGACCCGCGATGCGCGCGAGGTCGAGCGCAAGAAGGTCGGGCGCCGCAAAGCACGCCGCGGCACGCAGTACTCGAAGCGCTGATCATCGCTCGCCGCCACCGGCCATTGGGGGATCGTCTAGTGGTAGGACAGCGGACTCTGACTCCGTTAACCTAGGTTCGAATCCTAGTCCCCCAGCCAATCAAGAAAAGGCCCACCTCCGGGTGGGCCTTTTTGTTTGGCCCTGCAGGGGTGAGGCCCAGGGATGGGCCGAGCAATCCTAGTCCCCGGTTCAGATCTCGTTCACACCCTCGTCCGTAGCAACGAGGAGGAGATCGGCGGGTCGATGGGCAAAGAGCCCGACCGTCACGACTCCGGGGATCTGGTTGAGAGCCGCCTCGAGCGTCGGCGGATCACTGATCGAGAGACCGTGGACATCGAGGATGTGGTTACCGTTGTCCGTCGTGAAGTTGCGACGCCATACGGGACGGCCGCCAATGGCCGTGAGACGACGCGCGACCAGGGTGCGGGCCATCGGGATCACCTCCACGGGCAACGCGAAGGCACCGAGCGCATCCACGAGCTTCGTGCCATCGATGATGCACACGAATTGCATCGCGGCCTCCGCCACGATCTTCTCGCGCGTGAGTGCCCCGCCGCCCCCCTTGATCAGGTGGCGCCGGCGCGTGGCCTCATCGGCGCCATCGATATAGAGCGCCAGCTCGTTCACATCGTTGAGGTCCCTCACCGCGATGCCGGCGTGCGTGAGTCGTGTGCGCGTGGCATCGGAGCTTGCAACCGCAGCCTCGATGCGGATGCCCCCGGCCACGAGCGCGTCTATGAAGCAGTTGACGGTGGAGCCGGTACCGACGCCGAGGATCATGTCCCGACGTACGTAGCGCAGGGCCGCGGCCGCTACTCGCTGTTTGTTTTCCGACGCACCCATGGTGCCGCGCTCCGTTAGCCAGGCTCCAAAACGACTGTGCCCGCTTACGCGGGCACAGTCGTTCGGATTCGATTCGACGAGCGCGGCCATAATCCGCGCTCGCCGAGTATCAAGGCCTATTTCTTCTTAGCAGCTTTCTTCTTGGCCTTCTTTTTCGACTTCGCCATGTTGGCTCTCCAGTTGTCGGGTTAGTCCGAGGTCGGAGTATATACACGCGAACTGAAATTACAAGCAACGACGCGGGGTTGAAGAGTGGGCCTTCACTCCAGCGAGAGGATGAACTTCCAGTGTGCGGTATCGACGGGCATCACTGAGAGCCGGTTGCCCGGTCGCAGCAGAATCATGCCGCGCAGCTCCTTGCTCGCATGTGCGCGCAGCTCCTCCAGAGTGATGACGCGCGCGAGTCGGCGTTGGAGCTTCACATCCACGACATACCAGCGCGGCGCATTGCGCTTACTCTCGGGATCGAAATGATGGTCCTTGCGATCGAAGGCCGTCGCATCGGGGTAGCCTTCCTTGACGATCTCGACGATGCCGGTGATTCCCGGCACCTCGCAGCTCGAGTGGTACAGAAACGCCGTATCACCGCGCTTCATCTGATCGCGGAGCATGTTGCGGGCCTGAAAATTACGCACGCCATCCCACGCTGTCGTGCGACGCGGGGCACGCGCGAGGTCATCCACACCGAAGGTGCTCGGTTCAGTCTTCAGTAACCAATGTGGCACCGGATTATCCCCTCCTCGGTCACGATCGCATCGAGTCGCACATCATGCGCGGCCGCCTCGATCGCAGCTACCCGCTGCGCCGCGAAGCCGATGCCGACGAGTCGCGGCCGCTGCCATACGGAGCGAAGGCGCCGGAACGCGAACGCGCGATCGTAATAGCCCGCGCCCATCCCGAGGCGCATCCCGCTGGCATCGAAGCCGACGAGCGGCAGAAACACCAGATCGAGCGAGCCGATAGCCGCCACCTGCGTGCCTGCAGGCTCGAGTATGCCCAGAGGATTCGGGCGCATCGGACCGGAGGCAGCAACGAACTGCATTCGGCGGCGGCGCCGGTCACTGAGCCGCGGCACGAAGATGCGGCCACCGTGCCGGCGGACCAGCGCAGCGAGGGGAGCGACGTCGAGCTCTTCGGGCAAGGGGCTGTAAAGCGCGATCCGTTGGCCCGGATGCAGTGAGAAATGGCGCTGCACCTGCAGCGCGACGCGCCGGGCCGCCGCTTCACGCTGCTCGCGCGTCAGGGCACGTCGCCGCGCACGCAGCTCGGCGCGCAAGAGCTTGCGCGCTCGCGCGCGCTTGCTAGCGTCGTTGGTCAAGACAACGCCTGGATCGGCGCAGCACTAAAGACGGCGCCCGTATTGGCGCAGCACTAAAGACGTCACCCGCATGTGCCGTTGCGAGCCGTTGCTCTCGAACCAGAGCAACAAGTGGGACGAGCTGCAGCAGGTAAGGCTTCCCGCTCGGAAGAGCGGACATGCACAATTCTGCACGCAAGCCCTTGTCCCATGGGTGTTTCAATTAGGGTCGAGAGGTAACCCGGCCCGCTGTCGAACACCGCAGGCGACGCGAACTACACTCTACACGAGGAGACGCGCGCGGGGGAGACGCAGCTCCCAAAAGCGCACGAAGAGGGAAGGCTACAGCTCGAGCTGCTGGGATCTTTCCAGCGCCGCCTCGACCCGCTCCCGCATACCGCGCACGCGACCGACGACCTCGCTTCCCAGCTCGGAATCGCGCTGCTTGAGACGCAGCAGCTCGTTGGCGAGATTGAGCGCGACCACGACGGCGATGCGATCCAAGCCGACGACTTTGCCGGTGTCGCGCACCTCACGCATGCGTGCGTTCAGGAACTCGGCCGAATCGAGCAGCGCCGAGCGTTCCTCATAAGCACAGGCGACGAAGTATTCCTTCTCGAGGATGCGCACGCTCACGCGCGCGGGCTCGGATGCGACACCCGATCGGCGCGCCGCACTGTCCTCCGCCGCCGGTGGACTCATGCGCCGTGCTCCAGCGTCTTCAAGCGGCCGATCATCTGCTCGACGCGTGTGCGGACCTGCTCGTTCTTGCTGAGCAGCGAAGCGCGCTCGCCGGCGAGAGCCTCGTGCCGTTGGCGCAGTGCCCGGTTCTCTTCCTTGAGCTGGTCCATCGAAGCGGTCAGGTCCTCAACTCGCTTTTCCAGTCGCCGGAGCTCGAGATCGAGCTGTGTTCTTGTTGTGTCGTTCATTCGAATGACTATAGAGCGGGGCTGTTCCGGTGGCAATGCATTCGAGAGGGGTTCGGGCCTACTTCGTGCATAATGTTCACCGAATGCAGGTATTCGACTATACCGGGATCCAGCAGGCGCTCAAGGAGTCACGCTCGCTGGCCGATGCCGCCGAGGCCCATGGCACCCTTGCTGGCTGTCTCTGCGCAACAGTGGCCTACCGCTTCGAGGACTGGCTCGCCGAGATCCTTCCCGAGGGCGAGGCGAGCGCCGACGCAACGCATGCGCTGCACGAGCTTTTTGACAGTACGGCCGAGGCGCTCGGCGGTTCACAGATGGAATTCAGCCCCCTGCTGCCCGAGGACGCCGAGCCGATCGATGCGCGCGCCACCGCGCTCGGTCTGTGGTGCCAGGGCTTTCTGTATGGGCTCGGGGCGAGCCCACTCAACGATGCGGCACAGCTGCCGGGTGACCTCGGCGAGGTCGTGCGCGATCTCACCGAGATCAGTCGCGTCGGTGTCGACACCGGCGAGAGCCTCGAATCCAACGAGGGCGCATACGCTGAGCTGGTTGAGTTCGTGCGTGTCGGCGTCCAGCTCGTGTTCGACGAGCTCGAGCCGCTGCGGACGCCTCCGGCACGGCCCGAAGGCGTCCTCCACTGACCGCATCCTCTACTGACCTGCGAGGATCATGAGCATGACCCGTGAGCCGGTCGCTTACATCGAAGCACGCAAGCTCAAGGGCAATGGACGCGCCGAGAGCATCGCCACCGCCGCCGATAGGATCGGTAGGAGCCGGCGGGGTCAATCCGACTCTGTCGCGACTTCGAAGGTCAGAAGAATCGGGCGGGAAGAGTTTGCGCGTCGCCGGAGGCAGCTCATGCGGATCATGGGTCGCGACTGCATCGCAATCGTGCCCGCCGCTCCCATTCGGCACCGCAACAATGACGTCGAGTACGCCTATCGCCAGGACAGCGACTTCTATTACCTGACCGGCTTCGATGAGCCCGAGGCCGTTGCCGCTCTGATCCCGGGGCGGGGCCACGCGGAATACGTGCTCTTCGTCCGAGACCGCGATCCCGAGCGCGAGACATGGGATGGACGGCGCGCAGGCACGGCGGGGGCGACGCGCGACTACGGCGCGGATGATGCATTTCCGATCGCCGACATCGATGAGATTCTGCCGGGCCTCATGGAGAACCGTGCGCGCGTGTTCTACGCGATGGGCACACATCCGGAGTTCGATCAGCGCGTCGTCGGCTGGGTGAACGGCCTGCGCGCCCAGGCGAAGCACGGCCGTCACCCACCGCATGAGCTCGTGGCGCTCGATCACGTACTGAACGACATGCGTCTGTTCAAATCGCGCGCTGAGCTCGGCCTGATGCGCGAGGCAGCGCGCATTGGCACGCTGGCGCATCTGCGGGCGATGCGCAGCTGCCGTCCCGGGCGCTGCGAGTACGAGATCGCGGCCGAGATCGTGCACGAGTTTCACCGCCATAATGCCGAGACCTCGTACGAGCCGATCGTCGGCGGCGGTGCGAACGCCTGCATCCTGCACTATCGCGAGAATGATCAGGTGCTGCGCGACGGCGAGCTGCTGCTGATCGATGCGGGCTGTGAGTACGAGTGCTACGCCTCGGACATCACGCGCACGTTTCCGGTGAACGGTCGCTTCAGTCCCACACAGCGTGCCGTCTACGATGTGGTGCTCGAGGCGAACCGGGCGGCCATCGCGCAGGTGCGGCCCGGCAACACCTGGAATCAGCCGCACGAGGCCGCGGTGCGCGTCGTGACTCAAGGCCTCGTCAAGCTCGGCCTGCTGAAGGGCAGGCCGTCGCGCCTGGAGCGCGAGGGTGCCTACCGGCGTTTCTTCATGCATCGCACGGGACACTGGCTCGGCATGGACGTGCACGACGTGGGCGACTACAAGATCGGCGATGAATGGCGCGTGCTCGAGCCCGGCATGGTGCTCACGATCGAGCCGGGCATCTATATCTCCGGTGCACAGCGCGGCATACCGCGACAGTTCCGCAATATCGGCATCCGCATCGAGGATGACGTCGTCGTCACGCGCGAGGGCGCCGAGGTTTTGACGCAGGCCGCCCCCAAGGATCCGGATGCGATCGAGGCGCTGATGGCCGCGGCCTGAGCCGCAACACGCGAAGAGGCACGCAATGGAAACGTTCGACATTGCCGTCGTCGGTGGCGGTATGGTCGGTGCAAGCCTCGCGCTGGGACTCGCGCAGACTCGCTGGAAGGTCGTGCTCGTCGAAGGCGTTGCACCCGCGGCGCGTGGGCAGCCGAGCTTTGATGAGCGCACGACGGCCCTCGGAAATGCGAGCCGACGCATCTTTCAGGGTCTTGGAGTGTGGGACGCCATTGCGGCCGATGCGGCCTGCATCGAAGCCATTCACGTATCCGATGCCGGACGCTTCGGCTTTGCGCGTCTGATGGCGCGCGAGCATGGAATAGAAGCTTTCGGCTACGTGGCGGCGAATCGTGTGATCGGTGCTGCACTGTGGGCGGGGCTCACGCAGGGGCCACGCCGCATCGGCCTGCGCGTGCCTGCGAGGCTGCAAGCAGTCGAGGCGATCGAGCAGCGCGTCGAGCTCACGCTGAGCGCGGCGGGCACGAGCGAGCGGCTCGCGGCGCGGCTCGTGATTGCTGCGGATGGCGCAGACTCGCAGGTGCGCAGCGCCGCGGGCATCGAGGCGCACGTGAAGGAATACGGGCAGGTGGCACTGGTGGCTAACGTGCGGGCCGATCGCGCGCACGACGGTACCGCATACGAGCGCTTCACGCCCGCCGGCCCGATGGCGCTGCTGCCGCTGCGCGACGGCAGCTACACGGTAGTGTGGGCTCGTGAGCCTGCCGATGCCGAGGCGACTCTCGAACTCGACGACGCTGCGTTCCTTCGTCAGTTGCAGCGACATTTTGGTTGGCGTGTCGGGCGCCTCGAGCGCGCGGGACGGCGCAGCGCCTATCCCTTGCGTCTCACGCGCGCGGTCGCTCCGATCGGGCGCCGTACGGTGCTGATCGGCAATGCGGCGCAGGCGCTGCATCCCGTGGCCGGTCAGGGTTTCAATCTGGGCCTGCGCGATGCGGCGATGCTCGCGGAAGTGCTGGCCGGCGAGAGCGATGATCCGGGTGATGCGCGCGTGCTCGCGCGCTTCGCCGAGCAGCGCGCCAGCGATCGGCGCGGTGTCGTGGCCTTCACCGACGGGCTCGTGCGGCTGTTTGGCGATGGCCGGCTTCCTGTTGGCGTTGCGCGCAACGTAGGACTCTTGATCTTCGATCTGCTGCCGCCGGCCAAGAGCGCGCTCGCCCGGGTGAGCGCCGGTTTCGGTGGACGCACTCCGCGCCTCGCACGCGGGCTGAGACTGCAGTGACCTCGAGCGCGCAGCAGGAACTCTTTGATGTGCTGATCATCGGCGGTGGCCCGGTCGGGGGCTGCGCGGCGGGATTGTTCTTGACGGGGAGCCGCGGAGCGAGCCGGGCGATGCGCATCGCCGTACTCGAACCCACGCGGCCCACGGCGCCCTTGCCCGATGCGCCCTTCGATGCGCGCGTCTCAACGCTATCGCGTGCCAGTGAGCGCATCCTGCAGGCCGCCGGCGCCTGGGAGCGCATGACGCTCGCGCGGGTGCAGCCCTTCGAGCGCATGCGCGTATGGCACGAGAGCGTCGCACCGGCGAGCCGCGACGTGCTGACTTTCGATGCGGCCGACGCCGGCGAGCCGAATCTCGGCTACGTCGCCGAGAACCGGCTCGTACAGACTGCGGTGCTGGATGCTTTCACCGCCGCGGGTGGTCTCATCGTGCCGGGCGAGCTCGGCGGACTGCGCGTCGAGGATACGCACGTAGAGGCGCAGACCAGCGCCGGGGTGCTCGGCGCACGGCTCATCGTAGGTGCGGATGGCAGCCGCTCGGCAGTCCGCGAAGCGATCGGACTCACTGCCGAGACCTCGAGCTACGGCCAGATCGCGATTGTCGCCAACGTCGCCACGGAGCGCTCCCACGAGCAATGCGCGTGGCAGCGCTTTCTGCGCACCGGAACGCTTGCCTTCCTGCCGCTCGCGGACGGCTCGAGCTCGATCGTGTGGTCTGCCGACGATGCAATGGCGGATGAGCTCCTGAGCGCGGATGAGACAGAGTTCGCGCGCGCGCTCGAGCGGCAGTCGGACGGCGCCCTCGGCGCCATGCAGCTCAAGACCGAGCGGCTGTCGTTTCCGCTGCGGCGACTGGCCGCGCACCGCTACACGGCGTCCCGCTGTGCGCTCATCGGCGATGCCGCGCACGTCGTGCACCCGCTGGCTGGGCAAGGTGTCAATCTCGGACTGCTGGATGCCGCCGCGCTCGCGCAGATCGTTCTCGAGGGCTGGGCCGCGCGCGAAGATCCGGGCGCACTCGGGCTGCTGCGCCGCTACGAGCGCTGGCGCAAGAGCGAGGCCGAGGTCATGAGAGTCGCGATCGACGCGTTCAATCGCTTTCTCGCACACGGCTCGGACCCGCTGTCGCGACTTGCGCAGCGCGGGCTTGCCTGGGTAAACCGCAGCCAGGAGGTGAAGCGCTTCTTCATTGCGCGCGCGCTCGGCTTGGCGGGAGAGCTGCCGCGCGCGGCACGCGGCGATGCCGCAACGTCGGCGCGAGCGGCTGCAGGGGCGATCAGGTCGGGATGAGATCGAGCTTCGCGGCGCAGATGAAGTCGTTCTCGGAGAGCCCGCCGATCGCGTGAGTCGAGTAGGTCACCCGACAATAGTTGTAGCCCACCTCGAGGTCGGGATGATGGTCCTCGATGTTGGCGACATGCGCGAGCGCGTTGACGAAGCTCATCGTTCGATAGAAGTCCTTGAACTTCAACTCACGATGCAGCGCGCGGCCATCCGTACCCAGGCGCCACGTCGAGCTCAACTGGCCGAGCAGCTTCTCGGCCTGTGGGCGCGCGAGCGGGGCGACGCCGCCCTCGCAGGGCTTGCATTTGCTTTGCGCGAGTTGGGTCATCCGCGTCTCCTCAATCGCTGCTACCGACGCGCTTCAATGGCGCGGCGGCCGCATCGCGCGGCGGGTACGTGCGGGCGACGTATTGCTCCACGATCGCCTGGAATTCTTCGGCGATGTGCTCACCTTTTAGGGTGACGGTCTTCGCACCATCCTCGTACACCGGCGCGACCGGACGCTCACCGGTACCCGGCAAGCTGATGCCGACGTTGGCGTGCTTGCTCTCGCCGGGGCCGTTGACCACGCACCCCATGACCGCCACGGTCATGTCCTCGACGCCCTCGAAGTTGCGGCGCCATTCGGGCATGCGATGCCTGATGTGCGACTGAATGCGCTGCGCGAGCTCCTGAAAATAGGTGCTGGTCGTGCGTCCGCAGCCCGGGCAGGCCGTCACCATGGGCGTGAACGCGCGCAGGCCCATCGTCTGCAGAATCTCCTGCGCGACGATCACCTCCTGCGTGCGATCCCCACCGGGCTCGGGGGTGAGCGACACGCGGATCGTGTCGCCGATTCCTTCCTGCAGCAGCACCGCCATGCCTGCGGTGGAAGCAACGATGCCCTTCGAGCCCATGCCGGCTTCCGTCAGACCCAGATGCAGCGGGAAATCGCACTGCGCGCCGAGCTCCCGATAGATTGCGATCAGATCCTGAACGCCGCTCACTTTGGCGGAGAGGATGATGCGGTCCCGCGGCAATCCCAGCTCGATAGCCCGCGCGGCACTCTCCAGCGCCGACAGCACCACGGCGTTGCGCATCACCTGGCGCGCATCGAGCGGCTCCGCGGCCCTCGAGTTCTCGTCCATCAGGCGCGTGAGCAGATCCTGGTCGAGACTGCCCCAGTTGACGCCAATGCGGACCGGCTTGCCGTTGCGGCAGGCGACCTCGATCATCTCGGCGAACTGCGGATCCCGCTTACTGCCACGTCCGACGTTGCCCGGATTGATGCGATACTTGGCCAACGCCTCGGCGCACGCAGGGTGCTCGCGCAGCAGCTTGTGACCGTTGAAGTGGAAATCGCCGATCAAGGGCACGGAGATACCGAGCTGATCCAGGCGCTCGCGTATGGGCGCCACGGCCGCTGCCGCTTCGGCGGTGTTGACCGTCACACGCACGAGCTCGGATCCCGCGCGCGCCAGGGACTTGACCTGCTGTGTGGTGGCCTCGATGTCGGCAGTGTCCGTGTTCGTCATGGACTGCACGACGATGGGGTTCGAGCCGCCCACGCGGATCGAGCCAATGCTCACGGCGAGGCTATGGCGGCGTCCGGGGGTCATGTGTCTTATTGTACAGGCTCGCGGGGCGGCTCGCCGTGCACCGAGCTGCTATCATTTTCATGCACGCTCGATAGACCGCGCCGCTGCACCCTACCGGGGCTGCCGCCCACATCTCGGGCCGCGCCACGCTCCGGAGGAGGGTGAATGGGACGACGGACACCGCTATTTGAACTGCATCAATCCCTCGGCGCCCGCATCGTCGAGTTCGGCGGCTGGGACATGCCGCTGAGCTATAGCTCCCTCATCGAGGAGCACCACGCGGTGCGCCGCGCGGCCGGCATGTTCGATGTCTCGCACATGGGGATCGTCGATCTGCGGGGTTCCGAGGCGCGCGCCGTGCTCGAGGGCTTGCTCGCGAACGATGTCGGACGGCTGCGTGCGCCGGGAAGCGCACTCTATAGTTGCATGCTCAACGGATCCGGCGGCGTGGTCGACGATCTCATCGTCTACTTTCTCGGCGCGAGCGGCTTCCGCCTGGTCGTCAATGCGGCGACACGCGCGGCTGATATCGCCTGGATCGAGGCACACATCCGCGCTCGCGACGTGCAGCTCGCGGAGCGCACCGACCTTGCGCTCATCGCGGTTCAGGGGCCGCAGGCGCGCGCGCGCTTCGTGCAACTGCTGCAGGGCGAGCAGGCAGCGCTCGCCTCGAGCATCGCGCGCTTTCACGCGGCAGCCATCGGGCGCTGGTTCGTCGCGCGCACCGGCTACACGGGCGAGGACGGCTTCGAGGTCATGCTGCCCGCGGCTGATGCGACGGACGCATGGCGCGCCCTCGCAGCGCTCGAGGTTGTGCCCTGCGGCCTCGGCGCGCGCGACACCTTGCGCCTCGAGGCCGGCATGAATCTCTATGGCAACGATCTGGATGCAAGCCACCATCCGCTGGAGTCGGGGCTCGCCTGGACCGTCGCCTTCGAGCCCGGTGAGCGCGACTTCATCGGGCGGGCAGTGCTCGAGAAGATCCAGCGCCAGGGGTCCGAGCGCAAGCAGGTGGGACTGGTGCTCGAGGAGCGCGGCGTGCTGCGCGCCCATTACAAGGTGATCGTGCCAGGCACGGGCACTGGCGAAGTGACGAGCGGCACCTTCTCACCGACGCTCGAGCGCTCGATCGCGCTTGCCCGGGTACCGTCCGCGACCGGCGATCACGTCCAGGTGGACATCCGTGGCCAGCTCAAGGAAGCGCGCGTCGTCAAGCCGCCCTTCGTCCGGCACGGCCAGTCGCTGCTCGGCGCGGGCACGCCCGTTCACTGATCACCGATCATCCACGAGGGCCCTTCATGAGCAACGTTCCCGCTGATCTCAAGTACACCAACACGCACGAGTGGCTGCGCGAGCTGCCCGATGGAACGATCGAGATCGGCATCACCGATCACGCGCAGCACGCGCTCGGTGATCTGGTGTTCGTGGAAGTGCCGGACGTGGGCCGCCGGCTGAGCGCCGGAGGCGCGTATGCGGTCGTCGAGTCGGTGAAGGCTGCATCCGATGTGTACAGCCCGATCGCCGGCGAAGTCGCAGCGGTCAACACCGAGCTCGCCAGCGCCCCCGAGCTCATCAACCAGGACCCCTATGGCGCGGGCTGGATCGCACGTATCCGACCCGCCGGCGCAGTCACGGGGCTGCTGGCGGCTGCGGCCTACGAGAAGCTGTTGCAGGAGGAGGAGCCGGACTGATGGCCTTCATCCCGCACACGGCGGCGGACATCGACGAGATGCTCACCGCGATCGGCGTGACGAGCATCGAGCAGTTGTTTGAGGAGATCCCGCCCGCGCTGCGCACGCGCGAACTCGCCGGCGTGCCGCCGGCGCTCAACGAGATGCAGGTCGGCAGACTCATGATGCAGCGCGCACTCGCCGACGGGCAGCCGCTCTCTTTCCTCGGCGCCGGAGCCTACGAGCATCACATTCCCGCGGCGGTCTGGGCCATCACGACGCGCGGTGAGTTCTACAGCGCCTATACGCCCTATCAGGCAGAGGCGAGCCAGGGCACGCTGCAGACGATCTACGAGTTTCAAACGATGATCGCGAGCCTCACCGGCATGCAGGTCGCCAACGCCTCGCTCTACGACGGCGCCTCGGCGTTCGCGGAGGCCGTGCTCATGGCGGTGCGTCTGAACCGCAAGTCGGAGTCGTTGCGCGTACTCGTGCCGCGTACCGTGCATCCGCACTACCGCCTCGCGGCGCGCAGCATCACGGCCAATCAGCAGCTGCGGCTGGAGGAGCTCGACTACGCGCCCGACAGCGGCCGCACGAGTGCCGAGGTCCTCGAGCGGTACGCCGGCGAGGACATCGCGGCGCTTGCCATCCAGCAACCGAACTTCTTCGGCGTGCTCGAGGACGTCGACACCTTGAGCCAGTGGGCGCATTCGCGCTCCGTACCCATCATCGCGATCGTCAATCCGATCAGCCTCGGGCTGCTCAAGCCACCCGGCGAGTGGCGTGGCGGCGCGGACATCGTGGTCGGGGAGGGGCAACCGCTCGGGGTGCCGATGTCATCGGGCGGGCCGTATTTCGGCTTTCTCGCTACACGTATGCAGCATGTGCGACAGATGCCGGGCAGGGTCGTCGGGCGCACGCTCGATCTCGCCGGACGCGAGGGCTTCACGCTCACGCTGCAGGCGCGCGAGCAGCACATCCGCCGCGGCAAGGCGACCTCGAACATCTGCACGAACCAGGGTCTGCTGGTCACGGCCGCGACGATCTACATGTCGCTCATGGGGCCACAGGGCCTCGCGCGCGTGGCGCATGCGAGCCATGAGCGCGCGCGTGAGCTCGTGGCCGCCATCACGCAAGTGTCCGGTGTGCGCGCGGCGTTCGCGAGCCCGTACTTTCACGAGGCGGTCGTACGGCTCGACAGACCCGTGGCGCCGTTGCTCGCGGCGCTCGCGAAGCGCGACATTCTCGGGGGACTCGATCTCACGGGCAGCTACCCCGAGCTCGGTCATGCGCTGCTCACCTGCGCCACGGAGACAAAGACGAGCGGCGACATCCAGCGCTTCGCGAGCGAGCTGCGTGAGCTGCTGAGCTCATCCGGCTGAGCGGCGCCTCCGACTCGAGTCCACGATGCAACCGCAACCCGAAAAGCTGATCTTCGAGTACTCGCGCGCTGGACGCGGCGCGACGGATCAATGGCCGACAACGGCGGCGACACCGGCGGCGATACCGGAGAGCATGCGCCGCGCGCAGCCGCCGTTGCTGCCGGAGGTGAGCGAGCTCGATGCGGTGCGCCACTTCACGCGTCTGTCGCAGCTGAACTTCTCGATCGACACGCACTTCTATCCGCTCGGCTCGTGCACGATGAAATACAACCCGAAGGCGTGCAATGCCTTCGCCATGCTGCCGCAGTTTCTCGCGCGCCATCCGCTCGCGCCCGAGTCACACGGTCAGGGTGTGCTCGCGTGCCTGCACGAGCTGCAGGAACTGTTGAAGGCCGTGACCGGCATGCAGGCTGTCGCGCTCAGCCCGATGGCCGGAGCGCAAGGTGAGTTCGCCGGTGTGGCGATGATCCGCGCCTACCACCGTGCGCGCGGTGATCACGCGCGCACGGAGATCATCGTGCCCGACGCCGCGCACGGCACCAATCCGGCGACGGCCACGATGTGCGGTTGCAGCGCGCGCGAGATCCCCGTTGGCCCCGACGGCGATGTCAGCCTCGAGGCGCTGCAAAGCGCGGTCGGCGAGCGTACCGCCGGCATTATGCTCACGAATCCCTCGACTCTCGGGGTGTTCGAGCGCCGCATCGTCGACGTAGCCGCGATCGTGCACCGCGCCGGCGGCCTGCTCTACTACGACGGCGCCAATCTCAACGCCATTCTCGGCAAGGTCAGGCCGGGCGACATGGGCTTCGATGTGATTCACGTGAACCTGCACAAGACTTTCTCGACGCCTCATGGCGGCGGAGGCCCGGGCGCAGGTGCGGTCGGCGTCAGCGCGCGCCTGGAGCCGTTTCTGCCTGTTCCGATCGTAGCCCGGGAAGCGGACCGTTACCGCTGGCTCAGCGAGGTCGACCGTCCCCAGTCGATCGGCCGGCTGTCCGCCTTTGCAGGCAATGCAGGCGTGCTGCTGCGTGCTTATGTCTACATGCGTCTGCTGGGACGCGAGGGCATGCGTCAGGTCGGTGAGTGCGCCACGCTCAATGCGAACTATCTGCTCGCCCGCCTCAAGCAGACCGGCTTCGATGCGGCCTATCCGGAGCGGCGCGCCAGCCATGAGCTCATCGTCACGCTCAAGCGACAGGCGCGTGAGCTCGATGTGACGGCGATGGATTTCGCCAAGCGTCTGTTGGATTATGGTGTGCACGCACCGACCACTTACTTTCCGCTGCTCGTACCGGAGTGCCTGCTGATAGAGCCCACGGAGACCGAGAGCAAGGAGACGCTCGATCGGTTCGTCGAGATCATGGTGCGTATCCAGCGCGAAGCCGAGCAGGATGCAGAGCGAGTGCGCAGCGCACCGCATACGATGGTCGTGCGGCGCCTGGATGACGTGCGCGCGGCGAAGCAATTGGACCTTACATGGAAGCCGACAGTCTGAGTGGCAAGCCCCCGCGGCGGCTGAGCGAGCTCCCGGCACTGCAGAGCGCGGCTCGCACGGCGCCGGCGAGCACGCACATGCCCTCGAACCGCGGCAAGCCGCGTGGCATCACGCGCGCATTGCTCGCCTGCGGCGCGAGCTGTCGTGGATTGGCGGGTGCCTTTCGCGAAGAAGCCGCCTTTCGCCAGGAACTCGCCTTTGCCGCCCTCGTCATACCCCTGGGGCTGTGGCTGGGGCGCACCGGCGTGGAGCGCGCACTGTTGATTGCCCCCATGCTGGTCATCTTGATCGTCGAGCTCGTCAACAGCGCCATCGAGGCTACCGTGGATCGGATCGGCTTCGAGCGGCACGTGCTCGCCGGTCTCGCCAAGGACATAGGCTCTGCCGCGGTGTTCATGTCCTTCGTGCTTCTGGGGGCCGTCTGGCTGCTCGTGCTCACGGGTCGCTGAGGCCTTCCATGCGCACCCCGGCACCACACGGAACGGATCGCTCATGACTCTGCCAAGACTAGCCTGGCTTCTACTGCTGCCTATGGCGGCGAGCGCGCAGAGCGGCCCGGCACCGAGCGCACAACCGGGAGCCGCTCAGTCAGCACCGACGGCTACGGCCGCGCCGAACTCGTCGAGCTCGCCCGAGCGTCCGGCCAGCGAGCCTGGGCAGGGCAACTCGCCGGCGCCTGGAGCGCAGGCGCACCAGACGCAGGAGCTCGCGCAACAAGCCGCCGCCGTGGAGGAAAATCCCGACTGGGCGGTCACGCTCGAGCGGATCGCAAGCAGCGTGGTGGCGATCGATGTGGATTCCACGCGGGCCTTCGATACCGAGTGGAATACCACGGCACAGGCCACCGGCTTCGTGGTCGACGCCGAGCACGGCCTCATCCTCACGAATCGGCACGTGGTCACGCCGGGACCGGTGACAGCGGAGGCCACCTTCCTCAATCGCGAGGAGGTGCCGCTCTATCCGGTGTACCGGGATCCGGTGCACGACTTCGGCTTCTATCGCTACGACCCGAAGAAGCTGCGTTTCATCAAGCCGAAGGCGCTGCAGCTCTATCCCGAGGGTGCGCAGGTCGGCCGCGAGATCCGCGTCGTCGGCAACAATGCCGGCGAGCAGCTGTCCATTCTCGCCGGCACGCTGGCGCGACTCGATCGTGAGGCGCCCGAGTACGGCATCGCTAAGTACAACGACTTCAACACCTTCTATCTGCAGGCTGCCTCGGGAACCTCCGGAGGCTCCTCGGGCTCACCGGTCATCGACATTCATGGCCGGGTGGTGGCGCTCAATGCGGGCGGCGCGAACGGCGCTGCCTCGAGCTTCTATCTGCCGCTGGGACGCGTGCGCCGCGCGCTACAGCTGATCGAGGAGGGCAAGCCGGTCACGCGCGGCACGCTCGAGACGATCTTCGTGTACACGCCCTACGATGAGCTCGAGCGTCTGGGGCTGACTGCCGCCACGGAGGCAGCGGCCCGCAAGTCCTTCCCGGCGCTCACCGGCATGCTCGTGGTGAGCGAGGTGCTCCCCGGCTCGCCGAGCAGCGGGGTGTTGCAGCCGGGCGACATTCTGGTGCGCATGAATGGCAAATACGTCACGCAGTTCGAGCCGCTCGAGCAGCTGCTCGATGCCTCCGTCGGCGGTGAGGTGTCGATCGAGATCGAGCGCGGTGGCAAGACCGTCACTTCGCAGCTGCGCGTCAGCGACCTGAACGACATCACGCCGGATTCGTATCTGGAGTTCGGCGAGGCGGTCGTGCACACGCTTTCCTATCAACAGGCACGCCACCTGAACGTTCCCGTGCGCGGCGTGTACGTCGCCAATCCCGGCTACGTATTCGGGGCCGCAGGCATACCGCGGGGTGCGGTGATCACTGCCGTGCAAGCGAAGCCGGTGAACAACGTCGACGACATGGAGCAGGCGATCGCCGCGCTGGGCGATGGCGATCGCGCGACAGTGCGCTACTTCACGATCGAGGATCCGAACGGCAGTGAGCTGCACGCGTTCCGCATGGATCGGCGCTGGTTTCCGGCGCGCCGCTGCCGGCGCAACGATTCGATCGGCCTGTGGACCTGCCAGGATCTGGCGATGGTGCCGCCGTCCGAGCCGGTGCGCGGTGGCAGCACGGAGTTTCCGCACTACGCGGATGCACGTCTGGCACGGCTCGCATCTTCGCTCGTGCTCGTCAACTACGACATGCCCTATTCGGTGTCGGGTGTCACCGAGCGCAGCTACCACGGCACCGGACTGGTGGTCGACGCCGAGCGCGGGCTGGTGGTGGTCGATCGCAACACGGTGCCGGTCTCGGTCGGAGATGTGAACATCACCTTCGCCGGCACCTTGCAGGTGCCCGGCCACGTCGTGTACGTGCACCCGCTGCATAATCTGGCCGTGGTCGCTTATGACCCGAAGCTGATCGGCAAGACCCCCGTGCAGACGGCGCGACTCGCGCCGCGGGACTTCAGCGACGGCGAGCAGGTCTGGGTCATCGGGCTGACGGCAGACAGCGAGCTGCGCTCGCGCAGCACCGAGATTTCGAGCGTCGAGCCGATCGATCTGCCGCTGTCGCGCACGATGCGCTTTCGCGAGACGAACGTGGAGGTGGCACAGCTCGTCAATCCGCCGCTCGACTACGACGGCGTGCTCGCCGACGAGCATGGCGACGTCCTCGGGCTGTGGTCGAGCTTCGCCTACGAGAACGGTCGCGAGCTCACGCAGGTGAACAAGGGCGTGCCCATCGATCTGGTCGCCGAGATGCTCGACCGCGTGCGCACCGGCAAGCCTCTGCACTCACTCGAGGTCGAGCTCGGGCCGGTGCCGCTCGCGAATGCGCGCGATCTGGGCCTCACTGACGAGTGGGTGAAGAAGCTCGAGCAGCACAGCGGCACCGAGCGGCAGGCACTGACCGCGGTGCGCATGGTGGGTGGCTCCGCCGCGGCGCATCTGCTGCAGCAAGGCGACATCCTGCTCGCGATCGACGGCAAGGTCGTCACGCGCTTCCGCGATGTCGAGCGCGCGGTCGGCGACCGCGATCGCGTCCAGCTCACCGTGTGGCGCGGCAGCGGCGCGCAGACGCTCGACGTACCGACGGCAGAGCTGCCCGGCGCCGACATCGAGCGGTTGGTCGAGTGGGCCGGGGCGACGTTGCAGGCGCCGCACCGCGCCATGGCGGAGCAGCGCGGCATTCCGCCCTTCGGCGTTTATGTCGCGTATTTCTCCTATGGCTCACCCGCCACGCGCTACGGGCTCTACCCCGGGCGGCGCATCCTGGAGGTGGATGGCACACCCACGCCGAACATGGACGCCTTCCTGGCTGCGCTCAGCGGTAAGGCGGATCGGTCCTCCGTGCGCCTGAAAACCATCACCTGGAACAACGCGCCCGAGGTCATCACGCTCAAGCTCGACAAGCACTACTGGCCTGCGTATGAGTTGCGGCGCACTGCGCGGGGCTGGGAGCGCTTGTCGCTGGAATAAGTCCGCACGCACGCCGGGGGACGGTCCTGGGCGCGCGGCTTGGTAGAATTCGTCCCATGGTTCGGGTCGTCAGGGCTACCCAAGTCGAGATAGATGCCGCCGTGCAGGCGCTGCGCGATGGCGAGCTCGTCGCCTTTCCCACGGAAACGGTCTATGGGCTTGGGGCAAACGCGCAGAATCCGGTCGCCGTGCGCCGCATCTTTGAGGTGAAGGGACGCCCCGCGACGCACCCCGTCATCGTGCATCTGGACAGTCCGCGCTATCTGCATCGCTGGGTACGCGAGGTTCCGGACCAGGCGATGCGCCTCGCCGAGCGTTTCTGGCCGGGTCCGCTGACGCTCGTGATGGCACGAGCCGCGCATGTGCACGATGTGGTGACCGGAGGGCAGGATACGGTTGCCATCCGCGTACCCGGCCACCCGATGGCCCAGCAGCTGCTGACCGCATTCGGCGGGGGCATAGCGGCGCCCTCGGCAAATCGCTACGGGCGCTTGAGCCCCACTCGCCCCGAGCACGTGCGCGACGAGCTCGGTGACGCGGTGCGCCTCATCCTCGACGGCGGAGAATGTCAAATCGGCCTGGAATCGACCATCGTCGCCTGCGAGGGCCCGAGCGCGCGGCTGCTGCGTCCGGGGGCAGTGACCGCGAGCCAGCTGCGCGCCGTCGTGGGGGAGCTCGAGATCGGAGCGGATCTGCAGTCCCCGCGCGTGCCCGGCAGCACGCCCTCGCACTACGCACCGGTGACGCCGGTGACCATCGTACCCGCCGGGGAGATCGACTCGCAGGCGTCGGCGCTCTCGCAGGGCGGGCGGCGCATCGCGGTGCTCGCGCAGCGACTCCCGCTGAAGGGGCACAAGTACGTCACCTGGGTGAATGCGGGACGACGGCCCGAGCAGTACGCGCAGGATCTGTACGCGAACCTGCGTGCGCTCGACAAGGCGGGCTGCCAGCGCATCCTGGTCCAGGATGTGCCGCACGATGAGCGCTGGGACGCCGTGCGCGATCGCCTGCTGCGCGCTGCAAGCGACGTCTCGGACACGGACGATACGGGCGCCCTGGCCGTGCTTCCTTGAGCCGTTCGAGCCGCCCGCGCTTCATCGATCCGTTCCACCCCGAGGAGATCCAGCGGCTGGTGCGCCGCTTCGGCTCGCCGCTCATCATCGTGGACTGTGAACGCGTGCGGGTGCAGCTGCGCAAGCTGCGTCGTGCGTTGCCGCGCGTCGCTCTGCACTATGCGCTGAAGCCCCTGCCGCATGCGGCCGTGGTGCAAGCGGTGATCGAGCAGGAGGGATTTCTCGATCTGGCCACCACCGGGGAGGTGCAGCTCGCGCAGCGCCTGGGCATCGATCCACAGCGCTGCATTCACACCCATCCCATCAAGCGTCCCGAGGACATCCGCAACGCCCTGCACTTCGGCGTGCGCACCTTCGTCGCCGACAACCCCGACGAGGTGCGCAAGTTCGAGCACCTGGGCGAGCGCATGGAGCTGCTGCTGCGCGTGTCCTTCCGCAGCCCCGGGGCGATGTGCGACCTGTCGCGCAAGTTCGGCTGCGATCCTGAGGACGCGCTGCCGCTCGCGCGCGCGGCGGCCGAGCTCGGCATCGACGTGCGCGGACTCTCGTTTCACGTCGGCTCGCAGGCTCCCGATCCGGGAAAGCACGTGGAAGCGATCGCCGCCTGTACGCAGATCATGGCCGCCGCCCGGCGCGAGCAGCTCGGCACGTTCGACACGCTCGACATCGGCGGCGGCTTTCCGATCGACTACATGCAGGCGGTGCCCGATATCGGCCGCTTCTGTGCGCCGCTGCGCGCTGCGCTCGCGAAGCTCCCGCGCCGCATCCGGGTGATCGCCGAGCCGGGCCGCTACATCGTTGGTCCCGCCGCGATTGGGGTAGCCTCGGTCATGGGCCGCGCGCAACGCGAGGGGCACTGGTGGTATTACCTCGACGACGGGCTGTACGGCTCATACAGCGGACAGCTCTACGATCATGCCCGCTATCCGGTCGAGCCGCTGCGCGACGGCGGCGAGCGTCTGCCCTCGGTGCTCGCCGGCCCGACTTGCGACAGCATCGACGTCATCGCCGAAAATCTCATGCTGCCGCGACTCGGCCCGGGCGATCTGATCATCGGACGCGCGATGGGAGCCTATACCTGGGCGAGCGCCTCGGAGTTCAACTTCTTCCCCAAGGCGACGGTCGTCTCGGTGAACACCAAGCCCGGCGACAGCGGCGGTGTAGTATCGTTTCCGCTGTAGTCGCGCGAGCGTACGCCGGACATCCACTGGCACATGAAGAGCGTCAAGCACGAGCCCGAAACCGCGATCCATCGACTGCTGTCCGCCGCGCACGAGGGCCGCGAGCCGCGCGTCGTGGCGCGATTGTTCTCAGGCTGGGTGGTGTTCGGCGAGCGGCAGTTCGTGCAGGGCTACGTGCTGCTGCTGCCCGATCCGGTTGTGCCCTCGATCAACGCGCTCGCCGCGAAGGAGCGCACGCAGTTCCTGCTCGACATGACGCGCGTGGGCGACGCCTTGCTCAAGGTCACCGACGCCGCGCGCATCAACTACGCAATCCTCGGCAACGTCGAGCCCGCGCTGCACGCGCATGTGATTCCGCGCTATGCGGAGGAGCCCGAGGAGTTGCGCACCATGCATCCCTGGGCATACGACTGGAATGCCGCACCGAGCTTCGAGCGCGCGCTGCACCTCGAGCTCGCCGAGAAGCTACGCCGCGAGCTCACGCGCATGGGCGTGACGAAGCCGATGCGCTTCGACCCGGGCGCGAATGCCGGCGCGTGAGCGCTTGATGTGCTCAGTGTGCGCCAACTCACGCGCAGCTTCCGCGAGGGCGCGCGCCTGCACCGCGTGCTCGAGGGCGCCGAGCTCAGCGTCGACAGCGGTTGCACGGTGGCGATCATGGGACGCAGCGGCTCCGGCAAGTCGACGCTGCTCAATCTGCTGAGCGGCATCGACTATCCGGACAGTGGCCGCATAGAGATAGACGGGCGCGAGATCGGCTCGCTACGCGAGCCCGAGCGCACGGTGTTTCGCCGCCAGCACATCGGCTTCATCTACCAGTTCTTCAATCTGATTCCGACCCTGGATGTCGAGGAGAACGTGCGCCTCGTGCTCGAGCTCAATGGCATGCGCGGCGCGGCGGCGCGCGAGCGCAGCGCCGCGATGCTCGCGCGGGTCGGGCTCGGCGACCGACTGCACAGCGCCGTCGATGCCCTCTCCGGAGGCGAGCAGCAGCGTGTGGCGATCGCACGTGCCCTCGTGCACGAGCCATCGCTCGTGCTCGCCGATGAGCCGACCGGCAATCTCGATGAGGTGACCGCGCGCGAGATCGTGCCGCTCATGCGCTCACTCGTGAGCGCGCGCGGCGCAACCTTGATCGTGGTCACGCACGACCGCGCGCTCGCCGCCTCAGCCGATCGCATCCTGGAGCTGCGCGAAGGCCGCTTGCACGAGAAGTCGCCATGAGGCGCGCGATCTGGGTCGCGAGCGCGCGCCATCTGCTGCGCCACCCCGCACAACTCGCGCTCGCCTTGCTCGGCCTCGCACTCGGTGTGGCCACAATCACCGCGGTCGACATCGCGACCGCGAGCTCGAGTCGCGCTTTCGAGCTGTCGCTCGCGGCCGTGGACGGCCCTGCGACCGATGCCATCGTGGGCGGACCCACAGGCATCGACGAGCGGCTCTACGTCCAGCTCGCCGCAGCGCATCCTGGGCTCGCCGTGGTGCCGATCGTCGAAGGCTACGTGAGCGTCGGCGAGGAGGCGCTGCAGCTCGTCGGCATCGATCCGCTCGCAATGCGCTCCGCCCCGGGTGTCGTGCGTGGCGGCTCGTTCGCGGACCTGCGCGATTGGCTCACGCAGCGCGGCACCGTGATGATGGCCGCGAGCACGGCGGAGCGACTCGGCCTCAAACCCGCTCAAGTCTTCACACTGGATGTCGGCGGGCGCGCCTATCGAGCGGTGCTCTTGCGACGCATCGAGCGTGAGCAGGCGGGCGAGGAGACACTGCTGCTCACCGACATCGCGCAGGCACAGGAGTGGCTGGGCCTCATCGGCAGGCTGTCGCGCATCGATCTGCAGGTGGCGGCGGGCGCGGCGGGCGCGGCGCAGCTGCGCGAGCTCGCGCGGCAGCTGCCCCCCGATGTGCACCTCGAATCGGCGCGGCAACGCTCGCAAACCGGCCACGACATGACGCGGGCCTTCACGACGAACCTACGCGCCATGAGCCTGCTCGCACTGCTCGTGGGCCTGTTCCTCATCTACGGCGCGGTCAGTTTCGCGGTGCTGCAGCGACGCAACACGCTCGCGGTGCTCCGGGCGCTCGGCGCGACGCGCGGCGAGGTCCTGCGAGCGATTCTCGCCGAGGCCGCGGTGCTCGGGATCGCGGGCGCGCTGCTGGGACTCGGCGCGGGCGTGGCACTCGGTCACGGACTCATCGCGCTCGTCGCGCGCACCATCAACGATTTGTACTTCGTGGTCGCGGTGACCTCGGTGTCGCTGCCGCCGCTCACGGTGCTCAAGGCGCTCGGCGGCGGTGTGCTCACCGCACTCGCCGCCGCATTGATCCCCGCGCTGGAGGCCGCTCACGTGGCGCCGCAGTTGGGACTGCGCCGCTCCGCGCTCGAAGCGCGCGCCCTCGGGATATCGCGCTGGCTGCTGCTGGTGAGCGCGGTGCTCGCATTGGCCGCGGGAGCGCTCGTCCTCGGCTCCACACGCAGCTTGCTCGCAGGCTTCGTTGCGCTCTTTCTGCTGCTGCTGAGCGTGGCGGCGCTCACGCCTGCATTGCTGCGGCTGGGGGCGCGCATCGGCTCGCGCGCAGCGGGCCGCGCGAGCCCCGTGGCCCGCGTCGCCTTCGGCGCCGTCGGCGCCTCGCTCAGCCGCACCGGTGTCGCGGTGGCGGCGCTCGGCATGGCGGTGGCCGCCATGATCGGTGTCTCGGTGATGGTGGAGAGCTTTCGCGAATCGTTGCGCGACTGGCTCGTGCGCACCATGCGCGCGGACATCTACGTCTCCGCTCCCGGGCCCGGCTTCGCGCGTCCCGAGCGGCGGCTCGACCCCCAGGTGGTGAGCGCGCTGCTCGCAGTTCCGGGCATTCGCGCACACAGCGCGAGCCGTCGCATCCGCGTGGACTCACCGAGTGGCTCGCTGACGCTCGATGCGGTGAGCTTACCGCCCGAGGGCCGTGCCGGGATTCAGCTGCTCGCGGCCGACGGCGGGCGCGTATGGTCCGAGTTCGAGCACGGTGCGCTGCTCATCGCCGCACCCCTCGCGTGGAGCTTGCAGCTGCACCCGGGCGAGCCGCTGCAGCTGGCCACCCCCGCGGGGCTTGCGAGCTTCCCGATCGCAGGCATCTATCAGGAGTACGGCAACGACCGCGGGGCCGTGCTCATCGACCGCGGCTGGTATGCGCGCCGCTGGGGCGACGATGCCATTGGCTCACTCGGCCTGTACCTTTCCCCGGGCGCGAGGCCGCGGCAAGTTCTCAAGGCACTGCGCGCGGCAGCTTCCGGGCGGCAGGCGCTTTTCATCAGCTCCAACGCGGACGTGCGTGCATTGTCGATGAGCATCTTCGAGCAGACCTTCGTCATCACGCGCGTGCTCTACTGGCTCGCGGCGATCGTGGCGGCGATCGGGCTGGTAAGCAGCCTGCTCGCCTGGGAGCTCGAGCGCGCGCACGAGCTCGCCGTGCTGCGCTCTCTCGGCCTGACGCCCCGCGGCACCGCCGCGCTCATCGAGACGCAGACCGCATTCATGGGCCTGACGGCGCTGCTCGCCGCGCTGCCCGCGGGATTGCTGACCGCGCTGCTGCTCGTGGACGTGATCAACGCGCGCGCCTTCGGCTGGCGCATCGATTTTCATTTGAGCGCCGCCCAGCTGCGTGATGCGCTGGTGCTGGCGCTCGCCGCGGCGCTCGTCGCGGGCCTCTATCCCGCCTGGCGGAGCGCGCGCACGCCCGTGGCGGCCGACATCCGCGAGGAGTAGCCGATGGCATGCGAACGCATCGGAGTCATGCTCGCTCTGGCGCTGGCCGGCTGCGGTGGTCAGCAGCCGCCGCTTGATGCAGCTGGATCGCACCGTGCGCTCCCAGGAGAGCCGGCTCCCGCCACCGCCGGCTCGCGCCTGGATGTGCTGCGCAGCGGCGCAGGCGATGCCGGCTTCGCGCAGGCGCTCGCGCCGCGCGCCTTCGAGTTTCCGCGCGATCACGGGGCACACCCCGAGTTTCGCCATGAGTGGTGGTATCTCACCGGCCAGCTTCGCGCCTCCGACGGCGAGCGCTTCGGCTTCGAGCTGACGTTCTTCCGCCTTGCACTGGTGCCGCCGCCCGTGGACAGCGCCGCGCCGGGCGGCGCGGCGACGCCCACGGTCTCGCGCTGGCGCACGCGACAGCTGTACGTCGCGCACTTTGCCATCACCGATATCGGCCGCAGGAGCTTTCATTCCACGGCTCGCTACGCCCGCGATGCGCTGGGACTCGCCGGCGCGCGCACGGCGCCGCTGCGCGTGTGGCTCGATGGCTGGTCGCTCGCCGCGCAGCCCGCCACGCAGGGCGGGGCGGATGCGGGCACCTGGACGCTCATGGCGGCAGATCAGAGCTATGCTCTGACCCTGCGCCTGCAGGCCGAGAGCGCACCCGTTCTCAACGGTGATCGCGGACTCAGTGTCAAGTCGGACACGCCCGGCGCGGCGAGCTACTACTATTCGATCCCGCGCCTCGCGGCGCGGGGCGAGCTGCGTGCCGGGAATCGCTCACTCAGCGTCGAGGGACTCGTCTGGCTCGATCGGGAGTGGGGCAGCGGCGCGCTGGGCGCCGACCAGACCGGCTGGGACTGGTTCGCATTGCAGCTTGCAGATGGCAGCGCGCTCATGTTCTATGCATTGCGCGATCGCGGCGACCGTCGTGACCCGCACAGCGCCGGGACCTTCATCGGCGTGGATGGGCACGCGCGTGCACTCGGCAGCGAGGACGTGGCCATCGAAGTCCAAGATCATTGGCGAAGCCCCGAGGGCGTGCGCTATCCGGCGGGCTGGCACGTGCGTATTCCCGTGCTGGCCCTCGATGTCGTCGTGAGTCCAGTCGTTGCGAATCAGGAGCTCGAGACGACGCCGCGCTACTGGGAAGGAGCGGTCGGCGTCGCGGGCAGGAGGGGAACGCAGGGACTGAGCGGACAGGGCTATGTCGAGCTCGTCGGCTACGCCGGCGAGCGGAGCGAGCAGCGCGCGCAGGGCGAGCAGGGCGAGAAACGGTGAGTGCCATTCAGCCTGCGATCGGCAGCGTGCCGGACGTGGAGGCCGCGCAGCCCCGCGTGCGCGAGCTCTCGCTCTTCGATGGGGACTGTGTGAATCGCAGCTTCGGCTGGCTCGGCCTCGGGCCGCGCCGACCGCGTCAGCTCGTGGGGCGCGCGCTGCTGCTCATCGGCCTCACCTGGGTGCCGCTAGCCGCACTGTCGGTGTGGGGCAAGCCACCCTTCTACGGCACCCAGCTCGTACCCAGCAACTTCTTCGCCGATTTCGCCGCCTATGCGCAGTTCCTGCTCGGGCTGCCACTGTTCGTTCTGGCCGAGGCGATCGTCGGCACGGCCGCGAACGATGCGGGCCGCGAGTTCGTCGCGACCGGAATCGTACGCGCCCGCGATCTCGGCACAGTCGATCGACTGCACCACCGCGTCGCGATACTGCGCACGTCGACGTGGGGCGAGCTTGCCTGCGTGGCGCTCGGATACGCCTTCTCGCTCGCCATTCTCGTCACGGAGTTCCGCGAGGGAAAGGGCAGCACCTGGCACACCTATGTCGATCAGGGCGTGCGCCACGTAAGCGCACCGGGAATGTGGGAGTTCTTCGTGGCGCTGCCGTTGCTCAACTACTGGTGGCTGCGGCATGTGTGGAAGATCGCGGTGTGGTGCTACTACCTGTTCCGGCTGTCGAGACTGCGGCTCGCGCTGGTCGCTACGCATCCGGACCGCACCGGCGGAATCGGCTTCATCAGCTCGGCGCAGGGCCACTTCGCGTGGATCATCCTCGCGTACGGCGTGAGCAACGTCGCTGCCACGGTGGGCTACGAGCTCGCGATCGAGCGTGTCGATCCCTGGATCCCTCCGGTGTGGGGGCCGATCCTCGGCTTCGTGATCGTCGCGCCGCTGCTGTTCCTGCTGCCGCTCTTCATGTTCACGCGGCAGCTGTATCGCACGAAGCGCCGTGCGCGCCGCCTGTATCGCGCGCGCGTGATGGAGTACGCGCGGCTCTTCGAGAGCACGGTGTTGCCGCAGGCACCCTCGGCCCGCACGTCGCCCGCGACGATGCTGGACCTCGGTCTCATGGCACGCTTCTCGGAGCTGTTCGAGCGCTGCGAGCACATGCGCGTCGTGCCGTTCGACTTTCGCTCGATGAGCGAGCTCTTCATCTCCACCCTGGGCACGGTCGCGACCATCCTGCCGGCACTGCGCTTCACGCAACTGCTCTCGCAGCTGCTGAGCATCGCGGGCAAGCTCGGCGCACTCTTCGCGCATCCGGTGCGCTGAGCCCCGAGCTCACCGCAGCGCGCACAACCACGCGGCGAGGAGCAACCCGAGCGCCCATGTCCCTGCGAGCCACTGCGGGATGCGCTCGAGCAAGCGGCGCGCGATGCCACGCGCGCTGATCGCACCGAGCAAGCCGCCGGCCGCGAAGCCGCTGAGATGCGCGAACACGTCGGTGTGCTCACCCGCAGTCCCGAGCCATGCCAACAGCACGATTCCGGCGACGAGCGGACTCACGCGCAGCGCCCAGCGCTGCCGCTGCGCATAGCCATCGAGCCAGGAGCGCACGGAGAGCAGCCCGAGAGCGCTGAAGACCGCCGTAGATGCGCCGGCCGAGCGATGCCCCACCGGCGCGAGCAGACCTTCGAGCAGATTGGCGACACCTGCCCCGGTCACGATGAGCGCCCAGGCGCTGCCCGGTCCGAGCAGGCGTCCGGCGAGGTAGCCGAACCAAACTCCCGCCGCCAGATTGGCACCGAGATGCGCGGCGTCCAGGTGCAGCGTCAGCGCCGTGAGCGCGCGCCACCATTGTCCGTGCTGCACGAGTCCCGCATCGAGCTCTCCGGCATCGAAGGCGCCGAGGCCCCAGAGTCCGCTGCCGACCGCGTACGCGATCCACAGGAGCACCACGCCGTAGAGCACACAACCGACCCAGGCATCGGGGTGCAGAGCGGGTGGCGGGGGTGGGGGCGGCGCAGGTCGCAGCTCCTCCTGGTAGCGCAGCAGATGCGCGCGCGCCTCCTCCGCCAGATGCGGCTCCACGCGCACCACGAAGAACGGGCCCTCGCGCGCGAGCTCGTTGGGTACGCCCACGGCGGTGAGCATGAACGCGCGCTCGGTGCACTCGGCACGCCGCGTCGAGCGGTAGATCTCTATGGCCTCGCTCAGCATCTCGAACGCCAATGTAGCGCTTCCGTCCCATGGGATGCTTCAATCGGGCCATGGATGCACCCTGGCTCGAATGGCTGCGGCGCCTGCAGGCGCTTGCGCAGACCGGCCTCGCGTTCACTCACGACGACTACGACCGCGAGCGCTATACGGCGCTGCTGGATCTCGCCGCGCAGATGATGGGCGCCGTCGCCGGCGCGCCGCCCGCGCACGTTGCGGGGCTCTATGGCGCGGAAGCGGGCTATGCCACACCCAAGGTGGACGTGCGCGCCGCGGTGTTCCGCGAGCAGCGCATCCTGCTCGTGAAGGAGCGCTCGGATGGGCGCTGGACCTTGCCGGGCGGGTGGGCCGATGTGGGTGACAGTCCCTCCGCGACCGCCGAGCGTGAGGCGCGCGAGGAATCCGGCTACGAGGTACGCGCCGTCAAGCTCGCAGCGGTCTACGACCGCAACCGACATGGGCACACGCCGATGCTGTTTCACATCTGGAAGCTGTTCTTCGTGTGCGAGCTGATCGGCGGCGCGGCGCGCACCACGCTCGAGACCGATGGCGCGGAGTTCTTCGCGGCGGATGCGCTGCCGACGCTGTCGATCGGCCGGGTGACGCACGCACAGATCGCACACATGTTCGAGCATCACCGTCGTCCCGAGCTGCCGACCTCCTTTGATTGAATGCGGCGCCGCACCCGGCCGCCTCTGGTGGACGCGCGGCGCGCCTTTCGGCAACATGGACCGGGTTCCTGCGAGCACTCGAGTTGGCAGCACGAAGCAAGAGCAACGCCTCGAACCGCCGGGCCGCACGCCGCGCGCCCGCGAATCCCTGGGAGAACATCGGCGCGCAGGGCGCCAATCTCGGTGTCGGCCACTTCCTGACCTTTCAAGTCATTCGCCTCGCGAACGCTCTCAAGGCGAACGTCACGCGGCGCTACCTGAGCGATTTCGACCTGAGCGTGCCGGAATGGCGCCTGCTCGGCATGACGATCAACTTCGAGCCGGTGCGCTTCTCGGAGCTGGTCGCGAACAGCAGCATGGACAAGGGACAGGTCAGTCGCACGCTGCAGAGCCTGATCAAGCGCGGCATCGTGGCCGCGCGTGCGGCGGGACGCATGGCGCGCCGCCCGGCGGAGGGCAGCACGCCCGTCATCCTCACCGTCACCCCGAAGGGGCGGCGCCTGTACCGGACCGTGTTGCCGGTGTCGCAGCGCAATCAGGCGCGGCTGCTGCACATGCTCAGCCGCGAGGAGCGCAAGTCGTTCTACACGACGCTCAATAAGCTCTTCGACGCCATCGGCGACCGCGATAGGCTCCCCTAGGCGCAAGCCGTGACCTATGATCTCTCCCGTCGTTTCTGCACGGGTGGAGAGAGCGAGCGGTGCAAACCCGCGACATCCTGCCGCAGGGTGTGTCGAGCGCGAGCTTCGCGCGTGCGCTCATGGAGCTGGCGCAGATCGTCGGCCCGGACTACGTAGTCACCGATCCGGAGCGGCTGCTGCCCTACACGCAGAGCATGCTGCCGATCGATGAGAGCGAGTACCTGCCGAGCGGTGTAGTCATGCCGTCCTCGGTCGAGCACGTGCAGGGCGTGCTCGGCATCTGCAACAAGTACCGTGTGCCGCTCTGGCCCATCTCGACCGGACGCAATTTCGGCTATGGCTCGACGCTGCCGGCAACGCGTGGCCAGCTGATCCTGGATCTGAAGCGCATGGATCGCATTCTCGAGATCGATCCGGTGCTGTGCACCGCGCTGGTCGAGCCGGGGGTCACGTATCAGCAGCTGCACGCCCAGCTGACGGAGCGCTCACTCGCGCTGTGGCTCGACTTTCCGGGGACCGGACCGCTCGCCGGTCCCGTCGGCAACACGCTCGAGCGCGGCGGCGGCAACACGCCCTACGGCGACCACTTCGCGCACACCTGCGGCATGGAGGTGGTGCTCGCCGACGGCCGCATTCTGCGCACCGGCATGGGTGCCGTGCCGAACACAGCCTCCTGGCAGGCATTCAAGTACGGCTATGGTCCCTATCTCGATGGCATCTTCACGCAGTCGAACTTCGCGGTCGTGACCAAGCTGGGTCTGTGGCTGATGCCGGCGCCGGCGGCGCATCGCACTGTCATGGCGCAGTACTGGGACGAGCGTGACCTCGGCAGGGCGGTGGAGACCGTGCGACCGTTGCGATTGAACGGCACCATCCAGAACGTCGGCGTGCTGGCGAGCGCCGCCCTCATGCTCACGGCCCACCACCGTCGCGCGGAGCTCTATCAGGGCGAGGGCGCAGTGCCCGACAGGCTGATCGAGGGTGCTGCGCGCGAGCAGGGCATCGCGCCCTGGAACCTCATCTTCACGCTCTACGGCACGGCCGAGCAGATTGCGCCCAATCTCGAGATCGCGCGGCGGGCTTTCGAGGCCTCAGGCGCCAAGCTCGTGTTCGACGCCCACGAAGGCACGCAATCGAACCAGCTGGGCCTCGAGTCCTTCAGCCTGCTCAACTGGGTCGGCGGCGGCGGACTCAGCTGGTTCTCTCCCATCGCGCCTGCCCGCGGCACTGATGTCGTCAAGCAGCGCGATCTCGCCAAGACCCTGCTCGCCCGCCATGGCATGGATTATCTGGCGGCCTTCACCCTGGACGGGCGTGATCTGCATCATCTGGTGCCGCTGCTCTTCGATCGCACCGCGCAGCCCCAGGTCGAGCGCGCCCGCCAGTGCTTCGCCGATCTCCTCGCCGCATTCACCGACAACGGCTACGGGCTTTATCGAGTCGGAATCGACAACATGAGCAAGCTCGCGCGCCTGTATGCACCGATCAATCGCGACGTGAACCGAGCGTTGAAGCGCACGCTCGATCCGAACGGCATCCTCGCCCCGGGCAAGTCGGGAATTCATTCGTGAGTCGAATGGCGCGCTCGCGGCTGCTCGTGTACGCCGCGCTCGGCGTCGCGCTGCTGCCTTGCGAGCATGCCTGGGCGCAGGCCGCGGGCGAGTGGCGCAACAGCGAGCAGCTTTGGCGCAGCACCTGCGCGTACTGCCACGACGGCCACGTGGCATCGCAGCTGCTCGGGGAGCGCCTGACGGCGCAGGCCGTGCTCGGCGCGGCGCGCGGCGCCGCGCAACCGATGCCGAGCTTCACGCCGAGCCAGGTGAGCGATGCGGAGCTGCGCGCGCTCACCGATTGGATCGCCCATCAGAAGAAGCCTCCCGCCGATGATCAACGCGCTCCGCGTCACGCCACGCGCCAGCGTGCGCGCTGATACAATCCCTGCACGAAGAAGAGGAAGAACCGTCATGAGATCCGCAGTTGCAATGGCAATACTCGGTGCGTTCGTCGCCGCCAGCGCGCTCGCCGCGCTTCCTGACGGCACCCAGGCGCCGCTGTTCACGACCCAGGCGACGCTCGCCGGCAAGCCGTTCAGGTTCTCGCTCGCGGACGCGTTGAACAAGGGTCCGGTGGTGCTCTACTTCTATCCGGCGGCATTCACCCCGGGCTGCACCGTCGAGGCGCACGAGTTCGCGGAGGCGACTGCGAAATTCGAGGCACTCGGGGCGACCGTCATCGGCGTCTCGCACGATCCGATCGACAAGCTCAATAAATTCTCCGTGAGCGAATGCCGCAACAAGTTCGCCGTGGCCGCGGATCCCGATCAGAGCATCATGAAATCGTACGACGCCGTGCTGCCCGTGAAACCGGATCTGGCCAACCGCACCTCTTATGTGATCGCACCCACGGGCCAGATCCTGTACTCGTATACGGACTTGAACCCGGACAAGCACGTCGCCAACACCATGGCGGCCGTCGTGAAGTATCAGAGCACGCACGGCAGGTCGTAGGCTGTCTTCCAGGCCCGTTGCCGATTGAACCGCGGCTGCTTTAGAGGCGGGGTAACCTCCCCTGTGGCGCTCGTCGCGCCGCACCTGACTGGTGCGATTCGCCCGTGTAGCATCAGTAGGCTAGACGTGCCGCCCTGAGCACGAGGAGAGCCCGTGAACGCGGTTGAGCAGAGCTTGAAGTCCAAAGATGAGGCTACGATGAGCCTTCAGTCTTCCGACGCGTCTGCCCGCGCCCCGGCATCGACCGAGGAGCCCTCGCGGCTGTCGGCCGAGGCCCGCCTGTTTCGTAACCTATTGAAATTATTCGGAGATCCACCGGTAGAGGTGGAGCTCTGGACAGGCGAGCGCATACCCTGCACGCGCACCGAGCCCGTTGCTCGCCTGCGCCTGGTCGATCGCCAGGTGCTGTTTGGGCTGCTGCGCGACCCGCAATTGCGCTTTGGTGATGCATATAGCGAAGGAGCCGTCGAGATCGAAGGAGATCTCGTCAAGTTCCTCGAATTTCTCTACCGGGGCTCCTCCGGGAGTGATACCCGCCGCTCTGTGCTCCGTGGTTTCTCGCGCCTGCTGCACCGCCCGAGGTCCAATACCCTGGCCGGCTCCCGCGAGAACATCCATCACCACTACGACATCGGCAACGACTTCTATTCTCTGTGGCTGGGCCGAACCATGGCCTACACGTGCGCCTATTACCCCACGCGCACGACCACGCTCGATGAGGCGCAGACGGCGAAGATGCACCACGTCTGCCGCAAGCTGCGGCTGCGCCCGGGCGAGACCGTGGTCGAGGCAGGGTTTGGCTGGGGGACGCTCGCGCTGCATATGGCACGGCACTACGGTGTGAAGGTGCGCGCCTTCAACATCTCCCACGAGCAGGTGGAGTACGCGCGCGAGCGGGCACGCGCCGAGGGGCTCGCGGCACAGGTGCAATACGTCGAGGACGACTATCGCAACATCCTCGGCCGCTACGATGCCTTCGTCTCCGTCGGCATGCTCGAGCATGTCGGCGTGGACCACTACAGCGAGCTCGGACACGTCGCGCAGCGCTCGCTCGGCAGCAACGGCCGCGGCCTCATCCACTCGATCGGGCGCAACCGCCCGGCCTCTCTGCAGCCGTGGATCGAGCGGCGCATCTTCCCCGGCGCCCATCCGCCGTCATTGCGCGAGATGATGCAGATCTTCGAGCCGTGGGATCTGTCGATCCTCGACGTGGAGAATCTGCGCCTGCACTACGCGCGCACGCTCATGCACTGGCTGGTGCTCTACGAGGCCAACGTCGAGCGGGTGCGCAACATGTTCGATGAGAAGTTCGTGCGCATGTGGCGGCTGTATCTCGCGGGCTCGGTCGCCGCCTTTACCACCGGAACCCTGCAGCTGTTCCAGGTGGTGTTCGCGCCGCACGACAACAACGACATTCCGCTGACGCGCGCCTACATGTATCCGGGCGCGGGCTGAGCGCGAGTCGCGACATGAAGCTGTGGGATGTTGTGGTGGTCGGCGGCGGGCCCGCCGGTTCCTCCGCCGCCTGGAAGCTCAAGGAGGCGGGCGCGGACGTGCTGGTGCTGGACAAGGAGCGCTTTCCGCGGCTGAAGCTGTGCGCCGGATGGATCACCCCGGAGGTGGTGCACGAGCTGAAGATCGACCCGGCCAGCTACCCGCATCGCTTCCTCACTTTTCCACGACTGCACGCCCACGTGAAGGGGCTGCACGTGCGCCTGCACTGCGTGCAGCACTCCATACGCCGCTTCGAGTTCGACGCATGGCTGCTCGAGCGCTCCGGTGCGCGCGTCGAGCGACACACCGTGCGCAGCATCCGCCGCGAGGCGGGCGCCGGCTACGTGATCGACGATACCTACCGCTGCCGCTATCTGATCGGCGCCGGCGGCACGCGCTGCCCCGTGTACCGGAACCTGTTCCGCGAGCTCAATCCGCGCGCGAGCGAGCTGCAGACGGTCACTCTGGAGCACGAGTTCGCCTATGACTGGCGCGATGCGGACTGTCACCTGTGGTTCTTTCAGCAGGGTCTGCCCGGGTATTCCTGGTACGTTCCCAAGGCGGACGGCTGGCTCAACGTCGGCGTCGGGGGTATGGCTGAGCGCCTCAAGTCTCGCGGCGATGACATCAAGCGCCACTGGGAGCTGTTCACCCGCATGCTCGGCCGCAAGCTCGCACGGGGCGCAACTTACGAGCCTCAGGGCTATAGTTACTATCTGCGCGGCAACGTGCAGGTCGCACGCGTCGAGGACGCTTTCATCACCGGCGATGCGGCCGGCCTTGCCACACGCGACATGTGCGAGGGGATCGGACCTGCGGTACGCAGTGGTGTGCGTGCCGCCGAGGCGATCATTGGCAAACGGGAATACGGGCTCGAGGATGTCACGGGCGCGAGCCTCGGGGGCGGGATGGTGAGCCGCCTGCTTGACTGGTCGTTCACGCGAGGCCTGCCCGGAGCCATGGCTGGAGTTGGCTCTCATGCTGTCTGACAAACCGCTGATCTGGGGATCGGGCATCGCCGTGCTGGCCGGTGCCGCCGCTCTCTACTACTTCTTCTATTACCTGCCGAACAGCGCGCCGCCGGCGGCGACGACTCCTCAGGTCCACCTGCCGCCGCCAGTGGCAAGCGAGCCGCCGATCCATCATCCCGTGCCGCCCGCTGCGGAGAGCAACGCGGCTCCGAAGCTTCCGGTGCTGAACGACAGCGACACCCCCGTGCACGATTCTCTCACCGGCATGCCCGGCGGCGCCGGCATCGACAAGTTTCTGATCCCGCAGAGTCTCGTGCGCCACATCGTGGCGACGATCGACAACCTGCCGCGCAAAAAAGTGGCTGTGGAGCTGCGTCCCGTGTCACCGATAGCCGGTGCGCCGGTGATCGCAGGCACCGCCGACCACATGACGCTCGCCGATAGCAACTTCCAGCGCTACGGTCCCTTCATCGAAGTGGTGCGCACGGTCGATCCGAAGCAGCTGGCAGCGGTCTACTTTCATTTCTATCCGCTGTTCCAGGAGGCCTACGAGGATCTCGGCTACCCGTCAGATTATTTCAATGATCGCGTGATCGAGGTGATCGACAATCTCCTCGCTACGCCTGACGTCAAGGGACCGATCGAGCTCGTGCAGCCGAACGTTATGTACCTTTATGCCGATCCGAAGCTCGAGGCGCTCTCCGCGGGTCAAAAGACGCTCATTCGCATGGGCAGTGACAACGCCGGGATCGTGAAGGCGAAGCTGCGCGAGCTGCGCGCCGTGCTCGCGACGCGTTCGCACTGAGACGGGCACCGCGCTACGCGGCGTAGCGGCCGCTCGCCAACGCCTCCGCCGGTACCCACATGCCGTGAAAGGTCGAGCGCACGCGCGTCGGCAGGCGCAGCAGCGCCAATGGACCTGCGGCCACGTTGCGCGCATCGAGGATGGCGAGATCGCTGCGCATCTCGCTCAGTCGATTGACGAGCACGAGCAGATAGCCCTCGCCCTCGGCCGTGCCCGGACCGCGCGTGACGAACACCGGCTCCTGCACGCCGCAATTCGGTCCGGGACTCCAGCTCGCAAGCGTCCCGCTCTCGTGGTCGAAGCAGCCGATCGCGCTCATGCCGATGCTGCCGGCCACCGCATCCGGGGGACGGCAGATCACATAGCCGTATCGATAGGGCCGGCCCATGTAGCGGTCATCGACCTTCGGCATCTCTGCCACGGTTGCGTTCAGCACGCGGCTCGCGAAGCGCTCGCGCGCCCGGTCGAAGCTGAGACGTGTCAGCTGCGGCGGCGCGGGTTTGAAGGGCGCGCCGTCGGCGCTGGGGAAGAAGTCGAAGCAGTTGCCCTGATAGAGGCACAGGTCCAGATGCACCGTCGAGCCTTCGGTCACTGCGTTCATCATGTGGCCGGCACTCACCGCCGGCCCGCGGAACCACTGAATATCGCTCGCCTTGCCGCGCCGCGGGAAGACGGCGTAGAAGCTCTCGCGCTCCGGATGCCATTGATAGAAAGGCCCGCCGCGCTTGAGCACCTCCAGGTCCGTGATCAATGGAAAGAACGGCACCACGACGTGATGCTCGGAGACGGCGAAGTCGTGCACCATGCCGGGGTAGGGCATGTCGAACCACAGCTCGTGCACGATGCGCCCGCTCACATCGGCGACATAGAACGCAAAGTCCGTCGTGCAATCCCCACGCGCCTGGTAGGAGAAGGCGAGCAACTCGTTGCGCTGCAGATCGAGCTTGGGATGCGCCGTGAGACTCACCGCCTCGAGCTGGCCGGCGAAGTTCCACTCGCCGAGCGTGTCGAGCGAATCGGGGTGGATCTCGATCGGCCGGGAATCCTCTTTCAGCACGAGCAGCTTCTCGCCGTGCCAGACGACATTGGTATTCGCCGTGCCCATGCCCTTGCCGGCGACGCTCGGATCGTTCGTATAGCGATTGCGATAGCGCCCGAAGAGCGAGCGGCGCGCCTGCTCCTGCAGCAGGAAGCGCTCGTTGCGCACCCAGCGGCTGCGATAGTCGGCGTGGCCGCCGCCGATGCGGAACATGTGCACCATGCCCTCGCCGTCGATGAAGATGTCGTCCTTGAAGCGCGGCGGGTACTGGCGATCCGGGCCGCAGCGATAGAGCGTGCCATCGAGATCGGCGGGAATGCTGCCGCTTGCGACCTCCAGATCGTGGATCTCTGCTTCGAGACGGTGTGGCGCGCCCCAGCCTTGATAGAGCGGAATGTCCGGAAATCTGACGGCTTCGGCCATGAGACATTCTTCGCCGGGGGGCATGACTAGTCAACGCCGCGCGGGTTAGGATCGGCGGGCCCGCCGCCGGGGGACCTCGGATGCCACAACCAGCCAGCATGCGCGTGCGCTCGCGCGCGGACCTGCAGAGCTATCTCGATCACTTCAACCGCCGCGAATACGAGCAGCAGATCGCCTATTACGCACCCGACGTGCTCTACAAAGTCGGGACTCTCACACTGACGAGCCCGCGGCAGATCGCCGAGTTCTATGCGGACTTTCACGAGCACTGCCGCGAGCACGTCGAGATCGCGCAGTTCGCGCTGCAGGGAGATGCCTGTGCCGTGGTGCTGCCCTCGCGCTTCGAGCCGTTTCGCGACTATCGCAAGCACGGCCTCACTTTCGAGGCCGGCAAGACGGTGGAGTTCGTGAGCTTTGTGTTCTACACGCTCAAGGAGGGCCGCATCTGGCGCATCCGCGTCGCCCGCTATGGTGGCAGTGCCGCGGACTTTCGCACATGAGCCGCGCGAGACAGAAGCCATGTCGCTGGCGGTGATCGGCGCGGGTCTCGGGCGCACCGGGACTACATCGCTCAAGTTCGCCCTCGAGCAGCTGGGTTTCGCGCCCTGTCATCACATGACCGAGCTGATTCAGCGGCCGCACACCGCTCACGCGTGGGAGCGTGCAGCGAGTGGCGAACCGGTCGACTGGGATGAGCTGCTCGCGGGCTATCGCGCCACCACCGACTGGCCCGCCTGCCACTTCTACGAGCAGCTCGCCGCCAAGTATCCCCTTGCCAAGGTCATTCTCACGGTGCGCGATCCCGAGCGCTGGTTCGAATCCACGCAGGCGACCATCTTCAGCCCCGAGATGGTCGAGAGCGCTGGACCGATGGCGGGGTTCTTTCGCAAGGCGATCGTGGGACTGTTCGACGGTCGCATGCACGATCGCGAGCACCTGATTGCCGTCTATCTACGTCACAACGACGAGGTCCGCCGCATCGTCGCGGCGCAGCGACTGCTCACCTACGATGTCACGGAGGGCTGGCAGCCGCTGTGCCGCTTCCTCGGCGTGCCGGTTCCCGAGGCCCCGTTTCCGCGCGCGAACACCACGGAGGATTTTCGGGGTAAGACCGCAGAGCACCTGCGGCGGTGGAACGCACGCCGCTAAGACCGGTCGCAGCGATCAAATGGGCACGGGACGCGGCTACGCATCGAGCGTGGCACGCTCCGCGGCGGGAGCGCGCGCGCTCTGACGTGCCGGGCTCGCCGGCGGCTTGCCGAGAATCATGTCCGCGGCCTTCTCGGCGATCATGATGGTTGCGGCGTTGGTATTGCCCGAGGTGATGCGCGGCATGATGGACGCATCCACCACGCGCAGCCGCTCGATGCCCTGCACGCGCAACTGCGCATCGACGACCGCCTGTCGATCGCCGCCCATCCTGCAGGTCCCCACCGGATGATAGAGCGTATTACCAGCCACGCGGGCATAAGCGAGCATCGACTCATCGGTGTCGCCGAAGTGATCAGCCGCAGACTCGAGGTAGGGTGCCAGTGCCGGCTGGTTCATCACCCGCCGAGTCAGTCTCATGCCTGCGATCGCGACCTGCTGATCGGTCGGATGACTCAGGTAGTTAGGCACGATGGAAGGATAGACGCTCGCGTCGGCTGACTTGATGTGCACGGTGCCGCGCGATTCCGGCCGGATCTGACACGGCGTGCAGGTCATGCCCGGCTTCTTTTCCAGGATCAGCGCCTGAGTCTTCGCCAGCTGCTCGAGGTCCATGCTCGCGGCCATGAGATGCAGCTGCAGATCGGGGCGCGTCAGCTCGCGGTTCGAGCGGCAGAAGGCGACGATGTGCGCGACGGCGAAGCTCAGCAGTCCCTGGCGCGTGAAGAGGTATTTGAGCAGCTCCCCTGCGAAGCGCGCACCGTGCGATAACTCGTTGACCGTCGTGTACTCGGGCTTCACGCGCCACTGAGCGCCGATCATGTAGTGGTCCTGGAGGTTCTCGCCGACCGCGGGCAGCTCCGCGAGCACGGGGATGCCGTGCTGCTGCAGCAACGCTCCGCGGCCGATTCCGGAGACCTCCAGCAGCTGTGGCGAGGCAACCGAGCCTGCGGCGAGAATGACCTCGGCGCGCGCGCGCGCCACGTGGCGCGTCCCGTGCTGCAGATACTCGATGCCCGTGGCGCGGCGGCCCTCGAACAGCACGCGCAAGGCCAGCGCATGCTTCTCGACTCGAAGATTCGGCCGGCTCATGGCCGGATGCAGATATCCCACGGCGGCCGAGCAGCGCCGGCCCTTCTTGATCGTGAGCTGGAACCAGGTGACGCCCTCCTGCTCCGCGGCGTTGATGTCAGGGGAACGCGGGATGCCCGCTTCCACGCAGGCTTCGAGCATCGCCCCGGACAGCGGATGCTGACGGGTGAAGTCGGAGACGTTGAGCGGTCCGCCGACGCCGTGCCATTCGGACTCACCACGCTCCTGATGCTCGGCGCGGCGGAAATAAGGCAGCACCTCCGCAAAGCTCCAGCCCTCGCAGCCCGCATCGCGCCAGCCGTCGAAGTCGGCGTGCTGGCCGCGAATGTAGAGCAGGCCGTTGATCGAGGAGGAGCCTCCGAGCACCTTGCCCTTGGGCCACTTATGCACGCGGCCGTGACTGTCCGGCTCCGTCTCGTACAGCCAGTTCACCTTGGGATCGTTCAGCGTGCGGCCAAAGCCGATCGGCGTCTGGATCATCAGATTCGACCAGAGCTGACCGGGGTTGTGGAGCGGGCGGTCGTCCCCGCCGGCTTCGAGCAGCAATACGCGGGTGCGTGGCTCGCTCGTCAGGCGGTTCGCGAGCACACAGCCGGCGCTGCCGGCGCCGACGATCACGTAGTCGAACTGCGATTCGGCCATGGCGCTGCTCCCGAGCATTACGTTGGTTTGTCAACGTGGCGGAGTAATCCGGTTCCAGCTGCGATTGTAGTCCCGCCGCCGCCCCGTCCGGCAGCGTCGGGCAGCCGGCAAGGCCCAGGGCCCCGATCCGCAGCTCAACCGCGAGGCGGACGAGCCGGGGCTGCAAATGCGGCTCGCGCTGGGGTGCCCGGCGCGACGGGTGTATCGTCGCGCTCCCCGCCTTCCATGTCCGAGGAGCCAGTCCATGGCAGCCAAGTTTCGCAAGATCGCGGTCGAAGAGGCCTTCTCGATACCCGAGGTCGCCAAGGAGCTCCAGAAGGTCGCGCGCGCCCCGGGCGACAGCGCGGACCTGCCGCTGATCCGCGGTGTCTACGATGCCCAGCCCGGCTACGGGAACATGAAGTTCCTGGATGGGCTGCTCGACATCGAGGGCAAGCGGCTCCGGGAGATGGACGAGTACGGCGTCGACGTGCAGCTGTTATCGCTTACCGCCCCCGGCGTCCAGATGTTCGATGCCGACACGGCGTGCGAGCTCGTGACGCTCGCCAACGATCGGCTCGCGGAGGTGATCGCGCGCCATCCGACGCGTTTCGCCGGGCTCGCGAGCTTTGCGCCGCAGGCGCCGCGCCGGGCCGTAAAGGAGATGGAACGGGCGATCGGCAAGTTGAAGCTGAACGGCTTCATGGTGAATTCGCACACTTACGGCGAGTATTTCGACGATCCGAAGTTCTGGCCCATCCTCGAGGCCGCGGAGGCTCTGAATGCGTGCCTCTACATCCATCCACGCGGGCCCTCGGACGGTCTGAAGGGGCCGTTGCGCGACTACGGGATGGACTCCGCCATGTGGGCCTACGGGGTGGAGGTCGGCACGCACGCAGTGCGCATGATGGCCTCGGGCCTTTTCGATCACTTTCCGAAGCTCAAGGTCTGCATCGGGCACATGGGGGAGGCGGTGCACTTCTGGCTGTGGCGCATCACCTTCATGAACAGCCGCTCGCAGACCATCGGGCGCGCGCCGAAGACCCAGCTCAGCATGGATGAGTACTTCAAGCGCAACTTCGTCATCACCACGAGCGGCGTCGAGGACCCGCTGGCACTCGAATACTCGGTGAAGAAACTCGGTGCGGACAACGTGATGTGGGCCATCGACTACCCGTATCAGCCGACGGCGCCGGCCGTGGCGTTCATGGATGCCGCGCCCCTCAACGATGCAGACAAGGCCAAGGTCTACTATCGCAATGCGGAGCGCATCTTCCATATCAAGCCCGCGGGGTGAGCCATGAGCGCACGCATCATCGACGGCAGGACGATCGCGAGAAAGATTCGCGCCGAGCAGCGCGAGCGCATCGAGCAGCTGGCGCAGCGGCACGGCATGCGCCCCGGGCTCGCGGTGATCCTGGTCGGTGTGGACCCGGCCTCGCAGCTTTATGTCACCAACAAGATCGCCGCCTGCAAAGAGGTCGGCATCCGCTCGGACCTCATCGAGCTGCCCGCCGACGTGACGCAGGCCGAGCTGCTGCGCAGAATCGATGCGCTCAACGCCGATTCCACGGTGCACGGCATCCTGATCCAGCTGCCGCTGCCGCGGCACGTCGAGATGCGCGCGGTGCTCGAGCGCATCGCGGTCGAGAAGGACGTCGATGGCTTCCATCTCTACAACGTCGGCGGCCTGGTCACCGGCAACACGGTATTCCCGCCGTGCACGCCGTTCGGCGTGCAGAAGCTGCTCGAGCACGAAGGTATCGACGTCGAGGGCCGCAACGTCGTCGTGGTCGGTGCCAGTAACATCGTCGGCAAGCCGATGGCGCTCATGCTCATGCAGCAGGACGCAACCGTGTGCATCTGCCACAAGAAGACCCGCGATCTGGCGCAGTTCACGATCCTCGCGGACATCCTGGTGGTCGCAGCCGGAGTTCCGGGCCTCATCATTCCGCAGATGGTGCGCACGGGCGCGGTGGTGATCGACGTGGGTATCAATCGTCTACCCGATGGGCGCATCACAGGCGACGTGGATTTCGAAGGCGTGAAGCACAAGGCCTCGTACATCTCGCCCGTACCGGGCGGTGTCGGGCCGATGACGGTCGCCATGCTCCTGCACAACACGATCCTGTCGGCCGAGCGCGCCACGAGCGAGCGTGCCAGGAATCCCAAGCTCTCGGTGCTGTAGCGGCTGCGCCTTGGCCGTCGCTCAAAAGCAATCCGCGGCGCCATACCGCGCCGTATCATGGCGACGGCCGCGGCTCCTCCGGACACGCGCATGACAGCAGGCAAAGCAGAGCTGCCAACCGAGACCTTCGACTATGTGATCGTCGGCGCGGGCACCGCCGGGTGCGCCCTCGCCGGTCGGCTGAGCGAGAAGCCTGACGTCCGCGTGTGTCTCATCGAGGCGGGAGGCCCGGACCGTCATCCCTTCATCCATGTGCCCGCGCTCGTCGCCGCCGCCATCGGCAGGCCAGCGCTCAACTGGCGCTTCCTCAGCATCCCGCAGCCGCGGCTGAACGGCCGCCGCATCCCGATCCCGCGCGGCCGCGTCATCGGCGGCTCCGGCTCCATCAACGGCATGGTGTACTTCCGCGGCAATCCCAAGGATTTCGATGACTGGGCGGCTGCGGGCGCCAAGGGTTGGAGCTACCGCGAGCTGCTGCCGTACTTCATACGCTCCGAGAACAATCCGGAGTACCGGGATTCGCCGTATCACGGGACGGGCGGACCGATGATGGTCAGCCACATCCCGCGCCCCAACCCGCTCATCGCCGCATTCCTCGAGGCGATGAGCGGCCTCGGCTTTCGCTATTGCGCGGATTTCAACGGCCCGGAGCCCGAGGGCTACGGGCCGCGGCAGGGAACGATCCGCGCCGGCCGGCGCGAGTCCACCGCGAGCGCCTATCTGCGGCCGGCCATGCGGCGCAACAACCTGCGCGTGCTCATGCACGCGCTGGCCACCCGCATCGTGATCGAAAACCGCCGCGCCGTTGCAGTCGAGATACAGCTCGACGGCGCCACGCGGCGCCTGGCGGCGCGGCGCGAGGTAATCGTGAGCGGCGGCAGCATTCTCTCGCCGCAGCTGCTGCAGCTCTCCGGCATCGGTGATGGGGAGGCGCTGCGTGCGCTCGGCATCGAGGTGCAGCTGCATCTGCCGGCTGTGGGCGCCAATCTGCAGGATCACCTCGCCGCCGCCATTCTGCTCACGATGCGCGACACGAGCTCCTACGGCATCTCGCTGCGCGCCCTGCCGCGCGGTGCGTGGAACGTACTCGAGTACGCGCTCGCCAGGCGCGGCCCCTTCGCGAGCAATGTCTTCGAGGCGAATGCCTTCGTGCGCAGCGCCTCGGGACTGGATCGGCCGGACATTCAGGTCGTCTTTCAACCGGCGCGCCGCAATCAGTCGACCTTTCCATTGCCGCTCGGCCACGGCTTCGCGGTGAGCATCGTCAGCGTCTATCCCAAGAGCCGCGGGCGCATTTCACTCGCGAGCCCCGATCCACGCGTGCCGCCTGCGATCGATCCCAATCTGCTCGGAGCCGCCGAGGACATCCAGCCGCTGGTGCGCGGGCTCGAGCTCGCGCGCCGCATCGCGGGCGCGCCGTCCTTTGCGCGCTATCGGGCCATCGAGACGGCACCCGGCCCGGGCGTGCAGGGCGAGGCGGCGCTCGCCGACTACATCCGCAATACGGCCTCGACCGTGCACCATCCGGTGAGCAGCTGCCGCATGGGCGCCGGCCCCGACAGCGTCGTCGACAGCGAGCTGCGCGTGCGCGGCATCGAGGGGCTGCGCGTCGCCGATGCATCGGTGTTTCCGGGCATCATCGGCGGTAATACCAATGCAACCGTCGTCGTGGTCGCCGAGAAAGCCGCCGACATGATCCTGGGCCGGCCGGCACCGCGACCTTTCGAGGAACCCGCCGCCATCAGCCGTGCCGCGGAGCCGAGCACCGTCTGAGCACCGTCTGAGCAAGCCCCGCCTCTAGGAGTAGAGCCATGGCCATCGAGCACGTGAAGCACTGGAAGATCGGCGACGTCGAGCTCGTGCGTATCGTCGAGGTGAATGCCTACGAGGATGACATGACCATGCTCTTGCAGCAGGGAACGCCGGAGTTCGTGCAGCGCCACCAATGGCTGCTGCCGCACTTTGCGACACCTGCCGGAAAGATGCTGATCTCCTTTCAGTGCTTCGCGCTGCGCTCGCGCGACCGGCGCGTCATGATCGACACCTGCATCGGCGCCGACCGGCAGCGCGAGTTTCCGGTGTTCTGCAACATGCAGACGACCTTCCTCGAGGATCTGGAAGGCGCGGGCTTCGCGCCGGCATCGATCAATACCGTACTGTGCACGCATCTGCACTTCGATCACGTGGGCTGGAACACGCGTCTGGTGCAGGGCCGCTGGGTGCCCACCTTTCCGCACGCCCGCTATCTCTTCGGCCGGCGCGAGTGGGATCACTGGCAGCATCTGCGGCGCACGGGCGGTTATCACCACATGGAGCATCTGACCGACTCCATCGACCCGATACTCACGGCGGGCCTCGCGGATTTCGTCGAGCCCGACCACCGCATCACCGATGAAGTGTGGCTCGAGCCCACTCCGGGTCACACCCCGGGACACGTGAGCGTGCACATCTCATCGCGCGGTCAAGAAGCGGTCATTACCGGGGACATGATGCACCACCCGATCCAGTTCGCCGTACCGGACCTGCAGGCCAACTTCGACATGGACAAGGAGCAGGGCGCGCGCACGCGGCGCGCCTTCATCGAGCGCTATCAGAATCAGAAGACGCTCATCATCGGCAGCCATTTCTGCGATCCGACGTCGGGACGCATCGTGAGCGAGGGGGCTGCCTGGAAGCTCGCGCTCGACTAGCGCGCAGCACCTGAGGCCATGACGATGAGCAACGATCTTGCGGGCCAGGCGATTCTGGTGACCGGCGCTGGGCGCGGGCTCGGGCGCTCGGTAGCGGAGAAGCTTGCAAGTCTCGGCGCGGCGCTCGCTGTGCTCGACATCGACAGGGAGAGCTGCGAGGCGACCACAGAGCGCATCCGCGGCGCGGGCGGCAGCGCCGAGGCGCATGCGGTCGATGTCGCCGACCGGGGCGCCTTCGCATCCGCGGCGGCGGCCTTCGCCCGCAAGCACGGTCGCATCGATGCGCTCGTCAACAATGCGATGCTGTTGCGCTACGAGCCGATCCAGGCCGTGACGGAGCCCGTTCTCGATCGCATGCTCGGCATCGGGATCAAGGGCGCGGTCTGGGGAGCGCAGCTGCTGCTCGAGCACATGAATGCCGAGCGCGGCGCCGTGCTGATCAACATGGCTTCGCCCGTCGCGGAGCGCGGCTATCCGAACACCTCGATCTACAGTCTGGTGAAGGGCGCAATGGTGACGCTCACGAAGACACTGGCGGCGGAGCTCGGACCGCGACGCGTGCGCGTGAACGCGGTGGCGCCGGGCTCGGTACCGACGCCCGGGGCGGTCGGCCTCAATGACCCTGCCGAGTACGAGCGGCGCGCGCGCACCATACCGCTGCGCCGCCTGGGTCGCGAGGAGGACAACGCGGCGGCGGTTGCCTTCCTGTTGAGCCCCGCGGCGTCCTTCATCAATGGCGAGATCCTCCACGTCGATGGGGGCATTGCCGCAGCGGGTTGAGAGCGGGCGGCGGAGAAATCACCATGAGCCTCGAGACTCCGGTCTATGCGCAGGATGTATTCGGCACGGCGGCGGTGCGTAACGCGCGCGCGCTCGACGATGAGCTGCGCGAGCTGGCGCCGGCAGTGAAGATCGCGCGCGAGAACATCACCCTCATCGGCCGCTACGAGCACGTCGCCGCCGGGCTCAGAGACTGGCAGGGATTCTCCTCGCGCTCGCGCCCCTGGCACGATCCGGACTCGGTGCGGCCCGAGATTCTGCTCGTCGACGATCCGCCCAAGCACACACACGTGCGCAACGTGATCGCAACGGCACTCTCGCCGCGCGCGCTCGCGCGCATGTCTGCAGGCTTTCAGGTCGAGGCCGACGCCCTGTTGCGGCGGGTGAAGGAGCGCAGCGGCACGACCTTGGATGCCGTCACGGAGATCACCCGGGCTTTCGTCTACAAGGTGCTGCCCGATGCCCTGGGTCTGCCACAGCAGGGACGCGAGAATCTGGGCGCGTTCGGCCACATGGTGTGGGCGACGCTCGGACCGCAGAACGAGCTGTTCCAAGAGGCGATGGCCAATACCGATGCGGTCATCGCCTGGGTCGATCAATGCTGCAACCGTGAGAACCTCGATCCCGAGGGCCTGGGTATGCAGATGTTCCTGGCGGCGGATCGGGGACAGGTCACGCAGGATGAGGCGAAGCTGCTCGTGCAGGTGCTGCTCTCGGCCGCGGCCGACACGACCGTCATGACCTTCGCGACCGCGATCCGCGCCTTCAGCCTGTTTCCCGATCAATACCAGCTGATCCGTGCACAGCCTGCGCTGCAGCGAGCCGCCTTCGAGGAAAGTCTGCGCTGGGATTCCCCCTCGCGCATGGCCGGGCGCATCACCACCCGGGACGTGGAGATCGAGGGTTATCTGATCCCTAAGGGCGAGCGCTGCGGGCTCATGTTCGCCGCCGCCAACCGCGATCCGCGCAAGTGGGCGCAGCCCGAGCGCTACGACGTGCAGCGCGACAACCGCGGACATCTCGGGTGGGGCTACGGCATTCATGCCTGCGTAGGCCGCGTGCTCGCACTGCTCGAGGCGGACGCGCTGCTGGCGGCGATCTGCAAGCACATCGAGCGCTTCGAGGCAGCCGGCGAGCCCGAGCCGTGGCTCACCGCGATCGGTCACGGTCCGGCCAGGCTGCCCGTGCGGATCGTGGCGGCGGCCGGCTGAGGCGCGCCCGGAGCGGGCACCGCCAGGAGCGATCATGCAGGACTTCAGGAGCAGAGTTGCCTTCGTCACGGGTGCCGCGAGCGGCATCGGCATGGGTCTCGCGCGCGCCTTTCTTGCAGAGGGGATGCGGGTGGCAATCGCCGACGTGCGCGCCGACGCCCTGCAGGCGGCCGCAGACACGCTCGGCAAGTCGGGCGCGAAGCCGTTGCCAATCACTCTCGATGTCACCGACCGCGGCGCGTGGAGCGCGGCCGCCGAGCGCGTCACTCGGGAGCTCGGTCCGGTCGAGCTCCTCTGCAGCAACGCCGGCGTCAACTTCGTGGGCGCGACGCAGGAGGCGACTTTCGAGGACTGGCAGTTCTGCCTGGGCGTGAATCTCGGTGGCGCCATCAACGCCATCCGCACGTTCGTGCCCGCGATGGTCGAGCGGGCCGGCGGTCACATCGTCGTGACTTCCTCAGTGAGCGGGCTCTTTACGCACGGCGGCTCCGGGTGCTATGCCACCTCGAAGTTCGCTCTGGTAGGCCTCGCCGAGTCGCTGCGCGCTGATCTCGCGCCGCACGGGGTGGGTGTCTCGGTGCTGTGTCCGGGTCCGGTGCAGTCGGAGCTGTTCGAGAGCACGGCGGCGGTGCGCCCCGCCGCTCTGGCGCCGACCGGCTCGGTTCCCGTCATCCCACCGGGCGTGCGCCGCGAGGACACGCCGATCTTCTCCACGGCATTGACCGCGGACGAGGTGGGGCGACAGGTGCTGCGCGGTATCCGCCGCAACGATCTCTACATCATGACCCATCCCGAGATCCGCTCCGTGCTGGAGGCACGCTGCGCAGCATTGCTCAGCGCGCTGCCTGCAGAGCCGGTCGACCCGCGGCGCATCGCCGCCACCTCGCAGCTGCTCGATACGTCGCTGTACACCGAGCAGGCGCGCAAGCCGCGCCCGGGGCAGCCTGTATGAATCCTCCCCATTGAGACTCAGGAGAGCGTGATGAACAAAGATCTGTACGAGCGGGGCCTCGCGATCCGCAAGGCGGTACTGGGCGCGGAGTACGTCGAGCGCGCGCTGGCATCCGCCGATGCGTTTACCCGCCCCCTGCAGGAGCTCGTGACTGAGTACTGCTGGGGCGCCGTGTGGGGGCGTGAGGGCCTCACCCGTCGCGATCGCAGCCTGATCAATCTGGCGATGATCGGCACTCTCAATCGACCCCACGAGCTCAAGGTCCACGTCAAGGGCGCGCTCCGCAACGGCTTGAAGCGCGAGGAGATCATGGAGACCTTGCTGCAGGTCGGAATCTATGCGGGGGTGCCGGCGGCCGTGGACTCCTTCCGCATTGCGCGCGAGGCCTTCACGGAGCTCGAAGCCGAAAAGAAGCCCTGAGCCTGCCGCGGCGCCCGATCAGTAGCCGATGGTGAAGCGGCGGTGCACGTGTGCGGGCTTCTCGGCCTCATCGAGCACCGCGACGGCGTAGTCCTCCATAGAGATGCGGCTGACGCCCTTGTCATCGCTCACGACCTGATCCGTACCGAGCCGGAACTTGCCAGTGCGCGTGCCGGGGGCGATGGTCTCGGCCGGGCTGAAATAGGTCCAGCTCACATCAGAGACCGTGCGGTAGTAGTCGAGCGCGTCTTTCTGTCCGAGCACCTCACCGCGATAGGCGGCCGGAATACTGTCGGCGACCAGCACCCCGGGTGAGCGCTCCAGGCTGCCGGCACCGCCCACCACGATCAGACGCGGCGCCTTGCCACCGAGCTGTCTCAGTGCGGCGACGAGCGACTCTGCCGCGCGACGGTATCCCGACGGTTCGGGTGGCTTGCGGAAGGACACGGCGCTTACCACGACATCCTGGCCGGCGATCGTTCTCGCGACTTGCGCAGAGTCGAGCACGTCGCCCGCACTGACTTTGAGGTGCGCGCTTTGCTCGGGCATTTCAGCGGGATCACGCACGACGACCGCGACCTCGTAACCGCGCTCCAGAGCCTCGTGGACGATGCGCTGACCGATGTGGCCGCTGCCGCCGTACACGACGATCTTGAGCGAATGGGCGGCGAGCGACGCCCCGGAGACACTGGCGAAAAAGCTCCCGACGATGCATGCAAGCAGAATTCTCATGAGGAAAATCATACAACGGCATTGCGTTCTTCAACTAGATTGTTTGACAATCGGGCCGGTCTCGACGCAAGGGGGAGGTGTTGATGCCGCAGCAAGGAGTGGCGCATGCGGGCATTGGCAAGCGTTTCAAAGCGAACACGAGTTCAGTCTCGGCCGGCGCCGAGCTCTTTGCGCTCTGCCAGACTGCAACCGCCGACGGGGCTCTGAGCTCACGCGAGGCGCAGCTGCTGCGTGCATGGATGGGCCGCAGCCGCGAGTTCGAGGTGCCCGCCAGGGCCTACGTCGAGGAACTCATCGAATACATCCTGCGCAACGGCCGGGTGACTCCGGCCGACCTGCAGGCACTCGGCCGGGCCCTGGAGCCGTCCCTGCCAGAGGAGCTGCTGCGGCGCGCGGCAGCCGTGCGCATGGTCCCGCACGAGCGGCTCCTGGCCGAGGAGGGCCATGCGGAGCCCGTCAAGAACGAGGTGCTCGCGTCCGCCTGCTTCATCGTCGCGGGCTGTCAGAACCGCCGCCGGGCACGTCTCATCCGGCGTCTTGCCAAGGTCGGGGAACCGATCTTGCTAGTACGGAAGCGTGGTGGTTTTCCGAGCTCCAACGCCATTGCAGTCTGTGCATCCAATGGCAAGCAACTGGGTTTCGTCCCCGAGCACCGGGCGCTGCAGCTCGCACCGCTGCTCGATCGTGTCGCGCGCTATCGCGCCCACCTGATCAGCGTGTCGCTGGGCATGCATGCACCGATCCTGATCGCGCAGGCTTTCGTGTACCGCGGGGATGCGGTGCTCGGCGCGCAGTCCTCTCTGACGCGGCGCATCGCACCGCGTCCCGGCGCGCGGGCCGCCTGGACATTGGTCCGAATAGCGGTTGCGTTATTCATCGCGGCGGCCGTCGCGGTGGTGCTGCGTAAGTAGGCTTCGTTTCAATCGTCGCGGGCCGGTCAAAGGAACCGCCGTGTCCGCGCAACGTTTGAGTGCGCAACGAGGAGGACCGCGACGGGTGCAGCCGCGTGTCACAGTTGCGTGGATCTCGTCGCTGCTTGCCGTGTGTATGGCGGCACGCTGCTTCGCCGACGATTCTCCCGAGGCGCAGACCCAGCCCGGCGCACCGGCGCCGAGTGCGCAGGCGCCCAACTCCACGAACACATATGTTCCGACGAATGCCGAGTCCACCACGCCACTGCCCCAGCACGGAGATCAGTGGATCGACCACTTCCAGAACTGGCTGTACGACACCATCTGGCACACGGCGATGCACGTCGATCGGTGGTTTGGTTCGGAAGAGCCCGACGTGGCCTATGCGCAAACCTCAGGCAGCATCGCGCCCGGATTTCTCTGGGATCAGTTCAACGGCTCGCGCACGCTGTTCAGATTTCACGCCGACGTGCCCCTGCCGCAGCTCAACGAGGAGTTTCATGCCTTCGTCGCGCGCGTGAATCCCGAGGAGTTCATCTCCGAGAGCCAGCGCGAGTCGGGTGCCTTTCCCAATGCTATCGCGCCCTCCACTCAGGACCAGACTCTGCTCGGCATCGAGTACTTTCAGCCCAGGCGCCAGGGCCTGCACCTGGATGCAGGGGTCGGCTTGCCGATCGCCTTGCCACTCGATCCGTACGTCAAGGGCGGCTACATCTATGCGCACGGCGCACCGGAGTCGGGCGTACTGACATTTCGTCAGTTCAGCTTCTATCAGAACAGCCAGGGAGGCCTCGGCATCACGAGCCGCCTCGATCTGCAGCGGCTCATAGGGCAGAGTCTGATGCTGGCGTGGGCGGGCTCGACGACCATTGCGCAGCACTCCCATGGCTGGGCCAGCTTCTCCACCTTCGATGCCTTCTGGGCGTTTCCGGGCCGGCGGGCGCTGGACCTCGAGCTCTTCATCGACGGCACCTCGCAGGCGCTGGTGCCGCTGCACGACTACGGCTTCAAGCTCGCTTACCGGCGCAGCCTGTTTCGTGATTGGCTGGTGCTCGAACTGCGCACTGGTGTCGACTGGCCGAAGATCTTCCCGGATACGGAGCGCAAGTCGAGCATCGGGGTCGGATTAGGCTTCGAGATGTTCTTCGGGACGGATGAGTTTCTCGCCCGGCCAGTGACGTTCTGATGAGTGCGGCGACAGCGCGGAACCGCGCGCGGCCACCGCGAATTATGGCTTCGAGGGAACCGGATGCGCCCGTGCGCGGCGGCGCCGCGGGCCGCACAGATGTCTGCGGAACACGAGGAGTACCAGCATGTTCCATGCGATGCGGCGCGTGATTCAGTCCGCTCGGCCCGGCAATCTCGCCCCGGGCGAGCGTGTGCTCTCGATGCTCGCCGGGGTGGGCTTGACCCTGGCCGCTTTGAATCGCGGCGGCGTGCTGCGCCGCGCCGCGCTCGCTACCGCGGGCCTCGCCCTGATGTCGCGCGGTGGCACTGGCTATTGCGGCATGAAGGCGGCCGTCTCGGGCCGCAGCTCGCTGCGCGGCGGGCTGCGCGAGCAGTGGGAGCGCACCCGTGCGCAACTGGGCGCAGGCGCGGGCGCCATCGACAGCATGCAGGATCTCTATATGCAGGAGCTGCAGGAGCTCGCGAGCAGCGGGACACAGCTGCACCAGCTCCTCGGCGAGCTGCCGCTGTCCGCGTCGCACGCGCAGCTGCGCGAGAAGCTCGAGGCCTACGCCCAGGAGACCGGCACCCGGCTGCAGGACCTCGAGCACGTGTTGTTACAAAACAGCGCGGATCCGCGCCAGCATCCCGACCAGGCGATGCAGAGCCTGATCGATGAGACGCGCAAGATGACACGCATCGCGAGCGCGAGCATACGCGACGTGGCGCTGGTCGATTCGCTGCAGCGGTTGCTGCACTATCAGATCGCCACGCTGGGAAGCGTTGCGGCCTACGCCGACGTGCTCGGCCGAAGCGAGGAGGCCGCCCGCTTCGCCGCGCAGTCGCATCGCGACAAGGAGCTCGATGCCGAGCTCAGCGAGCTCGCCAAGCGGCTGCTCAACCCGCAAGCCGCGCGGGGTCAGGCGCCACATTCGACGGAGGCACGCGCTCACTGAAGTCCACTCGAGCACTCGAGTACACTCGGTTCTCCGCAGGCGGCGGCGCCGAGTTGAGTCCATGTCCGTAAAGCCCGTTCTGAGGATGGGGCATCCGCTCCTGCGCCGGGTCGCAGAGCCCGTGGCGCAGCTTGCGAGCGCCGAGCTGCGCGAGCTCGTGGCGGACATGGACGACACGATGCGCGCGTTGAGCGGCGCGGGCATTGCCGCGCCCCAGATCGGGGTGAGCCTTAGAGTCGTCATCTTCGAGCTCAAGGACAACCCGCGCTATCCGCACATCGCGCCGGTGCCCTACACGGTGCTCGTCAATCCCGTAGTGCAGGTACTCTCGGACGAGCAGGACGACGGCTGGGAGGGTTGCCTCTCGGTGCCTGGCATGCGCGGCCTCGTGCCGCGCTTCCGGCGCGTGCGCTACCGGGGCTTCGCGCCGGATGGAACGCCGCTCGAGCGCACCGTCGAAGGCTTTCACGCGCGCGTCGTGCAGCACGAGGTCGACCATCTGGATGGCATCCTCTTCCCACAGCGTATCCGCGATCTGCGCAGCTTCGGATTCGAGGATGCGCTCGCCGGCCAGATGAGTCCCATGCCGGACTAATCAATCTGGCAAAACTGGCCTGCGGCGGTTTGCGCGGACCGTGCCTGCGTTGCCGCCGCCAAAGGCGCGAACTTTGGCGGCCTGCCTTACGCGAGCGTGTGGAAGACTTTCTGGACGTCCTCGTCCTGCTCGAGCCGGTCGATGACCGCGAGCACCTCGGTCGCTTGATTCTCGGGCAACTCGGTCGGCACGGTGCAGATGTACTCGTGCTCGGCCGACACCGGCGCGATACCGCGTGCCTCGAGCGCTTCCTGCATGCGGCCGAAATCGGCAAACGCGCAGCGGATCACGAGCTGTGGCTCGCCCTTCTCGCCCGCGCTCTCACCCATCTCCTCGAGGCCGTGATCGATGAGATGCAACTCGAGCTCATCCTGGTCGATGCCCGCGGGGTCCAGGCGGAACACGCCCATCTTCTTGAACAGGAAGCCGACGCTACCGCTGGTAGCGAGATTGCCGCCACCCTTGGTCATGATGTTGCGCACCGCGGCCACGGTGCGCGTGGGATTGTCGGTGGCAGCCTCGACGACCAGCGCGACGCCATGCGGCGCGTAGCCCTCATAGATCACGTTCTGGTAGTTCGCCGCGTCGCGACCCGATGCGCGCTTGATGGCGGCCTCGACCCTGTCCTTCGGCATGTTCACGGCGCGCGCGTTGTGGATCGCCCGGCGTAACGCCGGATTACCCGCCGGATCGGAGCCGCCGGACTTCACTGCCATGGTGATGTCCTTTGCGATGCGGGCGAACTGCTTCGCCATGCGGTTCCAGCGCGCGAACATCGTCGCCTTGCGAACTTCGAAGATGCGTCCCATATGCGAATGGTTGCACGAGCAGGGCGAGGCTGCCAGAGCGCGCACCTGGCAGTCCTCGAGCGGGTGGGATCCTCAGGCGAGCTGCGCGTGCAGCGATCGCATGCGACGGCGCTGCAGCTTCAAGCGCCGCTCGATCTCGCGCAGCCGCTTCTGGAAGCGAGCCTGCTCCCAGTGCTCGATGACCGCGCGCTTCTTGTCTTCGAGCCACTGATCCTTGAGACGCGTCCAATCGCCGACCGCCGCGACGAACGCGTCGTACTCCTGGGCGATGCGGCTGCGCAGCTGCTCGATGTGGGATGGAACGCGGCTGGCTTGCGGCAACCTTGCAAGCTGTGCCTGAGCGCGGCGAAATTGCATGGCGAGCAGCGCCCGCTGGATCTGGAATGCGGGCGTGCGCTTCAGGCGGCGCGTGAGCCCGACCCACTGCAGGCCGGCGATCAGCCATTTGGTCGGGTCCCACTGCCACCAGCGCACGCCGTTGCGGTAGTCGTGCGCGAAGCTGTGATGGAAGTTGTGGTAGCCCTCGCCGTAGGTCAGCACTGCGAGCAGGGGATTGTCGCGCGCGGTGTTGTCATCCGTGTACGGACGGCTGCCCCACATGTGAGCGAGCGAGTTGATACAGAAAGTGAAGTGATGGCTGAGCACCAGCCGCAAAAAGCCCGCGAGAATGAAGGTGCCCCAGAGATCGCCCACGAGCCAGCCGGCGAGCAGCGGCAGACCGAAGTTGCTGAGCACGGTGAGCGCCACGTAGTAACGATGCTGGAAGATGAGCACCGGCTCGCGTCTCAAGTCAGGAACGTTGGACAGATCGAGCGCGCCGCTCGGGTAATCCCGCAGCATCCAGCCAATGTGCGAGAACCAGAAGCCGCGGCCCGCCGAGTAGGGATCCTTATCGTCGTCGTCGACGTTCAGATGATGACGCCGATGGCCGCTGCACCAGACGAGGGCGCTGTTCTGCAGCGCCATGGAGCCGAAGATCACGTAGAAGATCTTGAGAGCCACATGCGCGTCGTACGCGCGATGTGCCCAGAGCCGGTGGTAGCCTCCGGTGATCGACATCTCGTTCGCGATCAGGAACACGCCACAGACTATCCAGGCGCCCGCCGAGAACCCATGCGTGAAGCCGCGCCAGGGCACGAGCACGAGCGCGGCGAGCAGCGTGAGCGAGAACACCAGCGCGTTCACGATGATGAGCGGCGGCTTGCGTGGGGCGCTCACGGTTTCGGTTGCAGTCGGGGACATGCCTTTCCTTGCACCTGCGCGGTGCGGGGTCGGGGCGCAGAACATATCATGAATGTAAAGAGTCTCAAGTTGATGCGACTCATGACCCCGAATTCAGGACCTGGAGGCCTCAGGGTGGCCGTGCTGTGGGCCACTTTCGCGGCACTGTCCGTGGGCCCCGGGCGGGCGGCCCCCCCTGGGCCACCTCCGGAGGGGGCCGCCGCGGCGGCTGCGGCGCCTGCTGCACCTGCGTCCAAGGGCCGGATTCGGCCGCAGACCGTGAGCCACGGCATGTTCAAGGCCGTGCGGGTCTACCGCCCCTCCGGGAACGTGAAGCAGTTCGTGCTTTTTCTGTCCGGTGACGGCGGCTGGAGCCATGACACGGACGACATGGCGCAGGTGATGGTCGCTGCCGGGGCGATGGTCGCCGGAATCGACGATCGCGTCCTGGTGAGAACCCTCGAGCACGATGGCGGGAGCTGCGTCTTCCCCGACGGGGATCTCGAGAATCTCGCTCACTTCGTCCAGGCCTACTATCGGCTCCCGACGTACCTGACCCCGCTCCTCGGCGGCTATTCGGCCGGCGCAAGCCTCGCTTACGCGGTCGGTGCCCAGGCGCCATCCGGTATCTTCGCCGGGGTCGTCACGCTCGGCTTCAGCCCCGACCTGGATCTCAGGAAGCCTCTGTGCGAGGGCGAGAACGTGCACTTCAAGCGCAGCGCGGACCACAGCGTGCTGCACCTGCTTCCCCGGCAGCGCCCCCTGGCCTGGGTCAACCTCACGGGAACGGAGGACACGGTGTGTCCACCGGGACCTGCACAGGCCTTCGTGTCGGCCGTGCCGACCGCGCGCATGGTGCTCCTGCCCGGCGTCAGCCACGGTTTCAAGCACCCCAGCCGCTGGCGGGGCCAGCTCACGGCGGCCCTCGCAACACTCACTCCCGGTCCCGTCGCAAGCCTGCCGCCACCGCCACAGAGTCTGGCCGATCTACCGCTCGTCGAGGTCCCGCCGCCCAATGCCGCTGCCGCACGCTCCGCCGACCGCTTCGCCGTGCTGCTTTCGGGGGACGGTGGTTGGGCTGGAATCGACAAGGAGGTCGCGCGGGCAATCGCCGCCCGCGGCATCCGCGTCGTAGGACTCGATTCGCTGCGCTACTTCTGGAGCCCGCGCACACCGCAGGGACTCGCACGGGACCTGGACCGGATCGTGCGCTACTACGCTGCGCACTGGCAGAACTCCGCGCACTCCAGCCTCTGGCACGTGCTGCTGATCGGCTACTCGCAGGGAGCGGACGTGCTGCCCTTCGCCGTCAACCGTCTGCCTGCCGCCACCCGCTCACACGTCGCGCTGACTGCGCTCATCGGTCTCGGCCGCACGGCCTCGTTCGAGTTTCATGTCGTCAACTGGATAGAGTCGGGCGCGGGTCTGCCCGTGCGCCCCGAGCTCGACGCGCTGTCGCACGTGAGCACGCTCTGTATTTACGGCAAGGATGATGACGATTCCATATGCCCAGAGCTCGGCCACGCTCGCGTGCGAGTGGTCGAGCTGCCGGGCGGCCATCATTTCGGAGGCGACTACGACGCTCTCGCGCAGCTGATTCTCGACCAGGCAAGCGGAGTGAACACCACCCGCATCGGCGCGTCAGCTCGCGTGTCGGGCAGCCTCGAGCTCGGGGTAGTGACGGAAGATTCCCTGCTCGTTGAACGGCAGTCGGCGCGGTGAGGCGAGGTAGGCCGCGAGCCGCGGTCGCTCGCGCACGCTCTGCTGCAGGCTGCGCAGCTTCGGATGCCGCGGCGAGACCTGCCGCATGGTGCGTGGAAAGGCGTAGTGCAGGCCTTCGAGCAGCTGAAACATCGACAAGTCGGGATAGCTCACCTGCTTGCCGCAAAGATAGAGTTCGCCAGACGGATTGCGTTCCAGCACGCGCTCGAAGTAGCCGAGGTATTTCGGCAGCCGGTTGTGCAGGAAATCCTCGGTTCTCTGCAGCGCCGCCTGCTTCTGGTCCTCGTAGTAGAGCCCCGAGGCGAGCGGATGATGCGTGTCGTGCGCCTCGCTCACGAGGTCTGCGAGCGTTAGCTGCAGCTGGTTGGCCCACAGGCGGCCGCCCTCATCGCGCGGCACGAGCCCATGCCGCGGCCCCAGATACATGAGGATGTTCGCCGTCTGCGCGATCAAGAAATCACCGGCGCGCAGAAACGGAGGCGCGAACGGCAAGTGTGCGGGCGTGTCGCCACCTTTGAGAAAGCGCATCAGCGCCTGTGAGCCGCTTGCGGAGTTGCGTGCCACGTCCACGTACTCCGCGCCTGCATCCTCGAGCAGCAGTCGCACGAACTCGCCCCGTCCCTGGATCGTCGGCCAGTAATACAGCTCGTAGGTCACTTCGCGGCCCTCCTGAAAGCGTAGCCAACCGCTCGGCGCCGCGGTCGGTTCCCACGACTATGACACGGACGCCCATCTGGAAGGGTATAGTCGGCCTCCCGTCGCAGGTCGGCCCATGCGCCGTGAGGAGAGACCCGGTGATTACCGTGACTGTGCTGTATCCGAATCAGGAAGGCTCCAAGTTCGACATGAGCTATTACCTCGGCAAGCACATTCCGATGGTGAAGAAGCTGCTGGGATCTGCCTTGAAGAGCACGACCGTCGAGCAGGGCCTCAACGGCGGTGCGCCGGGTTCGAAGGCTGCATATGCGGTGATCTGCAATCTGCGTTTCGACTCCGTCGACGCCTTCGCGGCTGCCTTCGGTCCGCATGCCGAGGCGGTGCAGGCGGACATTCGCAACTACTCGAGCGTCGCGCCGGTCATTCAAGTCAGTGACGTGAAGCTGTCTTGATGCGTTCATCGGCGCGCGTGGCGCGCGCCCTGGCGCTGCTCTGCGCGAGTGGGCTGCCGCTTGCGGCGCTGGCGGGCCACGCCTACGTGTCCAACGAGGACGAGCACACCGTATCGGTGCTCGACACCGATCAGGGCACGCTCGTCGGCACCATCGAGGTGGGCAAGCGGCCGCGAGGCATGAAGCTCAGCCACGACGGCGCGCTTCTCTATGTCGCCGTCAGTGGCCTGCCGAAGTGTCCGCCGAAGATGCCGGACGCCGAATGCGCCAAGCTCGAGCACGACTTCAGCGCCGACGGTATCGCGGTCGTCGATACGCGCACGCGCAAACTGGTGAAGCTGCTGCGCGCGGGCTCCGATCCCGAGCAGTTCGATCTGAATGCGACCGGCACGCAGCTCTATGTGTCGAACGAGGACACCGGGACGCTCTCCGTGGTCGATCTGCGCGGCGGCAGCATCGTCACGCGCATCTCCGTGGGCCACGAGCCGGAAGGCGTGCGCCTCGCACCGCGTGGCGAGTGGGTCGCCGTCACGAGCGAGACCGACAATCAGGTCTCACTCATCGATACACATCTGCTGCAGCTCAAGACCAACGTTCCCGTCGGTCATCGGCCGCGCGACCTGGCGTTCACGCCCGACGGACGCAACGCCTATGTCACGGGCGAGTTCGATGCGACCGTGTATCGCGTGGCAGTCCCCGCGGGCAAACCGGTGGAGAAGCTCATTCAGCTGCGTAAAGAGGACCGTCCGATGGGCGTGCTGCTCGATGCGCAGCGACGGCGGCTGTACGTGAGCACGGGCCGCGGCGGCACGGTCGCCGTCATCACCCTGCAGCCGACGCGTTTGATGACGGAGATCCCAGTCGGCGAGCGGCCCTGGGGCATCGCGCTCACGCCGAACAAGCGCTTGCTGTTCACTGCGAACGGGCCGTCCAACGATGTGAGCATCGTCGATACCGACACTCTCAAGGTAGTCAAGAAAATTCCCGTCGGGCGCTCGCCCTGGGGAGTCGTCATCGGCCCGTGACCGACCGGGCCGGCCCGTACCGGGGCGGACGGCCTCCCGTCACAAAACTGACATCTTGACGGACTACGGTCAGCGTCCAGTAGCCGCGCCGGGGTCCGCAAGCCATGAGTACCAATGCTGCAGTCTTGACTTCGCAGGCCGCCCCGCGGCCGCAGCTCGATCGGCGTGTACATCCGTCGACTACGATCATCTTTCTCCTGCTGCTCGGCGCCGGCGTGATTTACACCACCATGAGCCTGACGCGCGACATCAGTGCGACCGGCGTGCATTCGACCACCTGGCTGCCGTTCGCCTTGCTCGGAGTGGCGCTCCTCATCGCGCTCGGCTTCGAGTTCGTCAACGGCTTCCACGACACGGCCAACGCGGTCGCGACCGTCATCTACACACACTCCCTACCGCCGCACTTCGCGGTGCTCTGGTCAGGCGTGTTCAACTTTCTCGGCGTCTTGGTATCGAGCGGCGCGGTCGCGTTCGGCATCATCTCGCTGTTGCCCGTGGAGTTGATCCTGCAGGTGGGCTCGAGCGCCGGTTTCGCGATGGTGTTCGCGCTCCTGATCGCGGCCATCATCTGGAATCTCGGCACCTGGTGGCTCGGACTGCCCGCCTCCTCCTCGCACACGATGGTCGGCTCGATCATCGGCGTCGGCGTCGCGAACGCGCTCATGCACGGACGCGATGGCACCAGCGGGGTCGACTGGGCACAGGCGACCAAGATCGGCTGGTCGCTGCTGCTCTCGCCGCTCATCGGCTTTGTCGTCGCGGCGCTGCTGCTGCTCGTGATGCGTACGCTGATAAAGAACAAGGCGCTGTTCGAGGCGCCGAAGGACCGCGCTCCGCCTTGGTGGATCCGCGGCATCCTGGTGCTCACCTGCACAGGAGTCTCGTTCGCCCACGGCTCCAACGACGGTCAGAAGGGCATGGGACTCATCATGCTCATCCTCGTCGGCACCGTGCCGATCAGCTACGCGCTCAACCGCGCCATGCCGGTGGATGAGATGGCGCGCTTTGCTGCCGTTGCCCAAGCAACTCAGCAATCCCTCACGAGCATCCCGGGAACGCTTGATCCCACGCCGGCCGAGTCGCACGTCTTGCTGACTGACTACGTGCGCAGCAAGCAGCTGACGCCGGGTGTGCTCGGTGCGCTTGCGAGCACGGTCGGCGACATCGGCCGGCAGGTGACGGAGAACGGCTCGATTGCGCACATGCCCGCGACGTCCGTAACGAACGTGCGCAACGACATGTATCTCGCCTCCGAGGCGATCCGTCTGCTGCAGAAGGATTCCAAGGTGAAGTTCGCCCCGGATACGAAGCGCAATCTGGTCGCGTTCAAGAAGGAGATCGACGATGCGACCAAGTTCATCCCGATGTGGGTGAAGGTGGTCGTGGCGATCGCGCTCGGGCTGGGCACGATGGTCGGTTGGAAGCGCATCGTGATCACGGTGGGCGAGAAGATCGGCAAGGCGCACCTGACCTATGCGCAGGGCGCCTCCGCCGAGCTGGTGGCGATGCTCACCATTGGCGCCGCGGATTCCTTCGGACTGCCCGTCTCGACCACCCACGTCCTCTCATCGGGCGTGGCCGGCACGATGGCCGCCAACAACTCCGGACTGCAGCTCTCGACGGTGCGCAACCTGATCATGGCGTGGGTGATGACGTTGCCTGCGGCGATCATGCTGTCTGCGATTCTGTACTGGTTGTTCGTGCACTTGTTCTGAGGACCTGCGCTCAGGCGCACGCGAGGAGCCTCAGGCGCACGCGAGGACTGTCGCTCCCATCCGCGCGAGCACGCGGTCGGCGCACTCTTCGGGACAGAACAGCACGCATTTGGTGAGCGCGTCCGCGACTGCGGCGCGCTTGGCCCGCACCGCGGCGAAGCACCTTCGCAAGCTGCTGGAGCCATTGCGCGTGTAGTAGCCGCGATGCTCCGGCGGTCGCGCGGCGGCGAGAGGGTCGGTGACGGCGAGAGCCGAATCTTGCAGCGCGAGCGGAGCGAAGCGCCCACCGGCTTGGCGCACGAGAATCTCCCGCGGCTCGGCGCCGAACACGCGCATATCACCCCCAGCATTGACGAGCCCGGCGCGGCAATCGTGCGTGCGCAACGCCTCGATCGCACAGTCGACCGCATAGCCTTTGGCAATGCCGCCGAGATCGAGCGCCAGGGGGGCGTGCGGGACCACGCCATATCTGCCCGAGCCCGAGAGCCCGGGGGGCAAGAGCTCGAGGTCCGATAGCCGCCCAGGCGCACACGGCAGGCACGGATCGAACACGCCTGCGCTGAGCGCGTGGATGCGCTGCGCCAGCGCGAGCAGCGTCCAGGTACCCACGGCGACGCCCACGGAGCTGTGCGGCGCAGCGCAGGCGATTCTCGACAGGTCGCTGCCCGCTCGCGCCGGATGCAGGCGACGCTCCACAGCGGTTATGGCTGCGAACGCAGCCGCCAGGGCCGCGTTCGCGGCGTGCTCCGAGGGTGCCTGCGCCTCGATGATAACGGTCGTACCGAGCGCGATACGCATGCGCTGCGCGGTGACCCCGCGGCACGGCGCAGCCTTCGGTGTCGAGGCGATGTGTCCGGTCACGATATGTCCGCTCGCTCGCCCGCGGTGACAAGACAGCCGCGCGACTGCTACGATATCGCGAATCATTCGCATTTGCATTCGAGGCCATCAGGCCCCGGATTTCCGGAGGTTGCGTGAGGAGGCCGTCGACGCTCGCCGCCATGGGGCTGGCCGCGCTGGCATTGCCCGCGGTGCAGGTCGTCATCGCCGCGGAATACCTGTCCGTCGAGCGGGCGCAGAAGTCGCTGTTTCCACAGGCCGACCGCTTCGACGAGGTGATTCTCGCGCTCGATGGCGCGCAGCGTACGCAAGTCGCCGCGCTCGCCGGTCCGCAGCCGCCGCATCGCTCGCTGCGCGCGTTCAAGGCGCTGCGCGCCGGCGCGGAGCAGGGCTATGTGTTCGTGGACGAGGTCGTGGGCAAGGAGGATTTCATCACTTATGCGGTGGGCATCAATGGCGCGGGTGAGCTCACCGCGCCCGAGGTGCTCGCCTATCGCGAAAGTCACGGAGGCGAGATCCGCAGCGCCGCGTTCCGCCGTCAGTTCGCAGGTCGCGAAGGCCTCGAGCACCTGCGCTTCGAGACGGACATCAAGAACATCGCCGGCGCGACGCTCTCGTGCGAGCACGTCACTCAAGGAGTGCGCTGGATCGTCGCGCTGTGGCAAGTGACTCTGCGCGCGCGTGCGCCCGCTTAGTGCGGCCGGTGGTTTGAGCATGCGTCATCCTTCACAACACCGACGGCGGCCGCCGCGCGCGATCCCCGCGCGCATGACGCGTGCGTTGCGCCTGGCGACCTATGCGAGCTTCGGGGCGCTCTGGCTGAGTGGCTGTGCCTGGATCGTCGTGCACTTCGCCCTCGAGCGGCAGGGCGATCTCGGCTCGGTGCCGAGCCCCTGGGAGCCGACGTTGCTGCGGCTCCACGGCCTCATCGCCGTGGCGGGCGTGTTTCTGCTCGGCTGGCTCGCCGCGGACCACATCGTGCAGCACTGGAGCGGCGGCCGCAGGCGCGTGTCGGGCTTTGCCCTGGCAGGCGCCGCCATCCTGCTCGTCGCGAGCGGCTATGCGCTCTACTACTCCATCGACCGCACTCACGAGCTCGCCGCAGCGCTGCACGAGATCGTCGGACTGGTTGCGCTGCTCCTCGCGCTGCCGCACTGGATCCGCCCCGGGGCGGAGTCTCAAATGAAGCTGCGGCTGATGAACCAGAAGGTGCCGATGCCGACGAGCGCGGCCGACCCCACGTCGACCACGATGGGACGTGGCAGCGACAAGCGCGCCCGCGCCAGCAGCGCGACGGCGCCGAGCAGCGCGAACACCACCGCGAGCTGACCGATCTCGACCCCGAGGTTGAAGCCCACGAGCAGCTCCGCTAGGCGCTGGGTCGGCAGCTTCATCTCCAGCAGATCCGAGGCGAAGCCGAAGCCGTGGATCAGACCGAACACGAGCGTCACCACGAGGCGCAGGCGCGCCGCATCGTGGATGTAGGATGACATGAGCAGATAGCTGCAGCTGAAGATCCCGGCACCCAGCAGCAAGGTCGTGGGCAGCACACCCCAGCCGCTCATGTGGAGGATCGCCATCACGAGCAGCGCACTGCCCACGCCCGCGGCGACCGTTTGCGGCCGGCCGCTCGCAACCGCGACGTTCTCGGCACCCACGAGCGCGATGGTCAGCGCCACGAGCGCATCGATGAACTCGGCGTGTGGGCGGATCACTCCCGTGACTGCGAGCGCCAGGGTGGCGCTGTGTCCGAGCGTGAATCCGGTGATCACGAACGCGAGGTCGCGCACACGGCGCGACAAGAGCACCAGCCCGAGCAGGAAGGACATGTGATCGACGCCGGTGAAGATGTGCATGATGCCGAGCTGCACGTACTGCAGAAATCCCGCGTTCTGCAGCGCTCCGCCGCGACGCTCGCCCGCAACGGTCTGATGATCCTTGGTGAAGAGCTGCTCGATCAGCTCGCCGTCGTTGGTCTCGATCTGGGCGAGCGTCAGGTGCGAGGGCACGAGCGCGAAGAATGCGGAGGAGTGCAGGGCGATGTCCGCGGTGGCTGGACATTGGAAGGCAAGCTGAAAGCGCCGGAACTGAGCGGTGGCCGCTCCCGCACGCACCTCGCCGACGCGTTGACACGGCCTGCGGCCACTGCTTGCACCGACATGGGCCGCGAGATAGCTCGCGATGCGCTCATCCGAAGGCGGCATTCCGGGCGTGCCCAGGCGGTTCGCCTCCACGATCGGCAACGTGAACGTCACGCGCACCGCGGAGCCGAGGATCTGCGCGACGATGTAGGTCTCGCTCTTCGTGTGAGCGCTGGCCAGGCCCGCCGCGGCGAGCATCCCGAGTGCGAACCACAACGAGGCTGCGCGCGGCCTGTGCAGCACGCAGCTCACGGCGGCGTTACCAGAATGTCTGCGCGGCCGCGCAGGTACTTCAGATTCGCCGCGCGCACGCGGCGCTTCGCATCCTCGCTGAGGTCGCGCCACACCTCGTTGCTCACCTCCTCGAACGGCCGCTGCGCGGGGAACACACGCTTCACCATCACGACCACGTGCCAGCCGTCGGATGCTTCAACCGGGTCCGATACCTGCCCATCCTGCAGGCGACTCGCCGCGGCAAACACCGCCGGCTCCAGGCGCGCACGGGCCGCGAAATCGAACACGTCACCGGTGTCGACGTGCCCCGAGTCCATGAGCCGCCGGGAGTCGCGCAGCGTGAAGAGTTGCATCACGGCATCGAGGGGCTGACCGTTGCGCAACGCTTTGGACGCGCCGCGCGCGGCGTCCAGGCACGCCGCGGCGGAGCGTCCGGCCGTCGGCTCCACGAGCAGATCGCGCAGACGCATGACGCCATCGCGCACGTACTTCGCGCGGTGGGCGGCGTAGTAGGCTTTGAGATCGCTCTCCGTCGGGCGCTGCGCGAGGACGTCGGCGAAGAGCTCCAGCTCGACACCGGCGACCAGCGCCTGACGCACCTCGGGATCGTACGAAGGCAGACCGATGTCGAGCCCGCGTTGCACCATCAACTCCTCGTCGATCATGTCCTCGAGAACCTGGTGGCGCTGTGCCGGCGTCGAGTCGGCAAAGGGCACCGTGTATTGCGTCTGGACCTGAGCGGTGAAATCGCTGCGCAGGATGGGGCGTTGATTGACGAGCGCGATCGCCTCGGGTGGCACGGAGCGGCTACGCGTGCCCTGCGCAGTGAACAGCCCGTAGCCCGCCAGCAGCAGTCCGCCGATGGCACCCACGGCGAGCAGCGCCAGTGCACGGCGCGGATTGGCGCGGCTGAGCTGCGCTCTCACCGCGCGGATCCGCCCCGGTGGGCAGTTACGGATGCGCGAGTGTGCGAGGCGAGATACAGATATACGGAGAGCGCACGCACCTCGGCCGGACTCAAGGACCTGATCCAGGCCGGGCAGAGCCCGTGGCGCCCATTGAACACCGAGTCATAGAGAGTGGCGCGGTCGCCGCCGTAGAGCCAAGTCGCGCCGGTGAGATCGGGTGCTCCGTAATCGATGTTGCCAGTCGCGTCGGCGCCGTGGCAGTCGTAGCAGCTGCCCTTGTCGTTGAAGAGTGCCTGGCCGCGCTTGGCGGCGGCGGTGTCGACGCCGTGATGGCTCAGGCCGTAGACGAACTCGACCACGTCGCGAATCTCGGGCGCCGAGAGCTGACCGATGCGACCGAACGCGGGCATGTCGGTGATATTGCGCGCTTTGGGATGTCCCGAGCGGACGCCATAAAGGATGGTGGTCTCGATGTCCGTCACCTGGCCGAACCCGTAGAGCCACACCGAGTCGGCGAGGTCCGGCACGCCGCGGGCACGGTCGCCTTGCAGATCCGCTCCGTGGCAGCGCGCGCAGTGCGCGGCATACGCCGGTCGGGCAATTTGCAGAGCGCTCCGCACGAGCCCCGCGTCGCGCAGCACGCGATCGGGATCCGTGCGTACCAAGCGCGCTTCGAGGGCTTCCTGCTCGAGATGGCGGTAGAGCATGCCCGCGCCGAAGAGCACCGCTGCCGCAATGACGCCCCCGCGCAGAGTCAGGCCGAGGGCCAAGCGCGCTCTCATGTCGCAAGCATCACGGGGAGCACGGCGTTTGTCGCGTAAATTACGGTTCTGGACCGCAGTTCCGTAACGTTAACGAATGACGGCGCGTGGCCCGTCAGGGCGCGCGCGGCAGCGGCGGCTCCCCCTGCGAGGCCGCCCCGGCTATCCTTATGCCCGTGAGCTCTCCCCTCGATGATTTCCACCCGGCGGTCGCGGCCTGGTTCAGCGCCAATTTCACGGCGCCCACGCCGGCGCAGGCGCAGGCGTGGCCCGCCATCGCGGCGGGTAAGCACGTTCTGCTTGCAGCGCCAACCGGCTCCGGGAAGACGCTCGCGGCCTTTCTCGCGGTGCTCGATCAGCTGGTGCGGGCGGCGCTGACGGAGGAGCTGCCCGATGAGACACGGGTGGTCTACGTATCGCCGCTGAAGGCGCTCTCGAACGACATTCAACGCAATCTTGCCGCCCCCCTCGAAGGCATTCGCGACGAGCTCGCAGCGCTCGGTTTGCCCGCCGTGGAGCTGCGGACCCTGGTGCGCACTGGCGATACGCCCCAGCACGAGCGCGCCAGCATGCGCCGCCGGCCCCCGCATGTCGTTGTCACGACGCCCGAGTCCCTCTACATCCTGCTGGGCTCGGAGTCGGGTCGCAAGATGCTGGCGACCACGCGCAGCGTCATCGTCGATGAGATCCATGCACTTGCGGGCAGCAAGCGCGGCGCGCATCTGGCGCTCTCGCTGGAGCGGCTCGAGGCGCTCGCGGGCCGGCCGCTGGTGCGCATCGGCCTCTCGGCCACGCAGAAGCCGATCGAGGAGGTGGCACGCTTCCTGGTCGGGGCCCGCGACGAGGAGCCCGCCGCGCGCTGCACCATCATCGACATGGGACACGCGCGCGCACGCGACCTCGCGCTCGAGCTGCCGCCCGCGCCCCTCGAGGCGGTCATGTCGGGTGAGGTCTGGACTCAGGTCTATGACCGACTCGCTGAGCTGATTCGCGAGCACCGCACGACGCTCGTGTTCGTCAACACACGCCGCCTGGCCGAGCGCGTGGCACGCCAGCTCTCCGAGCGCCTCGGCGTCGAGAACGTCATGGCGCACCATGGCAGTCTCGCGCGCGAGCGGCGGCTCGATGCCGAACAGCGCCTGAAGCGGGGAGAGCTGCAGGCGCTCGTGGCGACGGCTTCGCTCGAGCTCGGCATCGATATCGGTGCCGTGGATCTCGTGTGTCAGCTCAGCTCGCCGCGCTCGATCAGCGCCTTTCTGCAGCGAGTGGGCCGCTCGGGGCACGCCGTCGGCGGCACTGCGAAGGGACGGCTGTTTCCGCTCTCCCGGGACGACCTGGTCGAGTGCGCCGCACTGCTCGATGCGGTGGCGCGCGCGGAGCTCGATGCGCTGAGCGTCCCCGAGGGCTCCCTCGATGTCCTCTCGCAGCAGATCGCCGCGGAGGTCGCCGCCGCCGAGTGGGATGAGACAGAGCTGCTGCGCGTGCTGCGCGCTGCCTACCCCTATCGCACGCTGCAGCGCGAGGATTTCGCAGCCGTCGTGCGCATGCTGGCGGAGGGCTTCACCACGCGGCGCGGGCGCCATGGCGCGCTCCTGCATCATGACTCGATCAATCACCGCCTGCGCGGGCGCCGCGGCGCGCGTCTGACGGCGATCACCTCGGGAGGCGCGATTCCCGATACGGCGGACTATCAGGTCGTGCTCGAGCCCGAGGATCAGCTGGTGGGGACCGTGCACGAGGATTTTGCGGTCGAGAGCCTCGCGGGAGATGTCTTTCAGCTCGGTAACACGTCGTACCGGATCCTACGGGTGGAGCGCGGTCGCGTGCGGGTCGAGGATGCGCGCGGCATGCCGCCTTCAATTCCGTTCTGGCTCGGCGAGGCGCCAGGGCGCACTGATGAGCTGTCGGTGGCCGTGTCGCGGCTGCGCGGCGCGGTCGAGCGCTGGCTCGCGAGCTCGCGCGAAGCCGCGCTCGAGGGGCTCGCGCGCTGTGGCATCGACGAGCCGGCCGCGAGCCAGCTGGTGGATTACCTGCACGGCGCGTGCGCGGCGCTCGGCTGTCTGCCGACACAAGACACTCTGGTGCTCGAGCGCTTCTTCGACGAGTCCGGCGGCATGCAGCTGGTCGTGCACTCACCCTTCGGCAGCCGCGTGAACCGCGCCTGGGGGCTCGCGCTGCGCAAGCGTTTCTGCCGCCAGTTCAACTTCGAGCTGCAGGCGGCGGCGACCGAGGACACGCTGATACTCTCACTCACGACCGCGCACAGCTTCGCGCTGGGCGAGGTCGCGCACTATCTGCATTCGAACACGATCCGCCCGCTGCTGCTGCAGGCCCTGTGCGCCGCGCCGATGTTCGTCACCCGCTGGCGCTGGGTGGCATCGATCGCGCTCGCGTTGCCGCGCTTTCGCGGCGGCCGCAAGGTAGCGCCGCAGCTGCTGCGCATGAACGCCGAGGACCTGCTCGCGGCCGTGTTTCCCGATCAGGTGGCCTGCGCCGAGAACCTGCAGGGCGAGCTGGAGATTCCCGATCATCCGCTCGTGCAGCAGACGATCCGCGATTGCCTGCAGGACGCCATGGACTTCGAGCAGCTGCTGAAGGTACTGCGGCGTCTCGAGTCGGGAGCGATCCGGGTGATCGCGCGCGATCTGACGCAACCCTCGCCGCTCGCGCAGGAAGTGCTCTCGGCGCGGCCGTATGCCTATCTCGATGATGCGCCGCTCGAGGAGCGCCGCACCCAGGCAGTGATGAGCCGGCGCTGGCTCGATCCGCAGACCGCGGGGGATCTCGGCAAGCTCGACGCCGAGGCCATCGAGCGGGTGCGCGACGAGGCCTGGCCCGATGCGCTCAACGCTGATGAGCTGCACGATGCGCTGCACTGGCTGACTTTCCTCAGCGCGGCGGAGGTCGAGCGCAATCCTGCCTGGCCGCCACTCATCGACGAGCTCACCGCTCAGGGCCGCGTTGTGAGCTTGCATGCTCCGGGAGCCGACAACGGCCTGGAAGCCGACAAGGGCGCGGTGCTGTGGGTTGCCGCCGAGAGGCGGCCGTTGTTTCAAACGCCGTTTCCCGAGCCTGCGCTCGTCGAGATTATTCGTGGGCGGCTCACGGGGCTCGGCCCGGTCACTGCGCGCTCGCTCGCCGCCTCCCTCGCACTGCCCGAGCGCGGCATCGACACCGCGTTGGCGACGTTGCAGGCCGAGGGCTTTGCCCTCAGCGGCCGCTTCACCCCCGGCGCTGAGGTCGAGGAATGGTGCGAGCGGCGCTTGCTCGCGCGCATCCATCGCTACACCGTGAAGCGGCTGCGCGCCGAGATCGAGCCGGTCAGCGCGCGCGAGTTCCTCGGCTTCCTCTTCGAGTGGCAGAGGGTGACGAGCGAGGCGCGCATGCAAGGGCCGGACGCGGTCGCGGCCGTGCTGACGCAGCTCGAGGGATTCGAGGTGCCCGCCGGTGCGTGGGAGACCGAGGTGCTGCCGGCGCGTATCTCGGAGTACGAGCCCGAATGGCTGGACGAGCATTGCCGTGCCGGGCGCTTCGTGTGGACGCGATTGCCGGCGCGCAGTGGCGGCGCGCTGCGGGGCGCGGGTCCGGTGCGCGCGACACCCATCGCGCTGCTCGCGCGGCGCAACGTGCGCCTGTGGGCGGCGCTCATCGGTGTGCCGGACGATGCGCAGCTCAGCAGTGGCGCGCGCGCCGTCAGCGAATATCTCCAGAGCTCCGGCGCTTCGTTCTTCGATGACATCGTCGAGGCCGCGCGCTTGCTCCCCACGCAGGTGGAGGAGGCGCTCGCGGAGCTCGTTGCTTTCGGACTCGTCAACTCCGACAGCTTCGGGGGCCTGAGGGCGCTGCTCGTTCCCGCGGAGCGGCGGCGGCGCGCGCACCCGGGAAGGCGTGCCCGCCGCGCTCTGTTCGGCATGGCGGACTCGGGTCGCTGGGCGCTGGTGCGGCGCGTAGCGGCTGCGGAGCGGACCGATGCGATCGAGCACGTGGTGCGCACGCTGCTGCGTCGCTGGGGCGTGATCTTCTGGAAGCTCCTGTTGCGCGAGGGCGGCAGCTGGATGCCCCCGTGGCGCGATCTCATCGCCTGCTGCCGCCGCCTGGAGGCGCGTGGTGACATCCGTGGTGGCCGTTTCGTCGCCGGATTCTCGGGAGAGCAGTACGCAACACCGGAAGCCATCGGATTGCTGCGCGAGGTGCGACGCACACTGCGCAGCGCGACGGCGCCCGCGGGGCGACTGTCGCTCTCGGCTGCGGATCCCTTGAATCTGCTCGGCATACTCACACCGGGCGCGCGCTTGCCTGCGCTCACGGGCAATCGCGTGCTCTATGATCGCGCGCTGCCCCAGGCGGTGCTCGCGGCGGGTGAGATCAGGTTTCTCGAGACGCTCGCGGGCGCGGAGCGCTGGGAGGCACAGAACGCGCTCTTGCGCAGGCAAGTGCCCACATCACTTGCGGATCTGACTTAACGATCAAAGCCAAGCCACGAGAACCAAAGGGCTTTGCCTGACATATTTGCTTTGGCTGAGCAGCGCGCTCGCGCAGCGCCAGAGCTTTCAATAATGCGTCAGATGGTGAGCGGGCTGAGATGCAGTGCTGTCTGACAAGTTCTTAAGCAGCATGTTTGATTTTTGCCTGCCACACTCCATGTAGAGTGTGGGGGCAGGACCGTCCGGCGTCGCCTGTTGGCGACAACCATGCTGCCAGTGACCGAAAATTGCTACTGCTGGCGCGGCTGAAGCTGTGGCCTGCGTCGCGTCGTGGAACGGAAAAAATACGAGTGGTCCGTCAATGTTTGATCGGCGTGGCAGTCGGTACGGCGATGCTCTTCGTGAACGGACTCGGAGAGAGCCAGGGCACCGTCATGCTCCTCGCACAGACGACACCACCTGCGCAAGCTCCCACCCAATCGCAAGCTCCCGCGCAATCGCAAGCTCCCACGCAATCGCAAGCTCCCACGCAACCGCGACCCCAACGGCAGAAGGCCGCACCGACCGCCCCGGCTTCTCAGCCGCCCGCGAGCAATGCGCGACCCGCGCGGCCCGCGGCCGCGCAGTCCACGCAGCCCGCGCCGGCTGCGCCGCCGTTCAGCTTCGCGACGGTCGAGCGGCTCGCCCGCGAGCGCGCCTCCCGGCCTTACCGCAACCGCTCACCCAAGCTTCCGCTGCGCCTTTCGAGGCTGACGTACGACGAGTATCAAGAGATCCGCTTTCGCCGTGCGTATGCACTTTGGCGCAATCAGTCGCTGTTCGAAGTGCAGTTCTTTCACCGCGGCTTCAACTTCGACCGGCGCGTCGACATCTCGGAGGTGGTCGGCGGCGTCGTGCACCCGATTCTCTACAGCCCCAGCTGGTTCGAGTTCGGCAAGCTCGCGAAGCTGCCGACGCAGATGCCCGCAAATCTCGGCTTCGCCGGCTTTCGCGTGCACTACCCGCTGCAGACGCCTGCGTACAAGGATGAGCTGATCGTGTTTCTAGGCGCCTCCTATTTTCGCGTGCTCGGTCGCAACCAGCGCTACGGCCTGTCGGCACGCGGGCTGGCGATCAACACGGCGGCCACTGACGGGGAGGAGTTTCCGTGGTTCACCGATTTCTGGCTGGTACGTCCGGCGCGGCCTGAGGACCATACGCTCACGATCTTCGCGCTCCTGGACAGCGAGAGCATAACCGGTGCCTACAAGTTCGAGGTGCGTCCCGGCACCACGACTCAGGTGGACGTGACGTGCGAGCTGTTCCCGCGGCAGAACATCGACAAGCTCGGCGTGGCGCCGCTCACGTCCATGTTTCTCTATGGCGAGGATCCCTCCGGTCATCGCTTCGATGATTTTCGTCCCGAGGTGCACGACAGCGATGGGCTGATGGTGCACACAGGCAGCGGCGAGTGGCTGTGGCGCCCGCTCGCGAACCCGCACGAGCTGCGCGTCAATCGCTTCATGGAAGAGCATCCGCGCGGCTTCGGAGTGATCCAGCGCGATCGCGATTTCAGCCACTATCAGGATAGCGATGCCGACTTCCAGCGCCGCCCGAGCTACTGGATCGAGCCGCTCGGAGATTGGGGCAAGGGTGGCGTCGAGCTGGTGGAGATCCCCACGGACGAGGAGATCCACGACAACATCGTTGCGTATTGGGTGCCGTCGACGCCGGTGCAGGCGAGTAAGCCCGTGCGTTTCAACTATCTGCTGTCCGCCTATACCTACTCGCCCCTGTGGCCTCCTGGCGGCCGCGTGATGGCCACCCGTACGGGCAGCTCGGTCGTACCCGGAGGCAAGGGCCACGATCAGACCCAGGAAGTGATGCTGGACTTCAGCGGCGGTGATCTCGACAGCCTCGAGGGATCCCAGCCTGTCCGGGCGAACATCAGCGCCAACGGCGGCCGGGTGGATATGGTGAAAGTCGAACGGCTGCAGGATGACGGCGTGTGGCGTGTCACCTTTCGCGTGGTTCCCGCCAAGCCCAAGCAGGTCGTCGACTTGCGTTGCTATTTGACTCTCTACGGTGAAGCGCTCACCGAGACTTGGATCGATCAGCTCTCGTCTTAGGAACCCGCATGAACCGCTATTTGAAGCGCCGCGCCCGTCTCCGCCGCTCCGTTTTCTTCGGGCTGACCTTTCTCACGAGTGGCTGCGCCTCGTTCCTGATGTTCGACATCCTGAGCGCCAACGGCCTCTCGCCGCTCGAGGGCGGGACGCTGGCGCTGTTCTTCGCCCTGTTCACGTGGATTGCGGGCGCGTTCTGGACTGCGGTCGCGGGCTTCATCATCCGGCTTGCGGGCCGCGACCACGCGGTGATCAGCGCGGATGGCGCGGCGCAGGTCGAGCTGCGCAGCCGCGTCGCGGTCGTCGTACCGGTCTATAACGAGGAGCCGGCGCTCGTCATGGCGCGCCTGGCGGCGATCTGGACCTCGCTCGCCGCCGAGCCCGAGCAGTCGGCCTTCGACTTGTTCGTACTCTCCGACACCCGCAAGGAGGAGATCGCCGAGCAGGAAGAGGCGCTGTGGAAGGAATTCGTGGCGCGCCATCATGCCGCGGGACGCGTCTTCTACCGGCGCCGACCTGAGAACACGCAGCGCAAGTCCGGCAACATCGCCGACTTCGTGCGCCGCTGGGGCGGCGCCTACGAGTACATGATCGTGCTCGATGCCGACAGCGTGATGAGCGGCCACGCCCTCGTGACGCTCGGGCGGCTCATGGATGCCCATCCCGAGGTGGGCATCATCCAGACGGCCCCGCTGCCCGCGGGCCGCGAGACGCTCTTCGCCCGCATGGTGCAGTTCGCCGCACGACTGAACGGCCCGATGCTCTCGAGTGGACTTGCCTGGTGGCAGCTCGGCGAGAGCAACTACTGGGGGCACAACGCGATCCTGCGCCTGGATGCGTTCGCAAGCGCCTGTGCGCTGCCGCGCCTGCCGGGGCGCGCGCCGCTCGGCGGGGAGATCCTGAGTCACGATTTCGTGGAAGCGGCCTTCATGCGCCGCGCGGGCTACGAGGTGTGGCTGGTGCCCGATCTCGAGGGCAGCTGGGAGGAAGTGCCCTCCAACATCATAGATTTCGCGGCGCGCGACAGGCGCTGGGCGCAAGGCAATCTGCAGCACTGGAACGTGCTGTCGCTGCGCGGGCTGCACTGGGTGAGCCGCATGCACATGCTGACGGGCATCCTCTCGTATGCCACCTCACCCATGTGGTTCGCGGTGCTGATCCTGAGCTCGATCATCACGTGTCAGGATGCGCTCCAGGGACATCAGTACTTCCCGATCGGCGCGTATACGCTGTTCCCGACGTGGCCCGAGTATCGCGAGGGCGAGATCGCAGCGCTGCTGTCGATGACGATCGTCGTGCTGCTGCTGCCGAAGGTGCTCGGCACGACACTCGCGCTCTGCAACCCGATCCTGCGGCGCGGCTTCGGTGGTGCTACGCGCCTCGCGTTCAGCGTGCTGCTCGAGCAGGTCTTCAGCATGCTGCTCGCGCCGCCCATGATGGTGTTCCACTCGACCTTCGTCGTCTCTACGCTGGCGGGCCGCCCGGTCACCTGGAACACGCAGGAGCGCGGCGACAGGGGCGTGACCCTGCTGCAAGCTCTGGCACGGCACAAGTGGCACATCCTGCTCGGCCTCGTCTGGGGCGCGGCCATCCTGCTCATCGTTCCGAAGTACATCTGGTGGATGAGCCCGGTGCTCGCGGGGCTGCTGCTCTCGGCACCACTCACGATGCTTTCGAGCCGCACCGGTGTCGGCCGCTTCATCCGCCGCTGCGGGCTGCTGCTGACGCCCGAGGAAGTCTCACCGCCACCCGAGCTCGTGGCGGCGCACTTACCTGTTGCCGGCCCGCGCGATGTTGCACGCGATGCAGGCGGCACGCCCGTCCATCTGCCCGAGGCCGGAGCACCCGCGGTGCCTTCTCCGGCGCCGCTCGTGATGGATCCGTCTCCGCCGCTCTACCTCGGCCTGCGCGGCGCGCTGCAACGGCGGGCGGCTCGCCTGGCGAGCACGGCGCGGGCCCCCAGCCTGCAGCCGCCGTTGACACGCCATCATCGAGCCTAGCGAGCTCAGCACGGCAGGACCGGCGCTCGCTGCCACGGAGCCGCACGCGGCATCGCGCACGCGGCTGTTCGCGATCTTCGGCGGCTCGGTCGGCAATCTAATCGAGTGGTACGACTGGTACGTCTACGGCGCGTTCTCGCTGTACTTCGCGCAGACGTTCTTTCCTGCCGGAAATCGCACCGCGCAGCTCCTGAGCACCGCCGCCGTGTTTGCCTTCGGCTTTCTGGTGAGGCCGATCGGGGGTTGGCTGCTCGGCCGCTATGCGGACCGGCGCGGCCGCCGTGCGGCACTGACCCTAGCGGTGCTGCTCATGTGCGCGGGCTCGCTGCTGATCGCGCTCACGCCAGGCTACGCAACGATCGGCATCGCGGCGCCCGCGCTGCTGCTTCTCGCCCGGACGCTTCAGGGCTTCAGCGTCGGCGGTGAGTACGGCACGAGTGCCACCTATTTGAGCGAGGTGGCGCCGCCGGCGCGACGCGGTTTCTATACGAGCTTCCAGTACGTGACCCTCATCATGGGACAGCTGCTCGCGATCAGTGTGCTGCTCGTGCTGCAGTTCGTGCTCCTCACACCGCGCGAGCTCGCCGCCTGGGGCTGGCGCGTGCCCTTCGTGATCGGAGCCCTGTGCGCGGCGGTCGCGTTTGGTCTGCAACGCAGGCTTGCAGAAAGCTCCACGTTCGTGCGCTCGAGCCCGGCGAGCGGTGGGGCAGGCGAGCTTGCCGTACTCGCGCGCTATCCGCGCGAGGCGCTGCTCGTGATGGGGCTCACCGTGGGAGGCACCATCGCCTTCTACACCTTCACGACCTACATGCAGACGTTTCTCGTCAACACCGCCGGACTTTCCTATCACGACTCGACGCTCGTCTCCGCGGCGAGCCTCTTTTGCTACATGCTGCTGCAGCCGCTTGCGGGAGCGCTCTCGGACCGCGTGGGACGCCGTCCGCTATTGATCAGCTTCGGGTTACTGGGCGCGCTCGGCACGCTACCGCTGCTGACGGGGCTCGAGCACGCGCACAGTGCGCTCACGGCGTTCGTGCTCATCATGATCGCGCTCGCGATCACCTCGTGCTACACAGCCATCAGTCCGATCGTGAAAGCCGAGTTGTTTCCGGCGCAGATTCGTGCGCTCGGCGTTGGGCTGCCCTATGCGCTTGCCGTCTCGCTCTTCGGTGGGACCGCGCCGTATGTGGCGCTGAAGCTCAAAGACCTCGGCAGCGAGTCGCTCTTCTATTGGTATGTGACCGCCTGCATCTGCTGCACGCTCGTGACGGCAACGTGCATGCGCGAGACGCAGCGCAGCTCACGAATCTGAGTCAGTGGCGTGTCGCGCGCAGAAAGACAAACGCTCCCGGGCGCGGCGCGCGCCCGGGAGCAGGCTGCGAGACGCTGCCGTCCTACTTACCGATCTGCTTGCTGACCTGGTTTTCCTGCTGATTCAGCGCGCGCTGCTCAGCCTTGGTGATATGACCACCGTTGGTGCTGGCCATGGCGCGCTCCTCCTGGCGGATCGTGTGGTCGTCGCGGTGCAGCTGCTTGGCCTGCGACTTGGTGATCTCGCCTTCCTGACGCTCCTTCTTGATGCGCGCATTCTGGTTGGCGAGCCGCGCATTGACCTCGGTGCGGCGGGGGTGATCTTTCTGCCACTGCGTGTCGGCGAGTGCGCCGGTGGCGAGACCCGCGAGCGACACAGTCACCGCGGCCACTGTCATAATCTTTCGGGCAGACTTCAACATGAGTGTCTCCTCGTTAAGACTGCAAGTTCGAATGGTTGAATCGGGCGTAATTTGAGCCGGGTTAGGGTATTTACAGACGTTAACAACGTCGCAGGCTGAGACGCGCCGACAACTCTTACGAAGAGTTAATGGAGGGCCGCGTGTGACGCGCGTCACACGCGCGCTCTAAGCTAGGAGCTCAATGGATCTATCAGTACTCGATCAATCACCTGTGCCTGCCGGTGCCACGGCGGCGCAGGCCCTGCAAAATACTATCGAGCTCGCGCGCGTGGCGGATCGGCTCGGCTATCGGCGCTACTGGATCGCCGAGCATCACGCGACGCAGACTCTGGCAAGCCCTGCGCCGGAGATTCTCATTGCGCGGCTCGGCGCGGAGACGCGCAACATTCGCATCGGCTCGGGCGGAGTCATGCTGCCGCATTACAGCCCGCTCAAAGTCGCCGAGCAGTTTCGCATGCTGCACGCGCTGTATCCCGAGCGCATCGACCTCGGCATCGGCCGCGCACCGGGCGGCGCGCCGCTCGAGACCTTCGCACTGCGCCGCGAGAGACTCGCGACGCCGATGCCGGATGACTTTCCGGATCAGCTGGCGGAGCTGCTCGGCTTTCTGCACCGCGAGTTCGCGCCGCGGCATCCCTTCAGCCGCATCAATGTCTCACCCGCCATGCCCGGTACCCCGGTCGTATGGCTGCTGGGCTCGAGCCTGTGGAGCGCGGCAGCCGCCGCGCAACTCGGGTTGCCGTATGCATTCGCGCACTTCATCGCGCCCGAGCCCACGCGCGCCTGCATCGAGCATTACCGGCGCAATTTTCAAGCGTCGCGCTACCTCGATGCGCCGTGCGCCATCGTCGCGCTCGGCGCCGTATGCGCTGAGAGCGACGCACAGGCCGAGCGGCTCGCCATGAGCGTCCGGCTCATGGGCCGGCGCCTGCGCCAAGGGGATCTACGTCCTATTCCCACCATCGAGGAGGCCGAGCGCGAGCTGGCAACGCCGGCGCCGCCCTATCTGAGCGAGCCCACGAGCGAGTGGCCGCGGCATGTGTGCGGCTCGCCCGACAAAGTGCGCGCGCAGCTGCTGGCGATCGCCGGGGCGCTCGAGCTCGGTGAGTTGATGATCGTCACCATCGTGCACGAGCACGCGGCGCGGATACGCTCCTATGAGCTTCTGGCACAGGCATTCGAGCTCGGGGGGTGCTAAAGTCGGCGCCTCGCTCGAGGGGAGATCTCACATGCTTCGCGCATCTGTGTGGATGATCGCGGCCGCGGCCGCCGGTGTAGCGGTTCTCGGCTCCAGTGCTCATGCCGCGGCCATTCCCGCTTACGTGAGCGCCGCAGTGGCCGACACGGGCAGGCCGGATGCCGACAAGGAGCGCGACGCGGCGCGCAAGCCCGCCGAGACGCTCGCCTACGCGGGCATCAAGCCCGGACAGAAGGTCGCGGAGCTGATACCCGGACGGGGCTATTACACGCGTCTCCTCAGCAAGATCGTGGGTCCCTCGGGCCATGTCTTCGTGCTCGCGCCGCCGCCGCGGCCGAACGCGCCGGCGAACGCGCCGAATCCGGCGGCCGCCGTGCAGGCAATCGCTCAGGATCCGGCCTATGCGAACGTCACCGTGCTTACGTTCGGGCCCGGGGGCCCGGGGTTGGGTCTGCCGGAGCCGGTGGACGTGGTGTGGACCTCCGACAACTATCACGACTTCCACAATCTGCCGAATGCGGATATCGCAGCGTTCAACAAGCGCATCTTCGATTCATTGAAGGCGGGCGGCACCTACTTCCTGCTCGATCATGCAGCGGCGGCGGGCTCGGGCGTGCAGGACACTAAGACGCTGCATCGCATCGATCCGGCGGCGGCGAAGAGCGAAGTACTCGCCGCCGGGTTCAAGTACGTCGGTAGCAGCGACATTCTGCACAACGCGCAGGATCCGCACACGGCCGCGGTCTTCGATGCTTCGGTCCGCGGCCACACGGATCAGTTCATTCTGAAGTTCCGCAAGCCGTAGCCGTCACTCCGGCGGGTTGTGCGCGCGCAGGAAGGCGACTGTCGACTCGAGCATCTGCAGGCGGGTCTCGCTCAGCGACAGCCAGTGGTCCTCGTGCGTGAGCGCGAGCAGCTCGACGTTCTTGCCGGCGCGCCGTAGCGCCTCGAACATGAGGTTGCTCTGCTCGAAGGGCACCACGGTGTCGTCGCGGCCATGAACGAGGAGCACCGGTACCTTGACCGCATCGACATGTTTGATCGGCGAGATCTGATCCAGCACCGCGTCATCCGGGCCCGTGATGCCCATGAAGCGATTCCAGTAGCGTTCGGTGACCGTGTCATCGCGCGTGCGGCGCTCCCCCGTCCATTGCAGGAAGCGCTGCAAATCCGAGATGCCGGCCACCGCCACCGCGCAGCGATAGACCCCGGGCTCCAGTGTCACTCCGGCCAGCGCCGCGTAGCCACCATAGCTTGCGCCCACGATGCAAACGCGCGCCGGGTCCACGAGGCCCTCGGCGGCGAGGTACCGCACCCCGTCGGATAGGTCGGTCTGCATCTTGCGTCCCCACTCGCCGAAGCCGCGGCTGGTGAAGCTCCAGCCGAGAGCGGAGCCGCGATAATTCGGGCGCAGGACCGCGTAACCCTGGTCCGCGAGAGCCTGGGACCACCAGTCGAACTCTGCGGTATCGCGCGCTGCCGGGCCGCCGTGCGGCAGCACGATCAGCGGCAGATTGTGTGCGCGCGCGCGCGGCAGCGTGAGATACGCCGGGATCTGCAACCCATCCGCGGCCGCATAAGTGATACGGCGCACCTCATGGGACTCGCTGACATCCGTGTAGACGGCGCCGAGACGCATCGCGTGATGCGTGGTCAGATCGACGAGCTCGTACGCGAAGCCATCGCGGGGGCCATCGACGCGCACGACGATCTTGTTGAAGTCGGAGGACGAGGAGGCAAGGCGCACTCGTTCTCCGGGAAAGGCCTGGAGGATTACGTCCCAGCTTTGCTGCATCGAGGAATCGAAGAACACGTAGCGCACGTCGTCCTCGATATAGATGCCGCCGATGAGGGTGTCCGATTGACCGTCCACGATGGGCGAGCTCAGTGTCGCGTGCTCCGGCATCGGCGGGCCGAAGGTGCCGTCCTTGATGAAGAGCAGCCGCCACACACCGTCGCCGTTCTCGAACGACTGCATGAGCAGCGTATCGGGATTGGAGCCGAAGCCGAGCAGCTTCGGAAACTCGATCGACTCGCGCCCGGAGGCAACCTCCTGCAGCCGCCCGTGACGGCGCACCTTGAGCGTCCAGCGCTGGTCGGCCTCGAAGTAGTCCTCCTCTGCAGCGAGCTCGCCGGCGCCGTTCACCAGCCACGCGCGTGTCGAGGTGGCTCCGGGGCGCAGCAGCTTCTCGCGCCCGGTACGCAGATCGACGCGGAACAGCCCGGGAAGATCGCGCCCGTAAATTCCCGGCACGAACAGAACAGTTTCGCCGTTGATATGGCGCACCATGATGCGCCCCGAGACCACGTTCATCATCCGCAGCTCGGGCAGTTGGCGTGGGTCGGGAACGATGGCCACGCTCTTCTTCTTCAAGTTGTAGACCTGCAGCATGTACCACTCGCGCTGCAGGCCCGCGAAACCCGGCGGCAGCGCGGTCGCGGAAGTGAGGATCAGGATGTCGTCGTCGTCCGCCCACGAGATGCTGCGCAGCTTGGAGTCTCCGAGGCGCAGGCCTGCAGCCGCGGAATGATCGCCGAGCGGCACGACCACGAGGACGCGCGCGTTGCCCTCGGTCCTGACATACGCGATGCGCGTACCATCGGGCGAGATCGCGACATCCTCGAGCGTGGGCAGGCGACCGTACGCGGCGAGGGACGCAGGCAACGCGGACTGCGCGTACCACGTTGCCTGCAGCAGCACTAGAGCGGCGAGCTTGGCCGTCGCGAGCATCCGGTTCCCTTTTCTGCGTGGACGCTGACCGTATAGTATCGGACCGGTGGGAGGTCTTTGCACGAATGGGAGCGTGCGGATGATCGTCGTGCAGAATCTGACCAAGAAGTTCGGCGATCTCGTCGCCGTCGACGACATCTCCTTCGAGGTCGCAGCGGGAGAGATCTTCGCCTTTCTCGGGCCGAACGGCGCCGGCAAGACCACCACCATCAAGATGCTGACTACCCTGACGCCGGCCACGCGCGGCAAGGTGACCATCGATGGCCTCGATCCTGCGCGGCAGCAGCACGAGGTACGCAAACGCTTCGGCATCGTCTTCCAGGACCCGAGCCTAGATCAGAATCTTACGGCCTGGGAGAACATGGAGATTCACGGGGTGCTCTACGGCGTGCCGCGCCGGCTGCGACGCGAGCGCATCCAAACGCTGCTCACGGCATTCGAGCTGTGGAACCGGCGCGACGACCTGGTGTTGAAGTTCTCGGGGGGCATGCGCCGGCGGCTGGAGATAGCCCGCGGCCTGCTGCACACGCCGCGCATCCTATTTCTGGACGAGCCGACGCTCGGGCTCGATCCGCAGAGCCGCAATCAGCTGTGGACGCACGTGAAGGAGCTCAACCGCGTGGAGCAGGTGACCGTGTTCCTCACAACCCACTACATGGACGAGGCGGATCGCGTGGCCTCGCGCATCGCCGTGATCGACCACGGCAAGATCGTGGCGTCCGGCTCGTCGGCGCAGCTCAAACAGCGCACCGGCAAGGAATCGCTCGAGGAGGCCTTTCTCGCCCTCACGGGCACCGCCATTCGCGACGAGAGCGCCGGCGCTGCCGACCGCATGCGTCAGATGGCGCGCATGTGGCGGCGCTGACGGCGGCCCACATGCCTGTCATCTACATCCTCTGGCTGCGCGAGCTCAAGCGCTATGTACGCTCGAAGGCGCAGATCATCGCCTCGCTCGGTCAGCCCGTGCTCTATCTCCTGGTGCTCGGCTATGGCTTGAGTCCCGTATTTCGCCGCAGCGGCGCGGGCAGCTATCTGCAGTTCGTCGCTCCCGGCGTGATCTCGATGACGGTGCTGTTCTCCTCGATGTTCTCGGGCATCGCGCTGCTGTGGGATCGCCAGTTCGGCTTTCTCAAGGAGACGCTGATCGCGCCGGTGCCGCGCGTTCAGATCATGATCGGGCGCACTTGCGGCGCGGCGACCACGGCACTGCTGCAGGGCCTGCTGGTCGCGATCGTCTGCGTCGTCGCCGGCTTCCGTCCCGTCAACCTCGCCGCCGTGCCCGCAGCGATCGCCTTCCTGGCTCTGATCGCGACGCTGTTCACCGCGCTCGGCACGACCATCGGCTCGAGCCTCAAGGACATGCAGGGCTTTCAGATGGTGATGAACTTCCTCGTGCTGCCGATCTTTTTTCTTTCCGGCGCGCTGTTTCCCCTCGACAATCTGCCCAAGGTGCTCGCGCTGTTCACCGCGATCGACCCGCTCTCCTACGGTGTCGACGGCTTGCGCGCGATGCTCATCGCACAAACACACTTCGGCACGACACTGGATCTCGCCGTGCTGGCGGGGCTGACCGCCGTCGTGATCTGCGCCGGCGCGTGGCGCTTCTCCAAGATCGAGGTCTAGAGCGCTTCCATGATCACCTTCATCGCTTCGCGGGCTCGCGCGCCGCTGCCGCTGCGCAGCCTGCTCATCGCATGCGCCATGTTCGTGACGAGCCTCGGCCTCGCGGACGAGCAGCCGGGCTCGGCCGCTGCGAGCGTGTCCGCCGCCATTCCCAACAACGTGGAGAACGCGATCGTCAAGGTGTTCGCCACGATGCGCTATCCGGATCCGTTCAAGCCCTGGACCAAGCAGGCACCGAGCGAGGTCACGGCCTCCGGGGTCGTCATCGAGGGCAAGCGCATTCTCACGAATGCGCACGCGGTGCTCTATGCGAGCCAGGTGCAGGTGCAGGCGAGCCGCGAGGGCGACAAGATCTCGGCAACCGTGATGGCCGTTGCGCCCGACATCGATCTTGCCGTGCTGAAGCTCGATGACGAGTCGTTCTTCGCGAAGCATGCGCCCGTGGAGCGCGCGCGAACGCTGCCGCAGATCAAGGACCCCGTGCTCGCCTATGGCTTTCCGCTCGGCGGCAGCTCGCTCTCGATCACCAAGGGCATCGTCTCGCGCATCGAGTTCGTACCCTACAGCCTGCCCGTCTCGGGGTTGCGCATCCAGATCGATGCCGCGATCAACCCCGGCAACAGCGGCGGTCCTGCGATCGTCGGCGACAAGATGATCGGCCTCGCCTTCAGCCGGCTCGGGGGTGAGTCGCAGAACATCGGCTACATCATTCCCAACGAGGAGATCGATCTGTTTCTCAAGGGGATCACGGGCGGTCGCTACGAGGGCAAGCCGAGCATGTACGACGAGCTGCAGACTCTGGAGAATCCGGCGCTGCGCGCGTACTTGAAGCTCGACAAGACGGTGGAAGGTGTGGTCGTGCATCAACCCTTTCGCTCCGACAGCGCCTACCCGCTCAAGGAATGGGATGTGATCACGCGCATCGGCGATACGCCGATCGATGACCAGGGCATGATCAGCCTCGAGGGCGATCTGCGCGTGAGCTTCCGCTATCTGGTGCAGAAAGCAGCCCGCAACGGCAAAGTCGCGCTGACGATCGTGCGTGGTGGACGCACGCTGGCCGTGGAGCTGCCCGTCGCCGAGCACCGCCAGCTGCTCATCCCGGATGCGCACGGTGAATACCCGCCGTATTTCATCTACGGTCCCCTGGTGTTCTCCAAGGCAACCTCGCTGTTTCTGTCGTTCCTCGCGAACAACGCGGGGATGATGAGCAGCTTCAGCTACATCCGCAGCCCGCTCGTCACCGAGCGCGGCGATCCGCCGGATGCCGCGCACGAGGAGCTGGTGGTCGTCCCCTCGCCGTTCTTTCCGCACAAGCTCGCCAAGGGCTACTCCAGCCCGGCCGGTGCGGTGCTCTACTCGGTCAACGGGACGCGGGTGCGCAGCCTCTCCCATCTGGTCACGTTGCTGCGCGATCTCAAGGATGAGTTCGTCACCTTCGAATTCGACAACCGGGGCGGTGAGGCGCTGGTATTTCCGCGCCAGGAGATCGTGGCTGCCACGGAGGACATCCTGACCGACAACGGAGTACGAGCGCAGGGCTCGCCCGACATGCTGGCGATCTGGCACGGCAAGGGCGCGAAGTAGCCGGCGCGCGATGGCGGCCGCGGTGGCGGCCGCTCGCGGTGGCGGCGGCTCGCCCGGCGCCCGTGGGCGCTGAAATCGATCTGGGGCTCCCCGCCGTGGCAGCTCCTGCGATAATGAGGGCTGATAGGGACTTCAAGAGCGGTGCAAACACATGAGAACAAAGAACGGCGCGGCCCGCAATCTGCTCGCGGGCTGCCTGATGATCGTCGGAGCTCTGGCCACGTTCGCGTATGCCTCGCTCGCTCCGGCGCCGGCCACCCGGACCAGTAACGTGACCACGACCTATCACGGCGTCAGCGTTTCCGATCCGTATCGCTGGCTCGAGGACGGCGACTCGCCGCAGGTGCAGGAGTGGAGCGCCGCGCAGAATGATCGCGCCCGCCATTACCTGGATGCGCTCCCGTATCGGCAGGCGATCTTCGATCGCCTGATGAAGGAGGCGGCAGCGACCTCGAGCTCGTACGGGTCGCTGTACGCAGCGGGCGGCAAGGTATTCGCGCTCTACAGCCAGCCTCCCAAGCAGCAGCCAATGATCGCGGTACTCGGAGCCGACCTCGAGCCGGCGCACGCGCGGGTGATCGTCGATCCGAACGCCATGGATCCGTCGGGCACCACCGCCATCGACTGGTTCGTTCCCTCCCCGGATGGTCGCTTGCTGGCAGTGTCACTCTCGAAGAACGGCAGCGAGGACGGCTCGGTGCATCTCTTCGATGTCGACAGCGGCCGTGAGCGTGGCGAAGTCATCCCGCGCGCGCAGTTTCCCACCGCCGGCGGCAGTCTCGCATGGCTCGCCGACAGCAAGTCCTTCTGGTACACGCGCTATCCAGGCCCGGACCGGCCGGCGGAGGAGCAGCATTTCTATCAGCGCATCTATCGGCACCGTCTCGGGGACGATCCCGCGCACGATGCGTACGTGCTCGGCAAGGACTTTCCCAAGATCGCCGAGGTCGCATTGAATGGACGGGAGAGCTCGAAGTACGTCATCGCCTCGGTCGCTAACGGCGACGGCGGCCAGTACGCGCACTATTTGCTCGACCAGAGCGGCCACGTCACGCAGATCACGCACTTCGAGGATGGCATCGTCGCCGCGGCGCTCGGTCCGGACGATGCGGTGTATCTCATCTCCCGCAAGGACGCGCCGCGCGGCAAGCTGCTGCGCCTCGCGGTGAGCGATCCGGCGCTCGCGCACGCACAAGTGCTCGTGCCCGAGTCGGACGCGGTCATGCAGCCGGCGGGTGAGTTCGGCGGTCAGCCCGTCGTCGCCACGCGCGATGCCATCTACTTGCGCGAGCTCGTCGGCGGTCCGTCGCGAGTTGCGATCTATGATCATGAGGGAAACTCTCGCGGCGAGCTGCCGCTGCCGCCCGTGGCGTCCGTCCAGCAGGTCGTGCCCCTCGGCGACCACGTGCTCGCCTACTCGGTCGAGACCTATCTGACGCCACCGTCCTACTCACGCTACGTCGAGACGACGCGCACGGCGGCGCCGACTCAGCTCGCGGAGACGAGTCCGGTCTCCTTCGCCGATGCGGAGGTGGTGCGGGAGTTCGCGACCTCCAAGGACGGCACGCGCGTGCCGCTCAACATCGTGCGGCGCCGTGGCACCGCGCTGAACGGCGCGAACCCGGTGCTGCTCTACGGCTATGGCGGCTACGGCGTGAGCCAGGTGCCGCGCTTTCTCGGCTCGACGATCCGGCTGTGGCTCGACGCAGGTGGCATCTATGTCGTCGCCAATCTGCGCGGTGGCGGCGAGTTCGGCGAGGAGTGGCACGCGCAGGGCGCACTCACTCACAAGCAGAATGTGTTCGACGACTTCATCGCTGCCGCGCGCCATCTGATCGCGCGCCACTACACCTCGCCCGCGCATCTCGCCATCATGGGTGGCAGCAACGGTGGCCTGCTGATGGGCGCCGTGCTCACCCAGCACCCCGAGCTCTTCCGGGCGGTGGTCTCGCGCGTCGGCATCTACGACATGCTGCGCGTCGAGCTCGATCCCAACGGCGCCTTCAACACCACGGAGTTCGGCAGCACGCGCGATCCGCAGCAGTTCAAAGCGCTGTACGCCTACTCACCCTATCATCACGTGGTCGATGGCACGCGCTACCCGGCCATCTTCATGTCGACCGGCGCGCACGACAGCCGCGTGAATCCCATGCACTCGCGGAAGATGATCGCGCGCCTGCAGGCCGCGAACGCTTCGGACCATCCCATCCTGCTCGCGGTGGAGTCCCATGCCGGACATGGCATCGGGAGTGCGCTCTCGATACGCATCGGACAGTCGGCGGACATCTACGCCTTTCTGTTCGACCAGCTCGGCATGAGGCTATGAACGAGCGCCTCGCATCCATCGCTCAAATCCAGCAGACCGGTCTCGACCTGGCGGTGCGCTTCGGGCCACGGCTGCTGGTGGCGATCCTGATCCTGGCCGCAGGCGTGATCACGAGCCGCTGGGTCAGGCGTTGGGTGCTCAAGGCCCTCGCACGCCTCGAGCTCGAGCCGCCCGTGCGCTTGCTGCTCGCGCGCGTCGGCTGGCTCTTGTGCTTCGCGCTCTTTGCAATTCTCTCGTTGCAGAACCTGGGCGTAGAGCTGCTGCCACTCATCGCCGGCCTCAGCGTCATCGGTGCCGGGGTGGCGCTTGCCACACAGGGCGTGCTCGGCAACCTCGTGGCCGGGCTCTCCATCATCTTCACCAAGCCGTTCCGTGTCGGTCAGTACATCTCGATCCTCGGCAAAGAGGGCACGGTCGATACGATCACGCTCTTCAGCACCACGCTGCTGCACACGGACCTGTCGCGCGTGGTGATTCCGAACCGCAAGATCGTCGGTGAGATCCTGCACAACTACGGCCACATCCGTCAGCTCGACCTGGCCGTCGGGGTGGGCTACGAGAGCGATCTCGCCGCGATCTTCGCCGCCATTCACAAAGTGCTGGAGGACAGCCCGCGGGTGCTCAAGGAGCCGGTCGCGGTCGTGGGAACCACCGCACTCGGGGAATGGTCGGTCACCATCGCCGTGCGTCCCTGGGTCGCGGTCGCCGACTATGTCGCCGCGACTGGGGAGCTCAACGCGGCGCTGCTCGAGGGCTTCCGCGCACGGCACATCTCCATCCCGCTGCCACAGCGCGAAGTGCGCCTGCTGGGCAACGTTTCCGCGACGGGCTGAGATTCTCCGCGCGGCTAACCGGGAGCATTTCTTGCGGTGCCACGCGGAATGGATGCGCAGGCCGTCGTCGCACCTGGCGAGGTCATTGAGACCGACATTCCCGCCCGGCTCGATCGTCTCTCCTGGAGCGAATTTCACACGCTGGTCGTCGCAGCGCTCGGCATCACCTGGACGCTCGATGGACTCGAGGTCACCGTGGTGGGCGCGATCTCCGGCGCGCTCAAGGCAAGTCCGAGCCTGCACCTCAGCGATCCTCAGGTGGGAGCGGCCGCGAGCGCCTATCTGGCCGGCGCCGTGCTCGGCGCCATCGTCTTCGGCTGGCTCACGGATCTGCTTGGTCGCAAGCGCCTGTTCTTCATCACGCTCGGACTCTACGTGCTCGCCACGGCGGGCACCGCGCTCGCGCACAGCTTCCTGAGCTTCGCGATCCTGCGCTTCTTAACCGGCTGCGGGATCGGCGGCGAGTACACGGCCATCAACTCTGCCATCCAGGAGCTGGTGCCCGCGCGCTATCGCGGCCGCACCGATCTCGCGATCAACGGCAGCTTCTGGCTCGGCGCGTTCCTCGGCTCGCTGGGCACGACCATCCTGCTCGCGCCCGGGCGGCTCGGGCCGGATACGGGATGGCGGGTGGCGTTTGCAGTCGGCGCGTTGCTGGGTCTCATCGTGCTCGTCTTTCGCCGCACTCTGCCGGAGAGTCCGCGCTGGCTCGTGATCCATGGCCGCCTGCGCGAGGCCCAGCAGGCGGTGCATGAGGTCGAGCGCCGGGCGACGCATGCGCACGAGCGCTCGGCGGCCGGGCTGCGCAAGCTGCAGCTGCGGGTGCGTCCCCGCGGCGTGAACCCGCTCGATCTGGCGCTGACCCTGTTCCGTCTCTATCCCAGGCGCGCGGTGCTCGGACTCGTGCTGATGACGGCGCAGGCGTTCTTCTACAACGCCATCTTCTTCACGCACTCGCTGGTGCTCGACCGCTTCTTCGGGGTGTCGGCGGCGAAGGTCGGCCTGTACCTGCTGCCGTTCTCAGTCAGCAACTTCATCGGCCCTCTGGCACTCGGTTGGCTGTTCGACCGCTGGGGGAGGCGACCGATGATCACCGCCACCTACGCGCTCTCGGGAGTGCTGCTGCTGCTGACGGCGCTGCTGTTCGTGAAGGGAGGGTTGAGCGCCGCAACGCTCACGGCGGCCTTCGCGCTGGTGTTCTTCTTCGCCTCACCGGCGGCGAGCGCTGCCTATCTCACGGTGAGCGAGAGCTTTCCGCTCGAGGTGCGCGCGCTTGCGATCGCAGTGTTCTACGCGCTCGGCACGGCGCTCGGCGGCATCGCGGCGCCCTGGATCTTCGGCTCGCTCATCAGCAGCGGTCGCCCGCAGGCAATCGCCTGGGGCTATGTGTGCGGCGCCGTGCTCATGCTGCTGGCCGCAGCCGTCGAGTTGTTGCTTGGCATAGCCGCGGAGCGCAAGTCACTCGAGGACGTGGCGACGCCCCTCTCGAGCGCCGCTACGGCAGCACACGCTGCATGAAGAGTAGATCCAGCCAGCGGTCGAACTTGTAGCCGACCTCGCGCAGCACGGCGGCGCGCGTGAAGCCCAGACGCTCATGGAAGCGAATGGAGGCATCGTTGGCCGCATCGATGCCGGCGATCATCATGTGCTTGCCGCAGGCCGCGGCGCGCGCGAGCAGCACCAGCATGAGCTCACGGCCGATACCGCGCGAGCGGCAGTCCTGGCGGACGTGCACCGTGTGCTCGACGGTGTAGCGATAGCCGGGCCAGCTGCGAAAGTCACCGAAGGTCGCAAAGCCCAGAATGTCGGAGGCGTCGCCCGCTACGAGCACCGGGTAGCCCTGCGCGGTGCGCGTGCGCCACCATTGCAGGCGATCCGCGAGCGTCACCGGAGTATCGCTGTAGACGGCGGTGGAGTTGGCGATGATGTCGTTGTAGATCTGCAGCACCCCGGGCAGATCTTCCGCGGCCGCATCGCGCACGTGTGTGCCATGCGCGGCGCTCATTTGAGCTCTCTCATGCTGCGACAGATGTTCACGGTGCTGCACGGTCTCAATCAGCCGCGTCAGTCTACTCCAGCGCATCGTCGACAAAGAAACCGCGGCGCGCCCCCGCCGCGAGGGGGTCACGGCGAGGGCGCACCGCGTTTGCTAGCAACCTGTGTTGCGCCATCAAGCCTGGGGCGGCGGTGCGTGCTATGACTAGCAAATCGGATGCCAACGGGTGAGCGGGGTGAGAGTGCGCGCAAGTGATTGATTGCTCGTGTGGGCATCACAACGCGTGACTTCGTGCCTGCACTGTCACCGATCAAACAGCAGGGTCGTAGCGCCAACATCGGGCGTGCGATCTGTGCACCATCGCCGTGCAGCTCCGCGGACCGTGCACCAATATCGATCCGATCCGCGTGCCCGCGCGTTGAAATCGACGCCGTGCACGCGATCTATCTTTTGGCACGCCCGTTGCTGTGCTTCCGCCCATGAACGCCGTGTCGCGCTCGCAGACGATCGATGCCATCGCGCGAGTCGTGGCGCGCCACGGCCCCGCCGGCATGCGCTGGTCGACCATCGCTCGCGAGGCGGGTATCTCGCATGCGGCCTGCGGCCGGAGCTGGTTTCCGGACATGCCGGCGCTGGTCGACGAGTGCTATTCGCGCACGGCGCAAGGGCTGGAGGAGAGTTTGCTGCGCGCCGAGACGGCACCGGGCAGTGCGCTCGACAAGCTCGCGGCATTCCTCGTGGCAGCGTTCGAGACGCGCCGCGAGCGTGGCCAGTTCCTGTCCTTTCAGCCCGTCGAGGAGCTGCCGCTGCCGCGGCGCAAGCGGCTGCGCGAGCGCGAGCTCATGGTGCTCGCGCGGCTCAAGCGGCTGCTCGCCAAAGGGCAACGCGACGGCTCGCTCGCCCTGCGGCACATCGATTCCACGTGCGCGATGATTCTCGCGTGCCTGCAGTTACCGGTGACCACCGACACTGCGGCAGAACAGCAGATGTGGGACGGCGAGATCGTCGAGCTGCTGCTCGCGGCACTGGCGGAGCCGCACCCGGCTGCCGTGACGAACTATCGCGTGCAGGCCATCCCGGCTCAGTGATTCGAGCCCGGCGGCTTACCCGGTGCTCCGGGGAGCGCGGCACCCGTTCCGGGCCCAGCGGCGGCGGGTGGCTTGATGCTCAGCAGCTCGACATCGAACTTCAGGAGTGATCCCGGCGGGATGGGTGCACCGGGCGGGGTGTTGTCGCCGTAGGCGAGGTCCGGTGGAATGTACAGCTCCCACTTGGCGCCGGGCTTCATGAGGACGAGCGCTTCCTGCCAACCCTTGATGACATGATCAACCTGGAAGGTCGCGGCCTGGCCGTGCTTGGCGGAACTGTCGAACTCCGTGCCATCGAGCAAGGTGCCCCGGTAGTTCACGGTCACTTGGTCCGTGGGTTGCGGCGGGCTACCGCCGCCTTCGCTGACGACCTTGTACTGCAGTCCACTGGCCGTGGTCTTGACGCCCGGCTGCTTGCCGTTCTCGGCGAGAAACTGGCGCGCCGCGGTCTTGTTGACATCGGCCAGTGCATCGCGCGTGCGCTTGATGAGTGCCTGGAAGTTCTGCTGATCCTCGATGCCGGGCTTGGTGCCGGCCATCGCTGCGCGAACGCCCTTGGTCATCTGCTCGATCGAGAGAGTGCTCGGGCTCATGCCCATGGAGTGCAGCTGCGTCCCCATCAAGATTCCGATGCTGTAGCTGCCCTTCGCTTTCACCTCATCCGTGCCGGAGCTCGCGCCCGTGCTCTTGCCGTGTGCGTGCGCGGGCGGGGAGCTTTGTGCCGGCGCGGTTCCGGAGGCGGGATTCGCGCCCTGCTGAGCGCCGACTGGAGCCGCAGCGCCCGCCACGACGGCTGCAAGGATCGTGCAGAGTCCGCGCAGGGCCGCGCGGGACAGAACGCGGTCGACTACGATGCCGGAGCGAGTGCATGGATTCACGAATTCACCTCGAGGTCGTGGCCAGGCGCGTAGTTTGGCCGGTCGCAGGACCGCCTGCTCGGGTTTTTATGTAGGTAGACTGCTACACCTATCCACAAGATCTCAGCGCCGCCGATGGCGGCGAATCCTGGAGCGCAGCGATGCTCGAACGTCTGGAGCGCGTGCCCGTCGATCCCATCCTCGGTCTGATGGCGGCCTTTCGTGCCGATGCCGATCCTCACAAGGTCGATCTGGGCGTGGGTGTCTATCGCGACGCGCAGGGAAATACCCCGGTGCTCGACTGCGTGCGGCACGCGGAGCGCACAGTGCTTGCGGGCCAGAGCTCCAAGACCTACGTGGCCGCCGGCGGCAATGCGCAGTTCAACCAGGCGATGGAGCGGCTGGTGTTCGGCCCGACGCATGCGCAAGTGAGCGAGCGGCTGCGCACCATCCAGGGGGTCGGCGGGTGTGGCGCGCTGCGGGTCGGTGCGGAGCTGATGCGCGCCGCGAGCCGCGATACGGTCGTGTATGTCAGCACGCCCACTTGGGCCAATCACGTGCCGCTGCTGTCGGGCTCCGGGATGCGCCTCGAGCGCTACCCGTACTACGACCCCGCCACGGGCGGCATTCGCTTTGCCGAGATGCTCACGGCGCTGGATGCGCTGCCCGCGGGTACTTTGGTGCTGCTGCACGCCTCGTGTCACAACCCGACCGGCGCCGATCTGTCGGAGGCGCAATGGCGCTCGCTGCTCGAGGTCGTCAAGCGCCGTCGTCTCACCCCCTTCATCGACATCGCCTACCAGGGATTGGGCACGGACCCGGACGCGGACGCGTTCGGTATCCGCCTGTTCGCACCCGAGGTGCCGGAGCTCCTGGTCGCCGCGTCCTGCTCGAAGAATTTCGGTCTCTATCGCGAGCGCACGGGCGCGCTGCACATCCTGGGAGAGTCGGCGCAGGCCGCAGACGCGGCGCTCAGTCAGGCGGTGCGCATCGCGCGCACGCTGTACTCGATGCCGCCCGATCACGGTGCCGCGATCGTGGCCACGATCCTCGCGGACTCAACGCTCAGCGCCTCGTGGCTCGGGGAGCTCGGCGCGATGCGTGCGCGCCTCGCCGGATTGCGGCAGGAGCTCGTTGCAAGGCTGCGTGCCGCGTGCCCGCAGCGCGACTTCAGCTTCATCGGCGCCCAGCACGGCATGTTCTCTTTCCTGGGGATCTCCGTGGAGGAGATCAGGAGTCTGCGCGCGCGGCACCACGTGTACATGACCGAGGACAGTCGCATCAACATCGCTGGCTTGCGCGCCGCAAACATCGATTACTTCGTGCGCTCGGTCGCGGAGGTGCTCGGGGCGCGGGCGGCTTGAGCGGCCGCCCTTGAGCGGCGCTTACACCTCGATGCGAATGCGATTGTCGATGTCCTCAACGCCGGGGCACGCATCGACGAGCTCCTCGATGCGCAGCTTCATGCGCCGCTCGGCCACCGTGCCCGTGAGGATCACCTTGCCCCCCTCGACGCTGACGGCGACGTTGGTCGCATCGAGATGCTCGAGCGTGACTTGGTGCGGATCTGGGCGGCGCGCACATTCCGCCAGCCGCTGGCGGATCTCCTCGTGAATCTGCGTGTCCGAGCGCATCGACGTAGGCGTCGCAGTCGAGTGCTTGCGGCTCTCGTCCTTGGTGCCTGCAGCGGAGGACTTGCTTCGTCTCATCAGGGTCTCCTCTCAATCGACTGGGTGAGCTCGCTCAAGGACCCGATGGGCGCCGAGCATACGCTGCCCGAGCAGACATAGGCCACCGCCGACCCCTGCGCGGGCTTGCTGGCCAGAGCGGGCGGCAGATCCGCGGCCTGCGCCGGTATCGCGAGGATGAGTCTGCGTGGAGCGTAGCGCTGCGCGAGCGCGCGGCGCCAGGACTCGATCGCACCGGCGTCACCGCGCAGAATCACGATCTGCGGCGCGTACAGGTACTCCTCGAGCGCCGTGAGCAGCGACATGTGCGCCGTCGGCGCGCGCTCGAGCGCGGGCCATGCCGCGCGCAGCAGCGCCTCCGCCGCACTGAGATAGCGCGTCTCGCCCAGCAGATAGCCCATTCTCAGCAGCGCGCGCGCCGCGACGCCGTTGCCAGCAGGCGTCGCATCGTCGCTGAAACTCAGCGAGCGATGGATCAGAGACTCGTGATCGTCGGCCGTGAAGTAGAAGCCGCCGGACTCACCCGCGGCGAAGTGCGCGAGCAACACCTCGAGCAGCTGCTGCGCGAAGGCGAGCTCCTCGCCCACGAAGCGCACCTGCTGCAGCTCGAGCACCGCATCGGCGAGAAAGGCGTAATCGTCAAGATAGGCGCGGAGGTGCGCGCGGCCGTCTTTGCTGGTCGCGAGCAAGCGACCGTCGCGCCAGTGCGTGCGGCGAATGAAATCGAGCGCGCGGGACGCGGAGGCGGCGAGATCAGCGCGCCCGAGCGCGCGCGCGGCGATGGCCATGCCGCGAATGTTGAGCGCATTCCAACCCGTGAGTATCTTCTCATCGCGCCCGGGGGCGATGCGTGTGCGGCGCACGGCGAGCAGCTTGCGCCGCGCCGCGTCGATGAGCTCCACGATCTCCGGCTGCGACTTGCCGAGCCGCATTGCAAGCTCCTCGAGCGCTACGAAGGTATGCAGATGCCAGCGGCCCTCGAAGTTCGGCTCGCGGTCGATGCCGAAGCGCGGCGCGAATGCCGCGTACTCCTCGGGTGTCAGCAGGCGCGCGATCTCGGCGCGATCCCACACGTAGTACTTGCCCTCGTGCCCCTCGGAGTCCGCATCGAAGCTCGAGTAATAGCCGCCAGCCGCGGACTGCATCTCGGCAAGCGCCCACTCGGCGGTCCCGGCGGCGATGCGCGCATAGAGCGGATCGCTCGTGGCGAGCGCCGCCTCGGCATAGACGGCGAGCAGCGCGCCATTGTCGTAGAGCATCTTCTCGAAGTGCGGAATCATCCAATAGGGATCGACCGAATAGCGCGAGAAGCCGCCCGCCAGCTGATCGTTGAGGCCTCCTTCGCCCATGCGGCGTAGCGTGAGCGTCGCCATGTGCAGCGCATGCGCATCCGGCTGCGGAGAAGCCGTACTCGCGTGCCAGTGGCGCAGCAGACGCTCGAGGGTGAGCGGATGGGGAAACTTCGGTGCCGCGCCGAAGCCACCGAAGCGTGCATCGAAGCTCGCGGCGAGTTCCTCACGCGCGGCGGTGAGCGGCCCCGCGCCGAGCGTCACCGTGCCTGCGGCGCCCGGCGCATCGATCTGCGCCAGCGCCTCGACCAGTGCGCGGTTCTGCGCGGCGAGCTCCGCGCGGTGGCTTGCGTAGTACTGCGCCACGCGCGAGAGCACCTCCGTGAACGCCGGCATGCCGTAACGCGGCTCCTTCGGGAAGTACGTGCCGCCGAAGAACGGCCGCTGATCCTCGGGCGTGAGGAACATGGTGAGCGGCCAGCCTCCCGAGCGCCGCGTGAGCAGCTGCTGCGCGATCTGATAGATGCGATCGATATCCGGACGCTCCTCGCGGTCGACCTTGATGTTGATGAAGTGCTCGTTGAGCAGCCGTGCGGTCGCCTCGTCCTCGAAGCTCTCCTCGGCGAGCACGTGGCACCAGTGACAGGAGGAGTAGCCGATCGACAGGTGCACGGGCTTGCCTTCACGCTGCGCCTTCGTGAACGCTTCGGTGCCCCAGGGATGCCAGTCGACGGGATTGTGCGCGTGCTGCAGCAAGTAGGGGCTCGTCTCCCCGATCAGATGGTTGGTGTGTTTCGGGTCGGTGTGTGTCGCCATGCGCACTCCCGGGGCCGCGCAGGTTTCGTGCCCGCGTCCGGTATACTTCGACCTTGCACTCCCCGAACGAAGCTGACGTGATACCCGCGGAGCTCGACGCGCACCCACGCGCACCGGCCATGCTGTGCTTGAAGCGCGGCGAGGAGCGCCGCCTGATCGCGGGCCACCCGTGGGTATTCAGCAACGAGGTGGACACCGAGCGCACACCGCTCGCTGCGTTCGCACCCGGGGACCTCGCCACGGTGCAGTCGGACCGTGGCCGCTTCCTGGGTCACGCGTATGTTAATCCCCACGCGCTCATCTGCGCACGCATCCTGAGCCGCGACGCGCGCCATCCAATCGATGCAGGGCTGCTCGTACACCGGCTGAACGTGGCGCTCGCGCTGCGCGAGCGCCTTGCATCGGCAGCGTATTACCGACTCGCGTTCGGTGAGTCGGACGGGGTCCCGGGCCTGGTGCTCGACCGCTACGGTGAGCTCGTCGTCGGACAGATCGCCACCGCCGGGATGGAGGCGCTGAAACCCGCGGTGGAGGCCGCGGTACGCAAGGTGCTCGCACCGGCCACGTTTTACTGGAAGAACGATTCCGCGGCGCGCGAGCTCGAGCATCTGCCGCAGGTCGCGCAAGCGGCCTTCGGCGAGATTCCCGAGCACGTCGAGGTGCGCGAGGCAGGCGCGCGCTTCACGGCTCCACTCGCCGGCGGCCAGAAGACCGGCTGGTTCTACGATCAGAGCGCGAATCGCGCGCGCCTGGCGCGCTATCTCACGCGCGGCGCCCGTGTGCTCGATGTATTCAGCTACGTGGGTGCCTGGGCGGTCGCGGCGCTGCGCGCGGGCGCAGGCGCCGCGACCTGCGTGGATTCCTCCGAGCAGGCGCTCGACTACGCCACGCGCAACGCGCAGGCGAACGGCTTCAGCATAGATACGCTGCGCGCCGATGCCTTCGATGCGCTCAAGGCGCTGCACGAGCGGGGGGAGCGCTTCGATGTCGTGATTCTCGATCCGCCGGCGTTCATCAAGCGCAAGAAGGATATTCCCCGCGGACAGGCCGCGTATCGCAAGCTGAACCAGCTCGCCGTGAGCCTCATCGAGCGCGACGGCATGCTCGTGTCCTGCTCCTGCTCCTACCACCTGGCGGAATCGGAGCTGCTCGCCGCCGTGCAGAGCGCGGCCCGCCATCACGAGCGCTTCGTGCAGGTGCTGGAGCTCGGCGGACAGTCCCCGGATCACCCGCTGCATCCGGCGATACCGGAGACCCGCTATCTGAAGGCGCTTTTCTGCCGTGTGACGCGCGACTGAGGCGAAACCGCTACACTTTCACACATGGTGCAATACCCGCACATCAATCCGATCGCCTTCGACATCGGACCTTTCCATATATTCGGCCGCGAGCTCGGCGTGAGCGTGCACTGGTACGGCATCATGTACCTCATCGGCTTCGCCGCCGCATGGTGGTTGGCGCGCACCCGTGCCGCACGCCCGAGCTCCACCTGGAAGGCGGTGGATGTCGATGATTTCGTCTTCTACTGCATGCTCGGAGTGATCATCGGCGGCCGCATCGGCTACGTGCTCTTCTATGGGCTCAGCTTCTGGGTCAAGGATCCCTGGTATCCGCTCAAGATCTGGCAAGGAGGCATGTCCTTTCACGGAGGGATGCTCGGGGTGCTGGTCGCGTGTGCGTTCTTCGCCGCGCGTCGCGGACGGCGCGTCGCGGACGTCTTCGACTTCGCGGCGCCGTTGCCGGGTATCGGTCTGTTCGCCGGCCGCATCGGCAACTTCATCAACGGCGAGCTCTGGGGCAAGCCAACGCGGGTTCCCTGGGGCTTCAACGTGAACGGCGTCGTGCGCCACCCCTCGCAGCTCTACGAAGCAGCGCTCGAAGGACTGCTGCTGTTCCTGGTGCTGTGGTGGTTCACGCGCAAGCCGCGGCCACGGCTTGCGCCCTCGGGACTGTTCCTGACGATCTACGGCGCGGCGCGTTTTGCGATCGAGTTCGTGCGCCTGCCGGATGAGCACATCGGCTATCTCGCGGGCGGCTGGCTCACCATGGGCCAGGTGCTGTCCCTGCCGATGCTGGTCATCGGGCTTGCGATGCTCGGCTTCGCGTACCGCCGCGACGCTCCCTCCGGAAACTTCGCGCTCGCCCAATGAGAGCGTATCTCGATCTGGTGCGTCACATCCGCACGCACGGTGCGCGCAAGACCGATCGCACCGGCACCGGAACGCTGTCCGTGTTCGGCGCGCAGATGCGCTTCGATCTCGAGGGCGGCTTTCCACTCGTCACGACCAAGCGGGTGCATCTGCGCTCGGTGGTCTATGAGCTGCTCTGGTTCCTGCGCGGTGAGACCAACGTCGCCTGGCTGCGCGAGCATGGGGTCACGATCTGGGACGAGTGGGCCGACGAGCGCGGCGAGCTCGGGCCCATCTACGGCCGGCAATGGCGCTCCTGGCCCACGGCCGGCGGCGAAACCATCGATCAGATCGCAGGCGTCGTCGCGCAGCTCAAGCGCGATCCCGACTCGCGCCGCATCATCGTCAGCGCCTGGAACGTGGGCGAGCTCGAGCACATGGCGCTCGCACCGTGCCATCTCCTGTTCCAGTTCTACGTGGCCGGTGGGCGGCTCTCCTGCCAGGTCTATCAGAGGAGCGCCGACATGTTTCTCGGCGTGCCGTTCAACATCGCCTCCTATGCGCTGCTCACGCACATGATGGCGGCGCAGACCGGGCTCGGCGCCGGGGAGCTCGTGTGGACGGGCGGTGACTGCCACCTCTATCTCAATCATCTGGAGCAGGCCGACACGCAGCTCGCACGCGAGCCCTATCCGTTGCCCGAGCTGCACTTGCGGAGCCGCCCGGCGAGCATCTTCGACTACACATTCGAGGACTTCGAGCTCGTGAACTACCGGCATCATGCGGCGATCACGGCGCCGGTCGCCGTTTGAGATGGCCACCGGAAGCACTCGCGCGCGCCGCGCGGCGCCGCTGTTCAAGGTGCGCCGCTCGAAGGTGCATGGTCTCGGGGTATTCGCCATGCGCCGCATCCGCAAGGGGACGCGCATCATCGAGTACCTGGGCGAGCGCATCTCGCACCGCGAGGCCGATCGGCGCTACGAGAACCACGACGAGAACGACAACCACACCTTCCTCTTCAGTGTCGATCGCGGACTCGTGATCGATGCCGGCGTGGACGGCAACGAGGCGCGCTTCATCAACCACTCGTGCGGGCCGAACTGCGAATCGGTGATCGAGGAGCGCCGTGTGTTCATCGACGCGCTGCGTAACATCGCGCCCGGCGAGGAGCTCTCCTACGACTACCAGATCGGGCGCGAGCGCGGTGATCCGCCGAACGTCGACCAGATCTATGCATGCCGGTGCGGCAGCGCGCAGTGCCGTGGCACGATGCTCTGGCCACCGCGCAAGGCCCGCGCGAGGCGCTCCGCCTCATGAATGAGACGGTGGCCGCGGAGCAGGCACGGCCCGCGCTCGCCGTGGTGGTCGGTGCGCTCGGCGTGGTCTACGGGGATATCGGCACGAGCCCGCTCTATGCCTTCCAGCAGTCCCTGGATGCGGCGGGCTCGCACAGCGCTGCCACGGTGCTCGGCGTGCTGTCCCTCATCTTCTGGGCGCTCATCATCTCGGTGACTCTCAAATACGTCGTCGTGATGATGCGCGCGGACAACGAGGGCGAGGGCGGCATCCTCGCGCTGTTCGCGCTCGCGCAGCGCCGGTTGGATCAGCTCGGTGCCTGGCCGCGCATCGCGCTGAGCCTTGCGCTGGCAGGCACGGCGCTGTTCTTCTGCGATGCGCTCATCACGCCTGCCATCTCGGTGCTGAGCGCGGTGGAGGGACTGGATCTAGTCGATCCGGACTTCGCGCGCGCCGTGCTGCCGGTGACGGTGCTGGTGCTCGCGGCGCTGTACGCGTTCCAGAAGCGCGGCACGGCACGCGTCGGACGGGCGTTCGGACCGATCATGGTCGTGTGGTTCCTCGCGCTCGCGGTGTCGGGTGCGTTCGCGATTGCGCAGCGGCCGGTCGTGCTCGCCTCGATCGCCCCCCACTACGGCATCGCGCTGTTACGGAACAATCCGGGCACCGCGCTCGCCATCATCGGCGCCGTGTTTCTCGCTATCACAGGTGGTGAGGCGCTCTACGCCGACATGGGGCATTTCGGCAAGACACCGGTGCGCATCGCATGGTTCACGCTGGTGCTGCCGGCGCTGCTGCTCAACTACTTCGGTCAGGGTGCGCTGCTGCTCGCGGCGACCGGCGAGGTCAAGCGGCCCATGTACGCGCTCTTCAGCTCGGCGATGCTGCCTTTCATGCTGGCGCTCGCGACGGCCGCCACGGTCATCGCCTCGCAGGCCGTGATCTCCGGCGCCTTCTCGGTGGCGCGTCAGGCCGTGCAGCTCGATCTGTTGCCGCGCATGCGCGTGCTGCAAACCTCGGCGCTGGAGCAGGGACAGATCTACGTCCCGGTGGTCAACGCACTGCAGTTCGTCGCCGTGATCGCCTTCGTGCTCGGCTTCGGCTCGTCGGATGCGCTCGGCGGCGCCTATGGGGCCGCGGTGGTCGGCACGATGTCGATCACGACCGTGCTCGGTGCCTTCGTCGCGGGGACGCAGTGGGGCTGGCCGAAGTGGCGCGTTGCGGCGCTCTTCAGCCTGCTGATGTTCATGGATCTCATGTTCATCGCGGGGAACGTCACGAAGATCGAGGCGGGCGGCTGGGTGCCGCTCACCCTCGCGTTCCTGCTCTTCGTCGTGTTCTCTACCTGGCACAGCGGCCGCATCGAGCTCCGGGCGGCGCTGGCGGAAATGGCGGTGCCGCTCACCAGGCTGCCTCAGCTGCTCGAAGGAGTGCCCCGCGTGCCGGGCACCGGCGTCTTCCTTGCGAGTCACCCGGACTTCGTGCCCTCCGCGCTGATCCGCAATCTCGAGCACAACAAGATCGTGCACGAGCGGCTCCTGATTCTGAACATCGAGATCCTGCGCCGGCCGCGCCTCGGTCAGGGCGATCGGGCGCGCCTGCAGGAGCTGATGCCGGGCGTGTTCTCGTTGACCGCCCGCTTCGGATTCATGGAGACGCCCGATGTCCGCGAGGCGTTGCGTGGGTGCCGCTCGCGCGGCTTGCGCGTGTATCTCGAGGATTGCTCGTTCTTCATCGGCCAGCACGTCGTGGTCGCACGTCCGCGGCCCGGGTGGGCAGGAATGCAACGCCGCCTCTTCGCCCGCATGCAACGCCGCAGCGCGAGCTCCGCGGAGTTCTTCCGCATGCCCGCGCGCGATGTGGTGATCCTCAATACCGTCGTGGAGATCTGATGGGGGCGGCGCCGCCGTCCGCCGCGCCGCCGCGGATCTCGCTGCTCGTCGCGAGCGCCGAGAACGGGGTCATCGGCCGCGACAACTCGCTGCCCTGGCATCTGCCGGAGGATCTCAAACGCTTCAAGGCGCTCACCATGGGCAAGCCGATGTTGATGGGACGCAAGACCTTCGAGTCGATCGGCAAGGCGCTGCCTGGCCGCACGAGCCTGGTGCTCACGCGCTCGACGCATTGGAAAGCTCCCGGGGCCGTGGTCGTGCACTCGTTACCCGAGGCGCTGGCACGCGCCGCAGGCGCATCCGAGCTCATGGTCATCGGGGGCGCCGAGGTGTTCCGCCTGGCAATGCCCCTGGCCGAGCGCATCTATCTGACGCGTGTGCATGCGGCGCCCGAGGGCGACGTGCGGTTGCCGCCGCTCGAGGATTCAGCGTGGCGCGAAGTCGCGCGTCACACGCATCCTGTGGACGCTCGACACGCGCACGCCATGAGCTTCATCGTGCTCGAGCGGCTCTAGCAGCGCAGCGCTACTGAGCAGCTCAAGCTAAAGCTTGGCGGAAATCAGTTGTTGCTCAAAGGCGAGTCCGAATCAGATTGTCGGCCAGCGTCCAATTGGGGGCAGACGAGTCTCCCGCATGCGCGGTGAGTGTATCGAGGATCTCTTGTTGCACTGCGCCACGATGCAGCGCTGCGGCGTAGGAAATCTCCGGGTGGAACATCACCATGGAGTAGCGGGGGATGAAGCGCTCGGGAAAGCGCCGCTCGAGCTCGAGGGCCCACGCCTGCTGGCGCAGAAACCGCGCATCGAGCACCCGCTCGCGCATCTCGCCGTAGTTCTCCACCGCCATCTGCGCGATCGCGGCGACGTTCGCGCGGCGCTCGCGCTCGAAGTCCGCGAAGAGCGCTCCCCAATCGGTGTGCGTCTCGAGCAGCCGGTCCAGCGCGTAGCAGTCCTCGAACGCCGCATTCATGCCCTGGCCGTGAAAGGGCACGATCGCGTGCGCGGCATCACCTAGCAGCAGCACGTGGTCAGCCGCGTGCCAGGGCGCGGTGTGCACGGTGCCCATGTGTCCCTGCGGATGCGTCGTGAACTGCTGCGACAACTGAGGCAGCAGCGGGACCGCATCCGGAAACTCGCGCGCGAAGAACGGGTCGATCTCCGCTGAGTCTTCGAGCCTTGCGAAGCTCACGGGGCCGGTACGCGGCAGGAACAAGGTCGCCGTGAAGCTGCGATCGGTGTTGGGCAAGGCGATCAACATGAAGCCGTGCCGCGGCCAGATGTGCAGCGCATGCGGCTCGAGCGCGTAGCGCCCCGCTCGCGCCGGAATCGTGAGCTCCTTGTAGTCGTGATCGAGCGGCTCCTCGCGGACGCTCGCAAGCCCCGCACGCTGCAGGCTCGCGCGCACCACGGAGCCGGCGCCGTCGGTGGCGATGGTCGGCGTGAGGGGCGCCGCGTAGCTGCGGCCGGAGGCCGCATCCTGAAGTTGCAGGACATCCTGCGCTACGTCGACTCCGTTGCAGAGCGTGCCGAAGCGCAGCGCGAGGCCCGGGAAGCGCAGCGCCTCCTCGATCAGCAGCCGGTTGAGCGCGGCGCGCTCGATCGAGTAGATGACCTCATCTGCGCGCTGTCCATAGGGTAGCAGCACGGCCGGGCGTCCCACCTCGTGCACCAGGCGGCCGCGCATTTCAATCATGAGCGGGCGCACGCGCTCCATGATGCCGGCGTGCTCGAGGGCACGGATGCCGCGCGCGGCGAGCGCGAGGTTGATCGAGCGACCGGCCTCGGCCGCGCCGCGTCGCGGGTCGCGCCGGCGCTCGTAGAGTGTCACGGCAAAGCCGCGGCGCGCGAGGAGGATCGCAAGCAGCGCCCCGGCCAGTCCGGCGCCGACTACGCTCACCGGCTGTGCGCGCCGGATGCTCACGACCGCTCGGTCGCGCCCGTGGCGCTGCGCCGGCCCGGGGCGGCGAGCGACTCGGTGAGCACCTCGACGAAGCGGAACACGTCGGTGAAGCGGTTGTAGAGCGGTGCGGGAGCCACGCGCAGCACATCGGGCTCGCGCCAGTCGCAGATCGCGCCTGCAGCCTCCAGCCGGCCGTGAATCTCGCGCGCGGAGAGCTGCGCGTCGTTGAGGCGCAGCGACAGCTGACAGCCGCGCGCCTCGGCCGCCCGCGGCGTCACGATCGTCACGGGCAGGGGCGCGAGCAGGTGCTCGAGAAATCCGGTGAGCGCGATGGACTTCGCGCGCAGCCGCTCGATGCCCGCAGCGCGAAAGATCTCGAGCGAGGCGATGAGCGGGGCGCTAGAGAGAATCGGCGGGTTGCTCACTTGCCAGCCGCGTGCGCCGGGGGAAGCGCGGAACTCGGGGCGCATGGCAAAGCGCGTCACCGGCTCATGGCCCCACCATCCGGCGAGCCGCGGCCGCGTGCGCTCGACCGCGTGGCGCTCGTGCACGAAGCATCCGGCGATCGCGCCTGGCCCGCCATTCAGATATTTGTAGCTGCACCAGACGGCGAAGTCGGCATCCGTCGCGTGCAGCGCGAGCGGCACGTTGCCGATCGAGTGCGCGAGGTCGAAGCCGGCGGCACTGCCGGCGCGGTGCGCAGCCGCGGTCACGCGCGCGACGTCGAACGACTGTCCGGTACGGTATTGCACCCCCGGCCAGAGCACGAGCGCGAGCCGCGGGCCCTGCTCCTCGATGGCGCCCTCGAGCGCCGCCTCATCGATGAGCTCGCCCCGCGTCGGTGCGAGCTCTATCAGCTCGGTATGCGGGTCGAGCCCGTGCCAGGCGATCTGCGAGACGACCGCATGGCGATCGGAAGGGAAGGCGCCCGCCTCGATGAGGATGCGGGTGCGCTGGCCGGCGGGCCGATAGAAGCTTGCGAGCATCAGGTGCAGATTGATCGTGAGCGAGTTCATCGCCACGACTTCCCCCGGGTGTCCGCCCGTCAGCTGCTCCAGCCCGGCGCTCAGGTGCTCGTGGTAGTCGAGCCACGGGCGCCGCGCGGACTCGTGCCCGCGCACCGCGAGATGCGCCCAGTCGTCGAGCTCCTCGGTGACGAGCGTACGCGCGGCGAGCGGCAGCGGACCCAGCGACTGGCCGCAAAGGTAGGTGAGCGGGCTGCCGTGCGCATCACGGGGCAGCGCGAAGCGCTCGCGAAAATCGCGCAGCGGATCGCTCGCATCCCGCTGCTGCGCGTAGGCGAGGGTGGATTCGAAGCGCATCTCGGCCGCGGCTCAGGCGGGGCGCTGCAGCTCGGTCCCGCAGCGCGTGCAGGTGCGGTGCGTACGAGTTGCGTAGAAGCGCTCGAACACGGGCGGAAATTGCGTCTCGATATCCGTGAGCGGGAAGAACTCCTCGTACAGCAGCTGGCCGCAGCGCTCGCAGTACCACTGCAGGCCGTCCTCCTCCCCGGGGCGGCGGTCGCGCTCGATCACGAGGCCGACGGTGTTCGCATAGCGCTGCGGCGAATGCGGCATGCGCGCAGGCAGCAGGAACACCTCACCCTCCCGTATCGGAATCTCCACCAGATGCCCCTCCTGCATGGTCTTCAGCAGCATGTCGCCTTCCAGCTGGTAGAAGAACTCCTCGCCTGGGTCGACGTGATAGTCCTGACGCGAGTTCGGACCGCCGACGACCTGCACGATGAACTGGCTGTCGCGGAACACGCGCCGGTTGCCCACCGGCGGCTTGAGCAGATGGCGGTTCGCGTCGATCCAGCGCTTGAGGTTCAGGGCGTGCGGCGTCGGCGTTGGCATACGGGTGTACCCGGCCTGCGATTCGCGTATGTTATGCCGCGGTGTAGGCGGGGGGCGATTTTACAAGCCATGAGACGATCCTCGGGGCACCGCGTGGGTGCATGGGCTGCTGCCGCGCTCGTGCTGGTCGCGCTCGCGGGCTGCAGCCACATTCATTGGCCGTGGCATCACAAGCCGCCGCCTCCCCCCGAGGTGGTGCACGAGCTGGACGAGTCGGCCCCGCCGGGCAGCTCCGCCCCCGCCCCGCAGTTTCCGCAGTACTGGAAGCGCAACACTCTGGTCATCGATCTGCAGCCGCTCTCGGGCTCCGGCAGCGTTGTGCTCCGCCCGCGCAGCGGCACCACCTGGCCCGTCCGGCTGGCCCTGCGCGTCATGCCCGGGAGCGTCGGAGAGCTGGAGGTGCGCGCCGCGCAGCGCGTGATCCTTCCCGTGACGGCGAGCGGCACGAAGCCAATCGACCTGGAGCTCTCACCCGGCGTCTACACGAACAGCACCGAGCAGATCGTCGTCAGCTGGGGCCCGCAAGCCTAGAGCTCACGGGGCAAGAGCCTAGAGCTCATCGGGTAATTGATAGCCGCTGCACGGCAGGCGCACGGGCGGTGCATCCGAGTCGAGATTGACCGCCGTCAGCGCGCCACCCCATACACAGCCGGTGTCGAGTCCGAGCACACCGTGCGCATTGACATAACCCAGCGCCGACCAGTGTCCGAAAACGACGCGCGTGCCGGCCGATCGCCGCTGCTCCAGCTCGAACCAGGGGCGATAGCCCCGCGGGGTGCGCTCGGGCGGCCCCTTCATGCGCAGATCGACGCGACCGCGCGGCGTGCACACGCGCAGCCGCGTCAACACATTCACGACGAAGCGCCAGCGCTCCATGCCGACGAGCCGCTCGCTCCAGCGATCGGGCGTATCACCATACATTTGTGAGAAGAAGGCCGCCGGGTTGGCCTGCAGAGCGCTCTCCACCTCGCGCGCGAGTTCGAGCGCGACGGTGGCCGTCCATTGCGGCACCAGGCCGGCATGCACGAGCAGATCACCGCGCTCGAGATGCGCCAGCGGCTGCTGCAGCAGCCACTCGAGCAGCAGGTCGCGGTCGGGCGCCGCGAGCACTGCATCGAGCGTGTCACCCGACTTCGCGTCCGTGCCCGAGCCGTAGGCGAGCGCGAGCAGATGCAGATCGTGATTGCCGAGCACGACGCTGGCGTTGTCCCGCCGCGCGTGCACGTAGCGCAGCACCTCGAGCGAGCGCGGACCGCGATTCACCAGATCGCCGACGAACCACAGCTGATCGCGGTCGGCATTGAAGCCGAGCCGCTCGACGAGCGCGCGCAGCTCGTCGGCGCAGCCCTGGATGTCGCCGATCGCAAAGCGCATGAAGGAATGTTAGAGCGCGCGCTACGCGCCGCCTCAGTGCAGCACGCCCGGCATTGCGAGGCGAAAGGGCGCGATTGGGGCATCGAAGTGATGCCCGTCCTCCGCCACCATCTGGTAGCTGCCCTGCATTACGCCCACCGGAGTCTCGATCACCGCGGCGCTCGAGTAGCGAAAGCCCTGCCCAGGCTTCAGGTATGGCTGCTCGCCGACCACGCCGTCACCGCGCACTTCCTGCACCTTGCCGTTCGCATCCGTGATGATCCAGTGGCGGGTGAGCAGCCGCGCGGGTGTCGAACCGTCGTTGCGAATGGTGATCGTGTAGGCGAATACGTAGCGCGGCTTCGCCGGCTCGGACTGCTCCTCGAGATAGCTGGTCTCGACGGATACCCGGATAGGGTGGTCCGACTTCGTATCCTCGGGTTGCATCATGGCTGCATCTTAGCGCGGCGCGGGCCGCGCCGGCCCCACGCGCATGGCGAGCACATCGCACGGTGCCGCGTGCAACACGGTGTCCTCGGTGAGATTGAGAAAAATCGACGGCCCGTGGCGCTCACGGCTCGCGACCACGATCAGATCGCACGCACGCTCGCGCGCGATGCGCACGATCTCGCCCTTGACGTGGCCCGCTTCGACGCGGCAACGCTCCTCCGCGATGTCGAGCTCGGCGGCGAGCGCGACCAGGCGCTGCCGCGCGCGCACGAGCAGCTCCTCCTCGATCTGCACGGCCGGCATGAGCGTCTCGCCCATGGGCTCGACGGGTACATATTCCACCACGTGGAGCAGCTCGAGCTCGGCGCCGAGCGCCGTGGCGAGCGCACGCGCGCGGCGGCCGACCCAGAGACTGTCATCGTTCAGCTCGATGGCAAGCAGGATGCGGCGGTAGGTCGGTTGCACGCTGAAATCCTAACCTATTCGCTCCCCTGCCGGCGACGCTTGCGCCGCGGCTCTCTCCGCAGCCCGCGCCAGCGCGTTGTACGCCTCTGCGGCCACTGTCGCCGGGCGTGTCCCCGGGTCCAGGCCGCAGGCCTCGATTTGCGCAGCGCTCAGAAGCCCGCGCAATGCGTTACGCAGGGTCTTGCGGCGGTGGGAGAAGGCCGCCGCGACGATCGCGCCATAGCGCGGGCTCACGGCAAAGGCGGGCTCGCGCAGCACATCGAGCCGCACCACGCTGGACCAGATGCGCGGTGCCGGGTGGAAAGCGCCCGGCCCCACGTCGAAGAGCCGCTCCGCGCGTACCCATGGCGCGAGCATCACGGTCAGCCGGCCGTAATCGGAGCCGCCGGGCGGCGCGGTGATCCGTTCCGCCACTTCTCGTTGCAGCATCACGTGCATGTCGCGCAGCGCAGCTGCGCTCGCCAGCAGATGAAAGAGCAGGGGCGTCGAGATGTTGTAGGGCAGATTGCCCACCAGGCGCAGGCGCGCGCCACGCGCGGCCGCGAGCGCGGCGAAATCGAATTCCAGCGCATCGGCGCGATGCAGGGTGAAGCTCGACGTCGTAGCGAGCTCGGCCTGCAGCGCCTGAGCGAGATCCCGATCAACCTCCACGGCATCGAGCGAGGCGAGCGGTGTGACGAGGAGTGCACGCGTCAGCGCACCGCGCCCCGGGCCGATCTCGAGCAGATGATCCACCGCACGCGGCTCGATCGCGCTCACGATGCGCTCGATCACGGCGGGATCGTGCAGGAAGTGCTGGCCGAAGCGCTTGCGGGCGCGCACGGTCCGCCTCAGGGAGCGAGCAGCTGCAGTGCGAGTTGCGTTGCGGCGAGCAGGCTCTTGGCTTCGGCCCGGCCCGTGCCCGCGAGGTGCAGCGCGGTGCCGTGATCCACGGAGGTGCGCAGCAGCGGCAGCCCCAGCGTGACGTTGACGGCGCTGTCGAAGCAGGCGTGTTTGATGACCGGTAGACCCTGGTCGTGGTACATGGCGAGAACCGCATCGTAGCGCGCGAGCAGCTGCGGCACGAACACCGTGTCCGCCGGCAACGGGCCCGTGGCGTCGATGCCGCGCGCCGCCGCCGCTGCGAGCGCCGGTCCGATCACCCGCAGCTCCTCATCACCGATGTGTCCGCTCTCGCCTGCGTGCGGATTCAGCCCGCACACGGCGATGCGCGGCCGCGGCAGGCGCCACCAGCGCTTGAGATCACGGTCCAGAATCTCGAGCACCTCGCAGAGAAGTGCGGTGGTCAGGGCCGCGCTCACCGCCTTCAACGGCAGGTGCGTGGTTGCGAGCGCGACGCGCATGGTACCGGCGGCGAGCATCATGACGGGCCGCGGCGCGCCCGTGCGCTCGGCGAGGTATTCGGTGTGGCCGCTGAAGGCGACGCCCGCATCCATGATGACGCTCTTCTGCACGGGCGCCGTGACCAAAGCATCGAACTCACCGGCGAGACAGCCGTCGATGGCGCGATCGAGCATGCCGAGGACCGCGCCGACGTTACGTACATCGAGCGTTCCCGGCGTCGCGTTCACGGCGAGCGGGCAGTCGAGGACCGTCAGGCTGCCGCGGGTGTGCGCGCGGCGCGCGCCTGAGTCGTAGGGGACGAAGGTGATGTCGCGCGCGCCGAGCAGCCGGGCACGTTCGGCGAGGAGTGCCCGATCCGCCAGGCACACGAGCTCGCAGTCGAGCTCAGAGCGGGCGAGCGCTAGACACAGATCGGGACCGATCCCGGCCGGCTCTCCGGAGGTGAGCGCGATGCGGGCACTCACAACTCACAACTCAAAACTCAAAACTCACAACTTGTACTCGACGTAAGCGTCATCACGCAGCTGTCTCAGCCACAGCTCGGTCTGCTCGTCTGCCTTGCTCGCGCGGATCTCATCGACGGCGTGCTTGCGCTTGAGCTCGTCGGTGCTGTCGAAACGGCGGCGGCCGAGCAGCTGCACGATGTGCCAGCCGTATTGAGTGCGGAAGGGCTCGCTGATTTCGTTCTCCTGCAGCTTGTCGAGCTCCTTCTCGAACTCCGGAGCAAAGGTGCCGGGACTCGACCAGCCGAGATCACCGCCATCGCTCGCCGAGCCGGGATCCTCGGAGCTGATCTTCGCCAGGCCGGCGAAATCCTCGCCGTTCATGATGCGGGCGCGCAGCTGCTCGAGCTTCTGCCTGACCGTCGCATCGTCCTGCAGCTCGTTTGGCCGCATGAGGATATGACGCGCGTGCACCTGATCGACGACCACCTTCTGCTCGGTACCGCGGATGTCGTTGAGCTTGACGATGTGAAAGCCGGTCGGTGCGCGCATCGGGGCGCTGACATCACCCGCTTTCATCTTCAAGACCACATCCGAGAGGAACGTCGGCAGCTCGGTGCCCTTTCTCCAGCCGAGCGCGCCGCCTTCGAGCGCGGTCTGGCTGTTCGAGAACGACACCGCGAGCTTTGCGAAGTCCTCGCCGGACTTGGCGCGCTCATAGACATCCTGCGCACGCTTGCTCGCCTGCTCGAGCTGTTCGGGCGTCGCATTCTCCGGCACGGCGATCAGGATGTGCGAGATGTTGTACTCGTTGTCCGCCGGGTGCTTCGACTGCTTCTCGAGATATTGATCGATCTCGCGCGAGGTGACGCTGATGTGCTGCAGGACGTCGCGCTGTCGCAGCAGCGTCAGCGTGAGCTCCTTGCGCATGGCGTCGCGATAGCTCGCGTAGTCGACGCCTTGTGAGGCGAGCGCCTCCGGCAGCTGCGACAGCGTCAGCTTATTGCGTTGCGCCACCTCCTGCAGGGCATTGTTGAGCGCCTCGTCGGGAACCTTGATGCCGGCGTGGTTCGCGCGCTGCATCTCGATCTCCTGGACGATGAGCCGCTCGAGCACCTGCTGGCGCAGCACATTCTGCGGCGGCAGCTCGAGCTTCTGCTGCTGCAACCGCTCGGCGACCAGGGCCACCTCCGCATCGAGCTCGCTGCTGAGCACCACCCCATCGTTAACGATGGCCGCGATGCGGTCGAGCAGTGCACCCTTGGTGGCGAGGTCGCGAGTTTGCGCGTGCGCGAGTGCACCGGCGAGCAGACAGACGAGAGCGCTCACGAGCACTGCGGCGCCGCGCGCCAGGCGCGGCTGGAACGAGGCGCGCGATGCGCCCGGTGATGTTTGCATGGTGTTGAATCGACTCGAGAGTTCCATGACTCAATGAGAAAACAGGGATGAGCCGCCCGCGGTATTCGAGCGGGGCGGTGCCCCGCCGGACAGCGTGGGTGGCGAGTATCCCCGAATCGCCGTCCCGAGGAAAGTATCGGAGGCCGGGCCGACCCCCGCGAGGCCCGTCAGCTGCACTTGGAACAGCACCGCCGTGTCCTGCTGGCCCGTGCCGTTGATGAGGTAGCGGCGCCCGAGCAGGCGCACGCGCCAGCAGCAGGCGCGATACTCGAACCCCGCCAGGGTGTCGAGCGCCTTGTCGGCGTTCAGATCGTAGACCGCGCGGGCGAGCACGTTCCAGGCATCCGACACCGGCCAGGCGCCCGACATCTCGGCCTGATTGAGGCCCTCGCTCGAAAGGCCGGTGATGAGGTACGCGGGAGGCGGCCCGGGGTCGGCAATAGTGACCGGAACCGCGGTGCTGCGTTGATAGCGATAGCCGATGTTGACCACGCTGTCAGTGGCGGGGTGGTACTGCAGCTGCACGAACGTACGCTCGGCCTGCGAGCTCGACGGCTGCCACTCGATGTTGAGATCGACATTCCAGTTGCGGTAGGCAGTCAGCGCGAGCTCCGCGATGAGATTTGAGCTCTTGTGGCCGTCGAGGTCCTCGCCCGGGAACTGCACGCGCGGGGTGTCGAAGTAATACGTCTGGCCGAGCGTCGCGGCGATGTATTGCTCGCCGCTCGTCGTGTTCAGTAACCGGCTGGTGACGCCGACCGTGACCTCATCCGCATCGCTCACGCGATCGGCGCCCACGTACCGGTTGGGACGGAACAGCTGCACCATGTTCAGGTCGGGCAGCGCCGTGTCGAACAGTGGCAGCTGGTTCTGGTCGCGGTAGGGCACGTACAGATACATCATGCGCGGCTCGAGAGTGAGCGTGTTCTCGTTGCGTGCGCCGAGCGTGCGATCGAACAGCAGCCCGGTATCGACGCTCGCGACCGGCAGCGAGCGCGAGGGCGAGCGGTCCGCGCCCGGCAGCGTGTTGTCGAGCTCGTACTGCGTATAGCGCCACGCGATGCTCGAGCGCACGAAGTAGCCGGGATTCTCGAGGTCGAAGGCGACCTTCGGCATCACGTCCAAGCGCCAGCCGGTCACGCCGACGGAGCGCGTGAAGTCGACGAGCTCAGAATCGAAGCCGTAGTGGAGCAGCTCCTGCGGTCCCCAGCCGAAGTCCCCGCTCGCATACAACCGCGGGGCACGTGCGTACGGACGCTGCAGCTCGGGCAACACGTTGGTGCTCTGCAGCCCCGTGGGCATCAGCTCGTACTGCTGCCCGAGCAGCTGGCACTGCTGTTCCGTGACGACCACGCCGGGCGGTGCGGGAGGACACTGCTCGGCGATCGTCTGATACTCCTGCGCCTCGAGGCCGAGGTTCCAGTACTCGTCACGGTAGGTGAGCTGCGCGAGCCGCTGCAGGAACACGACGCTCGTGCCCTCGGGACCGCTGCCGAAGTCCTGGAAGTACTGCAGGTCGCTCACGTTGGCGGCCTCCAGGCGCAGCCGCAACTCCTCCGGCAGCTGCATCACGTCGCGCAAGGTGACGAAGCTGCGATTCTCGTTCGTGATCTGATCGTTGGGCAGGAAGTGCCACTGCAGCTCGCCGCTCTGGTCCTGCGTCAGGAAGCGGGTATCGCCTGCGATGTCGACACCGCGCTTCGAATAGTAGGTCGGATCGAGCGTCAGGTCCGCATTGGGAGCGATGTTGAAATAGTACGGAATCTCCACCTGCACGCCGCCCCGCGAGCTGTTGCCGATGCTCGGAAACAGAAAGCCGCTCTTCCTCTCGTTGCCGAGCGGGAAAGTCACCCACGGCAGATACAGGATCGGCACCCCTTTGAAATCGATGCGCGCATCCTTGCCCGTGCCGACGCGCTCGCCGGTGTCGAGCGTCAACGCGCCCGCGCGCAGCTGCCAGGAACGATCGGATTTCGGGCAGGTCGTGAAGGTCACGCCCTTCAGGTGCAGGATACCCTCGGGGGTCACATCGAGCTCCTGCGCGGTGCCGCGCGCCGAGCGCTGCAGCAGCTGAAATTGCGCACCCCGCACGTTCGCGCCGCTGCTCGGCGAGTAATGCCCATCGGCACCGCTCAGGCGCACGATCGGGTCGCTGTACTCGACCCCGCCCTTCACCGACAGAGCGTTGGCGTTGCGGTCGTACTGCGCATCGTCCGCACGGAGCTGCCGATCTCCCTGATGCACCTCGACGTGCCCGCGCAGCGCCAGGTTGCCGTCCGCGCCGAGCGTCGACGAGTCGCTTTCCGCCTGGATGGGGGCATTCGGATCGGGCTTGCTCTCGCGGGGCGGCTCGGTCGCCGCGCGCATGCTCAGCGTCGGGCACATCGGCTCCTCGTCCGCGTGCGCCGCCGCGCACAGCGAGGCGGCGCTGAGCAGCACCGCGACGGTGCCCCGATGCACATGCCACAGGCGTGACGGCCCGCACAGCGGCGGCGATGGACACGGAGGCAGCATGTGGCCGGGCATTATAATGGCGCGCCGCGGCGGACGCGGCGCCCGCTGACGCCGCAACTCCGTTACCTGCATGACTCACGTCGACTCGCGTCTCGCGTTGCTCCAGGAATGGCTCGTCAATGAAGCTCGGGTGCGTGCCGAGCGCATCGAGCCGGCCTCGAGCGATGCCAGCTTCCGCCGCTACTTCCGTGTGTTCGACGGCGGTCGCACGCTCATCGTCATGGATGCGCCGCCGGAGCAGGAGGACGTGCGCCCCTATCTGAAGGTGAGCGCGCTGCTCGAGTCGCTCGGCGCGCACGTGCCGCGCGTGCATCAGGCCGACGTGGCCCGCGGGCTGGTGCTGCTCGAGGATCTCGGCAGCACGCACTATCTGTCGGAGCTCGCGGCCGGGGCCGATCCCGAGCCACTCTATCGTGACGCACTCGACGTGCTGGCGGTGATCCAGGCGCGCGGCACGCAGGTCGCGCGCGAGCTCCCGCCCTACGATCGGGACGCCCTGCTGCGCGAGCTCGCGCTCATGCCGGAATGGTTCTGCGCGCGCCATCTGGCGCTCGAGCTGAGCGCCGAGGAGCGCGAGCTCATTGCGGCGACGTTCGAGTTTCTGATCCGCGAGGCGCTCGCGCAGCCGCAGGTGTTCGTGCATCGCGACTACCACTCGCGCAATCTGATGGTGCTGGCGGAGCGCAATCCTGGCGTGCTCGACTTTCAGGACGCTCTGCGCGGTCCGCTCGGCTACGATCTGGTCTCGCTGCTCAAGGATTGCTACATCGCCTGGCCGCGCGAGCGGGTCGCGCGCTGGGTCGGCGCCCATCGCGAGCGACTCCTGGCGCAAGGCTTCAAGGCGTGCGGCGGCGAGCGCGAGCTGCTGCGCTGGTTCGATCTCATCGGCGTGCAACGTCACCTGAAAGTGCTCGGCATCTTCGCTCGGCTGTGGTACCGCGACGGCAAGCCCGGCTATCTGCAGGACCTGCGGCTCACCTTGCGCTACGTGCTCACGACCTGCGCCGAATATCCGGAGCTGCACGAGCTGGGTCGCTTTCTCGAGCGGCGTGCGGCAACGGAGTTGGTGCGTGCGAACGCGCGCGTGGACGCGCAGCTCGCGCGCGGTGCCCGCCACGCGAACCAGGTCGGCACGTGAAGGCGATGGTGCTCGCGGCCGGGCGCGGCGAGCGCATGCGACCGCTGACCGACACGACTCCCAAGGTGCTGCTCGCGGCGGGCGGCAAGCCGCTCATCGTGTACCACCTCGAAGCGCTCGCAAGAGCCGGCGTCCGCGAAGTCATCATCAATCTATCGTGGCTGGGCGAGCAGATCCGCACGGCTCTCGGTACCGGGGAGCGCTACGGGCTCTCCCTCAGCTACAGCGAGGAAGGCCCCCACGCGCTCGAGACGGGTGGCGGCATCTATCAGGCGCTGCCGCTTCTCGGCTCCGCGCCTTTTCTGGTCGTCAATGCCGATAACTGGACGGACTTCGACTTCGGCGCCCTCGCGCGCATGAAGCTCGGGGCCGCAGACGATGCGCGCATCGTGCTGGTGCCGAACTCGCCGCATCACCCGGCCGGGGACTTCGGGCTGCAGGGCGATCGAGTCATCAACACCGAGACTGGTCGGCTTACCTACGCCGGCATCGGCATCTATCAGGCGGCGTTCTTCGCCGGCTGTGCGCCCGGGCGCTTTCCGCTGCTGCCGCTGCTGCAACGGGCCATCGCCGCCGGGCGGCTGCGCGGGCAGCTGCATGCCGGAGCCTGGTTCGACATCGGCTCGGCCGAGAGGCTGGCAGCGCTCGAGGCGCGCTTGCGCGCGAAGGCCATGCGGTAGAATGGCATCGTGAGCGAGAGCAAGGACAAGGCAGCGGAGCAGGGCGTGCGCAGCGGCGAGAAGTATCTGACCGCGCAGGGATTTCACGCGATCCGGGACGGTATCAAGGCGCATGCGACAAGCGCGGGCGAAATCGGTCTGCGCAAGCCTGCGTGGCTCAAGGCGCGGGCACCCACCGGCGCGGGCTTCGGCGCCGTGACCGCCATCGTGCGCGAGCACCGCCTCGCAACGGTGTGCGAGGAGGCCAAGTGCCCCAACATCGGTGAGTGCTGGAACGCCGGCACGGCGACGCTCATGCTCATGGGCGCGGTGTGTACGCGCGCGTGCCGCTTCTGCGCAGTGGACACGGGAAATCCCCATGGTTGGCTCGATGCAGAGGAGCCGCGGAACGCTGCACGCACCGTCGAGCTCATGAAGCTCAAGTACGTCGTGCTCACCTCGGTCGATCGCGATGATCTGCCGGACGGCGGTGCCGCGCACTATGCCGCGTGCGTGCGGGCGATCAAGGAGCGCAATCCACACACCGCGATCGAGGCGCTGACGCCGGACTTTCGCGGCGTGCTCGCAGATGTGCGTACCGTAGTCGACTCGGGCATCGAGGTGTTCGCACAGAACGTCGAGACTGTGTGCCGTCTGACGCATCCGGTGCGCGATCCGCGCGCCGGATATGAGCAGACGTTGCGGGTGCTCGAGCACGCAAAGCAGCATGCTCCACGGGTGCTCACCAAGACGAGTCTCATGCTCGGCCTGGGTGAGACGGATGAGGAGATCGCGGCGACCATGGACGATCTGCGCGCCATCAGGGTCGATATCCTCACGCTCGGCCAGTATCTGCGGCCGACCCTGCATCATCTGCCGGTGCAGCGTTACGTCGCGCCCGATGAGTTCGATCGCTTGCGGGAGTGGGCACTCGCGCGCGGCTTCCTCGAGTGCGTCTCAGGTCCACTCGTGCGCTCGAGCTACCGGGCGGAGCAGGCGCTCCAGCGCAACAATGCAGGCCTCGACAATCGCGCGCTCGCCGCCGTCCGCTGAGCGGGACGGCGCCGCGGCGCTCATCGCACGCCATCTGGGCCGCGTCGCGTACGAGCCTACCTGGCGCGCCATGCAGCACTTCACCGATGAGCGCGATGCAGGAACCCCCGACGAGATCTGGTTCCTCGAGCATCCGCCGGTGTTCACGCTCGGCATGAATGCGCGACGCGAGCACCTGCTCGCCCCCGGCGACATCCCCGTGTTCCAGGCCGATCGCGGCGGCCAGGTGACCTACCATGGACCGGGCCAGCTCGTCGTGTATACGTTGATCGATCTGCGCCGGGCCGCGCTCACCCTGCGCGATCTGGTCACGGCGCTCGAGCGCTGCGTGATCGACTACGCCGCCGCGCTTGGTATTCGCGCACGCTCGGAGCGCACGGCACCGGGCGTCTACGTGGCCGAGCGCAAGCTCGCGAGCATCGGCTTGCGCATCCGTCGCGGCGCGAGCTATCACGGCCTCGCGCTCAATGTCGAAATGGATCTCGAGCCGTTCCGGCGCATCAATCCCTGCGGCTACGCAGGCCTCGAGATGACGCAGCTCGCAAGCCTGGGGGGACCCGCGGATATCTCATCCGTGGCACAGGGCCTCGCGCCGCACCTCTGGCGCGCGCTCGGGCGGGATCAGTCGACGCTCTGAGTCGCGTCGCGGCGCACCTGGCCCAGGCGCTGCGAGCGAGCGGTGAGCTGCTGGCGCTGGCGGATGCGGGCGGCATCCATCAGCATGCGTCCCGCCCAGCGATACACGTTGCTCTGCTTCACCGTGCGGCGCATCAGCCGCATGCGCTCGCGGCGCTCCTCGCGCGGCATCGCAAGCGCGCGCTCGAGCGCCGCTGCGGTCTCCGCGATATCGAAGGGATTGATGAGCAGCGCCTCCACGAGCTCGCGCGAGGCACCGGCAAAGGTGCTGAGGATGAGCACGCCGTCCTCATCGTCGCGCGCGGCCACGAACTCTTTCGCCACCAGATTCATGCCGTCGTGCAGGCTGTTCACGAGGCAGAAATCCGCGGCGCGATACAACTCGAAGACCCGCTCGGGGGGCTGATGCTCATCGATCAGCACGATGGGCCGCCAAGGGCCCACGCCGGCGTGCTCGCCAGGGGCAACCGCGCTCGACTCACCGGCAAACTTATGATTGATGCGCTCGGCCTCGGCGAAGGTCGCCTGCTGCAGATTCTGATAGGCCGGCAGCTGGGCACGCGAGGGCGCGGCGACCTGCAGCAAGGTCACGCGGCCGCGGTACTGCGGCTGGCGCTCGAGCAGCGTCTCGAGCGCGAGGAACCGCTCGAGAATCCCCTTGGTGAAATCCCAGCGCTCGACGCCGAGCACCAGGCGCACCTCGGGCGCGATTCCGTAACGCTCGCGCGCAGCGGCGCGTGAGACCTGCACGTCCGGCAGGCTCGCGAGCCAGCGGGGCGGCCACTCGATCGAGATCGGGTAGGGCGCGATGTGACACACGTGGCCCTGCAGCGTGACGCTCATCTGCTCGCGGTCGATGCGACACTCGATGTAGCGGTCCGCGGTGTCGAGGAAGTTCTGGCAGTGATAGCGCGTGTGAAAGCCGAGGATGTCGGCGCTCAGCATGTGCAGCAGCATCTCGCGCTTCCACGGGCAGACACCGAAGGTCTCGGCGCTCGGCCAGGGGATGTGCCAGAACAGCGCGATGGTTGCGCCCGGGCTCTGCTCACGCAGCATGCGCGGCAGCACGGCGAAGTGATAATCCTGGATCAGCACCACCGGGCGCGCCGAGTGCAGCTCGCGGCGCACCGCCGCGGCGAACTTGCGATTCACCTCGCAGTACGTGGTCCAATCGCTCTGGCGAAAGGCCGGGCGCACGTAGGCGAGGTGACACAGCGGCCACAGGCCCTCGTTGGCGAAGCCGTAGTAGTAGCCCGCCTCCTCCTCGGGAGTGAGCCATACGCGCCGCAAGGTATAGGCGCCGTTGCCCGCGCTGATGCGCACGTGATCGAGACGATCGACGACGTCATGGTCCGCAGAGCCGCTGCCGTGCGCGACCCAGGTCCCGGCGCAGGCGCGCATCACGGGCTCGAGCGCCGCGACCAGGCCGCTCGCGGGTAGTTGCGTCTCGATCGAGCCGTCCGGCATACGCACGTGCGCGCAGGGCTCGCGATTGGAGACCACGAGCATCTGCGGCGAGTGCAGGTAGTCGTGCACCACCTGCTGGAGGGCTTGCGGCGTCCAGTTCTCCTGGAAGTCGATCTCGAGGCGCTGGCTCGCCTCCATCTGGCTCAGCACCTGGCGCACCTGTGACAGGATCGGATCCGACAGGCGCTGCGTGCCTGCGTCGTCCAGGAATCTGCGGTCGCGAATGTCGCGCACCAGGATGGCGACCCAGCGTTGCAAGAGCATCCAGGCGCCGCCCAAGGCGAGCGTTGCGAGCGCGAAGGCGGAAATCACCGCAGCACCGAGCAGGTAGCGCCGCGCGATCGTCTGGCGGTGCGCGACGAAGCTCAGATCGTTCACCAGCAGCACCCGGTAGCGCTGCTGATCGGTCGTGATCAGGTTGAAGGCGGAGATCTGCGCAGGACCCGCGGCGACGTGCACGTATGCGTCATCGCCCGCCGCCACGCTCTGTGCGCAGCCGATGTTGTAGGGCGTGTGATCGGTGCGCGCGAGCGTCTTGCCGTTGGGCCGGCACACCACTATCGCCGTGAGATGCGCATCGTGGGCGGTGCGCGCCAGGTAGGCGCGCAGCCCCTCGGCGTCGCCGTGCTCGATGAGGTTTGCGAGCGGATCCTCCATGGAGCTCATCACGAGCCCCGCGCTCTGGCGCACGTCCGCGCGGAACCAGCGCGAGAGCAGCGCTTCCGCGCGCGGCAGGCCGAAGAACGCGACCACGCTGGCGGCGAGCACGATGGGCAGCAGCAGCCGCACGAAGATGGTGCGCAGCATCGAGAGGTCCCTTCTCAGTGCACGGGCTCGCAGCATAGCGGTTTGCAGGCGCATGCGTCTCGTCACCAACCTGTTACCGCGGCTCGACTGACGGCGTAACTGCCGCCCAATAGCATGACTTCCACGTTTGAGAGCGCCGCGGCTCGTCGCTCAGGCGACGTACGCGACGTAGGCGACGTAGGCGACGCAGGCGACGCAGGCGACGCAGGCGACAAATTGCTGCGACATAAGGAAACCAACATGCATTCTCGCGAGCGCCTCGTGGTCGGGTGCGCGCTGCTGGCGACCCTCGGCGCGTTTGCCGCCGACGTTGCCGTTGCGCAAGCCACGCCCGCAGCGCAGCCCGACGTGGGCGCGCTCCTCAAGCGCATCGATGAGCAGGAGCAGCGTATCCGGCAGCTCGAAGACAAGCTCGAGACCCTCACGCAGCAGAGCGGCAATGCTCACGCTCAGGTGAGCAGCAATTCTCAGTCCCGGGGGGAGGCGCAGGCTGCGCCGGCCGCGGCGGCGGCTGGCACGAGCCAGCAGGCAGCTTCCGGGGCGTCGGCGGCGGCGAGCCAGCAGGGGTCCTCCGGGGCGTCGGCTGCGCTGACGGCGGACAGCGCGGTTTCGCCGAATGCCGCCGTTGGCAATTTGAGTCCCCAGGGTATCTATCTCCAATCCACGGACGGGGCGAACATCATTCGCTTTCGCGGCAATCTCGCGGTCGATGGGCGCTGGTATACAGACGCTGCCACGCCGGAAAGCGCGGATAGCTGGCTGCTGCGGAAGGCGCGGCCCTACTTCGAGGGCACGCTCGACAATATCTACGACTTTCGCTTCATGCCCGATTTCGCCAACGGCAAGTCGATCCTCGTCGAGGCCTACGCGGCCGCGCGCCTCGCGCCCTGGTTCGTGGTGCAGGCGGGCAAGTTCAAAGCGCCGGTGGGCCTCGAGCGGCTGCAGCCCGACCAGTACGATCGTTTCATCGAGCTCGGGCTGCCGAGCTCCATCGTGCCGAACCGCAATCTGGGCCTGCAAATCGCAGGCGACATCGGCGCGGGGCTGTTCGGCTATGCCATCGGAGCCTTCGACGGCACGACCGACGGTCAAAGCACCGACTCGAACCCGACACCCGATGCCTCACCCACGGGGCGGCCGGACTACGAAGCGCGCATCTTCGCGCAGCCGTTCGCCCGCTTCGCGAATCCCTACCTGCGCGGCTTTGGCATCGGCATCGCCGGCACCTATGCAAACTTCGTCGCTACGGCCTCGAATCCGCTCGTGCCGAGCTACAAGACCCCGGGACAGCTGGCGATGTTCTCGTACCGCACGGGCACCACGGCCACCTATGCCAACGGCCAGCAGGTGCGTTGGTCGCCGCAGCTTTACTACTACGCGGGCAGCTTCGGACTCATCGCCGAATATGCCGAGTCCTCGCAGGATGTGGCGCGCCGCATCAGCTCCTCGCTGAAGCGCACCGGAACCATGGACAATTCCGCCTGGCAGGTGTCGCTGGGATATTTCCTGACCGGCGAAGTGGCCGCGTACAATGCCTTCTCGCCGAACACCACCTTCAAGCCGGGCACCCGCGGCTGGGGCGCGTGGGAGATCGTCGCGCGCTATCACGAGCTCACGGTGGATGAGGCGGCCTTCATGGGCGGTGCCGACTCGTTCGCGGATCCGGCCACCGCCGCGCGCACGGCACGCGCGCTCGGCGCGGGCATAAACTGGTACCTCAATCGCAATCTAAGATGGATGCTCGATTTTGAACACACACGCTTCGAGCTCGGCGCGAAGAATGGCAACCGGCACCCCGAAGATGCGCTCTTCACGCAGTTCCAGCTCACGTTCTGATGCAGTCCGGCGTGCGGCCGCAGCAGCGGTCGCAGTGCTCGGCGTGCTGGCGCTCGCTCTGGGCGCAGCGCGCTCGTGGGCCGCCCCCGCGCTGACGCTCCTCAACGTCTCCTACGATCCGACGCGCGAGCTCTACAACGAGTACAACCCGGTGTTCGCGCGCTACTGGCGCGCGCAGACCGGCCAAGTCGTTACCGTCAAACAGTCGCACGGCGGATCGGGCACGCAGGCGCAATCGGTGATCAACGGCTTGCAGGCGGACGTGGTGACGCTCGCCCTCGCGGCGGACGTGGACGCGCTCGCGAGCCGGGGCAAGCTGCTGCCGCTCAACTGGCAGAGTCGTCTGCCCTTCAACAGCGCCCCCTATACCTCGACGATCGTGTTCCTGGTGCACAAGGGCAATCCGAAGGGCATCCGTGACTGGAGCGATCTGGTGCGGCCGGGCATCTCGGTGATCACGCCCAATCCGAAGACCTCGGGCGGCGCCCGCTGGAACTATCTGGCTGCGTGGGTGTGGGCGCTCAAGCAGCCGGGCGGCAACGAGGCTCGCGCGCGGGAATTTCTCCGCCAGCTCTACTCACACGTGCCGGTTCTGGACACCGGTGCGCGCGGCTCGACGACGACCTTCGTGCACGGCATCGGCGATGTGCTCATCGCGTGGGAGAACGAGGCCTTCCTCGCCGAGCGGCAGATCGGGTCCGATAGCCTGCAGATCGTCGTGCCCACGGTGAGCATCCTCGCCGAGCCCACGGTCGCCGTGGTGGACAAGGTGGTTCTCAAGCGCGGGACGCGCGAGGTCGCGCAGGCGTACCTGCAGTACCTCTACACCAAGGAGGGTCAGGACATCATCGCACGGCACTTCTATCGGCCGCGCGATGCGGACGTCGCGGCGCGCTATGCGAATCAGTTTCCGCGCCTGACGCTCGTCAGCATCGCCGAGCTCGGGGGCTGGAGCCGGGTGCAGAAGGTGCACTTCGCCGAAGGCGGGATCTTCGACCAGATCACCGGCACCGCGCGCTGAGCGCGCGGCGCCATTCGAGCGCTACTCGACCGCGAGCTTGTAGCCCGCGCCGGCCGCGGTCTGCAACAGCTGCGGCAACGTCGGATCGATCTCGATCTTCTGGCGCAACCGGTGCACGAGCTGCTTGAGCAGCTGCCGGTCGCCGGAGTTTCGATGGCCCCAGATGTGCACCAGCAAGCGGTCCGAGCTCACCGTGCGGCCGGCGTTGGCGAGCAGCATTTGCAGCAGCCGCAGCTCGAGCTTCGTGAGCCGCACCGCCGCGGCCGCGCCGATCTGCACCGTGTGCTCCTCGAGGCTCAGCACCACGCGTCCCGCGGCGAGCGGCGCGGCGGAGCTCTCCATGCCGGCGCGGCGCAGCAGCGCCTTGATGCGCGCGAGCAGGGTGCGCGGTGAGAAGGGTTTGGTCAGGTAGTCATCGGCGCCGAGCTCGAGCGCCTTCACCAGATCCTCCTCCTCGCTGCGCACGGTGAGCATCATGACGGGGGTATTCGCGCGCGCGCGGATCGCCTCGCACACCTGAAAGCCGCTCGCACCAGGCATGTTGATGTCGAGCACGACGAGGTCCGGTCCCTCCGCATCGAACATGCGCACCGCCGTCGGGCCGTCCCCGGCCTTGACCACCAGAAAGCCCGCCTGGGCCAACGCGAAGCCGATGAGCTCGAGCAGGTCGCGGTCGTCGTCGGCAATCAGCACTTTCATGCAGTCTCCGTCGGCGCCGGCAGCGTGATGTTGAAGCGGGTGCGCTGCTCGGGCGTGCGCGTCACGGTGATCGTGCCCTCGTGGCGCTCGACGATCGACTTCACGATCCACAGTCCGAGGCCGAGTCCGCCCGGCTCGGGCTCGGCGTCGGCGCCGCGCCGGAAGCGCTCGAAGATCGAGCTGCCGTCGCTTTCGAGCACGCCGGGGCCTTCGTCCTCGACCCAGAGAGTCACGGTGCCGGCGCTCGCCGCGGCACCGATGCGCAGCACGCTGCCCTCGGGGGCGAACTTGTTGGCGTTTGCAAGCAGGTTGACCAGCACCTGGGTGAGGCGCGTGCGATCGCCCGTGATGAGTGGCAGATCAGGCGCGAGGCTCACCTCGAGGCTCTGCCGCCGCATTACGAGCAGCGACTCGGTGAGCGCACGCGCCTCCTCGATCACGTCGGCGAGCTCGATGCGCTGCCGGCGGATGCTCAGCTGACCGGATTCGATGCGCACGCTCTCGAGCAGATTGTCGATGAGCTGAGTGAGGCGCAGCGTGCCGCGCTCGAGCGACAGCACCAGCTCGCGGCTGTGCTCGGGCGCCATGGTGGCGAGCCCCTCGCGCAGCAGCTCGATGGAGGCGAGCTGCGCGGCGAGCGGAGTGCGAAACTCGTGCGAGATGTTCGCGAGCACCGAATCGCGCGCGCGCCGCACGGCCTCGAGCTCGGTCTCATCGCGGATCACCTGCACCTGCATGCCATCGACGAGATCCGAGCTCGTGATGATGGTGGTGCGCGTGCCGCGCGCGCCCGCCTGCAGGTGCTCGACCGAGCGCGCCGTGCCGTTGCTGCGCGCGAGCAGGATCGGACAGTTAGTTTCGCACGGGCGCACGCCCCCGGCGGCGCGCGGCTGCAGCACATCGCCGCAGAAGCGCCCCACCGCCTGCTGCCCCTCGATGCCGAGCAGGCGCGCGGCCTGCGGGTTCAAATAGCGGATGGTGCGGTTCTTGTCGACCGCATAGACGCCCTCGACGATGCCGGCGAGCACCGCCTGCGCCTCGGCCTCGCGCCGGCGCAGGGTGCCGGTCAGCTCGACGAGGTTGCGGCGCATGTCTTCCATCGTGCGTGCGAGTGCGCCGACCTCGGCGGCGCCGCCACCCGGGATCGAGGTGGAGAAATCGCCGTGACCGAGCCGCACCGCGGCCTGCGTGAGCGCCTGCAGAGGCCCGGTCACGTAGCGCCCGAAGACCACGCCCGCGAGCACCGCGAGCGCAGCGAGGATCACCGCCATCGTGAGCACATGGTGAATAAGGCGGTTCGCCGCGCTATCGATCTCTGCGGCCGGCAACCGCGCTTCAATGAGCGCGATCGCCTCGCCGGTGGATGCAAACACCGGGAAGCTCGCGGCGTAGAGCTTGAGCGCATCGATGCGCTGGACCGCTGAGCTGCCATCGGCGAGGCCGGCGGTGTGCAGGGCCGTGAGCGCATCCACGGGTGCGCGCGTGAAGGTGCGGTAGTTGACGAGGCGGACCTGCAATCCGACCTGGCGGCTGAGAGTGGCCGCGAGCTTGTCATCCAGCAGCCGCACGATCAGCACTTTGGCGGTGGGCCGGCCGCTGATCGGGGCCGCCGCGCCGATGAGGGGCGCAGGTCCGCTCTGGGGCACTGCGAGGAAGCTCGCGCCTTGCTCGACGCTCGCGGCGGCGATATCGCTCCAGGGAACCATGGCGCCCGCTTGAGCCACGAGCATGCCGGCATCGAATACGGCGCACGCATCGATGGTCTCGCTCTCGCAGGAGCGGCGCAGCAACGGCACGAGAGCCTCGGGGCGATTCTCGACCAGCAGCCGCTGCAGCGTGGGGCGGTCGGCAACTACGCGCACCTCGGTGACTGCGTCCTCGCCCATGCGGCGCAGATCCTCGCGCGCCATTGCGCCGGCGAGCTGCACGCGCACCTTGCCCTGCTCATCGGCGAGGTCGTGCAGACGGCCGATCGCATAGTAGGAGATGCCGCCCGCCACGAGCAGCACCACGGCGATCTGACTGAGCGCGAGCCACCAGCCGAGGCTCGTCTGCGACGGATCGATGCGCAGCCGCTCGGCCAGGCGCTCGAGGCTCGCTCGCTCCGGCAACAGCATTCTGGCGCGCTCCAGCATCGCTCAGCGCCGCTTGTAGCCGGTCCGCTCGACCAGCGTCTTGATGATGAGCGTCGCCACGGCGAGCAAGGTGAGGAGCGAGGCCACCGCGAATGCTCCGACGAAGTTGAACTCGTTGTAGAAGATCTCGATCTGCAGCGGCATGGTATCGGTGAGCCCGCGGATGTGCCCGGAGACCACGGACACGGCGCCGAACTCGCCCATGGCGCGCGCATTGCAGAGGATGATGCCGTAGAGCAGTCCCCAGCGCACTTTGGGCAGGGTTACCCGAAAGAAGGTCATCCAGGCGCCCGCCCCCATGGTGATGGCGGCCTCCTCCTCGTCGTTGCCGAGCTGCTGCATGAGTGGGATCACTTCGCGCGCCACGTAGGGGAAGGTCACGAACATCGTCGCCAGGATGATGCCGGGCAGGGCGAAGATGATGCTGATGTCGTGGTCCTGCAGCCACTCGCCGAACCAGCCCTGCGCGCCGAAGAGCAGCACGAACAGCATGCCCGAGATCACCGGGGAGACCGCGAGCGGCAGATCGATGAGCGTCACGAAGAAGCTCTTGCCCTTGAATTCGAACTTCGCGATGCACCAGGCGGCGGCGAGACCGAACACGGTGTTCAGAGGCACGACCACCGCGGCCGTGGTCAGGGTAAGGCGGACGGCAGCGCGCGTGTCGGCATCGGCGAAGGTATGCAGGTAGGTGCCGATGCCGCGCTGGAAGGCCACCACGAACACCGTCGCAAGCGGTGCGATCATGAGCGCCGCGAGGAACGCGAGCGACACTCCGATCAGGCTCCAGCGCACGAGCAGATGCAGCCAGGTGTCGCGGCCGGGGCGGTGCGCGAGCTCGTCGGGAATCGCAGCGGGAATTGCGCTTGCCATCAGTGCGCCGTGGCGACGAGGTGTCGCCGTCCCCAGCCGTGCAGCACGTTGATGGTGAGCAACACGGCGAACGAGATCACGAGCATCACGAAGCCGAGCGCCGCCGCGCCGTGATAGTCGAACTCTTGCAGGTGGATCACGATCAGAAGCGGGGTGATCTCGGTCTTCATCGGCAGATTGCCGGCGATGAAGATCACCGAGCCGTACTCGCCCACGGCGCGCGCGAAGGCGAGCGTGAAGCCGGTGAGCATCGCCGGCAGCACCGTCGGCAGGATGATGCGCCGGAAGACGTAGAGCCGTCCGGCGCCGAGCGTCTCGGCCGCGTCCTCGAGCTCGCGCTGCACCTCGGAAATCGCCGGCTGCAAGGTGCGCACCATGAAGGGCATGCCGATGAGGGTCAGCGCGATCGTGACTCCGATCCACGTGTAGGCCACCTGGATGCCGAGCAGCGACAGGTAGTGACCGAGCAGGCCGTTCTGCGCGAACACGGTCGTGAGCGCGATGCCCGACACGGCAGTGGGCAGCGCGAAGGGCATGTCGATCAGGGCATCGATTACCTTGCGGCCGGGAAACTCGTAGCGCACGAGCGTCCAGGCGATGATGAAGCCGAACACCAGATTGATGCTCGCGGCGAGCAGCGAGGCGCCGAAGGAGAGCCGGTAGGAGCCGAGCGCGCGTGCGCTCAGCACAACGCGCAGGAACTCGCTCCACTGCATGGAGGCGGCCATCAGCACCAGCGCGGCGAGCGGGATCAGCACGATCGCGCTCAGGAAGAACGTGGTGAAGCCGAACGTGAGCCCGAAGCCGGGGAGCACGCTCGGCTGGCGGAAACTGGTCTGTGGCACGCGCGGCAGTCCTGGGATTGCTTAGGGCCGCCGCGACGCGGCGCCCGCAGGCTGATAGACGATGAGCAGTGCGCGCCCCGGCACGGCAAAGAGCGGCGCGAAGCGCGTGAGCTCGTCGATGTCGGAGATGCCGAGGATGAGCAGCTGGTCGGGCGACTCACCGAGGCGCCGCGCGAGCTCCGCGGCCACATCCCCGAAGCGCAGCTCGGTGCGCATCTCGAGGCCATGCATCGCCTGTGCCTCCGAACGCGCATCGAGCAGCGCGCGCACGCCGAGCGGGCGCTGTGCATCCACGGCGCCGTCATCCGGCAGAATGCCGATGTAGACCGCCTCGGCCGAGAGATGGCGCAGCAGGCTCGCGGACACGGCGAGCGTCGCACGTCGCGCCGTCTCGTCGACCCAGTGAATGAGTACGCGCCGGGGTGCCGGGATCTCTTCCGGCAGGACGAACACTTCCTCCGCACCGCGGCGCATCAGCCAGGCGGCGCACTGGGCCGCGCCGCCGTGGGCGGCGGCGCGTGCGGCCGAGATGACGGCCGCTCCGCCGAACTCGGCCCCGTCACCGCCGTCGCCGTCGAGGTTGCCGAGCGCGGGCTCGATGCGCGTGGCGACGCGCGTCTTCATGCGCGCCGCGAGCTCGGTGAGGAACGGCTGGCGCCCGATCGCCTGGGCGTCGGCGGCATCAGCACCGCAGGCGGTGAAGCTCGACAGGGGCGTCGGCAGCACGTGCAAGCGACGCACGCCGATCGCCACCTCCTGGCCCGGGGAGAGCGGAAAGACCCGCTGCTCGTGCTGCGTGCGGGTCACCTCGAGATAGGCACTGTCGGCACCGTTATCCGCGCGCATCACGTGCGCATCGGTGATGCCGTCACCGAGCCGCACACGCATGCGCTCGAGCGCGCCGCTGAAGAGAATCTCCTCGACCGAGCCGTGCGCCATGTAGACGGAGCGCAAGCTGTCGCGGCTCGCGCCGAGCTCGATCTCCTCGGGACGCAGCACCGCGACCACTTCGTGCTCGCGCGCGCTCTGCGCGCCATCGCCACCGCGCGTCAGCACCGGATCGGATCCGAAGCAGATGCCGCGGTGAGTCTGCCGTGCGAGCAGCAGATTCGCGGCGCCGAGGAAGGTGGCGACGAAGCGCGTCGCGGGGCGCGCATACAGATCGTCGGGACGGCCCATCTCGAGCAGCCGTCCGTAATTCATCACCCCGATACGGTCGGCGAGTGCGAACGCCTCCTCCTGATCGTGCGTGACGAGCACGGTCGTGATGCCGAGCTCGCGCTGCACCTGGCGGATGGTACGGCGCAGCTCCTCGCGGATCTTCGCATCGAGCGCCCCGAAGGGCTCATCGAGCAGCAGCACCTCGGGCTTGTGCGCCAGTGCGCGCGCGACGGCGACGCGCTGCTGCTGGCCGCCGGAGAGCTGTGCGGGCAGCCGGTCGTCCATGCCCTCGAGGGCCACGAGCCGCAGCAGCTCCTTGCGCCGCGCGCGCCGCGCGCCCGCGCGCATGCGTCGCACGCGCAGCGCGAACTCGATGTTGTCCGCGACGGACATGTGGCGAAAAAGCGCGTAGTTCTGGAACACGAGACCGACGCCGCGGCGCCGTGCCGCGAGGTGCGTCACGTCGCGGCCATGCAGCGCTATGCGCCCGTGATCGACGCCCGTGAGGCCGGCGACGGCGCGCAGCAGCGGGCTCTTGCCGCTGCCACTCGGGCCGAGGCGCACGAAGAACTCGCCGTCCCCGATGTCGAGCGAGACATCGTTGACCACGGGAGATCCCTGGTAGCGCTTGGTGACCTGGTCCAGCGTGATCGACATTCGTGTTCTGCCGCTTTCCTCTCCCGATCAATGCTAAACGGCGGCGCGGCCGACGGCGACCTATCCGCAGGTTATAAGCGGGTCACCGGCGTGATCGGCGCCTCGGGGCGCACTCAAATCGGTTACAAAGCGGTTATAGAGCGTTGCGAGCGAGCGCTCACGCGGTGAGCCGGCCAGTGATGTCAAATGACGATGAGCACCGAGGAGCAGGAGGTGAGCTCCTTGGCGAGCGCCGTCACCTGCTCGGCGCTCACGGCGCGGATGGTGTAGGAGATGGAGAGAAAGTTGCCGTTGGCGCTGCGCCGCTCGCTCGTGCGGCTCTTGTCGAAGTCCGGGGCGTGCCTGGCCACGATGGCGTCCACCTCGGAGCGCAGCGTGTCGGAGGCGCGGCCAACGACTTTGATGGGATAGTCCGTCGGAAATTCCAGCAGGCGGCGTTCGTTCACCAAGGTCGTCCGGCGAGCTCCTGCTTGTAGCGCTGAAATTCATTATATAGACGGCGCCACGCCTCACCAGGCGCACCACTGCCGACGGGTTGTCCATCGAGCGTCGTCACCGGCACGAGCTCGCGCGTGGCTGCCGAGAGCCAGATCTCGGCCGCGCCCCGCAGCTCAGACTCGTTGATGCGTGCCGCGCGGCACGGCAGGCCCGCTCGCGCGGCGAGCTCCTCGGCCACGGTGCGTGTGGTTCCCGGCAGCAGCCGCTGTGAGACGGGCGGTGTACGCAGCTCGCCATCTATCAGCACGTGAACCGCGGAAGCCGAGGCCTCCGTGAGCTCGCCGTCACGCAGCAGAATCGCCTCCGAGGCACCCGCATCGAGGGCGAGCTGCCGCAGCAGAACGTTGGCGAGCAACGCGACGGATTTGATGTCACAGCGCGCCCAGCGCGTATCGGCCGCGGTGATGCAGGCGATGCCGCGCGCCAGAACTTCGGGCGGCGTGACAGGCAACGGGGCGCAGAATGCAAACACCGTGCGCGGCACGCGCGGCAGCGGCGCGTGATTGCGCCCGCGTTCGGCACCGCGCGTGACCTGACAGTAGACGTATTGATCGCCGCCGCCGTTGCGCGCAATGAGGGTTGCAAAGATCTCGCGCCAGCCGTCGCGTCCGACGGGATCCTCCATGCGCAGCTCGCGCAGGCTGCGCTCGAGCCGCGCGCAGTGCGGATCAAAGCGAAACGGCCGCCCGGCATACACCGGGACGAGCTCGTAGGCGCCGTCCGCGTAGAGGAAGCCGCGATCGAGCGGCGAGATGCGCGCCTCATCGAGCGGCAGATACGTACCATTCAAATAACAGACAGGCAGCGGCTCGGCCATGTCAGTCGAGCGCGAGGCGCGCGTTCACGATGCCGATCTTTGCCAGGCGCGCCGTGAGCGCATCGTACTGCGCGACACTCGCCACCGGTCCCACGCGCACACGGTACAGCCGGGCGTGCTCGGGGCGCGAGAGCAGCACGGCATTGGTGAATCCGGCGCCGTGCAACTTGTCGAGCATCCGCTGCGCATTGTTCTCCTCGTGGAACGCGCCGACCTGAACGTAGAGGGCAGGTGGCGGCGAGAGGGCGGCGCGCGTGAGCGTATCGCTCGCCGGGTGATCGGGGGTGATTGCGCGCACTTCGACGAGCGTCGTGCCTTCGCGCAGCATGTCGAGCTTCGCAGCGGCGGTGTACGACAGATCGATGAGCCGGTTCGCGACGAAGGGCCCGCGATCGTTGATGCGCACGACGATGCTGCGGCCGTTGTGCAGGTTCGTGACGCGCGCGTAGGCGGGCAGCGGCAGCGTCTTGTGCGCGGCCGTCATGCCGTACATGTCGTAGGATTCGCCGATGGCGGTGTGCAGGCCATCAAAGGTCGGCCCGTACCAGGAGGCAACGCCGCGCTCGACGTAGCCGTCGGCCTTCGCCAGCACGAAGTAGCGATGGCCGAGCACATCGTAGAAGGGCGGGTTGCCGAACTTGCTGCGCGGCTCGAAGCGCGGCACGGCATCGGGAATCGCCGTGAGATCGCGTGGCGGCGCGGCGGGCGCAGGCGGCGGAGGCACGGGCGCAGCGTGCCCGGGCGGCGCGCTCGGACGGCGCACATTGCTCGAGCAGGCAGCGAGCACGAGCAGCGCGGCTGCCAGTGTGTACGAGCGAACCGCGCGTGTGTGCCGGCGCATCAGGAGGCCGGAACGGCGGCCTGCACCGCGTGCACCCGGTCGGCGATGCTGTGGGCCAGATCGTTCACCGCCATGGCATAACGCGCGCTGTGGTTGTAGCGGGTGATCACGCGGTAGTTGTTGAAGCCGACGCGGTAGGCGGGTCCTTCCTTCTCCTCGGCGGGTATCACGACCGCGGGCGTGGCGCCCGGCAGATTCTCATCGATGCGCAGGCCCGCGGCATTCAGCTGAGCGAGCGTCGAGCTCAGATCGAAGCTGTTCGGCGGCAGCTGAAAGCTCGCATCGGGATCGACCTCGGCCTCGGCCAGCACCGGGGCACCGGGCTGCCAGCCGTTCTTGCGCAGGTAGTTCGCCATGCTCGCGAGCACGTCGGCCCAATCGTTCCACAGGTCGCGCTTGTGATCGCGACTCGCATCCAGCGCATAGCGGCGGTATGCGGAGGGCATGAACTGCAGCGCGCCCATGGCACCGGAATACGAGCCCTTCACGCGCAGCGGATTGAGATGCTCCTCGCGCGTCAAGAGCAGGAACTGCTCGAGCTCGCCGCGGAAGTACTCGCTGCGCGGCGGATAGTCGAAAGCAAGGGTCGCGAGCGCATCGATCACCCTGAAGCGACCGGTGTTGTGCCCGTAGTAGGTCTCACAGCCGAGGATCGCCACCAGGTACTCCGCCGGCACGCCGTGCAACGCGGCGGCGTGCTCGATCGCGCTGCGATGCGCGAGCCAGAACTGCACGCCTTCGTTGATGCGCCGCTCGGTGACGAACAGCTGCCGGTATTCCCACCACTCGAGCACGCGCTCGGCGGGACGGTTCATGAGATCGACGATCTCGGGCTGCGGCTCGGCCTTCGCGAGCAGGCGCAGCACCTGACGGCGGCTGAGGGAGTCGCGCTTGGCGACCTCGCTCGCGAAGCGACGGATGTCAGGGCGGGTGGTGTCGAAGCCGGTCGTCTCGGCGCGCAGCGGCCGTGCGCCGCTTGCGAACAGCAGCAAACAGACGGCCAGAGTTGCAAGCAGTCCTCGCGTCACTAGGAACCGATCAGCTTCCGGTGCGAGTAGAGCGACATCAGAATACCGAAGCCGGCGAGCAGGGTCACCATGGAGGTACCGCCGTAGCTCACGAGCGGCAGCGGCACGCCGACCACCGGCAAGAGCCCGCTCACCATGCCTGCGTTGATGAATACGTACACGAAGAAGGTGAGCGCGAGGCTGCCGGCGAGGAGGCGTGCGTAGGTGTCCTGCGTCTGTGTCGCAAGATAGAGCGCGCGCGCCACCACGAAGGCATACAGCAGCAGCAACAGCAACAGCCCGAGCATGCCGAACTCCTCGCCGATGACGGCGAAGATGAAATCGGTGGAGCGCTCGGGCAGGAACTCGAGTTGCGCCTGGCTGCCATTCATCCAGCCTTTGCCGAAGGTGCCGCCGGAGCCGATCGCGATCATGGATTGAATGCTGTGATAGCCGGCGCCGAGCGGGTCGCTCTCGGGATTCATGAAGGTGAGCACGCGCTTGCGCTGGTAGTCGTGCAGGAAGTGCCAGCCGACCCAGCCGCCGAGCGCGGCGAGCGCACCGAGCGCCGCCATGATGCGAATCTGCAGCCCGGCCATGATGATCACCAGGGCGCCCCCGACCACGATCAGCGCGCCGGTGCCGAGATCGGGCTGCAGCACGACCAGACCCGCCGGCAGCATGATGACGATCGTGAGCAGCAGCAGCGTGCGCACGCGCGGCGGCAGTGGCCGATCGTGCAGATACCAGGCGCACACCATCGGCACCGCGAGCTTCATGATCTCCGAGGGCTGAAAGCGCAGAATTCCGAGATTGAGCCAGCGCTGCGCGCCCTTGCCGACGTAACCCATGGCCGCGACGATCAGGAGCAGCACGACGCCTAAGGCGTAGAGCCACGGGGAGCTGCGTCTCAGGAAGTTGGGATTCACCTGCGCGAGCACCGCCATCGCGAGCGCGCCCATGCCGAGGTGCGCCACCTGGCGCAGCACGGTGCCCAGGCTCTGTCCCGAGGCGCTGTAGAGCACAATGAGCCCGTAGGCGGCAACGAGCGACAACCCGATGAGGAGCGGCCCATCGAGCTTCAGAGCGAGCAACATGCGGGCGCCCGCCGTGACGGTGCGGCGCGCGCGTGAGGCATCGGTGAGCTGCTCGTAGATCATTAGTTGCTCGACTCCGGCGCGGGCGGGAGCGGTGTGCCGCCCGAATTGGCCGCGGTCTTGGTACCGGCACGCTCGAGCGGTGCGGCGCGCGGGCCCGGCGGGCGGCTCGGGGCGTGCGCGTCCGTGTGCACGTCGTCGGGCTTGAGCTTGCCGTCTGCATCGAGCAGATACGTATCGAGCACCTTGCGGGCCACCGGGGCGGCGGTGCTCGCTCCGAAGCCGCCGTTCTCCACGAGCACGGCGACGGCGATGCGCGGTGACTCGGCGGGCGCGAAGACGATGAACCACGAGTGATCGCGCAGCTGCTCGGCGACGGTCTTGGCGTTGTACTTCTCGTCCTGCGCGACGCTGTAGACCTGCGCGGTTCCGGTCTTGCCCGCCGCGGTGTACGCGGTCTTCTGGAAGGCGTGCCAAGCGGTGCCGCAATACTTCGCGCACTGCGTCGTGCCGATCATGGCGTCGATCACCGTCGTCCAGTCGGCGTTGGAGACTCCCTCGATCGGCTTGCCTTCGACCGGGGCGAGCCAGCTCACGCGGCCATCCACAGCGCGAACGCCCTTGACGAGTCGTGGCTGCACGTTGCGGCCGCGCTCCGCGAGGATGCCGGCGATGTGCGCAAGCTGCAGCGGTGTGACGAGCAGATAGCCCTGGCCGATGCCGAGGTTGACGGTCTCGCCGGGGAACCACACCTGATCCTCGGGCCGCTTGAATGCCTTGCGCTTCCATTCCGGGGAGGGCAGGAGGCCGGGCTTCTCGCCGCCGATATCGATGCCGGTCGCCTGGCCGTAACCGAAGGGCGCGAGGAAGCTCGCGATGCGATCGATGCCGAGCGTTGCGGCGAGCTCATAGAAATACACGTCTGAGGAGCGCGAGATCGCCTCCCCCATGGTGAGCCAGCCCTTCGGCTCGTCCTTGTCCGCGCGCCACAAGTGGCGACTGCCCTGCAGGTGAAACACGCCGTTGCAGAAGACGGCGCGATTGGGATCGATGACGTGGTCCGTCAACGCCGCGAGCGCGATCGTCGGCTTGATCGTGGAGCCGGAAGGATACGCGCCGCGCAGCGCGCGATCGAGCAGCGGCTTGTCGACATCGTTTGCAAGCCTGGCGTACTCGGCGCGCGTGAGCCCACGCGCGAACAGATTGGGATCAAATCCGGGGCGGCTCGCGAGTGCGAGCACATCACCGTTCCGCGGATCGAGCGCAACCACCGCGCCGCGATGTTCGCCGAGCGCCTCCTCGGCCGCGCGCTGCGTCTCGAGATCGAGCGCAAGAATCAGGTCCTCGCCGGCCACCGGCGCCTGCGTGCGCAGCTGCGGCGTCAGTGTGCCCAGCTTGTCGACCGAGCGCCCCTGCGCGTTGACGAGGATCTCGCGAAACCCGTTGGTGCCGTGCAGCTCGCCCTCGTAGGTGCTCTCGACGCCGAGCTTGCCGATGAGCGCGGTGCCTTCGTAAGCGGCCGCGTTGATGCGCGCCAGGTCCTGCTCGCTGATGGCGCCGACGTAGCCGAGGGCATGCACGGCCAGCTGGCCGTAGGGATAGGAGCGTGTCTGGCGCGTCTTGATGTCTACGCCCGGAAACTCGAAGCGCCGCACCGCGAAGCGCGCCACGTCCTCGTCGGACATGCGCAGCCGGATCGGCACGCTGTCGAAGCCGCGGCGCGAGAGGATCGTCTTGCGCACATCGGGCAGCTCCTCGGCGGAGATCATGCCGATCTTCACCAGGCGGCGCAGCGTCGACTCGAGATCAGGTACTTCCTCGCGCACCAGCTCCAGCTGATAGGCGGGCTGGCCGCCCGCGAGCAGCACGCCGTTGCGATCGAGCATCAGGCCGCGCGCCGCGGGAATGGGCTCGATGCGCACGCGGTTGCCCTGTGAGAGCTGCGCATAGTAGTCGTGCCGCATGATCTGCAGCAGGAACAGCCGTCCGGCAAGCGACAGGGTGAGAAGCGCGATGACCACGGCGGCGAGCAGCGAGCGCTGCTCGAAGAGCCGCTGCTCCTTCCAGTGATCCTTGATGCGTACGCCGCGGTCCATGGATGGGGTCTCGATCCGAATCAGTCAGCGGGCGCGCGCAGGCCCGCGCCGTGACTGCGCTCGAGCACCGCGGCTGCGAGCGGCCACACGAGCGCGCCCGTCAGCGGGTGAATCCAGCGCAAGGGCGTCGTGACGGGATGTCCGCTCCAGCCGTCGATCGCAAACACGATGAACTCATAGACGGCAAGCGCGCCGAAGAGAATGAGCGATTGCTGGAAGGCGGGCTTGGAGCGGATCTTCTGATGCTCGCGCACCGCGACGTAGGTGATGGTCGTGAGCGCGAGCGCGTGCTGTCCGAGCACAGCACCGCGAAACACATCGAGCGCAAGGCCGGCGGCGAAGCCAAGCGCAAGGCCGCCGGCGCGCGGCGCCGCGATCGACCAGTAGATCACCGTGAGCACGAGAAACGCCGGGCGCGCGATCGCGAGCCACTCGGGCAGAGGCAGCACCGTGAGGATGAGACCCACGAGCGCGGTGAGCAGCATGCGGCCGCGTGGTTGAGGCTGCCGGGCGCTCATTGCGGCCGCTCCTGCGATGGTGCTGGCGCTCCGCCCGAGGCGCGCGCGACGGCCGATGGCGACCCAGGAGCAGGAGCGGGAGAGGGCGCAGGGGCGGTGGTGGCGGCGGGGGCGGCAGCGGGAGTCTTCGGCGGCGCGCGTTGTGGTAGCAGTGCCGCGTTGCCGTTCTTGAGGTCTTTGCTCTCTGAGTTGCTCTCTGAGTTCGCGCTCGCGCTGGCACTTGCCGGCGCGGCTGGGTGATCGTCACGAAACCACACGAGCATCACTTCGCGTGCGCGATCCACGCGTGCCAGCGGCGTCGCGCGGATATGCGCAAGGGGCTGCACCGCGTCGTGCCGGACTTCGGTGACGCGCGCCACGGGATATCCCTCGGGAAAGACGCCCCCGAGACCCGAGGAGATGAGGAGGTCACCGGGCTTCACGTCGGCGTTCGCGGGCAGGTATGGCAGGGCAAGGGACTCGGCATCGCCGCCGCCGACCGCGATGGTGCGCAGGCCCGTACGGGTGATCTGCACCGGAACCGCGTGCTCGGGATCGGTCACGAGAATGATCTCGGCGCTCCAGGGACCTACATGCAGGGTCTGACCGAGCAGGCCGTCTGCGTCCATGACCGCCTGCCCCTTGAAGACACCGTTACGCGCGCCGCGATTGACGAGCATCCGCTGCTGGCCAAGGCTGTTGAGATCGACGTTCACGACCTCCGCGGGCAGCCAGTGATCGACCAGCGGGGGCAGCGCGGTGCGCAGCCCACGCAACTCCGCATTCTCGCGCGCGAGCGCATCGAAGCGCAGGGTTCTGAGCTCGAGCGTGCGCTCCCTCTCGCGTAGCTGCACGTTCTCGGCACGCAGGGCTTCGCGCGTCGCCAGACTCTCCTCGAGCCAGCGCCAGGCTGCCGTGGGGGAGTTGACGGCAAGCTGCAACGGGTAGGCCACGGCGCTCAGGTAGTAGCGCGCGTGCTCGAGATAGTTGCGCCGCTGATCGAGGAACATGAGCACGATCGAGAGGATCGCGTAGATCGTGAAGCGAAACCCCGGTGAGGGACCTCGTCCGGGCAGCGGTCGGGACGTTCCTGTGCCGAATACTGCCACGCCTGGCGGCTCGAGTTACTCGAGACCGAAGTGACCGGGCCCCATCTCGTCCATCAGCTCGAGAATGCGTCCGCCACCGCGTGCGACGCAGGTGAGCGGATCGTCGGCCACTACGACGGGCAAACCCGTTTCCTCGGTCAGGAGCTTGTCGATGTCGCGCAGCAGAGCGCCGCCGCCGGTCAGCACGATGCCGCGCTCGGCCACATCGGCGCCGAGTTCGGGCGGGGTTTGCTCGAGCGCCTGCTTCACGGCGCTCACGATGCTCTGCAGAGGCTCCTGCAGCGCCTCGAGAATCTCGTTGCTGTTGAGTGTGAAGCTGCGCGGCACGCCCTCGGAGAGATTGCGCCCCTTCACCGAGAGCTCGCGCACCTGCTGGCCGGGATAGGCCGAGCCGATCTCGATCTTGATGCGCTCGGCGGTCGACTCGCCGATCAGGATGCCGTAGTTGCGGCGCACGTAGTTCACGATCGCATCGTCGAAGCGGTCGCCGCCGATGCGCGCCGAGGCCGCGTACACGATGCCGTTCAGCGAGATCACGGCGACCTCGGAGGTGCCGCCGCCGATGTCGAGCACCATCGAGCCGCGCGGCTCGTGCACCGGGAGCCCCGCGCCGACCGCCGCCGCCATCGGCTCGTCGATCAGGAACACGCTGCGCGCGCCGGCGCCCTCGGCCGACTCCTTGATCGCGCGGCGCTCGACCTGCGTCGAGCCGTACGGCACGCACACCAGCACGCGCGGGCTCGGCCTGAGGAAGCGGTTGCCGTGCACCTTGTTGATGAAGTACTGCAGCAGCTTCTCGGTGTAGGTGAAGTCGGCGATCACGCCGTCCTTGAGCGGACGCACCGTGACGATGTTGCCGGGCGTGCGGCCGAGCATGCGTTTGGCATCGCTGCCGACCGCGGCAACGGAGCGCGGGCCGCCGGGTCCGCGGTCCTGCCGGATCGCGACGACGGAGGGTTCGTTGAGCACGATGCCCTGCCCGCGGACGTAGATCAGCGTGTTGGCAGTGCCGAGGTCGATCGACAGATCGTTGGAGAAGAGTCCGCGTAAACCTTTGAACATG